>DATHOJ010000028.1:0-204165 GCA_035485055.1 Bryobacteraceae bacterium
GAATATTTCTTTCTTGTGTAACACGGCCACCATCTGGATGTACGGCGGTGAGAAAGGGCAGGTCGGGGACCTACCCTACCCATGCGTCCGCTCTGGTTCGAAACTGATTTTCAGCCGGATCGAAAGGGATCGAAAGGGACAGTTAGAATCGACGCACTCGCAAATTCCGTTACAGTTCCGTCCCGTTGCTGAAAATCGCCCGCTTCGTCACCTGGGCACGAACCAAAAACATTTCACGCAGAGGCGCAGAGCTCGCGGAGAATGCGCAGACTCGATGCGTCCTGTTCGCCTTCGCGCACCTATCTAGTAGAATAAACGCTGCATGGCGAAATTCCCCGGTGTGGATTATCTCCTGATCGATTCCCAGTTGAATGAGCAGGAACTGATGGTGCGGCAGACGGCTCGGCAGTTTGTGGATGAGCGGGTGATTCCGCTGATCCGCGATTGCTATCGCGACGGACGGTTTCCGAAAGAACTGATCGGGGAGATGGGCCGGCTGGGATTTTTCGGCGCGAACCTGGAAGGATACGGTTGCGCCGGGATGAACAACGTCGAGTATGGCCTGGTGATGCAGGAGCTGGAGCGCGGCGATTCCGGGGTTCGCAGTTTCGCGAGCGTGCAGGGCGCGCTGGTGATGTATCCGATTTACGCTTATGGCAGCGAAGAGCAGAAGCAGAAGTGGCTGCCGAGGCTGCAATCGGGCGACGCGATCGGATGCTTCGGGCTGACGGAGCCGGGGTTCGGATCGAATCCGGCGGGCATGCTGACGCGAGCGGCTCGCGATGGGTCCGATTGGGTGCTCAATGGCGAGAAGACGTGGATCACGAATGGATCGATCGCCGACGTCGCCATCGTCTGGGCGCGCGCCGAAGACGGGATTCGAGGATTCCTGGTGGAAAAAGGCACAGCTGGATTTTCGTCGTCGGAGCTGCATGGGAAATTGTCGATGCGCGCGTCGGTGACGGCGAGTCTGGCGTTGAGCGACGTTCGGGTGAAAGAGTGCGCGATGCTGCCGGGCGCTAAGGGCTTAAAGGGTCCGCTGGGGTGCCTGACGCAGGCTCGGTACGGGATCGGGTGGGGCGTGATCGGCGCAGCGATGGATTGTTATGAGACGGCGCGATCGTACTCCGTGCTGCGGAAGCAGTTTGACGATAAGCCGATCGCGTCGCATCAACTGGTGCAGGAGAAGCTGGCGGACATGATCACGGAGATCACCAAGGCTCAGTTACTGGCGCTGCATTGCGGGCGATTAAAGGACCAGGGGAAGATCGAGCCGTGGCACATTTCGATGCTGAAGCGAAACAATGTGCGGATGGCGCTGGAGTGCGCGCGGCTATCGAGGGATCTGCTGGGCGCCAACGGGATCATGGACGAGTATCCGATCATGCGGCACCTGTGTAACTTGGAGACGGTGAAGACGTATGAGGGAACGGATCATATCCACACCTTGGTGATCGGCGAGAGGGTGACTGGAGTGGCGGCGTACAAATAAGGTAAACTACTTGGAGAGAGCCTCGCGGATTTTCGTATGATTTACCTTTTGACAACGATACATGTGATTGTGTGCTTGTTCCTGGTGGTGGTGGTGCTGCTGCAAAGCGGCAAGGCGGCCGACCTCGCGGGAGCATTCGGCGGCATGGGCTCGCAGACGGTATTCGGTCCGAGAGGATCGGCGACGGTGCTGTCGAAGGCGACGACGATTGCGGCGGGGCTGTTCATGGTAACTTCGCTATCGCTGTCGATTATGGCGACGCGAAGCGGCGGAGCGGTTCCGGCGATTTTCGACCGGAAGGCGCCGGCGACGAAGAGCAGCGGCCAGCAGCCGCCTCCGGTGGGATCGCAGGTGCCGATCCAGGTAACTCCTTCGGTGAACGGGCAGCAGAGCGCGCCGACCCAGACGGTCCCGATGCCGGTGCAGGCGACGCCGGAGCTGCCTGGCCAGAAGGCGCCTCAGGGTCAGAAGAAGTAGAGTTAGATCCACCTGCGGAGGTGGCGGAATTGGCAGACGCACTAGCTTGAGGTGCTAGCGGGAGCAATCTCGTGGGGGTTCAAGTCCCCCTCTCCGCACCATACATTCTAAAGCACTTACGAGCCATCTGGAGCCGGGTGGCTCAAGTTGTTTTACGGCACTGTAGTGGTTTTTGCAGTGGTTTGTTCGGAAAGCATCATCGGTCGGGGTTGTCGTAGCGCCATCATGCCGATTATGCGCTCCGGTCGGCGAAGCCCCGATGCGACCAGGATCAGGCCGGGTCTCGCCGCAAATCGCTTGAGCTACCTTGAAAGGGCCCTGCCCTCCCAATTCCTCCCTCCCGTTGCGGCTCGCGCCGTGGGATCGCGAGGTGACGCATCACCCCCGCCAAGCGACGCCGGGCGTGGTCGCAGTACTTCTGCTCGAGCTCGATGCCGATGTATTTCCGGCCCAGAAGCGCGGCGGCGACAAGGCTGCTGCCCGATCCGGAAAATGGGTCCAGCACGACATCACCTGCCTTCGTGAAGGCTTCGATGATCGGCTTGATCGTGTCGACGGATTTCTCGGTCGGATGGTTATGGTTGCCGGAATAGTGCCATGGCAGCACGTCGCTGAGCGGATCGGCGGGTAGCTCGGGGCGGCCCTTGGCCAGAACATAGGCGGATTCGTGCGAGTACCGCAGGAAGCGCTGCGCAGAGGCATATGTCTTACTGAAGACAATATGGCCAACAGGCGCAAAGCCCGCGCCCTTCCACGCCGAGAAGAAAGAGTCCACGCGGTTCCAGCCATAGAAAGAAACACACAGACTGTCTGGCTTCAGCACGCGGTACACATCGTTGAAGACGTCGAGGACCTGGCCCGGGTAGCGGTCGTTTCGGATCGTGCGCCCGGAGCGGTCTTTGTACCGCACAAAGTAAGGCGGGTCCGTCAAAACGAAGTCCGTGCACGCGTCTGGGAGGGTTTTCAAAACGACGGCGCAGTCTCCTTGGATAACCTGGTTGAACATGTTCCTCCTCCGTTGCCTTTTCGTCGCGCGGAGAAGCATAGCCTGTTCTTTTCGGCAGGTCACCCCTGGAAGGGTCTGTTTGAGCAATTGGTGAGTTTCGAAACGGCGCCCGGCGGGGGCTATCAAAGCGCAAGATTAACAGCGGCGTCGAGGACATCGGTCCTGAAGCCCCCCAGCCATTCGCTATTGGGGCGCGCCAGTAATCTGGCGTGGCGATAAGCCCAGTCGGTGTACAGCACGGTCGCCGCCCTATACCACCCGCCGTGGCGCTCAAGGGTAAGAGCAAGGTCAGGTTTCTTGGGATCTCGGAGAAACAACGGCAGCAGAAGCTGTATCCGCCCATTATAAAACTGAGGAACGGCAATCCGATAGCTCCGTTGCGCAAGCCTGATGCTATGTTTCATCGCGCCTTCTAGTGCATTTCGAGTTGCGAGTGGGATTGTAGGCGCATCGCCTGTGCCCTCCGCTGTCTCGGTTTCTTGCTCATCTTCGGCATCCTCGGTCAGGTCCGTCGGCAGACCATTCATGTCGACTTTGCCCCCAAGCTCTTCCGGGAAGCGATTGAGATTGTCCTTGATGATGTGGTCCAGATTCAACTGAACCTGTAGCTTTGGGTCGAAGATGAGGTCTTTGGGATCGTTCCAGTACTCGACGAGCGACGGGAACTCCATGAAATCCGTCAGCGCACGATCGCCGGACCGCGCCCACGATTTTAGCCACCACTTCTTGTTGTTAAACGAAATCGGCGCGGTCCGATCATAGCTTTCGGATATCGTGAAAATTCCGAAAATCTCTTCCTGGCCAGCGGTCAACAGGCCAGTATTGAAACAGGCCACCCTATCCGCTTCAACAAGCTTCTGCTGATCAAACGCGCGCGCGAAGGTGTATTTGACGTAATTGTCCAGTACCGGCAGAGGGGATTTCGATGGCGCATATACGTATTTCCATCGCTCGGGTTCTGCCATGTCGGCCAAAGCCGCAAGTCTGTCATCCCAATCGGCAACTTTGGCGAAAGCGAAGATCCGAGTCATTCCTATTTAGCTTAACCCTGAATCTGCCAACCCGATGAGACCCGCCATTCTCCTGATGCGGATAAGTCAACAATCATTCCTTTCGACACCGATAGGCTCTGCTCTTGTCAGGTTTCATTCGTTCTCTTCGGGATCGAGACTGGCTCGGGAGGCCTCGAAAATTCGGGCCGCATCTTTCTCCGGCAGCCAAAGCCCAACGGCATCGGCTCCCTTCTCTGTGACGTGGTAGCAGCGATAGCCATGGCTATCGCGGTAAAGGCGCATCAGACCGCGTTTTACGAGTTGCTCCGCAACCTCGCAATTGCCGGCCCTCTTTGTGTACTGGTTGCGCCACGGCTTTTCGCCGTCTGACCCCATGAGGGCGTACCAGAGGGCGAAGTGCTGATCCTCGGTGAGACGTGGTCGGCATCGGTGCACACGGTCATTTTACTTCGAGAAATTGCTACCATCGACTCTGATGCCCACCGACCACATCCTCGCCCTTCTGATCGCCGAACGTGACAAACTCAACCGCGCCATTGAAGCCCTTCAGGGATCGCCGAAACGTGTGGGACGTCCGCCGAAGGCCGGGGCGCCCGTGGTTGAGCCGAACTCGGCTGCACCCAAGAAACGCCATGTGAATGCTGCTGCCCGCCGGAAGATGGCTGCCGCTCAAAAGAAGCGCTGGGCCGCGATCAAGGGCGCGAAGTAGGGTCGGTCCAAGCTACAAGCAAGGGAGTTGAATTCGAACTTTCGTTTGCCGGCAATCCGGATGATAAGCCCTGCTACGATTCCCGTCGAACGTCCCACGGCTTTTTGTCATCGCGCAAGGCCACGAACTTCGTATGCCTTAGGTGATGCACATCCGTCCATTCCACGAACTCGAACTGCCCCACCAGCACCGGTTTCAGCCATCAGCATTCCAGCATTGTCGCCGCGGTGAGGCCGGCACCCCAACGGCCCGCCTTCTTCTCCGGCAGGTTCGCGAACGGGCATTCATCGATTTCCAAAGGTTTGAGTTTCTTGAACAGCTCGATGCGTGATGCCGGTGTGAACCCGTTCCGCGTGCGGGCTGCATAAATCAACTTGCCGTCGTCGTAGTATCCGATCACGAGCGCATCGAAGTTCCTGGCCGATGGCGTATAGCCGGCGATCACAAGCTCTTGACCTTTATTGACGCGCATCTTCTGCCAGGCACCCGAGCGGAGACCCGGCTCGTACCTGCTATCGCGGCGCTTCGCGACGAGCCCTTCGAGACCCTGGGCTTTGACGGAATGAACCAGATCCTTCAGGCTTCCAGGCAGGATAGGAGAATACCGGATCGGGTCAGCCAGATTCGGCAGGACGAACTTTCCATCATCTCGCGTCGACGCCGGAGCGGTTCGGCCGTCACGTCCTTCCCCTTCAGCACCAGCAGATCGAACATGAAGAAATGCAATGGAGCGATGCCGGAGCCGTAGTTCTGGAGTGTGTTAAAGGATGGCCTGCCGTCGGCATCGAGCGCCACGACCTCTCCATCGATCACCGTTTCATCTGGCATCGATGCAAGCGCCTTGACCAGGCCCGGATAACGGGTGTTGAAGTCGTTGTCATTGCGGGAGCGCAGATGAACCTTTCCGCCCGTCTTGAAGGCCAGTTCGCGATAGCCGTCCAATTTGAGTTCAATTTGCCATTCTGAACCTTTTGGCAGCTTTTCCATGCGCAGCAGAAGCATCGGCTCGATGAAGCGCGCTTTGGTCGTCGTCGGCACCTTTAGAATTCGATTCTCGCGCTCACTCGCGCGGCACGAACTACGCCAGTATCGCACCATCCGAATTAAGATGAAGTATGCGAACAGCCACTTTGGAGCGACGCAAAATCGGTTCCTTGGAGGTTTCGCTTACCGGTTTGGGCTGCAACAATTTTGGATGGCGTATCGACGCTGAGGAATCTACTCGAGTCGTTGAGACCGCCCTCGAGTGTGGGGTCAATTTTTTCGATACCGCTGACATATACGGCGACGGACGTAGTGAAGAGTATCTTCGCCGCGCGCTCGCGGGTCGGCGGCATACAGCCATTATTGCCACCAAGTTTGGTGCCAAACTAAACGAGACGCATCATGGCGCCAGCTCAAAATATGTTCGGCAAGCTGCCGAGGAGAGCCTACGTCGGTTGCGCACAGATTACATCGACCTGTATCAGTTACATGAGCCCGATCCCGACACGCCTATCGACGATACGCTCGGCGCGTTGAACGAGTTGGTGCGCGAAGGCAAAGTACGGGAAATCGGCTGCTCCAATTTTTCAGCTGGGCAAATCCGCGAAGCAGAGCGCTCGGTGGGCCATACGGCTGGCTTGGGCGCGCGTTTCGTCAGCGTCCAGAATGAGTATAGCCTGGTGCAACGCGAGCCCGAAGCTGAAGTATTGCCGGAATGTCGGCGGTTAGGTTTAGCGTTTCTCCCTTACTACCCCCTCGCAAGCGGGCTGCTCACGGGAAAATACCGCCGCACCCAACCGCTACCCAGGGGTAGTCGCGGTGCATCTGGATTCGGACCGAACTTTTTCGGTGACAAGCATGTTCGCCAGGCGGAACGCCTGATCCAGTTTGCCGTCGAGCGCGGACATTCGGTGCTGGACTTGGCGTTCTCGTGGCTAGCAGCCGACAGCGCAGTGGCTTCTGTTATCGCGGGCGCGGTTTCGCCCAGTCAAGTTAGGGCTAACGCCGCCGCTCCGTTCTGGAAACTGGATCCGGAAGACATGCGCGACATCGATAAGGTGCTCGCGTGACGCCTTCCGGCGCGCCTCGAACAACCGGACTCGTGATCGATTCACGGGATAGGGATTTGTACGGGCGCAGAATCTATAAGCGAGAGGCCTCGCCGATCCTGCGGATCGATGAGATGGCGACTTCGAATACGCCGACTAGGTGCGCAGTTCAAGTGATTGTGAGAAGGATACGCACTTTACGTTCTCAAGATGGTTGCGGAGCGGCCGCCGCTCCGAGTTGCAAGATCTCGGAGACAGGCTTATGACATCCCTGTTGGATTTTTATGATCCGCATCTTTATGACCTCGGGGCGGGCGATGCCGATGTGGACGGGACCCTTGGATATTACCTCGCCAAGGTCGGTCCTGTGCCCCAACAGATCTTGGACATCGGCGCCGGGACTGGGCGGTTCGCCATCCCGCTCGCGACTGCGGGACACGCCGTGCTCGCTATCGACCGGTCTGAGCGAATGCTCGCCGCACTTGAGCGTCACGCCCGTATGTCGCTACCCGCGAATACTATACGAATAGAATGTCGCCAGTTTGGACCTCGACAACATGAAGGCCCGATGGACGTGGCGCTTGCGACCGATGACTTCCTGCTTCACTTGCTCTCGTCGGAAGAACTAACGGAGTTCTTTCGCAACCTCGCATCGTGGCTTCGCCCTGGCGGGCGGTTTCTCACGGATATAAGGTCGAGGAAGATGGCGGACCTCAAAGCCGCACGGCCACCGTTCATTCTTCGCTCATGCCAGCTGGTTAGGGATGAATCGAGAGATGGAAGCGTTTCTTACGTGAACGTCACGTACTGGGAGGCGTACGACGAAAAGACTCAAGTGCTAGAAACGACCTGCCAATATCAGATCCTTGACGCGCTTGGGGAGGTCACGCGTTCATATTTCCGCATTCTTCGCCAGAGGTTGCACAAGAGTGCCGATATCCGCGAAGCTGCAGTTCTGGCGGGATTCACTCTCGTCAAGCATACCGAAAGAAACGGCACGGCGGACGCGTTAGAATGCGATCTGGGCGGCAGTTTCGAGTTTCGCTACTGACGAGTGAGCGCAGGAGAACGCAGGCGTTGTCTTCAGCAACCGCATCAATCATCATTCCGACCTACAACGCGGCACAGAGTGTGGCGCGTGCACTGGCTTCTCTTGAGGCGCTTCCGAACATGCATATCGCTGAAATACTCGTCTGCGACGACGGCTCAGATGACGAGACGGAGGTGACGGTAAGGGGTTTCGCCGACCGGCTTCCGGTGCAATATCTCAGCCAGCAAAACCTGGGCTTTCGCGCAGCAGCTGCTCGGAACCTTGGAATCAAGAAAGCGACAGGAGACGTTTCGATATTCATCGACTCCGACGTGGTCCTTCCACGAGGGTTCCTTAACGCTCATATCATGAGACACCGAAATTCCGCCCGAGCTCGACTAATTTTCGGCTATCGCCGCCGTGTCCGGATCGCGCCGCCACCAGATACTCAGCTTTCGCAAATTGGTGAGTACGAGCCCGATCATCGGGAGGCCCAACTCGCACCAAACGGATTAGCACTAAAGCAATCGAAGACACCATGGTACTTCGCCTACTCGTGCAACATCTCTGTTAGTGGTGATTTGCGTCGGCAGTTATTTGATGAAGACTTCATTGGGTGGGGCAACGAAGACCTCGAGTTCGCGTACCGCGCCGTCGCTTCCGGGGCGGAAATCGCAGCCGCACCCGAGGCATCGCTTTGGCATATTGATGAGGGGCAGATCCGTGATCCATTCCGTCGCGTGTTGAGCGAGGCCGACTTTACCTCCTTTGTCTTGAACACAGTTCGTATGCAAATGAAACATGCGTCCGACCGGGAACTGGGGTCGCACCTCGAGGCCGACTTAGTCGGATATCGCGTGGAGGGTGATCGGTGCGTATCCGACCTATCCCAGAGGGACCCGCTGCCGATCAGACGATGGGCTACCGAGCGCATTATAAAGGCGTCGAGTTGCGGCGGATGAAATTCAATGACAGCTAGGACATCACCACGATCTGCGCATGTGCCGACCACGTTATATGTTGAACTCACGACGGAGTGCAATCTGCGCTGTAAGCATTGCCACATGTGGCTGACTACCAAGGGCCCTCAGGCTTTGACCACCAGCGAGAAGATCCGGGTCATTCGGGAGTTCGGGGCCATTGCTCCAGGCGGTGGGGTTGTCTTCACTGGAGGTGAGCCCTTTAGAGAGGCCGAGGAACTATTTGCTCTATGTGTAGTCGGGCGTGACCTCGGTCTACGGACGCTGACAAATACCAACGGAACGTACTTTGATGAGCCTACCCTCGACCGAACTGCCGCCTACGGCCCCGATGTCGTAGTCGTTTCTCTCGATAGCCACGTGGAAGGAATCCACGACTTCGGTCGGGGTATCCCCGGAACCCATCGCGCCGCGCTCGACGCGATTTCCCATCTTCTAACCTTACGCGATTCGGGCATCAAACGCCTCCCAATAATCTATGTCAGCGCAATTCTGTGCGAACTAACATTGTTCGAGGCACGCGAACTGGTAGAGTTCGTGCGCAGCCTCGGTGCCGATGGCATTACGTTTCAGATGCTTGAGCACACTTTCATGCTCTCGGGAAACGCGGATAAATTCTTCGACCAGTACTGGTTCCGCGACCCAGGACGAGCTAAACAAGCCCTGCGGTCCCTCGCGGACGAATACGCGGGCGACAAGTTCGTCTTGCTTTCGCCAGAAGACTTTTACTGGATGGGAATCTATATCGATAATCCAGCGGAGCTACCGGTTCCGGTTTGTGGCTCGCATGAGCGTAACATATGGGTCGACACGTACGGTGAAACGCAAATGTGCAGCTACATGAGAGAGATCACTGGCGGACGCAGTCTGGGGAATATCCGGGTACGCTCCCTCGCCGAGATGCTTGCGTCCGAGTTCGCGCAGGAGGTGCGTGATACTATGAGTACCTGCACTCGGGCGTGCGGCATGCTCAACTGTCATCGAAAGAGACAGTAATCATGCTCCCGTTTTCGAACCAGTCGAGGTGAGTTTCGATGAATGACATCCCCTGCGCGTTCGCCGACGCGAAGCGCCAGAACTCGGAGCTGAATCGTGCAGAGTACCTTTCAGGCGCCGTCTCTCTCACCAGCCAGCCGCGGGCTCTGTTCATTGAACTCACCCAGGGCTGCAATCTGCGGTGTCCGATGTGCCGGGACGAGATCATCGGAACAGCCCAACATTCAATGCCCGATACGCTGTTTGATTCGATCGCCGGTGAACTCTTCCCAACTGCCGAAATAGTGGACCTGCGGGGTTGGGGCGAGAGCCTGATTCTCCCAAACATCCTATCCCGAATAGCGCGAGTCGTCGCATCTGGAGCCAGATTACGGATAGTTACGAATCTGTCATTTCGAAGGCCCCAGGTTCTTGATGCGCTCGTTGACGCGAACGCGATGATCGCCGTGTCGCTCGACGCTGCCGATCAAAACACGCTGTCTTTCCTCCGTCGAGGGGCCGACCTCGAGTTGATCACCAGTAATCTTGAATATCTCGTCGGCAGGTTTGGCCATAGTCGGAATGTGGAGATCCTGACGGCCGTTCAGCGGCCTGCGCTCACTGGCTTACCGCATTTGATCGACCACGTTGCCACCTGCGGGGTGAAGGACGTCAAATTATTTTCAGTCATGGTGGCCGAGGGATCCGAGCTCGGGCTCGAGGGCCACGACATCGAGGTTGACGAAGCACTCGGCCGCGCAGCAGAACGCGCCCGGGAGGTTGGTATCCGGCTAATCGCTGGCACGCAAATGGGGAACCTCCCCGACAATCGTCCGACGATTCCGATGTGCGTTCACCCGTGGGCCTACGCGTACATCGCTTACAACGGCGATGTTTCGTTCTGTGACCACCTGATCGGGCCCGGCAACGAAGAGTACGTACTCGGGAATCTCCACAAGTCGAAATTCGTAGACATCTGGAATGGGCTGGCATGGCGGCTAATTCGGGAGGAGCATCTGGGCGCACGGCGTGCGGACGTGGAGAAGTTCGCCCACTGCGCGTGGTGCTACAAGAAAAAATATGTCGACTTCGAGCACTTATTCGAGCCGCGCTACGCGAGTGAGATCGTGCACCTGTCAGCCCTGCCTTCCCGCGGCGACAATTCCGTCGGATGTGGTCCCTGTGCACAATAGCCTCTTTCGGCGCGCTCTTCGATGCCAAAACACACGGCGAAGCTCTGACGTTCCGGCATGGATCCATCTGCTTCAGCGAGGGACAGTAGAAATCTGTTCTAATAAGCCAGTCCCTAACGGTGAACACTGACCGCTGAACTGTCACTTGTGGTCGCTGAATGCCCGAGATCAAGTATGGACTGAGCTTTAGATATGTTAAGTACGATCATTCCAGTTGGTTGGTCTCCCATTGGCGACGATGATCTTGTCGCCACGCCGGCAGTGGCACTTCCGCAGATCCTTAAAAAGCTAGTAATTGAGGACGTGACGTCGCCACTCGCGATAGCGCGCCATATCCGACCAGATGGTGCCATACCGCTGCGGATGGGATTGCTCTACCAAACCGAGGGATTACTCTTCACTGAGGCTCCGGCTCGCTATTTGCCCGAGCAGGATGCTGTACTGATAGCTCGAAGCGACATGGCGGAACTAGTCGCGCGTATTCGTTCACTTGGCCAACAAGGGCTGGTGCCGGCGCATCCCCTCCGTGGAGGAGTCGGCGACATCATTTCGTTACGCCGGGTCAGCGAGACCGTTTGCCAAGCCCTCAACATTGAAAGTGAAAGTGCCGCTTGGACGTCGGACGCGGTCGGTTTCCTCAGCCGAACCCGTGACGTCGACGCTTTCTCGCTCGGGCCGCCTGATGCGTTGGTCTTTCACGATGATTCCGCTCCTGAGACTCTAACGCTTACACTTGAGGCGGCTACGGCATGTAACTTTCGTTGCGGCTTCTGTTATGGGCGGCATATCGATCAGGGTGTCTTGAAATGGGATCATTTTACTGCGGTTCTTGATGGTCTCCATGGGCTGCGTGCTGTTGAATTCACCGGCGAGGGTGAGCCTCTGATGAATAAGCGCATTGTCGACATGCTCCTGGAGTGCAAGAAGCGAGGCCTATGGGTTCATCTGACCACGAATGGTTCCCTTCTTAACCGTGAACTAGCTGAGCGAATTGTTGACCTGGGCATTGACTCGTTGGCTGTATCAATAGAGTCCCTGAAGCCAGAGCGCTTCGCGCGACTCCGCCCTGGAGGGGATTTAAGAATTGTTCTCGATGCTTTGCGAATGATCCATCGTGTACGGCGAGACCGTCAGTCTGCACTTCAACTCAGGCTCTGGGTCACTCTTCTAAGGGAAACTCTTGACGAACTTGATGACATGGACGACTTGGCACAGGAACTCGAGATAGAATTCGTCGAGTTCCAGTCACTGAATCCGATGACGGCATATTCAAGGTTCTACGATGCGTATCTTCGGGGAAACATGTTGACGAGTGAGGACTTGCGCGAGGTTCTCGAAACGATGCAGCTCTCCCCAACCATCCATCAGTCATTGGAAAGCCTCATTAAAGTGTACGACGGTCGTCGGTGCGACATTTTTATGTCTGCCGCGATGATCTATTGGCAGGGGGAAGCTACCCCATGCCGCTTACTCAAGGTGCCGCAACATCCCTCAGTTGGCAACATGATCGGGAGAGATTACGTGGACCTTTGGAACGGTGAACCTTTCAAACGCTTCCGATTTGCGTTGCAGCATGGTGTCATTCTGAATTCTTGCCAGAATTGTCCTTTCGTTGCCTCCGCTAAAATACATCTGCCCGCAGCCGGTTAGCCCGGCGTGCGCCTTAACAGAATAGCCTCTCCCTGTCAGATGCGGTAAGCAATCTTGCTCAATCAATATTGAGACAGCTCATAGGAGGACAGTTCGCGGTCTTGTGCTAGGGGTGCGAGGCTATAGTCATAAAATGAGCGGCGAAGACGATGGGTACGTTCCCAATATGGGGTATCGTACGCGGCGAGTCGCGCCACATGAATGTCGATCTCGCGAATGGGGAGCACAGAATCTTTAAGAACATAGACCCGCTCGGCCACTCGAATCGCCTCGTCGAAAAGTCGGCAAGTCAGACGCTCAGGGAGAATCTGCCAGAGGCAGGTGATAACGGCGACGCGAAGGGACTTGTCCTCAAACGGAAGTGCGAAGCCAAAAAGATGTAGCTGATCTGTACAAGCGATTGGTACCGGATAGACAACGCGGGCATGGTTGGCGGAAGGGGTCGACCAGGAAGGCGGTGGTCCGATAATGAGCTCATGGTTCGGAAGACATAGCACCTCGCACCGCGCCGACCGGCTTGCAGCATGCTGAGCGAGCTCGCCAAGTTTCGCAGTGAGGGGATTGAGGATCTCGATCATTGGATTCGCATTCACGCAATCGAACGCGCAAAAAGCTTCCACTTCTGGAGTCGTGTGCGTCGCGAGGAGGCGAAGTGCGTGAACAAAGTCACTTGATTCCTCGTGCGTGCGGTGGCGGTCATGCGGCAGATGGAAGGCGCAGGAGTTGAGAAGAAGCGCGAACCTGACCCCAGCCTTCGAAAGGCGTATTCCCAGTTCGATATCTTCCGAACCCTTAATTTCAAACATTTCCGCGAAGCCCCCAGCACGCTCAACGATGGCCCGACTGACGGCCAGCGCGCTGCTCCAGCAGAAGACCCAGGGAGCCGGAAGGTGATCAAGCGAGCCAGTCTTGGAATCTGCGAAAGATGCGCGGACGTCGCGAAGTCTTGTTTGATGCGAAGCCCACTCGAGAAGCTCCTCACATTCAAGTATTTCGGCGGCTCCGCTATCGTTCACTAGAAACGGCCAGGTTGACGACGAGGCAGCGTTCCCGTACAGCGGAGTCAGATGGACGGTCGAAGGGTTCTTCTCAAAAGCAGTGCTGAGCGTTCGCGTGAAGTCGCGTGGTACAAGGATGTCAGTGTCGAGGAAGAGGCAATTCCGTCCTGATGTCGCGGCGAGGCCAAGGTTCCGGGCTCTCGCCGCGCTGTGCTCGACGCATCTCACGACTCTGACTGGTACCTGCGCCGCCTGGCCCATCCTCTCAAGCACCTTGAACGTTTCGTCGCTACAGTCGTCAGCGACGACTACCACTTCGAAGTCCCGCTCGATCTGCTCCATTAGTGCCTGTAGAGTTCGGGCGAGGTGCCGTGGCCGGTCGTGAGTCGGGACTATGATGGACAGATCAAAACCCATTGGAACGAATCCTACGCCGCAGGCCCCGCGCTGGGGTCACATGCACCCGGGGCCACAGAAGATGATATTTTTTGGCCACAAACGTGGTTTGTTCATCGTACCTCTGCATTCATCGCGGACTGGTTTGTCGGACAGAGCAAATACTGCTGAACTGTTCAAATCTTCGTTTCTAGTCAACTGGATCTCGGATAGCATTTGAAAAGCCCCCCAGGCGGTAAAGAAGCGTAGGTTGCGAGGAACAGGCAATAGGAATCCCGAGGTTCCGCAACCGATGCAGCAGCTTATCGTCCTCGCCGACATGCCCGACGAGGTCCGCCGGCGTGACAGTCGACTCGAAGCTGACGACATTAAACACCGTCCGTTCGAACATCCATTCGCCAAGATCCACCATCCCAAGGTCGCCGTTGGGCACGCAAAGCGAGGCAACATCCCGCACAACCGAGTCGTTGCGGTTGAAGACGCCGCGTTCGAGATATGTCTCAAAAAGGTAGCGCGATTCGGGTCCAGGAGGAAGCCAGGGGAAATCGACCGGGATCCACGCTGAGCCATCCTCTCGAATTAACCGCCTCCAACTGTGAACAGCTAGTGCACCAGTTGTCCCCATCACTTCGACGAGCGACGATGCATGGTGCGGCTCCCAAGTATTATCGTCATCCAGAAAACAGACAAGGGAAGTGTGAACGAGTTCCAGCGCCATGTTCCTGAGAAGCGCGACACGCTCGAAAGGCGACTGGTCAGGTGTCGGCTCCCATCCATTGACTGTGAGACATTCGATCCGCAAGTCGCCTTTGAAGGGCGCTGCAATATTGCCCACGAAAGGGGCATCGTCGCCGAAGAGGAGGACCCGAAGGGGCCCACGGTAGTCTTGTTGGGCGACGCTTCGAAGTGCCTCGCTCAACCGCTCAGGGCGCGCATGCGCGAGTATGACTACCGTCACGCTCGGAAGCGGCACGACGTGTGGACGCGCAGCCTTCAACCGAATAGTAGAGGGCAATCCGCATTGGCGGAGTGTGTCGCCAAGTTTGGTTATCTGATCTGGCTCTGCGAGCATGAGGTGGTGTGGGATGACGAGCGCTTCGTGGTGCCAACGGAGTGCCTGTGGGTATGGACGAGCGCTAGCACAGCTTGTTCTATAAAGCCTGTCAGTTTCTGGCAAGTAGAGGGGGCCCTCTGGAACCGGTGGATATACGGCTTGACAGCGAGCCCCTGAACCCGCCTCGACTTGTCGCAGGATCTCGCGAATGTCCTCTCTAGCCCCGCTCCCTTCACAAACTCCGTGGACGAGAAGCCCGTAAAATGCACCGCTACTCATAGCGGCTGAGTCGCCGACGATGCGAATCGCGGTTCCTTGAATTCGGTCTCTGAGGACACGTACACCGTGCGCGCGGGCGGCGTTTTGGTTGGCGAGTCGCCGCATTTGGTCATGAAGGACGGCAGCGTGAAGTTCCGACAGCGCGAAGTTCGCTCCATTAACGAGACCGGCGGGCTCGAGGTCGGCTTCCGAATAGGTACCGAGTCGTGCTCTCCTCGAGTCGGCTCGAAGCGCCTCCAGTCGAAGTGCTAGTGAGGAATCATCCGTCAGGGCCGCCCCGCCTTCGCCGCAAGTCAGAATCTTCGTAGCCTGAAAGCTAAAGATGGAGATGTCTCCCAGTGTCCCAAGAGTGCGCCCGCGTTTGTCAGTGGCGGCGTGGCAGTGCGAACAATCTTCGACAATCTTCGCGTGGGGCGCCCAGCGGCGCAGGCGGTCGATGTCATCGTGTGACGCATACAAATGGACGGCGAGAATCGCATCGATCGATTTTGGGTCGATGCCCTGGTCTAGGTCGGGGTTCATGCATGGCGAATTGTTGTCCCCATCCATGAAGACGGGGGAGGCACCAACCCTATGGACAGCAGTTGCACAACCAACCCACGTCGTCGCGGGGACGAGAACTCGATGTTCTGGCCCAATTCCAAGCGCTTGAAGCGCGATTACGATGGCGCTCGATCCATTGCACGTCGACACGCAGTATTCTCGCCCTATCACCCGCGCGAAGTCTGCCTCTACACGGGCAAGGAAACTCGTATGACGCGACGGCGGCCCTGATATCGACCATCGCCGCGCGATAAGGCTTGTTGACACGGCCTCCAACGTGCGCGCGTCAACCTGAGGCCACTGCGGCCAGCCCGAAATCTCGTTCAGCGTGACCATGTTTTCTCAACTCCAACGTTCGCTCTCTACAGAGCAAGATGGGGATCAAAGGTTGCGCCGCCCGTCGCGAAAGGTGCGAAAAGGCGACCAGATTGATGGAAATAATTGGTACGGTTCTGTCCTCGTCCACGCGCGTTTCATGTTGATTGATAATACTGCACAAATTCTGCCGATGCTGACGATACTCCGCCTGAGCTGTGCCTCCTCGAGTCACCTACGAGGCCCCGGTAACCGACCGAGCCCTATATAAGTTCTGATCGTTAGCCACCCGATAGTTTGCGTTTCCTCAGGTCGTCGCGTTTGTTCGCTTTGTTGGCGCGCGACTCCGCCGCCAGCCCCTGAGCTTTCCCCTCAAGGTCCCGAAACAGCGTCGACAGCGGCACGCCGAGCGTCGTCGCCACCTTGGCGATGTTCTGGAAACTGAGATTGCTTTCGCCGCGCTCGACGGTTCCCATGAACGTCCGGTGAACGCCGCATTTGTCGGCGAAGGCTTCTTGCGAATAGCCCTGCTCCGTCCGTAGTTCTCTGATCCTGTGCCCCAAGGCCGTTAGAAGAAGTTTTGCAAGTCCGTCATCCACGTCCCGAGTGTTTGGGATCTGATGCACTTACGTCTACAGTGTTTGCATAGGCACTGTTTACATAGTATGCTGAATCGACCGAACTCAGATTCTTTCTTGAATCGGAAAGGAGGCCCTCTGTGAAATCTCCGAAGACCCTGTCCGGCGGCGGTGGTGGCGGAGGCGGGGGTGGTGGTATTCCCCAAACCAGCCTGTAGCCGATAGCCAACCTCAAACGGGCCGGCATCCGCGGTGCCGGCTCCCCTCCTCGTTCATGTCCTACTCACTCGAAACTCTTGCCGCACTGGCAACCATTTTGGGCACTGTGGTCAGTGTGCTTGCCCTGGTGCAATCCCGCGCCTGGCTCGTCTTGACCAGCCTCTTTTTCGTCGGGCTGGCGATGGCCGCAGGTTTCTACGCCCGACGGGAGCGCCTCGCCCGCGCTTCGGCTTCTACGGTGATCGAGGGCTACAGCATCGATTCTCTCAACATGGCAAATCTCCGTCGCCGCCTGGACCGTGGATTGGTCGTTCAGGAGGCTGATCACACGGCGCGCATCGAGGGCGAAGATCTGAAGATTTCATGGAAGTATACGGGCTATTGCCGGACCGGCCGCGTCGCTGCGTTCGACTTTAGTATCGATTCCGCGGCCGGTACGTCGTTCGCCGATCTGAACTGCATCGCGTACGACCTGGGTCACGATCCCGACATGGAGCGCGAGATCCGTCCGCTCCTCATCAGCCCCGAGGGTATTTCCAAGAAGATTTCAGTGCCGCTTCTGGAACCACTTGATGCCAACCAACCCTTTGGCGTCCTTCTGAAGTGCACCCTGCCCCGATGCGTAACGGAAGAGACCGGCTATTACACGTCGACACTTTCCTTTGCGCAAGACCGGGTCAAGCGTTGCACGGTACGGCTGCAATTCGTCGGGCGAGCGCCAACTTGGATGCGGGTCTATGACTGTTCGCCCGCGCACGCCCCGCTGCTCCTGAAATGTCTGACCCCATCCCGTCAGGAAAAGGAGTTTTGCGAATACGTCGATATTGTCGAAGACGTTCCGGGCCAGTCGGCGCGCGTATATATGTTTTGGCGCGATCCGGTCTAGGAATCGGGAATCGGAGCGACTGTTTGGCTTCCTTCCCGACATGCTTGTACTCACGATGCCGGACGAATGATCGCGCCGATTCCTGCAAGAGCTTCCGTTGATGATCGGCATGCACTAAGCTGCCGCCTCGGACCTAGGAAGAAAGCAGATGTTCGATCCCGAGCTGGAGTCCTTGAAGACCTCAATCGATTTACGCTCCTATGCTGCGGGCCAGGGCTACACGCTCGATCGCAAAGCGAGCTGGCGGGGATCGGCCGTAATGCGCCATGCGAACGGCGACAAGGTGATTATCAAGCGGGATATGGACGCTCATTACGTGTATTTCTCGGTCAGAGATGCAACCGACCACGGCTCGATCATCGATTTCGTTCAACGCCGGCTTCGATTGAATCTTGGTGCCGTCCGCAAAGAGCTTCGGCCGTGGATCGGCAAATCCGCGGAAGTACTCCCCTACCCTCCTCTGGTGCCGACCGCCAAGGATCGGACGCTTGTAGAAACACTATATGCCGAAACGGAAGACGCCTTCAGTCACCCGTTTCTGGAAGACGAACGCGCCATCCCGGCTGCGGCCTTGCGAAGCGATCGCTTCGCCGGGCGAATTCGAATTGACGCGCGGGGCAACGCGGTATTCCCGCATTTCGACGGGAAAGGCCTTTGCGGGTTTGAGATCAAGAATCGGCATTTTACGGGCTTTGCATCGGGTGGAACCAAAGGTCTCTGGCTCAGTCAGGAGGGGCCCGAGGACGACCGGCTGGCTTTCTGCGAGTCGGCGATCGACGCATTGAGTTATGCCGTTTTGTTTCCTGGCGCCAGGACGCGCTATGCCTCAATTGGCGGACAGATGAATCCCGAACAGCCTGGGCTCATGCGCGCGGCTGCTGCCGGAATGCCGCTGAATGCCAAAATCATCGCAGCCACGGATGCGGATGCGGACGGTCGGCGATTTGTCGAGAGCATCCGGGAGGCTGTTGGCGAGACTGGGCGCCATGATCTCGGATTCGTCGCTCACCAGCCTGAGGGGTTCAAAGACTGGAACGACCAACTCCGAAACCGGCTCATGAGATCCCTTACCAAGCCGCATCCCGAGCCTTCTTTGTGAAGAGCTTTTCTTCCAACCGCCCTACCCTGCTGGGGGCCCTGACTTCTCATCAGGGTCGTCCCTGAGCGCAACATGTCGAACCTCCGCCCCCAAACCAGCGGCTTGTCGAGATATCACGCTCTTCGTCCGATTTTGGCGGCGTACCGTCGATTCTGCCACGGATGGTCCTAGCCTATCAAGCCGAGTCGGCGTTTGCGGCATCCCATCGGTAGGCTGGTGGAATGCCGATGGTCATCCAGAAGTATCCATTCAGTCTGCTTGACGAATTCCTTTGGCTGTCCGATGGCCTTCCGAGGTCCGATTGAATACCACTTGTAATCGGACCGCCTTCTGGTATCTTTCCGCCTCCCGATAGCCTTCCGTATCTCTGGCTCCTGAGGTTCCTGATGCCCACAATTGCATTCGTCTCGCCGAAGGGTGGCGCCGGAAAGACCACATCGGCTCTCCTGCTTTCTGCGGCGCTTGCCAAGCTCTACGATGTGACGATCATCGATGCCGACCCGAATCATCCGATCCAAACTTGGGCTGCACGCGGCAACGCGCCGCCGCGCCTGACGATTGTGTCGGATGCGGACGAGGACACGATCATCGAGCGCATTGAGGATGCCGCTGAACGAACGACGTTCGTTATCGTCGATCTCGAAGGGACGGCTTCGAAGATCGTGATCTACGCAATCACGCAAGCTGATTTCGTGGTCATTCCGACGCAGGGATCGCAGTTGGACGCCAATGAAGCGAGCAGGGCGATCCGGGTCGTTCTTCAAAGTCAGAAGCTCAAGAAATCGATCGTGCCGTACGCCGTGCTGCTCACGCGCACGAGCCCTTCGATCCGGACTCGCGGCCTTGGCCACATCCAGAAGGGGATGCTCGAGGCGGGTATTCCGGTGCTGGAGACAGAACTCAATGAACGTGACGCGTTCAAAGCAGTATTCGCGTTTCAACAGACGCTCGATCAGCTCAATCCCGCCGACGTTCCTAATCTCGACAGGGCCAAAGCCAACGTTTGGGAACTCGCCTACGAAGTTCTCGAGCGGCTCAAGAGCGAGCAGGGCAGGGGACCTCAAGAAGAGGAAACAACCACCGACATGGCAGGTGCGGCATGAGTGAACGCGTCGATGCCTTCGCAGCGCTGAAAGACGTTCCGGCCTTCGAGCTTAAGCCGAGGGCGGATAAGCGCGTTTCAAAAGATGCAATCGATCAGATCGCCGATGAAAACCGGTTTCCAAGTCGTCAGCCACGAAAAGAGCCGACGATTCCACGTCGAAAGCCTCGCGTATACCGGACGGGCCGGAGCTTGAACTTCAGTCTCAAAGCCACCGTAGAAACGCGCGACAGGTTTCACAAAGCAGCGGACGCGCACGGCGTGACATTGGCGCGGTTGCTTGAGCTTGCGCTCGATGCACTGGAGCAACAGAGCCAATCAACGAACTCCTGAGGGCACGCCCCCAGCCTGCCGGGGGTCTGTCTGATACAGACAGGATCTCGCGGTTTATCACCGCTGGTCAATTAATGCGGCGCGCCTTCGAGGTCGCGCGAATCAATCCGTCGAACCGCGCGTAACTGCCTCGGCCTAATCCCGGCTTGCGAGGACCCCTTCTCCCTCTTCTCTTCCTACTGCCCAGCCGCGAGCGTTGCGAGCCTGTGATGGTTATCGACGCGCTAGCGGCGATTCCGTAATAGGGCCTCTCGAACCGGAACTTATTCTAAATATAAAGTCTTGAAGGTGGTTTCATTCCATTGCATAGACTCCACTAAAACATTGACTATCTGTTCAGTCCGAGCGCCTGGCCGAGGCTCGCGAGCGCCGCGGCGATAGTATCGCGAGGATCGTCTTCAAGCTGCGCCACAACAGCGGCCATACTGCCTCCCGCCTGTCGGGTGCTCACTGCTTGCTCAACGAGAGAGGGCAGGGGCGGGCAAGCTCCCCACGATGTCGGGTGCGGCGGCTCCGGCATATCGGTATCCACAAAGTTGTGCCATTGCGTCGGCGGCAGAATGGCGTACGCGTTTGTTTCCTGCCGCAGGACGAAACGCCCACACTCGTCTCGATCTTCTCGGCAGCGCCTAAGCCAGTGGATGATGCCGAGTTGCTTCAAGCGCGCCAGCGAAGTCGCAATCGTCTGACGGCAAAGCCGCGTGGCGCGTTGCAAGGCGCTGTAGGAGGGGTCCAGACGGCCTGTCCTGTGGTTGAGGAAGTCGAAGATCAGGCTGTGAAGCACGAGCAGAACATGACTCCCGATTAGCCCGCCGTGACATCCTGCGAGCTTCCCGCGCCGGTTCCATTCAACCGCTTTGTGGTAGACGCGGATAGCCGCTTTTTTCGGCATCGGTGTAAAGCGCGCGTCTTTGGTGGTGCTTCCAGACCAAACCGGCCAGGCAGCATAGCTCACACCGCCTTTAATATCGGCGATGAAGGGCAGGCAGGCGGATAAGTGCTTCGCTCTGCCAGCATGCCGGTTGGCATGGCGGGTAGAGTGGACAAGGTTCTGGTTCTGCATGGGTTTCTCCTGTGGGTTACACAGCAACCCGTGCGGGAAGGGCCGGTAAAATCGGCGCAAAACAACCCTGTGGCGGAAACATACTTTTCCGCTTGACTTGGGGTCTGATTTCGGAGAGAGTCGGTCTTGCGACAGATCGACTTTCCCCGGTTTCGACCGGCATCACGGCCCGCCACTGGCGGGCTTTGCTGTTTCTGGGTTGCTTATCTCCTCGAATTGAGAACGCGAGACACGAGCATCGCGCCGCGCGGCGTGAGTGTGGAATCCGGTTTCGATTCGTGTCGAGGTGAATCTTCAGCGGTCGCGGGGCAGCGTTGCGGGCTGCTGAAATGGATTTTTTCGGAATAGCGAATCTGGCGCTCGATGCACAAGGCGAACACCATCCCGCCCAAGCCTCCGCCTCTGCAAGCCGGATGCGACACCATCGCGTGGGGATTAAGACGAATCCCGAGGCGAGGGACAGGCTCTATCAGGCCGCAGATCAGCGCAGCGTTTTGCTAGGCGAATTGCTGCGTCCTGCGCTCGAAGCTCTAGGCCGTAGCCCGGTTTGAATCACACCGGGAGAAGCCTATAGCCGGTCTGCGGCATCTTAACCTCAACCGACTCGCGCGGGTCGCCCACGAGGAGGCGGGCACAATTCTTCGCGGGAGACGCCGTGATAGCAGGTCATCGCGGAGCGGGAGCGCAAAACGGGCCATGCGTGGTGCTGGTGAGAAACTCGCTTGATCGTACGCTTACCTGCATTTGGAACATTGAGCCACCTAAATGCGACTCCACGGTCGTAAATAGGCCGCCATCGTCTATAGTGTCGGCCGGGCGAGTTCGCCCTTCAACCATTGGAGTTCCGCACGAGCTCGGCTAATCAATCCCGGATACGATATGAGTCGGAGCCTCGGGCTTGGATTGAGATCGATACGGGTATCGTGATCCTTGCCGACAAGCACGATCTCGATTGGGGCGATTTGGCCGGTCAACTCGTCACGATACCGTTCGCCTTGAGAAACATCTTCACGCCCGATCTTGTACCGCGGGTTCTTGAATTCGATGAGCACGTACCGACGGTCTAGCTCTGCGGTCAGCAGCAAGTCGGGTCTGTTGTCCGCCCGTTTGCCGGCGAATTTCTTGTCGAGGTAGTTCTTGACGATCGTCTCTAACGTACGATTCGACGATATCAGCGCGAACTCAGACCCGAATACCCAGAGGTTGGCGGCTAACGCCTTGTGCACCTGTGATTCCGACGTGTTTGAATCTGCAACGAGTTTATCCAACGAATCCAGGAAGTCCAGACGGCGACGGCACTGCTGTGCCACGACGCTGAGTTCGAGCATTCCGAACTCCTCTAGCGCTTCTGAAAGGGCTGCAACGCCGACTTTTCCAGCATCGTGGATCTTTTCAATGACTGCGGCATAATCGTCCTGCTCAAGCGCGTCGAAAAGCACCGAAACGATTTTCTGCAGCAGTTCGTCTGCGAGGTCATAGTGCCGGCGAATGAATCGTTCGACAGTGCGCCGGGCAAACTCCCGCCGATGTTCTGGCATTGCGGCGAGGCGGAGTTCGATCGCCCGTGTGAGGCGCGCCTTCTGGAGATTGAGTTCGCGTTTGAAGGTCTTCTCGATGGCGGCCCGAATTTCTGCACGCGCCCACTCCTCAATTGCGACAGATTGCTTGCTGTTCTCGATCACAGCACCCCAATCGGCGGTTACCTCGAGGCCGTTGGCTGAAATCTCGCCGAAGATCCTTCGCAAGATGTCTTTGGGAATTGTCTCGTCATCCTCGAGGCCAAAAAATCCTGGCTTGCCAACGATCTTCCCATCAACCCGGAGGGCAATGCCGCTGCGCCGCTCTGTTTGGCGTTGGTTCATGATTTTGAATGTGAGATCGACAGGTTGGCTTAGTCCTACATCTTGCTTCCTCTCGAACATTTCGCCTGGCGCGTCTCGGATGCCGACCTGTTGGCCATTAACGAACACATCAAACCTGTGTTCTCGCCCGTACTCCATTACCAGGATCTCCTTCAACTTTTCCGATGATGGAAAGGTGAGGTTCTGATGCAGGTGGCTGAGGGTGACCGTTGTGCCGTGATCGGCCTTGTCACAGGTGATGGTCTCACGAGGCAGGTCGATGCGTTCCAAATCGCGGCTGTCGTCGCGCAGTAGATCCTCGTTTCGTATCACCAAGGTGGTTCGTTGGCCTGCGGCGCGGGTAACGACTGCCATCTCGCCAGCGACCATGAGCCCGGCAAATTTACCGATGCCACGACGGCCTTTGACCAGCCTGCCGTTGGGCGTATGCGTGCCTCTCTTTGCACGCCTGTCTCGCGCGACCCTTAGGTATTCCTGCTGGACCTCCTGCTGAGTCATGCCGTAGCCGGTATCTTCGACTAGGATCGGGTCATTCGTCATAGGCTCGGGGAGCGTGATGTTCACGGTTGTTGCATCGGCATCCCACGCATTGTCCACCAGTTCCTTGACAGCGTCCTCGGACGACCTATAGCTCTCTCCCAGCAGAGACGCGAGCCGTGGATCGACCGCGAAACGAGCATGAGACATCGTTGCCAACCTCCGCTAGGCGCTATCCGGGCACCGGGCGAAAACCTATCAAATGGTGCCGGAGAGTATAGCTAGCTTTATCACAGTTTAGGCATCGTCGGCGAAATTAGGGCAAATGACATTATTCCCAGGTCTCGCATTGACACGCTCTGATAGGGGATGGCCAGTTGCAATTGAGCCCCGATGCTGTGCATGAGCTGCCGAAAGGCCAGATTGGAAGCAGTTTTCCTAGAACAATGTCAGTTGCGCGGGGGATGGCGCGGCGTCAGGGCTGGGCCGATCCGGCTTCGGCGTTTCGGGAACACCTTGGACGTCACGCGCGCCTTCGGGGTCCCGGCGAAGCTTCCAGGTCCAGCCATCCATGATGTGCGCCGGCGTGTACCAGCGCCCGAATTCTTCCAGGGATAGAGTATTGCCGTGAACAATGACGGCCGGAATGTGCAGAAGCGCGAATTGCACATAAGCCATGTGGACGCATTTCGGGTCGACGTCCACGGCGGTCACATGCAGGTGCTGCTGATAGTTGATCCCGAGGTCTTTCATCCCCTGGGCGAGGGCGATCACCATCGCACCAGAACCGCAGGCCGGCTCCTGCGCGGTGACAAAGCCGCGCGCTGCGATCCGGGCGCGGACGTCTTCCTCATCGCCAAGCGTCATCTTCGCCATCATCTGACAAATGGGGTATGGGGAGAAGAATTGCCCGCTCCATTTGTTGTGAAGGTCAAGATCGTGAAAGGTTCGGCCCAAAACGTCGGACGGTTCTTCTTCCATGGCGAGGGTCAGTTCGGCCATCATCTTCGGAAACACTGCGAGCTCGTCGGGCTTGTAGCGCTTGATGAGCGCCATGTAACGCTCTTCGCGCTGGTCGCGTTTCGCCCAGTCAACGGCGTTCGACAGCGAAATCGCCGCGGTCTCGGCGAAGTCGGCGAAGACCTGCCAGGCGCTGTGGCGATAGGCAAGGGAGCCGAACAGCTTGAGCAGTTCCTTCTGGTGATCCGGCGGCGGCCGGGATTGATCGGCGGGGCTTCGGGGCATCGTGCTGCTCCGGGTTTTCGGTCCAATCGTCAAGGGAAAGGATTTTTTAGCCGAAAAGAGGGCCCCAGGCAAAGTAGACAGGGGATGGTACGATTGAAATTGACCAGCAGTACCAAAACTGGTACTGTATCCCATGAATCCGGGTCTCAAGCGCCTGCCGGCACGTTTCTACCGTTCTGACGCAGGACGCGAGCCGGTGCGCGAATGGTTGAAGGGACTTGATCTGGCAGACCGGAAGGTCATCGGCGAGGACGTTAAAGATGTCGAGTTTTCCTGGCCGATCGGGATGCCGCTGGTCCGGTCGTTAGGACACGAATTGTGGGAAGTTCGAAGCAGTCTTCCGCGAGGTCGGATCGCGCGGGTCATTTTCTGCATAGAGCTGGGGTGTATGGTGCTGCTCCACGGCTTCATGAAGAAGACCCAGAAGACACCGCAACAGGACATCGATCTTGCGCTGAAACGAAAGAAAGGGGCACGCACATGAAAAAGAAAAACATCGGATCGTTCTTCGATAGTTTGCTTCGGGAAGATGGCATCTACGAAGAGGTCAGCGCAGGTGCGATCAAGCGCGTGCTCGCCCGGCAGGTCGAAGCGGCAATGAAGGAAAAACATTTTTCGAAAGCGGAGATGGCGCGCAAGATGCACACTAGCCGTGCCGCGCTGGACCGGTTGCTCGACCCCGATTACGAAGCCGTCACCTTGAGCACCTTGCGGAAGGCAGCCACAGCGGTTGGCCGTGAGCTCAGGCTGGAACTCGTCTGAAGGGTCAGGCGCTAACCGCTGCGCGAACGCGTGTTCGCTTTGCGGGCCATCTCCCTCGGCGAACCGGAATTCGCATCGCGCCATGAACGCAGCTTCGCGACGGGCACCACGTGAACGGTTTTCGTGGCGACCTCGACGGTGATATCGCTGAAGCCCAGATCATCGTCGAGGATTTCCTGTTCACGCACGCGCTTCAGGCCCAATCCAGCGGCTTCAAGCACACTTGAAGCCTGAACAGTGACAGAGTGGTGAACACCGCGCATATCATCGAAGCTGACCAGGCACTCACGGATCGGCACGACCGATAGGGTATCATATTCGCCGTTTGTTCGCCTTGAGGCCCGCCAGGGCAGGGGAACGTCCGACCATTCAATGGTTTGCACCGTGCTTCACGTTTCGAGTAAAGTGGACGCGTCATCTTACGAGGGCGCCATGACGATAATCTTGACCCTGGAACAGGAGCACGCCGTCCGCGACGCTATACGTGCGGGCCGGGTCGCCTCTGTCGAGGTGCTCATCGAAGGCGCACTGGCGGCCTTGCCGAAGGGTGGCGAGATTTACTGCCTAGGCGGACGCTCCGTCTTTGACGAGGGTTTGGGGTTGTTCGGCAACCCTGGGGACTCCGCGCTGCTGGATGAGGTCGTCGCCCATGCGTACGAAGAGCGGCGGCGCCCAGGCAAAGGAAAAGCCAATTAGGGGAATGAATGTTTCATCTAAATGTTCGAGTTGCGTGGCATGACAGCCGCTGGAACGGTACGGTCTGCACGGATCCACTGTCGAACTCCTACTGCCTTGATCTTGAGCGAATTCGCTCAAGTCGACAGGATGCTCAGGAAGTAAAGTTCAAAGGTAAGCTGTTCGCCGATATTTCCCCCGACGATCTGCCTCCTTGTAAGGCCGAAGCGGGTGCCTTCATGAATGAGCACCAATGGGTACGAACAGTCGAACATCCATATGCCAACAACAAAAAAGCGCAGGCAACCCACGGGCATCTGCTGAAGACCAACATTCCGGTCCCACCCTATTCGACATTTGCGGTTCCGTTTTATTGGATGCTGCGTGGCAATCAGGCGGAGCTTGAAGCCGAGCTCCCAACGAGCCTTCCTCCGGATGAGGAACCTCCATTCCCATCACCGTGGGTGTTCTCCAAGGGGCGCCAACGTGCGCTCAGTGAACTTTTTTTTGGCCGACTGACTCCGAAAAAGTCACTTGTTTTCTTTTATACGAAGAGCGGTCATCCGTTGGAAGAGTCCTATCCTCGTCTCATAGTGGGCATCGGGCTGATTGAGTCGAAGTCTCCGACGCTGGAATACGAATCGAAGATTCCAGGCAATACGTACCCTCTGTGGGATGGGAAGTTTCAGCATTCAATACGGCCGGATGGCAAGGCAGGATTTCTCCTTCCCTATCACGATTATTTGCAGTCCACCGGGGATGCGGCCGAAGATGCCCGACGGCGCGCTTTACTAGACGAGATTGCCGTCGTTCCAGAGGCGGTGGACGTTTTGTCCTTCTCGTATGCGGGCGAGTTAGCAACATCCGATGTAGCGCTTTCCGTGTTGGCGAAATGTTTATCCTCAGTGCGGAAGATCAAAGAACATGGAATTGCAGCAGGCCCTTGGGACAAGCGCGAGGAGTGGCTGAATCAGCAACTTGAAAACACTTGGAAGGAGCGCGGCGCTTTCCCGGGTGCTGGCGCGGCTCTAGAAGCGCTCGGTATGCGGCTCGGCACCGCCATGGTCCTGGAGTTGATGGCGAAGGATGCTATAAAACCAGCGGATGATCCATGGCCAATGATCGACCTAATCCTGAGGGGAAAGAAACCGCCACCACAAGAAGCTTACAAGGCTGACATCAAGGCGGTCGCGAATACTTGGACCGGATTGACTGACGAGCGGCGAGCACTGCTGCGACTCTTGTCCCGGATGAGTCTCAGCCCCGCACAGGCTCGCCGGTGGTTTGATCCGAACAGGCGAAAGAACGCATCGCGATATGCGGTAGCTGACTCGGTGATCCTGGCGAATCCGTACCGAATTACCGAGTGCGATATCGGCGACGACAAGGATAATGCTATCTCCCTAGCGACGGTGGATCGAGGGGTGATGCCTGACACGATAATTCAAGCTGCTCATCCAGTGGAAGACCCCTCGGGGGTTGAATCGGCCCTTGATGGCAGACGCGTAAGGGCCGGACTCGTTGCTGTATTGCGCGGCGCTGCCTCGCAGGGGGACGCTTTGCTCTCCGATTTGGATGCTCTGCTCGCCTTGGGCAAACTCGATCTCTCTCGCCCGTGCGAAGTGCCGCAGGATTGGCTTAACGGCAATGCCGAACTGCTGACTGAGGAGATCGTTCGCCACCGGCTGATCCTGAACCATGAAACTGACGAAGCGGTTCAGTGTTTACAGCTGAGAGAACTTAGTGAGCGGGAAAACCGCTTGTCCAAGTTGCTAAACGCTCGGGCGTCAACAGTGCTACCGACCACGGGTGAACCCTGGGGCAAACTGATCCTTGAAGCATTAAAAGAGAATGGGACGAACCCCGATCTCTCGAATACGAGGCACACTTCGGCGCTTGAGGAGCAGGCAAAAGCGCTGGAGCAAATCACCACTAGAAAGCTTTCCGTTCTGGTGGGCAGAGCTGGGACCGGTAAGACGACAGTTCTCGCGGGTCTACTAAAATCGGCCAAGCTGGCGGGCGGCGGGATCTTGTTTTTGGCACCTACGGGGAAAGCAAGGGTCCGGTTGTCCCAAAAAGCAAATGCCAACGCGATGACTGTCGCGCAATTTCTGTTTCAGCTGGGGCGTTACGACGGCTTGAGACAGAAGGTTCGTTTCGAAGGGGACGAAAAGTACAAGCAAGAGAAAACCGTGGTCATCGATGAGTGCTCGATGTTGACCATGGATGATCTCCTCGCCATATTGCTGGCACTTGACCTTGCGCATGTGCTGCGAGTGATCCTGGTCGGAGACCCAAATCAACTGCCGCCGATCGGCGTCGGACGTCCTTTTGCCGATTTAGTCGCGTATTTGGACGCGGCCGAACCTAAAGATACGCGCTCGGGAGCGATCGCTAGATTGGGAATCGAGCTGCGTACTGCGGACCAGGGTAAGCCCTCCGACACATTGAAGCTGGCATCCTGGTTCACCCGGGAGCAGCAGCCAGCCGATGCCGAATGGGTTCTCAGCGAAGAGGGTGAGGGCGACAATCTGAACGACCTTCGCGTTTGCACTTGGCAAACGCCGGTTGATTTATATCGGATATTCGGGGAGTATTTTGTGTCTGAATTGGGACTCACTTCACCGGATGACGTAGTTGGGTTCAACGCCGCTCTTGGGCTTACCAAGGAGGGCTGGGTTCCCTTCGAGGACCATGATGGCGCTGAACGGTTTCAGATTCTTTCGCCTGTTCGGAAGCAGCCGCACGGCGTCCGCCAGATAAACCGCTGGGTGCAAGGTTCGTTCAGGCGACCGCAACTGAAGACGGCCCGCGAGCCATGGGGCCTGAGCTTGGGCGAAGAGGAGATTGTTTGGGGTGACAAGGTAATCCTGACCCGGAACGGTAAGCGTGATGGCTACAACGGCAAGCTTCGAGAAACCGTGGAAGATGTGTACCTTGCGAACGGCGAGATCGGGATAGCCGCGCAGGGGACCGGTGGCGCAAAGAACAAATTCCTGAATATTGCGTTCGCTCAGCGCGCGGATGTGAGATTTGGGTTTAGTGGCGCGCAATTTTCTAGCACTTCATCGCCGCTAGAGCTCGCGTATGCGCTGACTGTGCACAAGGCACAGGGCAGCGAATTCGACAATGTTTTCGTGGTGTTGCCCGAGAAAGCACGTTTCCTTTCAAGAGAGCTGGTCTACACGGCATTGACACGATCAAAGAGGTCGTTGGTCCTTCTTATTCAAGGCAAGGATGCCTCCTCTCTGTTCGCTCTCTCGCAGCCGACGAATTCTGAGACAGCACGACGAAATACAAATCTCTTTGCCGTCGGTGTTCGTTGCAGTGATGATTTTCCATACGCTCAGCATCTCGTTCATCGAACGAGCCAGAATGTCATGGTACAGAGCAAATCCGAATTGACGCTCGCCACATACTTTGCGAACCCCGACGTGGGCCTCGGTGACTACACTTATAACCGAAAGCTGGAGGGAGAAGGTTATCCGTACCGGTTACGGCCTGACTTCAGTTGGGAAACCGATTCCGGCGATCTTGTCCTTTGGGAACACCTTGGGATGCTTGACCGAGATGATTACAAAAAAGGATGGGAGAAGAAGAGAGCGTGGTATGCCGTCAATGGCTACACCGAAGGCGTGAACCTGTTTACCTCGACCGAGGGCCCCGGGTTGGACATGAGCCTTGTGGAAAAAGTGGCAAAGAATGTGAAGGAGGCGTTGGGCCGCTAGGCTAAAATGCCTTCGCCCAGCGGTCTTGGGGCAGGAGGAAAGAGGCCGGGCGGAGGGAATCGACGAAAAACCGACGAGAGAGGGGTCCCCGCGGCTTTGTCAAAGACCTCTGACGATCGTTGGAGTTAAGAAAAACTGTACAGTTTTTCTAAATCGACGTTGCGGCAGTCGGCAAGATAGCCGCTTGGCCGGAGCCGGCGGCGCCTAACCTCGGACATACCTTATCAAGCACCTGATGGGTAAGGAGTTGTAGTTTGATTAGTGTCGGGTTTTTGTCTATACTTTGGTGTCGGGTTTTTGTACGAGCTCTTTATGCGTCGACCGAGGACATTGCGCGAGAGGATAGAGGCACGGATCGCCCGGAAGCGCGGGGAAGACGTGTTCCTGCCACGTGAGTTCCGCGACCTCGGCGGCGAGGACCAGGTTCTACGCGTGCTGCGTATTCTCGTGCGGGAGAAACGCCTGGTACGGCTCGGTTATGGGGTGTATGGACGCGCAGTTGTCTCGCGACTCTCCGGCGATCCGATCCTTCACAGCAAAAACGGATTTTTGGGCGCGGCACGGCAGGCCCTTACCAAGCTTGGCGTGGAATGGGAGCCTTCCGAAAGTGAATGCGATTACAACGCGGGACGTTCCACTCAGATCCCGGTAAATCCGGTTGTGCGGGTCAAAGGGAGGTTCTCGCGACGGCTCCGCGACGGCAAGCATGAGCTGGTGCTTGCGCGATAGAAACGCACCGGGATAGGATAAGCCTCCGGTCCAGGTGCGTCCGAGAACTTGTATGTGTGGAGTAAGCGGAATGGCTGAGCACAAATTCGGCGGCGATTGGACAGACGTGAAGCTGGCCAAGCTCGAGAAATATCTGAGGGCCTACCGGACGATCTTCAGCGGGAATGAAAGAGCGAGGCATTTCAAGACCTGGTACGTCGATGCTTTCGCCGGCACGGGGTCCCGGGCGATAGAGGATAGCGCTGGCGACCCTGCGGAACGTCTTTTTGCCGATGATGTTTATGAAGATGCCGAGATCAAAGGTTACCGAGATGGCAGCGCGAGGATCGCGCTCGGGTTGCAGGACCCATTTCATAATTACCTGTTCATCGACAAATCCAGGAGTCGGGTCAAGGAACTGAAGCAAACGATCCAACGCGATCATCCGACGCTGATGCCGCGATGCGACTTTGAACAGGGTGATGCCAACGCTGTCTTGAAGACATGGTGTCAGGAGCGCGATTGGACAAAGGAACGTGCGGTTGTTTTCCTAGATCCTTACGGGATGCAGGTCGAGTGGACCACCGTTCAGGCGCTGGCATCGACAAAGGGAGTTGACCTTTGGTATTTGTTTCCCCTCGGCGTTGGAGTTGCCCGCCTTCTTAAACACGACGGGGAGATCGATGAATCCTGGCAAAAGGCCCTGGATTCGGTATTCGGAACGAGAGACTGGCGAACCCGCTTTTACGAGACGACCGTGACAGCGGGGTTGTTCGGACCTTTGGAGACGGTCGAGCGCGATGCCCCTGCAGAGAAGATCCAGGCTTTCATTGAGGAGAGGTTGAAGGGTTGTTTCGCCGGTGTTGCAGAGGGACTGTTTCTGAGAAACTCGAAGTCTAGCCCTCTCTATTCACTGTGTTTTGCTGCGGCTAATGAGCGCGGCGCCAAGACAGCCATTAAGATCGCGAAAGAGATTTTGGCCGACTAACGAGACGATTGGGGAGGACACAATGGCGACGACATCAAACATCGAATGGACCGAGATGACCTGGAACCCGGTCACAGGATGTGAGAAGGTGAGCCAGGGCTGCAAGCACTGCTATGCCGAACGAATGGCGAAGCGGCTATTCGCGATGGGAGTCGAGCGCTACCAGAATGGGTTCATGCCAACCCTGCACCACGATCTGATTGATCTGCCGCGGCGATGGAAGAAACCCCGGGTGATCTTCGTAAATTCGATGAGCGACCTTTTTCAGGAGGCGGTGCCGCTTGATTTCATTCGAGGTGTGTTCTCGACCATGGAAGCGTGTCCGCAACACACATTTCAGATCCTCACGAAGCGCAGCGAGCGATTGCGCGAGATTGGCAGGTTGCTACCTTGGCCGTCGAACGTCTGGATGGGGGTCAGCGTTGAAGATGCGCGCGTAATGGCGCGGATCACCGATCTGGCGGCGGTGCCCGCTCAAGTGCGGTTTCTTTCTTGCGAGCCGCTCATAGGACCGCTTGAGGATCTCCCGCTGAAGGGCATTCATTGGGTTATTGTCGGCGGGGAATCCGGACCCGGCGCACGGCTTATGCTCCCGGAGTGGGTCGAGTCAATCCATCGACAATGCCGCAAGAAGGACATCCCGTTCTTTTTTAAACAGTGGGGTGGCGTGCGCAAGGACGTCACGGGGCGGATGCTTCATGGGCGAACATATGATGAGATGCCCCAGGCCGTAGCCGGATTTAATGAAGGTGCCCGCGCGTACGCTGCCGGTTAAAAGGACATCACGACCGCATGAATAATGGCAATCCATTTTTCGATCACCCAATTCTGAATTCTCCGTATGCGTGCCCGGAACGCCACTGGGAGCTCGATGATCAAGGACAGCCGACTCAGAACGTCATTGGACATCGCCGTGCTGCCGAATTCATTACGCCGATCCCGAAACCAAAGAAGCGTAAAGGGTCCGGCCAACAAGCGCCCTTGGTGTTCGACGAGGGGCTCGGACTCTCAACGGCGCAGCAACAGTACGACCACACCGCCATCATCAACGCCGTCCGCAATCAGGTTGACAAGTGGCGAAGATTACACAACCCGAGTGACTGGCGGGTGACTCCCGAGACGGCCCGGCTGCTTCAGCACTGGCGCCACCACAATTTCAGCGGCATTCGTCCTTTCTTTTGCCAGGTTGAGGCGGTTGAAACGGCAATTTGGCTGACTGAAGTCGCACCGCAAGTGGGCAAGGTGGGCGAAGGCTTTCTTGAACATCTGGCGAATGCCAGTAACGACGCCAACCCGGAGTTGATGCGCCTCGCGTTAAAACTGGCGACGGGTGCGGGCAAAACCACCGTGATGGCGATGCTTATCGCCTGGCAGACGATCAACGCGGCGCGCCACCCGCAGAGTAAACGCTTCACGCGTGGCTTTCTCGTCGTTGCGCCAGGGATCACGATCAAGGATCGCTTGCGCGTCCTACAGCCCAATGATCCGGACAGCTACTACGCCAGTCGGGAATTGGTCCCGAGCGACATGCTGGACGATGTAAACCGCGCCAAAATCGTGATCACCAACTATCATGCGTTCAAGCTTCGCGAGCGCATCGAGCTCTCGAAGGGCGGACGATCGCTGCTTCAGGGGCGGGGCGAAGAATTGAATACCCTCGAAACAGAGGGGCAAATGCTGCAGAGGGTGATGCCCGATCTGATGGGCATAAAAAACATCCTGGTCCTTAACGATGAAGCGCATCACTGCTACCGGGAAAAGGCCGTCGCGGAGGATGATGGCGACGAGCTGAAAGGTGACGACAAGAAAGAAGCGGAGAAAAACAAAGAGGCCGCACGCGTGTGGATTTCCGGCCTCGAAGCGGTGAATCGTCAGCTAGGCCTGGCGCGCGTCGTCGATCTATCCGCGACGCCCTTCTTCCTAAGTGGTTCAGGCTATGCAGAAGGAACGCTCTTTCCATGGACGATGAGTGATTTCTCACTGATGGATGCGATTGAGTCCGGCATCGTAAAGTTGCCGCGTGTTCCGGTTGCCGACAACATTTCTGGGGCAGAGATGCCGATGTTCCGTAATCTTTGGGATCACATCGGCAAGAAGATGCCGAAGAAGCGGCGAGACAGGGACAATCCTCTTGATCCGCTGAGCATACCTCCACCACTGCAGACGGCACTGGAGGCTCTTTACGGTCACTATGAAAAGACATTCGAGCTTTGGGACAAGGCCGGCATTCGGGTGCCGCCTTGCTTCATCGTGGTTTGCAACAACACTTCGACTTCGAAATTAGTCTACGACTACATCTCGGGTTTTCTCCGCGACAATGATGACGGCTCGAAGACACCTATCGCGGGGCGCTTGGCCCTCTTCCGGAACTTCGACGAGCACGGGAACCCGTTTCCACGACCAAACACGCTGCTAATCGACAGCGAGCAACTCGAATCGGGTGAGGGATTGGACGACAATTTCCGTGATATGGCATCCGATGAAATCGAGCGGTTCCGACGTGAAATCGTCGAGCGCGGTGGGAAATTGGCTGCGGAATTACAGGGCGGCAAGGAACTTGACGACGTAACACTGCTCCGCGAAGTCATGAACACCGTGGGAAAATACGGCCAGTTAGGGGGAGCGATTCGCTGCGTCGTCTCGGTCGCCATGCTGACGGAAGGCTGGGATGCCAACACCGTGACGCATGTGTTAGGCGTGCGCGCATTCGGCACGCAACTCCTATGCGAACAGGTGATCGGACGCGCGCTTCGTCGCCAGTCCTACGACTTGAACCAAGATGGTCTTTTTGATGTGGAATATGCCGATGTGCTGGGTATTCCCTTTGACTTCACTGCCAAGCCGGTGGTTGCACCACCACAGCCACCCCGAGAGACCATTCAGGTCAAAGCGATGCGGCCCGAGCGCGATGCACTCGAAATTCGGTTCCCGCGCGTTGAAGGCTATCGCGTCGAACTACCGGAGGATCGCCTTTCGGCGGAATTCAACGACGACTCCGTGCTCGAACTAACGCCGGACCTCGTCGGCGCAACCGAAACCCAAAACTCAGGGATCATTGGAGAGAGGGCAGATCTGAATCTCGTCCATACCGGTGACGTTCGACCGTCGCAGGTATTGTACGAGCTGACTTCGCACCTTGTCTTGCACAGGTGGCGTGATCCAGGCGAAGACGCCAAGCTACACCTTTTTGGCCAACTCAAGCGCATCGCAAAGCAGTGGATCGACGGTTACTTGGTCTGCAAAGGTGGCACATATCCGGCGCAGCTCCGATACAAAATGCTGGCTGACATGGCGTGCAGCAGAATTATCGCCGGCATAAATCGGAAATTCGTCGGCGAACGACCGATCAAGGCCGTTCTCGATCCGTACAATCCGACCGGCTCTACGATGCACGTTAATTTCAATACCTCGAAGACGAACCGCTGGGAGACCGACGCCCGCCGCTGTCACATCAACTGGGTGGTTCTGGACAGCGATTGGGAGGCTGAGTTCTGCCGAGTGGCCGAGGTGCATCCTCGGGTCCGCGCTTACGTCAAAAACCACAACCTCGGCCTGGAAGTACCGTACCGCTACGGTTCGGAAATGCGCAAGTATCTGCCGGACTTCATCGTACAGGTGGATGACGGCCACGGCGATAATGACCTTCTCAATCTGATCGTTGAGATCAAGGGTTACCGCCGTGAGGATGCCAAGGAAAAGAAATCGACAATGGATACCTATTGGGTACCGGGGGTGAACCATCTCGGCACGCACGGACGCTGGGCATTTGCGGAGTTCACGGAGGTGTATAAGATTGAGGCCGATTTCAAGGCCAAGGTTGAAGGCGAATTCAACAAGATGATCGAGTCCGTTGCCGCGCAGACGGTGCAGTAGGGAAAACGATGGCAAAAAAACAACCGACAGCTAAGACCGTCAAGACCCTCAAGCATGAGGAAGCGACCCGGAAGAACATCCCGACGGCGGAATACCAGTCCGTCCTACAAGAGACCGAGCAGAGGCCAGTCCGTGTAGCCTATGAGCGCCGGAACCGTGACCTTGACCCGCAATTGGTCTGGCGGGGCAAGGACGAACAGGACTGGTCAGATTTGGTGGTCCATGCCCCTCCGCTCTACATTCAGGAGAAGGTCCAGCCCAAAGCGCTGATCGATGACTTGCTGCGTGAAAGCCGTGAGCGGGAACACGAAGCCGGGCACACTACCGCAGATCTCTTTGCTGACTTCAACGGAATCCCACAAGGCGTGGACAAGACAGAATTTTATCAGCACGACCAGAACTGGTCGAACCGCATGATCCTGGGCGACTCGTTGCAAGTGATGGCGAGCTTGGCGGAGCGGGAAGGGTTGCGCGGTCAAATCCAATGTATTTACATCGATCCGCCATATGGCATTAGGTTCAACTCCAACTTTCAGTGGTCAACGACATCTCGATCCGTGACCGATGGGAAAGTGGATCATATTACGCGCGAGCCCGAACAAGTTAAGGCCTTTCGGGATACATGGCGCGACGGTGTTCATTCTTACCTCGGGTACCTGCGCGACCGTCTGACTGTCGCACGCGATCTCCTCGCCGATTCCGGTTCCATTTTTGTGCAGATAGGCGACGAAAATATCCATCTTGTGCGTAGCGTTCTCGACGAGATATTCGGTCCGACCAACTTCATTGCGTTGATAACGATAGCTAAAACGGCCGGCGCCAGTTCCGATCTGATGCCCGGCATTGCAGACTACCTGCTTTGGTTCGGACGCCGCCGGGAAGCAACTAAATACCGTCAGCCATTTCGCGAAAAGTCTGGACCAGAGAGCGGAGCCGGCGAGTACAAAATCGTTCTCATGCCAGACGGAACCACACGCGCGATCACGAAGCAGGAACAGCTGGACCAAAGAGTACCCGAGGGTTGCGATTTGTTCCGCCCGAGCGCCACGACATCCCAGCGTCCTCCAGGCAGTGACCCTTTCACATATTTCGGCGAGACGTATTTGCCGGGCAAGGCTCAATACTGGAAGACCAGTGTTGAGGGTTTGGCCCGATTAGGAAGGGCTGGCCGACTTATTCCACGCGCCAAATCGATTTCATACATGCGGCGGCTTAAAGACTTTCCTGTAACGCCCATCCATAACTTGTGGCTCGATACGCGTTGGGGATTCGACGCCCAAGACAAGCGCTATGTTGTCGAGACGAACACAAAGATTGTTGACCGCTGCGTATTGATGACCACCGATCCTGGCGACCTCGTACTAGATCCCACGTGCGGATCGGGCACCACTGCTTATGTTGCGGAGCAGTGGGGCCGACGCTGGATCACAATTGATACATCCCGCGTGGCGCTGGCATTGGCGCGAGCCCGCATTATGGGCGCGCGGTATCCGTTTTACTTGCTGGCCGATTCCCGCGAAGGACAGATCAAGGAAGCGGAGATCACCCACAGCGTACCGAGTTCGCAGCCCGTGCACGCGAACATCCGCCACGGCTTCGTCTATGAACGCGTGCCACACGTCACGCTTAAGTCAATCGCCAACAACACCGAGATCGATATCATCTGGGATAAGTGGCAGTCGAAGCTGCGGCCCTTGAGTGAGTCGCTTAACGCGGCCCTTAAGAAGACCTGGCAGGAGTGGGAGATCCCACGCGAGGCCGATGCCAACTGGCCCGGCGCAGCGACGAAGCTTCATGCCGAATGGTGGGAGACCCGCATTTCTCGGCAGAAGGAGATTGATGCCTCGATCGCTGCCAAAACCGAATTTGAATATCTTTACGACAAGCCCTACGAAGATAAGAAGACGGTTCGTGTAGCCGGACCCTTTACCGTGGAGAGCCTCAGCCCGCATCGCGTTCTCGGCGTGGATGCGGACGACGAGCTGATCGATCCCCTAAAGCAAGACAGCACCAAATACGGCGCGAAGCAATCCTTCCCGGAAATGATTCTGGAGAACCTCAAGACCTCGGGTGTTCAGCAGGCCCATAAGGAAGACCGGATCACCTTCACCGCCCTTACGCCCTGGCCGGGCGATCTGATCTGTGCCGATGGACGCTACATGGAGGGGAGCACGGAATCAGGTAGTGAAAAGCGCGCCGCCATCTTTATTGGCCCGGAATTCGGCACCGTTACCCGCCCTGATCTGGTGGAGGCCGCGCGCGAGGCGGGTGACGCTGATTTTGATGTCTTGATTGCGTGCGCTTTCAATTACGAGGGCCAGGCTACCGAATTCAGCAAGCTCGGCCGAATTCCCGTGCTGAAGGCGCGGATGAATGCCGACTTACACATGGCCGAGGATCTGAAGAACACCGGGAAGGGAAACCTCTTTGTCATCTTTGGCGAGCCGGACATCAGCATCCTTCGTGAAAAGGACGGCGCACTGCGAGTGAAGATTAACGGCGTGGATGTGTTTCATCCCAACACCGGCGAAGTGCGCAGTGATGGGGCCGAGGGTATCGCCTGCTGGTTCATCGACACCGACTACAACGAGGAAAGCTTCTTCGTTCGTCAGGCCTACTTCTTGGGCGCAAGCGATCCCTATGGTGCACTCAAAACTACACTCAAAGCCGAAATCAACCAGGATGCTTGGGCGACCCTCAATAGTGATACCTCACGCGCCTTCCCGAAACCAAAATCCGGGCGCATCGCGGTAAAGGTTATCAATCATCTCGGGGACGAGGTGATGAAAGTATTCAAGGTGGCGTGATGGAATTCCGTATCGCCGACACTTTCACCGACAGCCTCACGCGGCTACGCGCAGATGAACAGAAAGCCGTGAAGACGGCCGCTTTCGACCTGCAATTGAACCCGGCAAGCCCTGGGCTCAGTTTTCACCGGCTGGATAAGGTCAAGGACAAACAGTTTTGGTCGGTGCGAGCGGGGAGCGATATTCGACTGATTGTGCACAAGACTGCCTCAAGTCTGTTGCTCTGTTACGTCGACCATCACGACAAGGCTTATGCATGGGCTGAGCGACGCAAGCTTGAGACCCACCCAAAAACCGGCGCAGCTCAATTGGTGGAAATACGCGAGCGAGTCGAGGAAATTGCCGTCCCGGTTTATGTTGAGGTTGCGCGGCCAAAGCCCACAAGACCAGCGCTTTTTTCACATCTAACCGATGATGAGCTGCTCAGCTATGGGGTTCCGGCAGAGTGGCTCGACGATGTGCGCCAAGCTACGGAAGACAGCATCCTGGGATTGACCGACCATCTGCCAAGCGAAGCAGGGGAGGCACTACTCGAGTTGGCAACGGGCGGGAAACCGCAGATCCCGCAATGGGTTCCAACCAGTGCGAATCCTTTCGCCCACCCAGATGCGCTGCGCCGGTTCAGGGTCATGAATGACGTCGAAGAACTGGAACGCGCGCTAACCTATCCATGGGAAAAATGGACGATTTTCCTGCACCCAGCTCAACGGCAATTGGTGGAGCGCGACTATGGCGGGCCAGCGCGTGTATCGGGCTCGGCCGGAACGGGTAAGACGATCGTCGCGCTACACAGGGCCGTTTACCTTGTCCGCGCGAACCCGGATAGCAGGGTGTTGCTGACGACGTTCAACGACACCCTCGCGGATGCGCTCCGAACCAAACTACGGCGCCTAATCAGCAACGAGCCACGGTTGGGCGAGCGCCTAGAAGTGCATGCAATGAACGCCATTGCCGACCGGCTGTACGAACAGCATTTCGGTAAGCCTAAGATTGCGCCTCCGGACGTCATCCGACGCTTCATGACGGAGGCTGCCGCGGGCGCAGCCGCTCAGAAGTTCAGCATGAGTTTTTTGCTGACAGAGTGGGGCGATCTGGTTGATGCATGGCAGTTACAGCGCTGGGAGTCATATCGCGACATAAACCGCCTGGGAAGAAAGACGCGTTTGCAAGAGGCCCAACGTGCCACCTTGTGGTCAGTACTTGACGCAGTGCGTGTCCGCTTACGGACTGAGGGTTTCATCACGCGCGCCGAAATGTTCACTCGCTTGGCCGGCCAGGTTGGGAACCGCAAACACCCACCGTTTGATTTTATCGTGGTCGACGAAGCGCAAGATGTAAGCGTTGCGCAATTGCTGTTTTTGGCCGCCCTCGGAGGGGAGCGGCCCAACAGTTTGTTTTTCGCTGGCGATCTCGGCCAACGCATCTTTCAACAGCCATTCTCCTGGAAATCGCTAGGCGTCGATATCCGCGGCCGTGCGCGCACTTTGCACATCAATTACCGCACTTCGCATCAGATCAGGATGCAGGCTGACCGGTTGCTTGGGCCGAGCCTGGCAGACGTTGATGGCAATACGGAGGACCGGCGCGGCACGGTTTCCGTGTTTAATGGACCCGCCCCAATGATCCAAACCTTCAAAAGCGAGGAAGAGGAAAACCATGCGGTTGACAAATGGCTGGCAGAACGCAATAGGGAAGGTGTAATGCCCCATGAATTCGGCGTGTTCGTTAGATCTGATGCAGAGCTTGAACGGGCGCGCGCTGCCGTGGCCAAGACCGGCCTGCCGTACAAGATGCTCGACGAGCATGTTGAAACGACCAGCGGTCAGATTTCAATTGGTACTATGAATTTGGCAAAAGGATTAGAATTTCGGGCCGTCGTGGTCATGGCCTGCGACGATGAAATTATACCGCTGCAGGCTCGCATCGAGACCGTGGCTGACGACAGCGACCTTGAAGAGGTTTACAACACCGAGCGCCATCTGCTATACGTGGCCTGCACGCGTGCGAGGGATCATTTGCTCGTCACTAGCGTTGAACCTGCGTCAGAATTCTTGGATGATCTGCAACTATCGGGACCACCTATAACGTGACCCCCTTAAACCGCCCGAAATGGGATATTATTTTTGACGATCATATTTGGGCCGTAAGCTAAAGTCAGCACGAATTTCAGGCTGAAATCTGGCAGGAGCGTTCGACAATGTCGTGCGAACGGTCACCGAGCACAGCCGGACGCTGAAATTCGGGAGCAACAGCGGTTTGCAACGGAGTGACGCGCATAGCGCGGCGGATTCGCCTTGTGTTCACCATGGTGTTAACCGCGTTTTCTGGTTTTCAAAATGACGACGCTCTCACGGAGATGTAGTGCTCGGCTCACTTCTTCTCCAAGCTTGTTCACGTGCTGCCCGGAGCTTCGCAGATGCCTAATCACGCCGACGTCGCTCAGAAACCAGCCGGAACGTTCCGCAATTTCCGCGATGATGAAATCTACCGGCACCTCCACCCCGGCATAGGCCGACGTTGCTACGACGATCCATACCGAAGCGCCCGGCAGAGCGAGGCGTCGCAGCCGAAGTAGAACCCGCTCCATATCCTCAAAATAAGCCTGAATCATGGACGGTATCCGGTGATCCCACAGGATCTCCGAACGTGAATTAACGTCCTTCATGACGTTGGTAAATAACTGGCCGAAGGACGCTCGCTCCGGCTGTTCCCAATTCGCTTGCACATGTGAGCGAATTGTGGTTTTTCTGATCGCGGCCAGCTCCGCGTTCGACTGGACAAATTTTCCAAGAAAAAGCTCGGGGCGATAAACATCAGAATAGTCGAAGGAATTCAAATACGGCGGCGATGTTACACAAAGCTTGAACCTCTGGCCGTCCGACGCCATCACTCTCCTCGCGTCACCGCCAAAAATATTGGATTCGACGCGCGGGGCCTCAGGTAGTTTCAAGTCGGCGCAGATATTATCTAGTCGTGCCTCAAATGCCTCTCCAAAACTCGGGCGGCCGAATTTAGCGGTTTTCCAATCCTTCCTGTAGCGAAGGCACTTGCCGTCTGCTGTCGCGTTGCAGTTATCCATGGCCGCGCCAAGCAGTCCAAGCAGCAGCAAGTCCCTAGCCGGCTGCGGACAGTGCATAGCTGATGTCCACCCTCCTTCGAATGAACGAAGCACCGGTTTGTTAAAGAGCCATTTTGTCGATTCCTTGGTCTCAGAGAAGGTGGAAAATGAGGCGAGCTGTGACTTCGCTCCACTTTTTATGCCGTTCAGGACCGTCCGTAAGTGCTTGCGTACAACGCCCGCGCTTCCCCGAGAAAGCTTTGTCCTCGATACGAAGGCAAGGAAGGGATTGACTTCTATCCCGTAGGCGGTATGTCCTGCGAGGCTTGCCGACAGAGGCACAGTTCCGCTGCCGCAGAACGGATCAAGGACGGTGTCTTCCTTTGATAGCTCAATGCTCGCAGCTGCTGCCTTGAATACTGCGGGAGAGAACCCTTCCTTTATGACATACCACCGATGACGTGGGAGGGAAGAGGAGTCCTCAGCCGTTGAACATCCGGTGCCGCGTAGTTCGAAAGTTTCGTTAAGCATTACGGATGGCAGACCGGATTGATGAACATCCGGATGGGAGGATCGAAGTCTTCTCTAAGCTCATGATATTTTGGGTTATAGGGAATCTCCAAGGCGGCATATTTCATGCCATCCTCGGTCGATATTGTCGTGCGATTTAATTTCAGCTTGGCTCGCCGGGCATCAACCACGACAAGGTATCCGCGGGTTTCGTGAATCGGCGCCTGAAGTTTGTTGGCATCCATATATTCCGCCAGTTGCTTCGCGCCCTTGTTGGCGCGGGCAACGGTGTGGTTATCCTTCAGCTTTTTGTCGTCCCTTGACCGCCCGAGCCATTTAATCTCGATCAACGCGAGACGGTTCGTCATGAACCAGGTCACTTTGATATCCACGGGATGAGACTCATCGACGATTTGTTCGGGGCGCACCTCGGCGCTTCCGTCAAAGGTGATTTTGAGGAACCGGGTGAGAGAGCGCCTTATCGTCTCCTCTGGGCCTGGTATGAAAAACAGCCGGTTCGGTTCGTACCAGGCTGTGCTCAGAATTTCACAGGAAGACGTTCGAGCCTGTGTATCCCGATAAGACGCAAGCGCCTCCTTCAGGCTGTTAAACGTAGGAACTGCGAAGTTACTTGTGCGCCCCGGGATAAGCTTGGCGATGTCCTTGCTTTCCTTGTTGGCGTGAAAGCGTTCTACGCCCCGGTGAAACGAGTACACCACGGCTGTCTGGGAGAGATGCGCAATGTCGACAGCGTGTTTAGCCCAGAGGATGAATATGCCGTTGGGTATTACTTGAATCGCACAAGGCCCCGCTACCTTGTTAACCAGCTCGGCGAGGGCGGTGCATTCGGTTCCGGCCTTCGTGATGGGCCGATGGGCATCGTCCAGCGTTTGGAAGACGATAATCTCATCGTTCAACCCTTCAGGTGCGACATGCTGGTAAAAACCCTTGATGAAAGTCAGAATGGCTCGAACTGCCGGGCCGGCCTTATCGCCATGATGCTTGACTACGAATGGCAGGAACGCATCTTCGAAAACGCTTGTCATCGCCGTCTGATCGATATTCATCCCCGGACGGCATCCTCCGTGCCGACGGCGATCCGGTCATCCTGCATTTCAGAAGCACGCCAGAGATAGCCTAACCAAACGGTTGCGGGTATAAGGAGATCATGGTGTTCGACACCGACGGTACGACCGAGCGCCTCGAACTGGTCGTAAAGCTTCGACATATAAGGCCCGTCGAGAAGAGGCCGCGTCGTAACCAGACGGCTGGTGGGCTTGAGCGTCGGCTCTTGAGCAAGAGCGTGCCGGATGACGCCAACCGGCATCGTTAGCGTGCTGGAGCAGGCTGGCTCCAGGTAAAAGACTCTTTCCCGGTTCTGGGAAAAGTCCGTTAGCGCTGATAGCTCTGCCGTGCCGCTCTCGGTGATTCCGATCCTGCCTTCGCTCGATCGCAAGAGGCCGGTGCCGGTGAGCGCCCTAATTGCCCCGTCAATCTCTGGGCTGAACGGAGATCCGTCGCGGGTGCCTGCGAAGCCATAACCCCAATCGGAAACGGGCTGCCCACGATAGAGAGACAAGAGAACGGCCAGATAGGCGAGGACATGCACTTCGGCGATAACCGGATATTGGACGTTGGTCTTTAGAGCCGCAGCAATGTAGAGGCTGTCGAAGGCGGCGTATGGGCTAACCATTCTTGGTGCGCCGCCCTTTTGTCTTAGATACCGCGCGCGCGGGCAATTTTGCCTTGGCCATCGCCTTTTCTATCGAAGCGAACGCTTCATCGAAGAGGTGCTCTTCGGCTCTCTGCACCTCGGAAAGCTCGGTCCAGGTTGTCATCCTGCACAGGTTCATCGCCTGCTTCCCGCACTTCTCGGCTAACGAAAGCAGGAGCCGCGATGTGTTGATGTTCGCCGTCATGATGATACCGAAGCCGTCGTGCACAAAACGGGCGAACATGTCTCCAGCCCTACTCTCATAGGCGATATCGAGAGAACCTTCGGGTGTGTCTACATAGAAGCTTCCCTTGCTGTCCAAGGCCGACATGTACTTGATCATGGCCATTCTTAAAGCCATGTCGATGAAAAATCGTTGACTCTCCGAAAGCTGGTGAAACTGGCGGCGCGCTGAGCTCTTTACTTCCAGCAGAACGGTGACGCCGAGGTTTTGGGGAGTCTCAAGCCTGATATCTAAGTCAAGACCAATGAACCGTTGAGCTAGGTCAGTGAAGCTGGGGACGAATTCGGCTTCGGCTTGATCGTATCTATCGACCAGCCCCCTCTGGAGGACGACCAGTTCTTTTCTGCGTTCGTTTCGCTTCTCATATTGAGCCCGTTTTTTTTCAAGAAATTCATCGATCTGTGACCGGTAGCGCTTTATTGTTGCTTCGACGCTATCGATCTGGGTCGAGCGCATGAACGCTTCCAGAGCTGCCGCATTGGCTTCCTCAAATTCGATAACGGAAGTCCTCGCGGTGTTCCATTTGAGCTGCGCTTCGGTCAGCTCCTTCTGCAGGCGTTCCCGTTGTTTCACCGCGTCAGCAAGCGAGGCCCGGATAGTCGATATCTGCTGATCAAGCGCCTGAATGGCCTTTACGTCCTTCGCTTTTGCCGGGGTGATGGGCTGTTCGCACATCGGACATTGATGGCTGGCCAACTTCTTTTGGATGACGGCGCTGACCTCAGTTCCATCGGTTCCGCAGACCTCGCACTTGTTTCCAGCGAGAGACATAGCAACGATGGGGCTCTGCTCCACGGCGGATTGGGTTTGAAACCTTCGAGAAAACTCAATCTCGTATTCTGCGCGAAGAGATGCATGCCGGGCGCTGAAATCTGAAATTTTCAGGTTGGTGTCCTTAACCGCGTTCTCGGCAGCCTGCGCTCGTCGTTCCAAATCGTCGGCGAGTTTGACGAGCTTCTTGTGTTCTGCCCGAAGATCCTCGGGGTTTTCCCCCGTGCCTTTTCCGCCGAGGGCTTTCTGCAGTTCCTCTAGCTTCTTCCTCAGCTCAGTTGCCTGCCAGTTGGCATTCCTGGCGAGCGAGTCGGCCTTTTCGGACTCCCTGCGCAATTCGTCGGCGCGCTCCGCGTCCTTTTGATCTACACCGAACGCTATATACAGCGCCCGCTCGAGGGTTTTTGCGTCCCAGAATAAAAGGTGGCGTCGTTCATCAAACGTAAAAACGAAATGCTGAAGAAAAACGTACTGTTCGAACGAGTGAAGCCCGATGTCGGTCGCAAGGTGCTTGCAGTAGAGGTCATGGAGTTCCCGGGCCTTGAGATTCTTCGGTTTTCCCAGCGCCGCACCGTCTTCCCCGATGATCTCCAAATGACGTAGCTCGTCGGCCTCGAACATGCCGCGGGTGATGCGGTAGGTGTGGTTCCCGACCGTCATCTCCAGCTTCGCTTCCGCGAATTCGCGATCGTTCTCGTCGATGCGCCCCTCAAAAAACTCCGCGGAAAATTCTTCTGTGTGGCGATAATACTCGCCGATTGAAAGGAAGGTTCGGTTTGGGTCCGAGACTCGGCCAGTCAGGGCAAAGTTGACCGCCGCCAGGAACGTGGACTTGCCAAGGCCATTCGCGCCGGCGAGGCAAAAGACGCCTTTGTCGAACTTAACATCGACTACCGGCTGCGCCGAATAGAGGGAGAAGTTCGTCAGAACGAGGCTGCGAATCCGCGGAAGATTCAGCCTTGGTCGCGATTTTGCGGAAACGCCCTTAGCAGAACTAGGCAAACGAGGCCCTCAGAGGAGCATTCACAACGCAGAGCGTCACGTCATTGGCGCGTCTGCGCCTGAGCGAACGATTGATCGCAATCTTCATAAGCCTTCAGTCTGAACCATGAGCAACGTAAACCATTGATACTACAGCCCTAACGCATAGTAACAGAAATGGGTTTTGCTCGGCGATCGTCGAGGCACACATTCTGCCATCTATGCTATCAAGGATTGGCATGAGACACGACGTGCCGGAGACTTCCAAGCTGGAGGTTGCCGGTTCGCCCCGAATCGCGCCGACAAGCAGGACGCTATGAGTTCGTGTTGTCTCGCTGCTGCCGCGATTGTACAAAAGCGCGCAGAACGTTGTTCATGAGGGTTTGGTAGCCCCTTCCGCTTGCTTTGAACCATTGCAGCACGTCGTGGTCGACACGCATATTGATATGGTCTTTGGGAGCCGGGACGCCCATGATGGATTTCGTCCAATCGGGTTCTCCATGAACGTCATCGGCGTCGGCTCGTATCGACGCTTCGAGTTTCTTGCCGGTGACGGAATTTGTCTTGCGCCAACGCGTCCGGTCTTCGCCTCGTGCGATCTTCGCTTTGATTTGCTTAGCCGTATACTGCACGGTATCGTTTTTCTTCCGCATCTCTCGCCCTCCTTGCTGTAACAATTCGCACGGCACCGTCGCGCCACATCCTTACCACGGTGAAAAGTTTACCCTCAATCGGTCCGATACTGAGAAACCGCTCCTCTGCGCCACGTGGCGCCGGAACTGTGAGCAGGGGACGACCGTCGAAAAAACTGAAGGCGATACGGAGAAAATCGATCCCCCTCTCGGCCAGCACCCAATCGCGCTTCGGTTCGTCCCAAGTAAATTGCACGGCGCATCATACCCACAAGTGTACCCACAGTCAACGGATGATCGCTATTCCCTTGATCTAATACGAAATTTTGAATGTCGGACTGTCTTCCGGCCTGGTCTTGCGGTGATCATAAATCCGCGTTGTCGAAATATTGGCATGTCCCAGCCACTCCTGGACCTTGGCGATGTCGGCAGCATGATTGAGCGCGTTGGTGGCCGCCGTGGCCCGCAACGCGTGGGCACCCACCTTTTTTCCTACCGCCTCCGAATACTTCTTCACCAGCTTGTAAACGCCATCGGGCGTGATGGCTCTCTTTAGGCCGGTGCCACGGCTATTGCGCAGCGGACGAAAAAGGGCACCTTTGTCATCCGAACCGTGTCCGGCTTTGCGCAGGTATTCGTCGATCAACTCCTGGGCCGCCTCGTGCAGCGGGACATAGCGCATCTTTTCGCCTTTGCCCGACACCACTAGATGCACAACACCACTCCGCTCGTGCTTATAGTCTTTCACCTTGAGCTTGCACAGCTCCTCGCGGCGGAGGGCGTGGTAGAGCAGCGTGGTCAGGATAGCGCGATCGCGGATTCCCTTAATGGATTTCTCGTCGGGTGCCGCAAGAAGCTTGCGGGCCTGACGATCGCCGAGGGCAGGGGTCTTGCCTTCGTCACTTTCATTCTTCGGGCGCTTCACACCCTTGACCGGATTGTGGGTCACGGCGTTCTTATCGCAAAGATAATTGAACAGCGACGAGAGCGCTGCAAGGCGATGACGGATGGTTGCGCCATCCAGGGTATTCCCGTTCGGCAGGATGCGGTCACCAAGCTCCACGCGCCAGGCGATGACATGCGCGCGGGTAACCCTCCGAAACTCTTCCGGCTGCTTGATGCCCGTGAACAGCATGAAGTCCTTAATGGCGTGTTGATAGGCGCGCTTCGTGCTGGTACTGCGGATGTTCTTGAACCATTCGGCCTCGGCCGGCATATTCGCCAACGCTTGAAACTCGGCGGCGGTAAGCAGCCGGGCTGAGGCGCGGAGCTTGACGGGTGCGCTGGTCTGTGGCATGGTTATCATCTCCGGGTCGAGTCGTACTTCGAGGACCCGCGAAGATTACGCCAAAGAGCGTAAATAAAAGGTTTCCAGCAGATCGAAAATGACGGATTTCAGGGCCGAGAGTTAGTCCCTACAAAATCTGTTATCAAGAGTAATCTCACGCCGGGGCCCGCCTCAAGAACCACACGAGATCAATGTCCAGCTGAGCGCGTCTCTTTCAGTTGCTTGAGCTGGGCGGACATCGAAGAAATCTGTCCGCTCAACTTCTCGTTCTGAGCTTCCAATTCTTTTACCGCTTCGACCAGAACGGGTATCAGCTTGGTCTCTTCCATGCTGTACAAGCCGCTCGCATCCTTGACCACCGCTTCGGGCACGACTTTTTCAACATCCTGCGCCAGAAACCCGACTTGAGGCTCGTCAACCGGGAGATTCATACCTTTGCCTACCGTGCGCTTTTCAGGTTTCTGCCAGCGGAAGTGGATCGGCTTGAGCTTTTGGACCGATTCCAGCCCGTTAGTGATTTCGATGATGTCGGTTTTCAGGCGCGCATCGGACAGATTATTGTAAGCACTGGTTCCGGCGACCGAGCCGTTCACATGCAAAGTATAGGAAGGCGATGTTGTGCCAATACCGACGAGCCCGCTGCTATTTACCCTGATCCTCTCGGCATTGCCGGAATAGAGCGCTGTATATAACCCCGAACCGGAGAAGACATAAGCATTCCCCCCGCCTATGGCTCCAAAAGTCGCCGCGGTAGAGTTATTGTTGTCTGAAATACTAATGTAATTATTCGAATTATTGCCGATGAAGGCGGCAACCTCCCCGGTCGAGCCATTGACCTGCAGAGAATATCCTGGCGACGTCGTCCCGATGCCGACGTTGCCATTGCTCGACAAAGTCATGTTCTCCGCGCCGCCGAAATTAAAATCTAACTGTGCGGATGAGGAGGATGTGTTGCTGATATAACCGTAATGAGTATTGTCAGCGGCATAAAATCTAAATGGATTATTTGCGGTTACACTTGCGCTACCGCCGATAGTAAGCGTCGTGTAGGTAGATTGCGTATTAACAGATACGTTCCCTTGATAACTAATATATAAATTCGGCACCATGCTAGAGTTAATCGTCGGGTAGCTGGTGCCTCCTTCGCCGCCCACAACAAAAGCCAGGCCCTGATAGGTCGCGCCCGGCTCAAAAAGACCTATTCTGGCAACCGTACCATTGGTATTATTTTTGAAAGCCATCCACGCATCTGAATACTGGGCATCAGGCGTATTAAGGACTAGAAAATCATTGGTTTGCCCGGCGGTTTGGGCGGTATCAATCTCTAAAGGTGAACCCGGTGCCGTCGTCCCGATGCCGACGTTGCCGCCGACGATTAATTCATTGCTGCTGCCGGTCGCAGTACCGGCATAAGTGCCGACAGCAAGTGAGCCGTTCACATCTAGCGTATTGGCAGGACTGGCTGTGCCGATGCCAACTTCACCAAGATAATTTATGCGCATAGCCTCAGTAAGCGCCACGCTTTCAGTCATAGAGCCGGTGCCTGAATTGACCTGAAAGGCTAGATCACTTTGATATGTTCCAACGCTGTTGCGCCGGACGGCAACAATTCCAGCCTGCAAGGAATTGTCATCTCTAAACTCCAACCCCGTTCCGCGCGCGCTGCTGGAGCCGGAACCCCAGTCTCTATAGATTTGAGACACGTAAAGACTATCGTTCGACGTATTATCAAGTTGATAGACTGTCAATTGTTTTCCCGGCGACGTCGTCCCGATGCCGACATTGCCGGAACCAAGCATGGACAGGGGAGTGGGTGATATGCCGCTAAAACCAATATCAATACGGTTGCCGGTACTGCCCGCGCCTGCATAGTAAAAGCCAAGTCCTCCTAAGTTATAATTGGTACTTGCAACCCCAAAATCTATATAGGTCTCATTTCCAGTGCTCATATTTGGAGCAAGGCCATTTATAGTTCCATTGCTACTGGTCGTCGTATTTAAGACATTCAAGATTCCCGGTGTATACCCAGATGAACCAGACACAACAAGAGTAGAATTCGGCGACGTCGTCCCAATCCCGACACCGGCTCCGTTAACGCGCATCATCTCAGTGCCAGCGCTGCTGATCGCGACCGCGCTGGTCGCGGGCGAGAACAACCCCGTAGTCACATCGCCGCTGCGCTGCGGATTCGTTGCGGAAGCAGAGGTGCCGAGGGTGATTCCTGACCCGCCCGCTGTGCCGATATTGGTCCAGCTCGATCCGTTGCAATATTGAAGCGCCGAGCCGGTCCATTGCAGCATGCCCGCATAGGGCGAGCTGCAGGTCGCGGCGCTGCCGCTCTGCAAAACGCTTCCCACCATGAATGCTTCCGGAGTCCATGTGCTGCTGCCGCTGAGGCAGGTATAGAGCCCATCGTCGTACGCTTGCTGCTGCCCGACCGTGCCGTCGGGTTCCGTGGAATAGGAGCAGGAGCCGCCGCCACCCACGGGTGCATTGCCAGCCAGCACGGGCACCGTTGAGCCGAAAATAACCAGCGGAAGCGGAAACAGAAAGACGGCGAAGGCCGCCAAGCGGGGCAGACGCATTAGGAAACCACAACAGGGAAAACAGAACCCTCAATTTATAGCGGAGCTTTTACGCTTTGGGAATCCCCTTTCGAACGCAACTTCACAAGGGCCGGCTTGGGTGGCCCGGTCGGACGTGGCAGGGAGGAGCAGAAGGAAGAGTACCCGGAACCATCCGGCTCGGCAGAAGTTGGTGATGTTTCGCGACGGTTCGAGCGGTGCTCATGTTGTGTCTCCTAAGCCAATGGTTAAGGAGCCAATTCCGCAAAACACGCGCGCCCACTCAGGCAAACGTGGTCTCTGAAGCGCCAGATGTCGTTCCCGCGCGTGAAATCCACGGCCCGCACCGTTTCCTCCTTGCGATCCCGCGGCGTACAGGACCACTGCCAGTTGGCGCCGTCGATTCCGTTGATTAGTAACGTTAATCTGCCAGGTAGATCGTGGTCGCTCAGGCGTTTATACTCGCCCTGCTTCCTGAGCGAAAATATTGCTTTCACCACTTCCAGCGGAGCGACGACGTTCTGGCCCAGAGCTTCTCCGGTTTTCAGTTTTTCGAGCAGCTCCGCTTCGTAGCGGGCCGGATTGAGCCTGAGTCCGCCGCGGCCATTCACATTGCAATTGGCGACGGCATTCGCCGTGTCGTCAAACGTCATGGGTCTCCCCAACTCAACGACAGCGTCGTGCCAACAGGTACGGATGCCAAGACTTCTGCCAGCAGCATCAAAGAGATCGAACTCGCCAATGAAGATGCCCTTGCCAGGAACCATTTCGCCGGGCTGCGGTTGGTGGTCGTTTATCGCTGCTTCTTGCGGCACACCCATGGTTATCTCCTCCTACAATATGTATGTTGGGCCCAGCCGAATATGGACCGAGCGGAACGCAATTGCTTAATTCAATCGTCGACGGTTATACCAGCGAGCCAGGAAAGATAGAAGGAGAATCTATGGTTAAGAAGTCTTCTCGGGGCGTTCGCCGCAATTAGTCGCGTCAGCCATCGATAACCCGGCCGTGCGGAGAAAAGGCCCATAGCCCGCGCAGGACTTGGCTCCGTGCGCAGGCATGAGAGCGCGGCGACGGCTCTTTGCCGGTCTCTTGTTGGGGATTAGGCACGGGGCTTTTAAGGCTAATGACGTAAGCAAATTGGTGTTTGTTAACCATAACCCGGCCCCATCACTCCTCGGAGGGGCGTTCCGGCTGCGGTTCTGGGTCGGTTGGCTTCACCCCATTAGGCGAGAATGTTACGTGGCCTGTGAAGCCGCCGGTCGGTAACCGATCCAGAAGAGCATAGTAGACACCCAAAAACGGGAATTGGTGGTGGCAGTTCGGACAGCGGGCCTTATCACTTGCGCCATGGCCGATCTCGATATAGCGGCTGCGATGCCGGCTTTCTCTTCGGAGAGCATAGGCATCGTGTGTTTTTGGTTTCTCGATCATGTTTCTCTCCCTGCTATGGATGTGGTGACGGATGATTGTCGTCCGTGTCGAAGGCCCCTGCTCCGAGATCATTCTCGGCGGTGTCATTCCATTCCCAGAGATGAAGCCAGGGCAAAAGCTCATTCAGAAAGCCAACGGCATGCGTAATCACCGGCAGCCGAACAATCGGCTTCAAGAGCCGACGCGCTGCGAGACGGAAAGTGCCGACTGTCTCGCCGCTCTTTCGGCGGCGTACCTGAGGCTGTGGTGACGACGTTCGCTTGAAAATGGCCTTGACGGTGGCCCGAAACTGACGCTGGAGGACGGCCGCAAGCCCGCCAGAATGTTCCCTGCCCGTGGCGGCTTTTGCAGCACTGAGGGGTGCCTCAACAGATCGTACAATGGGCGGTTCGCTCTCCTCGCCGGGCGCAGTTGCATCCGCGAAATCACACATGGCTTCTGGAACTGATGGAGTCGGCACCTCCGTGATCGCGTTTACCAGTTGGGTCCTCTCCACTTCGATTGGAGCGCTCGCTGGTCGTGGCGCGACGGTCTCGGCTTCCAGGCTGATCTTTGGTGCCGGCGCGAACCGGAGCGCTTGTCGTGCCTCTTCTACAGTCGGAACCTGATCGCGCGGCAGATCGGAAAGACGTGCCCGGATCTCAGCCGCCGAGATTCCAAGAATTCGTTTTCCGAGGGCATGCATTCCTCCCGCGCGGTCTATTGCGATAAAGTCGCGCCGGTCGCCACGAGCGAGGATGATTTCCTCAGCTGCGAGTGCCTTTTGAAAGCTCCGTGCACAATCTGAACGTTCGAAGCAATCACGAATTGTCTCGCGATGATCGCGGACATCGATGCCGAGGCGGCGCGACTGTTCTTCCTCACGACGGGTCGGAGCGTATGCGATGGTTCCCTTTCGCGCGCTCGACACTTCGGTCAATCCGAAATACTTTTCCAACTCGCGGCTGACACGCTTGAGCCGCTCCTTAAAAAACGGTAGCGGCTTGGCGGTAAGGCTTTCGTGATCCATGCGCGACCACGCCACATGCATGTGGCCTTCGCCGGTTTCTTCGCAGATGTGGAAAGCGATGGCGCGGGGTTGATTTGCCAGGCCGAGCGACAACTCGATGGCATCTGCGGTGTACGTCCACTGCTCAGCATCGAGCGTCTCACCGTCCGGATTCCGAACCGACACATGAAAGAACGGGAAGACGCATTTCGAGCCATTGGCCATGACATGCACCGACCGAAACGCCTCGACGATCCCGGCTGCTGCAAAGCCCCGAAGTTCCAGGAGTTGCGCCCGCTCCCGATCCTTCCCGGTGATCAGATACCGGGCGAGGCGGGCGCCGTGCGCGTGAGGAACGCCTTTGGCAATCATCGCCGCGCTTCGCGCCCAACGATATCGAGAATGCCGGCGACTGCATGTCGCACGTCATCGAGAACGGCATGGCATTCGCCGGCCGTAATGGTGGCGGCACCTGCGTTCAAGACGCGGGCAATCTGATTGAGATTGCTGCCGACGCGGTTTAGCGCGGCCGTAGCGACGGCGAGCGCCCTGGCGTCATACGACGGGGCTTGCTGTGCGCGTGGGCCGGCGTACCCGGTCACCAGAGCGCGGAGGTATCCGCCTCGGGTGAGACCGGTGCTTTGAGCAGCTGCCAGGAGCGCGACGTACTCGATCTCGTCCCAACGAGTATCGACCTTGTAGACGCGCTGGCGCTGCTCGCTTGGGCGCCCGGAGGCCTGCATCCGCGTTTTGTTCATGGGCACCGTGCCCGTGAATAAACGCGGCAGGCGGAGGGGCCGCAGGAAGGTATGGAAACCGGCAGGGTTTCCGTTGCCGCCACTGGCGGCACTGGGGAAGAATGCAACGGAAGGGGGTGTCCCCCGTCCTTGCCAAGTTGAGCGATAAGAGCGGGCCAAAGGCCAGCACTTGTCGCGGGGCACGGTCTGACCGTGCACAACTTGCTGTCACCGATGAAAACCCGAATCACCATGATCTGAATGAATCGAATGACGAGAGTGATCGCAAGGATTTTTTCGACGACACATCTCCATGTATGATTCCGCTCTCGCAACAAACTGGCGAAAGGCAGGACGCAAAAAAAGCGTCCTGCCTTTCGCTTTTTCTTGGGCGGTAGGAAAGAAAGAGTGCCTCGAATGAGGCGTTCCTTCGAGCGCTGTTTCTGCTGCGGGCGATGTGAATTATCGTCCGCGGCCGTAGCCACCACGCTGCCTTTCCGCGCGCTCAATGGCTGCCTGCTTCTCGTGTTCCAGCACGGCGGCGAGTTGCCTTTCCTCGGGCGAAATGGACTGCGCAAGCAGTGACTCGAATGCGTTGGCGACCCACACGAGAGGTCGTCCAACTGCCTTCTCGGCCACGCCCCCAACTACCTTCTGGGCTATGCGACCTGTGCGTAATATCATCCCAGTCGCGCGACTTCCGAACGTAGCCGGCTCCAGGCCCTGGCTTTGACTCGCGGCTATATCCTTTTGCCGCTTCTCCTGCACAGCGTCCTGGACTTCTCGAAGGCTTGGCATGGGCCTCTGATCGAGCGCGCCCATGAATGCCTTTATCTCACGGTCCTCATGATTAAGGGCCCTTTGAGTCAGCCGATACGCCTGGCCCCGATCACTGACCGCCACATATTCGCCTTCCCGAAGGGTTGGCGAGTAGCGTCCTAAACGCTTTGCGATCCAGAATTCTGTCTTACTGTCGGCGGCATCTTCCGCTGTGACACGCGCGAGGTGGAGCCCTCTTTCTTTGAGAGATTCCTCGAAAGCTTCCGGCGTTTTCGTGCTGTTATAGGCCCACCAGACTTGGGCTGCATTGCCACGCAAATAGTTTGGGTTTGCCGCAAGTGGGACCGCGGGCGTCGGCGCGATTCTTTGTCTCGTTTCGGTAGGGATATTGCCGGGCCCGCCGGCGAGGGTCTGTAGGCTTTGTTCGAGCAGAATGCGAGCCGGAGTCTCCGAGGGAGCCAAGATGTCGGGCGTGCGCATCAGATCCGCAATTACCTTTTCGCGGTCGACCTTGGGAACCAAGCTGCGCTTTTTGATCTCACCCAGCGCCGCTTCCAGGCTCGGGTAGTCCCGTTGATTTACCGGTTTCATAAAGTCGCGCAGGCCTTTGTAACTATCGCCCGTGGTCATTGTTGAAAGCCTGTAAACGGCCCCCTGCTCCGTGGCTATCACATACTGGTGTTCCGAGTAGTGTGGAACATATTTCCGTTCCTCGAGTGCAAATTCCGCGGCGCACCTTTGAACATCGCTTTTCGTGATTCGAGCAAGCATCATATTCTTCTGCTCGAGGGCCTTCACGAACGCCTCGGCGTCGACGCTAAGCGCATAGGCTGCTCGGATTTCGCGCGGAACGCCGCTCACCTGATTCCGTTCTACGATCTCCCTATTTATCTGGCCGATGTGTGTGGCGCGTCCGTTCTTCTCCATGCCCGATGCTTCCGGCCCTCGGTGCCGCAGGGGTTCGTTCAGGAGTTGCTCAAAATGCGCCATGTCGCCGCGCTCATGGGCCAGTCTGGCCCGTTCCGGACGAGAGAGATGGCCGACCTTGAAGCGCTCGGCCTCATTGTGAAATCCCGCGCGACGAAGGTGCTCAGCACCGAGTTCCGACCACCGTTCAGTCCACCGATTTAGCTCAGCGACTTTGTCCCATTCGCGTACCTTGTTGCCGAACCCCTCTGGTCCGATTTCCCGCATCGTCAGGAGCATGTGGGCATGGTGATTGCGGTCGTCGTTATGGGCGTGCGGCGCATGAATGGCGACGTCGACAACCATTCCTTTACTGGCCATGTACTCGGCAAAATCTTTGGTTAGAGTCAGTCTTCTTTCGGCATTGAGCTCCGTCGGCAGCGCGATCTTGAAATCGCGGGCGAGCCGGGCCTGGTCGGGGCGCGTGCTCTGATCTTCGCGTTGCTCGGTCGCGTTCCATAAGCGTTCGCGGTTCAGGACCCAGTCGGGTGCGCGCTCGGGATCGAGTATGCCTTTCCATTCAACTTCGCCGAGATGGCGGTAGTCGTAGACCTGGCCGGTCCGTTCATCGACAAGTCTTTCACGCGCGTTGTAAGCGGCACGCGCAATTACATTGTGACCGTCGCTGCGCTTGACCACTCCCACTTCCAACCAATTGAGCGCCGTAACGATACCTCCTCCCAGCCGCACCGGAATTTTTGTCAAGCGAAGCGCGACATTGGGCATCGCCCAATGTGTGGTTGCGCCTGCACCTTTCCGCCTCCGTAACGACCTTCATGAGAGAAGACTGGTGAGTGAGCTCAAACCTGACGCGGGAAATTGAGGAAATCGTTTGCAGCGGGAGTGAGGCGGCCTTGAAATCGAGGGATTCTGTTGCGTTTTAAATGCTGCCATCGGAAAAACCCGATGCCGCCGTTTCGACGGCACCGGGTTCATGCGATCAGCCCTCGATTTCGACGGCGGTGAAAGCTACATAGGTGATCCTGCGTAGAACGGGCGAGGACTGTAGGCGCTTCTTGGCGATCTGGATGGCCTCGCGCTGCGTGGGCGCGAAGACTGTTATTGCCAGCGTTTCGTCTCCGGTTTCGATGTCACTGATGTAGATATCGAACGTTTTCTTCTCGGATTTCGCCTTGCCGAACCTGCGGCCTGACGGCACTGGCGAAACAACCTGACTGCGGCGAAAAGGCGCAGTTGGCGGGTTGTTTTGTTTGGACATCTTGTCGTTCCTTTCGTTTTCGAGGCGCGGCCTAGTCCGCGTCCTTGAAAACGAATGGATGCATTCTTGCCACAGCCGCGGCGGGTCCCCGTCAAGCCCCCTGCCCGCAGGGTCCAAGAAGCAATTTCCTCTTCGCTCGGCGAAAGGAAATTGTCTTGTTGGAGGGCTTTACGGGCACCGAGGCTGTGGCTTCTCGAACGCGAAAAGACCTCTGTGGACTACGATACTCGCCGCTCACCGCGCTCGAAAAACTCGCGGCCGTCGAGGCTGTTATGGACCACAACGCCGTCATCCTCTATGGGACGGCACCAGCAACGCACAACCGAATGGTCGCGGAAGTCGTTGACCGGGTAGACGTGGTTTCCGACCACCTTCCATGCTTTTTCTGGGCTAGCTAGGACTCTCATCGCGCCCTTCTCTGTTATCCGAATTGGAGTTTAGTGCAAACGCTTCGGTATACCAGATGACTCTATTGCTGGCGAGGGGTTCTTTGGGTGTATCGCGGAGACCCAACCGGGCTAAAGGAAGCCAGTCGGCGAGAGGACATTTGTCTTGTTGGAGGGCTTGACTGGAACCGCGATGCTCGTGGCATTTCACCGGCGGAAAACTAAATCCCGAGAATCCGGGACAGGGCGTCAGCGATCAGGAGTGCCGTTTCTTCCTGGGCCTCAAGAGGCAGGCCGGGATTTGTCTGCGCGATCCAGCACGCCGGGTCGTCCTCCGCCGCGATGCGGAAGCATGGTGGTTCGTCTTCTGAACCGGGGCAGTATTGGACAAACCATTTTGCCATTCACGTCTCCATCGTCCGGCTGGCGGATCATTTTAAGGTGACACCCGCACGGCGACAACCTCCAAGGAAGCTGCCGCCGCGATCCTGCTGCGCCTTATGTTTTCTGCGTAAAGCCGGGGCACGGAGCGGCGCGGGAAGCCAGCCGGTTCCAGCGATTTCACGTTCCGCCAGAGCCGCACGGTCCGCCCTTTTCATTTGGCTCCACGTGGAAGGGGTAACGCCTTTTGCTTCGCGCAAGGCGTCGATGATCTGCCCTTTACTGACTTTGCGAGGTAGTTCGCCGCCATGGGCGCGAACCATTTCGTCATGTCGAGTCTTGCGGCATCGGCAAGAAGCGCCGCCTGCTGTGTGCGGACCGTTCCATCCCGCACGTGTTTGAGCACGGTGGCGTTGACGGTCTGCGCAAGACGCCATGCGAATAAGTCTTCAGGTTCGCCGAGGATTTGCGCGGCCCAACTCTCCTGCGCGGCCTCAATCGCGGCGGAAACGTGCGAGGCTCCGACGTGATGCAGGACGCCACGCTGCCCTGATCTACGGGGCGACCTCGTTTTCGGTCAGCATGTCACGGATGTTTCCGGGTTCGTTCTTCTGCCATTCCGACGCCTCGTTCCATACCCTTTCTTGTCGCGCGTAATCATCGTTGACCGGGAATGTCATAACCCATTGCAAGGCCGTATTCCTTCGCCTTGACGATTGCGGCGCGGGCTATTTCTTGAATCCGGCAGAGCATGGTTTCAGCGTCTTCAATATCCCCGAACTCCTTAGGGTGTTCGTCGATACGGATAAGGGCTTCACTCAACTCCTGCGCGGCGTCGCAGAACCGCGGTTCCTCTTTGCCTCTGCGAAGCAGAATGTAGTCGTCGAGAGGAACATCGTAATGGATAGTCTTGCCGCTCTGGTCTTCGATGTACACGATGCGTGCGCACACACCGCTTTCCCATTCCGGATCGGTGGTGACCTCGGAGAGATTGTAAGCTTTGGCCACTTCAAGCGCGGCATTGTCGTCTTCGGCCTCGATCTCCACAGTGCCGTAGTGTGGAACGTCTTCGGCGAACAGGACTGTGTAGGTTTTCATCTTTGAATCCTTCGTTAGTGGTGTGTGAGTTTCGTGGTCTTCGTCATGATTGCCTCCTGCTTTGATGGATAACCAGGAAGACAGGGCGGCGGTGAAGCCGCCCCGCACGGGGGCCATTTATGTGGCGGGCCCCGCGGTCTGGAGATCGGCGATCTTGGTGTGAGCCTGGTCAGCGAGTTTGGCCAGCACGAGCAGGTCCCCGGCGTCGTAGCTGTGGGTGGAGTGCCATTCGCCGTTGGTATCGCGGTAGCGGCGTTCGAACGTCACGCTATAGCGGTTGCCGTTTTCGGTTACGCGCTCCCAGATGCTCGCGTTGATGAGCCCGAGACGGAGTTTCGCCACGGGGGGCTTTGCGGTTTCGGTGGACTGGTTTTTCGCAGTGTTGGTAGCCATGATTGTTTCTCCTTTTCGTTTAAGGAGGCCGCACCATGCAGCCTCTCTATGGCACCGTGTCGCAGTCGGCATAGCGAGCGGGTCATAGGATTTTGTCTCGCGAGGAATGGCCCTCTTTGGGGCCAGGGGAAAATCCGTCATTGACCCTAGCGAGTGGCGACTGCAACGTGCCTGATAGAGATGGCTTGCACTGGTGACCGGCTGGATGGGAAAAGGAGATGTTGGCTGCCACGTCAAATACACCGGGCAAACCGCAGGGTCAGCGCGCCTCGGGGGAACGACGATCGAATCATTTACCCGCGGAATAAGGAAGCGCATCAGGCCGTTGCGGCAATAATGCGAGGATGCCGTCGCCCTGCCGTGAGACAGCGGGAAAAGGCAGCGATGCCCGAGGGCTAAACGACAGCGGGAAGGCTTCTCGTCGGAAGCGTTGACCCTATTCGCGGCGTGGATTACAAGAATCCGCCATGGCGGGCGACAACAAAAAAGCGGTGCGCATCGCGGCGCTGAACGATGAGTTCCGGCAGGCAGCTGGCCTGACACGGACGGGACCAGCCGCGGTCCCTGGGCGGTACGTTATGACGCGCGGAATAGCCGCTCTCAGCGCCGAAGCGCAGGTCGAAATCTTCGACCGTGTGCGAAACTTCTCGGACTTCAAACCGGCAAACGACCCGCACCGGGAGCATGATTTTGGGAGCATCGCGCTGACGGGTGGGGACGAAGTTTTTTGGAAGATCGACTACTATGCCGATGCCGAGATGGAGTACGGTTCCGAAGACCCGGCCGACCCTAACCGGTCATTTCGGGTCCTTACGCTGATGCTCGCGGCTGAGTATTGACCGGCAGCACTTCAAGGGGGTCAAACTCCATCAACTTGCATCTTAATAAATGGAGAATATATTGTCCGTATAATCGTTGTAAGGCCAACAGTGGGCAATATGATGTCTATAGAACTCAAAACACCAAGGGATGTTCAGCGGGAACTAGCGGCCCGTTTCAAGGCCCGGCGCCTGGCCATGAACCTGACGCAGGAAGGTCTAGCCGCACGGTCGGGTGTGGCCTGGAGTTCCCTCAAGCGCTTTGAACATAAGGGCTTGATCGCATTAGAGGCATTGCTCAAGCTGGCGATGGTGCTGGACTGTCTGGGCGACTTCGACCGGGTCTGCGTGGATGATGGACGCGGCCTGGCCTCGAAGTCGCTGGACGAGATCTTGCGGGAACCCAAACCCCGCACAAAAGGACGGATCAAGTGACCTACGCTCCTACCGATCTGTTGACCGTGTACCTGGAAGCCGGTGAGCGCCGGAAGGTGGGGCGCCTGGCTCTCCGGCAACGCCAGATCCTGTTCGAATACGACCCGGCATTCATCGCTTCGGGCATCGAGATTTCGCCGCTTAAACTGCCCTTGAAGCCAGAAGTTGTCACAGCGCCCGACATGGTTTTCGACGGCCTGTTTGGCGTCTTCAATGACAGTCTTCCGGACGGCTGGGGACGGCTCCTGCTGGACCGCACGGTCGAAAAACACGGCGTCCGGCGCGGTCAGTTGAACGCCCTCGACCGGCTGGCTTATGTCGGACGGAGCGGTATGGGGGCTCTAAGCTATGAGCCGGACCGGAGCCAGTATTCAGGGGATGATACGCCGCTTGCGCTCGACAGGCTCGCTGAAGAATCCGCGATCGTGCTGGCCGGTGAAAGCGAAGAGGTTTTTGAAGAACTCCTGAGGCTCAGCGGATCGTCAGCCGGTGCCCGCCCGAAGATCGTCGCCCAGGTCAGCGCGGATAAATCGAAGATCGTTCACGGGCAGACCACGCTCAAACGTGGTTACGAGCACTGGATGATCAAGTTCGCGAATGCACAGGACCCCCGCGATATCGGCGCTATCGAATACGCCTACAGCCTGATGGCCCGAGATGCCGGCGTCGCCATGCCGGAGACACATCTGTTTCGGACGAGAAGGCGCGGATATTTCGGCGTGAAGCGCTTCGACCGAAAGGGCGACGCCCGCATTCATATGCACAGCCTGTCGGGGCTCATCCATGCCGATCACCGCACCCCTGCCCTCGACTACAATCTGCTCCTGCGCGTCGTTCTCGTCCTGACGAAGAACATCATCGAGGTCGAGAAGGCCTATGCCCTCGCCTGCTTCAATGTGCTGGCGCATAACCGCGATGATCACGCCAAGAACTTTTCCTTCCTTATGAACGACAGCCACGAATGGACATTCGCCCCAGCCTATGATCTGACCTTTTCGGACGGGCCCGCCGGGGAACAAAGCACCATGGTCATGGGCGAAGGCAAGACCCCGGGGGTCGAACAACTGAAGGCCCTCGGCATGGAGCACAACCTGAAGAACGCGCCGCGTATTCTGGCCAAGGTGCAGAAGGCCATAGCACGCTGGCACGATCATGCCGCCGAAGCCGGCGTCAGCGCGAAGTCGACGAAGGAGATCGCGGCGGGCCTCCAAACAAAGTGACTGAGGCTCTCTATGAGGCAGAACGCCTTATTGACGGCTCTTGACGAATCGCCGGGTGGCATCGGTTCTTCGGAGATGGACGGCCATCCAGGGGCCCATACCCAGCAGTTGCATCGAGTCGATCAGCATTCGCTCGGTCAAATAGGCGATGGCAGCATTGAGTCGCCGCGGCTCCCATCCGTGCTTGTCGGCCAGAGTTTGTGGTTCGACATCCGCGTCTGAACCGTTGTGCAAGTCGGCCGCAACGATCAGGGCGTCCGCAGCCGGGTCCCAACCCTTGAAGTGCTTGTCAAATTGGACGTAAAGCTCGGGCTTTGCCCAGACGGAGTCCTGCTGCCCGTCCACCATGTCCCCCAACTCGTGCAGCCCGTCAATGACATCTTCTTCCGGAAGTTCCGTCATCCGCATCAACGAATGCACCGACAAGATCGGCTGCATCGGGCTCGCGTTGGCTGTGGATTCCACAAAAGCCTTCGCAAGGGCTGTCGCGGCAGGCGAGTACCCGGTATGGGGTGCATCGGCCACCGTTGCCGGCAACGGCCCAAGTTCAGGTTTGCGCGACACGCCAAGGATGTCGTTCACCAGGGAGCGCGCGTCAGCGTCAAAATCGTCAATCGACGGTGACAGCATGCCTCTGAAAAGCGGGGGAAGTGCCGAAGCCGGAAGATTGCTTCGAAGGGGAATGAACCGTGCGCCCAACTCGATCTTGCGGACCAGACCGGCATCCATCTCCTGGTTCACCCAGGGCTTGTGAATCGAGCTGGAACTCAAAAGGACAATGAAGTCTGTGCAGACCCCTAGCCCCTCATCGATCTTCTGGCGCAGACTATCTCCGGCCCTGATTTCCCACTGGGCCCACCAGGTTTCAATGCCGTTGGCCTGCAGGTACTCGGCGACGCGCTTCGCAAGGTCATGATCCTCCCATCCGAAACTCAGAAAAGCTTTGTGACTGTCCTGAGCGGTTCGTTCGATCAAGGTCATTTTTTTCAAATCCTCGATGCCAATACGTTCCTGAACGAGTTTCAAAAGCTCTGCAGATCCCTCAACGCGAATGGAAATTTTGTCGAGCGCTGTTCCGGTGACATGGGCCACCGGGGAACTCGCCCGTCGAAGGGTGTCGAATCGAAGTCATCCTCTCGTGGATCTGAGCTTTGACCTGCTCGACCGCCGCGTTCATCACGGCGGCGCTGAAGTCGTCTGGATCAAACGGCTTACCGTTGAATGTGAGCGACATAGACGTTATACGGCCGACGGAAGGCTATTTTGCCTCTCATGGTAGAGGGTAGCGTATTTCCGAACGCGCCCAGCGAATGCTGCCTGCAAACATCGGCAACTTGCTTGAATGCCCGCTTCTCTCTAAGCTCCGGTGAAACACTATGCGCCATAGTGTTTCGCGGGGAGGATTCATGAAGCGAAAACAACATTCTACAACAACTGCGAACGTGCAGATTCCGAAGATTTTGGGGACGAGGGCGACGGCAAAGAGCCTTTGCTGCGGGCACTTCCGAGCCATTGAAACACTATGGCGCATTCTATTTCAATCCCGCGAAGATCCGCTGCACCGATGATGCAGCTTTTCGATGCGACCGGACGGCGAAAGTATCTCACGCCGGCACAGCGGCAGGCGTTCCTGCGCGCTGCCGAGCAGGCCCCGCGTGAGGTCTTTACCTTTTGCGCGACCCTTACCCACGGCGGTTGCAGGATCTCTGAAGCGCTGGCGTTGACCGCTCCGCGGGTCGACAGAAGCGCCGGTCAGCTTGTTTTTGAAAGCCTCAAGAAACGCCGGAAGGGTATCTTCCGGGCGGTCCCCGTCCCGGGCGATTTTCTGAAGACGCTCGGCACCGTTCACGATCTTGACGCCCTCGGTGACGGGCGGCTTTGGACATGGTCGAGGACAACGGCCTGGCGGCGGGTGAGAGAAGTCATGGACGCCGCGAGCATTCAGGGCCTTTGCGCGACGCCGAAAGGTGTCAGGCACGGGTTCGGCATTAAAGCCGTCACGGCAGAAATTCCTCTTAACCTGACACAGAAGTGGCTCGGTCACGCGCGCCTCGCCACGACGGCAATCTACACAAACGCAATTGGGCCGGAGGAACAGAAGATCGCGGAGAGGATGTGGGCCTGAACATGACCGGAGCTTTCAAATGAACCGCAAAAGGAGTGGGAACGATTTCATGTTGATCGATTTAAATTGGCGAAGGCTAGTCCCCTTGGTTACGTTGTTCACCGTCTTGGGCAGCCATTTCGTGGTCGCCCAAACCGGCACACCGAAAGGTTCTCCAAGCCCAAAGCAGCCGGTTTCATCGCAGAATTCTGTATCGTCGCCGACGTCGCCGGAAGCTCTGGCGGCATTGTTGTGGCAAAAGATGACGATGACCTGCCAAGTCGATGTCGGAGGACAGATGAAGACGATGACCTTTATCTACTATCCCGGGAATAATCCCGTACAGGTGGGCAGCCGCGACGAGGTTATAGAATTCGGCGGAGCATGGACGATATTTGTTCCGCAACAGCTCAAAGAGGTGGACCGGCTAAACGGTATTGAGTTTCGGGGGATGGCGGTTCTGGGGGGAACCGCTCGGCGCCAAAGGTTCGAGGACAGATGGGGAGAGTGGGTGGACCTGAGCGATGTACGCCGAAGCCTGCCCGATTGGCTAGGGGGGAAAGGCGGCGGTAGCCATAGCATCATGTGGGGACATGACCTTGAGATGTACGAGATCGACAAGCAAAACGGTCAATGGGTGTTCAGGGTCCCCTTCCGAAACGATTCCTTTGATCCAGACTTCTTCGCCGTCCGGAAGAAATCCTGTGAGGTTTTGACGAGCATAAAGCCACGATCAAAATGAGAGGGCATCTGGTGTCCGGTTGGCTCAGGCCAAGGGTTTTCTCCTGTAGCGGCCCCAAGTCTATTTGATGCTATCGAGCTCTATCGGCCGTAGTGATGCCATCGCCATGCTTCGATGTAAGGTTGATAGCGAGCATCATAATATGGCTTTGGCGGGCCTTGATACGCCAGAATGTGCAATTGGCCCAGTTCATCGCCGGCCAGGATGTAATCACCGACCCAGCGGCACCATGCCCAATTCGCGTCGGCGGTATAAGCCAACACTTCCTTCTCGATCGTAAGATCAAAGACGCACAAGGTGTCGCGCTGTATGGCGCTTACCAAGAGACTTCCATCTTCGTGCAACGCCGCATGGGCACCAAGCCCTCGATCCTCCGGGAAATGAACTTCGCGTCTCCTGCGGCTGGCCAGATCGCAGAGCGACTTGATAGAGGCGCTGGGTTTGGTATCCACAGACTCGCCAAACATCCATCTGCCATTGGCCCCCAGCAAGAAATCGTCGCTGCCGTTAATGCCAATCGGGTACGGCGTGACCCGACCATTTAAGAACTCCCACAGTATTACCTCGCCGTCCTTCGAGCAGGAAACGTAAAAGTTTTGGTGAGGTGCGACCTCAAGATGCGTGACATCGCTCTTGTGCTTGCCGATAGTAGCCGAAGGCATACCCGCATCAAGATCCCAAGCCATAACCGTACCTTCGTGCCAGCCGGTAACCGCGGAGCCACCATCCGGAGAGATTGCGGCAGACGTGACACCTTCAGTTCCTTCCAGGCTCCGGCATTGACCGCCCTCCTCCAAATCCCAGACAACGAGTTGTCCCCCATCCCATTTAACGAGACCCCTCTTCCCATGGTGATCCACGGACAAGAACTCCACATATGGAAATCCAGACGGCATTTCCAACGACTTCAAAGGTCGGCCATTGTCGATGTCCCAGAGCCAGACGCGGCCATCGCCATACGCGCCAGTAATCGCCCGGCGCCCATCGCCGCTGAGAGCAAAGTTGTGCTTCTTGAGCCATCCTTTGATGTCCTGGGGCGCTGCCAGATATCGGACCTGTGGTTCTTCCCCGAGATCGACAACGACCAACCCGCCGTCAGCACGCAACACCACGGCGCGGGAACAGTCAGTATTTGCGATGACGCCCTGGCAGTCTTCAATTACGGTGGCGCTTCCGGGAGCGTCCAGGTCCCAATGAGTGACCGAAGCGCGGGTGAGGCCGCATGTTACCCCCCACTTGCCGTCGGCGCTAATGGCCAGTTCCGCACTGTGTTGCTCCGGACCTCTGTGCTCGCGCGGCGTGTCCCCGCGATCGAGATCACAAACAATGATCCTCCCACGTGCTCCTAATAATACCGCGCGTTTGCCGTCCGAAGAGAGCGACAGGCGCTCGATTCTGAGGAGATCTTCGTAAACAATTCGCGATCCTCCGCGGCTGTTCAAATCCCAAACGCTGAGGGTACAACAACTGAAGACCTCTGGCCCATGAGCAAATACCACGCGGGTACCGTCATGGTTGATCGCCACGTGCGACGCTGTTCCAGGCACATTTAGCCACAGCGGCTCGCCCGTTCCATCGATTTCCAAAATGGATAGCCCGCCCTTAGTCCCCGCGACCGCCCATTTGCCGTCGCCCGACAAGCCGAGGGAATGACTATCCATGTCGAGCTTACGAAGGCGTCGCTCAACGGTGTCAGCGTTGAGATCCCATATGACAAAGGTTCCGTCCTCGCACCCGCAAACGGCGCGCTTTCCGTTCGAGCTGAGGGCGAAGGCAAGCGCGACTTTGTCGACTTTATCCAGCAGGCGGAGAGTGGTACCGGTCGCGATATCCCACAGCCACAGCGATGTCTCGTAGAAGGCACAGAAGAATGCCTGTGACCCATCTCCTGTTAGCTTGACCCTGCACCACCAATCGAGTTCAATGGGCGCGCAGGTGAACTTGTTTGTCTCTTTGTCCCAAAATATGAGACCGAGATTGGCACAGAAGACGGCCTTGGTGCCATCGGCGCTCAGCGATATGGCGGACACGGTGATCCAGGTGGGGTCTTCCAAGACAATTTGGCTTGCCTGGCCGGGAGCTGTTAACGCCGGTAGCAAGGGTCGAAGTCGGGGAAGCGGACTAAAACTTCGGAGGTCCTCTAAAAACCGTCCCATCCCCAGTTGGCCTTTGTGGGGCAGCAATCGTCCCGTCATTTGGGGTGCGAACTGCGCCGGAGCTACCTTTACGATATGCGCGCTGCGCCTCAAGGCTGCTCGTTGAAGGGCCAGTGTTTCGGCGTGCGGGTGCTCATCCCTGAGGTAGTCGAGTTGGAGATCGTGCAGCACGATGCCCTCAGGCAGGCGCCGCGCTAGTGATCGATCGACCAGGATGTCAGCCCGCCGGTCGATTTCGTGCTCCTCACCACCCCACAAAGCTCGGAGTATTGCTGTGGGCGCGGCCATGCCCTCAAGCAACACTGCCAGGCGCATGTAATAATCTTTGTCCTCTCGAAGCGCTTCAACGCCAATCTGAATGGCTGCGTGAATAGTGACGTATTGGTATTCGTGGATTTTGCGACCAACATATTTGAGGCGCGCTTGCCTGAGGTGTTCAAGGACCTTCTGCCATTCGGTGTCATCTTTTTTATGGAGCGCAGCGCCGACCATGGAAATCGCCAAGGCCAAACCGGCGCATTCGTGTAGGATCTGGGACCAGGACTCCGGCAAATCGCGGCGATGCGACCAGTATTCGAGAAAGCTACGCGCGGTACCCTCGTCGAGCGTGCCGACGTCTTGGCTGTTCTCGATACCGAGCCCCAGGGCCAGCCCCTTGTTGCGAGTGGTGAACAGCAGACGCGATCGAGCGGATGTCACCAGGAAGGGGTCGACATCTTTGTCCTCCCACACGTCGTCGAGAACCACGAGGACTGATTTGTTCGCCAAAGCGGTTCCCAAAGCCGGAGGCGTATAGCCATCAAAGCGGACATTGAGTTGCCGGCAGGCAAATTCAATTCTTTTTTTGCGAATCTCATCATCTGACACCGGACCGCAGGGGACCCATATGATTCCGTCCGTGAAAACTGCGCGAACCCTCTCGTCGTGGCACGCCGCAACTGCAAGGGTGGTTTTTCCGACGCCGCCCATCCCCTCAACTGCCGTAAGGCCGAACGCGCCGTTCTCACCCGAGCACAGCTCCGCTACCAAAGGATCGAAGATTTCAGGTCGGTCAATGTAATGCAGTTTTGGGGGAACGCTCGAGAACGGACCCAACAACGTCTGTCGTTGCCCGGAAAGCGAACTCTCCTTATCTTCGACGACTTCAGGCTGACTATTCTCTGACGTCGTAGCGTTTGCATTGGCATTTGCGGTCACGGTCAGAACCCACTGCTTGCGTCCCCCTGGTGTGCTTTGTTGCTCAAACACGACGAGCCATTTGAAAGTTCTTCCCAAATCGCCCGTATAGAAACGCTTCAAGGTCTCCGGCAGATCCTGCAGGAGCTTTTTCGCGGAGTCTTTATACGTAGCAATTAACTCCGGGGCGACCTTAAGCGTCGGATTGTTCTTACGCCTCCGTTCTTTTTCGATTTGAAAGTCTGTGGCGATTGGCAACCACGCTCCGCGGTGCCCGCCTTGCCATGCGGCGAGCATCTGATCGAGCAAGCGGAGTTGCTCTTCGCGGAGGCCGATCTCCTTGTCCGCGAACATTCGTTGAATGAGTTCGAGTCGATCAACCTCAGAGAATTCCGAATTTTCTGGACTGCCCAGACCGTCGGTGTTCATGTCCGTCGCTGAGGACCAATTTAGCAAGAGGCGCGAGCGCTATCTGGGCTTGAGGGTCTCCCGGGGCCAGAGTTTATTGGGATCGCCGCCACGCTCAGGATTGTACTCCATGAGATTTTGATCCTTTTGCGAACGGTTCCATGCGGTCCGCGTTAAATCCGCGCCCTCGAACGCCGCTTCATCGTGATTCGTGATGAAAGCAGCCCAGCGAAGATTCGCATTCCCGAAATCGGCACCGGCTACGTCACAGCGGTCGAAGGTGGTGCAAAAAAGGGTCGCGTCTCGAAAAAGCGCGCCTCGCACACTTCCTCCCCTAAAAGTCGAGAATTCGAGATCGACTTTGGAGAAGTCCACGCCCGCAAGATCGCAATTTTCGAATACGAGCTCGCTGCCTTTGAGCATCTTGCCGTATCGGCCTTGGCTCGTGAGCCATCGCTGGTGGTCGAAGAGCCGGCGCAACAGTGCCGCCGGGGGCGGCCTAGTTTTGAGTTCTGGATTGTCCATCGAACGAAATATAGGAGCGCGTACCGCCTTCGTCAAATCGACGCCTACGGGGACTACTAGGCGGCCACCCCCGATCGCAAGGATTTCTGGGGGAATCCCCTATCTCGTGCGACTCGCTCGCTCAATACTGCTTGCAGAGGGAAATCGAATGCACAGTCAATCGAAGCAGTTACCGGCGATTCCTCCTACCGAAGCAATCGCTGGGCCGGCGTCGTGGCCTGTTTCAAAGTTCTCGGATCTCGTCGCGCTCGCGGACTGGCGGGATCGTGAATATGTCGAGGTTCCGCTCGGACATGGAGAACTGAAATTCGTTGAAGAAGGCCTTCGTTTCGACGGCCGGATCCTCAAGGCTGATCGCGAAACCAGACTGCGCCTGTTGGCGAAGGTTGGGGCACCGACAGCGTATTGGGAGGAACACACCCCCTCCTTTCAAGCCGAGGCTCTCTCTGAGCATGCACGCCGGTTTGACTTTGGCCGCGAACCGAAAGCCGTACTGCAGAATGGCGACCTGTTCACGCTTGTCGATCCAGATCTCACCAATTTGTCTATTGCCGACGTGCTTAGGGCAATCGCTGAGGAATTGGGAGCCGATGCGGACCACCTACTTGTGGCGCGAATAGAGGACACAGGGGAGCTGGTCGAAGCCGAACTCTTCAGCCCGATGCAGGCGACAGAGGTTCGGCGGGGAGATGTAGTTCAATCAGGCATCTCGGTGTTGCACGCGCCCTACGGCAAGCAGGCAACTCAGATTCAGGCATTCATATACCGGCTGATTTGCTCGAACGGGATGACTCGGCGCGAGTGCGTGTCCCGTGACAACATCGTGCGAACTCGACGGCTGCCACCAGATCGGTACGCGAACGCACGAGAGTTGCAATTGAGCCAGATCCGGCGTCTGGTGCGACGGACCTGGACAAGTCTTCGCGCTCATCTTGACGCCTTCCGGGCAACGAGAGAGCGCGGAGCCGACGTCGAAGAACTGCTCCAACAATGGCTCCTGCGCGGCCGAATATCCACGAATGGGATGATGCCGCGCCTCCTGGCCGCCTGGCGCGAGGAAGGTTCTGACGACTCGATATATGGCGCGATCAATGCGCTGACGAGACTCGCGACACATGATCGCCGGCTCAGCAGCCGACAGAGACGTACGTTCGCGTCACTTGCCGGGCTGCTTGCGTTCAGAGACGTCCATCTTTGCCCACGGTGCTTTTCGGTCCTTGGCCATGGTCAGAGGGGAGGCGAATAATGGAGTCCCTCACATTCGATGGTCTCCGCCGGCAGAACGGCCCGGTTCGGATTCTCTCCAGCCGCAGACGGATCGCTGATCAGGCCCAGGACATCGTGCAGACGGCGCTGCTTCGGTGCTGGCGGTCCAGGTCGAAAATCAGGAACGAGGTCTGCTTCGGTTCGTATATTCGCACGACCGCTCGTAACGTCGCGGTGGACTTCTCGCGACGAAGCGCCAGGTACGTTCAGTTCCCCGAGGACTACGATGTTGCTGGGCCATCCACTATCAGCCTCGATGCTATCGACGTAAGGCGTGCACTGGATCGGATCCCGCCCAAATCGAGGCGGATGCTCGAACTGTTCTATTTTGACGGTCTTTCTTGTGGCGAAGTCGGCCGTCAATTCGGCAACATGTCGACGGAAGCTGTGTACGGTGCGCTGGCACGAGCTAGACGACAGTGTCGCCTTCAGCTCTTGGCGCGCAGCAAACTTCGTTCTGCTTGAGCGGAACCAACTGCGCCCGGCCTATTTAGAGCCCTGAGGTCCGGCGGCAAATCGAAATCGAAGCAAGATGACGGTCGGCAACGCGCCTGATAAACGATTGGGCGGTGTGTGTCTGTCTGACGCCCCAGCACGGTCATCGAACTCGACGGTTCGTAAGGGGCGTTCACGAACTCGAACATGGCGGTGCCGCGCCAAAGCACGGCATTGCGAGAAGTCTCTTTATCAGGATCACGAGTGTCATCGACGACAGGAGCAATGATGCAGGCAACTGAAAGTGGAATCGGGAAGAAGCCCAGGAACAAGGCCAAGAAGAAGCACGGGGATAGTATTCTGCCAGGCCTCGGGCGCCTCGTAAAAAGCGCGGAACAAATTGCGCAGACCGCAGAATTATTGAGGGCAGAAGCCCGTGCCGCGGAGGCCAAGCGGGCCGACGATAACGCGCGGCTTGTGAGCCTGGTCAGGGTGGGATTTACCGGGAAGTTTGAGGGAACGGTCAAGAACCATCCCGCCTACACGCCGGATGATCTCGTCTTCTTCCGGAGCTACGGATTCAACGTGTGAGGGGATAAAGCAAACGCTTCTAAAGGACAAGGACACTATGAAACCACTAACTAAAGAACGAGTCACGGAAGTTTTCGAGGCAGCCTTCCCGGGAGTGAAGGTAGAGCCGGATTGCAATCGGTGGACGTTAACTCTGCCATGGGGGCGTGCCGTCACCATCACGGACAAGAGGATCCATTTAAATGGCATCCTTGAACTCTTACCCGGCGAACGTGAAGAGGATCGGGAGCAGTTGCAGTTCGAATTGATGTCATTCGCGGAAGAGAGTTTTGGTTGCGTTGATCTCAGAAGCACTCCGGTTCTTGAACGGTGCCGGCTGGCGGGCTACGCAAAAGCGTACGGTCTGACGGTTGACGAAAACTCATTTCGGCCGTTCGGCATCACGGTCGCCAAGGATTTCTTTGGGGACGAAGCCGAAGTCAATAACCACCGAAGCGGTGGCTGGCGGATAACACTTCCCGACGGCAAGAGAGTCATTATCGCCCTATCCGGCGGCAAGATGTGCATCACTGAGGCGAACGAAGCCTTGTGGGAACCAGCCCTGACGATGCTGAGCAACCTTCAGGGCAAAGCGATCATCAGAGGCACCTATTCCTTTTGCATGGTTGGACTTCTTCAGGCCGAAAGACTTTCGATCAAGGCCATTCCTGAAGTGACCGTCTCATTTCTCGCAACGTGTCTGATTGCCAACCTTGCGCAGATGCTGGTTTTTCTTCCGGCGTTCGTTGCCACCCAGAGCTTCACATGGTCATTCCTGGGGAGCTGGTTGGTCGGTTCGGCCGTGATGATATTTGTCATCCCGTGGAGAAAGATAGGGCGTAAACGTGGTCAAAGCCTCATCAACAAATTTGCTTCCGGCGCAAATACGCGAAGAGCGCAGATCGACGATGCCCGAATGAGGGGGATGCTATGAAGATCCGGATCGGCCTTCTTGAAGGGAAACCTTTGTATTATCCGGGTAACGCTCACGGCATTCTTTGCGCACCCGCAAGGCGTGGAAAGTTTTCATGCATCCTTGCTCAAATATTGATGACGTGGCTCGCCAGCCTGTTTGTCCTCGATCCGAAGGGGCAGGCCGCCATGACCACTGGTCGCTACAGAAGGGACGTCCTGGGGCAAGAGGTTGTCGTCCTGAATCCATTCAACATCGAACAAGAAGCGCTCAAAGACTTCACTCATGCGCAGTATTGCCCAGTGACCGGGCTGGATCCTAAGTCGGATACCTTTGCGGCCGATGCGGATAGTCTTGCGGAAGGCTTGCTGCCATACACCGGCCACGATAAGCACTGGATCGATAGTGCGCGGCCGTTAGTTGCCGGTGTCATTATGTATCTGCGATCGACGATGGACAGATGGTCGCTGGCAGATGTTTATACCATCGTCTGTGACCCCCACCTATTCGCGTTCTGCGAAGACGCTCTAAAAGAGGACATCGACGAACTAATCAGAACGCGTCTCGGCCGATTTGCCGGTGAATCGGCGCGCGAGAACCGCGAAATCAGGAGCATCGTTTCGGCGGCGATTACCGGCCTTGCTTTCATCGGAAACAAGCCGATCGCCAACAATTTGCGGCGCTCGACGACGGTCTTCAATATGAAGAAGAAGGCGAAGACAATATACGTCATCCTGCCCACAAAATATGCGATTTCATGCGCTCCGTGGATGCGCACCATCACCAATGAGTGGGCCAACGCATGTCTCACGGGGGGGCCAGATGTTCCGGTTCTCGGCATCCTTCAGGAATTTGCAACGTCTGTAGGAAACCTCAACAGCATTGACACGCTGAACGTCATGGGGGCCGGCCATGGATGCCAGATCATCAGCGAGTTTCAGGATCTGAACCAACTTAAGAACCTGAAGCCGAATGGCTGGCAGACATACTTGGCAAACGCCGGCTTCCAGATCTACATGGCAACCGGCAAGGGCGATCTTTTTACGAGTGACCATCTATCACGGATGACGGGCCAGATCGAAGTTCCCAGCGTGTCCCGGTCGATCAATGACGGCCAGGGACAGAGCTTGCAGATGGCCTCGGGCATCGTTGACAGCATTAATCGTGGGCTGAGAAATATTGCCGGAGGCAACGGAGCCCAAGTCAGCATCGGGTCGCGCCAGCGGCCCTATTTGCTGCCGGAAGAGATCTCAGAGCTTGATGCAACAGAGATGCTGGTCTTCGCAGAGGATGTGCGTGGAGTGATACGCGCAGGCAGGAAACATTATTTCCAGGACCCGGAATTTGCCGGGCGATACGATGCGGACCCATATCATGCCAAGAGACCTTAAGGCAGTCAGGGATCAAATCGCGGCAGCGGAGAAGAAGAAGGAAGTCGATGGGCGTCCAAAGGAACACGAGCATCCCAAGACAGAGCAGCCCAAGAAAGTTCGGGTAATTTCAAAATACGACCGCGAGTACTAAAAGCACTACGGGAGGAAAACAACACAGTGCAGATTACGCCGAAAAGCCCTGAAGAGATCGCGTCGATGCTGGTATTTCCAAGAGGCATCTATCAGTTTGAGGTCATCGAAGGAAGCGACAAGGTCAGCCAGGCCGGGAACGAGATGATCGAATTGAAAGTTAAGGTATCGGACGCGAGCGGTGCAAGTCGATTTGTCACTGATTACCTTCTCGAAAAGTGGCCCCTGAAGCTACGCCATGCTGCCGAAGCATGCGGGTTGCTGGAGCAGTACGAAGCCGGAGAACTGGCCGGCACGGACTTCGTCGGCAAGACCGGCAAGCTCACCCTGACGATCGAGAAAGACAAAAACAAAAAGTTCCCCGACAAGAATGCTGTCGCGGACTATGTGGTGAAGGAAGCCGGGGTTGCGGGGATCACATTTTTGCGACGAAGAGCGTGACGTGTGAGCTGAGCCATTTCCTTGTAATGGAGGAAAGGCGAACGGGTGTTCGTGGATGTCTTTTTGAAAGGAGACAAGATGGCTGACGTAAACAAAGCAGCGCAACAGCAAGCGCAGACAGATCACAATTCGGGTCAATCTGCGCCCAACATGACAAACTGGTCCCCCGGTGCGCGTGACGCTTACCAGGCGCAACGGGATTGGATTCAGAGACAGGAGGATGCCAAGAAGAAGTAATGAACGGGAGCCGGGGAGCAATCCCCGGCTTCCTTTCGAGGCCGACATATGGACAACAACACAACCAACAAAAAGCTGAGCTTTAGAGAACAGTTGGAACAGTTGCCGGCAGTCGCGGAATTTGACGAGCTGTTGGCCCGGCAACGCAAAGAAGTGGAGGCTATTCGAGCGGGGTACGAAGCAAAAAAGGCGAAGGACGTGTGATTGCGGTGGGGGGGTTATGCCGGACGAAAAAGACGAATTACTAGGCCGCATCGAATCCCATGTGAGGGTCAATCTCAAGCTGCATGATGAACTACGAGCACTCAGGCCGATGGCCATGGTTGCGCAAGTTATCGCTCGCATGGAAGCGGACTATGCAAAGCTCGATCAGAAGCATCACTCAACGGTTGCTGAGTTGATAGAAACCAGGGCGTCATGGCAGAAAGCGCAGCGCGACGCTGCGGCAGTATCTAGAGACAGCATAGAACTGCGCACCCAAATAGTCATCTTGGAGGACAGACTTGTCGAGCTGGGAGATCAGAGGGGCGCGCCTCGTCATGGCTACAAACAATAGCGGTGGTATGAATGATGCAACTGGATGGATTAGCTAAGGCAATCGCGGATGAAGTGGCGAACCTGATACGTGCCGATCTGGGGCGTGTGTCCGAGCCGTCAATCCAGCCGGTGCTCCTCAGTGTGAAGCATGCGGCGGTCTACCTCGGCCGGAGTTTGCAGTCGGTCCAGCACCTGATTTTTCAAAAGGAACTGCCAGTCGTACGGGCGGGCCGGCGGGTCCACCTGGACCGGCGCGATCTCGACGCATGGATTGAGAAGAACAAGTACTGACAGCCGCCCGGTTTTCCTCTAAATAGCATAGCCATGTCGAAAACGAACGGCGCCGGCTCAATCTATCAGCGCGGGAACATCTGGTGGGTCCAGGTGTACATCGATGGCAAGCCTGTGATCCGTTCGAGCAAGTCGTCGAAAAAAGCCGATGCCGTAAAATTGCGCAACCAGCTCTTGGCCAAGAAAGAGCGCGGCGAGTTGCCAGGGGGCGCACCGGAGAAGGTGTTGATCGGCGAACTGCTTGATGACGTGCTGAAGAGCGATATCAAGGAATCGACTCGCTACATCTGGGGAAAGGTCGTTGAGAAAAACATCCGTCCGTTCTTCGGCAAACTGCGGGCACGCCGGCTTTCGACGGACCACATGGATCAGTATCGTGAGAAGCGTAAGGCGGAGGGGCGGTCAGATGCCACGGTTAACCGCGAGTTGTCGATCCTGCGGACGGCCTTCCACAATGCCCGCAAGCGCACACCACCGAAGGTCCACATCACCCCCTATTTCCCGATGGTGCAGGAAACGACGGTGCGCAAAGGGTTCCTGAGCGATCAGCAATATGCCGCATTGCGCGATGCGTTAGCGGAAGAATTGAAGGCGCTGTTCATCACCGGATACATCACCGGCATCCGGAAGGGAGAGCTTCTGGCGGTCACCTGGCCGCAGGTTGATTTCGAGGGTCGTCTCATCACTCTCGAATATGGCGAGACAAAAAATCAGGAGGCCCGGAGTGTTCCGATTATTTCCGGCGACATGTTCAACGCCTTGACGACGGCAAAGCAGAAGCGCGATGAATGTTGGCCACAGTCGCCCTGGGTCTTCAGCCGGCGGGGCGAGGTGATCAAGGATTTCAGGTGGGCGTGGGAGGAAGCCTGTAAAGCGGCGGGAGTGCCAGATCTGAATTTCCACGACCTCCGCCGGACCGCCGTCCGGAACATGCGCCGGGCGGGAATTCCTCAAGTCATCCGCATGAAGATCAGCGGCCACAAAACCGACAGCATGGAGCGGCGGTACAACATCGTGGACGCCGAGGATCTGGCGAACGCACGGGACCTTCTCGAGAGGCGGCCGGTGTCAGTGGAATCTGGAAGCCCGGTAAAGCCCGAAGAGAAAAGGGGCAAGAAGGGCGAGCAGCCTGAGCCTTGACGTGAACCTCATATCGTCCCGATGGTGCATGGTGGGCACTCTAAGACGGCGTGCCTTCTTTTTTGTCGCCAGGCAATCTGCTCGCAACAATAGGAGCAGACTGCGATAGATTCACCTCGAGGCTGTCGGCCCATTCCTTTGCCGACTGCTGTAGTGGCCCTCCCATTTCGTCCACACGGATACCCTCGCTATCCGATGGCGTTCCATCGCGCCCAATGATATAAGGGCCGAACATTACGCCATGAATGAAATTCAATTGGTGGCCGCCTCGCCGGCCCTCGAACATTACCTCGATGCAAATCTGCCGGCCGATTGCGCGCCGGAGATCCTGATCAAAGCTGATGGTGTAAGTTTCAACCCGCCACACCAACCGATCGAGTTGACGGCGCTGAACCCAAACGACGGACCCGCGTATCATCTAGTTCTCGCCCCCAAGAGGGGCGACCGTCCGGTAAGCATTAGCGCCAATGCCTCGTCTGAGGACCCGCTTGCGATCGAAACTGTGCGAAAAAGAGGACAGAACTTTTTTGTGTTCTCGGTTCTAAGCGTTTTGCTCCTGTTATTGGCAAATCCATTTCCGTACTCGCTAAATTGCGCGACGTGGGCGTTTATGGGGATCGAGATGGTCGACCAGGCGGCGGGGTCGCGGGATTCGAGGCGGCTGCGCCAGCTTTTCCGGATCATGCTTGAACTTTGCCGGGCCAGCCCCAAAGACATCTTCGGCTTTAATGCTGTTGCCGGGAATTCGTTGGCTAGATTGCACTTCGTATCGCACCGTCCAGCCGAGGAAATTGGGCCATACGCCATCCAACGGTTAGCCGCAAGGCTCGATTCTGGCGTGCGCGCATCCGCCTCTCTGATCGGTCCGGACTGCGGCTATCCTGTCGAGGTTGCGCGTTTTGGCAATCCCGATCCGTCGCTCCGCGCGGAAGGCGCCGCGGAGTTCGTTGAGAGATTACATTCGTTCAATATTGATTGGACCTTCAACGCGGCCGTCGCGATGGAAGACGGAATCCCTGTGATCTATGTTGCGCCCCGCGACAAGTCCTTGAGGCCGACCGGTTGGCCGTCGCAATTCGGCTTCATGGAGTTCGTCCTTGGCGTCGGGGTGGCTTCTGACACCGCTCTGGTAGCGCGAGTTCTCAGCGGGGGGTTTGATCGCGTGGACTGGCTCCGTTCGCATTCCTCCCTGCGGCAGCCCTCCGTGCGTCGTCTTCTTTGATCCGGCGTGCGGCTGGTTCGGTGGGCTGGGCTTTTTTCGCGGCCTGCACCCTACGTCCAATGAAATCCAACGGCGCCCGTCCGTTGTCCAATTGACGGTGCGCGAGCCATGCCATAAGCTTGACTACACGATGCCGATTCCAAAAGGCGTTCTCGACAAATTGGTGAGCCTCGACCATCAAATCATTCGCGAGGGGATTTCAGACTTTTGGAAGGGTCGCTTACAAAATGAGTACACCGTTAGCGACCTCGACCGGTTCGAGCGTCTACTCACCCAAATAGACGGTGTTGCTGCGATGACGGAGGGACAAGAGGTATTGCGTCAACTGCGACGGCTCGTGATGTCAGACATCCCGAGGTTTGTTTTTGGCCCTCTAACGAAAGCGGGCGGGAAGCCATCTGCGGTCTTGGTCGTTTGCGATGGCGAGACCGCCCGGGATCCCCAGTGGATGCTCGACCTTATGCAACACCTGCCCGGGGTTAAGCCGATCTGGATTCCCGCGGAAAATGACCACTGGACACCGCCTAACTATGCCGACTACTCCGCGATCTGCCTGATCGGACGCGATCATCCTTCGAATCCGACGACGGGTTTGCTACCGATGGAGAAGGGGCACTCCACTCTTCGTTTCGATATGCCGCCGCTCACGCAACGCGGTGGACCGATTTCGCCTGACGTCCATCGCATCATTCAGTCTTGGTGTGGACGACAGGACAATTATTATCCGACCCGTCAGGATCCAAAAATAGGGAACAGAGGCCAGTTCGAGGAACGGGCTGAATACGCGTTGTTCCAACGGTTTAGAGTACATTATCTGGGGGCGCGAATCGACGTAGTCAGATTGGCTGGCCCATCTAGTCTCGGGACCGCGGCAGTCATCATGTTCGCGACCGAAATGTTCTCACATCCGGAGAAGTTCGACGACTACCTGGAACGGGCCGGCACGCTCGGAGCCCTGTCTCCGTGCTCTCAAATTGAGGTGCTTCTTAGAGTGACCGGCGGCGTTCATAAGCCGCGGATTCGGTGGGAGCCCAAATGGGATGTAGAAAAAATCTTCATCAATAATAGCCGCAATTTGGTAAAGAAGCCCGCAGTAATCTGGGTAGCCAAGGAGGGCACGTTATTGGCGCGACCCGAGATCCGATTCGATGACGATGTGATTGATCCCAAGGACCGGTACGCCGAAGTCGTCGCCCTGTGCCGGGCAGCCAGTGAAAAGCGGGTTGTGAGATTAGAGGACTTGGTCGACCTGGTTAAGAGCGGTCGTTTTTGGCTCGATGGCCAAATCAAGTGGACCTCAGCCGATCAGGCGCTGGGTGCCTGTCGGGAAATGCAAAAGGGCATCCTAAAAGAAGTCTTCCACTTCAGCAAGCAACGGGAAGCGATACTGGACGATGCCGTAAACATTGTCCTCGAAGGGTAGCATCCGGCTCCCACAGTTTCCAAGCGCTTCCAATGCGGGTACGTAGCAGGATGTAGCATGACAAACGCTGCTTCCCTCCAAGAAGCTGTCCCGCCCTTTCTCCGGCTGCTTTTCGCCTGGGTTCGGTTCATTTTACTTCGTTACGAAACCGAGTTCACGCCCTGTACCGGGATAACGGCTGTAACCAAACAAGAGCGCCGCGACTTCAGAAACGGTGTGATGATCGCTCCATGGTGCCCTTCCCTTCGCCGGGCAGAGTCCGGGTGTCCTCTGTTAAATGGGGCTGTCGTTGACTCGGGTTGGCAATTCGACCTGCCCACGGGCGAAAATTGCCGCGTGCTCAGAACCCCGGCGGATAGCTTCATGCCGATCCTTTATCTCGCCGTGGAGGGCCGCTTCGAAGGTCAAGAGTCACCTTATGATGTGACAGAGGACGCGTTGAGCCAAGACGCGTTAGTATTTGGCCTCGCCGTGGAAGGTCTTCTGGGGCGCCTCGGCTCTCCCGGGCGACTGGTCTGGGGCGCCGACTGGGAAACGGTTCCGGCGCTCATGCGTCTTCTGCCCCGCTATGACACAGCGCTTTCGATCCACAACACATTCGACCGGCCGCTGGATGCCGCATCAGTAGCCTTTGGCACCGCCTATGAGTGCTTCCGGCAGGGGAGCAATGCGCATTCTGGCCCGAAAACTGTGCTGGAGGTTGGCATTGAGGCGGTGGACGCCGTCACAACCGTCAATCCAGGTTTTGCTCGCGGGCTCCGAAAAGAGAGGCTTCATCGCGAGGTGCTGGCGGATCATCTGCAACATCTTCTTTGGCGCGTGGTCGGCGTGACCAACGGTCCCTTCAGCCCTCTGTCGCAGGACGCGCTGGACTTGCGAGCGCTCCTCCGCTCGGATTTCACTGCGGGAAAGCGCCGCCTGTTTGGGATGCGCTCCAGCGCGCTTGACGGACTCCCGCTGACCGTACGTGAGCGAGCGCAGGGGAAGGTCCTCGTGGTTGCCATGGGTCGGCGTGTTGCGCAGAAACTTCACGACGTGTTGGTTGAAAGTGTGCGGTCGCTTCTGGCGGCGGAACCAGGTCTGCCGCTCTGTGTCGTGTTCGCTACGACGCACGGGGACGAAGGCAGTCCCGCGCGCCTCGAGCGCATGCGGGGGCTGGAGCATGGGCATTCGCAGAATGTACTTTGTCTGGATGGCCGTCTTCCGTTCTACGCGCAGCTTATGGCGGCTGCAGATTTCAACTGCATGGCGTCGCTCTACGAACCGCATGGTGGCGCTTTTGAATCTACCGTAATCCCGATAGCGAGGGCGGTGGATGGTCTGGCAGAGCAGATCTGCGGGCTTGCGCCCGAGGGTGCTGCTCATACTATGAACCGATCGTGGCACTCTGCCGATGAACCTCCCTCGGGCTTCCTGTTCCGTGAGGCGGACTCCGACGCGGCGGAATTGGACGCGCACCTGCGTGAACTCCTTACGCAAAGCCCCTCCCCGTCGAACGCCCTATTCGATGCGATGGTACGCGAACTCTCAGCAGTGTTGCTTCGCGCGATCAGACTCCGGCGGGACGACGAGGACTCATACGCGCGACTGGTCCGAGCTGCCCTCGAAAAGCAGAACGCGAATTCGTGGCAGGCAAACTTGGGCGGCGTAGTTGCGCTTGTCGAGGCGGCCCGTGCGAGAAGGGCACTGCTATAGTGCGTGATGACGCGGTCTCCTGCTTCGAATGAAAATCGGCGGGCGACAAAGACTGATAGCATGGATCGCCGATACAACATTGTGGGAGCGAAGGATTTGAGCCCCGTACGGGAACTGCTCGACCAGCGGATAGACGTAGGTGAGTGTAGTGGAACTGTAGTGGCTTCGGGAAAGTCGGCGAAACCCGGCGATATCGGGTCCGCCAGGAATGAGTAATTTAGGCCTTGAGGATACCCGGCGAAACAGTGGATTCTGGCTTGAGGTGCTAGCGGGAGCAATCTCGTGGGGGTTCAAGTCCCCCTCTCCGCACCATTTTTTCTGTTTTGTTTTCATTAGTTTACCGGCTCCATTTTTTTCGTGTGACTGCCGTGTGACTGGAACTGTAACCAGCGCGGTCTGAAAATGCGCAATCATGAGCCGATCGATGTTGTCCTGTCGCCCTTTCGACCACTTGCCGTAGTGCTTCCTAACGATCTCCGCTGTGTTCCCGAGGATGTCCGCGACCTCCTGGAACGTTGCGCCCTCGGCGAGTAACCGCGTCGCCAGCGTGTGACGATACCGATGGGCGTGAGCGTTCTTTACACCTGATTTCTTAAATACGGCCGACAAGGTCCATTCCGCGATTCCAACCACCGCCCGCCGTGAGGTGATTCCATTCCAAAGAAAGTAAGGGCAGGTCCTGGGCGGCGTTCCGTGGCAGGGGGAGTGCGTCGAGGACGACCTTCAAGCCGTCTGGGACCGGCAGGAACACCGGCTCACGGCTCTTTTGAGTACGGATGAAAACGCGCCACGTGGACCTTTCTTGGTCCCATGAAACAGCATCTTTCCGAAGGGTAGATACGTCGGAAATCCGGAGCGCTGTGTGACGCAACAGCAGCACTCTAGCCCGCGCGTACACGGCACCCGTCTCTGATACCTCGCGCCGCCAATTCGATCGCAAGCATCTAAAATTTCGGCTCTCCTCTCGGAGCGTATACTGCACCACCTCGTTTGGCTTGATATTGCGGGGCGAGCAGTTAACTGACGGATAGCCCGGAATCCAGGCACAACCCGCATGCTGATTCGCTACACTTAGCTGAATCAAGTGCATGCCACTTTCCGTCGGCGATAAACTCGGCCCCTACGAAATCCTCGCGCCGATCGGCGCCGGAGGCATGGGTGAGGTATGGAAAGCTCGCGATACGCGCCTAGACCGCATCGTCGCCATCAAGACATCTTCCGAAAAATTCAGCGAGCGCTTCGAGCGCGAGGCGCGGGCCATCGCGGCATTGAATCATCCGAACATCTGCCAGATTTACGATGTCGGTCCCGACTATCTCGTCATGGAGTACGTCGACGGTACGGAAATCAAGGGTCCGCTGCCGCTCGATCTGGCGTTGAAGGCGGCCATTCAACTGGCCGGCGCGCTCGAAGCCGCGCATCGCAAATCGATCACCCATCGCGACCTCAAACCGGCGAATATTCTTACCACCAAATCCGGCGTCAAAGTCCTCGACTTCGGCCTCGCCAAATTCGAGGTTCTTAAACCCAAAGCGAACGACGAAACGCAGACTCGCGCGCTTACCCAGGAAGGCTCCATCGTCGGAACCCTCCAATACATGGCGCCGGAGCAGTTGCAGGGCAAGGTGACGGACGCGCGCTCCGATATTTTTTCTTTTGGCTGCGTACTGTACGAGATCCTTACTGGGAAGCGAGCTTTCCGCGGCGACAATCAAGCCACGCTCATCGCTGCCATCATCGATCGCGAACCGGAGCCTCTCACTGCCACTCCTCCGATGCTTGAGCGCATCTTGAAAAAATGCCTTGCCAAGGATCCGGACGACCGCTGGCAAAGCGCGTCAGACCTGAAGAGTCAACTCGAATGGGTCCTTGAAAGCCGCACCAGCGCGGAGATGCCCGCGCCGGTTCTGAAAGCACGAGGGGTAGATGTGGGTTGGATTCTCGCAGGCCTGCTCGCCGCCCTGCTGGCCGTGTTCGCGATTTACCATTTCCGCAATGCGCCCGTACCTGCCACTATCGCCCGTTTCGAAATCCCGCCGCCTGAAGGGACCTCGTGGGGTCCGGTCGATTTCCCCAACATTTCTCCCGACGGGTCGCGAATCATGTTCGGTGCAACGAAGACCGACGGCTCGCGCAGCCTATGGATGCGCTCGATGGATTCAGTCCATGCGCAACCGATTCCGGGAACCGAAGGTAGCAGCGTCCACGCCGCCTGGTCACCCGATGGGCGCTCGATTCTTGTTCCAACCAATTCCGCCTTGGTAAGGATGGACTTGAACGGCGGTTCACCCCAGGCACTGGGTTCCGTGCTGCCTGGCGCGTTGATGCCCGCGTGGGGTTCCACAGGAATCATTCTGTTCACCGCCCGTGAAGGCTCGTACGCGCTCTATCAGATCCCCGCCTCCGGCGGCGAGGCGAAGCGGGCCATGGCGGCAGGCAGGTCCCAGTATTTTCCCAGCTTCCTCCCCGACGGCCGCCGCTTCCTCTACCGCGTTTTCGATGAGGCTGACCCCGGTATCTCCATCGCCACGCTCGATTCGAAAGAAGGAAGGCACATCGGCCCCGGAAGTTCGGCCCTGTTTGTTCCACCCTCCTGGCTGCTGTACGTTCGGGGCACGACGTTGGTGGCGCACTCGTTTGACCCCGACAAGGCGACGCTCACCGGTGACGCCATCCCTATCGCCGAGCAAGTAGCCATCGTCGCCGCCGGCGGCCCCAGTGGCGGAGCATTTTCCGTTTCCCAAAACGGAGTCCTCGCCTACCGCCGGGCTCTTCCGCCAACATCCACGGAACTCACTTGGTACGACCGCAATGGCAAGAAACTCGGCACGGTCGGCGAGGATGCGGTCTATACCAGCCCCGCTCTTTCGCCGGACGGCAAGCGGATTGCAGTCGCCCGCGTAGACTCCTCTATTGGCACCCGCGACATCTGGGTGATCGACCTGGCCCGAAACGTCAGTTCACGCTTAACCTTCGATAAGGCCGACGACCTTAACCCGGTCTGGTCTCCCGATGGATCCCGCATCGCATACTCGTCCGCACGGAAGGCACCGGGTCTTCGCGATCTTTTCTGGAAGGCCGCAGGCGGCGCGGGGGCCGAAGAGCTCGTGCTGGAGAACGGCGACAACAAGGCCCTGGAAGATTGGTCGCCGGATGGAAAACTCCTGCTCTTTAACGTAAGCAGCCAGAGCATCGCCGCCGTACCCGTCAGCGGGGATCGCAAGTCCTTCCCCGTGTTGAAAGCCGAATTCAAGCAGGACCACGGGCGCGTGTCTCCCGACGGCCACTGGATCGCCTACGTTTCGCGCGAGTCTGGAAGAGACGAAATCTTCGTCCAGGACTTCCCGCCCTCAGGCGGAAAATGGCAGATCTCGAACACAGGCGGGACCGAACCCTCCTGGCGCCGTGACGGCAAGGAACTTTATTTCGTGAGCGGATCGAAGTTCAAAGCAGTCGAAGTGAAATCCTCCGGCGCGAACTTCGAAGCCGGCATCCCCAAGGACCTCTTTGACGTGCAGCTCGACCCGACCAACCGCCGCAACCGCTACGTGGCAGCGGCGGACGGCCAGCGCTTCCTGTTCGTGACGGTCCCGCAACGCCTCGATACGGTGCCGTTCGTGGTGGTGCAGAACTGGCAGTCGGCGCTGAAGCATTGACGGCCCCATTCGTGTGCCGTAAATGCCACATTAACGGCAACTCGCGCCCTCGAAGACTTGGCAAATGATAAATTTCGAGAACGTGTCGTGGTTCAGTTCCGCGGCCTTAAACCGACGAAAGCATCGATAGACTTTTCGGTGAGGCGATCGGGCAGATCTGTATTGAGGAGGCGGCTGGCCTCCGGGTGGTTGTTTAGTACCGCGTCTAAATGGGCCAGCGTGAGACCTCGGACGAATGTGCGGGCTTCTTCTCCAGAACACAGTTCCGTGATCGGCCGCATTGCATGCGGAATCCAATCGGCCGGTGGAGGAAAGCCGGTGGCGCGCGTTCGCTCGTGGTTTTCTTCCACGTTGTCTATAAAATGCAGATGATCGGCGCGGCGGAGAATCACCATCTGCTTTGACCCAGGGGTGCGATCGTACAACTCGTACATTCCTTGGATCGGGAGGAAGACATCCTGCTCGGCGATGAGAAATAGAGTGGCGGGAGGGCGGCTCCAGGCGAAGCTCAGAGTCGCCGGTAGGATTCCAGGCTTCGGATTGGAAGCGCCTCCAGGGGCGAGTGCTACTACGGCACGAATGCGTTCGTCAAATTCCGGAGTAGCGAGCGCCGTCCATCCGCCTGCGCTGTGCCCCACGATGCCGATCCGTCCAGGATCAAGAGCAGGCAAGCCCAGTGGGGCGTGAGCAAGCAGATAATCAATCAGAAAACGTACGTCCGGCACTCGACTGCCGACGATCCCTTCGATACGCGCGGCGCGTTCTGCGGCGGTCTCGCCGATTTTACCCTTCAGCTCGGGAACGAAGGACTCAGAGTGGTCGAGTCCGGCAACGACGTAGCCGTGGGTAGCGAGGTGGGTGGTGAGAAAGGTTGCGGCGCGTCGGTTACCCCCACTGTGATGCGAAAAGATAACAAGTGGCGCTCTGCCGGGGTTAGTAGCTGGATACCAGGCTTCGCACTGGAAGACCCGATCGCGCCGAGGGTCGCGGGCTTCGAGTCTTTGCGCTTCGACAAGAAAAGGACCGGTCGTGAATGGATCGTAAGCAGATTGAATCATCGCGATCCTTTTAGCTTAAGGCGTTGGAGCGAAGTAACGGCACCCGTGGTTTAGATCTCTCCGCGAACATCAATCATTCGGGCACGCAATTCTTGCGGAGCCTGATCAGTAGCATTAACGGCAAATTTCTACAACGCCGATGCGGCTCCTGGTTTGATATGCCGACAAACAGAGATCCCTCGGTAGGTGGCCGACACCGCTAACGGCTTGCGAGAGTTCCGGGAAAACATACCGACAGAGACCTCCTGTCCGCTAGAGTTAGCTCGCCGAACGGGAACACGACCGTCTCATTGGGAAAGACATCGCGAATCGTCAGCGTGTATGCCGGCAAAACCATCGTGAGTTTCGCCGGGCCGAAGCCCTTCTCCGCCGCATAAAGAAGGACAGCGCCCGGCCCGGAGCTTCCGGCCATGCCGCCGCCCATCGGTTCGTCGCCTCCGATCTTATGGCCAGGCAACTCCCTCCCGTCCGCGAAGACTTCCAGCGCTTGGCCTTCTTTCGGGACGCCAGGCGACCACGCGAGTTCCATCCCGGCTTCCCGCGTATCAGCGCGGCAATTAACCGTCAAGCGATAGGAGTCCGGCACGCCAGCGCTATCGGCCGAAGGCAGCTCCCGCACAATGCTCGCGCTTATGATCAAGGCCTTGGTCGCGGAATCTTCAGTGCGCTTGACGCTCCAATTGTTAGCCCCAGTGGCTTCTTCCGACGTTGCGCGGATCCACGCTTGGATCGTCGCATCGTCGGGCCGCTTCAGTCCTGCCGCCCCGATCGCCCCGGTTTTCAACTTACCGAGCATCATCGCCGCCACGCCCGGATCGGGATGAGCCGCGTCGAAATGTTCTAGGGAGAGCCCGCCGCTCCTTCCCGCATCGGTGTGACAGACCGCGCAATACTTCCGCACCAGCGCGTTTTGCTGCGGCACCGGCATCGAATCGCCCGCCCTCGCCGTCGCTGAAGTGATGATCCATCCGGCTGCGAACGCCGCCATCGCGCCTAAGGTCTTTCGGAGAAGCGTTCTCGAAGCAGCCGGCATTCGTTGTCCTCCGTTCGGCGTGCGCGCTGTGAAACGCCATCAATATACCACCTTCGGCAGAGAGCACAAGTTTCGAGCCGCATCTCAGACGAAAAGCGTACGTTTCACAAAAAGGCGGCATGTAGCAGCCGTGAGGTCCCGATGAAGGAAGTTTGACGAATTCGGAACCTTAAACGCCGGACGTCCACCATGTCGGCAATTCCCAGGGACGTAATGATTCTGCGCTGCTGACCCTTGTCCCCGAAGTCGAAAAACGGTATACATTATCATGCTTTCCCGATTTACACTACTCCCTGTTTTGGCGGGCCTCTGCTTGGGCCAGGGCTCCGCTCACAAGGAAATTGCCCTCGATTCTCCAGCGCTGAGCCGCCTGGTGGGCGCCTACGAAATGGCCCCGGGCGTCGACATGTTGATCACGCTCGAAAACAATCAACTGTTCTCGAAATTGGGCACTCAGCCCGCGATTCCGATCTTCCCGGAGTCGAGGACCATGTTCTTCCCGAAGGTAGTCGACGCGGAAATTGAGTTCGCCAAGGACGACGATCAGGGGAGGCCGACGGAACTGATCCTCCATCAGAACGGCCGCGACATGCGGGCAAAGCGGCTGAGCGACACCCAGGCCAAGCTCGTCGCCGATGCCGCCGCCGCGTTTGCGATGCGGCTCAAGGATCAAACCCCGGCCCCCGGCGGCGATGTCGCGATCCGCAAAATGATCGAAGATCTGCGATCAGAGAAACCCACGTATTCCTTGCTGAACCCGGGCTTGGCCGCCATGGTCAGCCAGCAACTGCCGGAAACCCAGTCGACATTGGCGAAACTCGGCTCCCTGCAGTCGATGACGTTCAAAGCGGTCGGACCTGCCGGCCCCGATATTTACACCGTCAGATTCGAAAATGGCGCACTCGAGTACAGGATCTGGCTCGGCACCAACGGAAAAATCGATAGCGCCAACTACCATCCCGTGGTCCTGGAGGCGACCGTCGCGAGCTTGAGCCCGAAATTTCCGCAAATCGACTCCATGTTGGTGTCGGATCTTGCCAGACGGCCGGTCGGAAGCGTGACGGCGGGCGTCGTTGCCGGCAAGCAATTGATCTGGTCAAAAAGCTATGGCGACGCCGATATGGAGAAGAAGACGGCTGCCGACACCGACACTATCTACCGCATTGGCTCCATCACCAAGATGTTCACTGCGCTGATGCTGGAACAGCTGGTAGAGGCTGGGAAGGTAAATCTATCAGATCCTGTCGAAAAATACTTCCCGCAGGTTAACACTGTATTGGGTCGCTTTCCGAATGCTCCACCGATAACCCTGCTTCAGCTCGCGACCCACACCTCGGGGCTGGGCCGCGAGCCGGACGACACGGCCACCTATGTGAAAGGTACCGTCGGGGATTGGGAGAAAACGTTGATCGCCTCCCTTCCCCACACGCACTATATCTTTGAGCCCGGTACGCGTTTCTCCTACTCCAATATCGGATACGCCATTCTGGGCGTGGCGCTGTCACGCGCGTCGGGTGAATCCTATGTCGAATACGTTCCGAAGCATATCTTCCAACCTCTCGGGATGACTCACACGGTCCTGGAGTGGAATCCGCAAATGCTGGCGCACCTGTCGAAGGGGTATCAGGTGATGGGTCCCACCGAGGTTGACTCCGCCACTCCGCAGCGCGAGCACGAAACGGGACGAGGGTATAAAGTGCCGAATGGCGCCATCTACACTACTGTCGGGGACCTGGCGCGTTTCGCCTCTTTTCTATTGGGGCAAGGTCCGGAGAGCGTATTGAAGACAGCCAGTCTGGCGCGCTTTCAGATGCAATCGGCGGTACCGGCCGACATCGATTTGTCCCAGGGCTATGGCATCGGCTTTCAAGTAGAGCGGCGCGACAGCTACGTCGCGTTTGGACACGGGGGCGCGGTGGCCGGCTATACGGCGGAGCTACTCCTGAACAGGAAGGCAGGCGTCGGAGTCATCGTGCTCTCAAATGGAGCGGCAAATCCGACAAGCATCGCACAACGGGCTCTCGACATCTTGTCGAAGTAATGCCGTAAGGTTTTGACTGACGTCGGTTTAGGCGCTGTCGCGCCCAAGAGGCAAAAAATACGGCCCGATGGCGGCCAGCAGGCTGCTTGCTCACTCGTACTATTGAGGGATGCACTCCGGATTGAGATCTCACGGCCACCGGTTCGTCGGTCTTCTTTGCATCATCGGGCTGGGTATCCTCTCCCGGATGATTCATACCGGGTTCGTGGTTTTTGACAAGTATCTCGGCGACGCCCTGTACGCAGCCATTGTCTACGTAATTTTGCGGCTGTTTTGGAGAGCGACGGCACTGACGGTGGCCGTGACCACAGTGATCGTCATGACCGCCATCGAGGTGTTTCAATTAACGATGATTCCAGCCCATATGTTGGCCAGTCAGCACCTGATGGCACGGATTTCGGCGAGGCTGCTCGGTACGGAGTTCAGCTTCCTCGATCTGTTTGCCTACGGAGTGGGGATCGCGTGCATCTACCTCGTCGATTCATGACACGCACTTCGTTCGAGCTGGCCAGGCGGCAACACATGTTTGCGTCCGGCTGACCGGGATCGCCTCCCCGGAAAATGTTCGGACTCATTTTGCAAGCCTGGCGAACCTCCATTTGCGAACGGCGAGTCCCAGGATTGGACATCTGATCTGCATCGTGTGGTTATTTTCATCCCGCAAAGAATGGCGTCATGCGTGCTATCTGTCGATCGATATGCGAAACGATATCATCTGCACTCTTCGGAGTCTTCGAAAATCGCCGGGCTTTGCAATCGTCGCTATCCTGACGCTCGCGCTTGGTGTCGGAGCGAATACTGCGATTTTCAGCGTCATCAAATCAGTGCTGCTGAGCCCACTTCCGTACGGGACACCGCAGCGCTTGATGGCGGTCTCCCAAGGAGACGCCCGCACGCAGACGCCTGGCACAACATCGTTCGGAACGTTGGTCGAATGGCGCGGCCGGACCCGGCTTTTCGATTCGCTTGTCGCCTATCGCGATTGGGGTTTGCCGATGACCGGCGCGGGAGACGCGGAGCTGGTGCGGGGGCTCCGTGTTTCGGCAGGCTTCTTCGACACGCTCGACGTGCCAATGCAACTCGGACGTAATTTCACGGACCAGGAGGACCATCCGAATACTAACCGGGTCCTGATTCTCAGTGACGGTTTTTGGAAGACCAGGTTCGGCGGAAACCCGGCGGCGATCGGCCAAAGTATCACGCTGGGCGGAGTCCCGTTCAAGATCGTCGGCGTTCTTCCTGCGAGCTTCCGGACTCTTGGATTTCGTTACGCGTCCACGCCGGACGTTTTCGGGCCGCTCGGCTACGACGTCGCGCAGCCTTTCGCATGCCGCAGTTGCCAGCATCTTCGTGTGCTCGGACGCGTCAAACCTGGCGTGTCCGCAGGGAGCGCGCAAGTGGAACTATCGCAAATCACGGCTGAACTCGCGCGCACTTATCCCAAGGATTACTCGCCCGATGCGAGGGCCTTGTCCGTTCCTCTTCAAACCTATTTTGTCGGCTCTTCCGATAAGACGTTGTGGCTACTGCTCGGTGCCGTTGGCTTGCTGCTTCTGATCGCCTGCGCGAATGTTGCGAATCTACTTCTCGCCCGTGCGATTGGACGGCGAAAAGAACTCGCACTCCGGGCAGCGATCGGGGCCAGTCGACTCCGCTTGACAAGGCAGATGGTGACGGAGAGTTTGGTCTTGGCTGCGGCCGGAGGGGCTGCGGGACTGGTCCTTGCCATCTGGGCGATCGACGGACTGAAGCGACTCGGCGTTAATCGTATTCCGCGCATCGAAGAGGTTTCTCTCGACGTGCCGGTGCTGCTATTTGCCTTCGCCGTCGCGACTCTGTGCGGATTACTGTTCGGTGCGGCGCCCGCCCTCGAAGCCTCGCGGGTCGACGTGAACGAAGCTCTTAAGGATGGCGCCCGCGGCACCGAGAGCCGCCGCCGGATGCGGCAGATCCTGGTGATTGCGGAGCTTGCTCTGGCATTTGTCATGATCTCCGGAACCGGATTGCTGTTGAAGAGCCTCGTCCGCTTGCTCGATCTGAGCCCGGGCTTCGATCCGAAGAACACTATCACGATGACGGTCAACGTGAACGGACCAAACCTGACGACGAACGAGCAAATCGCGGTATTCAACCGTGAGTTACTGACAAGGATTCGCCAGTTGCCTGGCGTCGAGGCGGCCGGACTGGCCGGAGTTCTTCCCCTCGGTGGAAGCTTCGATCGCGCATCGCTGCACATCCAGGAAAGGTTTGTACCGGAGGGCCAGGCTCCATCGCCGGATCGATATATTGTCAGCGTGGATTATCTGCGCGCGATGCGGATTCCTGTATTGCGTGGGCGCGCTTTTACGGATCAGGATCACCTTGGCACGGAGCCTGTCGCCATGATCAGCGAGACCGCTGCACGACAGATTTGGCCGAACGGGGAGCCGATCGGCAAATTCATCCAACTCGGGGGCCGCAGCGAGAAGGCTCCATGGTTTCGCATCGTTGGGATTGTGGGCGATGTTCGTCAAGTCTCACTCGATCAAGAAAAGCAAATGCAAGCCTACCTGCCTGACGCCCAGGTGCCACTGAGCGGTTTCACTCTGGTTGTTCGGGGCGCTGGTAACCTTGCGAAAAGCGTTCGCGATACTATCCGTGCCTTCGACCGGAACCAGCCGGTTTATGACATCGCGACCATGGAGGAGCGGATTGCAGTCACTGTGGCTCACCGGCGTTTGACCTTGATTCTACTCGCGCTTTTTGCGGGCCTTGCTCTTGTTCTCGCGGTTGTCGGCGTGTACGGCTTGATGGCTTATCTGGTCGGCATGCGCCGCCGCGAGTTTGGAATTCGCGTGGCACTCGGTGCTAGCCGTGGCCAAACCGCGGGCCTCGTTGTGGCTGAGGCAGGGCGATTGATCGGCGCGGGCCTAGGCTTAGGTCTGTTCATCTCCGTTCTAGTTTCACAGTGGTTACGAGGGATGCTGTTTGCAGTAAGCCCGATCGACCTCTGGGTTTCGGCATCCGTCGTCGCAATACTGGGCACAGCCGGGATTCTGGCTACATGGCTCCCAGCAAGAGCGGCCGCAGAAATTGATCCTTCAACCCTTTTACGTGCGGACTGAAAGGGCTCCGATCGCTATGGCGCGTACTTACCGCACTAGCCACCGAGAACCTTATGTCAATTGATCGTCGGAAGGGGGTGCCCGATAAGGCACGCTATCGGCACCATTCTGCGGCGATCCCGCCCCTGGATCGTAGAGTGAACATAGTGCCAGATTGATTTGAGCCGCTACCCAGCGCTACAGCGCCTCCTCAGGACTCGGGGTTTGCTCGCAGTCTACGCGAAACCTCGCTGCAGCGAGCCAGGGAACGGCGCAGCTTCGCGTCGGAAAATGCGCCAATATGATATGCTCCGCCAAATGAGAGTTCCTACCGTTGGGGCCCTGATCTTATTGTCGGGAATACTAGCTCACGCGCAAGAGGGAAGGCCCGTTCGGGCGCCAATTGGACTGCACGCTGCCCGTCCATGTGGCGAATACAGTCCGCCGCGAACGTCGCGGCTTAATCACGTAACCTCGTTCGAGTACATCATCGGTGCGAACGCGGGTACGCCGGGCCTGCTCGTGGCTATAGGTAACAGCCCCTCCGACCTCATCATTTTGGGAGGTGGCGCAAACAACGTGACGATCAACCGAAGCGTCTCTGATCCAAACGGCAAGAAACTCATATTTGGATATATCGACGTCGCAGAGGCAATGTCGTATTCCGAGCCTGACCTCTTTAGCGGCAGTTCTTTGCCCGCCTGGTTTGGGAAGCCAAACCCCGGATATTCCGGCCTATATTCGGTGCAATATTGGAATCCTGCGTGGGCTCCAGAGGTGTTTGCCCAGGTCGACCAACTTGTCGCCACTGGATATGATGGGGTGTTTTTGGACGTTCTGGATGGCAACCAGGAGTGGTCGCAGGGGAACTCGTTGGGAAATCCCGTTTATGCCAATGCGGTACCGGCGATGGCGACATTGGTTTCCCAGATCCGGGCGCATGTCAATTCCCTTCCGCTGACTCGTCCGTTCTACCTGCTGGGCAATAATCCGTCGGAGATAGGGGCTAGCGATCCTAGTTCGCTAAGGAATCTAGACGCGATTTTCAACGAATGGGTGTATTACGGACAGCCCGCATCGAACGGCTTAACGTCGGAGTATAAGGGCGTAGGTTCCGCTCATTACATCGCAACAACGTTGGCCCCCATTTACGACAGCGCAAATGTGCCAGTCCTGGGAGGCGATTATCCCCTTCCTTTGGAAGATCCGAATGCGGACATGTTGAGCTTCGAGTTTTATACGCAACTGGGGTGGATTCCATCGATCACGACGGCCTCTCAAACATCGCAGATTTTATCGACGGGGCCGTTCATGTTCGTCGCGACACCCACCAATCCAATCGCAAAAGGCTCGCCCGGGTTTGTGAATTACCTCTCGGGGGGTGCGCCGCGACGGCAACGCTGATCGGCGGCAACCGGGGAGATTACTTTATCTTAGGGCCTGGCCGCAACACTATTGTAGGGGGTTCGGGCAATGATACGATTTACGCCCATCCTTCGGCCGCAGGGCTTAAGAACATTCTTGATTTGCAATTTGCCGCTACCAACCTGAACGCCACCACCCCATCGATTTCAGTTAAGATCAACGGACGGATCGCGGTAGCGGCAACGCCGATTACGGCCGTCTACAACACGAGCACGCAGGACTTTCAGATTGATGTGAGGCCCTACCAACCGATATCTGCAGTGGAAATCGACGTCACAGGAACTAGCTATACCGATCAAAATAATTACTCGAATGTAGAGATCATGGATATGACGTATAAGGGTGCGCCTATATCGCTGGGATCCGCGAGTTACTCAAGCGGAGGCAGCAATCCTGGTTTCACATATTCCAACAATGGCACCGTTGTGTTCCCGCCTTCCGCCTTTCTCGTCGCGTCGAACTTTCTTGAGGACACGAGCGACACCATTGACGGCGGGGCGGGAAACAATACGGTGGTTTACTGGGCGGCTTCCAAGAACTACACCATGCTTACGAATGCCGACGGCTCGGTGACAGTCATCGGGAATGTGACTGCCGAGGGGCCAGATGTTTTGCGAAATATCCAGACGCTGCGCTTTACGGATAAGACGGTCACCCTGAAATAGCGACGGTGCAAAGAGTGCACTGGCGCGATTTAAAGGCACGACGTGAAACTACGTGCTACTGTCATCTCGGAGAAAGGCTCTGAGCGCCGCGGGCCATCCTGTTATAGCGCCGTCTTTGGAAATTCGCCGAACGTGGGTCCGTCCGGATGCCACGTACCGTCGGCCGTTCCGTATGGACTAGCAACGACCACGATATAGCCATCCGGGTCCTGCACCCAGCATTCCCAGTGATTCGGGCCGCCATTTCCATCTGGAGGGTTCCGATGCCTAGGCATTATAATCTCGACGCCCATTTCAATAGCGCGCTGCATAATTGCTTCAAAATCATCGACCTCGAACCAGAGCAAGACCCCGTTTCCGTACGGCTTGTCGTCACGATTGGCAATCGGCCCGTGATGATGTTCAACTTGGAAGCTGTGTAACTGCAAAATAAGTTGCCCATCCGAGACGAGCTGTTCGTAGGCGGAGCCACCATGATTGCTCCGGCAGCCCAGCAGACGCTGGTACCATCGACTGCTTGCTTCCACGTCGCTTACGGCGATCAGAGGTTGGGGACGCATGCGGTCAGCGTATCAAATCCAGACGGACGCTGATTCGAGCCTCTGGAAGAAAACGTCACGCGCGATCCATGCGCAGCGTTGACCGACATTTTCGATCCGCGGTGGACTGCTCTGTCCGGATCCCGCGCGACTGGCACAAAGCTCAGATTTCGGCGACGCGGGCGGGTCCCGATATGGGAAGTTGAACCTGGACGAGTATCAGCCAGCCAATTCGAATTATCGGCTAATGGCTCGGAAGGCCGTTCTGGCCAAAATGGGGGCGCTGAGGCTGAATGATTAACCTCTGCTTTCTACGAGTAGTCGACCATTCCGCGTCTAATTTCGACTGCGTAAATCCGCGCCCTCAAGCGTTCGTTTCTGCCTGGGCCGGCTCTGCGGCGCTTGTGTTATATCATCGAATTACATATACTCGATCTACAGATATGAGCAGCCCCTTGAAGTCTGCCGATTTTCACATTTTGCTGGTGCTTGCCGAGGGTCCTCTTCATGGCTACGGAATCATGAAGGCGTCGGAAGCGGAATCGGGGGGAGCTGTACGGCTCGAAATTGGGTCGCTCTACCGAATTCTCAGCCGGCTCCTTGAGGCAGGCCTGATTGAGGACGCCGACTCGGACGAGCGGCGCCATTATTACCGGATCAGCCGTCTTGGACGCCGGGTGTTGAGATCCGAGGCCGAACGTCTCTCCGGACTTGTGGATCTCATGCGGAGTCGAAGGCTCCTACCCCGAGGAGATGCATAATGCGCTCTATCGTGAAGTGTCTATTGTATCTTTTGCCGACACAATTCCGTCGCGATTTCGGCGAGGACATGCTCGCTACCTTCGACGACCGCTGGCGAGAGGGCGAGGGATGGCGGCTGGCGGCGCAAACCATTCTCGACTTGACGGTAACCGCTGTTTGTCTGCGATTTTCACGCGCCACGCCGCCCGTGGCGCCGGTTAGAAAAGGAGATTCCCCAATGTTGATTCTGTGGCAGGATTTTTGCTTCGCGCTACGAACGCTCAGAAGGAGTCCGGCGTTCACGTTGGTCGCGCTCGCGACGTTGGCCCTCGGAATCGGCGTGAATACCGCGATGTTCAGCGTTGCCAACGCGGTGTTGTGGCATTCGCTTCCCTACCCGGAGTCCAGCAGGATTGTCTGGGTGGGTGAGGTGGATCGATCGAATCAAGAAAATGCGTGGGGAGCATCGTTTCTGAATTTCCGTGACTGGCAGGCCCGATCGCATTCTTTCGAGAGCCTTGCCGGAATTCTGCGCGACGACCGGGTACTGCGACAAAGCGCTGAGCCGGCGCGCGTTTCAGGATCCGCAGTATCCCATGAGTTCTTCGATGTCCTCGGCGTACAGCCCGCGGTTGGGCGTGCGTTCAACGTGGATGACGAAAAACCGGCATCGCCACCGGTGATTGTGCTGAGCGACCGCATCTGGCGCGGACGTTTTGGCGCCGATCCCGCGATGCTCGGACGAACTATCCGGTTTGACGATTTGGAGGCAACCGTTATCGGCATCATGCCGAACCGGTTCGAGACGTTATTGCCGTCCGAGTACTGGCTGCCGCTCGGGCGAGTGATCGACCCTTATTTCGCCACCCACCGAGCAGTGTGGGTATTGAACACGATCGGCCGCCTCAGACGTGGGCAAACCGCTGCGGCGGCCCAAGTGGAAGTGGAGGGAATCACGCAGCAGATCCGTCTTGCTCATCCGGAGGTCAACCGCAATTTCGTGATGCGCATCAACCCGCTGCAGTCCCAATTGAGCGGAGACCTGCGTCCCGCCCTGCTCGCGCTGCTCGGAGCGGTCGGCGTTGTATTGCTGATCGCGTGTGCGAATCTGGCCGGATTGATGTCAGTTCGCGGCGCTTCCCGCGCGCGGGAAATGGCGATCCGAAGCGCTCTGGGTGCCGGGCGGGAGAGAATGATCCGGCAGTTGCTGACCGAGTGCGCCACACTCGCGTTCGCCGGAGGGCTGGCCGGAATCGGACTGGCAGTCTGGGCGACCCACGGATTGCAGTGGTTAAGCAGGGACCCGCGATTGCTGAAAGTCGCCATAGACCTGCCGGTGCTTCTCTTCGCATTCACAGCGACGCTTATGACTTGCTTTCTGTTCGGGGTCGCGCCCGCAATTCACAGCGCCCGCGTCGACGCGGCTGAAGCGTTAAAGAGCGGACCGCGGGCCGGGGGAGGGTCGCGCCGGACACTCGCGAGACAGGTCCTGGTGGTCGCGCAGGTAGCGTTGTGTCTGGTACTCCTGATGGGCGCCGGGTTATTATTCCGCAGTTTCCGGCGCGCGCTTCAAGTCGATCCGGGGTTCAAAGCCGATCATCTTGCGTCGATGCGGATCGAGTTACCAGAAAGCTACAAGACCATCGCAGCGGTGACTCAGATAGACCAACAGTTCCTCGAACGCCTCAAGTCGCTGCCGGGCGTGATCGACGCCACTATGGTCAATTCGCTGCCGATCTCGGGAGGCGATCCGAATGGCGATATTACGATCGAAGGCGTTGCCTCAAAGCCGGGCGAACTCGGCGCCACCAGTATGCGCGGGACTGTGCCAGGTTACTTTCACGCTCTGGGAATCCCCCTGATTCGGGGGCGCGAGTTTAACGACTCTGATGACGGGAAACACGAACAAGTCGCCATCATCAACGAAAACATGGGGCGCCGTTTCTGGCCGGGTCAGGACCCTGTCGGCCGGCGCTTCGAGATCGGGCCGCCTGATACGGCGAAGTGGTTAAGAATCGTCGGCGTGGTAAAGGATGTACGCAACCGCAGTCTTGATTCCGAAATCGGGTATGCCACTTATCAGCCGTTCGCTCAGCAGCCTCGCACAAGGATGGAGTTCGCCTTTCGCACCACGGACGACCCGGCGACGTTGTTGGCGTCCGCGCAGCGCGAAGTTCGCCGTATTGAGCCCGCAGTAGTTGTCGATAGCGTCAAAACAATGTCGCAAAGAATCGATGATACGCTTTCTCCGCGGCGGCTGAACTTGGTTCTATTTGGTTTACTCTCGACCCTCGCCTTGATTCTGGCGGCGGTTGGACTCTATGGCGTGGTCGCCTATGCTGCGGGGCAGCGCACCCGCGAGTTCGGAATTCGCATAGCCTTAGGAGCCCGCTCCGCCGATGTGCTATGGCTCGTGCTTGGCGAGGGGCTCAGATTAGCGCTCATCGGAGTCGCGATTGGCTTGGCGTCAGGGATTGCCCTCACACGCTTCGTGGCGAAACTGCTTTTCGGAGTAGGCCCGACGGATCCGCAGACGATCGCCGGAGTGGCGATGGTCCTCGCTTTTGTGGCCGCCCTGGCATGCTGGCTGCCAGCTCGTCGCGCCACGCGCATCCCGCCCATCGACGCCCTGCGCCTCGATTAACCTAAGTGAAGACTATCGAAACTGCGATTTCTGAGCGACTACTCCCGCCGCTGCGAGACGCGCGGCTTCGACAGGAGTTCCGTAAAGAACGACTCCTTTGCGCCGTTGCCCGCGATCGGGATCGGCTTATTCGTATCGCCGAGCTCCATGGTCATTTCAGGAGCTTCGCTCACTGCAGACCAATGAGGTAGTCCCTGGCCGTTTGGATCTCCTGTCGCCGCAAAATTGGCCCAATAGGATGACATCATGTCGGCGATTTTTCTGTCCGAATCCGTAAGAGGCCGGTCCGACTTCGCCAGCGAATTGAATACATAGGGCACTTCGGAAGTATGGAAGGCGCCGTAACGCTCGGCATCCGGTCCAGGCAGCGGGTGATCCCAGAAGTAAGTCCAAACTTTGCTGTTCGCCGTCTTTGCCCGGTTCAAGGTCCACAGGTACATCGATGTTCGGAGCTGGTCGCGGGCGCTCTCGTTCTGTGACTCCCGAGCCTGCGCATCGGATTCCGCTGGATACAGCTTCAGGAATGCCTCCGCCATATCGCCGTAGCGCTGATGCGCCACTTTTAAGAAAAGTTCCACCGTCGTGTCGGGATGAGGCACACCCCCGCCGAGATCGTCTTTGTTGCAACCAGTCAACTCCGGCACGTCGTTCTGCTTCCCCTGGGCAAAGATTTCGTTCGGCGAGGCGGTTAGAAAATGCCCGTCCACCACCGGTCCGAAACGCAGCGGCGCGCCCGTGACAGGCTTGAAGATATCCTGTGCGGACATCGCGCGCAGTTCCGCAACAGAATGCGCGCCCTTCGCCTCGGCGAATCGCACGCCATCTTTCTCCTGCTCGGAAAGAGTACGCATGTTACCCGGAATACTCGAACCGCTCTCTTCAATGGCCCGCGCGAAAAGGCCCTTCGCGAGAGGCGACGCCACTAGACTGTGAGCATCCGAGGCGCCGGCCGACTGTCCGGCGATAGTCACTCTGGCCGGATCCCCGCCGAATGCCGCGATATTGTGCTTCACCCATTGCAGGGCTGCGACCTGGTCCAAGAGTCCGTAGTTGCCGGAGGTATCGGATTCCTTTGTAAGTTCGGGATGCGTGAAGAAACCGAATACGCCGAGCCGATAGTTGATGGTGACCACCACCAGTCCCTTTTTTGCTAATTGCTCTCCATCGTAGACAGGAACTACCGCACTTCCTTCGGTATTTCCGCCGCCGTACATCCAGAGGAACACGGGATGTTTCTCACCAGGGGCCCGGGCGGGAGTCCAGATGTTCAGATAGAGGCAGTCCTCGCTGATATCTCCGTGGGTCATGAACTCAAATGTCCAGGGCTTTCGCTCGGCAACAACGTTCTGGATGCAACTGGCAGAAAACCGATCCGCCTTGCGAACTCCCATCCAGACCGCAGCCGGTCGCGGCGCGCGCCAACGGAGATCGCCTACGGGCGGCGCGGCGAAAGGAATCCCCTTGAAGACCGTGATGGAAGAATCGTCGGCGGCCACTCCGGCGACCAGGCCGCTTTTCAACTTAACGGGTTGCGGAAGCGCTGCGAACGAAGCTTGTGTCGCAAGCGCGAGCGCGAAAAAAATACTGGAGGGTCGATTCATTCTTAGTACCTCAAGAAGTATTATCAGCTCTCCCGATGGTCCGAGCGTTCACGCCTGGACGCTCGCGGACATAGCCTCCGGTTAAGCCAATCAAAACGGGAACTATCCAGGGCCTCTTCAACGAGTATCCCGTTTCCTTCCCGAGTCGCCGCGAAAGGCCGATTCATCCCGCCTGGCCGCTGACGTTCCCATCCCACACGCGGATTTTCAGGAAAGCCCCAACCCGGGACGTTAGGGCTTTTTGCTTTTTGTTGACCGGAATCAGTATCGCGCGATTCTAATACCTGGGTTTCGCGAGGAACGCATGCGTGCTTCCGTTGATCGTGCCAAAGCCAATGATCTCGCCCGCATCATTGATCCCTTGAGCGCACTCAAGATACCAGCCTGAGTTCTTCGGGATGAGCGTGTTGAGGTCTATCGCGACTTTGTTTTGCCAGATGACGGCGGTCTCAGTATAATCCGCAGCTACGGAAAGGCCGACGATCACGCCGCTGTTGTTAACCGTGTGACAACAGGGTGGTCCGCTGGCGATGTGTCCGGGAAGGCCGCCGAGGTCCTGCATGCCAGTATCCTTGGTCCAGAGGAATGCGTCTTGGACGCATGTCGCGGGGTTGGTGTCCGAGCCCACGCAGGCAAATCCGACTACCTCTCCGCGGTCATTGATAGCCGTAGCAAGATTATAAATGCCCGCCGGCGTGCCCGGCAGGTGGCCCAAATCAGTGGACGCACCGTTGCTGTCCCACATAACGGCGTGCGGAGCGAACGGCCCGTATGGGGTCACAAAGGCGGTGTTGGAACACAAACCCGACGCTCCGGATGCCTGGCCATTGGAGTTGATCCCCGTGGCGAATCCGACGGTATCGTTAGGAAGAGGATGCAGTTCCTGGATCCGCCCGTTCGGCCCCCAGTTTGCCGCTTCAAAACGAAGCACTTGAAACGCAGTGCCGCCGCTGACGCAGGTTGAATCGCTGGTGCCATTCTCGGCAAGCCCGACTATCTGTCCTTGATTGTTCACATCAAGAGCGTTGGCGTTATTGCCGCCCGGCAGGGCCGGGAGAGCCGCCAGGCCGAAAAAGCTTCCGACTGCGCCAAGGCACTGATGGTGAGTGCCATAGCCACAAAAGTCCTCGCCTCTGGGATCCATGTTAGAGGTCTCGGAGCCGACCGCAATCTGGCCAAACGCGTTCATCCCGTTTGCCTGGCTATTACAGGCGGTGCATTTCTGGCCGCCAAGCGTGCCGAGGTTGAGCAGGGGGCCGAAGCCGTACCAAATGAAGGCGCGTTGGGGGCCGTTGGCGACCAGGTTAGACGTCCCTGCAGTCCAGCCGATAGCATTAATTCCAAACGGGTTGCTACTCGTCCCCGGGCCCCCTAATGTACCGAGGTCAGTGACGGTATATTGCGGCTGCGCGACGGCAAGTACGGCGAGCAAGATGCTTGCGGCGATTGAAGTCAAGATCGATTTCATATGTTCTCTCCTATTATTCGAACCGGTTTTTCCTGTCGCTGGTACAGGCGAAGCGCCGAGCTTAAAGCGGCCATCGGTGTCATATTTTTTTCTTGGAAGCGCAAATCACTGCGCAGAGCCGGACTATACACGAGGGAGCCACTCGGACTCCATACCGCCCGGGGCATTTTCCGATCACAATCGGTGTCACGGGCTTTGGCGGGCAGGCCCGATTGCTGGTTCGGCGTGGATCGGCGAGTTGCGGACCTTGCCGAAATAGATATGGGACGAGAAGCGTCCAGAGTGTCGAAGTGCCCGTTCCGCGACGCTCTGGCACTCAACTTCTGGATTACGCATGCGGACGTTTAATCTAACCTCGCGCTTCACTTCTTTTATGACAAGTGATCCTGCTGCGATGGCTCCCGCCCGAGGGAGCAATTCCATCAGAAAACTAGCTATTCTGTGATGCTACGGATGTTTAGCCACGCGAAGTTTACAGGGCTCTATGGTTTGCGCGCGATTGCATAGACCGCGTTGGTTTCGACGCTTAGCACGCGGTTCTTCGCTATGTAATCCACAGTTGCCCGGCACACGCGTTCCCGTGTTTCTTGATCTAGTTGCTCGATAGTACCGCGGTAGCCTGATCCCATTGCGATGGTCCAGAAGTCCTCCGGCGAATTTAGAGGCTGGGTACCGTCCTCTGCCAGGAGATCGTCTGTGTGTACACCCGCTTCGAGCAGCATTGATGCAAGCGCACGCGGTTCGTTGATGCGGTCCCAGGGATTGAAGCTCTTATAGAGGTCCGGACGCTCGTCCTGCACTGCGTTCCAAAAAGCGGAACTCCCGGGTTCCAGGACGCGCGGTCCCCAGGTGGTAATTGCAAGTTGCCCGCCGGGCCGGAGAACTCGCCAAAGTGAACGAACACCCGAAGGCATGTCCGGCAAAAAGAAGATACCGAACACGCAAATCACTGCGTCGAACGTTTCCGTGATCGGATCCAATTCCTCGATATCGCTCACACGGAACTCGGCGTGCGTCAGGCCGAGCTGCGACGCTTTCCCTCGCGCCAAGCGCAGGAGATTCTCTGCTAAATCGACACCTAGTAAACGCCCGCTGGGGCCTATGGCTTTCGCTGCCGGAATGGCTGAGGCTCCGCTGCCGCAGCACGCATCTAGAACCCTCGCACTGGCCTTCAGCGACATTCGCTCCACTGTTCGCTGGCCGATGCGGTCCCAGAACGAAAGGGCTGGCGCATCGAAATAATCGGCCGCCGCGTTATAGGTAGAAGTTGCGCGTACTTTCGCGTCGTTCCTCGTTTCAGGTTGCATTTGAACGCTCACTCGCAGGGGGTGTGTGAGAACACTGGGCTTAGTGGTAGTCTATCCGCCGGCCGCAGATCTCGCAATGGCCTGGTTGTCAGGCAACGATATTATTGCCCTTTTTATTGGTGTGACTGCGCTGTGACTGGAACTATAACGGGCGTGATCCCTCCGGTTGAGATGCATGCGCATCCATCGTGCGCGCTAAGGTTTCGTGAAGTTAAGATCGATTTGAGTCGTCATTTCAACCGGAATGCCATTTTGCAGAGCAGGCCGGTAGAGCCATTGCTTCACTGCGTCCGTCGCCGCTTTGACGAATATAGGGTTACCACTAACCAATTCCAGGCTCTTAACCCTGCCATCTTTGCCGATTGTTACGATGAACCGGACCGTGCCTTGGATGCGTCGCTCCGCGGCCATCGGCGGATAAGCGGGCATGACCCTCTTTATCGCTTCCGCCGTTTGCAGGTTGGCGACCACAATCGGCTTCGCAACGGGAGCTTCCTTCACTGGTCGCGCAGGCGGGACATTCACCGGCAGCTTACTGAGTGTCGCCGGTAAGACGACTGCTCCCGGCGGGGCGGTGACCGTCGGAGTAGTCGGCGGGTCGAATGTGATCGTCGGCAGTTGGGGGGTACGACCACCGCTAGGAGGTGGCGGCGTAAATACGCGTGGTGCGGGCTGGACCTTTGGAGGCGCCTCCGGCGTATTCGCCGTCGGTCGCGCCGCCGCAACGATGCTGGGGATTGGAATGCTTTGCACCTTCTTGGCTGCCGCTTGCGGATTGCCCGTCTGTTGTGGCGAGGATAGTGGTGCGGCCACCGCCGATGGGGTGGACAATGCCAGCACAGACTCTCTGGAGATGGCCCCGGAATGATCAACAATTTCCAATTGGAACTGGACTCGCTCCGCTGAAGACCGATAGTAAACGTGTCCGCTCGTTAGTTGCTGGGGATTAAGCGGTATGATCCGCGGCGGCTGTTGGTCGCCTTCCATAATCACGAGGCGCCCGTCGCGTGCTTCGGCAATTGGGGCGCTCCGGGGATTCCACCGAACGTTTAGATCGTCGCCTCGCGCTTCCACCTCTAGCTGAAACGGGAATGCGGCCACCGTGGCGAGCGCCTTCTGCTTTGGCCCGGGTGACCAACGGTCTTGGAGCAGAAACGCGCACAGGCTGGCGACAGCCAGCAATACCAATAGCGCAGCGACGGACACCACCTTCCGCATTCCTGGAGGTGTTCTATCCGCCGATTGGGTCTGATTGACTGGTTCTCGGGCGTTGGAAACCGGCTGGCGCGCCGCATCCTGATCGGTGATGGGCGGTAATAACCACGTCATCTCCTCTTCCTCAGCCGGTTCAGTCGCCGGAGTCCTACTCGCTTTGGTCGGTAAAAGCCCTGCATCAAGGGGAAAATCCATGAACGAAAGTGGAGCAAACTCGCCCTCTCTCATCCAGAAGAAGAAACCTGAAGTAAATGACTCGTCTGAGGTTTGGATCAACAGGACCACGTCGGTTAGGTTCTGAAAATGGTCCCGGACCAAACTGATTTCGTCGTCTCGAAGATGCAAGTTATCCCGGCCCTGCGTTCGGAAGTAACCCACAACCCCTGTCCGCACCGCATCCTGTTCCCGCGCCGAGTGGTCTTCGCGCAGACGTTCCAGCGCAGACGGATTGAGATGGTATCGTGCATCTGGCTGTTCCGCGGCAATCCATCGATACTCGTTGATCCTGACCGTGTTTAGGGCTATTCGTTCGCCCAGCAACACGCCGCCAACCTCTAAGCAGTCTGAACTTTCGCGCTGACCTAACTCCGCGCGAAGTCTCGAAATAAGGTCTATCGGTATGTCGATGCGGATCGGTGCGCCTGGGAACGTCCAGCGAAACATCGCTTGTGTAGCGCTCCATTCCGAACTAGTAGTTGGCGATCTGCTCATGCTCATACCCCTTCACGGCGCTCGGTAAACTGCGGATCGGACACTTCGATCGTGATGGCTCGATTCCGCCGGGGAATCAGGAGCAAGATACGCAGCGCCCGTGCCGAGTGGCCCAACGATCTGGTAATTGGAGACACTATTCCCTACCATCTCTATATCTACCCACGAGGACAGGACGCCTAAACCACGAGTCAATCCGCCACCCCTAATCAGTTATGAGTGCCAGGTACGCAGGACACTATATCATAGAGTCCGCGAACCAGACTTCGATGAGGTGCGCGGGGAGACAGATCTCGCTGATGGCGAATCCGGAAGTTTTCTGGCTTCAATCGCCGCTCCACCTATCCCCTTGTGCGGAGTCTGAGGAACGTTGTCAAGCATTGACTGGGACTTCGTCTTGATTAGTTGGACCAATGCTTCACGGATTCCCGTGGTGCGTGTGTCCCGGTCCAGACGAGACCTATTTCCCGCGAATCGAATAGAGTTTGGTCTCGGTTCGAAGCAGCAGCCTCTCGTCGGCGATCGCCGGCGTGGCCTGTGTCATTTCGTCCAGAGAATTGACCCGCAATACTTCAAACTTCTCTCCAGCCTTGACGACGTAGGTTGTGCCTTCTTCGTCCAGACAGAAGATCCTCCCGTTGTAGGCCCATGGCGACGACGTAAACGCCCCGCTCCCGCCGTCGCTTGCCAGCCGGCTCTTGTAACTCTGTTTGCCCGTCTTTGCGTCGAATCGGGTCAGGATGCCCACTTCATTGAGTACATACACGCCGCCGTTGTAGGCAACCGGTGTGGGCAGGTAACTCCCGCCCTTCGCGTCCGACCACGCCACGAATTCATTGGAGCTCTCACCCGTGTCCTTCTTGAGCGAGATATCGCCAGATGCGCCTGGCCTCACGGCGAACATAGTGCCCTTGGTCCCGCCGTTTACATATAGCCATCCGTCATAGGCAAAGGGAGACGGTATGGCAATGGTGGACAAACCCGACAGGCGCCACAACTCCTTCCCTTCAAGGTCATAGCTGATTGCGATGCTTGTCGCGACCGTTACGACTTCCGTCCGCAGAGTGTTTTTCCAGACGAACGGCGTACTCCAACTCGTTTTGCGAATATGATTCCCCACCGTTCGATCCGTCCGCCACAGCCGCTTGCCCGTTCGCTTGTCGTACGATTCGATGAATGGCTGTTTCTCGTTGTCGTTGAGGATAATGATCTGGTCCCCGGCCAACGTCGGTGATGAACCGCTTCCACATTCCCCGTAGATCGGATACACCTCCATCTTCTGAGTCCACAGTATCTTGCCTTTCAGGTCGAACGCCCACAATCCAAGATTCGCGATGTATACGTAAACCACCTTGCCGTCGCTGACGGGTGTCTCGGACGTGAAGCTGGCCTTGCGATGGCGTCCGCCTGGAGGCTGCCCGCTATACAACTCATACTTCCAGTTGACCGCTCCGGACTTCAGATCCAGGCAATAGAACCAATAATGCAGCATGACTTCATCCGCATTCTCGATATCGCGCTCTATCAGTTTGGCTTCCGCCTCATCGTCTTTGAGGCCTTTGCTCTTTAACTCGGCGAGATAATCATTGCTGTAAGTCGTGCCGATTTGGGGCGGTTTGGACTTGCCGTCTGTCACTGCCGTCGTCAGGAATACCTTGCCGCCCGTGACGATCGGCGACGACCATCCGCGCCCCGGAATGTTCGCGGCCCACTCCACATTCTCGGTTTTCGACCAGCGGTCCGGAAGCGCTTCGTTCAGCCCGACTGGATTCAGATCCGGCCCGCGAAACTGCGGCCAGTCCGGCTCGGCCGCATGGACCAAAATGCTCAAGCAGAGTACTATCATGCTTCGAATCACACGATCATCTTGCGCTGAACCCTTGGACTGAACAAGATCCATTTCTTGCCGTTTTCTCAGGTCCATTCACATGGATCCTTTCGTAGACAGAATCTTATGACAAACTAGGACCATTGTGCTACGGCTTGATGGGACCGGGCGACTCTATCAACAGGTCTACAGGGCGCTGCGCGGCGAAATCCTCAGCGGCGGCCTAGCCTCCGGTGAGCGGGTTCCATCCACCCGCGAGATCGCCAACCTTTTGAAGGTCTCGCGCAACACCGCTGTCGTGGCTTATGAGCAATTGTTGGCGGAGGGCTATATTCAGGCACGCTTGGGCGCGGCAGGAACGGTCGTAGCGGATGTCCTTCCACCCGATGGCTATGTATCGCGGCCGGTGCAGCCGGCGAGCCTCCGCGTCGATCCAAAGCTCGCTGCCGCGGGAGAGAGATTTCTAAATTCCGCCCGAGCTTGTAGCGAGAGTCTGGGATTGTCCAGGCTGAGCTGGGAACTGACGCCTCCACACATACGCTACGATTTCCGTCCCGGCCGCGCCTCGTTCGCCGATCTGCCGTACGCCCTCTGGTGCAGGTTGCTCGGCGCGCGAGCGCGTCACGCCAGCCTGTCCGATTTGGAGTACGGGCCGCCCGCTGGACGCCGGGAGTTGAGAGAGGCCATCTCCACTCGATTGCGCCGCCTGCGCGGAGTCAATGCCGATCCGGACAGAATCGTGATCGTGAACGGCACTCAGCAGGCACTAGACTTGATCAGCCGCGTTCTGCTGAACCCCGGCGACCGTGTGCTAATGGAGGAGCCTCACTACACCGGCGCGCGGTGTGCGTTCATGGCGGCGGGAGCCGAATTGGTCTTCTCGCCGGTTGATGAGCACGGGATACGAATCCCAAAGCCGGTCGCGGGGAAACGCGCCTGCCGGCTCGCTTACGTCACTCCGTCTCATCAGTTCCCGACTGGAGCAGTCCTTTCCATCGAGCGCCGTCTGGAGCTACTTGCCTGGGCGTCTCGCCTCGGCGCGTTCATCATTGAAGATGACTACGATGGCGAATATCGCTATGACGGGCAGCCGTTACAAGCACTCTGCGGCTTGGATCGCGAAGGCTCAACCATCTACGTGGGAACGTTCTCCAAGATTTTGTTTCCGGCCTTAAGATTGGGCTACCTGGTTTTGCCCCAGTCATTGGTTGAGCCTTTCGCCGCGACCAAGGCAATCGGAGACACGGGAACGGCGGCGCTGGAGCAACTTACTCTGGCAGACTTCATCGACGCCGGACATTTCGATCGTCATCTGCGGCGAACCACAGCCTCCAATGCCGCGCGGCGGAAGACGCTCGTGGCGGCCTTAGGCGAGCACTTCGGAGACCGTGCAGAGGTCTGCGGCGCCAATGCCGGGCTCCATGTTTTTGTCTGGTTGAAAGGCGGGTTGAAGGGGAAGGTCGGCGGCCCGATCAGGGATGCTTCAGAGAAGGCCGAAAAGGCCTGTATTGGACTGTACACGGCGGATCCATTCTATGCGAACCCCCCGGACCGGACCGCAATCTTACTGGGCTATGCGCCGTTACGCGAACGAGATATTCGAGAAGGCATCCGGCGGCTGGCCGTGGCCCTACGATGAACGTTTCGTCCGCATCCGTTCATAGCGCAGCCCGACCGAACCATTCGAGTAGGACTGGCATTCTGTCAGCTTGAAGTCTCGCTGAGGGAACTTGCCGGGGAAGCCGGGGATGCCATCGCCTAACAGTGTGGGACCAACGCCGATGTAGAGTTCGTCCACCAAATCCTCTTGCAGGAAACTGCGGGTCAATTCGCCCCCGCCTCCCAGATAGATGTCTTTGCCCGGAAGGCGTTTTAGCTTTCGCACAAAGGTTGTCAGAGATCCGCTCACCACTTCGAACCCCTCACGCTTGCCTGGCTTCCATCGGCGGGAGATTACGTAGTTCGCTATGCCCGGCGTGTCGGGGATCTCGCCGCTCTTGCGCATTTTCACCCAGCCTGCCGCGGTCTTGCGGCCCATGATGGTGGTATCGATCTTGGCGAAGAAGTCCGCCATGAGCGCTTCCCCTTCTTTGTCAATAACCAGAAAATCCATAGCGCCGTTCCGTCTCGCAATATAACCGTCGAGGCTGATTCCGAATCCCAGGATCACTTTTCGTGGCATCCCGCGATTGTAAATGGGCGCCCACTCGCCGTCAAGATCTTGCGTAGCCGGTCTCGCCGTCTTCCGTTTTACAATTGAATTGGAGTCCGAAAATCCTCCGGGGAGGGACTATGAGCCTCAGAGCGAATCTCACGCTCCTGCTCATCTGCGCGGCCATGCCGGCGCAGGTGACGGAGAAACCACTTAACAATACCGACATCGCGAACATGATAAAGGCGGGCCTGCCGGAAGGAACGGTCGTTCTCGCCATCCAGCGGGCCATCGTGCGCGGGAACACCGATTTCGATGCCTCTCTCGAAGGGCTGGTCGCATTAAAAAATGCGGGCGCAACGGAGCCGATCCTCAATTTCGTCGTCACGGCTCCGACGGTTCAGCGCTATGAGCCAAGCACGACCGTGCCGGGTTTGCCGGTGCCGCGCGGTTTATATTTCCAGTCCACCGCGGGCTGGAACGCGCTGGATTCGGTGGTCCTTTTCCCCGATGTCGAGAACCACTGGAAGACCAACTGGAAAGTGCTGGGGAGCTGGGATCGCGCGCAAGAGAACCGGCGCTATGTGGTGCCTGGGCGCCAGGCCCGTGCACGGGTGGCCGGGCCGCGACCTGCCCTCTACCTCCGCGCCCAACGACCCGAGAGCGGATGGTCGGTCGTGCGCCTGACGCCGCAGACCGATTACCGCGAGCTGATAGCCAAAGTCCCAGACATGTTCGCGAGAGAGCCCCGTTTGATGTTCGCTTCGGGCGCACCCGTGGGGTTGGATCCGGCAACAACGGCTGACGACGTAGTCACCTTGCGGCCCAGGGCGGACCTTGCTCCTGGCGAATACCTGGTCTTCAAATTCGTCTCCGGCCAGCCTTGGCTGATCGAGGGCTACGCGTTTGAGGTTGGAACAATTTAGCTACAGGTTATAGTCGATGTAAAGTTCGCCCGGCGTGCTGAATCCGTCGGGTAGATCCGCGAGCTCCTCTTTTGCCTCTTGATCAGGCTCCGTGCCGGCCGCAGCGACCCAGTCGCTCCGGACCAGGCGTTTACCGGTCCTGGTTTCAAGCGCATCCATGAGCGCGGTGCGCGGCACTTCCGTTTTCTTCGCCGGACTGCCATAAGCTCCCGTGGCCGTGGAGCACATCGATGCACAGTCCTGGTTCAACGCGCCGACCACGGGAATCGGAGTGGCGTTCGTACTTCCATGGTGGCCCACCTTATAGAAGTCGATGGAGCTGAGGATGTCGCGGGCGCGCGAACTGATACCGGGATCAGCGCCTTTCACGGCTTTCCCGTACAACCAGTAGGCCCAGTTGCCCCACTGCGCGTCTCCCACGAACAGCAGCTTCTTTCCCGCGCAGGTGAAGAGCACCACCAGGCTCTGATTATTGAGCGTCCCGTCGAGCTTGTCGGCGGCGGCGGCGAGCACGTCCGGCTGCATGGTCGAGAGCATGGTCTCCATTTGCGAGGAGCCGTCTCCTTTCCGTTTTCCGAGTCCGCTGTCAAACTCGTCGAAAGTCTTCCCCGGATAATCGGCGGCGCTCGCCGGCCACGTCTTTTCAAAGGGCATCACGCGCTTTACATCGGGAACTCCGTCATCCCCAACAGCCGCCAGGTACTGTTCCGTCTTGTTGTCGGAGGCTGCGTATTCTCCATCCGAATCCTTCGGCGAAGGGCCGAGAATTTCAGCCGTGATCATGCCCTCCAGTTCGGCCGGCAGCGTGGGCGTGTCGCCACCCTGGTAGTAATAAACCGGCGGTTTGGACTTGAATCCGGATTGCAGCAGCTTAAGCGCTTTCGCGTTGCTCCCGCTGCCGCTCGCGCCCAGCGTTACGCCGAGCGCATTTTCCACTTTGCGCTGCGCCTGAACTCCCGCTGGATCGCTGCGGGCGCCGAGGTGGAGCTGCAACTGGTTGGCGACCGAGGTGATCTGCGCCATAAACTTCGAAGCCCCTTTATTCCCCGGGTCGAGACGATTCGTGATCCACACGGCGCCAACTTCAAAGTCCGCGAAGTCGTCGTAGTTCGATGCAAAACCGGACATGTGGTCGGCATGAAAGTGCGTGAGGATCACCAACGCCAGTTGATTGTTGGTTTCCTTCTTCATGTCCTGCACGCAGTCGTTGATGCTGTGGATGTCGGCCGCGTGGACGCCGCAATCGATGAGAATGTGCGCAGGGCCGGTCTTCCCGGGCACGGTCAACAGGAAGAAATCGCCGAATCCGACGCGGTACATCCGCACCCGTATGTTTCCCCCTCCCCCGGAACTATTGGCGCTCTTTCCAGCAGGAACGGGAGTGACCTTCGGAGCGGTCTTGCGGGGAGCCCGGGTTTTAGCTTTCACCGGAGCTTTCTTTACTGCCTTCCGCTTCGGCGCGCTTTTCCGTGTGGCCGTCTTGCGAGTGGCCGTTTTGCGTGTGGCCATAAATTAGTACTCCTCGTGCAGCAGGCCAAAGTTAGCCTGGAAGTGATTGGGGTCCTTCGTGTCGCCGACGGCGAGACCTTGCGAGATCGCAAATGCGCGCTGCCTGTCCTCACGCAGCCGCGAATCGTCGCCAGTGATCGCTTTGCCGATGGCGAAGCGTACTTCGGGGGGAAGCGCCACGGTGCCTTCTCCGAGCGCGGTTTGCAATTCCGGCGCTTCCACGATCATCGTCACGCCGCCCCGGAATGGAAACGACCCCGCCTCGGGAACGCTCGTATCGAAGCTCGCTTGCCGGGATTGTATGATCTCCACGATCATCTCCACCCGCAGACGTCCATTGTCCATGGTGCGGAAAACGGGATGAAACGATGGCACGGTTACCGGTAGTTTCGGGTCCAGGCCCAGCGCGCGACGCTGCTTATTCGCCCATTCGCGAAGCACGTTGCCGTTGATATTCTTTTCGGCGCTGGTGAGTCCGTTGGGGCTGCCGAAGACCAATCCGTCGATCGGCGGCAGCGTGCCCTTGGGTATTCCCGGCCAGCAAAGGGCGTCTTCGGAGAAGAAACTTGCGCTTTCCGGGTAAATGCCCCGCAGCCGGAACGCCTGCATCAGCGCGTCGCGAACGCCGCGGTCATCCGTCGGATCCAGGTCCTTGGCGACGGTGATGAGGGCGCGCAGAAAATCGCCGAAGGTCAAATCGACGGGCGGACAATAATCGAGAGACCGCGCGCAGAGACAGAAAAAGAACGACGCGGTTTCCGAAGCGTAACCTGCAAGCAATTCAGCCAGGGGCTGGGGCAGATCGTCCGTCCGGGTGGCGCCGCCGGCGCGATAGATCCGGAACAGCGCGTCGGCGCGGCTCATATAGACGCTGAAGAAGGCATCGAAAATGGCGGCCACCAGGATGGAGCCGCGAAAGTGCGGATCGTTGACGTTCTTGTGGATGTTATCGGAGTTGGGCGGCGTACCGATCGCGGATCGCAGGCCGCGCTCCGCCCCGCGCGCCTGGCCGAATTGGATGGCAAGCTGGATCAGCGGATTGGTATCCGCAATCTGGGCGCCGATCACCGGCTTCCCAGTCCCCCCGGACTGCGGCGCAACCGCGGCTAGTTCGGTCTGATAAAGTTGCCCGCCCGTGCGATGGATCGCGTCGATCAATGCGTCTTTCTCGGAAAAATGAGAGAACAACGCGCACAGATCCGCGAACCCCTCATGGAATGCCAGCACGTCGGGATTGGTGGGCTCCGTAAAGTAGGCGCGAATACCGTCGATCACCGCGTGGGTCACCTCGTGCGCGATGATGTCCTGGGATAGACAGGTGAAGACGCGCTGGCCGGGAAGGTTGCGGCCCTGACCCGTCTCATTGGCGGTAAAGAAGCCAAACAGAATTCCGTGCGCCTGCGGACTGTAATACGCGTTGGCCTCCTGCATCGCGTGCGGATACAACTTGAGAATGCGGATGTCGTCGGTCTTCCGCAGCGCGTGGTCGTTGGTCGTGGGACCCCCGAAACGGTCGGCGCGCCGCCAGTGAATCTCCCGCCCCAATGCGACCTCGAACATATGGATAGTTCGGCTGGCTATTGCGTAAACCATCTGCTGGTGGAAGCGCGGGTCTGATTCGGAGGGATCCAGGCCGTCGCTCGCAAGCAGCATCGGATCGTCGAGCTGCACCGGCGGGTAATAGCATTTATTGGCGGCGTCATAGTCGATGACCGCGACCTTCCGTCCAGTCGGACCAGGCAGGAGGGGCTCCCACGGGACGTGCACGGTGACGAGATTGCCGGAGTACTTCCCTTCGCTCGGATCGATCGCGTAAACCTGTAGCGACCTCAGCACCGGCGTAGGAACATCCAACCATGGATATCGCGCGTTTCCCTTCGGCGAACTCTTCTTAGACCTGACCATGGGCCTTCCTCCTTTTCGCAGCCTAATTCACACGCAAGGAAAGTAATTCCGTATTAACATTCGGATTTATTCGCGCGCTAAAAGCGATTTATTATCCCCGACAATTGTAGCGGGGTCAATAGGATTATTCGCGCCGCTGTTGCCGTGTTGTTACTAGCGAGAGTCCGCGTCTGTCCGCATGCTTACGCACAGCGGTTCAGTATCGACACTGAGTCGGGACGGTCGGAGAGCGGATAGGCACGCGAAACTAGCGGTGCGGTCATGCGGTTCATCCGTTAGTCGGAGACACAGGTCGACACGAATGTCGACGCCGCACGCCTGGAGGCGCGCGCCACGTTGGCTATCGAAGTTGTTATATAAGGTCTGTTTTGTTCTTAAAACCTCAAAATTTGTATCGGGTGCACCCTTTTAGCCAGAATTTTACGTCCTCCAGCAAGACGATCGGCCGTGTACCGACGGACAGCCAACGCCCACGCGCCTATCAGAGCTTGTTCTAGAATTGCCCTAACCGGCGGGTCCCGTTCTCCGTTGACAGAGCACCTGAACTCCTGCCTACAAACTACACGAGGGCGTTCGGCGTCCAACATCCTTGAAAGCGCGATGTCATTGAAAATGATCGCCAACAAGTAGGTCCTCCAAGCCGTACTATAGAAGTTCTGTCCGCTGCATTCTACAGTTGCCTCATTACCTCAGTTGGCCTCGCCTTCGGAGGTTCAGACGCGAAATGGACCCAGGTATGGGCCGACGAGTTCGCAGGTCCCGCCAATTCCGCTCCCGATCCGTCGAAATGGACCTTCGAAGTGGGCGCGACCGGCTGGGGAAATCAGGAGCTTGAGGATTATCGGGACAGCCGCGACAACGTGTTCTTGGACGGACGCGGACACCTGGTCATCCGCGCTCTGTGCCCCGCCGCGGGCAAATACACGTCCGGCCGCATTAAGACTCAAGGATTGTTTGAAGTGCAGTACGGAAAAATCGAGGCGCGGATCAAAATCCCGCGTGGACAAGGACTGTGGCCCGCGTTCTGGATGATGGGAGCGGACGTTTCGACGGTGGGCTGGCCGGAGGCGGGGGAAATCGATGTGATGGAAAATATCGGCAAGGAGCCATCGACCGTGCATGGCACCGTTCACGGTCCTGGTTATTCCGGCGCGCAAGGCATCACAGCCGCACGAGCTCTACCGGGAGGCGAGCGATTCGCCGACAGCTTCCACATTTACGGCATGGAATGGTCCCCTGATTCCATTATTTTCCAGGTCGATGGCAAAGCGTATACGAAGGTCACGCGCGCTTCCCTGCCCTCCGGCGCGACCTGGGCCTTCAACAAACCCTTTTTCCTGCTGCTGGACGTAGCAGTCGGAGGGGATTGGCCTGGCAACCCCGATTCTTCCACGCATTTTCCGCAGTCCATGCTAGTTGACTGGGTCAGGGTCTGGAAACGATTGTTATGATGACGGCTGGACATCGCGCGCATGATCGGTGAAATCCTCGACGCCAAATACCGGATCGACAAGCAGCTCGGCGCGGGCGGCATGGGCAATGTTTACCTCGCGACGCATTTGGGAACCACGCGCATCGTGGCGGTCAAAGTAATCGCGCCCAGGTGGGCCGCGGAACCGCAGTTTCTCGCCCGCTTCCAGCGCGAAGCGCAAGCCTGCGGCCGCCTGCGTCACCCGAACATCGTCAACGTCACCGATTTCGGTATCGCGAAATCAACCGGCGGCGACATGCCATACCTGGTGATGGAGTTTTTGGACGGGCAGAACCTTTCGGATTTCCAGAAAGCCAATCCGGTGCTCTCGCTGCCGGTGGTCGCGGACATTCTCGATCAGATCGGGCTCGCCCTGACCGAAGCTCACCGCCATGGAATCGTCCATCGCGACCTGAAGCCGGATAACATCTGGCTGGAACCGAACTGCCGCGGAGGATACACCGTCAAGGTGCTCGATTTCGGCGTGGCTAAAATGAATCTGCTCGCGGATTGGGCTCCGCCCGCGCAGGACCTCCCGCAGGAAAGCGCCCCGCCTCCGCTGCCCTCGATCCCAGTCGATCAGATGGAAACCGCGGCAATCGGTATCCGCGCGCGAGCCGAGGAGATCGAGACCGTCGCGATCGCGCGCACTCCCTCCGGCCTCTCTTCCGGGAACTTCGATAGCGGCGCGGGTGCGCAAACCATGCCGGGGAGCCTGCTGGGAACGCCCGCGTACATGTCCCCCGAACAGGCCTTCGGTAGGGAAATCGATTTTCGCTCCGATATCTACAGCCTCGCCGTCGTCGCCTACTCGCTGGTCTGCGGCCGCTTGCCCTTCACCGGAAAATCGACCGAGCTCTTCGACTATCACGAAAGCGGCACTCCTCCTCCGCCCGCGACCATGTGCAAAGTTCCGGGCGATGTATCCGACGCCATTCTCGCCGGACTCGCGCGCAATCCCGCGGATCGCCCAGCCTCCGCCATCGCATTCACGCGGCGGTTTCACAACGCGGTGGACGCCGAATTTCTGGCCCTTCGCCGATCGAAAGCGTTCCTGCTGCAACACCTGCTGACCTACGCTCTATTGATGATGCCCGGTTACACCGTGGTGTTAACGATCATCGGCCTTTTGATTGGGTTCAGCCGGAAGCTGTTCCCCGTCCCCGCCGTGCGAGCCGTGATCGTCCCCCTCGCGGCTGCGGCGCTCCTCATCTTTTCCGACAACGTGCTCCGCGCCTCCGCTGCGCTGATGGCCGCGGACGAAAAAATCCGCATCCGCCGCTTCCTCTCCTTCCGCGTCTTCTGGAGGCTCGTCCGCATGCTGCCGGTGCTCGCGATAACCCAGGCCCATGCAGTATTCTTCGTGGGACCCGGCTGGGTCATCGGCGATTGTCTGTGGCCGGTGATTTGCATGGTCGAGAAACTCTCCGGTACTGCGGCTTTGCGGCGCTCCCGCGAGCTGATGACCGGCCTGCGCTCCGCCGGACGCGCGCTTGCGATTCGCCATTACGCACTCGCAGCATTCGCAATTGCCGACGCCGTCAAGTCGCTCGGTTTCCTGTGGCAAAGCGGATCGATCAAGGACGCGAATGTAGCCATCACCGCGTCTTCGTTCCCGGTCTTTGCGCTCTTCGCCGCGGCTCCTCTATTCCTGTACGACCGCACGGCCGCGAACGAAAGCGGCCCACTGCTCCAGTTGGATCGCACGCCGGAAGTCCGTATCACCTCGCGGGCGCTCTCCGTCAGCTCCATCATCTGGCTGACAGTCGGCCTACTCTACCTGCTCTTTGAGCCGCTCAAAGCGTGGCTGTCCAGGTCGCGCTAGCCTCATTCGTCTCATTGCTCGAACAGAGCCGCGACTAGCAGGAGCGGTCTAAATCGACTCTTTCACACGAAGTGAGCGGCGTCTTGAGCCGCCCTCTTCTCTACAACTCGAAATCTATGCCGGCATCACCGGAACAGGCGGCGGAGGTGCGCTTGGCGGCTTCACCATGGTCTTCTTAGGAGCAGCCTTTTTCACGGCCTTCTTAGGTGCGGCTTTGTTAGGTGCGGTTTTCTTGGCGGCTTTTTTGGGAGCGGCCTTCTTCGGAGCAGCTTTCTTTACAGCTTTTTTCTTCTTTGCCATTCGAAAATTCTCCTCTGTGTACTGGTCTTCTTGAGAAGACGGTGTCACCAGTGTAATCGAATGCGTTCAAAGTACCAATCGTCATTTTGAGTCCGAGCCCCATCCCTTTGGCGATTCCCGTCCGCCAAATAGAAACTCTTGCGCCCGCGGCGGCAACGCGAGTTTGCTTCTCACAACCTGACGCCGCAGCCGCGAACGCGTAGGGGACTACGTACTGCAATCCGAATGTAACGTGACTCCTGCCGCGAACGTAAGTTAAAAAAAGATAGCTAACGGTTAGGTGGAACTGCTAACCTCCAGGGTAGACACGTTCAAAATTGATCACTAGAATAAACAGGAAGATTCAGGTAGGCTTCTGCCACGCCCTCGCAAGCCCGCGGTTCGTATTCAGGCCGAATCCGGCCCGTCTCAATCATTGTCCCTAACCGATTCCTCCGTCACCGGCATTCGCGCCGCCCTCGAAAAAATCCTATCGAGCCCCGGATTCCGCAACTCGGAGCGCATGCGCCGCTTCCTCCGCACCACCGTCGAGCGAACCCTCGACGGCGCCGTCGATCAGCTAAAGGAGTTCTCCCTCGGCCACGACGTCTTCGATCGCGGCGAGCATTATGATCCCCGCACCGATTCCATTGTCCGCGTCGAAGCCCGCCGCCTCCGCAAAAAACTCCGCGCTTATTACGATGGCGACGGCCGGCTCGATGAATTCGTTATTCAGTTCCATCCCGGCAACTACATCCCCGTCTTCTCGCTCGCGGCCGCCGCCCTTCCTGCCGAAGCGGAGACCCGCCCCGACCCTAAGACCATAGCTGTGCTCCCCTTCGCCAACCTCAGCTCGGACCCGGAACAGAACTATTTTTGCGACGGCATCTCCGAAGACATCATCGACGCCCTCAGCACCGTCCCCGATCTTCGCGTCCTCGGCCGCGGAACCACTTTCTTGCTCCACGATCCCGCCCTCAATCCCGTATCGGATCCCCGCGAAATCGGCGCCGCTTTGAACGTCGGCACCATCGTCGAAGGAAGTGTCCGCAAGAGTGGAGGCATGCTGCGCGTTTCCGCTCGTCTGATCGACACCAAAACCGGTCACGTCCGCTGGTCCACCACGGTGGACCGCCCGGAGACCGATATCTTCGCGATCAAAGATGAAATCGCCACCGCCATCGCCGCCAACCTCTGCGATCAGGTGAGCGCCCGCGTCCGCCTTCCCTCGCCCGCCCCCAGCATTGAAGCCTACGCGCTCTATCTCCAGGGCCGCCACGCCGCCAACCGCCTCGACATCGAAGGCTACCGCATCGCGATCGATTACTATACCCGCGCCATCGCGGAATTTCCCGATTACGCGCCGCCCTATTCCGGCATGGCCGACGTCTACACCGCGATGACTTCCTGGAGCATGGCTCGCCCCTCTTCCGTCATGCCCATCGCGAAACGGGCCGCCGAAGATGCTTTGCGTCTCGATCCCGGCCTCGCGCACGCCTATACTTCTCTCGCCTGGGTAGTCTTCTGTTACGAGTGGAATTGGACGGAGGGATTGGCTCTCGCCCAGAAAGCCCTCGCGCTGGAACCCAACTACGCTTACGGCCAGATGGCGCTCGGTGCGTTCTATATGGTACTGGGCCGCATCCCCGAGGCTCGTGAAAAACTCGAACTCTCGCTGGCCTTGAACCCTCTGTCCATCCGCGCGCACCGCCTCTTGGGCTATGCGCTCACTATGGAGGGAAAATTCGAAGAGTCGAACCGCAGGCTGCAAACTGCTCGCGCCATCATGCCGGATTCCCATGAATTAGCCTGGATGATGGCCACCGTGTATTTGGCGCAAGGCCGCATCGCACAAGGGTTACGCTACGCCCGGGAATGCCAGACCGATCCTCCGGTCCCGCGCATGGTAGCCATGTTGGTCGAAGCCCTGGCAAAAGCCGGCCAGCAGGACGAAGCACGCCTACTGCTCCTCCAACTAGAGGAAATGTCCTCCCGCGAGTACGTCGACTGCTGGTCCTTCTGCCGCGTCCACATGGCTCTGGGCGATCCGGAAAAAGCAATCGGTTTCCTGGAGCGCAGTTTCGAAGAACGCTCCACGCTAGCCCTCTTCGCCCCCATCGATCCAGCCCTGGAACCGCTCCGCTCCGACCCCAGATTCAAGGACCTGATAGCCAGCCTGGGTCTTCCCCGTCCCCAGGTGGCAAAGTCCTGATCACACCTTGCAACTATCAGTCTTGTCTTGTGGGGCGGCCAATTTTGGCGCCAGCCGCCTTAGAGGCGGCTTCTTGAAAGGCCGAGACATCCCAAACTGCTAAATTAATTCCGATGCCAATCACTCTCCAAGCCGCCCAGGAAGCCCGCAGCAACCTCGCCGGATTCGCAATCCGCACCCCTCTAATCCGCCTCAATACCGACGACCACGATATCTACCTGAAACTCGAAAACCTCCAACCCATCTGCTCCTTCAAAATCCGCGGAGCCTCCAACGCCATAGCCCACACCCCCAAGGAGCAATTAGCGAAAGGCCTGCTGACCGCCTCCGCCGGCAACATGGCCCAAGGAGTAGCCTACTGCGCCCGCCGCCTCGGCATCCCCGCGACCGTAATCGCCCCCGACACCGCTCCCGAAACAAAGCTCCGCGCCATCGAACGATTAGGCGGCCGTGTTATCAAAGCTCCCTTCGACCAATGGTGGCGGTCCTTCGAAACCCGCTCTTTCCCCGGCATCGAAGCGACCTTCATCCACGCCTTCGACGACCCGCACGTAATGGCCGGCAACGGAACCATCGGCCTGGAGCTGATCGAAGACCTCCCGGACCTCGACGCCGTAATCGTCCCGTGGGGCGGAGGAGGCCTGGCCTGCGGCATCGCTTCCATTGTGAAAACGCTGAAGCCTTCTGCCAGAGTGTACGCCGCCGAAGCCGAGACCGCCGCGCCCCTGGCGGCTTCCCTAAAAGCTGGAGCCCCGCAGACAGTAGATTACCGCCCGTCCTGGGTAGACGGAATCGGTAGCAAAACAGTCTTCGAGAAAATGTTCACAGAAGCAAGCCAGCTCCTGGATGGCTCGATAGTAGTAACCCTGGAAGAAGCCGCACAAGCGCTAAAGCTAGCAGCCGAGCGCAACCGGATCATAGTAGAAGGCGCCGCCGCCTGCGCCCTGGCAGCCGCAAAAAAAGCCGGTCCCGGAAAAATAGTAGCCATAATATCCGGCGGCAACATCGACCTGACCAAATTCACCGCCCTAATTTCTGCTTAGTAGGGTAGGTCCCCGACCTGCCAAATCTCAAGTGGGGCAGGTTCCCGACCTGCCCTCCGCACTCTACCGCGCCATATCGTAAAGCGCCCGAATATACCCAATACTAAACGCCCACCCCGCCCGAGCCTCCACCATACCCGGCACATGATCCGCAATCAGAATCCCCCGAAAATCCACTTCCACCAGCGTCCGCATCAGCTTCTTCATGTCCGTATACCCGTCATCCACAAACGCCTCGACAAAATCCGGAATCGGCGAACTCACATTCCGGAAATGAATCTTCCAGAGCTTCCCCATCTTGGCAAACGCCCGAACCGCCTCAAACACATCCCGGCCCATATATTTGCCGCCCTCCATCCAGGTCCCGCAGCACAAACACACTCCGACATTCGGACTATCCGCAATCTCCAGCGCCCGCACATACCCGTCGAAATTCCCAAAAATACAGCGCGGTACGCCGCCCAATTCCGGCACCGGAGGATCGTCCGGATGTATGCCGATCCGCACCCCCTCCTCCTCCGCCACCGGAACCACCTGCTTGATGAAATACGTGTAGTTCTCCCAAATCTCCTCTTTCGAAAATCGCCGCCCTTGCGTCAAAGGAGGCTCGAACACCTGGTTCGCCCAATGCCCCTTCGCCGTCGCCTGATGAAAAGCCCGCGCCGGCGCGCCGCCCCGAGCCGTCTCCGCATCGGAGCTCCATATGCCATTTCCCATGTGCGCGTAAGTCGTGTAATAAATCCCCGCCTTGCCCAGGTCCCGCAAATACTGTTTGTACTCCTCGATCTTCTTGTCGCGTCCCGGCAGATTCAGCGTCACCTCCGGCATGTTATGGACATTGGTGTTGCCGATGTTCGACACCTTCAGCCCCGCGCCTTCAATGCGCTGCTTCAACTTCGTAAACGTTTCATAAGTGCCGCCCGCCGTTCCCACGGTGACATAGCCGACGCCAAGCTGCCGCGCGAATTTCAGGTCGTCATCGGAAAGATTTTGAGAAAGCTGAAGCGTGATCTTGATTCCCGGCGTCAAAGGAGCAAGCGCTTTTTTTTCGGCGTGAACCGGAGCGGCTGCGAGGCCCGCGGCTGCTGCATAGATAAATTTGCGGCGAGTTTCCGTCATGGCAAGGATTGTACTCCACCGCCGCCGAAAAAAAGAGAGAGAATCATTTTATGGCGACGCGACTCGCTCTTGCTCTTCTGCTCGCGGGACCCGCACTGCTGGCGCAATCGAAAAATCCCAAGGACCTGGGCCCCGCAACGCTCCTGGTCGCCAGCCGCGATCTAGCCGATCCCAACTTCGCGAAGACTGTAATTCTGCTCGTTCACTACGACGCCGATAGCGTGCTCGGCCTGATGATCAACCGTCACACCGACGTCGCCGTGTCGCGCCTGTTCCAAGGACTCAATGCAGCGAAAGACCGAGCCGACTCCATCTATCTGGGAGGCCCAGTCGAAATCTCCACCGTCTTCGGACTGCTGGAATCGCCGGATAAGCTCAAAGGCGTAGCGCCGGTCTTCGGAGAAACCTATTTGCTCTCGACCAAAGCGCTTCTCGAGAAAACCGTCGCCACCCACCCCGGCCCCGAAGTTTTTCACGTCTACTTAGGCTACGCTGGCTGGACCAATGATCAGCTCAACCAGGAAGTCGCCATGGGCATGTGGTTTATTTTTAAAGCGGATACAGCAAGCGTTTTCGACGCCGATCCCGACTCTCTGTGGCAGCGAATGATCAAGAAAACGGAACTGACGCTCGCCATGCAAAATAAGGTCAAATAAGGCATTGCGGAAGCCCTTATTCTGCGTTTTAGGAGAGATTATGGATGTACAAGAGATCCTTCCGCACCGCGGCGACGCGCGTAGCGACGTCCATTCCACCGTCGTATTCGAGATGCAGAGACATCGGACCCGCATAACCCGCCTTGGAAAAATCGCTGAAAACCTGCTTCCAATTCACCACGCCTTGGCCCATCGGGCACCACACCGGAGTGGCCTTGTTCCAGTAGAAGTCCTTTAAAGCGATCATCTTAAGACGAGGAGTCACCAGCCTCTGCGAAATCTCGCGTCCACCCAGGCCGCCTTCGATCGTCGCATGCCCAGGATCGTAGTAAAATCCGGTCCAGCGCGGATCCAAATCGCGAATCATTTCCCATGTATCCCACACCGATTCACCAACATAGGTGCCGGAATGGTTGTGTAGACCCATGACAATTTTGTGCTCCGCAGCCAGTTCGGCGATCCCGCGAATATCCGCCGCAACCTCTTTAATACGCGCCAGCGGATCGCCGGAATTGTATCGCCAGTAACCGGGTTTAAAATAGGAAATCCCCAGCCCGGCAGCCGTTTTCAGAATCGCCCCGGCACCGGCCGCGGACGTGATATCTGTTGTAATCATTGGTACTTCGAGCCCGGATTTGCGAAGCGCCTCGACCGCCCGAGGCAAATCCTCGGTAACCCTCTCCGGCAAAACGTGGCCTTTTGGGCGCACCGTTAAATCGATTCCTGTAAAACCCAAATCGCGGCAGGTTTTCCCGAGCTGCTCATAATTCAACTCCGGAAAATGCTTGGAAAACATACAAAGCATAGGCTTTTTCGCCTCATCTATCAATCCCGGCTCATCTAGCCCGTCGGTCCGGATCAGGCCGTCTTTGACCACAAAGATGCCCGGAAATTTCTTTTCCCATCCAACATTTGCCGCCGGAACATATTGGCGGGCATTAGCTTCAATCGCCTTGACTCCTGGGATGTGCGCAGCCAGCGAAACGGAGTGGACCAGAGACGCCCCAGGGCACGTAAGATCCTGAATGCAAAGAAATACTTTCTTCTTTTGCCCCAGCGCGGCAATCAGCAGCGACTCGGTCTGGCCCTTACAAGCCTTGAGCGCAGCCCCGGAATAACCCATTTCGAGCGCTAGCAAAAAAGCCTCTTTGCTGACCAGCGATTCGTCGATCACCACCGGAACGATTTTCGCGGCTTCATGGACCACGTTTTGAGGGTTTGCTTTCAGGTCTCTAGCGGTGGGCTGCTCGATGTATTGAATGCGCGAAAACGCGACGGGAGAGCGCGATTTTAGCTCGTGCAGGAAGTCGATTAAATAGGCGACATTAGGGCATTTTTCGTTGAAATCCAGCGAATAAACCGCCGTTTTCTGAACCGCTTGATGCACACGGAGAACCCGGTTCAAATCCCAATCGCGGTCGTCACCATTCAGTTTTATTTTGATATGGGTGATGCCGTTGTAGCGAATCCACTCGGGAAGATTCTCCGGCAATCCGTCGCCAACAGGCTTGATGACGTCTTCGGGCAGGATCGGATCGACGGCGCCAACCAGATGATAAAGAGGTAGTTGCGGAGTAGCGCGCGGCAGCACATAGCGGTCGAGCGTTTCGCCGCGAAAATCGGGACCGAGGTAATGACCTAAATCGTTTCTTAAAAACTCAGGACCCAAAGTTTGAAAACTATTGCGGCCGTGCAATTTGCCAAAAGCATCGTGAACCGCTGCATCGAAAGGGCTTGCCGTAACCAGGACGCAGAGCGGCGGAATCGGCTCGGCTAGACTTTTCGAAATTTCCGCGGCAGCCCGAGAATATTGCGGCGCGAGCGCAAGATTGAGGTCGATCGGATGGCCGAAGTCGGAATGAGCTTCGGTGATTTTAGAAATCCGCTCGGCCAGATCCTTCATCGCTGCTAGAGTTTGCGCGTAGGTGAGTTTCTTCGAAGGGAACGACCAGACGTTGCCCATCGACATGGAGCCGAAGCCGATCGCGCTGCGGCCGGTGCGGCTTTCTACGCGGCAATGAACGTTGCAGAGCGTGACGCGATCGACTACGGAGCCTCCGAATTTTATGGGAGTGCGGTAGAGGAAGTCTTCGTAGGAGGTGCGGACTTCGGCGATTTTGATATCGGTGGAGAGAGGGGCGGAGAGGAGTGCGGGGGCTCCTGCGGCGAATGCTGCAATGGCTTGGCGGCGGGTTAGCATTTCCCTTCCGATGGGCAGGTCGGGAACCTGCCCCACTTTAGCGGTACAAATCGGGCCATTAACTTCATATACTATCGGATTATGATCACTCGACGAGCGGCGATCGCTACTGCGCTGAGCGCTACACGAATTCTGGGGGCGAACGATCGGATCCGCGTGGGGCTGATCGGGTCGGGGGGACGCGGGCGAGAGGATTGGGGAAATTTTCTCAAGCAGCCAGAGGTTGAGCCGGTTGCGGTTTGCGATGTCTACGATCCGTTTCGCGAAAAAGGGATCGCGATGACGGAGGGGCGGGCGAAGCCGTATTCAGACTTTCGGAGGCTGTTAGATCAACATGACATTGATGCGGTGATTGTTGCGGCTCCGGATCATTGGCATGCGCTGATGACCGTTGCGGCTTGCGAGGCGGGCAAGGATGTTTACTGCGAGAAGCCTCTGACGCTGATGGTGGGCGAGGGGCGCAAGATGGTAGAGGCTGCGCGGCGCAGTAAACGCGTGGTGCAGACGGGATGCCAGCAACGCTCCGGCGCGCATTATGCGCAGGCGGTTCAACTGATTCGCGGAGGACACATCGGCGAGGTGCATCGCATCGCCGCGGGCTATCAGCGCAATATTTTTCCGGGATTGAAGCCGACGGAACTGGCGTCGGGGTTGACGCCGGCGCTCGATTTCGACATGTGGCTGGGACCGGCGAAGAAGATTCCTTTCGATCCGTTCAAGTGCATTTATAACTTTCGCTGGTTCTGGGATTATTCGGGCGGGCAGATGACGAATTGGGGCGCGCATCATCTGGATATCGCGCGCTGGATCGTGGGCGAGGATGCCGCTGCCGCGGTTTCGGGCGCGGGCGGGCGGTATGCGCTCACCGATGGAGGCGAGACCCCGGACACGCAGCAGGTGACGTATCAGTTCAACAAAGTTGTCGTGACCTGGACGACCAGCGAGATTGGCGAGGGCGATCCGATCACTCTCAATATCTATGGCACGAAGGGCATGATGTCGCTGACGCGCGGAGGGTTCAAGATCAAGCCGGAGATCCAGAATAAAACTCCGTTGATGGATGCGATGGAAGTGAAGGGCGTCGATCTGAATGTTCCGCATGTGCGGAATTTTCTGGATTGCATGAAGAGCCGCGCTCGACCGAATGGAGATATTCTCGAAGGGCATCTTACGGCGGTGATGTGTCACCTGGGAAATATTTCTACCCGGCTGGGGAGGACTTTGCGGTGGGATGCGGGTAAGGAAGAAGTCATGGGGGATGCGGAGGCTCATTCGTGGTTGATGCGGGATTATCGGGGGGCTTGGAAGTTGGGGTGAGGGAGTCGGCGTTGGTACTAGTGTTGACTCAACACCGGGAGAATACGAAGACAATTTTGGGCCGCCGATGAACGCCGATAGCGCAAAGAGGCTACGGGGTGATCCATTCGCCGTTGTGCATTTTTTTTGTCGTGGGGCCTTTTAGGATCAGGTTGGCGGGGTGGCCGGGCTCGATGGGGTCGCCGTCGGGTTCGAGGGTCATGCCCAGGCCGCTGGTTATGGCGGAGCCTTTCGGGACCGGGATCTGCGATTGGGGGCCGGCGGCGGTTATTTTTCCGTTTTCGATTACGACTACCGAATAGTCGATGGCGCCTAGCTTTGCTCCTACGATTACTTTTACTCCGGAGGCTTCCGGTGAGGTGCAGCCGACGAGAATCAGTGCCAAGGATGCCAGCAGTTTTTTCATCCGAATAGTTCCTCCATTGATAACGAGCGGAGGTCGGGGACCAGGACGTCGGGTTTATGGGTTGCCAGTTCGCCGGTGCCGACCAAGCCGGTGGCTACGGCGATGGAGCGCACCTGATTGGCTTTGGCGGCGTTGATGTCGTTGGGATGATCGCCGATTAGCGCGATGCGGCTCTTTGCGTCGATCCAACCTTCCTGCTTTGCGCGGCGGACGGCGATGCGGACCAGGCCCGCGCGGTCTCTTGCGAGTTCCGCGAACGCTCCGAATTGGAGGTATTGGCGGAGGCCGGCGTTCTCCATTTTTTTCCAGCCGATGCGGGTGAGGTTGCCGGTGACCAGACCGGTGGCGACTCCTTTGCGAAACAGGCGATAGAGCAGCATGCGGGCTCCGGGGCAAACTTTGCGGCGAAGATCGGGGCAGCGGCGCACGTAAATGCGCTGGGCATGTTCCATGACCGCGGGCATGTGGCGGCGGATTTGCGCGCGCGAGGCTCCGGCGTTCGAGAGCATCTGGGTGAGAATATCGCCATCGAGCATGCCGACCACCGGAACATTGTCCGTCGTGGTTTCGAGGCCGGTGATGCGGCGGACGGCCTCGATCAAGGCTTCGCGGTGATGGCCGCCGGCTTTGCGGAGGAGGGTGCCGTCGATATCGAATAAAACAAGATTCTTCATTTACGTGGATACTTTCACTATAGCGGCTGATAGAATGACTTCAGTATGCAGGTGCTAAAGGCGGGCGCGAATAAGTTTTTGCTCCTGGAACTCGATCCGGAGTTTCTGGAGAACATCGCGCGCCAGGCCGGCTTTGAATTTCGGCTGGACGATCAATCGCGGCGGGTGGTGATCGACCTGAATGCCGAAGGGCGGCAGACACCTCTGCTGCTTTTCGATGCGGCCGATCCGGCGAACGTGCATTGGTTTTCGCGCTGCCAGTTTTATGTCGACGGGCTGAGCGGGAGCGTGCTGCAAACTCCAATTCAACTCGCGAATCAGAGGGATCCGAAGGGGCGGGCGCTGCCGCATTCCATTCGGCTGCAAATCAATAAAGAATTGCCGGCCAGTTTTCGGCTGCCGAATAAAGTTCCGGTCACGGAGCAGATGGTTTATAACGTTCTGTACAACTTCCTGAACGCGCTGATGAATACGGGAGTGGGCGTGTGCGGAGGGAAGGTCGTGAGGCCGCTGGCGGGGCGGACGGAGCCGCAGGGGAATCGGAATTAGGTTGTTGATCCGGGCGGCGACACGAGTGTCGACGCGGCACGCAAGAGTGCGTGCGCTACAAACACACACAGACTAAAGTCCGTGCCTTCACCTTTGACTCGTGGTACCGTTTTCTTCATGAAGTTTTTATGGATTCTCGCGGCGGCTACGGCTACGGCTGCGGCGCAGACTGTTGTTATTCATGCGGACCGGTTGCTGGATGGAAAGGGCGGCGTGGCGCGCAATGCCACGGTGACGATTGAGGGGTCGAAGATCGTCAAGATCGGCGGGAATGCGAAGGCCGATTACGATCTGAAGGGCATGACGCTGATGCCGGGGTGGATCGATACGCACACGCATCCGGACTGGCATTTCGATGAAAACGGGCGCTGGTTTACGGGGCGCGAGTCGATGGAACAGAAGCTCGGCTACGCTGCCGAAAACGCGAAGGTCACGCTGCTGGCGGGCTTTACCACGATTCAGAGCCTGGGCGCGCTGGTGGATAAGCCTCTGCGCGATTCGATTAACAAAGGGGAGCGCGAGGGGCCACGCATTTTGACTTCGCTGCGGCAGATCAATGAGCGGTCCGGCGATCCGGAGAAGATTCGCGAGATTGTGCGGCAGGTGAAGAGCGAAGGCGGCGACGTGATCAAGCTGTTTGCGACGGCCAGCATTCGCGACGGAGGCAAGCAGACCATGACCACCGAGCAGATCGACGCTACGTGCGGCGAGGCGAAGGCGCAAGGGCTGCGCGCGGTGGTGCACGCACATGCGACGGACGGCGCGCGGGCGGCGATTCTGGCGGGATGCACTGGCATCGAGCATGGGACGATGCTGGACGATGCGACGCTCGATTTAATGCGCGAGAAGGGCGTGTTTTTCGATCCTAATTTTCTGGTGCTGCATAATTACATCGAAAATAAACCGAAGTATCTGGGCCTGGGGAATTATAACGACGAAGGGTTCGCGTACATGGAGAAGGCTCTGCCGATGGTCGCCGATGTGCTGCGGAGGGCAAGGGCTCACCGGGTGATGATCGTATTCGGGACGGACGCGGTGGCGGGGTCGCACGGGCGGAACTTCGAGGAGTTTATTTATCGCGTGAAGGATGGAGGCGACAAGCCGATGGACGCAATTATCAGTGCGACATCGATGGCGGCGGCTTCGCTGCGGATGGGCGATAAGATCGGCACTGTCGCGCAGGGATTTGAGGCGGATCTGGTGGCGGTGGAGGGGAATCCTTTGGAGGACATTACCAGTGTTCGCAAGGTGGCGTTTGTGATGAAGGGCGGGAAGGTGGTGAAGCATTGAGGGCACCGGCATTAAACGGTAATTACATTTATTTATAAATTTGATTATCGTCCGTGAGCGAAAAGTAGTATCATAATCCCTAAATAAAGTCGGAGGGTGATTTATGACGCGGGGTGCGTGTTCTCTACTGATCACATTTCTGTTGGCGTTTCCCGGGGGAGCGTTCGCGCAAACGACCCCGAAATTTACCAAGAACAAGAGGCAGTTTGTTGCGAACAATGCTGACGCCTGGAAGGTCTTAGCCGCGACTCCGGGTTGCATGGCTAACCCGGTCACGGATGCTTGCGCCCAAGGCGCCATTGTTCGGGTGACGACCGAATGCGGTGCAAGCGCACTATTTTTTCAGAGGGCGAACACGACGTGGCAGATCGTGAATCTGGGGCTGATACTGGCTTCGGCGGCGTTTACCGCGGTGGGGGCTTCGACGACCATCGCCAACGCCAAAATATTCAGCACCTTGGGTGGGACAACGGGGTTGGGCGCGACGACTACCACAATTAATGCGAATTCCACTGGCGATCAGACCGGGCTTGCATCCGTCAATACCACGCTTGCGGCATTCCTCACATTTCTAAAGACCGGCGCAGTTCCGGGCGCGGCGGCCGCCGGGGCTGGGGCGGCTCCGGACAACCCGACCATATACAAATTGGCTCCGGTGTTCGCCGCTCAGTGCGAAGCGGCGGCGACCGGCTCCAGCGGAAAATAACTGCGGGGGATCAGCCCTTGGATTCCGCAGGCGGCATTGGGCTCTTGTCGCGTCCCATGTATAGGGTCTGCGAGGGGAACGCGGCGGCGGTGCCGTTGGCTTCGACGGTGTCCATGATCCGGAGCAGCAGGTCTTCCTGGGTCTGGAGGAATTTCGTGCCGTCGGTGCCCAGGACGTAGGCGGCGACTTCGATATCGAGGGACGAAGGGGCGAATTTCACCAGGCGCACGCCAATGGTGGACGTCTCGATCCGCGCATCGTCGGCCAACAGCTTGCGCAGCGCATCGAGAAGGGCTCGCATCTGGCTGGCGGTGGTTTCGCGGCGGATGCCGATGGTGTGGTGGAAAAACATTTTGTCCTTGCGGGCGAAATTTTCGATGTTCATGGTCGAAAGCTGGCCGTTCGGAATGGTGAGCACGGTGCGCTCGTCGGTTTTAAGAGAGGTGGAGCGCAGGCCGATGTCTTCGACCGTGCCGCTTTGCGCGCCGATTTTGCAGTAGTCGCCGACGCGGATGGTTCTGTCGAAGATGATGGAGACGCCGCCGAACAGATTTTCGAGCGTCTTCTGCGCTGCGAAGGCGATGGCGATACCTCCGACGCTGACGCCGGCGACCAGAGTGGTGGCGTCCTTAACCAGGCCGACCTGTTTCAGCAGCAGAAAGACGACGAAACAAAACGTGAGCACGCTGAGGATACGCTCGCACAGCCGGATGACGGCGGTGGCGTCGGCTTCGCCGCGGCGCTGGAGGCGGAGATCGACCAGCCGGCCGAGAACAAAGACGCTGCGGACAAAGAACCAACCGGAGAGGATGATGAATACGCCTCCGCCGGCGAAAAACCAAAACTGGCGCGCGAACAGAGGCAGGTGGAGAGAGGAGATGGCCGCCTCCAGCACGAGCAGGGAGACCAATCCGCGGAGGGGGGCCATGAGGCGGTCGAGCAGCCAGTCCTCCTGTTCGCCGGTGAGCGCGCGGAACACCCGGCGAAGGACGGGAAGGGCGATCAAGCGCATGGCGGCGGCGACGAGAAGGGCGATCGCGACTCCGATGGCGAGCATCAGCCATTGCCACAAAGGCATGCCGAGCCATCCCCGGCGCAGAAGGGGTTTGGGAACGTAGGTGGAAAGCCACGTGGAACTGAATTCGTCGTAGACGGCGGGGATTTCCTTGAGGGTGTCCGGGGAGAAGAGCCAGATGGAATCGTTGCCGCGGCGTACGTGGTCCAGCATCACGGGCAGCGGGCCGCCCTTGGTTTCTATGATGCCGGCGAGTTCCTTGTTGGCGGGCAGATTGTCTTTTAAATTGCCCTCCGGCTGATCGCTGAGGCGGTCGAGGTCGGCGGGGAGACCCTGGTCCAGAACGACGCTGAGCTGGGTCGAGAGTTCGACGGCGTCGTCGCCACTCACATTCTCCAGATACTTAGTGGCGGAATTCCAGTCGCCTTTGTGGGCGGCGGTGAGGAATCCGATGACAGTGCCGCGGGGATTGGATCGGCCTAAGGAGTCTTGATTGCCGGCGGGAAACGCTTGCGCCTGAAGTAGAGGAATCGCGGCAAATAGTATGACAATAGACGATAACATCATGCGACAACTGATCATTGCGATATTCCTCCTGACTCAGGTCTTATTAGCCGATCAAGTAACCCTTAAGAACGGGGATCGATTATCCGGCAGCATAACTAAGTATGACGGGAAGAACCTGGTTCTGAAATCGGACTTGGCGGGGGAAGTGACGATCCCCTGGGACAATGTAACTGCCCTTACGTCGACGCAGCCGTTGGCGATCACGCTGAAAGACGGTCAGCGACTGGTGGGTATCGTGACCACGGAGGGTACGAAGTTCCAGGTCGCGACCAAGGAGACAGGTACGGTGGCGGCGGTGCGCGAATCGGTGGTGGCCGTCCGGTCTGAGCCGGAGCAGAAGGCGTACGACACGGAGATCGAGCGGTACAAGAATCCGCGGTTGATCGATTTGTGGACCGGAGCGTTCGATTTGGGGTTCACACAGACGGCGGGCAACACGGAGACGGAGACGTTCACGCTGGGGGCGAACGCGGTGCGGGCGACGAGCCGGGATAAAATCACGGTCAACTACACGCAGATTTATTCCACCAGCAATGCGTCGGGGCCGAACCTGACGACGGCCAACGCAAAGCGCGGCGGGTTGCAGTATAACCTCAACCTGATGCCCAAGATGTACGTGTTCGGGCTGGTGGATCTGGAAAACGATCAGTTCCAGAGCCTGGATCTACGGTTCGCGCCAGCGGGCGGCGCGGGGTATCACGCGATCAAGACGGCGAACACGATCCTCGATTTGTCGCTGGGCGCGTCGATGGATAAGGAGTTTTTCTCGGCGACGCCGACTACGCCCCCTGGCTCGCCCGGATTAAACAAGACCTATGCGGAGATTTTGATCGGCGAGGAGTTTACGCACAAATTCAGCAAGACTGTCTCGATGCATGAAAACCTGGCGATGTATCCGAACGTGAGCAGCGTCGGGAATTACCGCATGAATTTCGACATTTCGGCGGCGGCGGCGATTAAGAAATGGATGTCGTTCCAGATCTCGGCGAGCGACCGTTACTTGAGCGATCCGCTGCCGGGGCGCAAGACGAACGACATTCTGTTCACCACCGGGCTTCATTTCGTATTCGCGAAGTGAAGCGGGAGGCTGTTGAGGAAAAGGTCGCGGCTATTGAACGGTTACGACTGGCACCGGCGGGTGCAATCGAGCCGCTGCGCAAGGCTCTGCGCGATCGCAATAATTTTGTGTGTTCCAAGGCTGCGGCAGTGGCGGGAGATTTGCTGCTGGGCGAACTGATTCCGGATCTGCTTTCCGCCTTTGAGCGTTTCATGAAGGATGCCGCTAAGACCGATCCGAATTGCTGGGCGAAAAACGCGATCGTCAAGGCGCTGAAGGATCTGGGCCACGAAGATCCGGCAGTCTATCTGCGCGGGATCGCGCACGTGCAGATGGAGCCTGTCTGGGGCGGGCGCGCGGATTCGGCCGCTACCCTGCGCGGTGCGTGCGCCCTCGCGCTGGTGGCGTGCTCGCTGCCCCGCGACAGGATTCTCATGCAACTTGCCGATCTACTGGCCGATCCGGAGGTGCGCGTCCGGAGCGATGCGGCGCGGGCGATCGCGCAGCTTCCCGGCCAGGACAGCATCCTGATGCTGCGCGTCAAAGCGCTGGCGGGGGACAAGGAGCCGGCGGTGATCGGGCAGTGCTTTCTTTCGCTATTGGGAATCGACCCGCGGGAATCGATCGCTTTTGTCGCGCGATTTCTGACGGGTGCGAATGAGGATCTGCGGTTCGAAGCGGCGGCGGCGCTGGGGGAGTGCCCGGATCCGGAAGCGGTCGAGATATTGATCGCCCGATGGCGGGTGGAGAGAGATGCCGAGATGAAGAGGGCGATCATTTTGTCGCTGGGAGTTTCGAGGGTTCCGGAGGCTCGGGCGTTCCTGGATTCGCAGCGGGACGCGGGTTGAGACGTAGGGCAGATCGGGAATCTGCCCCATTTAACACGCTTACTTGTGAACCGAAATGGTCTGTTCGCCTTCTATGTAGGCGACGTACTGGCTGCCCGCGGCGGCGGCGATTTCTTTGGTTTTGCCTTTCGCACCGGAGTCGATCGGACGCTTCGCCGGACCGTCTTTGCCGCGCGACGGCTCGGCTCGCACGTTGAGTTTCTTGCCGTCCACCGCATCCACTTGCAGCAGCCGGAAGGTCATTTTGCCGCCGAGGCCGAAGACTTTTTTCTTTCCCGCTGCTTCGACGATGGAACCGGTGACCGACGCGCCTTTCGCGACCACCACCGTATCGCCGACCTTCAATCCGTCGACCACGGTGAAGTGCAGCGCGCGACCCTCTTCGGCGTCCGTAGGAACATCCTCGGCCAGCGTGATGCTGAACGGCATTGCATCGGCCACATTTACGGGAACGGCGGCGGGCGCGACCGGCTTTACGGGAGTTGGCGCGGGGGTTGGCGCCGTGGTCATCTTCGCGGTGGTCTGAGGGGGAGGCGTCACAACCACCGGCGGAGGAGTCACCGTCGGCTTTCCGGACGCAATCGCCGTGGTCTTTTTAGCAGTATCCGCTGGCGCGGCGGGAATTTTCTTCGGATCGCGCATCGCCTCGATTACCGGTCCGGGGACGCCAGCCTTGCTCAGGCGGATCACCTCCGCCGACGTGAGAACGAAGTCGGTTTTCGTCGCCCGCATCTGGCTCAGGATCACGCTGGTGGGAACCTTCTCCGTGACCATTTCAATGATGCTGTCGTTGTTCAAGACCGCTTCGGCCGGAGGAGGAGTTTCGACCGGCGTCGGCACAGCTACCGGAGGCGCGGGGACAGGGACCGGCACTTCGACCACCACCGGCGCCGGCGGCGGAGCTGCATGATGCTTCATCCACCACAAGCCGCCCCCAACGCCGCCCAGAATCAAAATGAGCAAGCCGGAAAGTCCCAGCACCAGAGGCAAGGACGAAGACTTCTTCGCACCCGGCGGACGCGGAGTCATCTCGACGGCCTGAATTCTGGACCGGTAGAGCTGACCCGAATCCGACTCATGCTTCAGCGCGCCCAGTGCGGCCAGCACGTCTTTCATCGATTGCCAGCGCTCATCAGGATTCTTGCGCAGGCAGCGCGTGATCAGCAATTCAAGCTGCGGAGGAACATCGGGCGCGATCTCCACCATCGGCTTATGCTCATCGCGCAGAATCGCCGAGAGCGTCGACAACGCCGAATCGCCGCTGAATGCCCGCGTGCCGGTGAGCATTTCGTAAAACACCACTCCGAAGGAAAAAATATCAGAGCGCGTATCCACTTTCTTACCCTGCGCCTGCTCCGGCGACATGTAGCTGACAGTTCCGATGATGGAGCCTTCGACAGTCAAAGGAGCGTCCGCGATGGTCTGCGTGTTGTCGTTGATATTGCTTGCGGGTCCACGGTCGGTCAACTTTGCAAGCCCGAAATCGAGCACTTTCACCAGGCCCGAATCGGTGACCATCACGTTGCCCGGCTTCAAATCGCGATGGACGATGCCGGCCGCATGCGCAACACTGAGCGCGTCCGCCATCTGCACGCCATATTTCAAAGCCTGCGGCGGACGGAGCCCGCCTTTCGGAATCAGGTCCACCAGGGTTTTGCCGGAAACGAACTCCATCACCATGTAATCGCCTTCCGGCTCATTGACGATATCGTGAACGGTGATGATGTTGGGATGATTGAGGCCGGAAGCGGCTTGGGCTTCCTGAATAAAGCGCCGGCGGCGTTCGGGATCGCCGGCGTTGGCGGAAGAGAGGACCTTCACGGCGACAAACCGGTTCAAGCGCGCGTCATGGGCTTTATAAATATCGCCCATGCCGCCGGCCCCCAACTTTTCAAGGAATTGATAATGAGAAACGACTCGCCCAACGAGCTCCACTGCTTCCCTCCCGAACCTACTTAGTGTGTCACAAGTCGGAAATCGTTGCGCGGAGCGGCACAGAAGTACGACCAGGATCGCACTGTTCCTCATGCATGATAATCTGATCTATCTGAACAACCGGACGACGCGAACCAGCCGCGGCCAACTGATAGCGGGCTGTGTGACGATTATCCTGCTGGCGCTCTTTATATTTTCCAGCACCAACGGCGACATCACCGTTCAGCAAGACGATGTGCTGTTCATGTCCCACTCCGCCATCAATTCCTGGAATTACTTTCATGAGGCCCGATACCGCGCGTTCCTGACTCCGTTCTACACCCTGATTTACGACATGAATGGCCAGGACACCTGGCGCACGCACTTGTTCTACTTCGCGCTGTTGGTGTTATCGGCTCTACTACTCTATGCCGTCCTTGTGAAGCTTCTGGGCGCCGCGCCCGCACTTCTGGCCGCAATTTTTTATCTGGCATACATTGGAAAGTACGAGACAGTGACGTGGATGTCGGCGGGCGCATATCTGGTTACCGCGAACGTTCTCTTTCTCTCCGTCTGGATCGCGCTTTCCAGTCGCCTGGGACCTTGGGAAAAAGGCGGCCTGATCGCGGCGATCAACTGGCTGAACGTCCTGCTATGCGAGATCCTGATTGTGCTGGCCCCGTTTTACCCTTTGCTTTACTGGCTCCATTGCCGTCTGCGCCGGCAGCCGATCGAAAGGCGCGCGTTCGCGGCCACGTTCTTACCGCTGCTCGCGTTCCTGTTCCACGTCTCCGTGATCTACCTGTCGACGCCGAAGGATGTACCGTTGCTGTGGCAGCGCAACGGCGATCGGGTGAAGGAATCGCAGGTCAGCATACTCCTCGCGCAGCTTCGCACGATCTTCAAAAGCGGTTTGAACACCGGTATGGGCGACGGCCACTTCGTGCTGCTGCGGCATGGAATCGAGGGCTTCTGGAAATACGTTCCGCACGGCGCCTACGCGGCGATCACGGCGCTGGGCGTAGGCGCGGGCGTCGCGTTTCTGTTGTGGACGGCTCCCGTCATTCGGCCGGAAAAGGCGATCATGATTCCGTTGCTCATCACCGGATTCTACCTGGCTCTATTCTCGCCGTTAATTGGATTCACGGCCAACGCTCTATTTGTTCCGTCGCGCATGCTCACCTTAGTCGGAATCGGATTATCGCTGCTCACGGCTGCCGCGACATCGTGGGCGCTGGCCTCAAGAATCACAGTGATGCGCTACGCTATTCCAGCCGTCCTGTTGGCCGTTTCCGGCGCGGAAGCCATGGCGATGAACTCCATTTTGTACGAACACGAAACCAGCTGGGCCTACGACTCGTATATCCGGACGCAACTGCTGGCCACCGGAATTCGGCCGCGAATGGGAGACACCATTTTCATGTCCTTGCCCGTGCCTCCTCTGATGAGAGATTACTGGCGGAGCGGGTTTTCGCAGTTTGGAGGCGGCCACATTCAAACCATCATGCTGATGGACTACGGAATGAAATTCTACGATTCGGAGATCCGCCCGGCGATCCTGTACGTGAATGAGAACCGGGGGTTGGGACCTCCGCCTCCAGCGCCGGCGGCTCGTCCCGGACACCAGTTGTATTGCTTCTACGTCTCCGATAACGACTACCGGTTGACGCGCATCGATTGCCCAAAGGCTCAGTAAACTCCGCGGTAGGCGTACACTTCAATCTTCTCGTTGGGGCTGACCGGCACGGGATCGCCCAGTTTCACCCAGGTTCCCAGCGCGAGCAGGCGCGACCGCAGCTCGCGCGTCTTGCGGTTGATGTAGTACATGGATCGCTCCTGTTCCAGCCATTTGAGGGTCGCCTCGTCCGGCAGAAACACATAATCTGGACTCGCGGCGATGATCGATACCGCGTCGTCAAGGCGCTCCTGCACGGAATCGCCATGCAGATTGCTCTTCCAAAACAGCTCGTCCGGCGCCATGAAAGTCAGCTCCATGGGAAAGTGATAAATCAATCCATGCGGGATGTACATCGCCTTGTCATCCCTGGGAATCGCGCCGTATTCGTAAGTCAGAACGTTGGATACCGAGCAGGAATGAAAATCGCCGAGCATCGGCGCATACATCTCGACGCGCGGCCATCCCTTCGCGTTCGCGTCGCGGCTGGCGCGATCGATTATCGCGCGGATGCCCGGCATGCTGGTCATGTTCGAACCGGTGTAGAGCTGCGGCCGGCCAGCCGATGCCGCGGCCGCGATCGCGCCGCTGGCGAACAGAATGCCGATCGCCGCGCGGCCCCACAGGAATCGGGCGGCAGGCTGCACGCCTTCGAAAGGAACGCAGGCGAAAAGAAAAAATCCGAAGACAGCGGGCATCGAAACGAACGGATTTAATCCCGCGCCGCGAACCATCAGGAATAAAGGAGGAGCGAGCGCCAGCCAGACCGGCTTCCAATCGAGCGTGGGAAACCGCCTGCGGACACACGCGAAATTGATCGCGCCCGCAGCCAGCGCGCACCACATCGTCACGATACCCATATGCGACTCCGCCATCGCGAAATGGATCGCGCTTTCGCTCCACGGCAAATGGCGGTTCGCGTCCGGACTCCAGGTGACGTAATAGAAGTAGAGATAGGAGAAGTTGTAAGCCAGGAAGGCTCCGATTGCGATCATCGCCGGCACGCACATCCACAGAACGTTTTCGACAATCACGCGCCGCTTACCTCGTGCCGCCGCCAGCCGGATTGCCAGAAGAGGGCCGAGCATCACCAGTAAATAAATCGGCGCGGTAGCCCGTGCGAGGCAAGCGAGCATCGCCGAGACGCCCGCGAGGACCCACGGCACGCGCGATTCCGTCTCATAGGTCCCCAGGTACCAGATCGCGGTAAGCGACGCGAAGATGTAGAGCGAGAGGTCCATGCGGAAATCCGGGAGCCCTCCGTTCCAGTCGTAAACCCGCGCGAAGGAGATGAAGGGGAGCACGAGTAGAATAGCCAGCCATCGGTTGACGAGCCGGTAGCGGGCGAAATACCAATAGAGCGAGAGCGCCAGCGCCACCATCCAGATGGATTGAAGCCAGACCTGCATGATCCGCGACGGCGCAACGATCGGCGCGAGCAGAGTCGCTTCGAGAAACGGTAAGGAGACGTTCCGGCCTTCGTCGCCCGAAAGACTGTCCTTGATACCGGCGAGGAAACCCAGCGAGCGCGCGCGATAAGCGACGATCGCGAATTGATTCCCATAGGAACAAGAATCGAAAAACGGCGCGTGCGCCTTATAAAAATCGACGTTCAGTTTTGAAGCGTAGAAACCCTGGGCGATCGTGATCGCAGCCAGGATCAGGAGCGCGAAAAGATCCCGCCTAAAATTCCACATTGAACGATATCAATACAGTGTAGATTGAGCAGCAGGTGGGGCGGACGCCCTCGTCCGCGGCGGACCCGGATCCGGCGCTTGATTTGCGAACTAAATTCCGACCATCCCGCGCATGCGATTCCGCCGCACCGCGAGATTATCCTGCGCTGGTGTCTCCGCGAACTCCACTTCCACTACCGATACCAGAGGATCGGGAGCCGTAGCGGGCAGTCCCGAAAGACGCAGACGAAAATCGCTCTGCTCGATTTTCAGCGGCGTCGAGGTGCCGTAAACTTTGGCGGAGATCGCCTTGGTCATCAGCCCGCCGATCGAGAGCTCGCTGCCCGGCCAGAACTGCACCATGATGTACAGTTTGTTTCCTCTCTCGATGAAATCCGAAAACTGGCCGCGTTTCACTTTGGATTTGCCAACCGGCCCGCGGATGATGTCTGCGTGTTTATCCATCCACCGGCCGACCTCCGTCAAAATGCTGACAGACTCGGATGGAATGCTGCCGTCCCCTTTGGGGCCGATATTGAGCAGATAGTTTCCGTTGTCGCGTGTGCAGCGGATCAGGTTACGCACGATATTCTTCGGAGTTTTCCAGTTATCGTCGGCCTTCTGGTAGCCCCAACTGTCGTTCATGGTCATGCAGGATTCCCACGGCTCGGGTTCGGCGCGGATGGTTTGCTCCGGGGTCATAAAATCTTCCGGGATGCCGGTCCGGTTATTGATGAGGATCTCAGGTTGCAGCTCCCGCACCATCAGGTTGAGCTTCACCGCCTCCCACCCTTCGGGTTTCAAAGGCCAATTTACGTCGTACCAGAGCACGTCTATTTTTTCGTAATTCGTGCACAGCTCGCGGACCTGTCCGTGGATATAATCGACGAACCGCCGCCGGGCCTCGTCATCGGTCGCGCACAAGGCGCCGTCGGGATGATGCCAGTCCATCAAGGAGTAATAAAATCCCACGCGCAGATCTTCCGCGCGGGCTGCATCCACGAATTCGCGAACCAAGTCGCGTCCGCAGGCGGTTTTGGGCGCCGTATAATTCGTAAGTTTCGAATCGAAGTGGCAGAATCCCTCGTGATGCTTAGTGGTCATCACCATGTACTTCATGCCGGCCTTTTTCGCGAGCTTTGCCCAGGCGCGCGCCGCGTTCGGCTCGGGCTTGAACCGCTTGGCCGTCTGCTCATACTCGGCTACCGGAATGCCTTCGTTCTCCATCACCCACTCATGGCGGCCGTACACGCTATAAAGTCCCCAGTGAATGAACATGCCGAAGCGAGCTTCGTGCCACCATTCCATGCGGCGGTCGCGATCCTCCACGGTGGAAGTGCTCGGCCCTCCTATCGGCCCTCCGCTCACCGGAGGAGCATTCAACTGCTGCGCGGAAAGAGCACCGGAAAAAGGAAGTAAGCCCGCACCGGCGCCGATGGCGTGCATCGCGGCGCGGCGAGTGAATCGATTGTTCATAACCTCGGTCATAATATCACTTTAGCGGTGCAGTTGGCCTTTATTATCATGGTTCCGATTTTGAGTTATGCTACCCACATGCGGAATTTCTTGTGGATCGCGCTAGTCGCTACTCTATGTCTCTGCCAGGACGCCTCCGATCCGTGGACCAAATTCGACATCGTGGAGCCCTCGGTTCTGGCCAGCCAAATGAAGGACTCGAAGGCGACCATACTCTGCGTGGCGTTTCCGAATCTCTATAAGCTGAAACACATCCAGCACGCCGGTTTCGCCGGACCCGGCTCCAAGCCCGAAGGCATCGATATGCTGAAGAAAGCCGTCGCAAATCTCCCCAAGGATGCCGACCTGGTGATCTACTGCGGCTGCTGCCCCATGGTGAAATGCCCGAACATCCGCCCCGCGTATCGCACGCTAAAGGAAATGGGATTCACGCACGTCCGCGTCCTGGACATCCCCACCAATATGCACACGGACTGGTACTCGAAAAATTATCCCACCGAAGAAGGCTCCGCGAGCAACTGATAGACTAAAGTTTTCGGGCGCGTAGCTCAGTTGGTTAGAGCACCTCGTTTACACCGAGGGGGTCCGGGGTTCGAGTCCCTGCGCGCCCACCATTCCTCACGAAATACTTCGTGAGACTTAGCGAGCTTCGCCGCTTTGCGTGAAAAAGTTTTTCCCCACTCTGCTAAACTGCCTTTTTAGGAGAAGCCTTCCGGGCCTCGTACGCCATGTCAAATTACACCCTCAATCGACGCCACTTTTTCTTCGGCTCCCTGCTCGCTGGAGCCGTCCCCGCCGCGGGATTCGGCAGCTCGCCGAACCTCAAGATGCTCGGCTTCAAGTCGCCGAATGAAAAACTGAACATCGCTTCCATCGGCGCGGGAGGCAAGGCCCGATCGAGCATTAACATTTGCAGCGCCGCCAAGGAAAACATCGTCGCACTCTGCGACCCCGATGCCGTCAGCGCCAAGCAGATGTTCGAAAAATTCGACAAAGCGCCTAGGTATACCGACTTCCGCCAGATGTTCGATAAAGAGAAGAACATCGACGCCGTCATCGTCGCTACGCCGGATTTCATGCACGCCATCTGCACCACCTGGGCGATGGAGCGCGGCAAGCACGTCTACTGTCAGAAGCCTCTCACCCGAACTATCTGGGAAGCGCGCCTGCTCACTCACCTCGCCGCGAAATACAAGGTCGCGACGCAGATGGGCAACCAGGGATATTCGAACGAAGGCACACGCCAGTGCGCAGAGATGATCTGGGACGGAGCCATCGGCAACGTCGGCGAAGTCCACGCCTGGACCAATCGCCCGATCTGGCCGCAAGGCCTCACCGTGGAACCCGCCGCCGAACCTGTTCCCTCCACCATGGATTGGGATTCCTGGACCGGCGTCTCCACTGCCGGCCGTCCTTACAGCAAGGAAATCGCGCCCTTCAACTGGCGTGGATTTTACGACTACGGCTGCGGAGCCCTCGGGGACATGGCGTGCCACATTTTAGGAGCTCCGAACATGGCTCTGATGCTGGGCGCGCCCACCAGCGTCGAGTGCATCATGCAGGAAGGCAAGAGCTCCTTCATGTTCCCGAAGAAATCCATCATCCGTTTCGACTTCCCGCAGCGCGGCAACATGCCTCCGGTGAAAATTTTCTGGCACGACGGCATGGCCGAACCGCCCGCCGCTCCAGACGGTCTCTCGCAGGATGAAATTCTGGGCGACCTCCCGCGTCCTCCGCGTGAAGGCCAGCCCGCGCCGGAGCGCAAAGGCCGCATCTCTTATAACGGCAGCCTGTTTATCGGCGACAAAGGATTCATCACCACCGGAACTTACGGCGAAGGCACTCGCCTGGTCCCCGCGGAGCGCATGAAGGATTACAAAATGCCGCCTGCGATCCTCAAGCGAGCCCCGGCCAGCAGCGAAGCCGGCCATCACGCCGATTGGATTCACGCCGCAAAAACCGGCGAACCGGCCGACTCGAATTTCGCCATCGCCGGCCCATTCACCGAATGGATTCTGCTGGGAACACTGGCGCTGCGCTTCGAAGGCAAGCTCGAATGGGATAGCGAAAAGATGAGGACCAACAACGCGGAAGCCAACAAACTGATCAAGCCCGCCTTCCGCAAAGGCTGGACCCTAGGCAAAGCCTGATCCTGAACAGCGGGGCAGGTTCCCGACCTGCCCTCTTCACTAATCGACGATCAACGCCCGATCGAACACCACATCCAAGCTCGACCCTTGCCGCAACTCGACCTCTCTGCCCCGCGTCAGCAGCGTAGTCGCGAGCCCGACCGCACTCCCCGCTCCCGCTCCAATCCCCGCGCCGGTCCAACTCCGGTCCGCGATTCCTCCGATACCCGCGCCCGAACCCGCCAGGATCGCGATCCGCTCCGCGTCCTTCCCGACATTCGATCCCTGCTCGATCTTTCCTTCGTCATTCACTACCTTCTGCGTGCTCTCGCCGTCATCGACCGAGCTTACATGCGGCGAAAATTTCAGAGTCTTCCCGCCCGGCAGCGTCAGCACTTCCAGGCGAATCGCCAGTTGCGCGCGCCCCGAGACCTTGCCGCTGCGCTTCGCGAGAAAGACCGTCCCCTGCACGTACGATCCCACCGGCACGATTACGTTATGACCATCGGAGATGGGCGACGCAGTCTGCATATAGACTTGTGCCCCCTCCTGCGCCGTCCGCGTGCTGATCGAGTTGACCATCTTCAGCAGCACATGCGTATCCTTGGGAATCTCCGCCGCCCGCGCCATCGGAATCAGGAAAGCCGACAGGGAGAGAATTGCTGTTCTCATACTCAGATGATAGCTCCGCTTGCTTGCCCATTTTCCTGGTCTTCCAGACCAGCCGCGCCATGACCAGAACAATCAATCCGCATCCTCCGAAAAAGAAGGTAATGGGGCTCGGCGACGGCGTGCTTCCCTGCGACCCGAAAGCGGATGCCGAAATTCCCAGCGTCAAGATAGTCAATGTTAAGTAGCGTTTCATGATCTGTTTGTCCTCGTTCTTGCTCGGCTTACGAGCGAACATAGCTTGTCAGATCAATGAATTACCGTACTAAGCGATAATAGGGGCGTTCCAGAACCGCGGTTCCAGGACCCCAAGGTTTCCCGGTCTACTTCGCCACCGGAACCAGTTTGCGGCTGTCGATAATGCGGTCGATCAGCCCGTATTCCAGCGCCTGATCGGGCTCCAGAATATAGTCGCGATCCACATCGCGCGCAATCTTGTCCACTGGCTGGCCCGTGGCGTTGGCCAGAATCATGTTCAGCGTCTCGCGCATGCGCAGAATTTCCCGCGCATAAATGTCGATATCAGTCGCCTGTCCGGCCAGCCCGCTCATCGACGGCTGATGGATCAAAATTCGCGAATGCGGCAAGCTGAACCGCTTGCCCTTGCTGCCGCAGGCCAGCAGAACCGCCGCCATCGACGCTGCCTGTCCGATGCAATACGTCACGATCTCCGGCTCCACCAGCCGCATCGTGTCCAGAATCGCCAACCCTGCGGTAATCGAACCGCCCGGTGAATTGATATAAATCGAAATATCCTTCTCCGGATCCTCAGCGGCCAGGAACAGCATCTGCGCAATAATCAGATTCGCGACGTTATCGTCAATCGGCGTGCCCAGAAAAATGATGTTCTCTTTCAGCAGCCGCGAGTAGATGTCGAACGCACGCTCTCCGCGGGAAGTCTGCTCCACCACCATGGGCACAAGAACCGAATTCTGCATGATTTTCTCCTAACGTAGCTACTTCGTGGGCCGATTCGCAAACATCGTCTTATCGGCGTTGATCCGCGTTCATCGGCGGCTAATTTATGTCTTCTTCTTCATGATACGCGATCATCGCGAAGCGGGCACGCTGCCCGTGTACCGGCCCATCCAATACGCCAGCAGAAAGAATCCTCCATCGTCCTCCGAAAACCCTCCATTGCCCCCATCCACGACAAAAGGGTTGCCATTCCACTTCATCACCGGCCTCTCATCCGCAGGTAGTAGAGTCTTCGCCTGCCTCTCATGCGCCCGGTCGAGCTCCTTCTCCATCACGACATCCTTGCGATCCGAATTCACGACCTTCCACGAAATCAAATCCATCGGAATCCGCTCCAAAGTCTCCCGCGCCCCCTCCAAATCGACCTTCTCGCCCGGCCTCCCGACCCCGTAAATATAGGTCCACAACGGATTCTTCTCCCTCTGACAATTCACCCACCACTGATCGAGCGCCTTCACCATCCACGGATCGGTCCCATACCGGAAGAATGGATAAAACGACAACATCGCCAGCTCCTCATCCGAATAATTAATCTCCACCCGCAACTCCAGATACCGGGCCGCCTGCTGAGCATACTTCATGTCCACCGCGACCTTCTTGTATTCCGCCGCGTACTTCGGATCACCCGTCATGTGCTCGGTGACCTTCAAAAAACTCAACAGCTCCGCCGCGTTCAGCGCGCTATCTGACTTCCCTCGCCCGCTGAAATACTCCGGCGACCATTTCCCCCAAGTTGTCGGCTTCCCCGTAACGTCGATCAGGTTGTACCCATGCGCAACGATATAGTCCATCATCTTCCGCGCCGCCCCAGCCATCCGAGCCTTCAGCCTTTCATCCGGCAACAAATCGTAAGCGATACTCAAAATGAAAAAATGCCCGACAATCTCATCGGAGCTGGTATCGCCCTTCCACTGAATCTGCTTGTCGCTAGTCCAGTGCCAAGTCCCATCCTTAGGACGCGGATCTCCCGCCTTCACATACGACCGAGCGGGCAGCCCGGGAACGCCCGTAACTTCTTCGAGAAACAAAACCGCCTCAACCGCCTTCGTAGCCCGAGCCAGCGCATCCGGATCCTTCGTCACCGCATAGCGAAAACACTCCCCCGCCCCATACATGGCCGTCCACAACCCATCGTTGTCGTTCGCCTCGAGAACGTTGGTCGATAAATTCCCAGGTACCGCTAGTTGCGAATCCGCGACCATCCCATACCGGTCATGCCGCCGCGTGATGCGCTCCTCAAACGCGGCGGCTTTCTGCTCCAGCGTCATTTCGCGCAGCTCGATATGCGAAAAGCCGGTCCGCGTCCGCACCCACATGCCTCTCGAATCATCCGGAAATAGCCCAACCACGTCGTCGTCCGGCAAATATCTCTTCCCGGCAAAATATTCCTTGGAGCCGCGATACACGCCTCGCGCCGCGGCAGCCCATCGAACCCCATCCGAAGCAACCGCGACCTTCGGCGGCGGAAACACTCCCCCCAAAACCCCAACCTCGTCAAATGAATAAAAAGTCCGGAATTTCTGCAAAGACTGCCCCGCCGCAGCGCTACACACCACACCAACCATCAGCACCAAGTAGGACAGGTCCCCAACCTGTCCTCCGCTCAAAACAGCTTTACTCATCCCAGTGGGGCAGGTTCCCGACCTGCCCTCCCCAAACCGGCGAAACAGCCCACCCATCCCTCAACAATCCTCCTAGCCCTCTCCCGCGTATCATAAGCAACCGGATCGATCACCCCCACCGCCTCCACATCCCCGCAATTCACCGGCTGCACGCACCAATCCGCGATCATCTCCGCGGTAATCTCCGGATGAAACTGAATCCCATAAACGTGGCTCCCATACCGATAAGCCTGATGCTTGCACTTCTCCGAGTAAGCCAGCCACTCCGCCCCCGCGGGCAAATCGAATGTCTCCCCGTGCCAATGAAAGAATGTCTCCGGCGATGCCATCCCTCCGAACAACGCGTCATCCCGCGCCGCCTCGGTAAACCAAACCGCCTCCCACCCAATCTCCAACTCCCGATTCCGATACACCCGAGCCCCCAGCGCCCGCGCAATCAACTGCGATCCGAGACAAATCCCCAACATCGGCAAGTCATCATGCAGGGCCTTCTCGATCCTTCCAAGCTCATCCCGCAACCCCGGCAAATCGTCATTGGCTGACATAGGTCCGCCCATAATGATCAAACCGTCATGTTGTTCTTCAACGAACGGCTCGCCTAGCTCATGATAGCGATAGGAGACATGATTCTCCTCAAGAACCTCTCCAAAATGTCCCAGATGTTCAAAAGGCTCATGACGCAAAACCAGCACCTGCATCCCGCCACTCTACCCAACGGAACCCCAACTGTAAAGGAGGGGTCAGTTCCTAGGGTTAATAACTCCTCGAACTCAGCCGATAACAATATATGTCTTGGCATACGTCCCTGACCTATAAAGTCGTATTCTCTCGCTATAATCGTTAACAATGTCGAATGGCAAATCATGCGGATTTTAATTGCCGATGACAGCATTGTCTCGCGGCACTTGCTTGACGCCACTCTCCGCAAGTGGGGATATGAGGTTGTCGTAGCCTGCGACGGTCTCGAAGCCTGGAATTATCTCCAGGCCGAAGACGCGCCCAAGCTCGCCATCCTCGATTGGGTCATGCCCGGACTCACCGGTCCCGAGGTCTGCCGCCGCGTCCGCGAACACGCGCAGGACAAGGACGCCTACACCTACATCATCCTGTTAACCTCCAAAGGCCTCCGCGAAGATCTGATCGAAGGCATGGAGTCCGGCTCCGACGATTACCTCACCAAGCCTTTCGATCAGCATGAATTGAAGGTCCGCCTCCGCGCAGGGACCCGCATCATAGACCTGCAACGCGAGCTCGTCGCCGCCCGCGAAGCGCTGCGCGAGCAGGCCACCAAGGATTTCCTCACTCGCATCTGGAATCGCTCCTCTATCCTCGACATCTTCCAGCGTGAGCTGTCCCGCGGAGCCCGCGAAAATCGGTCGGTCGGCGTGGTCCTCGCCGATCTGGATCACTTCAAGACCGTCAACGATACCTACGGACATTTCGCCGGCGACGCCGTTTTGCGGGAGTTCGCCCGCCGCATGCAAGCCGTCACCCGCCCTTACGACGCGGTCGGCCGCTATGGCGGCGAGGAGTTTCTCATCATCCTTCCGGGATGCGATGCCGCGTGCACCGCCAATCAGGCGGAGCGCATGCGCGCCTCGCTCGCCAACGAAGCCATGTCCATCAATGAAAAACCACAGCTCGTCACCTGTAGCTTCGGCAGCACCTGCTGGCGTCCCGGAACAGATTCCTCCTCGGAAACCCTGATCCGCACCGCCGACAGCGCCCTCTACATGGCCAAAGGCCAAGGCCGCGACCGGGTCGTCTTCCTTCCCTAGACCTGCCCAGCTAGTAAGCAAAGTGGGGCAGGTTCCCGACCTGCCCGCTTTTCAGCGTAATAATGGAAAGGTGGAATACAGCCCCCTGATGAAGTCCACCATCCTGCTGTTCGCCTCCGACCCTCTGGTGCGTTCCGTCTTAAAAGAAACGTTGGAGCACGAAGGCTACACAGTCATTGCCGTCGGCGACCTCGGTAGCGCCGTTGACCGGATGGAAGAATACACGCCGGACCTGTTGATCATCCGCGGCTATGTCGAAGGCCTGCCTGGCCACGACGCAGCAGTGTACCTGCGCACGAAACACTTTATGAAGGTGCTGGTCGTCGGCGGCCTGCTCGATGACGACCGCCTCCAGCTTCGCGAATCGCTCGCCGGCTTCGAAGTCTTCCCCAAGCCCTATGGCGCCGCGGAATTGCTGGAAAAAGTGAAGCAAGTCCTCGCCACGCCGCGCGGTTAGCTCTTCAGCGAATCTTCAGTTTGCGCGAATATCATCAGTGCCATGAAAAAGTTCCTCCTGATAATGGCCGCCGGCGCGTTCGCGTTCGCCGCTCCCCCCGCGTATAAAGTGATCACCAAGATCAAAATCGGAGGCGCCACCCGCTGGGACTACGCCTATCTCGATAGCGCCAATCATCGTCTCTACGTCTCGCACGCCACCCAGACCGAAGTGATTGACACCGCGACCGACAAACTGGTCGGGACCATCCCCGACACCAAGGGCGTGCACGGAATCGCCATCGCCAACGATTTGAACAAGGGCTTCACCAGCGACGGCACCGACAACGACGTTACCGTCTTCGATCTCAAGACCTTGAAGGTTTTGAGCAAAGTAAAAACCGGCCAGAACCCGGACTCCATCATCTACGAACCGGTCACCCATCGTGTCTTCACCTTCAACGGCCGCTCAAGTGACGCTACCGCGATCGATGCCAAAACCGGCGACGTAATTACCGCGTCGATTCCGGTTGGCGGCAAGCCCGAGTTTGCGCAAGTGGATGGCAAGGGCCATGTTTACGCCAATATTGAAGACAAAAACGAAATCATCGAAATCGATGCAAAAAACGCCCTGGTTTCGAAGCGTTATTCGATCGCCCCTTGCGACGGACCCAGCGGGCTCGCCATCGATCCCAAAAAGCTAATGCTTTATTCGGTTTGCGGCAATAAAATGATGATCGTCAGCAATCCCGCCACCGGCAAAGTGGTCGCGACGCCGGCCATCGGCGGCGGAGTCGACGGGGTCGCCTTCGATGACGGGTACGCCTTCAGCGCCAACGGCGCCGATGCCACCATTACTATGGTTGACGATAAGTTTCAAGTAGTTGCGACGATTCCCACACAGAAGGGCGCGCGCACAATTGCTTCCGATCAGAAAGCTCACAAGCTCTATCTGCCTGCGGCCGAGTACGGTCCCGCGCCGGAAAAAGGGCGTCCCCAGCCGCTGCCGGATAGCTTCCAGATCGTAGTAGTCGGCCGCTAGTCCGACGTGGTGTAATAGGCCGAGTGTTTGTAGTTACGGGCATCACTGGCAATGTCGGCGGAGAAGTAGCGCGTTCTCTCTTAGCCGCGCATTGCCGCGTCCGGGCGGTGGTCCGCGATCCCGCTAAAGCCGCGGTTTGGGCAGACCAGGATTGTGAGGTCGCGCTTGCCGATATCGGCGACGCCGAAGCCCTGTCGTCAGCCTTCAAGGGCTCCGAGGGGGTCTTTGTGTTGGTTCCCCCGAGCTTCGACCCGGCTCCGGGATTTCCTGAGGCGCGGGCAATTGGGGCGGCCCTGCGATCCGCAATCGAATCCTCCCGTCCTGAGCGAGTTGTGTATCTTTCGACGATCGGCGCGCTATCTCCTCGATCGAATCTTCTCAGCCAGCACGGCATCATAGAGCAAACGCTCGCAGATGTAAGCATTCCAATAACTTTCCTGCGCGCGGCTTGGTTTATGGAGAACTCCAGGTGGGATGTCGCCCCGGCGCGCGAGGGTGGCGTTTTTCCCAGTTTTTTGCAACCCCTCGATAAACCGGTTCCCATGGTTTCGACATCAGACATCGGACGCCTCGCTGCTGAGTTGCTTCGGGAAACTTGGACTGGGCACAGGGTCGTTGAACTGGAAGGTCCAAGCCGTGTGACGCCCAACCAGATTGCTGCTATCTTCTCGAATCTATTAGCACATTCAGTGATCGCGGAAGCCGTGCCGCGTGAAAAATGGGAACGGATTTTCCTCGATCAGGGGATGAAAAATCCCACCCCGCGCATCCAGATGCTCGACGGATTTAACGAAGGCTGGATCGAGTTCGAAGGTGCACCCCGCAAGGGTAAAATCACCATTGATGCCGCGTTGAAGGCTCTGGTATGACTCCGGAGGAGTTTCGAGAGGCAGGCCACCAGCTCATCGACTGGATTGCGGATTATCGTGCTAAAGTTTCTGATTTCAATGTGATGGCTCGCACTGCGCCGGGGGAAATCCGAGCGCAACTGCCAGCTTCTCCGCCCGATGCTCCGGAGTCTTTCGACGCTATTTTGGGCGATTTAGAAAAGATTATCCTTCCCGGATTGTCGCACTGGCAGTCTCCAAATTTCTTCGGTTATTTCCCTTCTAACGGGTTGTTATCAAGTGTCTTAGGTGATTATGCCAGCACTGGGTTGGGTGTGCTGGGATTGTCGTGGCAATCCAGCCCGGCGCTAACCGAGCTCGAAGAGGTCACCACCGATTGGATGCGGCAGATGGTGGGGCTTTCCGCTGCCTGGTCTGGAGTGATTCAAGATACCGCGTCAACATGTACTTTGATTGCTTTGATTTGCGCGCGGGAGAAGACCAGAACGCACGATGCGATTGTTTACGTTTCGGCGCATAGTCATAGCTCGGTAAACAAAGCGGCGCTGCTAGCTGGATTTGGGCGGGAAAACATCCGCATCGTCAAGCATGACAAGGACTTCGCGATGGATGCGCAGGATTTGGCGGCGAATATCATTCGCGACCGCGCCGCCGGATTGGAGCCTTGCGCCGTGGTGGCGACGACCGGCACTACGACGTCTACTGCGCTCGATCCTATTGAATCCATTATGGAAGTCGCGAGGAAATTTGGAATTTGGCTGCATGTGGATGCGGCGATGGCCGGGTCCGCAATGGTTTTGCCGGAATGCCGCTGGATGTGGAAGGGGATTGAAGGGGCGGATTCACTGGTGCTCAATCCTCACAAGTGGCTGGGAATTGCTTTCGATTGTTCACTTTACTACGTCCGTGATCCGCAGCATCTGATACGGGTGATGTCCACCAATCCGAGTTATCTGCAATCTTCCGCCGATACGCAGGTCAAGAATCTTCGCGACTGGGGCATTCCGTTGGGGAGGCGGTTTCGGGCGCTGAAAATCTGGTTTGCCGTTCGGGAACAAGGAGTTACAGCGCTACAGACCCGTCTACGCCGGGATCTTGAAAACGCGCAGTGGTTCGCGGAACAGGTTCGGACGGCTCCGGATTGGGCGGTTTTGGCTCCGGTGCCATTGCAAACTGTTTGTATCTTATACAAACCTAATGGGTTGGATGGCGAGGAGCTGGATCGGCACACTTTGGCTTGGGTCGAGCGGGTGAATCGGTCGGGTTCGGCTTATTTGACGCCGGCGATTTTGGATGGGCGATGGATCGTGCGAGTTTCGATCGGCTCGATCGCTACGGAGAGGGAGCATGTGGAGGCTTTGTGGGGGCTGATTCGGAGGGAAAGCGGGTCGTTGGAAGGGCTTAAATGACCATAGGTGTCGCTGTGCGAGAGCTTAATTGACGATAAAACACGCCGATTGCGTGGATGGGGCCAAAACCAGGACAGACCCTTCTGTTCCTGCGGCGACGGGTTCGGGAGTGTTTTTGCGGGGATTGGAGCGCCTTGGAACAGAGTGGTCAGTCCCGGTTTTCGCGATGTGTACGGGTGGGGAAAGAAAACGCTCGGTTGGTTGGGACGGGGCGAAAAACGGGACAGATCCCGGTTTTCGCGATTTGTGCTGGTACCACTAGTTTCTTAAAGAGGGAGTTTTACGAGGAAGCGGGCTCCCTTGGTTGTCGCGGCGTCCGCCCATAGTTCGCCGCCGTGGTCTAACACTGCTTGTTGAGAAAGGGCGAGGCCCAGGCCTACGCCGTTTTTTTTGCCTGCGGTCGCGAAAGGCTGAAATAGTCTGGGGCGGACTTGCGGAGAGATGCCCGGGCCGGAGTCTTCTACGCTGACTACTACCGCGGTGGAATCTGTTTCGGCGGAGATGTGCAGGGAGCCTCCGCCGGGCATCGCGTCCAGGGCGTTATCGATCAGGTTCAGAAAGACCCGCTCCATTCTTGCGCGTTCTAACGGCAACTCGATTTTTTCGGGGACGTCCACGCTCATCTCAACCTGCTGCGCTTCGGCGGTGGTGGCGTAGGCTTCGCAGGCGGCCGTAACGATATCTTTCAAGCGGCAGACCTCGGAGGGAATGCTTTTGCCGCGGCCTACCTCCACCAACTCCTGAAGCAGCTCCTGGACGTGGCGGGAGGCCCGGTAGATGTTCCCGGCTAAACGCTGGACTTGCGGAGGAGTGAGTTCTCCATCGACCAGCATTTCGGCGCCGCCGTAAATTGCCGCCAATGGATTTCTCAAATCGTGAACGATGGAGGACGAGAGACGGCCGATGGTCATGATGCGCTCCTGGCGGATCAGTTCATGCTGGGCGTCCTGAATCGAAGCGCACATGGCGTTGAAGGCTTGCGCCAAGCGGCCCAGTTCATCGTTGCTCGCCACCGGGACGCGGTATTCATAATTGCCGTGCGCTACTTCGCTCGCTCCACGATCCAGTTCGCGGACCGGCTCCAGGATTTTGTGGGCCCCGTAAAAGGTCAGACCCAGGCCCAGCAGCACGGCGCAGAGCCAGAGCAGGAAGATGTTTCTCCGCAATGCGGCGAGGTGCTGGCGCGCGCCTTGAAAAGAACGGAGAATCCGCAGCTCTCCGATGGGATTTCCCTGCACGTCCAGCAAGGGATTGCCGAGCATGGTGTACTCGACGCCTCCGGCTTCTACTCGCGCCGGGTCGCTGGTGGCTTGCCGGGTGCGGATTTGCGAATCGGCTACGGCGCTCATGGTGGAAGCGGCTACTTTGCCTCCGGAGAGGAACACGAACTCGCTGCCTCCAGTGGCTTCCTTCAAGCGGCCGGCGGCTTGATCGTCCACGGTGTAGCCGGCGACCAGGACGTTCAGCAATCCGGGCTCGGCACCGGCCTGCACATAGACGGGAGTCACGGCGATTTGATAGAGGCGCCCGCCGGACATGAAGAATCCCTTGGCCTGCTGAGGAAACTGCGAGGCGGCCTGGCGGACTACGGGGAGATCGCCCATGAGCGCGCTATCGGTGACGCCGCCCAGGGATGCGATTACTTTCCCTCGGGGATCGGTAACCAGGAAGATGGCATCTTCGCGGGATATTTTGTCCCAAAGCTCCTTGGCGGTGTCGCGAATGGTGGCGGCGTCGCCGAGGGAGAAGGCGGAGCGGACGTCGGACATGCGGCTGACGACGAGGCTGACGGAGGATAACATGTCGGCTCGGGATTCCCAGAGGGAATCGTAGGCGTGGAAGCTGGCGCGGACTTCTTCATCGAGGCTGGCCGAGGTTGCGCGGGTGGCGTTGTCCTGCACGATCCAGCCGGTGACTCCAAACAGTAAAGTGACGGCGATGGAGGTGGAGAGGAGGATTCTCCAGAGGAGGGAGACTCGCGCGGGGGCTAGCATTTTGGGCTCGTGGGGGACGGGCCGGGGGCCTGTCCTGTGGTGAGTGGCGCTCCGGAACTACGGACGGGGCGAAAAATGGGGACAGCCCGCTCTGTCGACGCGGCGCGGAGGGGTTGCGCTGCATTCGCGAAGAGGATGAACGCCTTGGGACAGAGTAGGCTGTCCCCATTTTTCGCGATTTGATCAAGGCTGCGCACGGATGTCATTCTTTTTTGGCGGCCGGATAAATGGAACGGTCGTTGGTTTCGGGGGCGTAGACTTGGCCGTATTTATTGTTATGCGGGAGCTGGAGGAAGCCGGCTTCGGAAATTACGATCAGGGGGAGCGTCAGAGGGGTTTGCTCGACGGCGATGCGGCGGCTTAGGGCGCTGAGAGTGGCTTCGGTGGCTCGTTCGTGGAACACGGTCATTTGATAATCGCCAGGCGGGACATTGGGGATCTGGAAGCTGCCGTCGCGGGCAGTAGTGGCGAAATACGGGGTTGGCAGCACCACGATTACGGCGCTCATGGAAGAGTGGATATTGCAGAAGACGCGGACGATACCGGGGCGGGAGAATTCGACCGACCGGGAGCCGCCGGGCGCGTACAGGCCCACGTCGAAGATTTCGCCGCTGTAGCTGGAGAAGGCGTTGTGGAAGATGGGGTCGTCATTGGGAAAATCGACGTAGGTTCCAGCGGTGACTGCGAGGATGTGGGGCGAGAAGGTTTTGTTCTTCTGGCGCATGGTTACGTGGGTGATGGGGAGATGCGTGGGGGTGGAGGGCGTCAGGGAGATGACTACGGCCGAATAATCCAGGCGTTTACTGACTGAGACTTCGCGGGAGTCGCGGAGTTGGACTTTGCCGGTTACCTGGGTGGCAAAGGAGGGTTGAGCGATTTGGAGGGCTATTAGAAGAGGGCAGGTCGGGAACCTGCCCCACTTAAAACAGGTAGGCCAGGGAGAGGTCATAGTGGTTGTTTAATTTCGACGGTAGCAGGAAATAGCTGGTGCGAACCTGCGAGACCTCAGCGCCTAGTAACACGTTGGAACCCAGCCGGTAAATGGCGTTGCCGGCATACATGAAATTGGTGTGGATATCGCCACTCAACAAGTCTGAGGCGCGGTCGTTTTCTTCGCCGCCAAAGATGTTGAACGTCAGGCGTTTGGTGGCCTGGTAAGAGAGTTGGGCCCAGCCTCCGTTGGCTCCGATTGGGATGGCCCTGATGTCGTTGAAGATGGTGAAGCCCTGGTGCAGGCCTCCCAGACCGGCGGCGTTTTCTCCGGTGAAAAACATGCCGGTGAACTGAATCTTCTCGACGGGCTGGATCAGCCAGTCGACGGTAGCGAGGTGAGAGGGCGCGGAGAAGCCTCCGGCGTGGCTGGTGCTGTCGTGGAAGCCGGGGGCGATTTCGATGCGGGCGTTCTCACCGAATTTGCGCCAGAATTCGAAGCGCCCTTCGAGAGCGGGCCGCGGAGTGGAGGCGAGCACGGAGTCGTCGCCGCCTCTGGAGGCGTAGGACGGCTCACTGGTTTCGTAGACGCCTATTTGGGCGGTTAATCCGGCGTTTTGCCCAAAGGCGAAGCGCTGATCCAAGCGCACCTGCGGAGACCAAAGCCACAGGTTGCCGGCTCCTGTGAGAGGCGAGACGGCGACTTGCGCCAGGGAGTTGGGCTCGCGCGGAGAAACGATGGGCTTATCCTGGCCGGCGAGGATGGTGGTGTTTTTCCAATCGATCTCGACCGTCGCGGTGCGGAGGCGGACCAAATGGTTCAGGGAATTGGAGGGCGAGCCGCCCCAGGCGTCGAGATACGCGGATCCGCTGATCTGGCCTCCGCCGAAGATTTGCGGACCTTCGAATTTCATGCCGAAGATGCTTTGGCTGACGGTTGCTCCGGCGGCGGCGGAGGAACTGTTCGTTTGCGAAGCGGTGGTGGGATATTCGGCTCCTCCATTGGCTCGGCCGTTCAGGAAGGTGTTGAACAGGAGCATGCCGGTGAAGGTGATGGGGAGTTTTTGGGAGGCCTCGACTTTGGTCTGCGCCTGTTCGGCGATACGGGCTTCATTGACGGCTACTTTTTCTTCCAATGGGGCGGAGGGTTGCTGATCGCTTCCTGCGGTCGCGGCGGCGGTGGCTGGGTTGGTTGCAGCGGTACTGGTTGTGGCGGAATCGGTTGCGGCACGGGAGGCTGCCAGCTCGGCGCGGAGGGCGCGGACTTCGGCGGCCAGATCTTTGTTCTCCTGTTCGATGTGATCCAGACGGTCGAGGACCTGTTGCAGATCGGATTTCTGCTGGGCAGCCAGGAGCGCCGGAAATATTAAGAAGATCAGCTTACGAAACATCGATTAGTTCCTCAAGTCTTTGGCGTACCTGCGAGGGCGAGTACGGTTTCGGGAAATAGGCGCTCGCGCCCAGACTGACCAGGCGTTCCAGGGTACTGGGATCATTATCTCCACTGACCACCATGATGGGCATGTCAGAGCCGGCGCGGACTTGGGCGATGAGTTGAAATCCGTCCATACGCGGCAGGTTGAGGTCGGTGACGATTGCCGTGATGTTGTTGGCGGCGAGGCAGAGGAGCGCTTCTTCGGCGGTGCCGACGGCGTGGACGACCATGTCGGGGAGCTGCATGATCGCCATTTCAAGGATGTCGCGGGTGGGCTCCGTGTCTTCGACGATTAGGACGTTGCGGGTCATGAAAAGACCTATTGAGCCGCTGATGAACGCCGATGAACGCTGATCAGAAAAAACTTCATGGAAGGAAGCGGTAGCCTACGCCGTGGACGGTCAGGAAATGGCGGGGGCTGCCGGCATCGGGCTCCAGTTTCTGGCGCAGGCGCACTACGTGGGCGTCGACGGTGCGGGTGTTGGGGAACGATTCGTAGCCCCAGACGGAGTTGAGAATCATATCGCGGCTCAGGGCGCGGTCGGGATTTTGGAGGAAATAAGTGAGGAGATTATATTCGGCTCTTGTGAGTTTTAATTCTTCGCCGTGTTTGGAGACGATGCGGCGGGTTACGTCGATTTCAACGTCGGCGAAGGTGAGGACCTTGGTATCGCCGGGGCTGGTGCGGCGGAGAAGGGCGCGGATGCGCGCGAGGAGTTCGCGGGTGCCGAAGGGTTTTACGACGTAATCGTCGGCTCCGATTTCGAGGAGCAGCACTTTATCGATTTCGTCGCCAATGGCGCTGAGAACGATCAGAGGCGTTTTCATTCCGGCGGCGCGGAGCTGTTTGCAGACTTCGACGCCGGACATGCCAGGCATGCGGAGGTCGACCAGAATCAGCGCGGGCTTCAGAGTAAGGGCTTGACGAAAACCTTGCTTGCCATCTTCGGCTAAGACGGGCCGGAAACCTTCCTTTTCGAGCAGGAGGCCGATGGTGTCGCGGAGGCTGGCGTCGTCGTCGATGACTAATACTGTTTGCATGTTCGCTACCTTCAGAGTACGGCGATTGTCGTCTTCTGTGGGAGGCTCTCAGGTGGGTTTTACACACCTTTTACAAGTTTGGGACGTGATATTCTTCCCAAGGAGGATCTACCTGTATGTCCCTTTCGAAAAGAGCGTTTGCGGAATTTATCGGAACCTTCTGGCTGGTTTTCGGCGGATGCGGAAGCGCGGTGCTGGCGGCGGCATTCCCCGGGTTCGGGATCGGATTTGCCGGCGTGGCGCTGGCGTTCGGACTGACGGTTCTGACCATGGCGTTTGCAATCGGCCATATTTCGGGATGCCATTTAAATCCCGCGGTGTCGGTAGGGTTGGCGGTCAGCAAGCGATTCCCGGTATCGGAGCTGCCAGCTTACGTAGTGGCGCAGGTGCTGGGAGGGATCGTGGGATCGGCGGTGTTATACGTGATCGCCAAGGGGAAGGACGGGTTCAGCCTGGCCGGCGGATTCGCATCGAACGGGTACGGGGAGCATTCTCCGGGCGGGTACAATCTGGCGGCGTGCGTGACGGCGGAAGTGGTGCTGACGTTCATGTTCCTCATGATTATTTTGGGCGCGACGGATTTGAGGGCGCCGAAGGGATTCGCGCCCATCGCGATCGGGCTGGGACTGACACTGATTCATCTGATCGGGATTCCGGTGACGAATTTGAGCGTGAATCCGGCGCGGAGCACGGGTCCGGCGGTATTCGTAGGGGGATGGGCTTTGGAGCAGTTGTGGCTGTTCTGGGTGGCTCCGATCGTGGGCGCGGCGATCGCGGGGGTGGTTTATCAGGTGTTCGCGACGGAGCCGGAGCCAGAGCCTCGGGCGCAGATGGCCAAAGCTTAAAATATTTGTCTCGCTGAAACGTCTTCATGGGTGATGGAGGACGTGCTGAGTAACGATTCTCTGACCGAGATAGTTCGGCGGGAGCAGGGTCGTTTGCGCAGTTTCGTCCGGAGGCGCGTCGCCGATGAGGGGGACGTGGAAGACATCCTGCAAGATGTCTTTTACGCACTGGTGGAAGCGAACTGGCTCACCAGACCGGTGGAGCAGGCCGGCGCGTGGCTGTTTCGCGTGGCAAGAAATCGGATCATCGATTTTTTTCGAAAAAAACGCCCGGCACAGTTCGAAGCCGAGGGGGTCGAAGATCTGCTGCCTTCGGCCGATGCGTCGCCGGAGGAGGCGTACCTGCGGAGCCTGCTCTGGGACGAACTGGAGCAGGCGCTGGCGGAGCTTCCGGAAGAACAGCGCGCCGTATTTATCGCTCACGAGATCGAAGGGCGGAGCTTTAAAGAAATCGCCCGGGAGACGGGTGTGCCGGTCAATACGCTGCTATCGCGAAAACGCTACGCGGTCCTCCATCTGCGTGAGCGATTGAAGGATATCAACGAAGAGATAGGAGAAACGAGATGATGAGTCGAAGACGTGGGCGCAAATTGATATTGCTGTTACCGATCGGTATCCTGGCGATTGCGATATTTGGATTTGGCGTCATGAGTCTGTGGAACTGGCTGATTCCGGCGCTGTTTGGCGGGAAACTGATTACGTTCTGGCAGGCGCTTGGGATGCTGGCGCTGAGCCGGATCCTGGTGGGCGGGTTTTCGCGGCCAAGGGTGGTCCATAAATGGGAGCAATTGACGCCCGAGGAGCGCGAGAAGTTTCGGGGGGCGATGGAGAGGCGGCGGTGTGGTGAAAGAGGAACCGAGCCTGGGGGCGCGCCGGCTTAGGCGGCATGGGCGGGCCGGGGACCCGCCCTACTTAATCTCTATGCCAGGGCGGCTTTCGCGTATTCGAAACACTTTTTGACTTCGGCAGTGGAGCTTTCGGTGCCTCGATATTCGTATTCGATGTAGGCGGGAATCGGGTACTTCTTTTCCTTGAGCAGGGTGAGCACCGGTTTGATCGGTGTGTCGCCCTGGCCCCATGGCACGTTTTCTCCGTGATCCTTTTTGCGATCTTTCAGGTGCAGGTTGGTGATGCGGTCGTGATGGGCGGAAATATACGCCACGGGGTCGTAGCCGGCGGTGAAAAAGTGGCCAATGTCGAGATTCACCCAGAAATATTTCGACATGTCCATCGCGGCCTGGAAGGTTTCGGGCTTGGCGAACTGCTCTGGATCGGTGACGTTGTCGTGGCCGTGCATGGCGACGATCATTTTATGTTTGTCCGCGAAGGGGGCGACGCGTTTGGCGACGCTCACCGTAGTCGAGGCGGTGATGCAGTGGACGCCGAGCGCTTTCGCCATTTCGAATCCGCGCTCGATTTCGTCGTCGGTGAAGCTGTTGTTGAAGCTGTAATTGTAAGCGTAGATATTGATGCCGGCGTCGTCGAATTTCTTTTTGAGGCCCTTGAAATGGTCCATTGACACCTTGAGCCGCCAGTCGCGCAGATCATTGCGCGCCTTCTCGCGCGCCGCAACCACAGCCGGATCGGGAGGCGTGCCGCGTGCTCCGCGTCCTCCGGCCATGCGAGGTTGAGGCGGTTCGAATTGCGATGCGAAGACTTCGCACTCACCCAGGCCGATCTCGGTCATCGCTTTGATCACGGCGTCGACGATGCCTTCCGGCGGCAAGTCTCGGAAGCTGTATGTCTGCACTCCCAGTTGAACTCCGTTAATTTTGGAGTTTATTTTCGCGAACGCCGATGCCAGCGGCACCGCGGCCAGAGCAATCTTTCCGAAGTCTCTTCTCGTATACATGGAGAACATTTCCTTCCCCATCGAGCTTATCACTTGAAGCCGAGGTTCTTCAGCATTGCGTTGCCAAGCGCATCGCCGTCCAAGGGCGGCGGAGGGGCGTTGCGGTCTTCGATCTTCTTAAGTTCGGCTTCTTTTTGCTGTTTTGTCTTTTCCTCAAAGGCGGCGAGTTGCCCGAAAACAGCAGCACGACGAGCAAGGTCCTCGGCGTGCGCCGCCCGGAACTTTTCCTTGCTCGCCGCCACCATTTCAAGTTTTTGCTTCAGGTTGGGATCATTTGCGGCCGCCGGTATGCTAAGAACGTGGCTGGTAAACTTGTCTATCTCGGCAAACAGCTTCGCGATATCGACCGCGGGCACGGGAGCGGAGGTCCCGGCCGATGGTTGAGCTTCAACAGGTGCCCCGGCGGCGGCCCCAGCCTTGAGCGTAAACACGTAATCGCACGTAGGGCAGCAGATCCAGTTCCACATACGGGCGATGCAGCCGTCTTTGATGCAGCCCAGCACTGCGCCCGGCTCGAGGCCAACAGGCTTGCTGCAACGCGGGCAGTCGACGCTCGACAACATCGGCGTGCGGCAAAACTCGCAGGCCGGCTGCGCGGCTAGTCCTGCGGCGCCGATCGCGATCAGTACGCCCCCCGAAATCTCCGAGTTGGGAACCTGCGGCAGCCACAGCTCCATCAGTTCGGCATGCGACAACCGGCGCGCGGCGCCAAAAAGTGGGTCGTGAACAACCACCTCCTTGGCGTCAATATCGACCAGCACGGTGTAATGACCGGCGGCCGAATCGGATCGCACACGATGATTCAGAATGGCCCGAATCCCGGCTGCTTTCGAGAGCCGCAGCGCCTGCAAAGGGTGTCGCGCCTGGATAGCGACAGCGCTGAAACCCCGCTTCAGGGCATCCTGGGCCATCAGATAGGTCGTCGAAGAGATCTGGCCGAAGCGGTTTGCCTTGGCGATCACGGGCCAGATGTCGGTTTGCGCGACTTGCTTGCCAAATGAGCGATACGCCATACTCAGGCACGCCGCGCCGCATGCCCGGCCAGTCAGTTCCTCGGATTGCTTCTCGTAAGGGATAACCGTTGCCGCTGAACTCATAGACTACCCTCCATCTCACTTTTCATGGGCCGATTAATACCGTCGGCCAGCCAAGGATGATCACGCCGCCATGCACCGTAGGATCCAACATCCGCGCCGCCATCAGTGACCCGATCAGGACCGTCGGGGATCCCATCGCGATCATGTCCGGCGGCCCGACGCATACCAGAACATCGGTGATCCGCGCGGCGGGCATGTCTCCAATCAACACGGTCGGCCAACAGGGCCCGATAATCGGTCCGCCGACGTGCGGCACCACGACGGTCACCTGCGGGCATACATGCATGTCGAGCAATCGAGCTGCGGGCATCATAATGTGGGTTCGTCCTCCTTGTCATTCGAAGAGCTTCATCACGATGGCAAACCCTTGGGCGCAAAACGGCCCTCCGCGATTGCCATTCCAAGCCCGATCAAGGAACGTTGCGTGCTCTGGATCTCCGTAGCCTCGCACTTGGTGGACGCCAACTTAATTGCAATCGCGACGGCCCTGGCCGGGGCAAACGGACTCGGCGGTATGGGCGGCCCTTGCGGCGGACCGATGCTTCCTCCGGTTTGGTTCGCCGCTGCCGCCAGGTTACCGGCTGCCGACGCGGGTCCCAGCACCTCGGCTGGCTGTTTGGCGGCTTCCCGATTGGCTTCATCCGGCTGAAGCACCCATTGCACTGTGATCCTGAACGCCCTTCTTTCCCAGGGCTCCAGTTTGTTTCCACAGGTGCGCTGCAAGCTCAGGCAGCCCCACCAGATGGCTTCGCGCGAAGGGAGCGCATGGGCCAGGAAGTCGATGGCGGCGAGGTACAGCTTCGCCTCCACCAGCGCGTCCACAAATCCGCGCGGGCTCATGGCGGGACGCAGCAAACCCAACGCGGCCTTATCTAAATACAACCGCGCACAAATTTCGGATGCGGTTGCCGCCGTAACATTGACCAGCGGCAAGTTGTTCACTTCTGGAGCGCTGGAACTCATACTAGAAATTCGTCGGCGGGCAACGCAGGCTCGTCCTCGGGTAGCGGCGGGGGCGGCGGAGCCGGCGGACCGGGATTAATTTGCACGGTGGGTATGCCAATGATGGTGATGCCCGACGGACCGATGGTGATCGTGCTCAACCCCGCGGTGAGCGTCAGAGTCCCTATGAGTCCAGCGTCAATCGTGATACCGCTCGAGGTCAAAGTAATGTACTGATCTATAACGGGTAACACTCCGCGCTTCATCGTGATCGACTGCGACTCACCGGTTTCGATTTCGATCCCGTCGGTCGACTTCGTGGACATAGGCGGGTTTATGATAGGAATCAGCGATCCGGAGGTAATCCGCACCCCTTTACATCCACGGACATCGACCGTCCCGCTGTCCGCGAATAAGCCCTCCAGACCTCCCATGGCCAGGAGCATAATCCGGCTATCGTTGTCTGACGATGGCGGGATATTCTTCCAGCTGGTGAGGGCGACCTGGTTTGCGCGAATACTGTAGGTGCCGTCGACCGATATGGCCTGATCGCCTTTGTTTTCTTCCGCGCAGTCCGCGCCTCCCGACCCGCCGCCGAGATTTTCGACGTCTTCTTCCATGATCTGCCCCCCTCCTTGACTATTTGTCGTCCGCGCTATCCCCTATTACCGGCAGAGATGTTAGCTCCGTTAATACCATCACCGTGACCCCTATGAGGCCAAACCCTAGCTGCCCCGCACCGCTCCAACTGTCGCTGAACCCAAGCTTGGGCGACCCTTTCCACAGCCCTAGAGGGTGGTCGGCCACGTATGTTTCCCTCGCTTTGTCAGTGGCGATCCAATCTACCGTGTCGGTAAGGTACTCCGCAAGCATGATCCCGACCAGCATCACGTCCGTGAGGGCCTGATAGGTAAGTATGAAAATAGCCCGTTCCTGATCTCCCGATTGCTCATCGGGAGTCGCGGGAGCGCTGTCGCTGGAATTCGAGTTATTCGCTCCCTTCAAATGGTCATAGGTAAGCGAGAAGACCTCCGAGAGAACGCCCAGGAGGATGCACAGCAGGCGAACCACGTCGAATTTCGTGCAGTGCGCCTTGTGAAGCTCAATCTTCGGCGGTCCGACGGAGATTTCAAAGCTTTGGCCGAGCGTGAATTGGGCGCTGGATCCAACGGTGAACTGCATCGCGCCCATCGCACTCCCAAGAACCGCCGCGGACACCGGAGCGAAGCCGGAGGGTCCGCCAAAGAAGCTCACAGTTTCAGCGAGCAATGCACCAAGCGAGATGCACATTTGGAGATTCTGGCCTATGGTGATCTGGTGGGATACGGGGCTGGCGCACTGGAACTGGTCGCCGTAAGTAACCAGCGCGTTCATGCCCATTATGCCGCTCGGGGGTGGCGCCGACATCGTATTTCCCCCGTCAAAGCCGCCGCCGCTGCCGCCTGTCACCGGGATGATCTTGCCGACGGTGAGGATGTTGGCGATCCCCACTCGTTCCCCCTTGCTTGCGCCGGAGTGGACCATCTTGTTCGTCTCAGAATTGAGACTCAAGTTGTTTTCCGAGTGAATCGACAGATGTTCCTTGCCTTTCACGTCATTGAAAACGATGGCGTTAAAGTTCTGGTGCGCCGTACCGCGCACGCTAGCCGACTTGAAGCCCGCCAGTTGCTTATTCGTGGGCAGCTTGAACCATGGCATATTGTCAGCATTGTACACGCTGCCAATGATGAGAGGCTGATCCGGATCGCCCTCTTCGAAAATCACCACCACTTCGTGTCCGATGCGGGGCCAGAAGAATGCGCCCCATCCTTTCCCCGCCCACGCCTGGGCGACGCGGATCCAGCAGGAACTGTCCGCGTTGTTCTTTCCCTCGCGGTCCCAATGGAACTGGACCTTCACCCGGCCGTACTTATCGACCCATATCTCCTCGCCCGGAGGACCGACGACCGTAGCAGTCTGCATTCCCGGGATCAACGGCACTTCCGTCTCGCGCTGCGGGCGGTAGCGAAGAACCTCCGGGATACAGGTAAATCGATTTCTGTACGTAAACCCGGCCGTCTGCGAATCGCTGCGGTAGGACCCGTCGGTGGCGCGATGTTCGATACGCGTCAGCAGGTATCCAGCGTCGGCGTCGAAATGCCGTTCGAGAGTGAATTTGTGGCCGGCGGTAAACTGGCCGCAGTCGCTTTTCCCGTCGATCACGATCCCGTTCACCTCCTCCTGTTCCATGCGCAGGCGGACGGTCCGGGTGCGATCTTCGAAAATGTGCGCGATATCCGTCGGCCGGTCTCCTCCGCCGGGATCGATGCCGTCGAACCGCTGCGCGTAGCGGCCGGGATAATCGTATAGCTCGAGGGCTTCGTTAGCCAGGTTCAGTTTATGGTTGACCTTGCCCACCGGAACGCTGACGATGGTTTTTTCCTTGGCTTCCAGATGGTTGGTGGGAACCTCGAAACAATGGTCCCAAAGCGTACATTCTCCGGCGCGGATTTCCTGGGTCTTCGTCCACGCGGTGACGCGAATGTCGGTCCGTGTTTCACCGACCACTTCCTCGTAGATCGCCGTCGCTTGTCCAGGTACCGTGGGATGCTTGCTGGTGCTGTCGGTCACCGTCATCTGATGATTGCCGTCGGAGTGCTTGAAGAAGTAGTAGATTCCTTCCTCCTCCATCAGGCGGCTGGCGAAATCGAAATCGGATTCCCGGTACTGGACGCAATAATCGCGCTGATAATAGACGCCGGTCAGTTCGTAATTCACGTCGAATCCGACGAGCACCTGTTTGAGAATGTCCGGCACGCTGAGGTGCTGGAAGATCCGGCTCTGGACCTTTTTCCTCAGCAGCCATAGCTTGGGAACCACTTCGGCCCGGAAGTGCAGGAAATTCTCATCGCGCGCACCCTGGCTGAAGCGCCTTACGATCCCGTTGAAATAGCGCGTGGTGCCGTCCAGTTGGTGCATCTCCACCGTCACGCTCTGCCCGATGATCGCATCGAAGCGGACTTCATTGCTCAGATCGGCAATCATCTCGACCTTAAACTTGAACAGGCGCGAAATCTCTTCGTACCCGCGGATTCCGGTGATGAGCAGAATGTCCGGGCCTAGCGGAGTCGTAATCTTCAGCGGTCTGTCAGTCTGGCTATAGCTCGCCACCGTGTCTCCCTCCGAAATACCTTCTTACGGGACTCTATCATGTACGCGTGTTTTGATTCTCGACGGGCTCAAAACGGCGGGAATAGGAGTTCCTGAAGCGTCATCCTGGAATCCAGACGATCACCCCGCGGAGCTGGTTCAGCTTTGCAGTCAAAAGGAATTCTTCACGGTGTAACATTGCGTTGAGACAATGCGACGATTATGTCGAAAAGACTGTTTTTCCCGGCCGTCCTTAGTCTGGCGGCCTGCGCATTCGGACAGACCGCGGCGACCCTCCCGACCAGTCAATTGATCAGCGAACCCGGCGTCACCTTCAAGGTCGAGGATCGCTCGCCCATGACCATCGTTGCCTATGGCGATACCCGCTTTACGGATCCCACCAACGTGAGATCCACCAATCCGAAGATCCGCCGCTGGCTGGTCGATAAAATTGCGAGCGAAAAACCAGCGGCGATCGTGATCAACGGCGATCTTCCTCTGGCGGGCGACGTCGCCAACGACTACGCGGTGTACGACGCGGAAACCAAGATCTGGCGCGACAACCATATTCGCGTCTTCCAAACCTTGGGCAACCATGAATTTCACGGCAACGCGCAGCAGAGCCTGGACAACTGGTGGAATACGTTTCCGGAAATGCGCAACCGGCGCTGGTATTCTGCGCAGATCGGCCCACGCGTTTACGTACTGGCCATCGATAGCGATACCTCGCTGCTTCCGGGCAGTGATCAGGACCGCTGGATCCGCCAGCAGCTTAGCTCGCTCCCAGCCACCGTCGATTTCCTGCTGGTCACCATGCACCATCCGCCGGTGGCCGATATTCAGACCCATATCGAGGTAGATCATAATCCGCGGCCCAATGAAATCGCGTTTCGCGATCTTCTCAGCGAAATGGCGCCGAAGATGCACGCCCGCATCCTGGTCAGTGCGGGACACATTCACAACTATGAGCGGAACGTGATCAACGACGTGGTGTATCTGGTATCCGGAGGCGGCGGCGCACCGCCCTACTTCGTCGAACGCACCAAGGACGATTTATATCAGAGCCTGATGTTCCCGAATTACCACTACATGCGCCTGACGCTGCTGCCGGATCGTCTGCACGCGGAGATGGTTCGCGTAACGGACCCCGACGCCGACGAACCGTCCTTCCACGTGAAAGACAAGTTCGATATTCCCGTGAAACCCTAGCAGCGGGCTATTTTTTCAACGCAAAGACGCAGAGGACGCAAAGAACACAAGGAAAAACCTTGGCGAGCTTTGCGCCTTTGCGTGAAAAACTCTTCCGACTTTTGCTTCTACCTAGAGCGACGGCACACTAACGATCTAGCTGCGATAGCTGACTAGCCGCGTCTCAGCCTGCGCCTCATACCCGTCCCCACCGCAGGAAGCGGTTTCTTCGCACTCAACACCCGGTAACCAACCTCCGTCCTGTCTGTATAGGCTATAGTTGGCGTTTCGGCAAACCACGACGCAAAACCGCCGTCGAACGAAGGAGGAATCCGCTCTATGCCCCGAATCCGCTTCGCCCTGCGCAGCCTCGCGAAATCTCCCCTGCTCAGTCTCGTCGTTATCCTCTCCCTGGGACTCGGCATCGGCGTCAACACCGCCATTTTTTCCCTGCTCCACGAAGTGGTCCTCAGCGCGCTCCCCATCCCTCATCCGGAGCAGATCGTGCTCCTCACGTCGCCCGGCGATCTCAAACACGGCCGCACCCAGAACGGCGACTCCGGCGGTATGGACTACGTTTTCAACTGGCGCACCTTTCGCGAACTGGAAAAACACACCGAAGCGGCCTCCGTAGCCGCCTTCTGCATCATGTCCAGCAATATCGGATTCTCCCGCCAGACCGTAAGAGGAGAAATGATGCTCGTCTCCGGGGCGTACTTTTCCGTTGTCGGCATCCAGCCCTTCGCCGGCCGTCTCATCGACTCGAAGGACGATGTCCCCGGTGGAGGCAATCCCGTCGCCGTGCTGGGATATCAATACTGGCGCGACAAACTCGGTGCCGACCCTCATGTTCTGAATCAAACCGTCAAGGTCAACGGCCAGCCCTTTACCGTCGCGGGCATCGCCCCCTCCAACTTCAGTGGCACCACCGTCGGCACGGACCCGAGCGTTTACCTCCCCATGTCCTTCAAGCCTCACCTCACCGAAGGTTGGGACGGGACCGATAAACTGGCCGACTACTGGATCTACCTGCTCGCCCGTTTGAAACCCGGTGTGACAATGCCGCAGGCGGAAGCCGCTTTGAACGGCCCGTACTCCGGAATCGTCCAAGAGATGGCTGCGAACATTGACGGAAAAATCGAGAAAACGCCTGGCTTCCGCCAGCAGAAGCTGTCGTTAAAGGCCGGCCGCCAGGGCAACAGCGGTTTTCGCGACGAATATCGCTCCGCGCTCAACATCCTCCTGATGGCGACCGGCCTCGTCTTACTGATCGCCATGGCCAACGCCGCCAACCTTCTTCTGGCCCGCTCCGTCGAGCGCCGAAAGGAGCTCGCCATCCGCGCCGCCATCGGAGCCAGCCGCTGGGAACTCATGGCCCAGTTCCTCACCGAAGCTCTTCTTCTCGCTGTCATCGGAGGACTCGCCGGAATCGCCATCGCCTTCGTCACTTTGAAACTGCTGCTCACTTCCTCCACCGCCGCGGAGTCTCTCAACGGTGCCGGCCTCAACTACACCATCCTGTGGTTCAGCCTGGCTCTCTCGCTCGCCACCGGACTTCTGTTCGGACTCTATCCCGCCTTCGATGCCGCGCGCTCCACGCTCGCAACCACGCTCAACGACGAATCCGGCAAAGCCTCCTCTTCGCGCGGCTCCGCTCGCCTGCGCACCGCGCTGGTCTGCGCCCAACTGACCATCGCCATCGTCCTCCTGGTCCCCACTGGACTCTTTCTCAAGAGCTTGGTAAACCTGCTGCACGTCGACCTCGGAATCCGCACCGCGAACGTCATTACTTTCTTCATCGCTCCCCGGTGGAACGGGTACACTCCTGCGCAATCCCAAGCCATTTTCGACCGCGCCGAAACCGAGCTCGCCGCCATCCCCGGCGTCCGCAGCGCCGTCGCTTCTTCCGTGCCCCTGATCGGAGGCAGCAACTGGGGAACGAGCTTCACCACCGAAGGGCTCGCCCCTGGCGCCCAAAAGCCCAATACCAAGTTCGACGAAGTGGGCCCGGAATTTTTCGCGAAGGAAGGCATTCCTATCCTCGCTGGCCGCGACATCAAAGAAACAGACACCGCCACAGCCCCTAAGGTAGTCGTCGTAAACGAGACTTTCGTGAAGCAAATCTTCAACGGTGTGAATCCCATCGGCCACCGTCTCGGCTTCGGCAAAGATGGAGCCCTGGACACGGAAATCGTCGGCATTGTGAAGGATAGTCACTATTCCAGCGTGCGCCAGGAACCTCCCCCTGTCTTCTATCGCCCCTGGCGCCAGGACGACAAACTCGGAACGATCTCCCTTTATGTGCGTTCCGAACTGCCCCCGCAACAGATCATCCCGCAGATCCGCAGCGTGATGCGCTCGATCGACGGCGACGTCCCTCTCGAAGACATGCGAACCCTGGAAGAACAGGTGCACTATAACATCCGCTCGGACGAATTGATGATGCGCCTCGCAGCCGCCTTTGCCATCCTCGCGACCACTTTATCCATGCTTGGCCTATACGGCGTTATGGCCTATGGCGTAGCCCGGCGCAGACGCGAGATCGGTATCAGAATGGCGCTAGGCGCAGCCCCGGCCAGGATTCGTGGGATGGTAATGCGCGAGCTGATCTGGATCCTCGGCCTGGGATTAGGCGTGGGAATTCCCCTGGCCCTCGCGGCCACAAAAGTGATAGAAAGCCGCCTCTTCGGGGTCCACGCCAAAGATATAACCATCCTAGCCGCCGCAACGATCCTGCTCTCGCTTACCGCCGCAGCAGCCGCCTACTGGCCAGCCCGCCGCGCTTCGAAAGTCGACCCCCTATCCGCCCTTCGAAGTGAATAATAACGCCGGTGTAGAGTATTATTAAATCTTGATGCGCCCAGTAGTACTATTCATCCTCGCGCTCTCCCTCCACGCTCAAAATAAGCCCGAAAAACTCGCTCCCTACTACCCCACTCCCGAAGTGATCGTCGAAAAAATGCTCCGCTTCGGCGAAGTGAAGCCGGGAGAAAAAGTCTACGACCTGGGCTCCGGCGACGGACGCATCGTCATCATGGCAGCGAAAAAATTCAAGGCCAACGCCGTCGGCGTCGAGTTCGACGATAGCCTTTGGAAGCAAAGCTCCGATCGCATTTCTAAGCTCGGGCTGAGCGCAACGGCGCGCATCATTCACGGCGATTTAATGCTCCAGGATTATTCGGATGCCGATCTTCTGACGGTCTACCTGCTTCCGTTCTCGAACGACAAAGTAACGCCTCTGCTCGAGAAACAGTTGAAAAAAGGAGCCCGAATCGTCGCGCACGACTTCGAATTTTCCGCCTGGAAGCCGGAGAAAATCCAGGATATCGACGATGACGGCGAAGGGCGCAGTCACCGTTTGTTTTTGTACCGGCGTTAATTTATGGTTCCTTACCGGGGGCGCTTCGCCCTCCGCATCGCACGCATGGTGGTGGCGACGGCGTGCCTCATTTCCTATGTGCACTCAACGGGATGGCGATTCACCTGGATCATCGCGCTGCTGGCCGCCTATCTGGTTTACGCCGTCGGCGCGATGTTTGAGGTCCGCTTCGATTCCACCGTCAGAACTAATCTCGGCCTGGTGATCGATACCGCTTATTTCGGATTTTGGACTTACCTCGCACCCGGTGGCTGGACCGGCAGTACGCCTGCGGGCTGGATGTCCGCTTTCGATGGGTCTTATTTATTTGCCTCCGCGGTGATGCTCCAGGAAACGTCGCGCGTCGCGATGGTGGCGATTATCTTGTTGCTGGATTCTTTGCTGTTTACCCCTCCCGAGGAAATGTCGCTGGTATGGACGGTGGTTGGGCTGGGCTCGGCATCGATTGCGCTATCTCTTTATAAAGGCTACGTCGACCGGCGCATGTCGAGCACGATGCGGCACAACGTGATCATCCGCAGCCAGGCGCAAGGGGCTCGCGAGGCGGAGCGCCAAAGGATCGCGCACGATTTTCACGATGGGCCGCTGCAAAGCTTTATCAGCTTCCAGATGCGTTTGGAAATTATCAAAAAGCTGCTGGGCCGCGATGTGAAGGCCGCATCGGAGGAACTGCTGCAATTGCAGGACTTATGCCGCTCTCAGGTGGGCGAATTGCGCGGCTTTGTGCGTAGCATGCGACCCACCGACGAAGGGGTCAGCTTGAGCGCCTCGTTGAGCCGGATGGTGGAGCAGTTTCAGCGCGAAACGGGCATTTCGGCGTCGTTTTCAGCCGGGGATTTTCACGATCCGGCGGAAACGGAAGTTTCGCTTGAATTGCTGCAAATTGTTCGCGAAACCCTTAATAACATTCATAAACACTCCGGGGCATCACGTCTTGCGATCTCGATCGGAAAGCGCGAGCAGAGACTGGAAATTTCGGCGGAAGACAACGGTGGCGGGTTTCCGTTCAGTGGTTCCTTTAATCTGGAAGAGTTGGAACTATTGAGGTTAGGTCCAGTCAGCATCAAACGCCGGGTGCGGATGCTGGGCGGGGAAATGACCATCGACTCAAAACCGGGACAGGGAGCGAGCCTGCAAATCAGGATTCCGGTTTGAAGCGCGTTATTTTACTTGCACTTATCTGCTGTTCCTGCGGGAAATATTCGAATTTTACCTTGCCTTCGCCCGATTCCGCTGGGCCGAAAGGTCCGTTTCGGTGGGAGGCTTCGCCGGAACCCGTTCTTTCCTGGGGGGACTGGGATTCGGGCGACGTTTTGAACCCTTCAGTGGTTCGTTTTCACGGGGAATATCTGAATTACTATTCGGGGTGGGACGGGCACACCTGGAGCACCGGAGTTGCGGCTTCAAGTGATGGAATCCATTGGACAAAACGCGGGAAAAATCTGTCGCCGGATGCTGGCAACGGGTCGGCGCTGGTGGTTGGGGACAAGATTCTCTATTGGTATCAGACCGGGTCTCCGGTTCAGATTGCGCTCGATAAGACGATCGTGCTGAAAACGGGTCCGCAGGGCAGTTGGGATGAGATTGGCGTGGCCGATCCGTATGTGATTCAGCGCAATGGGACATTTTACATGTACTATCTCGGAATGGACCGGGCTCGGCGGCAGAGATTGGGAGTCGCGCGATCTCAGGACGGAGTGGTTTGGGAGAAGCTTATTTCCAATCCCATCCTGGAGTTAGGAGCCTCTGGCGCGTTTGATGAAATTGGGTTGGGTGAACCCGCGGTGTGGTCCTCCGGGGGTTGGTATTGGATGCTTTACACCGGACGGGCCCGCGGCGAAAGGAGGCGGATCGGGCTAGCGAAATCGCCCGATGGGGTGCAGTGGTCGCGCCAGGCGCTGGTGATCGAGGGGAGTAGCGATTGGGACCGTGAAGTGGTCTGCGATCCAACGGTCGAGGTATTGCCGGATGGAGTGCGCGTCTGGTTCGGTGGAGGCGATGTCGCACGTCCGGATCAGGGGTTACATGGCCAAATTGGTGTCGGAATGCTGCGTTAGAGCATCATAATCGCTCGGAAAACATGGTCAGCGATACCTTATTCGACCCTAAATGAGGCAGTTTTTTACAGGGAGTGGAAGCTCACTTCGACTTGGATGGAAACAGGGACGGGGGTTCCGTTTTTCATGGCAGGGGCGAATCTCCACTGGGAGACGGCTTCGACCGCTTTCTCATCCAGACCCATGCCGACGGGGCGCAGGACGGCGATCTGGGTGGGGATTCCGGCGGCGTCGACGACGATGTTCAATTGGACTGTGCCTCCGAGTTTGTGTGTCTGCGCTTCTTCCGAATATTCGGGCTCGACATGGGTTCGTATGCGCGGCGGCGAAACTTCTCCGCCGATTTTATAAACCGTTACACTCTGGACTGGCGCGGGTTGCTTCAAAATCGCGGCTCGGCGTGCGGCTATTCCGGCACCCAGCATTGATGCCGGGCCGAAAATCTTTTCGGCTGATTCCAGCATCTCGACTGCTTCCTCTGTGTGATTTTCCGCAATGAGCACATCCGCGAGATCAGCGGCGGCTTGGGCGGCGGGAGGCTTGCCGGCGAACTCGGCGGTCATAATGGCAAGAGCTCTGCGCGCGTTGGATTCAGCAGCGGGGAAATTACCGGCATGCTGCTCGACCGAAGATAACTGGTGGAGAACGCGGCCGACGGCGACTCCGCTGTCGCCGGACACCTCGGTCCAGATATCGATCCTCTGCTGCTCCACGGAGGCTGCATCGGCGTACCGTTTTTCCCGCTCGTAGACTTGCGCGAGCAGCTCCAGGGGCTGGTCGAGCGCGGTGGAGCTGCGCCCGTACTTGGACTTCGCCTGGTCGACGGTGCTGTTTAGAATCTGTTCCGCGTTGGCCAGTTCGCCGCGGCGCATGGCAATCTCCGCCTGCTCGATGGCTCCGATCCAATCAGATCCGCTGCAGTCAGAGGCGAAAACCGTTGTCGAGGTTAGAGCAATCAGGATCGCTTTTCTCACAAGCACGCGCTCTTAGAGAAGGTGGAAGGTCATTTCGACTTGGCTGACGACGGGGACGGCGGTTCCGTTTTTCAAGCCGGGGCTGAATTTCCACTGAGAAATGGCTTCGACGGCTTTCTCATCCAGGCCCATGCCGAGCGGGCGCAGGACGGCGATCTGCGTGGGTGTTCCGGTGGCGTCAACGACGAGGCTCAGCAGGATGGTGCCTTGGAGTTTCTGTTTGCGGGCGTCTTCCGCGTATTGGGGTTCAACTTTCGAGAGAAGGCGGGGTTGCGAAACGGTTCCTCCTGCCTTAAAGACGGTGGCTTGCGGGGCGGGTGCGGAAATGGGGCGGCCCAGTTGCTTCAGAAGGGCGTTGCGGCGTTGGGTGATTCCGATGGTCAGCATCGAATCCGCGCCGAGCGAGGTTTCGAAAGTCTTTTCGGCCAAGCCGAGGACCTGCTCCGCTTCGTCGCTGCGATTTTCCGCGGTCAGGATGTCGGCCAGATCGACAGCGGCTTGCGCGGAGGCGGGTTTATCGATATAGGCAGCGGTCATGATGGCGAGAGCCCGGCGGGAGTGCGATTCAGCGGAGGGAAGATCGCCGGCCTGGCGTTCGGCTGCGGATAATTGATGGAGGGCGCGGCCTACCACTACGCTGTTTTCGCCGGCCGCGGCGGTCCAGATATCGACGCGCTGCTGCTCGACGGAGGCGGCGTCGGCGTAGCGCTTCTCGCGCTGATAGACTTGCGCGAGCAGATCGAGAGCGGGGTCGAGGGCGGTTGTGGTGGATCCGAACTTGGCTTGGGCGTCCTGGATCGCGGAGTTTATAATTTGCTCGGCGTTGACCAGCTCGCCGCGGTTCATGGCGGTGCGGGCTTGGGACAGGTTGGCCAGATTGTCGGCCAGGCAAAGGGCGGTGGTTAGAAGAGCTAAGAGCTTCATGTTGCCTCGCTTCGTTTATTATCGCTCGCTTCTGCCGGGTGGAGAGCGCTGGACAGGTCGGGGACCTGTCCTACCCACACCAAGAAAAAAACCAATTTAGCCGCTGATAAACGCAGATGAACGCTGATTTAAAACAAGCGCATTCCGCTGTGAATCAGCCAGCCTCATCTTTCTCTGGCCAGGCCTAGGGCTCGGATTCGCTTGTGTAGATTTGTTCGTTCCATGCCTAGGGCTCTGGCGGCGCTGGAGACGTTCCATTTGGCTTCGTCCAGGGCGCGGAGAATGTGTTCGCGCTCGGCGGATTCTTTCGCTTCGCGCAGGTTTCCTTTGGGCGGGGCGGCGCCTCTCGATAGGCGGATTTCTACGGGGATGGAGTCGGCGGTCAGGAGGTCGCCTCGCGTGAGGATGGCCATGCGCTCTACGGTGTTGCGCAGTTCGCGGATGTTGCCGGGCCAGTGGTGGTCTTCCAGCGTTTCGGTGACGTCGCGATCGAGACACTTTGGTTTGAAATTATTTCTGGCGCAGAATTCGGCCAGGAAATATTCAGCTAACGCTGCGATGTCTTCGCGGCGCTCTCGCAGGGCGGGGACTCTCACGGGGACTACGCACAGGCGGTAGTAGAGATCTTCGCGGAATTTTTGCTGGGTGACCAGCTCCTGCAAATCGCGATTGGTGGCAGAAATGACCCGGACGGAGACTTTGATGGCTTGCTCGCCGCCGACGCGATGGAACTCGCCTTCCTGCAAAACGCGGAGGAGTTTGGCTTGCGAGGCGGCATGGAGGTCGCCTACTTCATCTAGGAAAAGAGTGCCTCCGTCGGCCAGTTCGAATTTGCCGCGGCGGGCGGCGGTTGCGCCGGTGAAGGCTCCTTTTTCGTGGCCGAAGAGTTCGCTTTCGATCAGCTCCGTGGGGATGGCGGCGCAGTTGACCTTGACGAAAGGTCCGTTCGCGAAGGGGCTTTCGGCGTGGAGATGCGCGGCCAGCAGTTCCTTGCCGGTGCCGGATTCGCCAGTGAGGAGGACGCGGGCGTCGCTGCGGGCGGCCATGGTGGCCTGGTCGAGGACGCGCTCGAACGCGGCGCAGGAGCCGATCATGCGCGGGGACCCCGCGATTTCGCGGAGGCGGCGGTTTTCTTCGCGGAGCTTCGATTGATCGAGGGCGTGCTTTAGAGAGAGCAGGACTTTGTCGCGGCTGAGAGGTTTTTCTAAGAAATCGAACGCGCCGGCGCGCGTGGCTTCGACGGCGTCGGCGATGGTGCCGTGGCCGGAGATCATGAGGATGGGCGCTTCGACGTCGTTGGTGCGGAGCCAGCGGAGGAAATCGATGCCGCTGCCATCGGGGAGGCGGACGTCAACCAGGTAAGCGTCTGGGCGATGGGGATGGGCGCGGGCTTCGGCGATGGAGAGGCAGACGGTTACGGCGTAGCCTTCCCGCTCCAGAATGAGCTTGAGGGAACGGCCGATATTTACTTCGTCGTCGACGATCAGGATTCGCTTTTGCGCCATTTTGCTCCTGGGAAAATTAAAAGCGGATGGAGGGGTATTGTGGACTGGGCGGGAGCATGGGTACAGACCGCTCTGTCCACGCGGCGCAGAGGTCTTTTCGCCTTTGCCGGAATTGGGTGGCCACCTTGGGACAGAGTGGCCAGCCCCCACGCTCTCGCGGTTTTTCGAATAAGTCGGTTCATTGGGGGTGTGCGATCAGGACGACGCGGAAGGCTGCGCCTCCTAGTTCTCCGTCTAGAGTTTGTAGATCGCCTCCGCATAGCAGGGCGCTGCGGCGGGCGATGGAGAGGCCCAGGCCCATGCCGCCTTTTTTGAAAGAAATGGTCGGCTCGAAGAGACTGGATTTCGCTTGCACGCTGAGACCGGGGCCGGAGTCGTGGACTTCGATGTTTAATTTCGTGCCGGACAAAGCGGTGCGAGCTAAGACGACTCCGCCGGGTCGGGCGGCTTCGGCGGCGTTTTCCAGCAGGTTGGTGAGGACGCCTTTGATGAGGTCGGGGTCGGCGACGGCCAATGGTTTTCCGGGGGCTAGCGTCATGTTGTAGACGACGTCCGGGTGAGCGGATTTCAGGAACGAGATTCGTTCTTCGACCATCGCGTTGACGTCGATTTCGCGCGGCTCGACGGGAGGCTCGGCGGCGAATTGGGAGAAAGCGCGGACTCGCTTTTCGAGCGTCTGCACTTCGTCGGCTACGATCTGCGAGGCTTGTTCGAGGAACGCGCGATCCTGGTGGGGGCCACGGCTGATGATCTCTTCCATCGTGAGGCGGATGGGGGTCAGCGAGTTTTTTACTTCGTGAGCCATTTTGCGGGCCAGTGCCTGCCAACTTGCCAGGCGAGTTACATGGATCAGATGTTCGCGCGCTTGCTGGAGCTGGTCCGCCATGTGATTGAAGGCTGTGAGGGCCTCGCCGATTTCATCCGATCCGCCGGGCTCTACGCGGGCGTCGAGATCGCCGGCGGCTACGCGGCCTAAACCTTGCGTCAAGCGGCGAACCGGGCGGCTGATGTGCGCGGCCAGGAAAATCAGGGCAGTCAGCGCGGCTAGCCATAGAGCGGCGGCGACCAGCAGGAGGGTGGTGTTAAACCCGCGGCGCAGATCGTAGGCGGCGGAGCTCTCGAAGGTGTCGCGCGCGCCGGCGTACTGCTTCGCCAGATCGTCCATCGCGATTCCCATGGGCCGCGAATACACCAGCACTTCGTTATCCCTCCGCACGTAGTAGTCGAGGCGATTGCCTTGTTTTCCCGCCAGCTCCGTCCATTCGGTTTTTCCGCTTTCCCAGAATGACGGAGCCTCGGCGGGGGTCACATGCCTCGGTTCAATCCTGCCCTCGGCCGCGTCGCGCTTGAGCAGTTCTTCCGATTCCTTAAAAAGCTCTCGGCCCGTTTTCTGTAGCGACTCAGAAATTTTATCCAGCTCGGCTAGAGGGGCTAGCTTCAGGCTCCGTTCCAGTAATGCCAGCGACGTCCACAGAGTGAGGCCCAGGGGCAGAGCTGTGGCCAGGACGAAGACTAGAATCAATCGGGTGCGCAGGCGGTTCATTGTAAGTCAGCACTGCGCGCGATGCCGTTCACTAGCTGCCTCGGCGGTTGCCGCGCTTAATTTCTTCGATGGTCACGGGGCCCGTGTCCTCCATCCAGTGGGGCTGCGCCAAAGCGGGAGGGCGGCTGAACAATTCGATCAAGCCCGTGAGGTTGATGCCCGATTCGCTGATGCTGTCTTTTCCAAACGGATTGGCTCCCTTTTCCGGTGGCACGCGGACTTCGACGCGGGCCCAGAGAGATTCCTTATCGCTAAGGCCTACCGGATTAACGGGCATCTGCTTGAGGCACCACGCCTCGGCTTCGGCGGCATCGAGATGACTGATGTGACTTTTCGGCGACTGCGTTTTCACCACCGAAAACTGCTCTCCCCAAACATCGTAACTCACCAGGAATCGCTCGGCGAGCTGGCTGAACAGGTGGCTCTTGGTTCCGGAATAGAGAGAAACTTTGAAATCGAAGGGGACCTGCGCGCCATGCTGAAGACGTTCGAGCGGTTTGCCGGTGAGAAAGTGCATGTGCGGCGCGGAGAATTCGAGATAGTTATTGCGCCAGTTGAGAGCGAGATCCTCCGCCCACATCGCGAGGCCGAAGCCCGAGACAAACGCCGCGACCAACCACCATGTTTTGATGGTGCGCACTAACATCCTTCTAGAAGTTTAGCCCCGCGTAGACGATCGGTTCGATGCGCGCGGAGCGAATCGGGAACGCCACCGCGAGCTGGAAACCATCCTTCTTAAATCCCGTGCCCACCGATTGCTTCGGAGAGCGTTCCTGCGGCGTGTCCCAAATCACGCCGGTGTCGTAGAAGACCGTTAACCAGTGGAACCCGTAATCGATCGATCCGTGGACGATATGCGATCCTCCCAGAGGGTCCAGGTCGAATTTATTCCAACCCCGCAACACCGTCGCATTTCCGGCCACGAATTTCTCCCATAGCGGAGCGTTCCCATTGATTGCTCCGGCGATGAATCCGACTTCGATGGTATTATGATCACGCTTAAAGCGATACCGCGCTTGTCCTACCTGACGGGTGAAATCGGCATCGGTCTCGAAAGCGCGGATTCCGGCGCGCACGGAATAGCTGGCGTTCAACTCCTGAGTCTGGTTCGACTGGTCGTGTTCCGAACCCCAACGCTGGTGGTAGCGCAGAGTGCTGACCACCGCGTTGGACGATTCGGTATTCGCACCAGGCTGCTCCGGCCGAAAGCGCGAAAAGCTGGCACCGAAGTCGAGTTCGAGCGGCGCGGCGATGACCAACGTAGCCTCCGGGATGAAGGATTCTCGGGTCCGATAGAGGCCGGCGCCTTCGGAAGCGACGAGCGTGGTGGAGTTCCACTGCTCATGATAACTATCGAATTCGAAGCGGAAGCGCAGACGGTCCGTGCCGAGGTGCTTGCGCTCATATTTCGCCTTAATACCGGCGTAGCGCTCGATCAGGGCATCGCCATCGCTGATCATGCCGAAGGTGAACTTGTTGCCCTTGATAGTGGTGGAGCCGGCGCCTTCTCCGTTCCAGCCTTGCTTGGAATCGTAGAGAAATTTCGCGACATTGAGCTCGACCGGCTGCTCATGCGCTTTGGGAACTTCAAAATCGACGACGACGTGATCGGGAACCGTACCCTTGCCGACGTTCACGGAGACCGAGGGCACATGCAGCTCTTTTTTGATCCGGTCGGCCACGCGGTCCAGCGCCTGATAATCCAGCTTGGAGCCGACCATTTTATTGACCTCAGCGCGCAGCGAATCGCTGATATGCCAGTTTTTCTGACCGGAAACTTCGACGCTCTCCACCGTGTATTTCGTGTTGACGTTCATGTCCTGAAGAGCTTTCTCATCGGCATGATCGTTAACGTCGCACCCCGCGAGCGGAACCGAACAGAGGATCGCCGCAAGCAACAACTGTTTCATAAGTGCTGTTTTTAGACGCACGCTGTGTGCCACTGGGTTACGCCTTTATTTGCAGTATTTTGAAAGGGTGTGACGTGTGCGCACAGGTCACAGGTGGGTTTCACAGGGATAAGGAGCTGCGCCGCCGCGCTCGGAGAAACGCGACGGCGCCTTCGGGCGGTGATGATACTTAGTGCCCGAAGCCGGGTCCTGACTGGGCGCCCGTGGCGGTCAGGAAAACGTGGGTGACGCCGGTGGTGGTGTCATAGGTGTTGAGAGAGGCAGAAAGCTGGCACGGGACTCCCGGGGCGAGGGTCTGGCTGACCACGGCGCGGACCAGTCCACGAGGCGAGGTTAGGCCGGCGCTCGAAAATGCTAGCGTCGCAGAGGTTGCAGCGTTGGCCGCGAGCGTGAAACTGGTCGCGGTGCCGATGGTTGCGCCGGAGGTCGCATTGATGAACGACACGGATCCGGTGCACGAAGCCGCGGTTGCGGAGGAGTTGGTCGGCGTGGACGCCAGGTTGATGAGATTCACGCCGATGGTTTCCGTGCTTGCCAAACCTACCAGCGGGAACGCGAATTCGGAAGTCCGTGTGTTGGTCTGCGCAAGCGCGGACGCAGTCATCACGGCGGCAAGCGCAAATAGAAGACGAAGATTTCGTATAGACATAGTTGTCACCTTTCAAATGTTTGGGGTCAGCCGGAAGAAGCTCGGCTGCAATTGGACGCTTAACTCTTAGAACGAGAGATCCGCGAATTGGTTACTGTTAACTTTGTCAAAAATCTAAGGCGCGAAGATCGCGATCGGGGTCACTGCGGCCGACGTTTGCCCCACAAGAAGAATATGAGTCACGCCCGTCGCGCTATCGAAAGTCGTCAAGGTCGAGGCTAGAGAGCACGGAACGCCAGGCGTGATCGTGAGGGAGAGGTCGGCGCGAATCAGTATCCGGTTGGACGCCGTGGCGATGTTATTGCCAAGCGTCGGCGCAAGGGAAGTGGCTGCATCGGAAGCCAGGGTGAAGGTGCCTCCTCCGGCGAGCACGGTACCGGTGGAGACGGTTGTGAATTTTACCGATCCAGTGCAGGAGGCCGCGGTTCCGTTGGATAAGTTGGAGGCCAGATTGATGAGATTCACTTCAATCCCTTCGGAAGAGGCCGCCAAACCGACCAGCGGAAATGTGTACGTGGAGGTCCTGGTGTTGGTCGTGCCCTGCGCGCACGCGGACCCGGCGATGACTGCGGCTAGGGCAAGGAGGGCGAAGTTTCGCATGAACACTGGACGTATGAATTGGGGCTTCGATTACGATAAAGCGCTTCGGGCGGCGAGGACGAAGTCGAGCGCGGCGCCAGAATCGGAGGCGAGGGCGGTCAGGTGTCCCATCTTTCGGCCGGGACGAGGCGCTAGTTTTCCGTAAAGGTGCAGCTTCACATTGGGATGCGCGAGGGCGGCTCGCCAATTGGGTTCGCCGGATTTCCAAATATCTCCGAGAAGGTTTGCCATCGCAGCGGGACGCAGCAGTTCAGTGGACCCGAGCGGCAATCCGCAGACCGCGCGCAATTGCTGTTCGAACTGGCTGGTGGCACTCGCGTCGAAGGTGAGGTGCCCGGAGTTGTGCGGGCGCGGCGCGAGTTCGTTGATCAGCAGCCGCCCACCGGGTTGGACGAAAAATTCGACGCAGAGGACGCCGACGACATCGAGCGCTTCGAGCACGGCTCGGGTCAGCTTGCGAGCTTCGCAGACGACGGACTCGGAAACCTCCGCGGGCGCGATGGAGATATCGAGGATATGATTATGATGGCGATTTTCGATGACGCCCCAATCGGCGTAGGCTCCATCGAATCCGCGGGCCGCGACCACGGAGACCTCGCGCTCAAATTCGATAAAGGCTTCGAGGACCGCCGGGACGTTGCCGATGGAGGACCACGCGGATTCGGCCTGTTCAGGAGACGTGACGCGGACTTGGCCTTTGCCATCGTATCCGAAGTCGGCGGTCTTCAGGATCGACGGGCAGCCGAGATCGGCGACGGCGCTCGCGAGTTCGTCGCTGGTCGTCACGGTGCGGAACGGCGTCAGAGGCAGTCCGGCGTTGGTCAGAAATGTTTTTTCGCGGGTACGATGCTGCGTGGTGTGAAGCACCTCGCCTCGGGGGCGTACCGGCGCGTATTCGGCGGCGGCTTGCGCGGTGGGCGCGGGTACATTTTCGAATTCGAAGGTCACGACGCTGACGCCGGCAGCGAAGCGGCGTACTTCATCGAGGTCGTCATACGGCGCGATGACTTCGAGGTCGGCCACTTGCCCGGTGGGGGTGTCGGCGTCGGGTGAGAAGGTGTGGACACGATAACCCATGCGGCGAGCGGCGATCGCGAACATACGGCCCAGTTGTCCGCTGCCAAGGACGCCGACGACGGCGCCCGGTAAGACGGGCTTCATGCTTATTCTTGGCCTTTTTGCAGGGTATCCTTCAACACTTTTGCGGTTTGTTTTTCGCGGAACACGCGGAGTTTTTCACGCAAGTCGGGGCGCGAGTTGGCAAGGATCGAGATCGCCAAAAGTGCGGCATTTGTTGCGCCCGCTTTGCCGATCGCGAGCGTCGCGACGGGAATTCCGGCAGGCATTTGTACGATGGAGAGAAGCGAATCCATCCCCTTTAACGTTTTACTTTCGATGGGCACGCCGAGGACCGGCAGAACCGTGTACGCAGCGGCCATTCCGGGGAGGTGCGCCGCCCCACCGGCGCCGGCGATGATGATTTCGAGTCCACGCTCGGCTGCGGTGGCCGCGTATTCGGCGAGCAACTGCGGGGTGCGATGCGCGGAGACGATGCGGGTTTCGTGGGGAACGGCAAACTCGGTAAGGGTCTTGCTCGCATGGGTCATAGTGTCCCAATCGGATTTGCTGCCCATGATGACGCCGACGAGCGGTTTATCGTCCATGCTTCATTATGACCCGGTTGAAAAGTTCACAGGCTGAAGCCTGTGCCACCAGATGGTGCTTAGCCAGTCCATCTTGGGTGGCACAGACTTTAGTCTGTGTGGTCATTATTGCCCTTGCGCCAGCGTATAGCCGGGCTTGCCGTCGAAATTGCGGAGAGTCACGGTCATGCCGACATTGAGACTGAGGCTCATGATGCGCGTCATCAGCAACCCGATCTGCGGGGGCGTGACCGTGCCGGCGGATTTGAAGCGGCAGCGGAAATTATCGGTGCAGAAGGTTTCGGGCGACCCGTCAGGCCACACTTTCACTCCGCGGTTGGCGATGAGTTCGAGTTTCAGGTCTTCGCCGGAGGCTTTGCCTACGACTTCGGCCAGTTCGTACGCGTTGCGGCTGGGCCATTCGATGTAGACGTCGATGCCGACTAACTCTTCTTTCGCAACGGCCGGTTCCGGTTTCGTTTTTCCAGCTTGCTGAGGAGGTGTAGCCGCGTATTTCACGGCTTTCAATGTTTGCGGAAGCTGGCCGAGGCGCGCGACAACGGCGTCGGCGAACTCCTTCGTGCCGACTTTCTGCTTGCTGGTGTCTTCCTTGAAAATATCGTAGGTGTGGATACCGTCTTCCATGGTGCGCAGCCACGCATTGTGAACTTTTTCCGCTACATCATGCTGGCCGATGTGGACCAGCATCAGGACTCCGCCGAGCAGGAGGCCCGAGGGATTCGCCATGTTCTGGCCGGCGCGGCGCGGAGCCGACCCGTGAATCGCTTCGAACATCGCACACTGGCTGCCGATGTTGGACGATCCGGCGAGGCCGACCGATCCGGCGATCTGCGCGGCCACGTCCGACAGAACGTCGCCATACAGATTCGGCATGACGATCACGTCGAAGGCTTCCGGCGTGTCGGCCATTTTGGCGGCGCCGATGTCGACGATCCAATGCTCTTTTTCAATCTCCGGATATTCGACGCCGATCTCGTCGAAAATTTTGTGGAAGAGGCCGTCGGACATCTTCATGATGTTGTCCTTGGTGAAGCACGTGACCTTCTTCCGGTTGAACTGGCGCGCGTATTCGAACGCGTAGCGGACGATTTTCTCCGAGCCGGGGCGCGAGATGAGCTTCAACGAGAGCATCTCATCGTTCGAGGCTTGATACTCGATGCCCGCGTAGAGGTCCTCTTCGTTTTCGCGCACGATGACCAGGTCCATCACCGGGTGCTTGGTGCGCACGAACGGATAGTACGAGCGGCAGGGGCGAATATTCGCATAGAGGCCCAGGGTCTTGCGCGCGGTTACGTTGAGACTCTTGAATCCGCCGCCCTGAGGGGTCGTGATGGGCGCTTTCAGGAAAACTTTGGTGCGGCGCAGGGATTCCCAGGCGCTAGGTTCGATGCCGGCGGAATTGCCGCGCAAATAAACTTTCTCGCCGATTTCAATAGTTTCGATCGCGAGCGACGCGCCGGCTTCTTTCAAAATATGGAGCGTCGCGGCCATGATCTCAGGTCCGATGCCGTCGCCGTGGGCGACTGTGATAGGGGTGGGGGTTGCCATAGATGCCAAACCTAATACGATAGCAGTAGCCAGTAGCCAGTAGCCAGTAGCCAGAATGTTAGGATGCCCGTAGATGGCGCTGAGATACATGTCTGGGGAAGAAATAAAAGCGGGCGACCACATATTGTATGGACATGAGCCTGGTCAGATCGAGTTTGTCGTGGGACCGGGGCAACCTCCGCCGCCCGAATGGGATCTCGAGCAAATCCGCGTCGGGTGCATGATTCTTGCTCCAAGCTTCGGCCGCGTGTTCGACCAGCCCGATGAGGATCTCGAATTCATCTCACGGGGCCAACTTCCGCCAAAATAGAAGTTCTATTCTGGCTACAGGCTACTGGCTGCTGGCTACTCTTTGAAGGTGCGTGTCTTTGAAAAACGTCGGGTACTTTAGCCCGTAGCCCAACATTCGATCCATTCCGATGTGTGTTGTCCAGATCAAAGTGAATAGCAGGGTCGTGTGCCACTGCTCGAAGACCGCGGCGCTTCCTAAGAGCAACGGCCACGTGTAGGTGTGGACCAGGTTGTACATCGCTGCACCCAGGCGGACGTTCGCCAGGTAGCCCAGCATGAACAGGTCCGGCCAGAGAAGAATTAAAAGAAAGTAGAGCCAGCTACCGTTGAGTTCGTGATAGGCGGCGACGCTGACGGTCAAGACTGCGAAGCCTTCGGCGCGGAGAAGAAGTCCTGGTTTATCGAGCATCCTTCTTTTTTAACGTTTCCAGATCCGCCGGCGCCATGCTGAGCTTGTCGGAGATGAGCTGCGCGGGCGATAACGCCGACCGGGTCACGCCTTCGAAAGCGTGATGCTGGGTCTTGGCCAGCATGTGAAATAACTCGTGCGCCAGGACCCGGCCCAGGGCACGCCCGAGAATGGACTCCCGTTCCTGCCACTGCCGTTTGGACATTGCCGTGCGAATGGAGTTGCTGATCTTGTCGCACTCCACTTCGCTGAAGGGCAGGACCGTGCCGTCAGAAACGTAGGTGAAGGCGTAGTAGCCGCGCTCGTCTCCCAAAGGAGGAGCCGGCTCCATATTGCAGGCTCCGCGGAAGCGTACCACCACGAGAGAATCGAAAGAGTCCGAGGAGTGCACGTCGGCGAGCATTCGCCAATCCACTTTGATGCCGGATTCACTCACAAGCGACGCTACTTCGCGCTCCATCGCTTGGAGCGATTGCGTGGAGTAGGCTTGATCGAACTGGAGGACGAGCGTTACCGCGGAGGCCGCCATGACAGGGGCGGGGGCGCAGAGAATCGCCAACAAGGTCGCGCTAACGGGGCGCATATTTCCTCCTCTATCCTAATGGATAAAGAATCCAGACTATTATTTCACTAATCGGCTATTTGCGCGGGAACTTCAGCGGGCAGGTGGGAGCCGGGGAAAAACCGCAGGTAGAGATAGTGGGCGCCGTAGAGCGCGCAACCGGCGATGACGGCATAAATCGCATTGCTCACGGCGAGGACGCCAAGCATCGTGACTAAGAACGCCGCGGAATCGATCAGGCGCATGCGCGGCAGACGGTGCCAGGTGCTCCAGTCGAGCAGGTTGATTCCCATCCAGGCGGTGACGCCGGCGAGCGCGGCGAGGGGCACATGAGCGACGAGTCCAGCGCCAAACCACAGAAATGTGCAGAGAAATGCCGCGTGCAGCAGGTTCGAGAGGCGCGTGGTGGCTCCGCACTTAATGGCCGCTACGCTGCGCGCGGGGATGCCGACGCTCAGCGGAGCCCCGAAGAGTCCGGCGCAAATATTGGCGATGCCATACGCGCCCAGCTCGCGATCGGCGTCGCTGCGTTTCAGGAATTGATGACGTCCGCGGAAGTGTTCGACCACGCGGGAGGTCAGCAGCAGATTGATGGACGAGACAACAGCCAATCCAAATGCGGAGGAGAGAACCGTATAGGCATCCCGCGCCTCCCACGTGAAGTCCGCCAGAGGGGGCATCGTAAGGGGAAGAGATCCGACCTCGGCTTCATGGAAGGAAAACAGCTTGACCGCGCCGTACGCGAACAGAACGCCGACCAGAGGCGCGGGCACCAGTCTGGTATAGCGCGTGCAAATCATGGAAGTCGCGATGACCACGCAGCCCAGCACGATCGGCGGCCAATGCGCGGCAGGAACGCGTTGCAGTATATCGAACAGTTGGGTGAGAGGACTTTCGCCGCTCGGCTTCGAGAGGCCCAGGATCACGTGCAATTGGGAGATCACCATGATGCCGCCGATGCCGCACGAGAATCCGGTGACGACGGTGTGGGGAACTTTGGAAATATAGCGCCCCAGCCGCAGGACGCAGAACGCCATCATGAAGACGGACGCGACAATCGACACTTTCGCCGCCCCGCTAATCCCTTGTTGCTTGACGGCTGCTGCGATGAAGAAGATCGTGACGCTGCTGGTCCCTCCGATCAGGAGAGGATTGCGGCCCAGGATGGCGGTAATAGGCGCGGTGATTACAGACGTCAACACGCCCAGCATGGGAGGAAGTCCCATGGCAGTGGCCATCGCAAGACCGTACGGCAGCGCGATTAAAGCCGCAATCACGCCGCCGAAACAGTCGCCTGCAAATAGTCGCCAGCTATATCGGCCGGCTTTTCGAAACATAAAGGCTCTCAGAACGCACCGCGCGGGGCGCACTCACTTCTAATAGACAATAATCGCGGCCCGCTGCGTTGTGCAGCCTTATGCCATAACTTTGAGGAACGCGGCTTTGAACTTGGTCATGTCGTCCTGGGTTCCGACCGTGACGCGGACGTAGGTGGGCCAAACGTCCCACGGCCGTCCGATGTAGACCTTTTCGTTGCGCATCGCTGCGATAACGTCCTTGGCGGGACGCTTGGTGTCGACCATGAACTTATTCGAAACCGACGTCACCGTCTTATACCCGTGTTTGTCGAGGAACGCCATGGTGTCTTCGCGAATGATCTTGATCTTCTCGCGCCGTTCCGGCACCAGGTTCTTCGATTTGAGGCTCGCCGTAGCAGCGCCCATTGCGGTAGTCGGAAGTGCGCCTGCCATGTAAGCACCCATCTTCTCGAGCAGATCCGGACGGCCGATCGCCGCGCCCGCGCGAATTCCCGCCATTCCGTAAATCTTCGAGAAGGTGCGGAGGATGATTACGTCTTTATCGGCCGCGACCAGATCGGAGCAGGGCGAAATGCCCGCGATGTGGATGTAAGCCTCGTCGATCATGACCACGCAGCCCTTCGGCTTGTTGGCCACCGCCCACTCGATATCGGACTTCTTGGTGATCGAGCCGGTCGGATTGTTCGGATTGCAAATGTAGATCAGGCCGGCGTCGGGGCTGGCCGCGACCATCGCCTTCACATCGTGCGAATAATCCTTCGCAAGAGGCACGCGGATGGTCTTCGCGCCGATAAACTTCGCCGCGCCCGCGCCTTGTTCATATCCAGGATCGGCCATGACGTAAGGCTTGGTGGGCGAGGTGAACGCCAGCACGGCATGATGCAGAGGAGCGCTCGAACCCGGATACGCCTTCACGTAGCTGGGCTTCACGCCTTCCTGCTCCGCCAGCGTTTCCGTCATGTTGAACGTCAACTGATAGTCGTACCGTCCGCCATTCGATGCGGCCTTGTGAATCGCTTCCAAAGCCTCCGCGCAAGGACCCATCGGATTCTCGTTCGCGTCGATTTTCACCGCATCGGCAGGAACGCCACCCTTGATCATCGAGAGCTGTGCGAGCGCTTGTTCGTTCGCAAACGGCAGCGTTGAGCCGGCGGCGATCATCGTTGCCAGGCGGCCGAAATTCCGACGCGAGAACCCGCGTGCGACTAATTCTTTACTTTGCTCGACGGTGAGCATAGGGTACACCTCCTTTAAATATTGAGATCGTGCGTTTCAACAAGAATACTCCGGTTAAACCGTTCCTGTCGATAAAATTATTCTATCGGGTTCATGAGTCAAATGGCGAACGGGTAGGGCGACGAACCAGGCGCCCACTCCCAGCAGCACCGTCAGAACCGCCAGCAAATTGAAAATAAAGTCGTACGATCCCGTCGAGCGCAGCGTTTCGGCCAGCAGCAAAGGACCCACCGCGGACGCGAAAACCGTCATCATTTGCGCACAGCCCTGGATGCGGCCCAAGTGCGCGCGCCCAAAAACCTGGCCCCATACCGAGAAAAAAACCACCGTGACGACGCCCCCCGCGATCCCCATGATCGCTCCATAGATAAGGACGTGTGTGTAGGTTCGCACCAGAGGCAGCAGCACCAGCGCGACCGCCAACGCCGCCATGCCCAGCCCCGATAACCTCTGAATCGGCATCTTGGTCGCCAGCCACCCTCCCCCGAAATTCGCCAGCAGTCCAAGCATGGTGCTGATCACCAACACGTCGTGATAGACCGACGCGTTGAACCCGCGCTCCACCAGGATGCTCTCATTGAATAGCGAAATGCCGGAGTAGACGAGTCCAAACAACGAACTCGACAACGCGAAAATCCAGAACGCCGGACTGCGCAGCGCCTCGCCGGTCGTCAGGTCCGACAATTTCGGCGCCGTGTCCGCGACGCCGTCCAGCTCCAGCCCGCGATCCTCCGGCTGATTCCGGACAATCAGCCACGAAAGCGGGGCGACCACCAGTAGCAGCACCCATCCCACGCTGCCCCACGTCGGCCTCCACCCGAATTTCAAAACCGCCGCGCCCACGCTCGGAAAGGCCGCGATGAATCCGATCCCCACCAGCAGCGCGTAAACGCCCATCGCCAGGTTGAGCCTCCGCGCGAACCATTTTCCGACCAGAGCGAGGCTGACCACCGAAAGCGCGCTCTGCCCAAATCCCCGAGTCAGCGTAATCGCGATCGAAAGGGCGGCAATCCCTTGCATTGACCGCATACCCACCACGGTGGCTCCCAAAAACAGCACGGTGAGCGTCAGCACGATCCTCGATCCATAGCGATCGAGCAGCCGTCCGCAAGGCAGGCAAAATGCGGCTCCGATCAGAGTCGCCCACAGATTGATGGTCGCGTAGGTGACGCGGTCGATATGCAGATCCGCGATCAAAGGCTCGGTAATCAACCCCAGCCCCTGCGTGCGCCCCGGCAAGGTCGCGACCATCGCCAACGCAGCGATCGCCAGATTTGCCCAGCCGTAATAGACCGTCTTCTTTTGCATAAGATTGCTGCGGTGGCGCGAGCTTCAGCCGGCGTTTCCCAGTTTAGCGTTTATGTGCCACAACCTCGAAATTACTGCTCACCCGCCGCAACCCCGGCGTCCTAACCAGCGCCTCATCAATCCCACGCATCGCCCGGTACCCAAATCGCCACGCAGGAAACAGCCCGGCCAGAGGCGTCGAAAGAAAATCGTAATACCCAAATCGCGCATCGAGCCCCGCTCCGGTGAAATGCCCCGCCGTAGCCGCCGGCGCAAGCTGGCGCTCATTTGGCGATTGATATCGCGCCATCAATTTCGGCACCAGCAATTCTCCAATCGCCCCCGACAATCGATAACGGCTTGGATCGAGCGCATAGAAAACCCCGCCAGGCTTCAGAATCCCCGCGATCTGCTTCGCCAACTGTGGCACGGTATCCGGCAAATGGTGCAGAAAGAAAATCGCGATGACCACATCGAACGAAGCAGGCGCAATTTGCGCGCTCTCCGAAGTGCCTTCGACAAAATGGAGGTTCCGCACGCCAGCCCCATCGAGCCGAGCCTGCTTGATCGCCGAGGGCGATAAATCCAGCCCCGTCAAATCGCCGACGTGAGGAGCAAGCAGCAGCTCGGTATCGCCAATTCCGCATCCCAGGCTGAGCACACGCGAGCTCTTCCCTGCCCCGGTAAGCTTGAGAATCCGCCGGACCATATGCTCGCGCAAAGCCCGAACGGCAGGCTTTGCGAAGTGCGACTGCGCAAACCCCGAGTAAAGTTTCTCGTGATATTCAATTTCCCGCTGAAGGTCGGTGGTCAAAATATAGTGTCACGCAAAGACGCGAAGCACGCAAAGACTACATAAATACAGTAGGGACTTCTGGAAAACACAGATCACAGTCGACCCCAAGGTGTGTCATGGAAAGGGATGTATTGGGACTCGAATCTTGGTGTCGGTTGCACTCGACAATCTCGCCGCGGGAGTTCCGCGAGAAGAAATTCTCGCGAGTTATCCCACTTTGCAGCCAGTCGATCTGGATGACCGACCGGATACGGCGCCGCTCCTAACTACTTCCCCTTCTCCCGAATCGCAAACACGCTATGCTCCCCCCGAATAAAAATCGTCCCATCCGAAATCGCCGGCGTCGCCATCAGCACCTCGCCCACCGGATTGGTCGCGAGTAATTCATACTTCTCCCCCGCCTTGACCACGAAAACATCGCCGTCTTCGCTCGGGAAATAGAGCTTCCCGTCCGCGTACACCGGCGATCCGCTCAGCGCCGTCCCCTGATTCGGCGAGAGCCTTTGTTGATAGACTCTTTCGCCCGTCGAGATCTGGTACGCCGTCACCACTCCGTTGTTCGAAACCAGATACAGCAGGTCGCCCGCCGCAAGCGGCGTCGGCATATACGGACCACCGCGGGTCTTGCTCCACGCGATCTGTTCGCTCGATTCCTGCCCTTCCTTGAGCGTAAACTCGCCGTTCGCGCCCGGCTTGATCGCAAAAATCGGCTGCACCGGCGGATAGCCGTTCGCGATGATGATCAGATCCTTCGCCACGATCGGAGTCGTCGCCGTAACTTCCGAATTCTTGATCTTGAACGTCCAGAGTTCCTTGCCGGTCATAGGATCGTAGCCATGAATCGACTTGGTTGAGTTCGTGACTAACTCGGCCCGCTCCTTGCCCTGGTAAATGGTCGGCGTGCCCCACGAAGAAATCTCCGCGCGCGGCGTTTTCCACGCTTGTTTGCCAGTGTCCAGGTCGAAGGCCGCAATGAACGAATCCTTCGCGATGTCGCACTGCACGATCACCAGATTTTTGTAGATTACCGGCGAACTGGCGGTGGTCCATTCATAATCCGGATCGTAGAACCACCCGGCATTGAGGATTCCCAGGTCCTGCTTCCATAGCAGCTTCCCGTTCGCGTCATATGTATACAAACCCTCCGAGCCGAAAAACGCGACCACATGCTTCCCGTCGGTTGCGGGAGTCGAAGACGCCTGGCTCGATTTCGGATGCCGCTTGGTCTTCGGCGTGCCTTCATACGACACCTTCTCCCACAGAATCTTTCCGGTGTTCCGATCCAGGCAATAAACCTTCCAGGTATGTTTCGAGACATCCTCCGACGGCTCGACATCACCATAGAGCCCATGCCTGAAAACCGACTTAGGATCGCTCGAAATCGCGGTAGTGATGAAAACCTTGTCGCCCCACACCACCGGAGAAGAATGCGCGAGCCCCGGAATCGCTACCTTCCAGAGGACGTTCTCGTTCTTAGTCGCATCCCACTTGGTAGGCGCAGGCCCCTCCGCAACGCCCGAAGCGTTTGGCCCCCGGAACGTAGGCCAGTCCGCAGCCGACAACGACGACGCAACGAGCCACACGGTCATCAATGCGCGAAAAATGGGGACTGACCTCTCTGTCCCAAGGCGGCGATTATCGGCCAATTTCACTACCTCCCGGCGCCGAGGGGAGAGAGCAGTCTGTCCCCATTTTTCGCCCCGTCCGCTCACTCCGGAAGCGCGGCTATGAGCGGGCAGACCTTCAACAAATACCATCCCGGCGCGATTCATTTCGCAGCCACCTTTCTCTTAAACTCAATCTCTTGTCCGCCTTGTATGAGCTTGAATCCGTTTGCGGTGAATTCCAGATTGATGCCCTCGAATTCCACGCTGTGAAAATGGGTTTTATCCGAAGGCGCATAAGTCAACGGAGGCTGCCCGCTGAATATTCCGCTCAACGCCGATCCTTTCACCGTAAACGCCATCTCAAACTCCGTTCCCCCGCGCCCTCCCGTATACGTGCCGACGTAGCTTTGCAGAATCGCCGGCTCCAGTTCCACCGTCTTCACCGGCTCCGGAGGCACCGCTCCCGCTGCTTTCAGCATCTCCACGATCCCGGCATTCTTCTCCTTCAGTGCCGCTCCCAGAGCGCTCGACAGCGACGCTTTGTCGATCCCGCCCTTGTCCAGACCGATTTTTACCAGGTCCGGCTTCTCCATTTGGACGCCCATCATCACCACATCGCCCGCAGATTTAGCGCCGTGATCCAGCAGCAGCCTCACAATCTCCGTGCGATCCTTCCGCGCCGCCCAGCTCAACGCCGAGGCATGATAAAAAGTGTCTTCGACATTGACGTCCGCCCCGCGCTCGATCAGCAGCTTCACAATTTCGGTGTACCCGCGGTCGCAGGCGAAGAACATGGCCGTCTGGCCATAGGAGGATTTGGCGTTGACGCTGACCCCTTTATCGAGCAGCGCCTTTACTTGCGCCAGGTCGCCTTTGCGCGTGGCAGCCAGCAAATCGTCCGTGAGATCGTCCGCTCGCGAGGACGAAATAATCACAGCCGCTAACGTTAAAATGCGGAGTAGCGTCATAATCTATAGTGTGACCCCCGATAGAGTGAGTACGTCGCCATGTTGAAAAAGTTTCCTATAATTCTTTTCCTCAGTGTATTCGCGTTCGCACAACGAAAGGTGGCCCTGGGCGATTGGCCGGATCAGCGCGGCCCGAACCGTGACGGAGTCTCCCAGGAAAAAAATCTACCCGAAAAATGGTCTCTAGCGGGCGAAAACCTGCTGTGGCGAGTCCCCTATGGGGGCCGATCCGCTCCCGTAATCATGGGGAATCATCTTTATGTCCAGAATCCCTCTGGGCGCGGAGCCGAGGAGCAGGAACGCGTCATGTGCCTCGACCCCGACACCGGCAAAGTGATCTGGGAATATAAATTCAACGTGTTCCAAAGCGACGCCCCGGCGCATCGCGTAGGCTGGGCGTCTCCCGCCGTCGATCCCGAAACCGGAAATGTGTACGCCTTTGGCGTCGGCGCGACGGTGTTGGCTTTATCGAAAGACGGCAAGAAGCTATGGGACCGCTCAGTAGGCGAGGAGTTCGGCGCGTTCACCACCCACGGCGGACGCACCATGTCTCCGCTCATCGATGGCGATTTGGTGATCGTCAGTTCCCCGGTATCCACTTGGGGCACTATGGCAAACCGCTCCCATCGTTTCATCGCCATGAATAAAAGAACGGGCGAGATCGTCTGGACGTCCACTCCCGGCGGCCGCCCTTATGACACCGCGTACGGCGCTCCCATGATCGCGACCATCGGCGGCCAACGATTGCTGATCTGCGGAATCGGCGATGGAGGCGTTTACGCCATGAAGCCGCAGACCGGCGAAAAAGTCTGGGGTGTCGTCATCGCGAAACGCGGCATCAACACCGGCGTCGCCGTGATGGGAAACACCGTAATCATCTCGCACGGCGACGAAAATCTCGATTCCAACGAAATGGGCATGGTCGCCGCGATCGACGGATCGCAAAAGGGCGAAATCAAAACCTTCAAGTGGAAATTCGAAGGCTTCCTAGGCGGCTTCTCCTCGCCCATCGTCGATGGCGACCGCGTGTATCAAATCGAAAACGGCTCGAAGATGATCGCCTTCGACGTCGTAACCGGCAAGCAGTTATGGAAACAGCAGCTCGGTACGGTCCAGAAGGCTCCTCCGGTGCTGGCCGACGGCAAACTTTACGTCGGCACCGAAAGCGGAAAGTTCTTCATTATAAAACCCCACTCCGATCGCGCGGAGATTTTGAGCGAAGTCGAAATGCCCATCAGCAAATATAGCTGCTGTAGCTCCGAAGGCACCCCGGAACAACTCCTGGGCGGCGTCGCAGTATCCCATGGCCGAATTTTCTTCGCCTCAAGCGACGCGGTCTATGCCATCGGACCCAAGAAAGCCGTCGCGTTAAAAGGATATGCAATCGATGAACCCGCCGAAAAAGGCCAGGAACCAGCCGCGTATCTTCAAGTCGAGCCCACCGAACTGGTTTTGAAACCCGGCCAGACCGTAAAACTGCACGCGCGCTTATTTGACGATAAAGGTCGATTCATCCGCGAAGACAATTCGGCGACCTGGTCGCTCACCGGACTCAAAGGAACCGTCACCGGCGGATCGTATACAGTCTCGGACGAAGCTTCGCAGGCCGGATTGATCGTGGCAACGTCAGGCTCCTTGAAAGGCGAGTCGAGGGCTCGCGTGATCCATCCCCTGCCGTGGACCGAGACCTTCGATGAAATTCCGGACGGCGGAGCGCCTGCCGGATGGGTCAATGCGACCGCTGGAAAGTTCACAGTAGTGGCCTTAGATGGCCAAAAAGTACTCCAGAAGGCCCCCGACGAGACCTTATTTAGCCGTATTCGCATGTTTATCGGACCAACCGATTGGTCCAACTATACGTTCCAGGGAGACGTCCGCGTCAACATGAAACGCCGCCAAATGGGCGATATCGGCATCACCGCGCAGCGCTATACTTTGGCGCTTTACGGCAACGAGCAGAAATTGAAAATCGAGCCTTGGGAGCCCGAAATTCAACGCAGCGTTTCGGTGCCTTTCGAATGGAAGGCGGATGCCTGGTACACCTTGAAAATACGGGTCGAAAACATGCCCGACGGCAAAGTGCGCATCCGCGGGAAGGCGTGGCCGCAAGGCCAGCCGGAGCCGGCCGATTGGATGATCGAAAAGATCGATCCCATTGGAAATAAAGAGGGCGCGCCCGGAATTTTCGCAGCCGCTCCGTTCGGCTTGTATCTCGATAATTTGAAGTTGGCGGCGAACTAAGAGGACATGATGATTCGCACTATTTTGATTTTTGTGGCAGTCGTAACTTGTTTGGTTGCGTCGGATCCCGGCATCGGCGATTGGCCGATGTGGGGGGGGACGCCGGACCGGAATATGATTTCGTCGCAGCACGTTTTGACCAGTTGGGATATCAAAACCGGCAAAAACGTGAAGTGGGTAGCGCAGCTCGGTTCGCAAAGTTACGGCAATCCGGTAGTGGCCGGCGGGCAGGTGTATGTCGGCACCAACAATGAACTTGTGCGCGATCCGAAAGCGCCGGGAGACAAGGGCGTTTTGATGGCGTTCCGCGAATCGGACGGCCAGTTTCTATGGCAGCAGGCCAACGATAAACTCGCCTCGGGCCGCGCGAACGATTGGCCGTTTCAAGGCGTTTGTTCCTCGCCACTAGTGGAGGGAGACAAGCTGTATTACGTGACCAATCGCTGCGAAATCATGTGCCTGGATACACACGGCGAAGGCACGCACGCGAAGGTGAATTGGAAGTTCGACATGATGGAAGAGGTCGGTTCGCAGCCTCATAATATGTCGAATTCATCGCCCGTTACCTACGGCGATTTATTGTACGTCAGCACTTCCAACGGGCAAGACGAGAGCCATGTGCACATTCCATCGCCGAACGCTCCGGCGATTATTGCGGTGAATAAAAAGACCGGCAAATTGGTGTGGGAAGACAATCCGGTTCACGACAAAATTCTGCACGGGCAGTGGTCGTCGCCGGCGGTTGGGAAGATCGGCGATGTGGTGCAAGTCGTGATTGGCCAGGGCGATGGGTATGTACGCGGCTATGACGCCACAAGCGGAAAAAGGCTTTGGGAATTCGATATGAATCCCAAGGATTCAGTGTGGCCGAAGACCCGCAATGAAGTGATCAGCACGCCGGTGATTTATCAGGATAAAGTTTATATCGCCAACGGGCAGGACCCCGAGCATGGAGAAGGCGTCGGCCATTTATATGCAATCGATGCGACCAAGCGCGGCGATATCACGCAGTCCGGAAAGATCTGGCAGTTCGACAATATCCGGCGCAGTGTTTCGACCGGAGCGATTAAAGATGGCCTGCTCTATTACTCCGATTTCAGCGGGTTTTTGCATTGTTTAGACCTCGCGACCGGCAAAGAATACTGGACGCACGACATGCTGGCGGCAGTATGGGGATCGCCCATGATCATCGGCGATTATGTATATCTAGGCGACGAAGACGGCGACGTCGCGGTGCTGAAGACCAGCAAAGAAAAAACCGTGATCGGCGAGTACAACATGGGGAGTTCGGTGTACTCGACTCCGGTGCCGGCGAACGGGGTGTTGTTTATCGCGAACCGGAACCAGTTGTTCGCGCTGAAAGAAGGCGCGATGACCAAGCCGGCCGCTTTCTGGAAGGCGCTGACCGATCGCATTGACGCGCACTAAGAGGGTTCGGCATGAAGTTGCTGTTCGTGCTTCCGGTGATTGCGTTGGCCGCGCCGGTACAGGTGCTGCGGGTGCCGAACAAGGGCATTCAACCACAAGTAGTTGTGGAAGCCAATGGCACCTTGGACATTCTTTATTTTTCTGGTGATCCGAAGAATGGGGATTTGTATTTCGTTCGTTCCGGTTCAGCGCCATTAAGGGTCAACTCGCAGGCCGGGAGCGCGTTCGCGCTCGGCACGATTCGCGGAGGGCAGATCGCGATCGGCGCGAATGGGCGGGTGCATGTGGCGTGGAATGGCTCGGGAATTGCGCTTCCTGCGGGGCCTGTGAACCCGGACTTGGGGAAACTGAGCAGCCCGATGCTTTATGCGCGGCTCAACGATGCGGGCACGGCGTTCGAACCTCAACGGAATATAATCCAACGGACGTTCGGCCTCGACGGAGGCGGGACGCTTGCGGCCGATGCCGACGGCAACGTGTTTGTCGGCTGGCACGGGAAACTGCCGGGATCTGCACAAGGCGAGGCCGGGCGCCAGGTCTGGATCGCGGCTTCACACGATTCCGGGAAAACTTTCGCGGAGGAAGCACCGGCGTGGAAAGAGCCAACCGGGGCGTGCGGATGCTGTGGCCTGGCGATGTTCGCGGCTCGCGATGGACTCTTTGCTTTGTACCGGTCGGCTACGGAGAACGTGCACCGGGACATTTATTTGCTCGCCTCCAAGGATCACGGGAAGAGTTTTGCGGGGTCTCTGGTCCAAAGGTGGGAAATTAACGCTTGCCCGATGAGCAGTATGTCATTTGCGGAGAGCCCGGATGGCACGTATGCGGCTTGGGAAACCGGCGGGCAGGTGTTTTACGGGAGAGTCTTCGGGGCTGAAGTAAAGCAGATCGTCGCTGCGCCGGGTGAGGGCAAGGGTCGCAAGCATCCTCGGATTGCGGCGAACAATCGCGGGGAGATTTTCTTGGCGTGGACGGAAGGTACGGGTTGGCAACGCGGAGGCTCGCTGGCGTGGCAGGTGTTTGATGCGCAGGGGAAGGCGGTCGGTGAAAAGGGCTCAGTGCCGGGGGTTCCCGTTTGGAGTTTTGGGGCGGTCGCGGCTCGGGCGGATGGTGGGTTCTTGGTTTTGTATTAGGGATGAGGAAAAGCGCAGGCTTTGGAGAGTAAATGCGTCCCTCCCCTTTTAGACCCACGCAGAGGGCGCGGAGAACGCAACACATATTCACGCAAAGGCGCCAAGCTCGCAAAGGTCATTCATATTGGCGAGATCTTTGCCAGCACTTCTTGGCTCGCTAGGTCCAGGGCGCGGGATTGGTCGCAACGGACGATTCCGATCGTTCTTGTTTTTGTTAGCGGCACCGCAAGGCCTGCGGTGCGGGCGAAATTTCCTCCGCTGGTGATCGGGACCACTATCGGAAACACATTTCACGCAAAGGCGCGAAGCTCGCAAAGAGTGGTCACGTTACGACTTGAAATTTTAATTGCTTTTGATTGATGCATTTAACTTAATCTCCGTGGGCTTGTTTATTTTCCTCCCTGTAATCTTTGGCTGTGGCAAACGTAAAAAAAAAGACGGCTCCGAAAGCCGCACCGAAAAAACGGCCGGGAACAAAAGCCCGCGCCGTGGCTGTGAAAAAAATTCTTCGCAAAGTCGAGAAGCAAATGTCAGAGGAGGAAGTGAAGGCGACGCTGGGGGATTACATCAAGCTGATTCAGTTGTCGAAGGAGATGACGGAGGAGCCGAAGGACTCGATCAGGGTTGGTTGGGTCGAGGAACCGGAGGAGCCCTCGATCGGGGAATAATCTACAGTCCGCTGCCTACGCAGAAGCGGTTTCACGATTCGACGGCTCGTTTTAAGGGGTTTTCGGGGCCGATCGGGTCCGGGAAAAGTCAGGCACTGTGCCAGGAGGCGATCAAGCTTAGTTATTTGAATTCGGGGAGGACGGGGCTGATTGGCGCTCCGACTTATCCGATGCTGCGGGATGCGACCCAGGCCGCACTTCTAGACATGCTGAACCGGAATCGCATCCCGTATGACTTCAATCGCGCTGAGAATTGCCTGGTATTTCGGGAGACGCGGTCGAAGATTTTGTTTCGGGCGGTGGAAGAGTTCGAGAGGCTGCGCGGGAGCAACCTGGCCTGGTTCGGCCTGGATGAGCTGACTTATACGCCGGAGGAGGCGTGGCTTCGGCTGGAGGGCCGGCTGCGAGATCCGAAGGCGACCCGATTGTGCGGGTTCGCGGTGTGGACGCCCAAGGGGTACGACTGGGTTTACGAGAGGTTCATTGCGCGGAAGGTGGACGGGTATGAGACCGTCGTCGCGCGGCCGTTTGAGAACCGGTTCTTGCTGGGCAAGATTCCGGACTATTACGAGCGGCTGAAGAGCAGCTACGATTCGCGGCTGTACGAGCAGGAAGCGCTCGGGCAGTATTTGACGCTGCATGCAGGGCGGGTCTATTCGGCGTTCGAGCGGGAAGGAAACATCGCGAAGGGCGAGGTGGATGAATCGCTCCCGTTGCTGTGGGCTTTGGATTTTAATGTGGATCCGATGTGTTCGGTGGTCGCGCAGGTGCGGCGCGACGGGGTGGTGGTGGTTCTCGATGAGATTGTGCTGAGCCGGGCCAGCACTTATGACGCCTGCGACGAGTTTGCTACGCGGTTTCCTGCGCATTTTGGAGGGCTGATTGTGTACGCGGATGCGACCGGGGCTCGGATGCAGACTTCGGGGAAGACGGATTTGCTGATTTTGAAGGAAGGGCTGCGGAATTACGGGAATGTGGAGTTTCGAATTCCGCGGTCGAATCCGGTGGTTCGGGATCGGGTGACGGTGATGAACGGGAAGTTGGGGTCGGCGGCGGGGTCGCGGATGTTGCAGGTGGATCCGCGGTGTGCGGAGTTGATTCGGGATTTTGAGTTCGTCACTTACAAGGAAGGCAGCCAGGTGGTGGATAAGGATCGGGATCCGCGGAGGACGCATTTATCGGACGCACTGGGGTATCTGGTGTGGCAGGAGTGCGGGGGTAGAGGGAAGGTGGGGGAGATGGGGAAGAGGCTGTTTTGAGGAAGAAGTAGCCAGTAGCCAGGAGACGGTATTGAGACAGGTAGGGGACAGACAGCCTTTTTCGCCGTGGAGTCTTGCCGGTGCAGCGAGTGAGTGCGGCGAAAAAGATGTCAGTCCCTGAATTTGGAAAAAAGGCGGGAGACGGAATGATTGATATTGATCGGGAGCATCCGGAGTATTCGGCGCTGAAGCACGTATGGAGGCGGTATCGGGACCTCTATATCGGCGGGGAGCGGCTGAAGTTGCATGCGCAGGAATATTTGCTGCCTCGGCAACGGGAGCCGGGCGATGTTTACACCGAGCGATTGAGCCGGGTGTTTTACGAGAACTATATCGGGTCCATTGTGGACTGGTATTCGGCCACTCTGTTTCGGAAGGAGCCGGTGGTTACGTTTGAGGGGGCTAATGCGCGGGCAAAGCAGTTCTTTTCGGGGCTGATGGATGAAGTGGACCTGAAGGGGACGGGGTTGAACGATTTTTTCCGGGGGCAGTTTGTCGAGAGTTTGATTACGGGATCGAGTTACGTCCTGGTGGATTTTCCGCGGACCGAGGGGAAGGCCGGGACGCGGGCGGAAGAGGATGCGACCGGGGCGTCGCGGGCTTACCTGGTTTCTTATTCCGCTGAGGACGTTATCAATTGGAATCTCGATTTGCAGGGGAATTTCGATTGGGTGGTGATCCGGCAGAAGCTGATCCGGAAAGACCGCGTTGAGGATGCGGATTGGGTTACAGAGACGCGGTGGTCGTATTACGACAAGCAGACGTTCCGGATTTATTCGCGGGTCAATGACGTTATTCGTTTAGTCGACGAAGGGGCGCATGCACTGGCGAAATTGAACCGGGTTCCGCTGTTCGATTTACGCATTCCCGAAGGAATGTGGATGCTTAACCGGGCGGGTTTACTTCAACTTGAGCATTTCAACAAATCGAACGCGCTGAGCTGGGCTCTTACGATGGGGTTGTTCGCGATGCCGGTTGTGTACTCCGATCGCGACTGGAGCCAGATGGTGGGCGAGAGCTACTACATCCAGTTGGCTCCGGAAGACAAGTTCGGGTGGACGGAGCCGGAGGGGAAGGTCTTTCAGATCGCGCAGGATAATCTGACGCGGCTGCAGGAAGAGATTTACCGCGTTTGTTATTTGGCGCAGGCGGGCGGGTCTTTGGACGCGGGCGGGCAGCAATCGGGGATCAGCAAGCAGTTGGATTTTTCGATCACGCAGGAAGTGCTGAGGGCGTACGGGGACGCGATGAAGGAGCTGATCCGGAGGGTGCTGACGGCGATCGAGGCGGCGCGCGAGGACGGGATCGAGATCAGCGTGACGGGGATGGACGAGTTCGACATTACGGATTTCGGGACGGAGCTGAGCGATGCGAAGGAATTGTTGGGGCTCGGGGTGGATTCGCCAACGTTGAAGAAAGAGATTTTTAAGAAGCTGGCGCTGAAGTATTTGTCGGACAGCCGGCAGGATGTGAAGGATCGGATTGTGGGGGAGATTGAGGCCGGCGCCGGAGGGCAGGAGCCCAGGAGTTAGCGGACGGAGCGAAAGCCGGGACAGACCGCTCTGTCCACGCGGCGAGAGGCGCGAAGGTGTCTTAGCTGGGCTGGTGGCGCCTTGGGACAGAGTGGTCAGTCCCGGTTTTCGCGCGGTGGAATTGCCGGGGAAAGGTGAACAGAGATGGATGAAGAGAACGATATTCGGGCGATTGTGCAGTCGGTGATGCAGGAATTTTTGGGCGGGCAGTCGGAGTTGGCGGAGGAACGGAAGCGGCGGGAAAGTCTGGAAGTGCGAGTGAATGAGCTGGTGACGAAGGCGGAAGAGGCGGATCGGAGCTCGACGATTCGCGCGGAGTTGCAGAAGTTGGGGGTCGCCAAGGTGGAGCTGGCGTATCGGGCGGTGAAGGACGACGTGTACCGCAGCGAGGACGGTCGGCTGATCGCGCAGGGCGGGGCGGATGTGCGCGAGTACCTGGCGCAGTTCGTGAACGAGAATCCGGAGCTGCTTCCGGCCCGGATGTCGGGGGGGAGCGGGGCGAGCGCAGGGCAGAGGGGCGCGGATGGGGGAGGCGGGATCGACCTTAATATGATCCGGCCGGGGATGAGTTCGGAAGACAAAGATCGCGTGAGGCAGGAGATCGCGAGGGTGGCGTCGCAGACGCTGCGAGGGTTGTAGAAGTTCGAAAAGTTTAAAGAGGAGAACAGATGGGAATTATTACTTCAGCAAATGTAGCGACTGCGATTGTGAAGCTGGTGGCGGCGGATGCGCTGCCGGCTTTGATGGGGAACCTGGTTATGGGGAACCTGGTGAATCGCGATTATGAGCCGACGCTGGCGCGGGCGGGAGACACGGTGAACGTGCCGATTCCTCCGGTGCTAGTGGCGAATAACATCGCCGAGGGCAGCACGGTGACGCTGCAGAATCCGTCGATCGGCAATGCGCAGATCGTTCTGAATACGCACGCGGAGGCGACGTTCCAGATTCCGGATGTGACCAAGATTCTGGCGGTTCCGGATCTGCTGAAACTGTACATGCAGCCGGCGGTGGTGGCGTTGGCGGAGAACATCGAAACCAATCTACTGGCGACTTGGTCTCAGTTCACGGCGAACGCGGCAGTGGGCACGGGCGGCACGACGATCACGGAAGCGACGGTGGATTCGGCGGAGACGGCTCTGTTCTCGGCGATGGTTCCGGCGAGCGCTTCGAAATACCTGGTTGTGAATCCGGCGACTTACTCGGCGTTGCGGCAGATTCCGCGATTCAGCGAGTTCAATACGGCGGGAGAGGCGGGGCTGCGGGCGATTATCGACGGCGCGGTAGGCAAGATGAAGGACTTCTACATCTTCCGGTCGCAGTTCGTGGCGCAGACGGGAACGAGTCCGGTGACGACGCATAATCTGGCGTTTACAAAAAATGCTTTGGGCCTGGTGGTTCGCAGGCTGCCGCAGCCGCTGCCGGGTACGGGCGCGATCGCGGAGTACGCGGAGCTGGGGAGCTTCGGCATGCGCGTCACGATGAGCTATCAGCCGAATACGCTGGCGCAGCAGTTCACGGTGGACGTGCTGTACGGTGTCGGCGTGCTGCGGAACAGCTTCGGAGTGCAGGTCAGTTCGTAAATTCGGGCGAGAAGACGGGGGAGCGGATTGCTCCCCTTTAGGGGGCGAACTCATGCTGTTGACGGATGGATGTCCGAATACTACGGAAGATTTGCGAGTGTACGAGTCGGCGATTCTCGACGTGGCTAGCGAAGAGATGATCAACCTGGACACGAAGCTGCGGCTCGCGACAGAAGAGATCAGCGAGATTGTGCTGAATATTCTGCTGGATCACTCGAGCATCGTGACGGGCGGAGATATGCTGCGGAGGTCGCTGGGCGTGTCGGATGTGGTGGTAACGCGGCAACTGAAGCGCTGGCTGGTTCTGTATACGCTGGCGATTTTTTACCGGGACGCTTATAACAATCAGCTCAACGACCGGTACCTGGGGAAGTGGAATGAGTATCTTCTGCTGGCGAGGGGCGCTCGGGAGACGACGCTGCAATATGGGATCGGACTGGTGACGACGCCGATTCCGGAGCCGGGCACGCCGGTATTGGGCGGTGTGCCGGGGCTGCTGCCGGCGACAGTTTACTATGTGCAGATCACTTGGGTGTCGGCGACGGGGGCGGAGGGGAATCCGAGCAAGGCTACGGCGTACGAAGCTCCGGTAGCTAGTCTGTTGACGGTGACCAATGGCGCCGCTGTGCCGGCTGTTGCAACGGGGTTCAACGTCTATATCGGTCTGACTGATTGTCCACTCACGTTGCAGAATTCGTCGCCGATTGCGATCGGGCAAACATTTACGGAGGCGTCGACGGGGTTGGTTGCGGGGATGGCGGCGGGGATGGGTCAGTTGCCGGACTTGTATATCACGGGCGGCTCGATTCTGAGGAGAGGCTAGGAAATGGCGCAAACGGCTAGCGTGGTGGCGCAGGTATTCGCGGGTTTTTTGTCGGCGACGGATACGGGAGTCAGCAATTCCGTTGCAACGCTGGCGGCCGATTCCGGGATACCGCTGGCGCCGATTCCTTCGGCGTATATTGTCGCGCAGAACATGGCGATCGAAATTTTCGAGAAGAGCAGCGTGGTGAAGTATCCGCTGGTGCAGGTTTACGCGGACCGGGTCCGGAACCAGTTGACGGAGAAATTTCGGACTTTTTCGGGGAAGATCCGGACGGTGGCGGAGATACACGTGTCGCAGGACCGGATCGAGGGGCTGGAAGATCAGTTGCGGTTGTATGCGGACGCGGTGACGCAGGTGCTGGATTCGAATCGGGGGAGTTGGGGGCAGGGGGCGTTTTATACCGGAGGGTATGAGGTGACGTTCGATCCGGTGAAGCAGGGCGGGAAGAATTTTTTGCAGGTCGCGAAGGTGACGTTCGAAGTGGACATGTCCGCTTAGAGAAGAAGTCAGGAGACAGGAGTCAGGAGTCAGAATGTCGTGTTACATATCTTCTAATAATGAGCGGATTTATTGTGCTCTGGAGTCCAGTTACGGGGTGATTCCTTCGATTGTGGGGTCGGATCGGATTCCGGCTTTGAAGATGAAGGCGAAACAGGTTCCGGAGCAGACGGGGCGGAAAGACAAGACGGGCGCGCGGACGTTTGTCGGGATGCCGAACGGGATTCGCGAGACGACAACGTTTGAGGTCGACACGCTGCTGACGGAGTGGTCGAACACGGCGGCGCCGCCGGCTTACGGACCTCTTTTCCAGTGCGCGATGGGCGGATCGCCGGTGATCTGGGCTGGCGGGACGGTTTCGGCCGTGACTGGTGGGACGCAAATCGCCTTCACGGCTGCGCATGGATTGTCGCCCGGGCAAGCGGTGACTTTTTCCGGCGAGATGCGATTCGTGACAGCGATTCAAGACACGGTGACGCTGTTTATTAACGCTCCGTTCAATACTACGCCGGGAGCTGGGGCGGCGATGGGGCCGACGATCAACTACTCGCTGGCGGAGAGCCTGCCCAGCGCAAGCATCTTCGACTATTGGGATCCGTCGACGGCGGTGCAGCGCATTGTAGAAGGCGCGGCGCTGGACAAGATGCAGATCAAGGTGAATGGCGACTTTCAGGAGTTCGATTTTTCTGGACCGGCGCGGGACCTAGTGGACAGCGCCAGTTTCGAGACCGGCGAAGGCGGGTTGAGCGCATATCCGGCCGAACCGGCCGCGGTGGATTTCGATTACACGATCGTGCCGGGGCATTTGGGCGAGGTTTGGATGGGAGTGACGGAAGCGCAGTTTCTTACGATCACGGCGGCGCAGCTGACACTCGAAAATAACGTGGAACTACGGGTGAAGGAGTTCGGCAGCGATTATGCGCGCTGCATCGCGGCGTCGGGACGATCGGTGACGCTGAACTTCAGCCTGTTCGAACTGGCGGACGCGCAGACGCAGGGGTTGTACCAGGCCGCGCGCCAGAGGTCTCCGATCAGCGTGATGCTCCAGTTGGGAGAGCAGACGGGACAGTTGTGCGGGGCGTACATGCCGGCGATGGTGCCGAGTGTTCCGGAGTTCGACGATTCCGAGACTCGGCTGCAATGGAAATTCCAAAACGACAGAGCACAAGGAACGACGGATGACGAACTGTACATCGCATTCGGGTAAGGGATGGGAGAGCCGGGTTTGGTTCGACGCCGAGTCGATAGAGGGAGTCCGGTACGAGATCGTACGGGTGTCGTTCGGGCGGCGGATTGAGTTGGCGCGGCGTATTCGCGAAATCGGCCGGAAGATGGAGTATCTGGAGGCCGGAACAGATGCTCGGGAGACGCTGGAGGCGACGGTGCTCTCGGCGGAGATCGATCGAGCGTATCTGGAATGGGGCTTGTTGACCGTTGAGGGCTTGGAGATCGACGGCGCGGCGGCGACGCCGGAAACATTGGTCGACCAAGGGCCGGTGGAACTGGCGATGGAGATCCTGGGACGCATCAAATCAGAATGCGGGATGACCGAGGACGAACGAAAAAACTGATGGTCGCTTTCCATTTCTATCGGACCAGCCAGGCCGGGTGGAGATGCGACCAGTGCAGACGGCAGGGGCTGGATGTGCGACGGCGGTGCGGATTTTTGGCAGCGGAAAAGCGCGGGCCTAAGAAATTGGTTTGGGTGCGCGGGCGCGTTTCTTCGGAGGAGTGTCCGAAATCTCTGGTGACTCCGGGGAGCGTGGAGTTGCTGGAGAAGTTTTTCGGATGGAAATTCGCGGGCGGGGGATCGTTGGGGGAATTGCCGGCTAGAGAGGCGGATGCGTTCTTGATTCTCGAGGGGGAGTGGCGGGCGGAGGTTGAGGCGGCGCGGTAAACACAGACTAAAGTCTGTGCCACCTAGGCAAATCATTATGGCTAAGAATCCATCTACGGAAGTATCGGCGCTGCTTGGGGGATCCAGCGGGAGCGTCGGGCAGGTGTTGTCGGGCAATGTTCCTCTGGGAGGATCGGCGGGTGGCGGCAGTGCGCTAACCGAACAGTTGACCACCATTGCTTCGCAGTTGCAGGAGTTGCAAACCATCAATCAGTCGCAGATGCAGAGCATCGAGGCGAATACCAGCGCAGTTACGGCAAGTACCAGCACCAAGGGCGGCGGAACGTCGACGGCTGGGTCCGTAGGTGACACGCTGCTGGATGTTTTGGGATTGGGATCGGGGCTGAGTCCGCTGATTTCGGGGCTGATGAGTCTGTTCGGAAGCGGGGGAAGCAGTTCGACTACGGCGGTTACTCCTTACATCCAGCCCTTGCCGGTGAATTTGCAAGCGGGATTCAGCGGGTCGTCGGCGGGGGGCGCATCCGGGGTTGACTACGGCGAAGGCGGGCAGCCCCGGCAGACAACCGCAGCCGCGGCGCAGCAGCAGATTACGGTGCAGGTGCAGGCGATGGACAGCCAGTCGTTTCTCGATCGCAGCAACGACATTGCGGCGGCGGTGCGGAAGGCGATGCTGGAGACGTCGACGTTGAATGACGTGATACGGGAGGTTTGACGATGGCATCCAGGCTGATGATATCTGCGACACGAGGCTGCGGAACGGTAGGGGACAGACAGCTTTTTTCGCCTCGGAGCGGTCCCAGATCCGAAGGTTGCGTGGCGAAAAAGGTAGTCAGTCCCCGAGGCTTCAGCGCTGGCGCCCGAGTACGGATGGGAGAGGTTTAGCATGGCGAATTTTCCGGCGTTGAAGACGGGGGCGGTGGCGCAGTACGGGTCTGACCGGTCGAGACAATTTTCCACGCAGGTGCTGCGGTTTCTCGATGGGAGCGAGCAGCGATTTCCGGGTTATGGGATGCCGCTTCTCGAATGGGTGATCCGGTTAGATTTGCTGGATGAATCGGAACTGGAGAGCCTGGAGTTGTTTTTCGAGGATGAGGGTGGGCGCGCGGGGAGTTTCTCTTTCACGGATCCGTGGGATGGGATTGTTTATCCGAGCTGTAGTTTCGGGAGCGATGAGCTTGCGCTGCAATTTCAAGGGGTGGCGCGGGGACAGACGCAACTTACGGTAAAGGAGAACCGGACCTGACATGCTGGTTTTTCCGCAATTATCGACGGGCGCGTGCGCGCTCTATCCAATCAAGAAAACGTCGAAGCAAAGGACAGTTGTCAATTCGCTGGGTGATGGGAGCACCAATGTTTATGCCGATCCGGACGCGGCAAGCCTGGGATGGGAATTGCAAGCGCAGGGATTGACGGCGGCGGAATGGGCGGCGATCGAAGCGCTGTTCGAGGCGACGTCCGGCATGTGGCAGGCGTTCACGTTTCTCGATCCCGTTGGAAATCTGGTGGCCGAGAGCGAGGATTTCGAAGCATCGGCATGGACGAACGGCGTGTTGATCGATTTGACGACCGGAGCGACCGATCCTTTGGGAACGACTCGCGCGACGGCCGTGACGAATGCAGGTGAGGCGACAGAGGCGATAGCCCAGACGCTGGCTGTTCCAGGCAACTTTCAATATTGCTTGAGTGTCTGGGCGCGATCGACCAGCGGGACTGGCGTGACGCTGAGCATTTCGACCACGGGTGGGAGCGCTACGAAGACGTTCGTGCTCGGTACGCAGTGGGCTCGCGCGGCGCTGACGGCGAACCTCGAACAGAGTACGGATGCCGTGACATTTGGAGCGCAGATCGCTGCGGGGGGATCGATTTATATTTTCGGGATGCAGGCGGAGGCGCAATGGGGGCCTTCGGACTACAAACTGACCGGCACGATCGGCGGAGTTTATGCGAGCGCGCGATTTGGCGCGGACAAGCTCACTGTCACCGCGCAGGGAACGGACGTCTATGACGCGGTCATACAGATCGTGAATACGGAGAACTGATGGCCACGATCGACGAGTTGAAAGAACAAACGACACCGACGACGCCGCTGTTTCTGATCAACTGCGTGTTGAGCTCCGGGTCTACGGAGAGTTGGGGCACGCACGCGGCAACGTTCAGCGGGACATCCTATGCGGCGCGGCTACTGAAACATACCCTGTTCCAATTGACGACGTCATCGACCGATGGACTGGACGGCGCCGCGCAGATTTCGTTAACGCTGGCGAATGCGGATTCTCATTTTTCGGAGATCGAGAGAGAGACGGGATTCAAAGGCGCTCAGGTCACGATCCAATTTCTTTTTTACGATTTCGTGGCGAATGCCGCGGCGTCCGAAGCGCGCGTGGTGTTCCGAGGGATTTGCAATTCGCCGGACGAGATTACCGAGTCTACATTCCGGGTTACGGTGATGAACCGGTTGAATCTGCAAAGAATCATTCTGCCGGATACGCGGATCGAGCGAAGTTGTCCCTGGTCCTTTCCATCGAGCCCGGCTCAGCGCTTGATTGCGCTGACGGGCGGCACGAAGGGAGCATACTCGTCTCTCTACAAGTGCGGGTATTCTCCGGATCAGACAGGCGGCGTCGGCAACATGAACAGCGGGACGCCGTTCACCAATTGCGATTTCACGCGCACCGACTGCGTGGCGCGAGGAATGTTCAGCACGGATGCGTCGAGCAACGTGACCGCGCGATTCGGCGGCATCGAATTTGTTCCAGCGCAGATTCTAGTGCGCGGGTACGGCGAGCGAGGGACGCAGTTATCGCCGCTGTTCGATAATCTGGCGCTCTATAACGACTTTGTGCCTCTGGTGTATGGGACGGCGTGGTACATGCCGCCGATTGTGTTTTCGCGCAACGACGGCAATCTGACACGCATGGAAGTGCTGTTAGGGATGGGCGAGATTTCAGGCATCCTGCAAGTACTGGTGAATGACATCGCGATTCCGGCCGCGCAGAATGGCACGAACATGACGGCCACCGGATGGTATTCGTTGATTAGCGCGGGCACGCGAAACGGCGGGTTTGATCCGAATTTTACGGATAGCTCAGGGAATCCGCTG
>DATHOJ010000029.1:0-3564 GCA_035485055.1 Bryobacteraceae bacterium
GTACGCCGGTGCGAACGTCGGGTCTTTCTTTATCGCCTTCTCGAAGTAGGCAATACTCTCTTCAATATCAGCCTTGGTGTCGCTTTTGGCGAACCGGCCGTTGAGATAGCTTTCATAGACTTCCGGCGAGACGGAACGCGCCGCGGTGAGCCTCTTCTGTTCCTGCCCGGTGATCGTGACCTCGACTTTTCGCGCGATGGATTGCGCCACGTCGCTCTGCAAACTGAACACGTCGCGCAGCTCGCGATCGTAAGCTTCCGACCAGAAGTGCTCGTCGGTTGCGGCGCGAATCAACTGAGCGTGGACGCGGATGCGGCTGCCGTCACGGATTACGGAGCCTTCGACGATGGCATCAACCTGAAGGATCCTAGCAATCTCTGGTACCGATAAGTGTGTGTCCTTGAAGCGCATCACGGAGGTGCGGGAGATAACGCGGAGATTATGGATCTCGGAGAGCCGTCCGATAAGAGCCTCGGTCATCCCGTCCGCAAGATATTCTTGTTTTGGGTCCCCAGAGAGGTTCGTCAGAGGCAATACCGCCAGCGATTTGATGGGTGGCTGCTTTGCGCCCTTGGCATTGCTACTTCGGTAGATCACCAAAGCGACAAGGAAGACGGCCAGCGCGGCTACTCCCGCTAGTAGCGCCCTCCAGTGTGTGGGCAGGAAAGATTTTTGAGTCGCCAAAACGGCGGGGTCCAACGTACTTAAACCCGCGTTCTTCTGGTCTGGGCTTACCTTCGGCTCCTCCGCCGGCACGGGAACAACTCCGGGCCGGACCTCGGCCAAACGTCCCAAGAAGCGGTAGCCGCGTCTAGGAATGGTTTCGATGGAGAGAGGTTTTTCCGCCGAATCTCCCAGCGCCTCGCGGATTTTCCAGATGGCCGTATTTAGCCCGTCGTCAAAATCCACGAACGTATCCGCCGGCCACAAAATCTGCTTCAGTTCGTCCCGGGTAACAACCTCGCCCCGCCGCTGCATCAACACACTGAGCACTTGGAAGGGCTGGTCTTGGAGCCGAATCCGTTTGCCGCGCACCCATAACTCGCCCGAGCGCAGGTCAATCTCGAACTCATCGAATCGCAGCCGACGGGAGGGTTGAGCGTTGGCAGCCAACTGTGACCCCTTTGGTTAAGCAGCACTATAAGGCATAGTGCGGGTCATCGCAATTCCGTTTCGCGGCTTGCCAGAGCACCAAACGGTTGTCCTACGATATTCTCCCGAATCGACTTAGCTGTCCGGCAATTTTCCAGCAATCGTCCAGATGCAATCCATTGACATTACGCCTGACCTATCCAAAATCGCCCTTACCCAAGAGGAGGGATCCAATGAAAAATTTCTCTCGAATTCTCTCAATTTGCACCCTGTTGCTCTTTGCCATCGCGGCGACGCCTAGTCCATCCCCAGCAGCCGCGCCCGACCCGGTGTTGGAGTGGATCACCATCATGAACGACACGGTGCTTGCGGGTGGTACTCCCCCGTTTTTTACCTCTCGCATAGCCGCAATGGTATCCGCGTCGGTTTTCGATGCGGTCAACGGCATTGATCCGCGCTACCGGCCGATCCATGTGCGGCCCGACGCGCCGGACGGCGCATCTCCACGGGCGGCAGCCATTGAAGCCGCGTATGTGATCCTGGTGGACGCATACCCAATGCAGGCCTCGGCGCTTAGCACACAGGTGAAGGCGTCGCTGGCCGCGCTTGCTTTGACCGAAAGTGCGCAATCCATATCAGATGGCGCCGCTTGGGGGCAAACCGTCGCCAATGCCATCTGGGCCTGGAGACAAACGGACGGTTTCGCGCCGCCGCCTGCCCCCTTTGAAGGTGTCCTCGCCATCACAGGAACTCCCGCCGCGGTCGGTTATTGGCTTCCCACGCCTCCGCTCAATGCACCGGGAGCCGGGACTCAGCTCGCGACAATGACTCCGTGGGTCCTCGTGCGGGCGTCGCAGTTCCGCCTGCCGCCCCCGTATTCCCTAAGCAGCGCGCAGTACGCAGCGGACCTAGCTGAAACGAAAACCATGGGAGCATTTTCCGGGTCCCCGCGCACGGCCGATCAGTCCGAACTCGCGCTTTTTTGGCAAAGCAACACGCCACTGACCTGGAACCGAGTCGCCGCTCAGATTTCCATCGAGCGTGGTCTGTCATTTCACGAGAACGTCCACCTCTTTGCCTTGTTGAATGTCACCATGGCCGACGCTGTCATCGCCTGCTGGGATTCCAAATACCGGTACAGTTTCTGGCGGCCGATTACCGCGATCCGCGAAGGCCTTACACCGGCCGACGCCGACCCCACATGGGAACCTTGGCTCGACTTCTTCGAACCCGGCACTCCCGCCTTTCCGGAATATCCCTCCGCCCACTCCTCAATCAGCGGCTCCGCGGCGTTCGTCCTCGCCTCCATTTTCGGAGACGACACCTCCTTCACCGTCACATCCGAGTCCCGGCCCGGCACTCGTTCGTTCTCCAGTTTCTCCAGCGCCGTTTTAGAAATCGCTGACGCTCGGGTCTTCGGCGGTATCCATTTCCGCACTTCATGCGTCCTTGGCAACACGCTAGGCAGGAACGTGGCGAATTTCGTAGCGACGCACGCCATGCGCGCGCGAGGTGACGATCAAAACGATCAGTAGGTTTGGATTCAGAGGCTTCGCTAACTCTACGTATGAGCGTTCATTTCCGATTTACCTAGTAGAAGCCCGGGAGCGTCTCGTTCGCGGGCGATTTGTCGATAGCAATTAAACAAGGAGGCTTCAAATGCAAAGAAGATTGATTTGGGTAACACTGTTCAGCGTCGCAATCGTCGTCACAGCGCTGTATCCCACTCGAAAGGTCCATGCCACGCCGGTTCAGGGCTGTAGCGTTGCCAACCTCAAAGGGACCTATGGCTTCAACAGGACGGGCGTGAACAATGTCGTGGGTGGCCCTATCGCCTCGATCGGCATCCAAGTCTTTAACGGAGACGGGACGATCGGCCTTACTCGCTTGACCAGAAGCAACAACGGTGACATCCAAGACTGGACCTATGCGCCGCGGAGCGTGGACGCAAGCTACACGGTCGATGCGGATTGTACCGGGTCGCTCTTCACTGCCGATGGTACAAAAACCAACAACCTCGTTGTCCTTGACGGAGGCAAGGGATTCTTCTTGCTCAGCGAGGCGACGGGCACGATTGTCACGGAAGAGGGGACGAGGATCGAGGAGGAGAAGAAGGATTAACGGGGCGCTGACTAAGTTGGATGCACAGTTCTCCATTTGAAGCGCTTGTGTGGGACGAGTGTCGGTCAACTGCTGACCGACACTCGCGTTATCACAAGTTATCGACCCGTCAGAAGCGGATCAACTCCTGGTAAGTCGCGTAACCGGGAACTGAGAGTCAGTTACCGGTAACGGCGTTAACCAGGACCTATCCTTCATTCGTCACACGACGAGGATGTCCGAGTTTTAGTTGATTGCAGCGGCTCTTGTTGTTTGGCACTGTAAGTCTACCTCGAACCAAGTTCAAGCCACTTCTACGGCTCGGACCTCCTTCTGCTGAAGGCGCGACGGATTCAGACGTTCCTTCAGCAA
>DATHOJ010000030.1:0-2944 GCA_035485055.1 Bryobacteraceae bacterium
GGCCACGCGGATCGACGACATCGTGCAGGCACTTGAGATCAGCCAGCCTACATTTTTTCGATATTTTCCAACCAAAGATGCGGTTCTACGGGAAGTTGGAGAACGCGGGTACGCTTGTATTTGCGAAAGGCTTCGTTCGGAGGTTTCGAGCAAGGCGCACACCAGCGAGCGCCTGCGTCGGCTCTACGTAACCATGGCGCACGAAGTGGAAGCCGACCGGCAACTGTGGCAAGCGGTGGTATTGTCGGGCGCGATGGATCCAGTGCGATCCGCAGAACTGCGGGGGCAGGAGGAGGCTGCCGTCCGTCTGTTGCGGGAAATTCTGATGCAAGGGCAGAAGCGAGGCGAGGTGACGCGTACGTTTCCAGTCGTCCATCTCGCCGAGTTTATGGAGGGGCTTTACAACACTGTCGTACGGCAATGGGCCGTTGATCTGACCGGTCCGCACAAACTTACCGAGCGGGTGACGAGCGCGGTGGAGTTCTTCTTGCGCGGCATCCAGCCCTAGGCTTCTGATTATCGCTCCGATATTCACTGAGTGAGTGGCGTCGTCAGAGAGGAAACACGATGAAGGCCGCCGTTCTGCACGAATTCAAGACGCCCTTGGCATTTGAGGAAGTAGCCCGGCCGGTGGCTGGCGCCGACGAAGTCTTGATCGAGGTAGAGGTATGCGGCGTGTGCCATTCCGATCTGCACGTGGCCGATGGTGACTGGACGCAACTCGCTGGCATTGTGAAGAAGCCGCTGATCCTGGGACATGAGATCGTAGGCCGGGTAGTAGAGCGTGGCCCGGCGGTGCAGAGTGTCCAGGTGGGAGAGCGGGTTGGCATACCGTGGATTCAGTGGACTTGCGGGCAATGTGAATTTTGCCGCGAAGGCAGCGAGAATCTGTGCGCGCGCCAGCGGATTACGGGCGTGATGGTGGATGGTGGATATGCGGAATATGCCAAGGCTCCCGCCAGCCACGTGGTCAGGATTCCTGAAACTCTCTCCTCCGAGCAGGCGGCACCACTTCTTTGTGCGGGAGTCACAGTTCATCGCGCGCTGAAGCAGGCGAACCTTCGCGCCGGGCAACGCCTGGCGATTTTCGGCGTGGGGGGACTTGGCCACATCGCGCTCCAGATCGCCCGCGCTGCGGGAGCGGAAGTGACAGCGGTCGATATCTCCGAAGAAAAACTCGCGCTAGCGAAGTCGTTAGGGGCAGTGCGAACCCTGAACGCTGCGACAAACAACGTAGTGAAAGAAGTTCGCGGCTTCGGCGGCGTGCATGTCGCACTCGTCACCTCGGCGGCCAAGTCCGCGTATGACATGGCGTTTTACTGTGTGCGGCCGACAGGGACGCTACTGGCCGTAGGCTTACCTGCTAACGACATCTCGTTTCCGCCGATTCTTATGGCGGCCGGCGAGATTCAGATCAAAGCTTCCGCCGTGGGCACCCGCGAAGATCTGCGCGAGATTCTAGCCCTGGGAGCAGCTGGGACCGTCTATTGTCAGGTGATGACGCGCCCGTTCGCCGAGGTTCAGGAAGTTTTGGGACAATTGAGCCGCGGCGAGGTGTCGGGACGGGCTGTGCTCCGCTTGCGCGGCTAGCTCTGAGGCGATGGTGACACTCGAGACCCGTATTCGTCTCAGAGTTTGAAATCGCGCAGCGATTGTTTGACGTTAGCGACTTTAATATGATATTAACTATCACTTTTGTGGAGCTTTGACACGAGAGCCGTTTTGAGCATGAATGTCAAGCAGCTTTTCGATCTGACTGGCCGCGTTGCCATTGTTTCGGGTGGCTCCATGGGGCTGGGACGCCAGATGGCCGGGGGTCTGGCCGAGATGGGTGCGAATCTGGTGCTTTGCGCCCGCAAAAAAGACCGCTGCGAAGAGGCTGCGCATGCCCTGCGCAGCCTGGGCGTTCAGACTCTTGCGTTGGAATGCGATGTCAAGGACAAGGCCGCGATTCACCAAGTCGTGGATGACGCACTCGCCAGGTTCGGCCGCATCGACATTCTGGTTAATAACGCTGGCGCGTCGTGGGGAGCTCCGGTGGAAGAAATGACACTCGAGCAGTGGGACAAAGTGCTCTCCACCAACTTGACCGGCACCTTCCTGTTTTGTCAGGCCGTGGGCAAGGCCATGATCGCGCAGGGATCAGGCAAGATTATTAACATTGCGTCGGTGGCGGGTCTGGGCGGAGCATCGTCGGAGTTGCAGGCAATCGGCTACCACGCGAGCAAAGGCGGAGTGATCGCCTTCACCAAGGATTTGGCATGCAAGTGGGCGCCGCATAACATTCAGGTCAACGCCATCGCCCCAGGATGGTTTCCGACGCACATGTCGGGATGGATCATCGAACACCGTAAGGATTCCCTGCTCGCGAAGATTCCGCTGGGCCGCTTCGGCGGCGACCACGACCTGAAAGGCGCGGCGGTATTCCTGGCGTCGGAGGCCTCGGCGTACGTGACCGGGCACGTGCTGGTCGTCGATGGAGGCCAGACCGCCTGGTAAGGCTTTCATGAACCTTCCCCTGACGCCAGTGCGATTTCTTCGCTACTCAGAAGAGCAGTTTCCTCGCAAGACAGCGGTGGTGTGCCAGGACCAGCGATTCACGTATGCCGAGTTTGGCGATCGCGTGCGGCGTCTCGCGGGAGCGTTGCGTGAAGCCGGATTGAAGACGGGCGATCGCGTGGCATTTCTCAGCCTGAACTGCCATCGGCTCCTCGAAGCCTATTTCGGGGTCCTCGAAGCAGGTTGTGTGTTGCTTCCTCTCAATATTCGCTTAGCAGCATCGGAGCTTACCTACATCCTGAACCATTCGGGGACATCCATGTTGTTCGTGGAACAGGAGTTTGTCGGTCTCGTGGATTCGTTTCGGGGAGACCTATGCACAGTGCGCTCATTCCATCAACTCGATGGGATTCCGCGGGCCGGATGGCTCTCAGATCAAACCTAC
>DATHOJ010000031.1:0-72504 GCA_035485055.1 Bryobacteraceae bacterium
TGGAGCCGTTCTTGACGGTCCACGATTCCGGATGCTCGTTGGCCTTCCAGCCGTCCAGCGTCGAGCCGTCGAACATCGGGATCCAGTCGTCAGCTTTCTTGTGCTTCGCGGAGAGAACCAGAGCGGTTGCAGCGAGGAAAAACGCGATTTTAGAAAATTTCATGGCCTACAAAGGAAAGTGTATCGCAGTTCACCAAGCCACTCTATGCGCCGATAAGCGTATTTGTGGGAACGCTCGTTCCCACATCATTGATATGTTTGCAATTATCGGAATTCTCGTTGTCCTCGGAGCCGTGGTCGGCGGCTACCTGATGGAGCACGGCAAGCTGCTGGTGCTGATGCAGCCGGCCGAACTCGTCATTATAGGCGGCGCGGCGGCGGGCACGCTGTTGATCGCAAATCCCCTATCGACGGTCATCGCCATTGTCAAAGGTATGCTGGGCGTTTTGAAAGGCAGCCCCTATACCAAGGCTTCTTATCTCGAGACCCTCAAAATGTTGAATGAGCTGTTCATGCAGGCTCGCAAGCAGGGCATGGTCAGGCTGGAGGAGGACATCGAAGATCCTTCGAAGAGCCAGGTCTTTTCGAAATATCCCAAGTTTCTAGCCCATCATCATGCGGTGCATTTTATCTGCGACACCATCCGCATGTCGATCAGCGGAGGCGTGCCGCCCTTCGATCTCGACCAGATGATGGAGATGGATATGGACGTTCACCACCATGAGGCGAACGTTCCTGTGAACGCGCTCAGCACCGTCGCCGACGCTCTGCCCGGATTGGGGATTGTCGCGGCGGTTCTGGGCGTGGTCGTCACCATGGGCGCCCTCGGCGGACCTCCTGAGGAGATCGGCCACAAAGTCGCTGCGGCTCTGGTTGGAACATTTTTGGGTATTTTGCTGTGCTACGGATTCCTCGGACCGCTGGCGTTGAACATGACAAAGATGAACGACGCCGAGCTCGATTATCTACGCTGCCTGCGATCCGGCGTGATCGCGTTCGTAAAAGGATCCGCGCCTGTGCTGGCCGTCGAGTTCGCCCGGCGCGGCATTCCCAGCGAGTTCCGGCCTACCTTCAAGGAGTTAGAAGTGGCATGCCGCGGTGGTGCGCCGGCCGCGGTGGAAGCAAAATAAATGTCCGAAAATCTCCAGCCGATCATCATCATCAAGAAAAAGGTCAACCACGCCGGACATCATGGCGGAGCCTGGAAGGTCGCCTACGCGGATTTCGTCACCGCGATGATGGCGCTCTTCATCGTCCTGTGGCTGCTCAATTCCAGCGTTCAAGTGCGCAAGGCCATTAGCGCCTATTTCCAGGATCCCTCCGGTAGCGGCGAGCACTCCGGCAGCGCCAGCACGGGAACGGGAGAATCGGTTTCGGTCGGCCTGAATGACATGGAGAAGCTGAAGGACAAGCTGGAACAGGCAATGAAAAAAAGTCCCGAGTTCGAGAAGCTCAAGGATTACGTGCAGATGAGCGTCACCGGTGAAGGACTGCGCGTCGAGCTGATGGAAAGCGACAAAGGAATATTTTTCGAATCCGGCAGCGGACGCCCCAGCGAAGTGGGGCGCGAACTGATCGTCCGCCTCAGCGAGGAGCTAAAGAAGCTGCCGAACGATTTGCTGATCGAAGGACACACCGATGCGAAACCGTTCTCGAACGGCGGGGAATACTCCAACTGGGAGCTATCCACGGACCGCGCCAACGCCGCCCGAAAAGTAATGGAAGCCGACGGAATGGCGCATGGCCGCATTGTGCAAGTCCGCGGGTTCGCCGATCAAAGCCTGCGCGATAAGCAACACCCGGAAGCCGCGGCCAACCGCCGCATCTCCGTCATCGTCCGCTATAAGGATGCCCAAGATCCCGAGCCCGCATCCCCCCTCCCTTATGAGAAACCGCTTCCAACGGTCGCGGCCCGTTAGCCCACCGATGACAGGTAGCCTCGACTACGAGCCGCGACTACAAGGAGCGGTCAGATTCGGGGTTGCCTCGCAATTCTCTGCTAGTAGCGAGTCCGCTGCTTTACAGTCGGGGCTCGCCAGCCATATGCACGATTGGCATCGGTATTTCCGAACACTTACGGCTGCTTCTTCGCCGGAGGCTTCGCAGGTTGCTCCTTTAACTGATCCTCCGGCGTCGGACCCGAATCGACGAACGTAATGGTCGTATCGGCGCTATACACCTGGTACATCTTAAAATCCGCTTCGTTGCTGATCTTCGCGTGAAAAGCGTCGGAATCGAGCTGATAATGAAACGGCAGCGTGTACACATGCCCGGAAATCTCCGTCGGCTTGTAGTCCAGCGTCAGCAACACGTCCTTCACCGTGAAGTCCGATGGAATCTCCACTGTCTTCAGCGTGATCCTCTGGATCTCTTTGGTCTCTTTGTCGGCGTAAACCAATCCCGTGTACGCAGAGGTGTATTGCTTATGCGCCGTTTCGTCCGCCATCGAATAGCCATGCTCCTTCTCGATGCGGTACGCGAACACGTACATCGGCTTCCCGCGCAAAGTGCCCCAATGATCCCAATCGAACTTCCCTTCATTCTCCGGAATGAAGATGTTGTGCAACATGCTGCCGAACTCGCCCGACGAACGCACGCCGCCCAGCCGGTCGTGGCTCATGCCCTTTACCGATTGCCCGTTGTACATCTGGACCGTGTAGGTTTCTTTTTTGTCGTAGAAGCTGAGCTGCTCCTGAATCACGTCACCGCCCGCCCGATAGCGCCGGTCCGTGGGATCGAAATGCCGGCGCGTGACCTGCACGCACAAATAATTTGGCAGCTTCGCCGTGTAATTCAGCGCGTACTCCTTCATCGCCGCCAGAGCCTCAGCCTGCTCCATCGAATCCGGCGGAGGCTTCACGGGCGCGACCACCTTCGGAGCCGGCGGTGCAGCGGCAGCGAGCCCCGCCGATTCCTCTTCGAGTTTATGCAGCGCGGCCACCGTTTTCGCGCCGGCTCCCAGCCCTTGCAACTCCTCCACCGTCTTGTCGTCGAGCCGTTCGCTTAGCTTGATCTTCTTCAGATACTCGCCCGTCATGCGATCGTCGGCCTTCAGCTTGATCTGCGAGGTGATGAACTCGCGCAACTGCTGCACCGTCATGGATCTCTGCGCCAGCAGGACCAGCGCGGCTGCGAGTATTACGAAAACAAGGTTCAATTTGCGCATGAAAAAGTCCTTACGGCTGCTTCTTCGCCGGAGGTTTATCCTCCGGAATCTCATCGTAGATAATTTTCTCGTCCGTCGTGAACTTACGATAGAGATGATAGGAAATTACGTTCTTGACCAGGTAGTGGTTCTCGCGCGAACTCAATTCCGATTTTTCGGGCAGCAGAAACGGCTGATCGGAGATCTTCGCAATCTCATACACTAATTCCTGCGTCACCGCCTGAATCGGAAAATCATACGGCAGATTCACGCACTCCATCAGGATCCGCATTACGTTCTTCGTGGTGGCGTCGGCGTAGATCAAGCCCTTGTACGCCGAAACCACGTGCCGATCTGAAGGACCATGATAAATGTCGTACCGCGACCGCTCCCGCGTGACCTCAAACGAATAAACGTGCATCCGGTGTCCGCGCCACGTCCCCCATTTTTCCCAGTGAAATTCCGCCTCCGTCGCGGGATTGAAGATGTCGTACAGCATGCTGCCGAACTCGCCTTCTGAGGTCGCCCCGCCTAATTTCTGGTGATCCCGATTCGTCACCGCCTGGCCGTTCACCATGGTCACTACGTATTTTTCGCGATGATCGAAAAAGCTGAGCTGCTCCTGTATGGTGTCCAGTTGCTTCCAGTGCTCGCCCGTCCCGGTGGGATCAGCCGTGCGGCGGGTGACCTGCGTACAAAGAAAATTCGGAAGATTGTTGCTGTAATTAATCGCGTTCGTTCGAATCTCGTCAAGGATTGACTCTTGCTCCACCGAACTAGGCGGCGCTGGCAGAGGCAGAGCAACAGGAGCGGGTGGAGGCGGTGCGGCAGGCGCAGCGACCGCCAGCCCAGCCGATTCCTTGCTCAATTTCCGCAGCGCGACCATGGTTCGCGGCCCCGCGCCGAACCCCTCCAGCTCTTCGACCGTCTTGTCGTCGAGCCTTTCCTTCATCTTCATCCGCTTCAACAAATAATCCGCCACCAGCCGGTCGTCCTGCCTGCGCTTGATCGAATCCTTGATGAAGCTGACCAGCTCCGTAACCGTAATGGGGCGCTGCGCCGACATCATGGCCATCAGAGCCACGAACGCGCACACCACTCGCACCTTAGCCATAGAGCTATTCAATTAGACGTTTTCGCCTTCTTCACAGGTTTCGTCGTAGTCGTTGTCGCCGGAGCGGGCGCGGGCTTGGGCGGCAGAGCCTTCTGAATCGCCTCCAGCGCCAGAGGAGCCATGATCCGATAGCCTTTCGCGTTCGGGTGTAGCCCGTCGTCGCCCAGGTCTTCCTTCAATTCGCCCTTCGGATCCACCATGGCCGCCCAATAATTCAAATAGATATGGTGGCGATTCGTGCAGAAGCTCTCGATCCATTCGTTCAGAGCCTTGATGAAAATCGGAGGCCTCATCGGCGTGCGCTCATAGGAGGCGTTTTCCGTCTTGTGATAATCGCTCACTGGCAGCAGCGACGCGAATACCACTTTGACCTTGTAGGTGTCGCATAAATCCGCCATCATCAGTAGGTTATCTTCGATCCCGGTAAGAGGAATCCCGCGCGCCAGGTCGTTGGTCCCCGCCAGAATCACCACTACGGAAGGTCGCAGATTAATCACGTCGGCCTTGAGACGCCCCAGCATCTCGCCGGTAATCTGGCCGCCAATGCCCCGGTTGACAAAACTCCGGTCGGGAAAATACTCGTTGAGCCTCCACAAATCCGTGATCGAATCTCCAAAAAACACCACCCGCGGCTTAGCCGGATCCGGTGGAGGTAGCTTGCGATTGTCCTCCGCATAACGCTTCAAATTGTCGCGGTCGGGATTCGCCAGCCGAGCCTCTTTTTGATCCAGCAGCGCGCGAAAATGCGAATCGAGCCGGGTCTCGTCGTCGCGCAGCTCAATTAACTGCTTCTGCGCCGCCTCGGGAAATGGAAATGGCTTCGGCACCGCATCGGATAAAGTGAGGTAAGCCCGCACGCTATTCATCAGCGAAAAAACCGGCTGCGTGGTCCCCGGCTTCGCCTCTAAAACGGTGCAGGACTGCTTCGCGCCTTCGATAATCGGGGCTGCCGCCCGTTGCAGATCGGGCACGGCGACGCCTCCCGCATCCATCAATTGAACGATGCGCCGGCAGACCTGATTCATCTGCACGGTAGTCATCAGAGGATTCGGCGGCACATCCCCCGTCTGGGCCAAAGCCGATACCGTCATCAAAATCAGTGCCGCGATTCTGACTCCTGTCTCCTGACTCCTGACTCCTCTCTTCACAGCCTCTCCTCCTTCACCAGATGCAGAGTCACCGTGCCCACCGGAAACGACATGCGCAACTGGATCTGCACCGGCAACCGCTTCTCATCGTCGGACAGCCAGATAAACACCCGGCCTTTCCGGCTGTAAACCACTCCGTTCATCAGGTACGGCTCGTAGCGAATCGCTTTGTAGTTGCCGCTGGGCGTCTTGATCTCTTCCCGCTCCTGGGCTTCTACTTTCACTGACGCCGAATGGTGCCCGTCGCTCACCGGCATTTGCGCCGACTGTCCCGGTCCGAGCGTCATGCCGCGCAGGCTGATCAGAGCCCCCAGCACGTCGTGCACGCAATTAGGAATCGAGGTGTCGTAGGTATGCAGCACAGCGTTTTTCAACACATCGCGCTCGATATAATCCGCCCTGTTTTTCGCGCGGTCGTACGTCACGTGAGTCTCGCGATGCCTCTTCCCCTCCTGCGCGTCGAGCGTGCTGCTGGTCGCGCAAAAAGGCTCGTCATACGTCACTCCATAGGCATCGTCGACCTTGAACAGGTTGGAAACGAGGCCGGCCGATTCCAGCTTCAGCCGGGCGCTTGTTTTCTGCGCGTCGACCACCGCCGAGCCCGCATGGATCAGCCGCCATTCAATGTCGTAGGTAAGTCTCTCCGTTTGTGGAACGTCCAGGGTCTGCGCCCTAGCGGTCAGCAGAAGAACAATCGCGCCGGCGAAAAACCGCATTCAACTTCGAGTTTACAGTAAAAGGCTAGTCAGACTAAAACAGGGTGCGGAGGCCGTCGGTACTGACCGCTCCCGGTCTCACAGAGCCGTGACCACCGGGAGCGGTCAGCACCGGGGGGTGCGGATCAGTTTGCGGCCAGCGATTTTAACCAGGTCTCAGCGGGTGTGCGATAGTCTTTCGCGCCGGATGCGAGATAGGCCTGGAGTTCGACACGCGCTTCAGGGACTTGGCCCTGATGCGCCAGCACGTCGGCCGCGGCTAGGTGCGCAACGGGATACGTGCTCGCCGCGCGGCGCAAATGGTCGAGCGTTTCGGTTGTGTAGCGATACTCGCGCGCGAGAGTCCAGCCGAGAATGAGCTGCGCCTGGGCGTTCGCAGGGTCCAGTTGGAGCGACTCGCGCGCCGTCCATTCGGCCTGCTGGAGCCGGTTCTGAGCGAGCAGAGCGTAGCTCACGTTGATCCGCGCGGTGGCGGATTTTGGATTTTGGGCAGCCAAACCCCACAGTTGCCCGACCGTCTTCTGCGGCTCGTCATCCCACAAATTGAGTTCAGCGACGGAAATGGCCTGTGCCGAAAGCGCCAGGGAACTGAGTGTCAGGAGCATCGCAATTCGCATGTCATTGTTTTGTCAGGAATCGATGCGGACGGCAAGGAATTTGGGTCTAATTCGGGTAGATCGAATTTCCGTTTTGTACTGGTACCTGATGATTACCCACCCATGCGCATCCGGGTGGCGGCGGCTCTCCAAGGTGGCCTCAGGCGGGTGGGGCCACATTTTCAGCAGCAGCCTGCTTCAGGGCTCGACCCACAATCCATGGCTTGCAGTGTATTCTCGACGGAGCGATTTCCGCAGTTTTTCATCCATCTCTTACGGGACGCGAGACTCCCGCGAAACGCGACCATCCAACCCCTCGTCCACCGACACATGATTCACGTCGAGCGTTTCCCCCAGCGCCTTATCCAAAGCCACTCGAGCATGCGCATAAGCCGACACGCTCGATATCAGCGTCGTCTGCGCCGCTACCACCGCTCGCTGCGCGATCACCACGGCGCTGGTCGTTCCCGTTCCGTACTGGAAGCGGTTCTTCTCCGCTTGCAGTAGCTCATTTTGAAGCTTCAACGCATCGGACGCCACCACATACCGGGAGCGTGCCTGCCGCAGCGCCAGCATTTCGTTCGAAATCTCCACCAGAATCGCGTTCTTGTCGCGCTGGCTGCTGACGTCGCCCTGCTTGAGCTGCAATTGCTCGACGCCGTAATCGGCCTGCGCTGGGCGGTTCCCGAGCGGCGCCTGAAAGTAAAACCCTCCGTACTCGGTCGGGAAATCGTTGCGAACCACCTGGCCCAAGGCCTTCCCGTAGCCTCCCGAAAAAAATGGGCTCGTTGGTTCACCGGGTACGTATACGGGTGTGCCCGCCGCGCCGCGGTCGCGATAATAGCCATAAAAAATTCCCGTCGGGTTGAGCGCATCCTTGGTACCGATGCTGGCGATGTCGGCATTCTGATCCTTGATCTTTGAGAGCGCCATATCGGGCCGATGCGCCATCGCGCGCGAGTAGAGGTCGCGCAAAACCGGCAGAGGTTCGTCGGCTGGAACATCAACGTGATCCAGCGTGATGATCTCCGCGGCTTCGATGGCGGGGTCCGGGACGCGCGTGAGCTGATCCTTGAACGATGCCTCCTGCTGGCGGAGCTGGGACACCGCGATGCTCAGGTCCTGTTTACGCGCTTCCAGCTCGGCGGCCGCGCGGGGCAATTCCACCGGAGCCAGCGTGCCCAGGTTGATCTGGCCTTTCGTATCTTCGTAGAATTTCGCCGCGATGTCGGCTGCATCCTGCCTCGCCTTCCGGGTATCGCCGGCGCTCACCAGATCCCAATACTGCGTCGCTACACTCGACACCAGAGTTTCCAATTGAGAACGAAACGTATCGCGCGCCGCGATCTTGTTGTTCGCTGCCACTTTCACCTGACGCGTGTTCACCGCGACACCGCGTCCCTGGAACACCGGAATCTGCGCATACAACTGAAGATAGGCCCCCGACGCGGGATTGTAGTTATCCCCGGGAGAGTTCTCATTCAAATGCTGCTCGTAGCTTTTGAACTGCACGTAGCCGCCGGTTTCCAGGCCTTGTTGAAGTGTTGTGCTGTAAATTCGCTGTCCATAAACGAATGCCGGCACGCCGGTCAGTGCCTGGGTTGCCTGCGGAAGTGAGCCGTGTGTGAAGCTCGACTGATTTTGCAGCGTGGGATCCAAAGGCTGCGCCGTCGTTCCGATCTGCGAGGTCGTGACGCCGCCGTTTCCGCCGCTTCCACTGGTACTCGCGCCGCCGATGCTGACGCCCGCCGCCGCCGCATTGCCCAGGGCGCCGAGACCGGCGTCCGCTCCGCCGATCTGCGATTGTGAACTCGATACGCCGCGCGGAGCCGCGCCGGACTGTGCGCGCTCCAGCGCCCATTCCGCGTTTAGCGGTCCATTACGGCCCACTTCCAGGTTGAGATCGTTCTCGATCGCCAGCGCGATCGCGTCCTGAAGCGTAAGATACAGCTTCCCTCCGCGCATCAGGCCATGAATGCGCTCCGTGTTGGACATGCGCGTGGGATGAAGGATGGGCGGCTTATAGGACCTCCAGAAAATGCTGCCGCTGGGCTTGTCAATCACCGGCCCCTGTGCATAAAGCCCCTGTGCATAAAGCATGACAACCGCGCAAGCGCAGGCGACCGTCTGGCGGAAAAGATTTAGCCGGTTCATTTCGCTTCTCCTGGCACGGTCGGCGGAGGCGGCGTTGGTAGCGTCGCCGGCAGGATCGATTCGCGGGCCACGTGTCCGGACATCGCCTCATCCATATGCACCTCGTTGACGGAGAGCGTCCGCCCCACCGATTGATCGAAGTTGATCTTGGCGTGCGTATAATTCGCCATCGCCTGCGCTTCCAGCGTCTGATCGTTCACCAGATCCTTTTGCGCCTGAATCACGGTGGTAACGTCCGTGCCCGTGGCGCCGTACTTGAATTTATCCTGCTCCGCCTTCAGGCTCTGCTCCGCCAGAACGCGCGTCGCAACCGCTGTATCGAATCTCGCCCGCGCCTGTTGTAATCCGATCACCGCGTTTCTTACCTCCACGCGAATCTGATTCACGGACCTTTGCAGTTGCAGCTCCTTCTGCCGGATGGTTAACTGATCCATCGCATAATCCGCCTGCGCCTGCCGGTTCCGCAGCGGAATACTGAAGGAGAATCCCGCTGAGTAGTTCGGAAAATCGCGCCGGAAAATCTGCCCCAGCATGTTTCCGTACCCGCCGACAAAATACGGGCTCGCCGCGGGCGTAAAAGGTGTCACCACATAGTTAGGATTGGGCACTCCGGTTAACCCCTGGTTGTTCATGTCCGCGAATGCACTTAAAGTCGGCAGCAAATTGTTTTTCGTGCCCTGAACGTTGATCTTGCTGCTTTCCAGGTTGATTTTCGTCTGCGTGATCTCCGGGCGATTTTCCAGCGCCTCCGCAACCAGTTCCGCCGTCGGCTTCAGCTCGTCTGTCTTGGGAATCTGGAAGCTGTCGAGCGGAATAATATGCACCTGGTCCAGCCACACGCTCTCCACTCCATTGCGGCTGAGCGCGTTTTTCAAGACGGTCTCCTGCTGCGCCAGATTAGTTTCCGAAATCAGCAGATCTTCCTTGCGCGCCGATACCTCGGCCGCGGCGCGCGTCACTTCAATCGGCGGCAGAGTGCCGAGCTTCACCTGCTGCTGATTGTCTTCGTATAACTGCTGCGCGAGCCCGAGCCCCTGCCTCTTGATGCGCAGATCCTCATTGAAGCTCACCAGGTCCCAATAAAGGTTCAGGACCGCGGAGATGGTCGTGATCACCTGCAACTTCACCGTCAGGTCCATCACCTTCATGTTGTTCTTCGCCACGCGGATGTTGCGATTGTTCACCGCGCGCCCGAATCCCTGCAATAGCGGCTGCGTGATATTGACGTCGACTTGTCCCACGGTCGATGGATTCAGGATGTAAACCGGACTGTTATAGTCGCTGCGTGTACTGGAGAAAGACGCTCCAATGGACGTGCCCGTAATGAACTGTTGCGAGTAGCCGAAATAGTATTGCCGCAGCGTCTGCACCAGCGCCGAAGTGTCGACCACAGTGGGGTTGGTTTCCGGCGTGGTCTGGTGCGCGAAAGTCAACTGCACTTGGATGCTCGGATCGAGGTTCGGAGGATTCGGGCCATACCCGATCACGAATCCAGCGGTCCCTCCGACACCCGCACCCGTCGCCAGGCCGCTGCCATTGCTTGAGACGCCAGTGGTGCTCACGCTTTGCGGCCCCGCGATGATGTCCGTATTAATGTCGCTTCTCAGCAGCCCGCCGCCATCGGCGCGCCGCAAAACTTCGCGAGCCATAAACGGCCCGAACCGCTGAATCGCGATGTCGAGATTATTCTCCAGCGTCAACGCAATCACATCGCGCACCGACAGATACAAATTCCCCCCGCGCACCAGCGATTCCAGGCGCGGCGTATTCGTCAGATTCGCGGGCGAAAATACGCGCCTCTCTATATGGAAAGGTTTGAGTATCGGCCCCACCACTGGCGGAGCCTTCGGCATCGAAATCGTCACCTCGGACGATTGCTGCCCGAACGCAGTCAAGGCTATCAGCATCAATGAGAAAACACTTCGAATGCAATTCATTTGTTTAGGTAAGCTTCTCTTGAATATTACGAACAGAGTGCAATTCCGGTTCCACTCCATTGTTGTTGCAACCGTTCAGGCCGCAATCGCCCCGGTGTCCGGTTTCGCTACACACTGTCCGTATGGGGGATTATTGGCCCGTAAACCGCGGCGCCCGCTTCTCCACGAAATGCGCCACGCCTTCCTTAAAGTCCTCGGAGCGCAGGCTCTCCAGAATTTCCTTTTCCGCACTGGCAGCGGCTTCTTCGAGCGATTCGAGCAGTCCGTGATAGACCTGCCTCTTGATCACCGCCATCGATCGCGGCGACACCGATCTCACCAGTTCCATGGCATACGCGCGAACATTTTCCATGAACGACGCCGCCGGGAAAACCCGGTTCACCAGCCCCATCTGCGCAGCCTCCGGCGCATCGATGATCCGCGCCGACAGCAGCAAGTCGAGCGCGTTCGCCGGCCCGATCAGCCTCGGCAGGATCCATGCGACGCCGTACTCCGCGATCAATCCGCGGCGCGAAAACGCCGTCCCGAACTTCGCCTGGTCCGAAGCGAATCGCAAATCGCAATACAGCGTCAAAATGAACCCCAGCCCCACCGCATGCCCGTTAATCGCCGCGATCACCGGTTTTCTGATCGACGGAAAATACGAATACGTTCCCAGGTAATCCGGTCGCGTATCCTCGCCGAATCGCGACTGCCGCTGGTGCCCCAACACTTTCGCCGCATCTCCCGTGTGCCCGTTCGACGCCAGTTCGTTCAGCAGCGACATATCGGCGCCCGCGCAGAATCCGCGTCCCGCGCCGGTGAGAATAATGACCCGCACATGAGCGTCGGCCTCCGCCGCCTCCATCGCCTCGCGAACGGCGATCCCCATCTCGCCGGTCCACGCGTTCAATTTATCCGGCCGGTTCAGCGTCAAAGTCGCGATCCCGTCTGCAACCTCGTAAAGTAAATCGGTAGTCGGCATTTCCGCTAGGAGTATATCACTGGAGCCCCTGGCACCCTCCAAAACCCTACGTTTCACCTCCTCGGCGTAATATCCGTAACCGGCAAATCCCAGTGGCTCAGTAAAATCTCGAACCTCCTCTGCTCCTCTTTCTGATACGTCTTTTGATCCGGCCACAACTGCTGAATCAGCTTCGCCTCATCCGGATTCGACGTCGTCGCGAGCGTCGAGTTTTTGAACCGGATCGTCACCCGGTAATCCCAGCGCCCATCCTCGGTCGTGTGATACGCCGGCGTCTCGACCTTCACCGAAACCATGCGCCCGCTCTCCACCATCTTCTGCAACAAAGGATAGTGGTTCTTCAAAAAGAGCGCCAAAAACTCCTGCTGATGCCCCCACTGGACCTTGTAATAGTATTCCACCGAGTAAGGCTGATCCGCCCCTCCCTGCGGTGGAGCGCCTTGCCCCCACGCCATCGCCGCAGCCCCTACCGCCAACAGAACGTTTCTCATCGATCCTCCAAATAGATGAGTGAATTCTATCAGGCGGCTCCGTGAGCCGGAAGACGTATTGCGTGGCGGCGTCAGCGATCTGTATACTGATTGCTCTTCAAGACATCTTCTATGCCGACAATGTTCAAGCGCCTTCTTCCGCTTCTCCCCGCGGTACTGTTCCTGGCCTCTATGCGGGCGGACGATCTTTATGTTGGCGATTTTTCCAGTGGAAACGGCTCGGTAAATTACTTCGACGCCACCACCGGGGCATTTATTCTGAAGGCCGCCGCTCCCGGAAATAGCATGAGTCTGCCCGGACAAATGGCCATCGGCCCGAACGGAAATCTCTACGTCGCCGACGGAGCGGGCGTCATCGACGTCTTCAACTCGACCACCGGAGCGTTCTTGAATCAGTTCGGCTCAGGCACATTGTCAGCGCCCAGCGGGTTGGCGTTCTCTTCCTCGGGGAACCTTTATGTGTCCGATTCCACGGGCGGCAACGGCTTCATCGACGAATTCGACGCGGCGGGCGACTTCCTCGGCCAAACCATCGCCCCTGGTGGCGCATTGGAGTTTCCGAACGCCCTGACGTTCGGACCGGACGGCAACCTGTACATCGCCGACGAGAATAGCGGCAACATCTACCAATACAACCTCACCACGATGGCCCTCAGCGTCTTCGCCTCGGACTCCAGCGCGAATGTCAACCTGGTATTCGGCCCCAACGGCGAATTGTACGTGATGTCCGCGCTCAACAGCGGAACCGTCGAGGTTTTCAACGGGACCACCGGCGCATTCATTGGGGCTTTCGGAAATACCGGCACCGCTCTCGGCGCCGACGCCCTGGGCATGGCATTCGGCGCGGACGGGAACATGTACGTCGCCGATAGCAACGGCGTAGACGTCGTAAACGGAACCACCGGCAACGTGACGGGCAATTTCATCGGAGTCGACGGCGTAAACGTGGTCAACCCAACGTTCCTGACCTTCCAGCTCGCGGTGCCGGAACCCTCCACCTTTTTGCTGGGAGCACTTGGCTTGATCGCCCTGGCATCCGGCCGCAGACGTCCGCAGTAGGGACAGGTCCCCGACCTGTTTTCCGCCGTTATGAATCCAGGTGGGGTAGGTTCCCGACCTGCCCATCCCCTAACTGCGGAAACATCGCGCACACCCGATCAATCTCCTCCATCTGCCCCTCCGACAGCCCCTCCTCCGGATCCAGACACCAAATCCCCTCCATCAACCCCTGCCTCCGCAGAATCTCATGCACCCCAGCGATACATCCTTTAAACCCGTTCGCCGCATCGAAGATCGCCCGATTCGCCGCCGTCAACTCCTCCGCCACCACCCGCCAATGAGGCAATCCCGCGTCGCGATGAATCCCGTCGAGCGTCTCCACCGCCCGCCCAGTCCACACCGACCATTGCCCTAAAAGCCCTCCCGCAAATCGCAAGCCTCGATACTGCGTGATCAAATCGAGGACGATATGATCGTCATTCCCGGTATAGAGCGCAATCCCCGCAGCGCGGCCCGAGTCGAGCACTCCGTCCAGAACATCCAGCGTTCGGTACCGGTCGAACGGAGCAACCTTGATCGCCACCACGGATGCAATCTCCGCGAACCGCCGCCAGAAATTCCGAGGCAGCACGCACCCTCCCACCGCTGGCTGCAAGTAAAATCCGAACACCGGCAGCACGCTTCCCACGTCTCGCGCCCGCGCCAGCAAATCGTCCGCCGAATCCGACCGCCTCGGAATCAGCAGCGCCGCATGATACCCGAGCTTCGCAGCCAACTCCGCTTCGGGAACATCGAACGTCCCGGCAATCTCAATGACGTCTCGCCCTCGCGCAGCATCGGCTGCCAGCCGCAGCACCGGTTCATACAACCCCCTCTCGCGAATCGCAAACTGGGTCGTGTGAACCCCAACCGCAATCCCTCCGGCCCCCGAGTCCACGTAATACTGCGTCAGGCGGCTCTGCCGCGTTTCATCGAGCTTGCGCTCTTTCGTCAGCGCCAGAGGATGCGCCGGAATCACCACCCCTTCGCGCAGCCGCGCGCGCCAGTCAAAACTTCCCATCGCGAACCTCGAAGTGCGTGGGCTTGTCGAGCGTCGGTTTCCCCTCGCGAATCCATTCCCCGACCATCGTGATCATCTCGTCAACTGAAGTGGGTGGCGCCCCCAGCAGCCGATGGCACAACGAAGCGTCACTCAACAACGCAGTCTCCACTTCCCTACCCTCAAATGCCGGCTCAATGCCAAATAATTCTCCAAACCGCGCAGCAATATCGCGCACCCGCGTCATCGGACCAGTAACATTCAAAATAAACGGCGGCCGCGCAGCCAACTGTAACGATTGCAGCACCACCGAGTTCGCGTCTTCCTGCCAGATCACATTCACCGCGCCCATTTCGACTGAAACCGGCTGCCGTCGAAACACGCGCTGCCCGATGTCCAGCAAAACTCCATACTGCACATCGATCGCGTAATTCAGTCTCAGCAGCGCCACGCGCGTTCCGTTGCGCTCCGAAAAATATTCGAAAATTCGCTCCCGGGCGAGCACCGATTGCGCATATTCTCCCACCGGAGCCGGCGGCGTCCCCTCCGCTGCCCCTTCGCGCGTGAGCGGATAGACATTGCCGCTCGATAACGCGACAATCCGAGCATCGCGATACCGTTCCGCAATCAGAGCCGGAAGCAGCGTATTCGTAGCCCAGGTGAGCCCTTCATTCCCCGTGGACCCGAACTTGCGCCCGGCAAGGAAAATCACATTCTGCGAATCCGGCAGCGCCTCCACCTGCTTCCGGTCGAGAAGGTCCGCGTTGATATCGCCGCCGCCGTTACGCGCCACCGCGACGATCCTCGCATGCGGAGCCGCGCGGCGTGCAAGATCCACCAGGCCAGGTCCCATTTTCCCCCCCGCCCCAATCACCAGCAGTTCGCCAACATCGGCCAGCGCCGCGCGGACGGCGTCGGAAGGGGAAGGTATCATCATTTAGATCATGGCAAATCGTCTCCGCATATTGGAGCCGCCGGACGTCCCCCAAGCCTTCGCGCTCAGCCAGACCGCAGGCTGGAATCAAACTCCAGACGACTGGCGCCTCGCCATCGAAATGAATCCGATGGGATGTTTTGCCATCGAATCCGACGGCGCGTTAGCAGCAACGACAACGTCCATTCGTTACGGAACCGATCTGGCCTGGATCGGCATGGTCCTTACCCACCCCGAGTTTCGCGGGCGAGGCTTCGCGCGAGCCCTCATGTCCTGCGTTCTGGACCACCTGAGCGATATAGGCACGGTAAAACTCGACGCCACCGAAATGGGCGCGCATCTCTACCGTAAATTAGGATTCGTCGAGGAGTGCGCCATCGAGCGCTGGCAAGGCCAAACACAAAAGTCAACAGACGCCGTCAAGCCCTTCACTTGTGCCGCGTACGATAAAGAAGCCTTCGGCGCTGACCGCAGCGCGCTCCTACAGCGGCTGGCAAGGATCCAGTCGGCATCGGACGGCGACGCCTTTGCCATGGCCAGAGGAAACCGCTTCGGTCCCTGCGTGAGCCCATCAACAGATTCGGCCATGCTGCTTGCCCGAACAACGCTTTCCGATCAGCCTACAGTCTGGGATCTCTTCCCCGAAAACAACATCGCGCAATCCCTAGGCTTCACGCTATCCCGCCGCCTCACCAGAATGACCCGAGGCCGCAAGCTGGAATCAAACTCGAAGCTGGTCTACGCTTGCGCCGGCTTCGAATTCGGCTGATACTCCTCACAGGCTGAAGGTGGCACCGACTCTAGTCTGTGCCTTTACATCCCCAAAACATTTGTCTCAATCTTGGTATACCCCTGCTCATCCGCCCAAAGATTGAGAGCGACCGTGGCGATCTCATCCACTACCGGCACCGCGAAACCGTCCTTCGTCAGGTCGACCGATTTTAAATAAGTCCGGCATGTGTCGCATGCCTCGACGCGCACGTGCTCGATCCCGGCCGCGACGAAAACCGGCAGCTTCCCCTTATCCTCTTCGCCGCAATTAGCGCAAATTAAGCGCCTGTAAGGCCACTCCAGCCCGCATAACGAGCAGATTAAGCTCCTTTTAGCGCCATCGCCTTCGCCGCGGAGCACCCCGACCACCGGTTTTGACCCGCACGAAGGACACGTCGGACCCGCCCCCTCCCCCGGTTCGCGGAAATATTCCGCATAAGGCTGCTTCACGATGCGCCAGAAAAACTCCTCGGCTTCGCCCGTGGGTGGAAATGGGATCTGCGGGACCAGGGCCGCCAATCGGGGGAACCAGTCCGCCGGCTCGCGCGTGCTATCCGGAAAATCGGCCGCGATATCGTCTTGCAGCTCAGTGATTTGGATGTAAAACTCGAGCAGGTGCGCGCTCTCCGGATACTTCTTCGAGAGCAGCTTCGCTCTTATTCGCCGGTCTTCTGATGAAACCATAGCCGGTGATGCGTCCTAGCCCAATCCTTCGAAACGAACCCATGCACCATCGCGGCCACGCTGCCTGGAACCATGAAAACACTCATATAAACGTGGATGATAAAGGCTCCAATCGTAATCAGCGCCGCGCCCTCGTGAACGAAAATCATCCACGGGCGCACGGGGCGTGGAACCAACTCCGGGAACCACATGAATGCGCCGGAGAATATCAACAGGAGCGCGCCGTAAAACATCGCCCAATAGTACAGCTTCTGCCCCGCGTTGTATTTGCCTTGCGGAGGAACCTTATCGTCTTGATTCTCGACATAATACTTCGCTTTGTCGAGCCATTCTTTGTCTGCCTCGGTCATGTGGACGTCGTCGCTCCAGATGTGGTGCATCCATAACTGGGCTGCCACGAAAACCAAGCCGATCCACGGATGCCAGTAGCGCGAGGTTGGTCCGCCGCCGAGCATGACGGCCAGCCAGAACAGGTACGGCGAGTAAAACGCGAGCCCCGTCGCGAGGCAATAGAGATACGCGAAACCCGTGAGCCAGTGGCAGATCCGCTCATGAAACTGATAGCGTTCGATCACTTCTCCTCCTTAGGCCCGAAACGTAAGTAGTGGATCGCGACGCCCAAAATCCCGCCGACCATCGCCAGATTGCCGATCCACTTCAGAGGCCCCTTCCAGATTTTGACCAGGAGAGGAATTTGCGGATCTTTGGGCAGGCCTCCGTACAGCTCCGGATGGTCGATGTCGTGGAGCACGTACATCACGTGCGTGCCGCCCACGCCAGGAGGGTCGTAAACTCCCGCGTGTGTATGATTTGTATGTTCGCGAAGCTGCGCAGCGCGCTGCTCGGCGAGCTCCTTCATATCGTCTTTCGTTCCGAAGTGCAAGCAGCCGGTGGGACATGCCTTAATACAAGCCGGTTCGAGGCCGGCGCCGACTCGATCCGAACACAGGGTGCACTTATGAACTTTTTTCGTCTCATGATTGAACTTCGGAATATTGAATGGGCACCCGGTCACGCAGTACTGGCAGCCGATGCAATTGTCCTGCTGGAAATCGACGATGCCGTTGGTATATTGCACGATCGCGCCGTCGGATGGACAGGCGCGGAGGCAACCTGGATCGGCGCAATGCAGGCAGCCGTCTTTGCGCATCAGCCAGCTTAAAGTGCCGTCTTCGGCGACATGTTCGTTGAAGCGGATCAGGTTGTAGTAATTCCACTCCAGATCCGGCATGGTCTGGTAGGTGTTGTCGAACACCGTCTCGCGGAACGGATAGCCGTTCCATTCCAGGCACGCCACTTCGCACGCCTTGCAGCCAATGCAAGTAGTGACGTCGATCAGCTTGGCGACGTCGTAATCGCGCGACGTATCGCGGCCGGGAACGGGACCGGCGTGGCCGGAAATCGCTTTGATTTGGAGTGGCCCGTTAGCCATTACGCTTTCTCCAGTTTCACTAAAAAGCCCTTGAACTCGGGCGTGTGGGCGTTCGGATCGGTCACGGTGGGGGTGAGCGAGTTGGTCAGAGAGCGTGCGGTTCGTCCGGCATCCTCCTGAATGCCCCGATATCCGTAATGAATGGGAATGCCGATCTGATAAACCTTCTTGCCGTCGATGGTCATGGGTTTAATGCGATGCGTAACCATCGCTTTGGCCTGATAGCTGGCGCGGGCGCTGGAGACTTTGACTTTATCGCCGCCCTTTATCCCAAGATCGGCGGCGAGTTCCATGGGAATCTCGACGAACGGCTCCGGCACCAGTTGCACGTTCATCGGATTGTTTTTCGTCCAGTAATGATAATGCTCCGTCAAGCGATAGGTGGTGCAAACGATGTTGAATCCGTCCGCCGGCGTGCCGTACTTATCCATCGGGGTCGTGAAGCGTTCTGCGACGGGATTCTTAGAACGCTTGGGATGGAGAGGGTTGTCGATGGGGCTCTCGGTCGGTTCGTAGAATTCCGGGAACGGTCCGTCGGCGAAGGCAGCCAGAGGAGCGAAGATGCGGCCGACGCCTTCCGCGTTCATGATGAACGGACCCATGTGATCTTTCGGGGGAGAGTCGGGCTTGAAATCCGGAACATCGTTGCCCACCCATTTCTTTTGCCCTTCGTTCCACCAAATGAGAGTCCGGGACGGGTCCCAGGGTTTGCCTGACACATCGCACGATGCGCGATTGTAGAGGACGCGGCGGTTCATCGGCCATGTCCAGGCCCAGTTCGGATGGATTCCGAGGCCGGAGGGATCTGCATTATCGCGGCGCTGCGTCAGGGCACCGGCTTCCGTCCAGGAGCCGCACCAGATCCAGTTGCCGCTGGAGGTCGTGCCGTCGTCTTTCAGCGCGGCGAAACCGGGAAGCTGCTGGCCGGTGGTAAGGTCGCGCCCGTTCAATTCCTTGGCAACTTCTGAAAGCGGAGGGCTTGGAGCGTAGGAATAATTCCAAGTCAGATTCAGAATCGGATCCGGGAACTTGCCGCCTTCCTTCTGATACATCTCGCGAACCTTCAGGAAGATGCGTGCAAGAATCTCCTGATCGAGCTTGGCCTCACCTGGCGTGGGGACCGCGGCCCATTTCCAGGTCAGCCAGCGAGCCGAATTGATGAAGGTGCCGTCTTTTTCAGCGAAACCCGCGCCAGGCAGTCGGTAGACTTCGGTCTGAATGGCCTTGGTTTCCTCGGCAGAGATGCCTGGGGCTCGCCAGAAGTCGCTGGTCTCTTCCGGATAAATGTCGCAAACGACCAGGAAATTTGCCTTTTTCAGCGCGTCGATGTTTTTTTGCGAATTGGGGCCGATGGCCACGCCATTCATGCCGAACGCCAACAGTCCTTTGACCTTCCCTTCATACATGTCGTCCCAGATATGCGTCCAGGAATATTCGCGATCGATTTTCGGCAGGTAATCGAACGCCCAGTTGTTTTCTTTTATGGCCGCGGGGCCGTACATCGCTTTGAGCAACGAGACGGCGAACTTCGAGGTGTTCGAGTAGTAATTGAAGGAGTCCCATTCGGCAGGCTTCGATGGCGTTGGAGTGGTCCGCTTCATCCAGGCATCGAAATCCTTGTCGGCAACACTGGGAATCTTCAGGTAACCGGGCAAACTGTCGTACAGCCCGGCTATATCGGTGGCGCCCTGAATATTGGAGTGGCCACGAAGGGCGTTGACTCCGCCTCCGGCGCGGCCGACGTTGCCGAGGAGCAGTTGCAGCATCGCGGCGGTGCGGATGATCTGCGTGCCGAAGCTGTGCTGGGTCCAGCCTACCGCGTAAATGATAGTCGCGACGTTTTTCATGTCGCCGTCCTTGCGGATCGAGGTGAACATGTCGGCGGCCTTCAGGAACTGATCCTTGGGGATGCCGGTGATTCGCTCGACCATCTCCGGCGTGTAGCGCGAATACTGCTGTTTCAGCAGTTGATAGACCGAGCGCGGATGTTCAAGCGTGAGGTCGAAGGCGACACTTCCGGGCATGGCGTTGGGCACTGAGGCGCCGCCCTTCGCTTCATAATTCCAGCTTGAACGGTCGTAGGTGTGGGACGCCTCATCGAAGCCCGAATAGAGGCCGTCGTCGGGAAGTTTGAAGCCTTCCTGCACCAGGAAGGGCGCATTGGTGAAATTCGCCAGATACTCTTTCGCGACGCGTTGATTCTCGATGGCGTAACGAATTACTCCGCCGAGGAACGCGATGTCGGCGCCGGCGCGAATCTGGAGGTGCATATCCGCGGTAGCGGCGGTGCGGGTATAGCGCGGATCGACGACAATCATCTTGGCGTTGCGATTACGCTTGGCTTCGATCGCCCATTTAAAACCGCAGGGGTGGTTTTCAGCCGGATTGCCGCCCATGATCAACATCATGTCTGTATTCTTGATGTCGATCCAGCCGTTGGTCATCGCACCGCGTCCGAATGTGGGCCCCAAACTGGAGACCGTGGGACCGTGTCAAACCCTGGCCTGATTTTCTATAAATGTCAATCCCAAGGCGCGCATGGTCTTGACGACGAGGTAATTAAACTCGTTGGTATCGGTGCAGCCGCCGATCCAAGCGATGCTCTCCAGCCGATTCACGGTGCGGCCCTGCGAGTCGGTGGTGACGAAAGAATCGTCCCGAACTTTCTTGATGTGGCTTCCGATTTCCTGGATCGCCTGATCCCACGGAATCGGTTCCCACTTGTCGGAACCGGGGCGGCGGACTTCGGGACGCAGCAGACGGCGGTCGTTGAGAATGTCGTGATAGAGCGACGACCCTTTGGGGCAGAGCGTCCCGCGATTGGTGGGGCAGTCGGGATCGCCCTCGACGTGAACCACCTGGGCGGTGACGTTCTTCGCTTTGTCGCCGAGGGTATGGATGATCACGCCGCATCCTACGGCACAATAGGGGCAGGTAGAGCGCGTCTCCGTAGTTTTCGAGATTTTGAGTTCCTGCGCTTGCGCGTAGGCGCGGCGAACATCGAAGCCGAGAGCGGAGGCAACAACCGCACCAGTGGCGGATCGTACAAATGTTCTTCTGCTTATTTCCACGCGAATGCCTCCACGACAGAGTGATCCCGCGACAGCTTAGAGCATGGTAGCACCGACGAGGTTTCAGTCAAGTGAGAAAATGTCACGCAGTGACAGACGTCTGATGCGCGCCTGCGAGCATCGTTATGGCACCAAGGCAGGAGGGCCTGTGAAAAAAAGAAATAATTTCAAAGGAGAGAGCAAAAATCGTTCGAAAACAGAGTTCGGGAATTAGAGTTCCAGTCATTTTCTTATGAATTCCTTATGCTTGTGATGGAGCCGTTCCCTCCATTTGGCATATGTGGAAATCTTAGCAGGAGATGGCATTTGAGCATTTCTTGTAACCCTAATTCGAAAATCCGCATCTTTTCTATTTGCTGGGGGTTACCAGCTTTGCCGGAGAAGTGTAGCTGCGCCTCGGCTGATAACAAAGGAGCTCTTAAATCAATGAAAATTTGCGTGTTGGGCGGGGACGGATATTGCGGGTGGGCTACAGCGCTTTACTTGTCAAGGAAGGGGCATGAAGTTGCTATCGTCGACAACTTTCTGCGGCGCCAGTGGGATCACGAATTAGGGGTGCAGACGTTAACCCCCATTCAGCCGCTCGCCGACCGCCTGCGCGTGTGGCAGGAGATCACGGGAAATGTCATCGAATCGTTTGCCGGCGATGTGACCGATTATGATTTTCTGGCGCAAGTGATTGAATCATTCCGTCCACAGGCGGTGGTCCATTTCGCCGAGCAACGCGCCGCGCCTTATTCGATGATCGACCGCAAGCACGCAGTGTTCACGCAGGTGAACAATGTGGTGGGCACGCTGAATCTGCTGTTCGCGATCCACGAGCTAGCTCCGGATTGCCACATCATCAAGCTGGGCACGATGGGCGAATACGGCACGCCGAATATCGACATCGAAGAAGGCTATTTGAAGATCGAGCATAACGGCCGCAGCGATGTTTTGCCGTTTCCGAAGCAGCCGGGTTCGTTCTATCATCTCTCGAAAGTCCATGACAGCCACAATATGATGTTCGCGTGCAAGATCTGGGGTCTGCGCGCAACCGATCTGAATCAGGGCGTGGTGTACGGCACGGTCACCGACGAAACCAACATGCATGAGGCGCTGATCAACCGCTTCGATTACGACGAAATTTTCGGGACGGTTCTGAACCGGTTCTGCATTCAGGCGGCGGTGGGGCATCCTTTGACGGTGTACGGAACGGGCGGGCAGACGCGCGGATTCCTGGACATCCGGGACACCGTTCGTTGCATCGAGATTGCATGTCATAATCCCGCGGCGCCGGGCGAGTGCCGGGTGTACAACCAGTTCACGGAGCAGTTTTCGGTGCTCGACCTGGCGGCGATGGTGAAGAGCGCTGCCGGCGAAATGGGGATGCCGGTGGAGATCGAACACATGCCGACGCCTCGGGTGGAGGCGCAGCAGCATTACTACAACGCGAAGCATTCGAAGCTGGTGGATCTCGGGTTGCGCCCGCACTTCCTGTCCGATTCGCTGCTGGATTCGCTGATGAACATCGCGATGAAGTATCAGGATCGCGTAGACCGCTCCTTGTTCCTGCCGCAAGTGAATTGGCGGAACTCGCGGAATCAGCGCGCGCGGAAAACGGCCCAGGCGTTGACCATGTCGGGGGACTGAAGAAGAGCCAGCAGCCAGTAGCCAGTAGCCAGCATGGGTTGGCAACATCTACAGGTGCTTAGATTCTATCCTGTAGATGATCGATGGACCATCCTGAATCGCGCCTTCGCTATTACCTTGCAGTAGTTGTGTTCGCCGCCGCCGTTTATATCGGGTGCATGATTTCCCCGCCCTCCTTGATGGACGACGTGGACGCGGTGCAGGCGCAGATCGCCCGCAATATGCTGACCTCCGGCGACTGGGTCACGGCGCGGCTCGACGGCGTCGCGTACATGGAAAAAGCTCCGCTCATCTACTGGATGATGGCGATCTGCTATAAACTTTTCGGCGTGCACGACTGGTCGGCGCGGATTCCCGTGGTCCTCTCGGCGATCGGCCTCGCGTGGATCACCGCGGCGTTCGGGATGTGGGCGTTTGGACGGCTCGCCGGATTTTACGCCGGGTTGTGCATTTCGACGTGCGTCGGATTGTTCCTGTTCACGCGCATCCAAATCCCCGATGTGATGGTCGCGGCGGCGATGGCCCTTTCCATGTGGTCGTTCCTGAGGGCAATCGACGATGACGAGCCGCGTCCAAGAACGTGGGCGTTCGTATTCGCCGCGACGCTCGGGTCGAGCTTGCTGCTGAAGAGCCTCATCGGCGTCGTGTTTCCCGTCGCTGCGTGCGTGATTTATCTCGCAGTGACGCGGCAGTTCGATGTGTGGAGGCGGTTGCGGCCGCTCAGCGGAATACTGGTGATCCTCGCCATCGCTTTGCCGTGGCACGTGATCGCAACACTGAGAAATCCGCCATATTTCGATTTGACGATGCACAGCGCGCCGGGCGAGTATCACGGATTCCTATGGTTTTTCGTGATGAACGAACAGGTGCTGCGATTCCTGAATCTGCGCTATCCGCGGGATTACAATACGGTGCCTCGCGTGTGGTTCTGGCTGTTTCACCTTGTGTGGCTATTTCCCTGGAGCGTCTATTTCCCGGCGGTCGCGAAATTATCGTTCCGGCCGGTGGACCGCGCAGGAAAGACCCGTCTGCTCGCCTTATGTTGGACCGGCTTCGTGCTGATCTTCTTCACCTTTTCGACCACCCAGGAATATTATTCGATGCCCTGCTATCCGGCGCTCGCGCTGTTATTAGGCTCGGCGATGGCGGCCGGAGGCGCGTGGGTGAAATGGGCGACTCGGGTGTTAGCGGTCATCGTCGCGTGCTGCGCGATTGCGGCGGGATCGCTGTGGTTCATGACCCGAGGCCTGCCGACGCCGGGCGATATTTCCTCCGCGCTCAGCCAGAATCCTGACGCGTACACGCTCTCGCTGGGCCACATCGAGGATCTGAACTTGAATTCCTTCGCTTATCTGCGGCCCCCTCTCCTGGCCGCCGCGATTGCGTTTGCGATCGGCGCGATCGGAACGATGTTCGCCGGCGGCAAGCGAGCGTTTCTCGCGGCGGGCGTCATGATGGTGCTGTTTTTCCAAGCCGCGCGGATGGCCCTGGTGGTGTTCGATCCGTACATGTCCTCACGTCCTTTAGCGGAGGCGCTGCTGCGCGCGCCAGAGGGCAAGCTGATCGTGGACCATCATTACTACACGTTTTCCTCGATCTTCTTTTACACCAATCGCCAAGCCCTGCTGCTTAACGGCCGCTTCAACAATCTGGTTTACGGATCGTACGCGCCGGACGCTCCGGACATTTTCATCGACGATGCCGAATGGCGCAAAATGTGGCTTGCGCCGGAGCGCTGCTATATCGTGCTGAGCCAAAGCGCTCGCGCTCGCCTGGAAAAACTGGTGGGCGCCGACAAGCTGAATCTGCTGGCGGCGAGCGGCGGCAAACTGATCCTGTGCAACCAGCCGGTGCAGTCTAGTAGGCTGTAGTCGTGCTCCTATTGTTGGGGATTGCCGCGATCCCTTTTATCTACTATTTGCTGGCGATTTACAGCTCGTGGAGATTTTTCCGCCAGCCCGAGCCCGCGCCGGACCGTTCCTACACTCCGCCGGTCAGCATCTTGAAACCCTTTCGCGGGCTCGACCCGGACGCCTACGACAACCTTGCCAGTTTTTGCCGCCAGGACTATCCGGAATACGAAATGATTTTCTGCGTCGATCCGGACGACGAGACGGTGCGTCCGGTGATCGAGAAACTGCGGCGTGATTTTCCGAAACGCGAGATTCGCGTGCTGTATGGGTCGGGACGCATCGCATCGAACGACAAAGTCGCGAAGCTGGCGAGGATGGCCGCCGAGGCTCGCTATGAAACCGTGGTGATCAGCGATAGCGACGTGCGGGTTCAGCCGGACTATCTACGGGCGATGACGGCTCCTCTGCACGAGGAGAAGGTCGGCGCCGTGACCTGTTTTTACGTCCACACCGACTTGAAGACCTTCGCGGACCGCCTTCAGACGGTGGGTATGATGTCCGATTTTTACGCGGGCATTCTGGTGGCCTGGCAGATCGAAGGGATCAAGTTCGCTCTGGGTCCATCGATTGCAACCACGCGCGCGCGCCTCGCGGGATTTGGGGGCTATGCCGCCATCGAAAATTCTCCGGGGGACGATCTTCTCGTCGGACGCCTCATCGCCGAGCAGGGTTACGAAGTCAGGCTGCTGCGCTACGCCGTCTCGACCGTGTCGGATTACGCGTCGATGAACGACCTGCTTCAGAAACGTATGCGCTGGATCGTGGTGATGCGGCACATGCGTCCGTGGGGCCATTTGGGTTTGTTATTGACACAGGGATTGCCATGGTCGCTGGCAGCGGTTGCCGTGCATCCCACCTTGGCGGTCGCGGCGGGATACCTCGGTACCTACTTCGTGATTCGCGCCATGATGACCTGGATTATCGGAGTGCACGGGTTGCGGCAGCGCGGATTGTGGGCACAGATGATGCTGATCCCGGTGTGGGATGCAGTGGCGTTTTTCATCTGGCTCGCGAGTTTCCTGAGAAGCAGCATCCGGTGGCGCGGGTCGGATTATTACATTCGCGAAGGGATTTTGGTTCCGGTAGGATCGGACTCTATCAAGGAATAGTCATATGCGAGTGCTCGCGTTCTTATTGGGTTTCGCGATCGCGGCTTCGAGCCAGGCCATTGATCCTCGCGACCGCGATTTTTGGAACGGTAAATATAACGATCCGAAATTCGATTTTAATCGCCGGCCCAGCCGCTTGCTGGTGGAAGCCATCGCCGGCCGGCGTCCTGGCGACGCGATTGATTTAGGAATGGGCGAGGGCCGGAACGCAATTTACCTGGCGCAGCAGGGTTGGACGGTGACTGGGGTCGACCTCGCCGACGCCGGCGTCGCGCAGGCCAAGAAGCGCGCCGCTGAACTGGCAGTGAAGTTGAACGCGGTGGTCGAGGATCTGGATCGATACGACATCGGCCACAGCCGCTGGGATCTGATCATTCTCTTCTATATGCATGCGTGGTATCACGGCGGGAAACCTCCCGTGGCGCGCAGGCTTCGCGACGCCTTGAGGCCCCGCGGACTGCTGGTGATCGAAGGATTCGCCGGCGACGAGAAATTCATGTTCCAGACCAACGAGCTGCTTCGCGACTTCAGCGATTTGAAGATTCTCCGCTACGAAGACGTTCGGGAGGAAGCGGATTGGGCGCCCGGACAGAAGAGCCACATCATCCGGATGGTCGCCGAAAAGCTTCCCTGATTATTCCCCCAGCAGCACGACGCCAGCTAATACGATCAGCGCGCCCGCTGCTCTTTTCATCCCCACATGCTCTTTCAGCACGAATTTCGCCAGCACCGTTTCTAAAATAAAGCTCGCGGCCGATGCGGGGACGGCGAAGCTGAGTGGCTCCACTTGCACCAGCGCCATGAACGAGAAAAACGAGACCGCCATGCACGCGATTGCCAGGATCAGGAAGCGGCGCTGGGCGATCATTTTGAGTAGTCGCACCAGCCCTCGCGCGCCCACCGATTGCTCGCCCGCACGCTTCATTTCGTAGCTTTGCAGCAAGTCGCTGAGCACGGTCGCGACCACCATCAGGATGACTAGCAGCCACTTCATTTCGACTTTTCTCCCGTCGAGCTTACCAGTGCCGCGCCGATAAAGATCAGAATGGTCCCTAACCAACGCCGGCCGGTGACCACTTCGTGCAGAACCTCTTTTCCTAGAAACGCCGCGATCACGTAGCCCACCGCGGTCACCGGCAGCACGAAGCTCAAATCGGCGAGGCTCAGCAGCACCATTCTGGTGAGCAGAGCCACGATTAACGCGACAACCCCCAACGCGACAAACGGATCGAGCATCGCCAGAATATAGGAGAGCGGATTCGCGCCCGCCGTGGGCAAGTGCTTCATGCCCCAGGCCAGCGAGAGGTTTCCGACCGCCTTCAGGGCGATGAATAGGAGCAATACGGAGTACGTCCGCAAGTGGGGTGAGCGCATCATTTCCCGGCAGGGCATGGCCCCGCCCCACCAGCGCTAGAGCTCAAGTTTGCCCTGGTAAATCATCTCGTCAACGTGAAACTGCTGCGCGATTTGATATTGCCCGATGGTCGCGTCGAACTCGATGCGCGAATCCTTGGCGGTAATTTCCTTCGTGCGAGGGAACAGGAACACCACCACCACTCCGTCGTCGCGCTGGATCACCTCGACGCGCGCAGGTTTCAGATCCTTCTGTCCTTCGCGCTTGAGGGCCGCTTGGCCCTTGAGATGGTCGCCCTCGCTCTTGGGATCTTTCCCCAGCTTGCTGGGAAGTCCGTAGACGGCGATCCCGTAGTAATTCTCTTCCACCACCGGCGCATTGGTCTCGCGTGCCTTCAACTCGGCCTCACGGATGGGCAGCGCGCTTTCCCACCGGAGATTCAGAGAGAGCGCGGAATCGGAAGGTGACGGCGTGGGATCCTGCGCCGGGTCCGGATTCGTCCGATGCCGGCCAATCCCGGGGACGCCGATTCCCATATTGCCATGCGATTTTTTCTCCTCTTTTTTGACGGTGGGCACCGTCATGACGGCCCAAGGAGAGTTGGTCAGGATTTCCTTGGTCTCCTGATCCGTCCAATCGGCGACGCGCTTGGTTTTCCAGACTTCGTCCCCAGGAGAAAAAGCGAGATAGCAGATAAAAAGCCCAATACGAAGCATGTGGTACTAATATAACCAGTCACGCGGCGGTAACGCGGGACAGGTTTGGAGCGTCGATAAACACCGGATGACTCGGCGGACTGCACTCATGGTTGGCGTAGCGAGGTTGCTACCGGCTTATCCCGCGAAGGAATTCTGGAATGACAAGAATCCGTCCGATTGGAACGCGGAAGAGATCGACCTGCTGCTGAACAAGTCGCCTTGGGCGAAGGACGCGTCGATTTCCTACTACGGAGGGCAGAACGGGCCGCTCAGCAACTCGCTGCCGGGCGAGCGCAGCCGCAGCTCGCGAAACGCGTCCAGCGGAACGTCCCCCAGCGCGGCGTCTCCAGCGGCATGGAAAGCGATCATCCGCTGGCAATCGGCGCTGCCGGTCCGGCTGGCGTTGAAGGCTGAGCCGTCGCCCGACACCGAGAAGTTCTACATCCTTAATATGGTGGGCGATGTGCCCAGCGTGGGCGCGACGCCGGACGAAGACGCGGCCCAGCGCGCGGCGAGGTTCGAGACGCTGAAGCAGGTCACCAAGCTCGAACATAAGGGCGACGAAATTCTGTTGAGCCGGGTTGAGGTAGCCCCGAAAAACAATTTATCGTTGGCCGGGACGCTGTTCTACTTTTCGCGCGGGCTCGCCTTGCGGCCGGAAGATAAACAGGCGACGTTCTCGACCAAGCTGGGTCCCATCGACGTGAAGTGCAAGTTCACGCTGCGGGACATGATGTATCGGGGCAACCTGGAACTCTGACAAACTGTGGGGCGGACCCCCTGGTCCGCGGCCGACGCCCTCGTCGGCTCTTGGCGGTCGCCGAAGAGCCGGACCGGGGGGCCGCGACGGATAGGGCGTCCGACCTACTTCTTCGGTGCGGTTGCCGGTTTTGCTGCAGCCGGGGACGGTGCACCCATCGGCACCGAAACATGCTCATGGATGATCAGCCAGTCTGCGCCTGATTTTTCCCACATCACTGTCCAGCGAAAATCCAAATCGTCCTTACCGCCGGATTTTTTGTTGAACGTTCCATGGCCCGTCGCTATCGCCCATGCCCAATTCGGGCGCTGCATGATCTTCGACGTTCCCGTGAGGGTGAACTTCGCGGAGGAGTAATCGGCGAAGGTCTTTTTCACCCCGGCCGCATATTCGTTCCAGCCGGTGTACTTCAGGGGCGCGACGTCGAAAAACACCCGATCGGCATCCTTCGAATAAAACCTCGCGGCGTTGGCGGGGTCGAGCGTGCCCCAGGCATCCCAAACTTGCTGCATTAAGGGATGAAAGTCGTAGTGCTCCATTTTCGGCGCGGCTTTTTTGTCCTGCGCGCACAAAGTTACGGCCAAAAGAAGACTTCCAATCACGAATCGGCGAACCATGGTTTTCCTCCGTCGAAACAGTCTATCTCAATCATGGTTTCCTTAACGCAGCAGCGCCTGCATTAACAGCACGATCGCCAGAGCCAAGAAGGACGACAGGATTTTCATCGCGGTCCAGGATTTTAGGGTTTCTGCGACGCTCATGCCGAAATATTGGTTGACCAGCCAGAAGCCGGAATCGCTGACGTGCGAAAATCCTGAGCCTCCGCAACAGAGCGCCAGGACGATCATGTCCGGCCGGTATCCGGGGATTCCCTTCACAATGGGCGCGACGATTCCCGCCGCGGTGATGATCGCCACGGTCGCAGAGCCCTGTGCAATCCGCATGGCGGCGGCCACGACGAAAACGACGATTAGCGGTGAAATCGGTGAGGCTGCAAGTTGTTTCCCAAGGTATGCGCCGACGCCGGTATCGACGATGATCTGTTTGAACGCGCCGCCTCCGCCCATGATGCACAGCAGGGCGCCCATGGGAGCCAACGACTCCCCGGCCAACTTCATGGCGCCTTCCTTGGTGACCCCGCGCCGGATGCCGAAGAAGTAAATCGCGACCAAGGCGGTGATAGCGAGCGCGGTGAACGGGTGCCCAAGAAAAACAGCCGCGCCGCGGAACGGCACATTGCGCAGACTGGCGACGGTGGCTCCGAAAATGAGCGCGATGGGTAGCAGGAGTAACGTGATCACGATCCCGACCGAGGGCGCATGTTGAGTGTCGTGCCGCTTGGTCGTCGCGGCGATGGCTGGGACCTCGACGTAAATCTTCTTTGCGATCCAATTTCCGTAAAACATCCCGCCAAAGATTCCCACCGGAATCGAAACCACGATGCCGTAGAGAATTGTGGTGCCCAGATCGCCTCCCAGCAATTGCGAAGCGGCGGCCGGAGCGGGATGCGGAGGGACCAACGAATGCGTGATAGTCAGCGCCGCGGCCATCGGCATTCCGTAAAACAAAAGCGACCGTTTTGTTTCTTTCGCCAGATTCCAAACCAGGGGCGCAAGGATGACGAAACCGACCTCGAAAAAAATCGGCAACCCAACGAGAAAAGAAGCGACGAGCAGAGCCCAGGCGGCGCGGTCCTTACCGAATTTGTCAACCAGCCAGTCCGCGAGCACCTGCGCTCCTCCGGAATGTTCGAGGAAGCGGCCGATCATCGCGCCCAATCCAACCACCACCACGATGAAGCCGAGAGCGTCGCCGAAGCCGGTTTGGATCGATTTAAGGACCTTTTCCGGAGGCATATGGGCGGCCAGGCCCAGGGCCATGCTGGTGAGCAACAGCGCAAGAAAGGCGTGCAGCTTTACGGCAAGAATCAGCACCAGAAGCAGCGCGATCGAAACTGCGGTCAGGAAAATGAGATAGTTACCGTTGGCGGGCACAGTGTGCATTTTAACGTCATTTAAGGCATCAGACGCTGACAAAATGACGATGTTAAGGTCGATTAAGACATGCTAAGACGTCGAGAAGTGCTAAAAACCCTCGCTTTCGCCGGCAGCGCGCTGCTCGCAAAGGCCGCGGATGTGAAGAGGGTCCTGGTGATGTTCAAGTGCCACCTGGACGTCGGATTTACCGACACGCAGGCCGGCGTGATGAAGAAGTATTTCGAAGTTTACTATCCGGCAGCGATGAAGCGGGCCGCGCAGTTGCGCGAAGGCAAGGACCGGTATACCTGGACCACCGGGTCCTGGCTGTTATACGAATACCTGGAGCAAGCGTCGAGCGAGAATCGCAAGCGGATGGAAGACGCGGTGGCCGCGGGCGATATTGCGTGGCACGCGCTGCCCTACAGTTGGCAGACCGAGTTTGTCGACAAGTCCATGATTACGGGCGCGTTGGGACTCTCCAAATCGCTCGATTCGCGATTTGGACGAACGACCACAGGCGCAAAAATGACGGATGTTCCTGGACACACGATCGGATTGGTCGGACCGATGGCGGAACAGGGCGTCAAGTTTTTGCATATCGGAGTCAACTCGGCCAGCACGCCGCCGGATGTGCCGGATTTATTTGTGTGGAAGGACAGGAACGGGGCCGCGCTGATCGTGATGTATCAGCACAAGGGGTACGGAGGCGTGGTCAAAATTCCTGGATCGGACCTTGCCGTGGCGATCGAGATGGCAGACGATAACGCGGGGCCGCATTCTATCGAAGAGATACGCAAGATTTATGCGGATCTGCGAGGACAGTTTCCCGGTGCGACTATTACGGCGTCGAATTTGAGCGACATTGCCAACGCGGTTTATCCTTATCGCGACCAGTTTCCGGTAGTGACGGACGAGATCGGGGATACGTGGATTCATGGGGTTCCTACCGATCCGGTAAAGGTCGCCCGGTATCGCGAAATGGCTCGCTTGCGGAAGGAGTGGATTGCGGGCGGGCAGCTCGCGATTGGGGATGCTACGGATCTGACATTTTTGCGCAAGTTTGCATTGTCGGCGGAGCATACCTGGGGAACCGATACGAAGACTTACCTCGATCACGATCACTACAAGCCCGCGGATCTGGAGTTCATGCTCGAGAAATCGGGCTATCAAAAGATGATGACAAGTTGGGCCGAGAAGCGGCGCAATATCGACGATGCGGTCGCGGGACTGCCGGCTCCGTTGAAGGCGCAGGCGGTGGGCCGGCTAGCGAAACTTAAGCCCGTTGTGCCGGGGACGGAGGGGTTGAACGTATTTAAAGCCGCGAAAGATTTCGAGACGGCGCACTTCACGGTTGGGATCGATGAAAAGACGGGCGCGATTCGGAGGCTGCTCGCAAAGGGGCGTGAATGGGCTACTCCGGAGCATCCGCTGGCGTTGTTCAGTTACCAGACGCTTTCCGCTGATGACTATGCGAAGTTCATGGCCAGCTATGTTACGAGCAAGGCCGACTGGGCTCCGCAGGATTTCGGGAAGCCGAATATCGATCATTTTGGGGCCCGGAGCAAGACTTGGACGCCGACGCTGGTGAACTGCTGGGCGGGTGAGAACGAGGATGGGCGTCGATTGCTGGCGCGGATGAAGATCGACGATGCGGCGGCTGAGAAGTCGGGAGTGGTGGCTTGGCCGCAGAAGTTGTATCTCGAATTGTTATTTCCCAAGAATGAGCCGGTGATGAAGATTCAGTTCTATTGTTTCGGGAAGGTCGCGAATCGGATGCCGGAGGCGATGTGGCTCACGTTTCGGCCTGACGCACCAGACGCGAAGGGCTGGATGATTGAAAAGAGCGATTATTCAATCGATCCTCTAAATGTTGTGCGCGGCGGGAACCGGCACATGCACGCTTTGTCGAAGGGGATCACTTATAAGGATGGCTTCTCCATCGATACTCTGGATGCGCCGGTGATTGCATTGGGCGAGAAGTCGCCCATTTATTTTTCCAAAGAGCAGCCGGATATCTCGACTGGCGTGCATTTCAGCTTGTTCAATAACGCGTGGGGCACGAACTACATACAATGGTTCGGCGAAGATTTGCGATTTCGATTTGAAGTGAGGACATGACCACAACCATTGCAGCACCTGTTGCCGACCGCCATGTGGATTATCGGAAAGGCCGGTTGCTGCTGGTGAGCAGTCTGGCGCTTGCTACCTCCGGGATCAGCGCGTCGCTGCGCGCCAATACCGCAATCGATTTGCAGCGCGTGTTCTTCGATCCGATTGATCGGGCGCACTCGGCGGAGATGATCGCGAATATTCTCGGCGTACCTTTTCTGGGTTTCGCATTGACCATTGCGATTGGAAGTCCGCTGCTGGATTACATCGGGATGAGTTTGCTGCTGCCGCTTTCGGGCGTGCTGTTCAGCATCGGGATGTTGATGATCGTCTTCGCGAGCAGCCTCGCGACCGGCGCCGGTGTTTACGACGTGATCTGGTTCGGTGCGGTGATTTTAGGGATTGGCTGGGGGATGGTTGAGACCGTGGTGAATCCTCTGATCGCGACGCTGTATCCGGATAGCAAAACGGCTCGCCTGAATGCGCTGCATGCGTGGTGGCCTGGGGGACTGGTGATCGGAGGGCTGCTGGGCGTGGGGATGTCGAAGCTCGGAGTGGGCTGGCAGGTTAAATTGGCTCTGGTGGTGATACCGGCGCTGGCGGTAGTCGCGCTTTCGGTGGGTGTGAAGTTTCCGCCTACAGAACGCATGGCGGCGGGGATTTCGATGAAGCAGATGTTTAAAGAGCTGCTGAATCCTTTGTTCATGATTCTGTTCCTCTCCATGTTTTTGACGGCGGCAACAGAGCTGGCTCCGGGACAGTGGGTGGATTTTGCGCTTAGCCGGACGGTTCACATGCCGGGAATTCTGCTGCTGGTCTATGTCAGCGCCCTGATGTTCCTGATGAGGCATTTCGCAGGGCCTCTGGTGCACAGGCTGTCGCCGATCGGGTTGTTGTGGATCTCCTGCCTGATGGGATCGATGGGACTGGTCGCATTAAGTTTCGCGAATTCGCCGGTCACGGGACTGTTGGCTGCGACTTTGTGGGGCACGGGAGTTTGTTACATGTGGCCGACCATGCTGGCCACGGCGTCGGAAAGGTTTCCCCGCGGAGGAGCGTTGTTGATGGGGCTGATGGGAACGGCGGGAACGCTATCGACCCGGTTCGTTTTGCCGTTGATGGGTTCGATTTACGATTCGAAGAAGCTGGAGGTCGCGGGAGGGGATGCTGCGTTCAAGGCTTTGCAACCGGGGGCGGAGCTGGATCGGGTGCTGGGAGCGGCGGCGCAGGCTTCGTTTCGCGATGTGGCGATTTTGCCGGCGATTTTGTTGATCGTGTTTGGAGGGATCTGGATGTACGATCGGTCCAAGGGCGGGTTTAAGGCTACTCGGATTTCTTAGGAATGGACAGGTCGGGGACCTGCCCTACTCACAGGCTGAAGCCTGTGCCACCTCGGATCTGACTGAAGTGGACTTATCTTATGCCATTGCGGCGGCGTCGAGCGAGTCCAGGCGGACTACGATTCGGCCGTATTCGCGGCTCCGTAGTTCTACGGATTCGGCTTCGATTTTTACGACGATGCCGGGGATGGATTGGCCTTTGACCCACAACATCAGGCCTTTTTTGTCATTCTGGCTGGCTTCTAAAATGGAACGAAACATGGATGGAGTTCCTCCGATGGCGGGCACTGCGACGGCGGCCGCTGCTAGTAGTTTTAACGACGTTCTTCGATTCATCGTGCGCCTTCTATCCGGTAAGGCGCAAAGCGCTACTGTTTTTTGAGTGTGTAAACGTAATTATTGAGGCCGAAGGTGGTGGTGGTGAGGTCGATATAGTGGAAATCGAGTTCGGTCTCGCAGCCGGTTTCGAGGGTCTTCCATGATTTGCCTTTGAAGCCGAGTTTGGCGGCCAACTTGGCGGGGTCGGCCGATTTGTCGCGGCTTTGCATTTCGCCGAAGGCTCCTTGAAAAAGCATGTCCGCGGGGTAATCTTTGACGTGATACTGAGGAGTCTTGCAGGCGACTTGCCTTGGGCCGGTGATTTCGGAGGGTTTGAAGACTACTGTTTTTCCAACAAGAGTTTTCATCTCGGCGGCGTCGTCTTTGTGTGCAGCGTCAGCCCAGGGGGCTAAGACGGCGGATTGAATTTTCCAGGTTCCCAGATAGAATGCGTCGGCTGCGAAGGTTAGCGCCGGGAGCAGGAATAGGCACAGTTTCAACACGGTTGAGAGGTTAGCATAAACCCAAGCCGCCTCGAAAGGCGGCTGCCGCCATGATTGGCCGCCCCACAAGAGGCAGCCAGTAGCAAGTTGTGCCGCTGCTAGCGCGTTGTCGGGCTGATCAATTATCTCTTCGGCGCGTAGCCTACTGTGAAGGTCACCATTACGCTGCGGCCTGGTAGAAGATTCAATTGGTCGCCCGGATTGGGGGCGAAGGCGACCGTAGAGGTCGCGGCGGTGAAGGGCGTGATTCCTACTACGTTATGGCTGTCGGCCAGGTTGTTTACTGCCAGGCCGATTTTGCTTCCGCGCAGCCAGGATTGGCTTTTGATCTGGTAATTCACGAACACGTTCACGACGGTGAACGGGTTGATGGTGATGGCTTGGTCCACGGGATAGGGAATCTTGATTCCGCCGATCAGGTAGGTGAGGCTGCCATTATCGTTGTAGAGCGTGCCGACGCGCTTGTCGACCAGACCGACATCCCAGTTTTTGTGACGCCACAGAAAGGCGAGAGACTCGACGTTCTTGGGAGTGTCCGCCACCCAGAGTCCTCCATTGGGGAAGCCGGGACCTTCCGCGTATTTCGCCGAGCCCAAGGTGCCGTTGACGTAGAGAGAGAATCCCCATCCGATGATAATGTTGCTTTCCGCTTCGATACCCTTCGTATTGGAGGGTCCGGTGGCGACGAAAACGGGCTCGTTGCTGGTTGGGTCCGTGTACGAATCGTAGCCGTTCTGGAAGTGGACGTAGTAGGCGTCGGCGTCCAGAGTCCAGCGGCTGAACTTCAGCACGTTGCCGATCTGATAGGTCTTGGCCAGCGTAGGCTTCGGCGGAACCAGAACCTGCGCGTTGGGAACGTCGAAAACGCTGCTGGGCGGAATTACACTGCCTTCAGCGAACTGGGCGTACGTGGACCAATTGTTCCTGATGTAGTAGCGGACCGCGATATTCGGCAGCCAGTTGTTGTAGTCGATCTCGTGGTGAGTGAAGGCGGGTCCGCCGACGCAGATGGGGGCTCCAGTTTTGGGGTCGGTGGACGCGACGCCGCCCAGGCAGCCCACGGTCTTGCCATTGTCCTGGTATTGATTGAGCGCCATGTCGTAATTGGCGTCCTTCACTCCGGCTACGATGACGAGTTTCTGTACGGGGTGCCATTCGTATTCGGCGAACGGCTGAAAAGACTGCGTGAAGAAGTGTTCGTGGAAATTTCCGAGCGGAGTATCCTGCTGCGTCAGGATATTGGACGGTACTTGATAACGATCAGTGTAGGCCCAGTCATACCACAAACCCGTGCGGAAGGTGCCCCACTTGGATTCCTTGCTCAGGATCAGAGTGTCGCCGGCATGACGATAGCCGTTTAGTTTGTCCACTCCGCTGGGCTTGGCGGAGCTGAGGCTGACGGTGGCTCCGTTCTGATAGAACTGTTTGTTCCAATAGCGGGTGGTATAGAGTTTCGTGTCGAGCTTCCAGCCGGCGCTGAGATCGGTGTGGTAGTTGGCGTACTCGAAATCGGTTTGCACGTGATAGGTGTTGTAGCCGTAATAATAGGGGTCCGGCGTGCCGTTCGCGAGCAGAGGAGTGCCGTCGAGCAGAAAATTGTCTCCATACTGGGCGACTTGGGCGCGCGTGGGATTGGTGGTGTTCGGAGTGTTCGTCCAAATGTCGACCAGGCCGCCGTATAGGGTGAGTGAACTGTGGCTGTTGAGACGGTACTGATATTTGCCGTAACCTGCGACTCGCTTCTGGCGGTTGTAAGTTTGATAACCGTCGGAAAGCAGTTGCTGGATGTTCATCAGGAAGCTGTTTTTGCTGCCGGGGCCGAAGAAACCGCTGTCGCCATCGAGTTGCAGCACGCGGGTGTTCCAAGAACCGTAGACGACCGAGGCGCGAATATCGGGGTCCGGAAACAATTGCGGAGACTGCAAGTTAATGGATCCCCCGAAGTTGGTGGGGCCGAAGTTAGAGGAGAGGCCAGGGCTGCGGTCGAAATCGACGGCGTCGGTCCAGCCGCTGGGGAAATTGGCCCAGGAATGATGGGTCGGCGAGTTGGTGTCTTCGAACGGGATTCCATCGAATGTCATAGTGTATTCACCGTCCGAGAAACCGCGGAAGTATGTTTTGCCCTGGCCGAGTCCGATTCCATTCGGGTTCAGGCTGAAGGTGCCGGGCGCGAGGTTCACGTATTCGGCATAGTCGGCGAGAGGGGACATGAAATTGTGGATGAACTCGCCACTGACTTCGGTTTTGGCGGAAACAGCTTCGAGAGTATTGCCGGAGGGGGCGGTCGCGGCTGCCATCGATATGGTTTCGTTGACAGTGACGGAGGTGGATAGGGTCTCTACCGACATGGGGATGGTGATGTCCAGAGTCGCGCCTGAACTGACTTTTCCGCCGGAGCGAGTGGACACGGCGAAACCTGGCGACGCGACGAGAATGGTGTAATTCCCGACCGGCAGATCCTGAACTCCGAACTTTCCGTCGTTGTCGGTTACGGTACTGCGGGAGGCTCCCGTCAATTCGTTCCTGACATCCACGGAGGCATTAGGAACCGCTTTTCCGATCTGATCGGTGACGGTGCCGGTGATCGTTCCGTTCTGCTGCGCGTTGAGAGCGGCCGTACTTAGAAAGAGACAAAGGCCGATCGTGAATACACTTCGTCTGACCATAGCTTGCATGAGCACCCCTTTTGGCAGAGAGAAAATGAAACTAGAGGGCATAGTAGCGATTAACTATGAACGTGACGTTACGTTTAAGTGAACAGTTCGCGTCGATGCAGCGGCAGCTTTTGAGCTATCCTGATCCCTTATGAAACAGTTGATTTTCGCGCTGAGCGCTTGCTTGGTCCTCGTCGCACAGGAGAAAGTGGACGAGGCGACGGCCGCGAGAATGCGCAGCGAGGAGCTGGAGCATTCGAAGATCATGCACACTCTGCACATGCTGACGGATCGCTACGGTCCGCGCGTGACGGGCACGCCGAATCATGAAGCGGCGGCGAAGTGGGCGGTCGCGGAGATGACTTCGTGGGGCATGAAGAACGGGCATCTGGAACCGTGGGAATTCGGGCATCCGGGATGGCTTAATGAGAGCGCGACGGGCGCGATCACGGCTCCGGTGCGGGAGAACGTGAAGTTCGAGGTGTTGGCGTGGACGCCTTCGACCAACGGGACCGTGAGTGCGTCGGCGATTGAGATTGTTCCTCCGCAGGGACCTGTGCCTCCGGCGACGGACAATGGCGGTGGAAGGGGCGGACGGGGAGGAGCTCCGGCGCGGCTGGGTCCGACGAAGGATGAGATGGAGCAGTGGATCGCAGCTACTAAGGATAAGGTGCGAGGGAAAATCGTGCTGGTGGGTAAGGCGGCGGTGATTCCTGTGAATTTCGATCCACCGGCGAAGCGGCGGACGGATGAACAAGTTCGGGCGCAATACGACGGCAGCGGCGGAGGCGGTCGCGGAGGCCGCGGTGGAGGCGGTGGGAGAGGACGAGGCGAGACGGATCCGAACCGGCTGACTCCGGTGCAGGCCGCGGAGCAGATCGACGCGATGCTGCTCGGGAATGGGGCGTTATTAAGGATCAACGATGCGGCGAGGGGCGAGGGGATTATCGTCGCCCAGCAGCATCGCGCGTATGACATTTCGAAAACGGTTCCGACGGTAATTCTGCGCAACGACGATTATGGGCGGGTGGAGAGATTGCTGGGCGATGGCGATGATGTGAAGCTTCAGTTCAACATCGTGAATCACATTTATCCCGAGGGAAAAACCAGCTACAACGCGATTGCGGAGATTCCGGGGACGGATAAAGCGGATGAGGTCGTCATGCTCGGCGGGCATTTGGATTCGTGGCACGGAGGGACGGGCGCGACGGATAATGCGATCGGCTGCTCCATCATGATGGAGGCGGCGCGGCTGATCGAGGCCCTGCAACTGAAGCCGAGGCGGACGGTTCGCGTGGCTCTGTGGTCGGGCGAAGAAGAAGGATTGCTCGGATCGCTCGCGTATGTGAAACAGCATTTCGGGACGGCCGAAGATCCGAAACCCGAGTTTTTTAAGCTGGACGCGTATTTTAATATCGATTCGGGGACGGGCAAGCCGCGCGGAGGCAGCGTGTTCGGTCCTCCGGAAGCGGCGTCGGCGCTGCGCGGAGTGTTCGGGCTGTTCACCGATTGGGGCGTGGGCGGCGTGAGCAACACCAACAGCCGGCAGACAGGCGGCACGGATAGCACTTCGTTTAACAATGCGGGACTCCCGGGAATCGGAATGCAGCAGGATCCTATCGAGTATGGCAGTATGACGCATCACACAAATCTCGATACGTATGAGCGGATTATTCCGGATGACGTGGAGAAAGCGGCGGCGATCATCGCGGCGGCGGTGTGGCAGGTGGCGAATCGGGATCAGATGATCCCGCGGTTTACCAAGGAGACGATGCCGGCGCCGGTGGCGGCTAGATAGTTCTTTCACAGGCTGAAGCCTGTGCCACCATGAGCGAGTCTGTGTTCGGAAAAGCCGCTATACTGACGGATAATAAGGAGGGCGCCTTGCGTCGAATCCTGTTCTCCACTTTGGTTCTTGCGGGGTTGACGTTCGCGGGTGATGGCCGGACTCCGCGATCTTCCAGCTCCGACTATCCGGTTCACGACGATACCAAGACGGCTACAATCGCCGCGGTGCGCGTGCCGGCGGAGCAGTTGAACAAGAACTTCCCGGCCGATTTCAGCAAGAGATATGTGGTGATCGAGGTAGCGATTTATCCGAAGGACGGCGCCACCATTGACGTAGTCGCGACGGATTTCCTACTGAGGCTCGCGGATGGAGAAGCGCATCCGGATACGGCCGAAGAGGTTGCGGGTTTGTGGCGTCCCCACACCACCAGCACTGCGCATCCCGATCCTTTAGGCAATGTACATGTGACTACCGAAACCGGAGTGATCGTACAGAGCGGCACGGACCCGGCTACCGGGCGCAGAACAACCAACACTGGCACGTATGAGGGTGTCGGAGTGAGCAATTACCCGACCCAGGCGCCGCCTCCGTCCACCCGTTCGAGCGCTGGCGCCGATCGCATGGAAGCGCAACTCGAAAAGTGGGCGCTGCCGGAAGGCAAGACTTCCTCCGCGGTTGCCGGCTATTTGTACTTTCCGGTGTCCGCGAAGAGAAGCAAAGGCGCACTGGAGCTCCAGTACACGCACGACGATTTGTCGGCGAATCTGAAGCTCCCCGCCTCCTCTAAACCTTAACTGGTCGAGAGCAACGCCGCCGGAGATGCTGTGCCGCCGATCGTGATGACCACATTATGATCACCGGCTCCGATCTTCGGGACCACGATGTTGGCCTGATAGAGACCGATGAATCCCGGCGTCAATCCTGCGTAGTCGACCGTCGCGGCCACACCGGCTACGGTCGCCGAGACGGATTCCGTCACAGCAAACGCCTGATTCGGCGCCGCGTGGCCGGTTTGAAGCACACTTCCGCCCTGCACCGGTCCTCCGCCAGTGAAATAAACGATCACTACGCTACCGGCAGGCGCTGGCGTCGTCGGTGAATTCGTTACGTAAGACGGATAGTTCTGTGCGATTGCGCGGTTCGCACCAGACACGAAAATTCCCGGAACCGCCGTTAAGGGGACAGTGGCCGCCACGGCGTTGCTGGTCGTGGTACCGACCTTGACCACTACCGTTGCGACTCCGCCGGTAATATCAAGAGGCATTTCCGCATTGATCTGGGTGGGGCTCGCATACGATAGAGGCGCGGATTCTCCGTTCACCGTCACGCTCGCGCCACCGAGAGTCAAAGGATAGGTGGTGCTCGTGGGCTGCGCCGTGCCAGTGGAGAGGCCGGTTCCGTAAATACTGAACAGGCTCCCCGGAGGCGTTCCGCCTGAAATTCCGGCCGCGTTCGCGACGGCGAGCCCAGGATTGGTCATGGTGGAATGTCCGGTGGCAGTGAACATATTGGTCGACGTCGAGCCGATCAGCGCGATATTCGAGCCATCCGCGGTAGTCACCACGTAATTCAGCGTGTAGCCGACGCCCGTGGGATCGGTTACGGTGGCGCTGCCGGTACATCCTGCCCCGCTGGTATAGTGACCGGTAACCGTGTCCATAGCCGAGCCGATGTTGGTCGCGACGGTCCAACTGCCGGTAATTCCACCCGCGCCATCGAACTGAAGCAGACCCGAAATATCGTTGACGCCGGCGATCGCGCCCACTGAAAGCGTGTATCCGGTGCCGGAAAATGCATAGGAGCCGGAAACGGTGCTGATAAGACACGTCGTTGGTTGCGGACCGCCGCTACCGGTTAATTCATACGTCGCATCCTCGCCGACGATGGTGTAATCCTTGCCGCTGTTATAAGGAATCAGCGAGTAGGATGCGGTATCTCCGGTGGTAAAGTTCAAGGTGCCGACGCAATTGGACGGAATTGTATAGGTTCCCGAGAGGGTCTGCGGGGCGCCGGAGGCCGAATTGGTGTTGCTAACCACCGTCGCGCTGACCGCGCTGGTGCCGTCAAACGTGATCGTACCCACCGCCTCATAGGTTTTCGCCAGCACCAGAGTGGAGCCGACCATGCGCCCGGTCAGCGAAAGGGAATAGGTGCCGTTGAGTGTTCCGCTAGTGCAGGCTCCCGCAGTCTGGGCATGGGCCACAAACGGAACCGCCAGAAGAGTGGAGAGAAGGGCGATTCGGCGGATCATAGTACCCTCCCGCTGCCGGTGAAAATACCAGTCGAGCTGGAGCTCACCAAGGCGAAATTGTTTCCGTTGGAGGCCGTAAATTCCAGGGCGAGCGAGTAGCTGTTTCCCGCTGAATCAGTCAGCGTGGCGGTGGCGGAGCAGTTGGTCCCCAGCGAATAAGTTCCTGTCGCCGAAATGTTCTTGGTGCCGCCGTTGGCCGCGAGAAACACGTTCATCGCGATGGTGTTCGTGCCGCTGAGCTGGAGCAGGCCCAGGGCGTTAAATACCGTCGAAATTGAACCCGACGTCAGTCCAAAACCGGTACCGTTTATCGAATAGCCGCCCGCCGTCAGAGTGGTGGGACAGGTCGCCGGCAAAACCCCGCCGCTGCCGGTGAACGCGTACACTCCATCCTGGCCGATGATCAGATAGTTCTTTCCCTCGTTGTACGCCTCGAGCGTGAAGGACGCAGTATCGCCAGTCGCAATGGTGATGCTTCCGACACAGTTCGCCTGAAGGGTGTACGTACCCGAAAGGGTCTGGGCCGTTCCAAACGTCTTTATGGTATTGGTGGTGAGGGTGAACGTCACTTTAGCTTGTCCATCGAAATTCACCGATCCGACGCCTTCCGATACTGCCGAGAATGCAAGTCCCGAGGTTAGGTTGCGTCCGGTGAGAGTCGCGGAGTAGTTGCCAGTCAGTGTGGCAGTCGAGCAATTCCCTCCGCCAATTTGCGGCTGCGCCAGCAGGGGCACGGCCAGAAGTCCCGGCAGACAAGCCAGGAACGTTCGTTTACCGATCATTCTGTAGAACCTCCCATTGAGTGATTGTGAAACATACCTCCATCAACACGGTTTATCGCCGGTTGTAGCGGTTAAAACGCTTCCATGCAACGCGCCAGGCACAATATCGATCTAACATTGGGCTAGATCCTGATGAGCGATGTTGTGTTACACGATAGTCTGGGCGATGTAAGGGTTCCGGCGGACGCCCTCTACGGGCCTCAAACCCAGCGTGCCGTCGAAAATTTCCAGTTCAGCGATTTTCGATTTCCCCGGCCGTTTCTGGCGGCCCTCGGGTTGATTAAGAAGTCCGCGGCCGAAGTCAACGGAGAGTTGGGCTTGCTGGATCAGGCAGTGGCCGCAGCCATCGCCGAAGCGGCGGAGCAGGTTGAAAAAGGGGTGCGCGACGCGCAATTTCCCTTGGATATTTTTCAGACCGGGTCCGGAACCAGCACCAACATGAACGCTAATGAGGTGATCGCGACCTTGGCGAGCCGCATCAGCGGCAAACAGGTCCACCCCAACGATCACGTCAATCTCGGGCAGAGTAGCAACGACGTGATCCCCGCTGCGATTCACCTGAGCGCGGCTCAAGAAGTAACCCATCGCCTGCTGCCGTCGATCGCCGCGCTGGCCGACGCGATTGCGGCGAAGGCGCGGGCAGTCGATCACGTCGTAAAAACCGGGCGCACGCACCTGATGGACGCGGTTCCCCTGCGGATGAGCCAGGAACTGGGTGGCTGGGAAGCACAGTTACGCGCGGCGGCGGCGCGGATCGAGTCGACAATGCCGAGGATTCTCGAATTGCCGCTGGGAGGCACCGCGATTGGGACGGGGTTGAATGCCGACCCGCGTTTCGGCGCGCGGGTGGTCTCCCGGATCGCGAAGTCCTGCGGCCTTCCCTTGACCCGCAGCCCAAATTTGTTCGCCGCGATCAGTAGCCAGGATGCCTCCGTGGAACTGAGTGCGCAACTTCGAGGATTGGCCGTATCGCTGCTGAAAATCGCCAACGATCTGCGCTGGATGAACAGCGGACCAGTTACCGGGCTCGCGGAAATATCGCTCCCCGCGCTGCAACCGGGAAGCAGCATCATGCCCGGAAAAGTGAATCCGGTGATTCCCGAAGCAGTGGCGATGATTTGCGCGCAGGTAATCGGCAGCGACGCGACTATTTTAGTGGCCGGGCAGGCAAGTGCGTTTCAACTGAATACCATGTTGCCGGTTATCGCCTGGAACCTCTTGACCAGTATTCATTTGCTGAGCGGAGCGATGGATTCGCTCGGCACGAAGGCCATCGCCGGCTTCGTGGTCAACGAAACGAGGCTCGCCGAATTGGCCGGAAAGAACCCGATACTGGCTACAGCTCTCGCTCCCGTGATCGGGTACGATCAGAGCGCGGAGATTGCCAAGGAGGTCGTCAGAAGCGGGCGCAGTGTCATCGAGGTCGCGCTGGAGAAGACTTCGCTCAGCGAGACCGAGCTTCGTAAGATCCTCGATCCGGCGAAGATGACGGGGTAGCAAGTGTGAGGCGTCATCTCCACGAATTAATGTTTGAATGTATTCTTTCCGACTTCGATATGAAACCGCAGGGATTCAATCCATACCGGCCCTCGCTGCTGGTTATAAGCGGGATTGTTCACATGCTGTAGATCGAAGCTGGCAAAGAAACCCGGGAACAAGCGGGCGCTATAGTACGACTCCCAGATGCATTCCGGGCCATACTCGAGCCTGCCATCGCCGATCAGGAAGTCGTGGCCGCCGAGCGCGAGGTACTGTGCATGAACCCCGGAAATCCCACTGGCGGTGAATTCAGTCGCGACCGTATCGAACCGGCGGCGCCAACGCGTCCCGGTGAGGGAAATGCCGCCGGTCGCCAGCCGATCGATCGCCGTGAACGCGAAGCTTTCCGTCTTCCCGTCATTCCAGCCGAGTCGCGAAAAAATGCCGACATCCTTGGTGATTTCCTGCTCCCAATTTAAGCCAAAGCCGTATTTCAGCGTCCCGTTGCGCCGCGTGGCGATGATATCAGGCACCCCACCGGTCTGCTGCGCGAGGCGAATTGCCGCGGCATAGGTGCCCATGTCCGCGTGGTTCATGTAAGGCAAGGCGCGGATCGTTCCGGCATGTTTTTTTACCTCGTAGCGGCGTTCCGCCTCCCAGACGTCGCCTCGATTGACGAACACTCTGCGATCGAGCTGTTGCCCGTTCGCGATCTTCGGCATCGCCGCGCTGGCATAACGGAAGGACCAGTTTTTCAGGTGCAGCTCATGCACCCATCCCCAGGTATAGCCGCGCGTATCGGCCGGATAATCCCACGCGCCGTTATACATCACCGCCCAACCCATGAACTGGCTTCGCGGGTCATGCGAATACTTGTTGTCGTCGAAAAAATCGGTCAATGAGAAGCGCCCCGCGCTGATGGTGTACCGGTTCATTGGACGCTCGCCGGCTAACTGGTTTTCGTCGCTGTCGGAAGGCTCCTTTTCATCGCCGAACCCGAAGTCGTGGGAGATGTAAAGCCTGGCAAGATAGGGCTTCGGCGTGGCGGAGGCGACGCGCGGCAGCTCACCGTTAGCGGGATTTGCCAGGCCGTTGACCCCGCTGAACCCTCGTCCGCCGGCGATTTCCGGATCGAACGAAAGAAAAGAATTCTGATCGAGGCGAAGCGTAAAGAACAGGGTCGTGGTAAGCGAAACGTCTCGCTCCTGACGGTCCTGAAGGCTGAACGGTCCTTCGTACGGCGAAGTGAACGTGCCGTGGTAGTCTCCAATCGATGTCGCCTGGTAGAAGATATTCCATCGCTCAGGATCGGGCGGCGGAGGCGGCGCGTCGGTCGCGACTGGAGGCTGCGCCCAGGCGCGGAAACCCAGGAACACCAGCAGCAACCCTGTCCGGCGGATCCGGGGTTGAAGATCGTTTGGAAGCATTCGTGGTGGCCTTTGATTAAATTAAGGTTAACACATTATATGTAACCTACGTTAACTATTTGCGAACGGACTATTTCGAAGTGGCCCCCACTAACTCCGCGGTCGTGGAAATCGACGCTTCCTCCGCGTCCACGGCGGCGACTACTTCCCAGGAAATCGCGGTGACGCCCGATTCGAGCGAGAGCCGCGTCACGATCTGCTCCAAAGCATCCTCCTTGGGTCCGATGCTCTTGAGATACGCTCGAACGTTCACCCGCATCAGCACCTCGTCATCAAGGCTGTGCAGCGCCATCAATGTTAAGGGCGTACGCCCGACACTATGAATCAGCATGGTTCGGATGTTAGCCTCGTCCGCGGTCCGGCAGACGCAGCGGAGACGATAGAGAATCTCATGCTCCTCTTTTTTCTCCGGCGCGCGATTGATACGATAGGCCACCGGGCGAAGAATCAGGTTCGCGATCAACACTCCCAGAGCCCCGATCACGGCGAGGCCCATGTGTCCCAATCCGGCGAGCGTGCCCACTGCTGCGGTACACCAAAGAGTGGCGGCGGTATTCAGTCCGTGAATATTGAAACCATCTTTCAAAATGACGCCGCCGCCCAGAAAACCGATGCCGGATACGACGTACGCGGCTACCCTGCCCTGGCTCCCTTCTCCGGCGATCATGCCGCCCATCATGACGAACATCGCGGACCCCACGGCCACCAGTCCGTTGGTTCTAAGGCCGGTCATCCGTTGCCGCCATTGACGCTCCAGGCCGATCGCGCCGCCTAAGAGCAGAGCGGCAAACATGCGCATTCCAAAATCGATCCAGTTCATTGGGTTACTCCTTATTTCTTGCCGACAAACGGCAAGGCTCAGCGGCGAAGGACACACGTAGGGCGATTGCGTGAGCGATTCTAGACTTTAGTAGAGGAGCTCCAAAGAAGGAGGCTCTACCGTCGACACGTCTTCGCGCTTCAAATGACTACTGCCGTCAAACACAAGGGCCTCCTTTCTCTCGAATTTGGCGGGCGGCAAACCACCACCCGCAGTCAGGATATACCAGCCGGGGTATACTTGTAAAGACCTGAACACAACTTTTTTTATGGCCCACACAATCGAAGAGAAGAAAAAGCTGCTCAATCGCGTGCGCCGGATCCGAGGCCAGGTGGAGGCCATCGACCGGGCAATCGAGCAGGAGTCGGAATGTTCCGACGTGCTGCATAACATCTCCGCCTGCCGCGGCGCCATGGACGCGCTGATGGCCGAAGTGATTGAGGGGCACATCCGGTTTCACATTCTCGATCCAAAGGTCGCGCCGTCCGACGAACAGACGCAAGCCGCCGACGATCTGATTCACGCCCTCCGCGCCTATCTAAAATAGATCGATGACAATTGCTGGCGTGCTGCGGGCGCTTTACCGGTATATGCGGCCATTGCGGCTCAGCCTGATACCCGTTCTGCTGGCGTGTTTGCTCGAGATGGGGTTAACGGCACAGCTTCCCCTCTCGATCAAATATCTGATCGATCGGGCGCTGGTTCATAAAGACGGCCGCGCTTTGGCGATCATCCTTACTGCGCTCGCCGCATCGGCGGTGGTGGTCTCCTCCGCGGGTCTCGGACGCGATCATCTTTATGCGCGGATCGTCGCGAAATCGATTGCGGCATTGCGCGCGCGCATGTACGAGAAGCTACAGCGCTTGTCCCTTGAATTTTACACACGCCGTGAGTCGAGCGATATTTTGTCGCGCTTCTCGAACGATCTGCACGCCATCGATCTTGCATTGGTGTCGGCCGTTGGATGGGGCTTGCAACCGGTGCTCGACATCATTTTGTCGGTCGGCCTGATTTTCGCCTTCGAATGGAGACTCGCGCTAATCGGCACTCTGCTCTGCCCTATTTGCGCCTTGGGCCCGCGTCTGCTCGCCCGCCACGGACTGGAAGCGGCGGCCGAGAAAAGGACGCGAGACATCGCCGTGTTGTCGCTCGTCCAGGAAACCATCGCCGCTCCCGCGCTGATTCAAACCTTCAGTCTTCGGGACCTGTTCACCGGCGCGTTCCGGAGCCGCAACGATAACCTGCTCCGCGCCAGCATCCGCCTGGGATTCCTGACGTCTCTGATGGACAAGTCCTCCACGCTCGGCGCGCTGCTGCTGCAAGTGATCGTGATGGGTGTCGGCGGATGGATGGCGTTCCGCGACATCATCACCATCGGAACGTTCGCGTCATTTCAGGCTCTCTTCGTGACCCTGAGCCAATCCGTCGGATATCTCGCGTCTTATTCGCCCACCTTGGTCGCCGCGACCGGCGCCGTCGAACGCATGGAAGCCCTGCTCAACGAACAGCCTCGAATCGCCGATGCTCCGGACGCCAAAAAACTCCCTCAGCCGCAGAATATAGAATTCCGCGAGGTCACCTTCGCTTATCCGGGCGCGCGAAACAGCCTCGATCAGGTGAGTTTCTCCATTCGCCGTGGTATGTCGGTCGCCTTCGTCGGCGCCAGCGGATCGGGAAAAAGCACGGTGCTTAATCTACTCCTCCGCTTTTACGATCCCGTCCGGGGATCGGTGCTGTTCGACGGTGTTGACCTCCGCGACGCGACTCTCGATTCTCTCCGGTCCCAAACCGGCGTCGTATTTCAGGACAACTTTCTGTTCAATATGAGCATTCGCGAAAACATCCGCCTGGGCCGTGTGGACGCGTCCGACGCCGAGATCGAAGCGGCCGCGAAAAATGCCGAAATTCACGATTTCATCCTCACCTTGCCCGATGGCTACAATACGCTGACCGGCGAGCGCGGAAGCCGATTCTCCGGCGGCCAGCGCCAGCGTCTCGCGATCGCCCGAGCCCTTCTGCGCGATCCCGCGCTGCTCATCCTCGACGAAGCGACTTCCTCGCTAGACCCTTCGACCGAAGCCGCCATCAACGCCACGTTCGAGCGTATCGCCACCGGCCGCACCATGATTTCCGTGACCCATCGCCTAAGTTCCGTAATGCGCGCCGACTGGATTTTCGTCATGCATCAGGGACAGATCGCCGAACAGGGCCGCCACGACCAACTGCTCCGCACCGGCGGCCGCTATAGCAGTATGTGGCGCCGGCAATCCGGTGTAAATCTCAACGGCGTCGAAGCCCGGTGGCTCCGCGAAACGCCGCTCTTCGAGGACGTCGACTCAGCGACGCTCACCGAGCTTGCCAGCCTTTTCGCTACTGAGCAGATCCCCGAAGACCGCGACATTATTCGCGAAGGCGACCCCGGAGACCGCTTCTACATCGTCGTGCGCGGAACAGTGGAAGTCGTTAAAGGCTCGGCGCGCGTCGCCGTGCTGCAAGATGGCGACTACTTCGGCGAAATCGCTCTGCTCAGCGATCAGCCCCGCAACGCCACCGTGCGCAGCTTGACCCCGTGCGTCTTCCTGATCCTTCAGCGCGATCACTTCCGGGCCATGGTCAGCCGCAGCGCCCCTCTCCGCGAACGCATCGAAACCGTCATGAAGCGCCGCGAATAACGCCCCGGCAATTCCCCGCCCCGCACGAACAAACAAAGGGAGCCGCATCCGGATTCGCGAATCTTCCGTAATCGATCGTCAATTCCTCCCCTGTACGAATATCGCCCAGCGCGATCAGATTCAGCCCCGAATACGCGGTATTCGCATCGCACGAATGATTCTGGGGAGCCCACTCCCGAGGATCCTCGTCCCACAACATGAATACCCCGTTGCCCACGATCATCGCGTATTGACGAAACACTTCCACCTGATCCGGCGGCCACGATTCTAAAATGTGAGTACGCGAAGCCAGCCTCGCGGACCTCTCTTCACCGCGAAACACGATATCGCCGCGCCTCAAATCGCACGTCGCGTAAATTCCAAATCCCGCGATCCCATTCGCCCCGCGCACATACCGGCGCCGCTTGCAGCGATGCCGCGCCACGCCGGCCGCGATGATATGCCGCAAGAATCCCGCGTGACCGATCGGATCATGGCGCAAAATATAATCCGCTGACCCTTCATATCCCGCCGGATAAAACACCGAACATGCGAAATTAATATCCAGAAACCACAGCCCCGCCGCGTCCCAACGGAAATCCAGCCGCGCATAGCCCTCGCCTTCAAATCCGGCGAATATGGTCCGCGCCGCGTCTTTCAACCGATCCGCCAGGTCCCGATCCTCCACTGGGACATTACTTTCCGGATGATGCGATTGCACCTTCAGCGCGTAGGTTTTAAACGCCTCGCCTTTCGGGAACAAAAACTCGATCGGCTGAAACGCCAGTGGTTCAAACCGGTTCACCGGATTCTCCGCCACCAGCACCGTAAATTCCCGTCCGTCGATAAACTCGTCAATGATCGCCGACCCATACTCCCGCTCGATCGCACCCGCCTTCGCACGAACCTCTTCCGCCGTGCGGCACAACGAAGCCGCGTCGATCCCTAGGCTATCTCCGGCGTGCGCTGGTTTCACAAACATCGGAAACGCGAGCCTCGCCAACGCCGCTTCCGCCGAGCATTCGAATTTCGGATACCGCACTCCGCGCGTATGCGCGACATACTTCATCAGCTCCTTCGACGGATCGTAGAGCCGCGCGCTGGACCCCGTGTACGGCAAATCAAGCCGGTCCAAAGACCAGATCACGTCGATCGAAGGGACATCCCAATCCAGGTATCCTTCGCACAAATTGACGAAAATATCGTATGCTCCAGCCTCCCGAAGCTGACGATATGTGGTCGATTTATGCAGAAATAAGTGATCCACGCAATCGCCCGGCAGCAGCGCCGAAAGATCGCGCGGGGGATCGTAATGCCGGTAATCGACCTTCGAATCGCGATAGTCCGGCTGCAACACGCAGACCTTCATAGCGGCGCTCCTGCATCCCGCAAAATCGTCGCGAGCAGCTCCGCCAGCGTCATTTCCGCTAGCTTTAGAATGCAGCCCGTCGAGGTTTGATCGTCTTCGGAAAGTCCGCAGTTCGCGTTTACTTCGAGCACAAACAACTCTTCGGTTTGGCGATCCATTCGCAAATCCACGCGGGCATAGCCGCATCCACGAACAGCAATGTACGCAGCTCGAGAAATCTCTGCCAGTTCCAGCGCCAACTCCGCGGAGCATGCCCTGTAACCATAAAATGGACGCCCATCCGCAGGCGGCGTTTCCTCGCGATACAGCCCCCAATAGCGTTCATAGCTCAGAAACTTTTCGCCGTCCGGAATGCTCGCGTTGAATACCCTTTCCACGGCCGGCAGGCATTGGACTGACGTTGGATCGCGCCAGCTCCCCAGCAGGAAAACCGTGAACTCCGGCCCTTCTATAAACCGCTCCGCGAAAAATGAACGCGAGTCGCAGAACGGAGGCAGTGGCGCGCCCCACAACTCATCGCGCAACGCGGCAACCTCGTCATCGCAGCTCACCTTCGATCGCAGAAACACACCTCCGCTTGCCGCTGAAATTTCCGGCTTCACCAGCAGAGGCGTTCCCACCCTCGCGCAAATTCCCCCCACTGATCCCGACTCTGGAATCGCCTCATGCTCCGGCGTCCGAACCCCGGCCGCGATCATCATCTCCTTCATCAGGAGCTTCGATGTGGATACTTCATAAAACTCCGAATCCGCGCCCGTGAAGCGAATTCGCGCGCGCTCCAGAGCCCTCACTACGCATTCGCCCGGGGTTCCTCCCGCTCCGATTCCGTCGCACAAATTCAGCACGATCGAATCCGCACGCTGCACCTGCTCAATAATCGCGTCGATATTCGTATCAACAATGGGTTGCCAGATCCAAGGCAAATTCAATTCCCGGAACGCATGCGCCAACTCGCGCTTCGATTGCAGCGTGTCGAAGTCAAACCCGTCCAGGCGCCCTCGATTGACCGTGAACGGTACAAATGCCCAGATCAACGGAGATGACGCCGCGTATCCATATGTGCGAGAATGCACGAATTCCAGTTATTCTAGCGAACTTCCGGGGAGGTTCGCGGGAACTGTACGTACCAATGAAGTCCTTCGCGCTGATCTTAACATTGGCTCTCGCCGCGGTTGCCCAGGATCCGGATTTGGCGAATCAGGTGAAGACCGTTCATCTCACCCGAGTCTCGAAGCCCCCGAAGCTTGAGGACTTCATCAATGGCAACATCCCGCCCGGCCAAGCCCGCATCGACGACTTTCGCCAGAATGCTCCCTCCGATGGAGCCAAGGCGACGCGCGAAACTATCGCTTACATTTCTTACGACGACGAACATCTGTACGTGATTTTTCTGTGCAAGGAAGAGAAATCGAAGATCCGTGCCCGCATGGCGAATCGTGACGACATCTCCAGCGACGATGAAGTCGCCGTCTATCTCGACACCTTTCGAGACCGTCAGCATGTTCTCGATTTCTACGTGAACCCGCTGGGCATTCAGGCCGACGCAACCAGCACCGAGGGCCAGAGCGACGATTATAGCTACGACGTTCTTTGGAAGAGCGATGGAATTTTAACGCCGGACGGCTACGCTGTCTCCATGGCGATTCCCTTCCGCAGCCTCCGCTTTTCGAGCGCCAACGTGCAGAACTGGGGCATCGGCTTGGGGCGTTTCATTCCCGCCATCAATGAATCTTCTTATTGGCCGTACTACACCTCGCGCATCAGCGGATTCGCGCCGCAGCTCGGCAGCACGGACGGTCTCGAACGCGTCTCCGCGGGCCGTAATCTCGAAGTCATTCCCTACGTTTTCGGGGAGCGCGCGCAATACCTGAACACTCCCAGCTACACCGCGCCCGATTTTAAATCGCAAACCGAGTTGCGAGCCGGTGTCGACATGAAGGCTATCATCCACGATTCCTTTACGCTCGATGTTACCGTGAATCCCGATTTCAGCCAGGTCGAATCGGAGGATCCCCAGATCACCATCAACCAGCGATTCGAAGTCTTTTTTCCGGAGCTGCGTCCCTTTTTCCTTGAAAACGCCGCCTACTTTCAGACCCCCGACAATCTCTTCTTCAGCCGCACCATCCAGGACCCGGAGATTGGCGCGCGCCTAACCGGCAGATCCGGCCCGTGGCAGGTTGGTTTCCTGGCGATGGATGATCGTTATCCTGGCAACACGCTTCCCTCGTCCTCTCCGAACTACGGCGAGCACGCCGCCAACGGAGTGCTGCGCATCCAGCGCGATCTGGGCGAAGAATCCTACGTAGGGATCATGGGAACCGCCTACGATTTTGGAGCGCACCACGAATATCTTGAATCGCTCGACGCGCGCATACGATTCACCGACAATCTGGTCTTAACCGGTCAGGCGGTGCACAGCGACACCAGCGTCGCGGGCCTGCCGCACCTTTCCGGTTCGGATTATCTCGCCGCCCTCGAATATTCCGGCCTGCATTTTGAGGAGACCACCCACTACCTCGACCGCAGCCCGAATTTTCAGACCACGCTGGGCTTTATTCCTCGCGTCAATATTCGCCAGGTGGATCAGGATCTCGCCTATCACTTTCTTCCCGCGGGCGACCTGATCAAAGCCTGGGGGCCGACCATGGAGCTGATCGAGGACTGGGATCACACGGAGAAAATTCAGGATCGGATCATCACGCCCGGAATGGCGCTTGAGCTCACCGGTCAAACCTTCATCACCGCCCAGCACACCGAATCCATTGAGGTGTATCAAAACATCGCCTTCCGGAAACACCTGACGGATTTTTCCGTGAACAGCGATTTTTCCAAACACTTCGGCCTCGCCACCGACTACAACTTCGGAAGAGGGGTCAATTACTATCCAGCGGCAGGCATTCTGCCCTTCTCCGCGAACCTGCAAAACGCGACTGCGAAATTCATCATCCGCCCATCGTCGCGTCTTCGTCTGGAACAAACTTATCTGCTCAGCCGCCTCCAAACGCCCACGGGCCTTTCGATATTCAACAACCACATTTTCCGTTCCACCCTGCGCTACCAGTTCTCGAAGCAGTTCTCCTTGCGCATCATTGGAGAATACGATTCTGTTCTGCCCAACACCAGCCTGGTGAACCTGACCAACAGCAAAATCTTCACCAGCAACGTCCTCTTGACCTACCTTCTCTCGCCCGGCACAGCGCTTTATGTCGGCTATACGGACCAACGCCAGAACCTGGCACTGCTCCAAGCGATGGCGCAAGGATTGCCTGTGTCGCTCGCCACCATCGGCGACCCCAGCACGCTAACCGACCGCCAAATCTTCATAAAACTAAGCTACGCCTTCCACTTCTAGCCAGTTCGCGACTTGCCCTCGTCCTGGTGGGGCGGCCAATTTTGGCGGCAGCCGCCTATCAAGGCGGCTTATTTGTCGATGCCCGGAAACCCCAAGGACCCGCTAAACTTATCGATTGTGCCGCTCGATCTAACCTTCTGGGGCGTCCGCGGATCTATTCCAACTCCTGTCACCGAAAACCTGGGCTACGGCGGCAACACCGCCTGCCTCACGATCCGCTACGCCGATCAGCCCGTGCTCATCTTCGACGCAGGCACCGGAATCCGCGCCTTGGGCAACACGCTGGCGCACGACGCGCAAGTACATCTCTTCCTGACCCACTTCCATTGGGATCACATCCAGGGCATCCCCTTTTTCGTACCACTGCAACATGCGACCATGCACTCCAGCTCCGATCCAGAGGATCTCGAACGCATCCTAGCCGCCCAGATGCACCATCCCTACTACCCGATCTCCATGCCCTCAAACCTCACGTATCGTCAGAATGGCGCGGAGATCGGCGATATTCGAATCCGCCCCTTCCCCCTTCATCACCCGAACGGAGCCACCGGATACCGCGTTGAATCACCCGATCGATCCATCGTCTACGCTAGCGATCATGAGCACGGCAACCCATCCGCTGATGCGACGCTCCGAGAATATGCGCAAGATGCGGATGTCCTGATTTACGATGCCCAATACACACCCGAAGAATACGAGCATCGCCGCGGCTGGGGCCACAGCACGTGGCGCGAAGCCGTAAAACTCGCCCACGCAGCGAATGTCAAGCAGTTAATTCTCTTTCACCACGATCCCGCCCGATCAGACCGGCAACTCGAGGCCATTGTCCGTGATGCTCAAGCGGAGTTCGAGAACACAATCGCCGCGAAAGAAGGATGGTCCACAAGAATGTAAGACTTGGTTTTGTGGGGCACACGCCCTCGTCTGCGCCGGACCCCCTGGTCCGGCTCCGCCACGACAGAAGATGAAACTCTGATGCGCAGCTTCCTCATTTATCGCCCCGATGGCTCGAACGCCGTGTTCGAATGCACCCTCCCCGTCATCCGCATTGGCCGCGGCGACGACAATGAAATCATCCTTGAAGATCCCTCTCGCAGCGTTTCCAGATTCCACGCCCAGCTCGCCTCCGATCCGTCAGGCTACGCAATACTCACCGACCTGAAATCGGCGAACGGCACATTTGTAAATGAGCAGATTCTCGACGGTCCCGTGGCTCTAGCGCAGGATGACGTGGTGCGTATTGGTCCGTATCGTCTGATCTTTCGCGACACTTATAGGGCTCCGGCGAAAGAAAAGCCGCAGCCGCTTCCCGCCTTTGAAATCGAAACCGCCGCGATCGATCTTAACGAATTGCAGGCAAGTCCGCGCCTGCTGGATCTCTCCGCAACCCAGACTCTCGCCAGCAGTCCCCAGCTCCGCGCCTTGGAGTTGCTGCACGAAGTCGGCGTTCGTCTAGCGCGTACCGTTACCGCGTCCGACGTGGTCGAGACTTCCGTCGATCTCCTTTTTCGCATCGCCGGAGTCCAGCGGGCAACCCTGATGGCTTGGGACGACCAGCAGCAGGCCTTCCACGCCGCGGACCTCTACGCACGCGGTGGCAAAAAGATGGATGCCCCCGGATCTTTCGACCCGAAGAATCTGGTCCTCAGCAAAACGATCCTGCAAAAAGTGCGCCAGGAAAACCGGCCCCTGCACATTCGCGACGCCCGCGCTCACGCCGATATCGGTCGCTCCCTTAGCGTCCTGCGCGCCGGCATCCAGGCCGCGTTCTGTTCGCCCCTAACATTTCAGGGCCGATTCCTGGGCGTCCTCTACGCGGATAACCTCGTCGCTCCCGACGCCTTTTCGGCCGACGACTTTCGCATCTTCACGACCATCGCCGCGCAAACCGGCCTCGCGCTCGCGAGCGCCGTTACCCGCGGAGAACTCCTCAAGCGCGAAGTCGAGCAGGCCGCGATGCGCCTGTACCTGTCGCCGCAGGTTGCCGATCTGATTACTTCGAAAGGCGGAGGCGTCGAACTCGGAGGCGTCCTTCAGCCGGTCACGGTTCTATTCGCCGACATCCGCAATTTCACGAAACTCTCCGAACACCTCGACGCCCGCGAAGTCGTCAATTTGTTGAACGAATTCTTCACAGCCATGACCGAGGTGATTCTCGAGTCGGGAGGAACGCTCGACAAATACATCGGCGATTGCGTCATGGCCCTTTTCGGGGCCCCGGTTCCGGCAGCCGGCGATACCCAGCGCGCCGTCGAGGCCGCGATCGCAATGCAGCGGGAAGCCGCTCGGCTCGACACGCAGATTCAAATCGGCGTCGGTATTCACTCCGGGCTAGCCGTGGTCGGCAACATCGGCTCCGCGCAGCGCATGCAGTACACCGCCATCGGCGATACCGTGAACGTCGCCGCAAGATTAGTCCATCTGGCGGCTCCGGGTCAGATCATCGTATCGGAAGATGTGCGCAGTTCGGCCGCCGGGTTTTTTGAGCCTCTGGGCGAGGTGGAACTGAAGGGGCGGCAACAAAAGATGCATATCTACTCTCTACAGTGGGGCTTAATCGAGCTTAAATAACGCTAGAATGGTACTCCGCGAGTCCTTAAATGACCATAATTCGAGCTGTTTTACTACTAACGCCAATTGCGCTGATTTCCTGCTCTTCCCCGCCTCCGAATGAAGCTTCGTCGAGAGCCTATCTAGAAAAAGCTGCCACGGAACCAGGCGCGGTCAAGACCCCGAGCGGCCTGATCTACCGTGAGTTGAGGCCCGGTACAGGCACCTCGCCCGCCGAGACTGATACCGTTAAAGTTAACTATCGAGGCACTTTAGTCACCGGAAAAGAGTTCGATGCATCGAACGGCATCAAGTTCCCATTGAACCATGTGATCCCCTGCTGGACCGAGGGCGTCCAGAAAATGAAGGTTGGAGGAAAGTCGCAACTGGTGTGCCCGGCCAGCATCGGCTATGGCGAACAAGGAAGCCCCCCGACAATTCCCGGTGGCGCAACGCTCATCTTTGAAATCGAACTTCTCGGCATCGGGCAATAGTGGTATTTTTGAGGTATGAAGACGCTTGCGCTCGCTCTCTCGATTGCCGGATTGGGTGTGGCCGCTGATATTCATGGTCAGTACGTCGAAGCTCGGACGGCCGATATCTACACGGGGCCCTGCTTCGCCAATTCTGAAGTCGAGCTGACCGGAAACCTCGCGGTGCTCGGCTGGAAGATTGAGAAGGGTTCGTGGCAGGGTGTTTCGCTCGACGGGCTGTCTGTGATGGGTGTGGTTCGAGCGGACAATACGCTTGGGGATTACATGCATCCGGACGCCGAGAATGCGCGGGCGGTGATCATCGTCGACGAGCGCGCGACAGCGGAGCAGCGCATTGCGCTCGGCCAGTTTGCAAAACAGATGGGCGGCGATCTACTGACGAATGTAGTACGGACCGACGCGCGGCCGATTACCTTTGTGAGCGGAGATATGCATTCGCGGACGGCGAAGATGGTGGCGGGCGAATTAGCAAAGGTCGAGACCAGGGCGCTTGAGGAGACGGACAAGATCTGCCACAACGAAGAGGTCTGGTACAAACCGCTGACGCAACTGGATCACGCTATGGCGGCATACACGGTGGAGCAGTCGTATAAAGGAAAGGGTTTGAATACGACGTGGAGTTATCCGGGCAAGCGCAGCGCTTACGTCGGGACGTTTTCTACTTCAGGACCGAGCGTCGTCGAGACCGGCGAAGATCTCAGCAAGTGACACTTCGATAGGCGGATTTTGCGTTCGGAGCATTCCGTCTTTCACTTCTTTTGCGCCTTCAGGACTGTAAACCCAGGCACGGCGATCAAAGGGATCGACCACCCACACGTGAGGGACGCCGAACTTAAAGTAATCGTCTATGCGCCTCTGAACACTCCTGAGGCTGTCGTTTTTTGACAAAATTTCGATGCAGATAAAGGGGGGCTGGCGAAAGATCTGGCCGTCCGGTTCCCTTCCCGCGACAACGCACACGTCGGGGATTCGAAAGCGCTGCGGCGCCACCTGAACACGCTGTTCGGGAAAAACGTGGATGCCCCATTTCTTAGCGCGAGTGCCGAGATACAAAATAAACTCGCGTTGTAACTTGCTATGATCGCGTTCGCCCATGTTTCTTTCGAGCACCTCTCCGTCCACGTAGTCGCAATCCGGGCGATACGAGGTGCGCAGGTACTCTTCGACGGAAACGAGCGCCGCTGTTTTCATAGCCTTATTCTACCTCTCCGCGGATGAGGTCTTGGTAGTTTTCGCGCTCGCGGATGATCCGCCAGGAGCTTTCTTCCACCAGAATTTCTGCCGCTCTGGGACGCGAGTTGTAGTTCGACGATTGGACGAAGCCGTAGGCTCCAGCGGTGCAAATGGCAAGGGTGTCGCCGGGCATTACTTCCGGGAGTTCGCGATCTTTTGCCAGGAAATCTCCGGTTTCGCAGACCGGACCCACAACGTCCACCTTGGATTTCGGCGCATTGATTTCGCGGACGGGAAGAATTTCGTGATAGGCGCTATAAAGGGCCGGCCGGATCAAGTCGTTCATGGCGGCGTCGATAACCACGAAGTTTTTGTCGCCGGTGGTTTTTCGATAGAGAACACGGGAGAGGAGAACGCCTGCGGCGCCGACGATGGACCGGCCGGGCTCGATCATCGCGTGGAGGCCGCGATCTTTTAGACGGGAGCACATCGCCCCGATGAAGGCGCAAATCTTGGGTGTCGCGTCTTCGGGCTTGTAGGCCACTCCGAGGCCTCCGCCGAGATCGGCGTGACGAATATCGAAGCCTTTCATGCGCAGACGGTCGATCAGAGTTAACACCCGATCGACGGCTTCCATCACCGGCTCCGGATTCATCAGTTGAGAGCCGATGTGGCAGCTTACCGCTTCCATGAGGAGATTTTCAAACTGACACGCGCGCTCGTAAACGGCTTCGGCGTCGGAAATGTCGATGCCGAATTTGTGCGCCAAGCGGCCCGTGGAAATATAGGCATGCGTGGCGGCGTCAACATCGGGATTCACGCGCATGGCGACCCGCGCCTGGATTCCGTGGCGATGCGCGAGGGCGTCGATCAGCGCCAATTCCGGCTCTGATTCGCAGTTGAAGACGAAGATCCCGGCCTTAAGGGCGGCGTCGATTTCCGGAGCGGTTTTGCCGACGCCGGAGAAAACGATTTTCTTAGGATCGCCGCCGGCTTTGAGAACGCGAAAAAGTTCGCCTCCGGACACGATGTCGAAACCCGCGCCCGCTTTCGCGAGGAGGCTCAGGATCGCCAAATTGCTGTTTGCTTTTACGGCATAGCAGATGGTATGCGGCTGGGCGCCGAAGGCACTATCGTAAGCGCGGTAGTTGCCGAGTATGGTTCGCGCGGAGTAGACGTAACAGGGCGTGCCGGCTTTGGCGGCGATCTCGGCCAGGGGGACATCGTCGATGAAAAGGGCTCGGTCGCGGTAGGCTAGCGGGGTCATGAAGGACCTCCCACAGGCTGAAGTCTGTGCCACCGGGCTTTTAAATGAGCCACTATTTTCACTAGTGAACCTTGATTACGACTACGGATTGGTCGTCGGTGATGGGCGTGCCGTCGCGAAATGCGTCTATGTCCGCGAAGATCGCATCGGCTAATGCTTTGGGTTCGCCGGTGCCGTGTTTCTTCAACAACCGGGCTACGCGGCTGCGCGTGAAATCCTCTTCCTTCGCGTTTAGTTGGTCCTCGACGCCGTCGGAGAAGAATAACATCAGGTCGCCTTGCTCGGCCTGATGAACCACCTCGTCGTATTCGCGATCTTCGAGCAAGCCGATGGGCACACCTTCAGTGCGGGGCTTGATAATCTCACCGTTGCGATAGATGAAAGGGGGCTCCGCGCCCGCATTGGTGAGCTTGAACTGGCGCAACTTGGGCTCCCACAGCGCGAGCGTAAGCGTGGCGTACTGAGCGTCCACCTTACGCTCCAGCAGCGTCTCATTGAGCGACTTCATCAGCAGGGCGGGACTGCGTTTGCGCGGGGCCAGAATGCGCAGCAGGCCGCTGACCAGGGCGCCGTAGAGCGCGGCCGCTGCGCCCTTTCCGCTGACGTCGCCGAACGCAATGACGGCGTACTCGTCTCCATTTTCGAAGAAGTCGTACACATCGCCGGAGATTTCACGCGCGGGGCGCGAACGGATGGCGATATCGAGACCGTGAATTTCGGCGTGGCGCGGCTGCAACACGTGCTGCAACTTGCGCGCAGCTTTCAAATCCTGATCCATGCGCTGCTCACGCAAAGCGATTTCTTCGTAGAGACGGGCGTTTTCGACAGAACTCGCGATCTGCGGCGCGAGCAAGGACAGGGTGCGCTGATGATCTTCGGTAAAGAAGGCGAGCCGCTCGCTTTCGACGTCGAGGACACCCACCACGCGATCCTGCACGATGAGAGGGGTCGCAAGCTCGGAGCGGACGTCGGCATGCGATTCGATGTAGCGCGGGTCGAGCGAGGTGTTGGTCACACGGATTGCTTCCCGGCTCTCCGCGGCAGTTCCCGTAATACCTTTCCCGATAGGAATGTTATCCACGGTCACGCGCTGATCAAACCGCACGCTGAAGCGGCTGCGCAGCAATCGTTTTTCGGCATCAACAAGATAGATGCTGAAGGCATCGTAATTAATCAGAGTGCGAACGGTCGCGGCGATTTTAGTGAGCAACTCGTCGAGATCGAGGATGGAACTGAACTCCTGGGACAGGTGGGTAAGCGTGCGAAGCGTCCGGTTCTGCCTTTCGACGCGGCGGTAAAGGCGCGCGTTATCGATGGCGAACGCCACGCGCGCGCCGATCAGACGGAGCATCGCGCGGTCCTGTTCCGAGTAGGCTTTGATGCGCGTCGACTGGACATCGATGACGCCTACCAGCTTCCCCCGCGCGAGCATCGGCACCGCCAGTTCGCTGCGCACGGCATCGAGCGCGTTCAAGTAACGAGGGTCCTGGCGAACATCCTCCACCATGACGGGTAAGCGAGTGGCCGCGGCCGCGCCGGTGACGCCTTCATCCAACCTGATGATCAGGCTGCGCACAATCTCTTCACGATGGCCGATCGAATAGCGGATGTTCAAACCCTTTTCCCGTTCGTTGTAGAGAAGGATCGCGAAGAGATCGTAAGAAATGACATCTTTGACGATCGAGCCAACGTTGGCGAGCAGCTTATCGAGGTCCAGGGTTTCGGAGGTGACGCGCGACACTTCGAGCAGGAAGTCGAGCAGTTCGGCGCGCTCGCGGAAACGGACGGATGCTTTTCTTGGGATCGCCATGCTTAGTGAAGAAAACTCACGCGACGCAGAGCCGACGGGGGCGTCGGCTGCGGACCAGGGGGTCCGCCCCACCTGATGGGACAACTCATTAATAGCCGCCCTCGGCTGCTTCGGATTCCATAAGTTTGACGCCGGCGCTGGCGCCGATGCGCGTCGCTCCGGCAGCGGTCATTTTTTTCAGGTCTTCCAGGGAGCGGATACCGCCCGAGGCCTTGACGCCCATCGCTTCCCCGACCGTTGCGCGCATTAACGCGACGTCGTGAACCGTGGCGCCGCCGGTGCTGAAGCCGGTGGACGTTTTCACGAACTCCGCGCCCGCCTCTTTCGCGATGGTGCTGGCGATCACCTTCTGCCGGTCGTCGAGCAGCGCGGTTTCAAGGATCACTTTAAGAATCGCTCGGCCTTGGTGCGCGGCCTCGCCGACTGCCGCGATATCGTCGCGGACCGCGTCGTAATTTCCTCCCTTCAGCTCGCCGATATTGATGACCATGTCGATCTCGGCTGCGCCCTGGCGCACGGCGTTTTGCGTCTCGGCTACTTTCGTTGCAGTCGGGTTCGCGCCAAGAGGAAAGCCTACAACGGTGCAGACTTTCACCGGCGATCCCGATAATTCGGCAGCAGCCAAAGGCACCCAGTATGGATTCACGCAGACACTCGCAAAGCGGTATTTACGCGCCTCCGCGCAGAGCTGGCGGATGTCGGCAGCGGTCGCGTCCGCGCGCAGAAGGGTGTGATCGATTAATGCGGCTAATGCGTCTTGTTGGCTGGAGTCCACTTTCAGGTTCGCCTTTTGTCGACGCGCGAGGGCGTGACGTCCGCCAAGCGGCAAAGCGCCGGAATCAACTGCACTCTGTACTTTTCGGGCGGTAAGCCCATTCTAACACGGGGGTAAGCGGAAGCCGGTTTCTGCGGGGAATCCTCACGGACTAAAGTCTGTGCCACCTGAGGCACTTACCTGGCTGGTGGCGGTGGCACAAGCTTTAGCGCTTGCTGAAAAGGATCCGGCAGATCGCTTCCTTCGGTCGCGGCTCGGAATCGGCTATGAGTAAAATCGCTTACCGATCCGTGATCGCAAGAAGCGGTTTCTCCTATTTATGCGGCTTCGGCGGAGGACATCCATTTCAGGATCTGCGGGAGCACGGCCTCGGCTGCGCGCGATCCGGCTTCGATCATTTGCCGCGCGGCCTCCCGCGAGCTCCAGCCGAGGTTCATGCCGGACTCGCGCACCTCCGGCGAGATAACAACATCCGAGGAGCGGCGCCAGTGCGATCCGTTGCGCGCGGTCATCACCTGAAAACTGCGCTGCACCACGCTTTGCATACTCTGCGGATCGGTCATCTCAGTAGGCGGGAGAACGACGCTGACGACATGGGTGGCGCCCATGCGGCGAAGGGGCGCCGCGGGAACATCCATCGCGACCATTCCATCGACGAGGCAATGATTCATGTAGCGCACTGGCGGGAAAATTCCCGGGTACGCGCAACTTGCGCGGATCGGCATGAGCACGTCGCCCTTTTCCTTAAATATGACCGCAGCGCCGGCGGTCAGATCACTGGCGACAATGGCCAGGGGAATTGACATGTCCTCGAAGTTGGTTTGCTTGAGGAGAGCGAGCACAAGGGCGCCCAGGCTTTCGACACTGGTTATCTCGATTCCCTGCGCGGCCCGTTCGATCTCGACGCTGGAACAACCCGAGGCGAAGGCAGCCGCGGCGATCGCGCCCGAACTGACTCCGGAGATCGCGTGAATCGGGATGCCTTCACGCTCGAAGACCCGCAGCACGCCGACATGGGCGATGCCGCGCGCGAATCCGCCGCCCAGCGCGAGGCCGATGCGCGTCTCGCGCGCCGAATTCCGGCTGTTACGAATCCATCGGCTCCCGCCATTCATCACATTTTCGACTAGTATGGCCATTACGTTTCCGGCTGCTATATTAAGGATTCAACCGTGATCATCCGATTCAGCGTCCGGTCCTCCCACATCTTATCGACACAGCAACTCTGCAACCGTTTCATCCTTTCGCCTGTTTTTCTCTGTGCGTTGTTGCTTAGTCCTGTTCAGGCCCAGAGGAACATATCGGGCGAGGTCGCGATCCGGCAGTCGCTCCAAGGGCTGGATAAGCTGGGCAGCGTGATGATGATCGCGGCCCATCCGGATGATGAAAATACGGCACTTTTGGCTTATTTCTCGCGCGGATTGCACATGCGGACCGCGTACTTGTCGCTGACGCGCGGGGAGGGCGGGCAGAACCTGATCGGCAGTGAACAGGGGGACGAACTGGGGATCATCCGCACCCAGGAGCTGCTGGCGGCGCGGAAAATCGACGGCGCGGAGCAGTTTTTCACGCGCGCAATCGACTTCGGGTTTTCGAAGACGGCGGAGGAGACGTTCACCAAGTGGCCTCGCGAGAAGGTGCTGGGGGATGTGGTTTGGAACATTCGGAGGTTCCGGCCGGACGTGATCGTGCTGCGGTTTTCGGGGACGCCGAGGGATGGGCACGGACAGCACCAGGTGTCGGCGATCATTGGCAGGGAGGCGTTTTCTGTCGCGGCCGATCCGGCCAAATATCCGGAACAGTTGCAGTGGGTCCAGCCTTGGCAGGCGAAGCGGCTGATGTGGAACACGTTCGCGTTTACCGCGGAGCAGCAGAAGGAAGAGGCGGCGATCAAGGATAAGCTGGCGGTGGATTTGGGGGAATATTCGCCGGAGCTGGGATATTCGTATAGCCAGATTGCAGGGATGAGCCGGAGCCAGCATCGTTCGCAGGGGATGGGAGCGCCGGAACCCAAAGGGTCGACGAAGAACTACCTGGTCACGATTGCGGGCGATCGTGCGACCAAGGATGTGTTCGAAGGAATCGATACTTCGTGGTCGCGACTGGCCGGCGGGGCTCCCATCGGGGCATTGATCGAAAAAGCGCGTGATGGTTTCACAGGACTGCATGCCGAAACATTACTGCCGGTTCTTGTTGAGGCTCGGGCGAAGATGCTGGCGGTCAAAGATCCGCTTGCGGCGCGGAAGCTGCATGAGATCGACGAGACGATCGCGCTGATCGCGGGCTTGTCGGCGGACGCGGCGGCGGATAAGTATGCGGTGACGCCGGGAGCTTCGCTCAAGATCTCAGTTACCGCGCTAGCTCGCGTTCCGTTGCAAGCGACGCTCGACGGGGTCAGGCTGACGGGAATGGAAGGAGTGCCGCAGTTGGATATCGCTCCAGCCACGCTGGTCTACAATCAGCCAAGCTTGTACTCGCTCACCGTGCCGGTTCCGCCGAAGGAGCCTTACTCGCAACCTTACTGGCTGGTGGAGCCGAAGGACGGCGCGATGTACCGGGTACCCGATCCGCGCATGATCGGCAATCCGGAAAATCCTCCGGTATTGGAGGCGCATTTCCGCGTGAAGATTTCTGGAACCGAGATCGAAATTTCACGGCCGGTGGAGTATCGGTACGTCGATCATATTTACGGCGAGCAGCTTCGGCCCCTGGCAATCGTGCCTCCCGTGGGCGTTGAATTGCCGGTTCAGGCGCTGGTATTCGGATCTGTGGCGCCAAGGAAAATCGACATCTTAGTCAAGGCGAACATCGGCAAGGCGTCGGGCAAAGTGGATCTGGAGGCGCCCGCGGGCTGGCACATCGAGCCTGCGGCGAGGCATTTCGATCTGAACGCGGTCGATGAGCAGATACTTGCCAGCTTCACGGTCACTCCCCCGTCCGCCGACGCGCAGGGAGAGTTGCGCGCAGTGGCCACAGTCGGGGAGCGGCAGATTTCATCGAGCACGGAAGTAATCGCGTATTCGCACATTCCCGTGCAGACGCTGTTTCCACCTTCAGATGCGAAACTGGTTCGCGCCAGCATTATTACGCTCGCAAAGAACATCGGCTACATTGTCGGAGCGGGCGACGAAGTGCCATCCGCGCTGAAGCAGATCGGGTGCGAGGTGACGTTCCTCTCCGCCGACGATCTGGTTCGCTCCGACCTTTCGAGGTATGACGCGATCGTTACCGGCGTCCGCGCGTTCAATACCCGTCCGGATTTGCGGGCGAATTACCAGCGGTTATTCGACTACGCGCAGGGCGGAGGAACGGTGGTCGTCCAGTACAATGTGCTTGAAGGCGGTCCTTTCGGAGGAAATCCGGCGCTGCTCGACCACGTCGGTCCTTATCCGATCAAGGTCAGCCGCGATCGCGTCACCGTGGAGGACGCTCCGGTGACGTTCCCGAATCCGCAAAATCCCGTGCTGCACTCGCCCAATGAAATCACCGGGCGCGACTTCGAAGGATGGGTCCAGGAACGCGGCCTATACTTCGCGAACGAATGGGATCCGAAGTATCAAAGCGTCCTTGAAACACACGATCCTGGCGAACAGCCGATGCCCGGCGGCATGCTCTACACGAAGTATGGCAAGGGAGTCTACATTTTCTCCGCCTATTCGTGGTTCCGCGAACTACCCGCCGGAGTTCCGGGCGCGTTCCGGATTTTTGCGAACATGCTGAGCGCGTCGAAGGTCCCATGACGCCCGACGAAATTAAAGACGAGCCGCCTCCCGTACTCGGCAAGTGGCCGCGCGTCTATGCGGTCATCCTCTGCGAACTAGCCTTGGTCATCCTGGCGTTTTATTGGTTCACGGTCCACTTCGCGCCATGAGACCGCTCGATTGGGTGGTGTTGGTTTTGTGGCTGGTCTTGCTCATTTCTTACGGACTGTGGCGGAGCCGCGGTTCGGACACGGTCAATCAGTTTCTGCTGGCCGGGAAAACCATGCCCTGGTACGCGATGGGACTCTCCATCATGGCGACGCAGGCCGGCGCGATTACGTTTATCTCAACACCAGGACAAGCGTACGTCGACGGGATGCGCTTCGTGCAGGTCTACTTCGGCCTGCCTATCGCGATGGTGATTCTCTCAGCAACGGTGGTCCCGATTTTTCACCGCGCGAAAGTCTACACGGCTTACGAATACCTGGAGCAGCGCTTCGACGCCAAGACACGCGCGCTGGTATCGGTAATTTTTCTGATCGAGCGCGGATTGAGCGCGGGCATCGCGCTCGCCGCGCCTGGAATCGTCCTGAGCGCGATTTTGCATTTGCCGTTCCTGTGGACCACGCTCATCATGGGCGTGATCGTAGTTTTGTTCACCACCATGGGCGGCATCAAAGCCATCACGTGGGCGGATGTGCCGCAGATGATCGTAATTTTCTCCGCCCTGATTCTTGCGTTATGCATCGCGATTCACCTGCTGCCGCCCGGTGTCTCATTTCTCGACGCCGCCCGACTTGCCGGAGCAGCGGGTAAGTTGAATGCTGTGGTTCTCCACTTCGATTGGAAGGATCGCTACAACCTGTGGAGCGGAGTGATCGGCGGAGCGTTCCTCGCGCTCGCCTACTTCGGCACCGATCAGAGCCAGGTGCAGCGTTACCTGACTGGCAAATCGATCGGCCAGTCCCGTCTCAGTCTGTTGTTCAACGCGATGGCGAAAGTGCCGATGCAATTTTTGATCTTGTTCATTGGCGCAATGGTCTTCGTCTTCTTTCTGTTCGATAAACCGCCTTTGCTGTTCCATCCGGTGGAAATGGCGCGAGTGGAGAAGACGGCCCAATTCCCGGCCATCGAGTCACGGTACAACAGCGCATTCGATCATCGCCGGACCGCTGCCTTGGAATACAAGGACGCTCAAGACGCCGAATCTCGCGCAGCCGCTGCGGAGAAATTTCACACCGCGCAAAAAGATCTGGACGGCGCGCGCGCCGACGCGCTGAAGCTTTCAACCGAGAACGACACCAACTATATTTTCCTGACTTTCGTGATGCGGTATCTGCCCGCCGGAGTGGTGGGGCTTGTGCTCGCGGTGATTTTCACGGCGTCGATGTCAGCGAGTTCGGGAGAGATCAATTCGCTCGCGACCGTTTCGGTGATCGATATCTACAAGCGGCATATGAACCCCAATGCGACGGACCATCATTACTTGAACGCGTCGCGGGTGGCGACGGTGTTCTGGGGACTGTTCGCGACAATTTTCGCGACCTTCGCCTACGATTTTGGAGCGCTGATCGAAGCGGTAAATCAGGTGGGGTCGTTATTCTACGGAGGACTGCTCGGCGTGTTCGTGCTCGCGTTTTTCGCGAAGCGGGTCGGCGGCACAGCTGCGTTTTATGGGGTAATCGCAGGCGAATTGGCGATTTTCGCGACCGCGAGATTTACATCGATCAAGTTTCTCTGGTACAACGTGATCGGCTCGCTGGTAGTGATCGCGGTTGGTCTCGCGATTTCTAAAATGGAGCGCCGACACACTTGATACACTATACACATGAAACGTACGAATCTTGTGCTTGATGAGGAGCTGCTGAAGGAAGCCACCCATGTGCTTGGCCAAAAGACTTACTCGGCTACCGTGAATGCTGCCCTCAAAGAGATCGTCCGGCAAAAGCAGGTCGAGGAACTGGCGGATTTTGTGGGAAAGCTGGAGTGGATTGGCGATTTATCAGAAATGCGTGAGGATAAGCCGAGGAGGCCTGCCAAACCGGCGGGCGGTCGGAAGATTGGTCGAAAGCGATCATGAAGCTCTTGGTGGATACCTCGATCTGGATCGCAATCTTACGGGGCCAGGTCGAGCCTAACAGGACCAGCTATCGCGGTTACTTCACCTGCGGTCCCATAATACAAGAGGTTTTTCAAGGGTTCCGAGAACTCCCCCTAGCCTCGCGATTCGAGGACCGGTTCCTCAAGATGCCGAGGCTGAGCGATCCGTTGCCGTCTGAGCTATTTGTCAACGCGGCCGAGATTTACCGTCAGGGACGCCGCCGAGGAATGACCATCCGATCCGCCGCGGACTGCCTGATTGCGGCGATTGCATTGGAGAACGATGCGACCGTCTGGCATCGCGACCGCGACTTCGACACCATCGCTCAATTTACTAATCTGAAAGTTCAACGATCGCTTTTAGCGAACTAACTCAGAACCGCGTTCAACGACCCCTGCCGATACCCCTCAAGATCCAGCGTCACATAGTGAAATCCGAGCTTCTTGAAAATCCCGGTAAACGCCCGCGACATTTCGAGGGTCATCGCCCGCTCCAACTCTTCCGGCGCAATCTCGATGCGGACCACTTCGCCGTGGAAGCGCACGCGAAATTGCCTGAATCCGAGCGCTCGTATCGCGTCCTCGCCCCGATCGACCGTTTTCACGTTCTGAATCGTCACCGGCGTTCCGTACGGAATCCGCGAACTCAGGCACGCGGATGCAGGCCGATCCCAGGTCTTCAATCCGGCGCGTTTCGATAGTTCCCGAATTTCGGCCTTCGTGAGTCCGGCCTCGACCAGCGGCGCCTTCACCTGATGCAGTTTCGCCGCACGCTGCCCCGGCCGATAATCGCCCAGATCGTCGACATTCACTCCATAGACGACGTGCGCGATTCCCCGCTCCCGCGCGGTTTTATCAAGCTGCGTGAACAACTCGTCCTTGCAGTGAAAACAACGGTCGCGATCGTTCTTCAGGTAATCGGGATTGTCGAATTCGTAGGTCGCAATGTACTCGTGGCGAAAGCCTTGAACGCGCGCGAATTCCTCGGCGTCGGCCTTATGCGAATCGGGCAGCGAAGCGGAATCGGCGGTAATCGCGACGGCTCGGTCGCCCAACTCGCGATGCGCGGCCCAGGCTAGATAGGCCGAATCCGCGCCACCTGAATAGGCGACAATCACGCTCGACAGATCCTTGAGCGAAGCAAGGAGTTTTTGCTCCTTGGCTTCGAGCGTACTCATGCTTTTATTGTAGCGGCAGATCTTCCTGACCGTCGACCGGCGTTTCCGGAGCCACCGTATCCGGAATCAAACTCGCGGCCGCGACCTGATCGCCCGCCTCGACGTTCACCAGTTTCACGCCTTGTGTCGAGCGCCCGGCCTTCCGAATCTCGCTCGAATCAATGCGGATAATCTGCCCCTGCTTGGTGATGATCATCAGCTCGGAATCTTCCTTCACCGAAAGGATGCCCACCACTTTGCCCACCCGCGGGGTCGTCTTCATATTGATGACGCCCTTGCGTCCGCGCGCGGTGAGACGGTAATCCTCAAGAGGCGTGCGCTTGCCGAATCCGTTTTCGGACATCGACAGCATCAGCCCTTCCTTCGGCACCACCTCCGCGCCCACCAGATAATCGCCTTCTTCTAGCTCCATACCGCGAACGCCGCGCGCTGGACGTCCCATCGGGCGGACGTCCGATTCCTTGAAGCGGCAAGCCATTCCTTCGTGCGTGCCCAGGAACATGTATTCTTCACCCGTGGTCAGGCGGGCCGCGAGCAGCTCGTCGCCCTCATCCAACCCGAGCGCGATAATGCCCCGCGACATTGGGTTGTCGAATTCGGTGAGCTCGCATTTCTTAATGACGCCTTGCTTGGTCACCATTACGATGAACTTGCCCGGCACGAATTCCTTCACCGGCAGAAACGCGGTGGGCGATTCATCGGGCTGCAACGCGATCAGACCGGAAGCGTGCTTCCCCTTCCCGACTGTAGTCGCGTCGGGAATATTGTAGATTTTCAGCCAGTAGACGCGTCCCTTATTCGTGAAGATCAACAAATAAGCGTGCGTGGAGGCGACTATTAAATGTTCGACCACGTCCTCAGCGCGGGTCGACATGCCGATCCGCCCTTTTCCACCACGGGTCTGGCGCCGATAGGTGTCGACGGCGGTGCGTTTCAGATAGCCGCCGCGCGTGACCGTAACCGCAACATCCTCCATTTGAACCAGATCTTCCAGGCGAATCTCGCCGGTATCCTCGATGATCTGGGTGCGGCGCTCATCGCCGAAGTCTTTCTGGACCTCGCGCAATTCCTTGATCAGAACGCTCTTCAAGACCTTCTCGGAACCCAATATCTCCAGATATTCGGCGATTCGAACCTGAATTTCCGCCAGTTCGTCGACGATTTTCTGCTGCTCCATGCCGGTCAAGCGCTGGAGTTGCAGTTCGATAATCGCCTGCGCCTGCTTCTCGCTGAAGCGCGGGCCGCCGTCCACAGTTGCTTCGCCGCCAACCAGTTTTCCGTAGGCCTTGATTTCTTCGGCCGACCGGAAATTCATCAGCGCTTCGCGCGCTTCCTTGGGAGTCTTGGATTCGCGGATCAGCTTGATCACGGCGTCCAGATTGTTCAGAGCCCTCTGGAAGCCGAGCAATATATGCTCGCGCTCGCGAGCCTTACGCAGCAGGTAATCGGTGCGCCGGCGGACCACATCGGCGCGATGCTCGATGAAGCGCTTCATCACCTCGACCAGTCCCATTTCCTTGGGCTGGAGGTTGACGATCGCCAGCATGATCACGCCGAAGCTGATCTGCATCTGCGTCTGTTTGTAGAGGTTATTCAGGACCACCTCGGCCTGCTCATCGCGCTTCAATTCGAAGACGATACGCATGCCGTCCCGATCGCTCTCATCGCGGATATTCGAAATGCCTTCCAGCTTTTTCTCGTTGACCAGGCTCGCCGCGTACTCGATCAGGCGGGCTTTGTTCACCTGATAGGGAAGCTCCGTCACCACGATGGCTTCGCGGTCCTTGCCGAATGTTTCGGTCGCAGCCTTGGCGCGGATTTTGATCGAACCGCGGCCCTTGGTGAAGTAATCGTAGATGCCTTCACGGCCAAGAATAAGGCCGCCTGTGGGGAAATCCGGACCCTGCACCACTTCGATGATTTTCGACAAAGGCGTGGCGGGGTTGTTCACCAGCATGATGCACGCCTCGACAATTTCGGTCAGGTTATGGGGAGGGATCTTGCTGGCCATGCCGACCGCGATGCCTTCGCTGCCGTTGATCAGGAGGTTCGGAACGCGGGCGGGCAGAACCTCGGGCTCGACTTCGCTTTCGTCATAATTGGGTCGAAAATCGACAGTTTCCTTGTCGATATCTTCGAGCATCGACGCCGCGATGCGCGATAGGCGAGCTTCCGTGTACCGCATCGCCGCCGGAGGATCGCCGTCAACCGAGCCGAAGTTTCCCTGTCCATCTACGAGCGGATAACGCAGTGAAAATGGCTGCGCCATGCGCACCAAGGCGTCGTAAACCGGGATGTCGCCATGGGGGTGATATTTTCCCAGCACTTCGCCGGCGATTTTGGCGCATTTTCGGGTCGGGCGATTGTAATGCAGGCCCAACTCATGCATTCCAAAGAGGATGCGCCGATGAACGGGCTTCAACCCGTCGCGCACGTCGGGCAGTGCGCGGCCGACGATCACGCTCATCGAATAGTCGAGATACGACCGCTTCATCTCGTCTTCGATGTTGATCGGAATCAGGTTTTTGCCACCTCCGTCGCCACCGAGCGGCAATTGCCCGCCGGGAGGCGGAGTGGTCGGGTCCTGTGGATCTGCCAAGCTTGAGCTCCTTAAGAAAAACGCGTAGGGGGGTGCGCCTGTTTCTATTTTAGCAGGGGCGCGCTACGATTGTTTCTATGATCCGTACGATCGCGGTTTTCGCGCTGGCAATCTGCTCCTTCGCACAGCCTAAAGATGAATGGAGGACGCCGTTTCCAGCCCACCGGGTGATCGGAAATGTATATTATGTAGGCACTTACGACCTGGCGTGCTTCCTGATCGTGACGCCGAACGGCAATATTTTGATCAATACCGGCGTTGACGGATCGGTGCCGATGATCAAATCGAGCATCGAGTCGCTGGGCTTCAAATTCGACGACACGAAAATCCTGCTGACCACGCAAGCGCATGTCGATCACGTTGCCGGGATGGCGGAGATAAAGCGGCTGACGGGCGCGAAACTCCTGGCCACGGATGGTGACGCGCCGGTGCTCGAAGACGGCGGCCAGAGCGATCCCCTTTTTACCAAGCCGGAATTCAAATTCGCGCCGGTACAGGTCGGCGGCAGGATTAAGGACGGGCAGAAAATCTCGCTCGGAGGGACGGATTTGACCGCCTATTCTCATCCAGGTCACACCAGGGGTAGTGCGAGCTACGGGCTCACCATCGCCGAAAATGGACGCAATTATCGCGTGCTGATCGCGAATATGGGGTCGATTAATCCGGGTACGCTGTTGATTGGAAACAAGAAATATCCACAGATTTCGGAGGATTACGCACGCACATTCCGGGAGCAGAAAAAGCTGGAATGCGATATTTTCCTATCCTCCCACGCGTCGCAGTATCGGCTCCACGATAAATGGAAGCCAGGGCAGGCGTACAACCCGGATACCTTTGTAGATCCAGAAGGATACAAAGCTGCGGTGAACAGTTCGGAAACCGCTTATCAAGAGTGGTTAGCGAAAGAAAAGGGAACTCGCTAGAACGTACTCCCCTCGCTTACCCACTGAAATTCATCCAGCACTAAGTGATCTGTATTTGCGGACCGAGGAGTCTTCCGAACATCCAAACCAGCCCATCGCGCGTATTCTTGATATCAACGCCGGAAGCGCGACCGATACGGGAACACTCGAGTAACACGGTGGACCACGTAGGGGACGGCCGCCTCCCGGCGCCCTTAGAATACCCTTGCCGTTTTCAACAAACAATAGAGCAAATTGGCTAAAGTGATTTTTCTGTGAGAAAAATTATGCGTGTGTGACGCGATTCGTCCTAACGGGCTCTAAAGCCGCCGGATCACTGCGGAGGAGGCGCGCCCCCTTGACATTTGAGGCCGGCATGGGACGAGGAGATAACCACATCCGCGATGCCAAGTACGCTCAAATGCAGGGCATTCACCAGCATATCTCCCACTGCCAGGCTGGGAGAAG
>DATHOJ010000032.1:0-80113 GCA_035485055.1 Bryobacteraceae bacterium
CCCAGCACGCAAGCCGCGACATTGTCCGGATGCCCCTCGATACGCGCCGCTTCATCCAGCACCCGCCCCCGCGGCCAGCGCAGCCCCAACATCGCGCTCGCAATCACCACCCCCGCCGTCAGCGCCGCCGCGCTCGACCCCAGCCCTTTACCGATCGGAATATCGTTTCCGATTTCGATCTCGATCGACGGCAGCACGGCGCCCACATCGCTCGCCACCTTCAGAGCCGTCTGCCAGATCAGATTATCTTCGCCCGTCGAAATGAGTTCCGTGTCGCGGCCGCTCAATCGGATCTTCAGCCGTTCCGCCCGCCGGAACCGGCAGTCCAGATAAATTCCCAACGCCAGCCCCAGCGCATCGAAGCCCGGTCCCAGGTTCGCGCTCGACGCGGGTACGCGGACCTTCATCCATTTGTCACGTTGAGATGGCGAAGGCGCATCAGGCACTCAACACAACCTTCGTGCCTTCGCGGCACGACTGGTAAATCGCCTCCACCAGTTCGAGCGCGCGATATCCGTCCTTACCCGAAACCAACGGCGGGCGCCTTTCGCGGATCGCTTCGCCGAAATCCAGAAACTGCCGCTCGAACGGAGCCAGCGAAATCGCCATCGGATCGGACGCGCCGGATTGCACGTCGCGCTCCACCGGCGCATCGCTGTCCGATTCTCCCTCCACATCCCACGTCGTCAGCTTGTCGCCGGAGATAATCGCCGTGCCTTTGGTGCCGTGAATCTCCACCCGCTCTGTGTATCCCGGCCAGAACGCGGTGGACGCCTGGATCACGCCAGTCGCGCCGTTTTCATAGCGCATCACCGAGGAGATCACATCTTCGCTCTCGATCTTGTGCAGCGCCCCCAGTTGCCATTCGCCGAACACGCTCTTCACGCTTCCAATCAGCCACAAAAGAATGTCGACCTGATGAACCGCCTGGTTGATCAGCGCCCCGCCGCCTTCCACTTTCCAGCTTCCTTTAATAGGACGCGAATAATACTCAGCCGATCGAAACCATTTCACATACGCATCCGCTTGCAGAATTTTTCCGAGCCGCCCTTCGCCAATCGCGCGCTTCAGAAAACGGCTGGAGTCGTCAAAACGATGCTGGCTCACCACGCTCAACAAAATCCCGCCGCGCTCGGCTCTCACCACCATCGCCTTCGCAGTTTCCAAATTCGTCGCGATCGGCTTCTGCACCTGCACATGTTTCTTGGTGATAGCGCACAGCTCCACCGGCTCCAGGCGAAAATCAGGGAAGGTGCACACATCGACGAAATCCACGCGAGGATGGCGGCACACGTCCTGCCACGTGTCGACCGGCTCGCCTCCATACTGCTCGCAAAACTGCGCCGCGCGCCCTGGAGACACATCGCACGCCGCCGCGATCTGATAGCCGATGTTGCGATACGCCTGCGCGTGCTTATGTGAAATCGCGCCTGTTCCGATCATTCCTACGCGCATAATTCTTCCTCCGTCACCCCGCAAATCGCAACCTCAATCCCCAGCTCGTCGAACGCTGCTGCCTTTGCAGCAAGAGCTTTCTTCGCAGACGCTTCATCCGGCGCGTACGCCACTTGAATATGATTCGCCTTATGCCGCGCCATCATCTGATCGCGCGATACGCCTCGCGTCACGGCATGCATGATCGGCCATTGCGGCGTGGTGATTTGCCACCGCCGTTCCGTCTCTTCGATCGGCAGGTCGATCGAATCGGCGAGCCCGATATCGGCCTTCAATTTTCCATCCACATAAATCCGCGACCACACCACCACGCCCGGCTTGCTGATGCCTTTCACCGTGCCGCCGCCCAAATGAAAGTACATGGGAGGCTGGCGCTCGCTCACCGTGCCCGCGTATCCGTCGATGAAGTGCGCCGGCGGCGCCGCACCCGAAATTTCGAACACCCACACAAACCGGCCGCCGTAATCCTCGCCGTAGCGCAGATCGTGCAAAGTATTTTCGGGAGCAAGACCCATCTTTTTCCACACGCGATTCGTCACCAGACCATCCAGCCCCGCGCATTCATCCACTTCATTGAAGTGCGGCAAAGCCTCGCCTGCGTAGAGTTCGCGCCCATCGCGCACCACCGGCGGACGATCGACGTTGTTCAACAATCCCTCCGCCAGGTCCGACGCCGGAGCCAGATCCTTCAGTCCCTGCTGATACTGGATGCCGATGGTATCGCAGCCGAACTCGTCCGCGATCGTCAGCGCCGCGATGTACATCTTACACTGTTCGATGACCTGCGCTTCGGTCAGTTCGGTTTCAGCATTGGGCCCGAACTTGAATTTCATTCCCTTGTTCCGCAGCCAGTCGTAAACCGCGCCGGCTTCGGTCTCCGGAACCTCGCGCATCGCCGCATACAAAGCGGACTGGCTCAGCCGCTCCTTAAAAACGCCGGTCGGATGCAGCAGCTCGTCGGGGATGATCGCGTTATACATTCCCATGCAGCCTTCGTCGAAGATCCCCATGATTGCTTTCTTGGCTCGAAGCTCGCGGGCAACTTCGCGTCCCACGTTTGCGGGCAATTTGTAAGCCGACAGTGGCCGCACATGCGAAGTGTCGTGCACCAACGCTTCGCCGCGCAGCCATTTTCGTAATCCGCAGCGGAAAAATTCGTCCGTGAAATCGACGCTCCATAAAGTCGAATATTTCACGCCAGCCTTGGTAAGGGAGCCATTCAGGTTGAGCATCCCAACCAGACCCGGCCACTCGCCGCTCCAGTTAGCGACCGTCAGAATCGGGCCGCGGTGCGTATAGAGTCCGTGCAAAACGTGATGGCTGTACTGCCAAACCGCCTCCGCCACAATCAGAGGAGCCTGCGGGTTGATCGAACGAAAAACCTCCATCCCCTGTTTCTGACTGGCGATAAATCCGTCGGCATGCCCACGCCGAATTTCCGCGCCCTCAGCCCGGACAGCGGCCATGACTTCCTGTTCCATTTTTTGTTGCGCAGGCCAACACTTCCTGTTCGCAGAAGCCCGCAGATCGCCACTCGCGATCAGAACGACAGGTTCAACCATAAGCTACCTATTTTGACACGCCTCCCACCCTCTTCTGATTATTTCCGCAACAAGTAGGACAGGTCCCCGACCTGTCCCGCTGAGAATTCCAATCCTTCAACTCCACTACAGTTCATGAGCTACTACCGCCGCAAACTGCCTCACTGGCAACCAGACGGCAAACCAATTTTTTTAACCTGGAGATTATTCGGCTCCCTGCCGCGCGGTAAAGTGCCCGAATCCTTGAAGGAAGGCCAGCGATTCGTCCTGGCAGACCGGCAACTCGACGCGGCAAGATCAGGCCCTGTGTTTCTAAAAGATCCGCAAGTCGCCGATGCCGTGCAACAGACGTTGTTAACAGCGGCCGGCCAGTGGGAGCTTTTCGACCTCTTCGCATGGGTCATTATGTCGAACCACGTTCATGTTCTCCTACAACCAAACAAACCAGTGCAGGAAATAACACGCGCAGTAAAAAACGCCAGCGCGCGCCAAGCGAACCTGATCCTAGCCCGAACAGGGAGGCCATTTTGGCAGGCCGAGTCTTTTGATCATTGGGTCCGCAACGGCAAGGAATTCGATCGCATCGTTAGATACATTGAGGAAAATCCGGTCAAGGCTGGGCTGGTGGAGGGCAGCGAAATGTGGCGCTGGTCCAGCGCTGGGCGGGTCGGGGACCCGCCGCTACTAAAATAAAATCAGTGCGACTTTTTCTTAAGCTACAAATCCCCATAATCCTCGTCGTCGCTGCTGCGTATTTCCTTATCATCTGGCCGCTCCACAACCCGCACCCCAAGTTCGTATTTCCCGAAGGAACGCTTGCCATTCGCGACGTCCGTCTGTACATCGCTCCCGACTCCGACCCCATCGAACACGCCACCGTCCTCGCGCGCACCGGCATCATCGTCGCAGCCGGAAAGGATGTCACGATTCCGCAGGACACCAATATCGTCGAATGCCCAAACTGCACCGTCACCGCCGGATTTTGGAATTCGCACGTTCATTTCACGGAACAGAAGTGGGCGTATTCCGCATTTAAGTCGGCCGACACTTTGAATGCGCAACTCGCCGATATGCTGACCAGCCGAGGCTTTACCACGGTCGTCGATCTTTCTTCGGATCCACGCCAAACTATTTCCCTGCGACGCCGCATCGAGACCGGCAATCTCAAGGGACCGCTGATTTACACTGCGGGCCAAGGGATTTTTCCGCCCCACGGTATTCCTTATTATCTTGCCGATCTTCCTGCGATCGACCGCTGGTTGATGCCGCAGCCGGAGACGCCAGAGGCGGCGGCAAGAATTGAAGAGCGCAATATCCGAATCGGCGCGGACGTGCTCAAGCTATTCACCGGCTCCATCGTCGAGCCCCATAAAGTGTTGCCGATGCCTCTCGATATCGCCGCCGCTGCGGTCGAGGTCGCGCATAGCCACGGGCAGCTCGCCTTCGCGCATCCCACCAACCTGGAAGGAACCACAGTCGCGCTCGATAGTGGAGTCGATGTACTCGCTCACGCGCCCAGCTCCCCCGCGGGCATCGATACCGCATTCCTAAAATCGATCGTCGATCGCCATCGAGCCATGGTCCCGACCTTGAAAATGTTCGCGACCACCGCTAGTACCGACCCGGCGTATCTCCAACCGATCTACGCCGTGGTCCGCCAGTTTCACGCGCTTGGAGGAGACTTCCTGTTCGGTACCGACGTCGGCTATATGAAGGATTATTCGACAGACGACGAATTTAAGGCGCTCGCCGAATCGGGCCTGAATTATCGAGACATGCTGCGGATGCTTACCGTTGCTCCCGCGGCGCGGTTCGGCGTTACGGCGCTGAAGGGCACCGTCACGCCGGGAAAACTCGCGGATCTCGTAGTGCTTGACGGCGACCCGGCCACCGATATCGGTGTATTCTCGCGCGTCCACTACACCATTCGCGCCGGCCGCCTCATTTACGAGCGCAGCAAGTAAAAAACGTCCGTTCGCTGACGCGCCGGATCGTCTTCATGATGGCCGTAGATCTCCCAATTGGTGCCTTCGATCTCGTGTCCATTCGCCTTGCACCATTCGCAAATCGCGGCATGCGCTTTTCCGAGCAGTTGATAGGGACCCATGTGAATCGTCATCGCGGTTAGGCCCGACGGCGTCGCAACACAATTGCCTTCGAACTTTTCGTACACGCGGGGACCGGCGGCGATCATGACGCCGTCCGCGTCGCCGCGATAGATCGCGACGTTCTGGCCATCGTTCTTGATCCCTGATTGCCTCACGAAATCCCAAGCTTTTCCGAGCAATCCGAGCATCACCGCGGGAATCTGATTCCTGTTCGCCCGTCCGCTCATCGCCGCGATCCATTGCGGCGGAACTTGCTGAATAGTGACCGTATACTCCATGATCCGCTAGAATAGCGAACAGAATGCCAGTTTGGAAGAGCAGTGTCAGCCATATCGCCGCCTTTGCCGTTGCCCTTTTGTTTCTCACGGCTGGCATCTGGAAAATGACCGATCCGTTCACTTGGGCCCGCATGGTGGAAGATTTACGCGTGCCCTATCAGCTCAGCATGTACGCCACTTTGGCGTTGGCTGTTTCGGAAACGCTGGCCGGCGTGTTGGTTTTGATCCCTAAATTCCGGCGTTGGGGAGCAGCGCTGGCGGCTCTGCTGCTGATTGTGTTCATGATTTACATCGGGATCAATTATTCGGCTCTGCTGGGCAAGGAATGCAGTTGTTTTCCGTGGGTTAAACGAACTATCGGACCCGGGTTTTTCGCCGGCGACGCCGCCATGCTGATCGCTGCGCTGCTGGCTGGATGGTTTGCGAGGCCCTCCACCGGCTTCCGCCAGGCCGGTATGGTTTTGGCAGTGATCGCGGCCGGTACTGCGGCGAGTTTTGGGCTGGCGAGTTCACGGCTTAGCGGCACCAAAGCTCCGGAAGTGATCACGGCGGACGGCAAGCCTTTTTCGATGCAGAAGGGGCGGATTTTCGTGTTCTTTTACGACCCGCAATGTGGTCATTGTGAAGCGGCTGCGAAGCACATGTCGAAGTATCACTGGAAGGACGATGTCACGGTGATCGGCGTCCCTACGAATCAGCCGCAATGGGCAGCTTCTTTTCTTACGGATACCGGTTTGAAGGCGAAGACTTCGCTCGATTTGGCGCTGCTCAAAAAGGCGTTTCCGTTCGGCGACCCTCCTTACGGGGTCCTGATTGAGAATGGGCATGAGCGCGCGCCGGTACCTCATTACGACGAGCCGGAGCCTTCGGAAACCTTGAAGAAACTTGGGCTTATCGAGTAGCTTTGTCTTTATCCCAGAAGACGGCGCAGTCGCCGATGGTGATCTTCTGTTTATAATTCGTAGGCAGATTTTGCTCGGTCATCTTATCGTCGTCCTCGCACGTCGCCACGGTGTCGTAGACTTCGCCTTTGACGCGCTTCAATAGCTCTTCTTTAGGGAAGATATGCAGTTGCGCTTCTAGCTCATTCGAAAGATGGAGCTTATGGGTGTCGGCGTATTCCATTCCGGAGGGCGGCTGGCGCTTGGTGATGAAGAAAACGGCTTCGTCGGCGTAAATCAGCCCATCCGGCCGGGTCACCTCGTTGACCTTGGCGGCGATCTTTTCCCAGTCTTTCCAGCGATAATCGCTCTTGCTGCCATAGACGGTTTTGCCGATGGCCAGGGACAGGATCACAAACAGCAGGCCCATGGTCCAGCGGGGCTTTTCGGGGCGGCCGATATGAGTTCCGGCGTAGTATAAACCGATCGTCGAGATAATCGCCACAAAAGGAACAATAAAAAGGTAATAACGATCGAAGGTCGGGCGCACATAGAGCAGATACGCGCCCTCGACTACGCATAGCCAGAGGCATAGGTGGAGCTCGCCTCGCAGAGCTACGGGGATGTCGTTCCGGGCGAGAAAAATCAGTCCGAGCAGAACCAGCAGACCCATAACCATTGCATGAGGAGATTCCAGCCAATTCGTTGCAACTTCTAGGTTTTGCTTCCCTGATTCGGACCAGTCGACGGTGCGGTAGAACAGATGAAATTTTACCGCTCCGAAGAACACCACTTTCGGGTTTTTCAGGAACAGGCGGATCAGAGGGAGGAAAGGGATCAGGGATCCGATCAGGAAAGCCAGTGCTCTCTTGAGTCTGGCTCCGGGAGCCAGCAGCATCCAGATGAACAGCACCGGTCCCATGGGGGCGGTCAGGAGGGACGATGCGGCGGCTGCTCCGGCGCAGAAGCCGGCTCCAAGGGCGAAGAAAGCGTCGTCGCGCTTCACGTTCGCGACGGTGAACCGGAATGCGCCGACGATGGCCAGCAGGCAGAGCCCGTAGGCTTGGCCAATGGTTCCAAATTCAACGATTTGCGAGTTTAGACCAGTGAGCAAAACGGCGGCCATTGCGAGCGGGACGCGCCAGTTTTTTCGCCAGATTCCGCCGTTGAAGCGGTCCAGCACGTAGGAACCGGTCAGCCAAACCGCCAGGGTGGTGCAAACGCTGGAGACCAGGTGCGCGGTGCGCCAGGTATCGCCGAACAGACGCATCCAAAAGGCGTTCCAGTAGGCGTAAAGAGGGGTTTGGGCGTGGAAGAAATCGAGATAAGGACGCATTCCGCGGAGGATGAGTTGGGCGGCGAGGAGGTGGAATCCCTCATCCCAGGCGAAGGCGAAGGTTTGGGAGTAGACGATCAATCCCGCGCTGACGAGCAGGACGAGGGCTAAGAGGTAGGTTCTTTCGCGAGTCAAACGTACATTCTCGCATGCTTAAACGACCTTAAAGTGCGGAAATTCACGTTGTGGGAGCGCTTATAGGACCTTAAATTCGAGGAAAGAGGGCAGGTCGGGAACCTGCCCCACTTAGCTTAGAATGGTCGTTATGAACACATTGCAGTCGGATGCGCTGGTGTTTTTTGGCGCCACGGGCGATCTTGCTTTTAAGCAGATTTTCCCGGCGCTGATGGCGCTGGTGGACCGGCATGGGTTGAAGATTCCCATTGTCGGCGTGGCGAAGGCGACGTGGGGGCTCGACCAGTTCCGGCAGAGGGCTGAGGATAGTTTGAAGGCGCACGGGAATTTTAACGAAGCGTCCTTCGAGAAATTGCTGCCGCTGCTCAAATACGTGGACGGCGACTATCGCGATCCGAAGACGTATGAGTGTTTGCGGACCGCACTGGACGGAGCGAAGAGCCCGCTACATTACCTGGCGATTCCTCCGGCGTTTTTCGGGACGGTGGTGGAGGGTCTGGCGAAGTCGGAGTGCGCGATGAATGCGCGGGTGGTGGTGGAGAAACCGTTCGGGCGCGATCTGGCTTCGGCGAAAGAGCTGAACCGGATTCTGGAGAGCGCATTTCCGGAGGAGTGTATTTTCCGCATCGATCATTTTCTGGGCAAGGAGCCGGTGCAGAATATTTTGTACACGCGCTTCGCGAATTTTTTCTTCGAGCCGGTGTGGAATCGCGTTTTCATCCGTTCGATGCAGATCACCATGGCGGAAGATTTTGGAGTAGCGGGGCGCGGCGCTTTTTACGAAGAAGCGGGGTGCATTCGCGATGTGGTGCAGAATCACCTGCTGCAAATCCTGGCTTGCCTGACCATGGATCCGCCCCGGATGCAGGTACCCGACTCGATGCGCGATGAAAAATCGAGGGTACTGAAAGCGGTGAGGCCGCTGGCGCCCGAAGATGTCGTGCGCGGGCAGTTTAACGGCTACAGGAAAGAAAAAGGCGTGGCGCCAAATTCGGATGTCGAGACGTATGCGGCTTTGCGGCTGTTCATCGATACGTGGCGGTGGTCGGATGTGCCGTTTTTTATTCGCGCGGGAAAATGCCTGCCGGTGACGGCGACAGAGGTGATCGTGGATTTCAAGAGGCCTCCAAGGGACACGTTCGGCGAGAAGCTGAGCGGGCCCGGAGATCGTTTGCGGCTGAGGCTGAGTCCGGAAGTGTTGATCGCGCTAGGCATGAGGGTGAAAGTGCCGGGCGAGCCGATGGTGGGCGAGGAGGTGGAATTGATCGCGACGCATCAGACGGGGAGCGATATGGCTCCTTATGAGAGGCTGCTGGGGGATGCGCTGCGGGGGGACCAGACTCTATTTGCGAATGAGGAGGCGGTGGAGGCGCAGTGGAGGGTGGTGGATCCGGTGTTGAGGGATCCGGCTCCGTGCATCGTGTATGAGCCGGGGACTTGGGGGCCGAAGGAGGCGGATCGGCTGACGGAGGAGTTTGACGGGTGGCTGGATCCTCAGGCTACTGCGAAGTAGGGGCGGAGGGCAGGTCGGGGGGCGAAAACGGGGACAGACCCCTCTATCCACGCGGCGGGCGGCGCTGGAGTGCTTTCGCGAACGGTGCGGCGCCTTGGGACAGAGCGGTCAGTCCCCGTTTTCGCGATGCAAATGCGGATTAGAGTCTTGCCGTTGACGGTGGACGTTTGGCCGGCGCTGGAGGATTTGTTCGATACGCGCGGGCCTTGCAGCCGGTGCTGGTGCATGTATTGGCGGATTGGAGCGGCGTATCGAAAGAGGCCTGCGAAAGAGAATAAGGCCGACCTGTTTGAAATTGTTAAGAAGGGTCCGCCCCCGGGATTGATTGCTTTCGATGGCGATTTGCCGGTGGGGTGGTGCCAGTTGACTCCGCACGAGGCGGTGCCGCGGATTAGACGGGTTGACGATTTGCCGGTGTGGTCGATTTCCTGTTTTTATGTGCGGATCGGGTACCGCAGGCTTGGGGTTACTTCGGCGTTGATCACTGCGGCTATCAAGGCGGCTAAGCGCGGTAACGCTCCGGCGCTGGAGGCTTATCCGCTCGATGCGCGGAAGACTCCGAGCGCTTCTGGGACTGGGTTTGTTACTACTTTTTTGCGGGCGGGATTTAAGGTGGTGTGTTCTGACGTGCCGGCTCGGCCGATTGTGAGGCTTAATTTACGATGAAGTTGTGAGCCTTTGTTTTTTCGATGACTAACGAAACGGTATCTTCGCGATCGGTGCTGGGGACTTTGGCGCTGGTGTTCCTCGCCATTATTGCTTTGTCCGGGGTGGATACTTTTTTGGCGCGGACGGAGCGGTCTGAGAATCGGGCGGAGGCGGAGCGGCTAGCGGCCGCTGGGGATTTTAAGGGCGCGATTGCGATTGAGCGGGAGAATCCTCATTATTGGCTGGCGCTGGGCGAGGCGCAGCTGGCGGCGGGACAATTGACGGACGCGGAAGCTACGCTGGCGGAGTTGCTGCGGAGGGATTCTACGTCCGGTCCGGCGAATCTGACGCTGGCTCGGGTGCTGGTGAAAGAAGGACGAATTGCGGAGGCGGTATCGGCGTACCATCGCGCTGTTTACGGGCATTGGGATCGCGATGCGGAAAAAAATCGCGTGAATGTGCGGTTCGAGCTGGTGAAACTGCTGGCGCAGCAGGGGTCGAAGGAAGAATTGCTGGCAGAATTGCTGCCGATGCTCGATGTTGCGCCGGACGATCTAGAGATGCGGGAGCGTCTGGGGCATTTATTTCTGGTGGCGGGATCGGCGGCGCGGGCGGGGGAAATTTTCGGAGATATTCTGCGCAAGCATCCTCAGGATGCCAATGCATACGCGGGATTGGGCGAAGCGGAGTTCGCGCGGGGAAATTATCAGACGGCTAAGAGCGATTTTCAGATTGCTTCGGATTTGAAGCCTTCCGACCGTGCGATTCGGGCGCGGCTGAGACTGTCGACGGAGGTGCTGGCGCTGGATCCTATGCGTCGCGGGCTGGGTCCGGAAGAGCAGTATCGGCGGAGTTTGAAGATGCTGGGGCTGGCTGCCGCGGCGGTGGGATGCTCGACTTCGCCACTGGCTATTGACGCTCAAGAAGAGGCCCACAAGGCGATGAAGGAAAGAGTGGCTCCAGCGCGGGTTAGCTCAGCTATTGAGAAGAACTTGAATTTGGCGGAGGAGTTGTGGAAAATCCGCGGGCAGGAGTGCAAGAAGCCTCCTGCGGGGGAGGAAGAGGCTTTGCGGTTGGTGTTGGCTCGGATTGCGCAGTAAAGAGATCGCTTCCTGCGGTCGCGGCTCGGTACGAAGAAGGTTATTGGATGGTGGCGCCTTGGACGACCCCCAGGAAGGCTCCAAAGCCGCCGAAGTTGATTTGGCCTCCGGCTACTAGCGGGATGTTGACGGTCAGGCCGCTGGTGGATTCCGCGGTGGTGATTCCTCCATCGGCCTTGGCGGTGGATACCACCAGTTGGCCGACGCCGCCGGGGAGCAGGTAGGCGAGGGCGGCGGCGGGGACGGTGAAGCTTCCGGGCGCGGCGGGAACGGCGCAGCTGACGTTGACGCTGTGCGTGCTGCTGGCGGTAAGGATGTCGCTCTCTATGAGGATATCGACCTGGTCGAATCCGGTACCGGTCCAAGTGACGGTGAGGGACTGCGAGCGGTTGATGGTGGTGAGAGAGCTCAGGTTCGAAATTGTGAAGCTCGAAGGAATGGTGGCAGTCGCGGTGAAGGAGCCGACCTGCGGGCCGCCCTGGCCGGAGATAGTGTAGGTTCCTCCAGCGACTAGCGATGCACCGCCGGGGGTGGGCGTAACATAGACCGGACCGTTTGGAGCCATGACGGGGGTGATGGTTTGCCCGGCAGCGAGCCCAGTGCCGCTGAGCGAAAGGCTCGCGCCAGCGTTGAGGTAGGAATCGGCGGCGGAGGGCTCCTTGCCGCCGGCCGCATAGGTTTGATCGAGGACGAGACAGCCGCCGACTTGAGGACCGGAAAAAGGGATCATCCATTCGGCGGCGCTGAAGCTCGAGAAGGGTCCGCCGAACTCATCGATTTCGGTGGCGACTCCGTTGGTGTAGGAGTAAACTTTGCCGATGGTGAGGCCGGCGAAGGTCACGTTGCCACCGGCGTCGAGCGTGGAGAGATTCGACTGCGTGAATCCGGCGGCGGTGCACGTGGTTTGTCCGGTGGCGGCGATGGGGATGGTGACGGCGTTACCGAGCTGGCCTCCGGCGCTGACTTGCGTGTAGGCGAAACAGTTCGGAGTGATGGTGGCGGGAAGCGTGAAATTGATCTGCCAGAGGCCGGGATATCCGGATGCGGCTCCAGCATAGAGCGGCGTGATAGCGGTTCCGCCGACGTTGACTACGAATTTTCCAGCGGCCGTCTGGTCGCCGGACGTGCCTCCGGTATCGTTGGCTGGGTCGGCTCCGCCACCGGTTCCCCACAGGACCAGAGTGTCGCCGGGATGAGCGGGGGTAAGGGTCCAGTTATAGCCTCCGAAGGCAACGGAGCCGGGGGTGAAGCGGGTGAGGCTGAGTCCGCTGTTCACATTTCCGATGGTGGCTTGGGCGGTGCCGTTGCCGGCACTGTTGGAAGTCGCGACGCCGAAGCTTCTTGCTACTACGGTCACGTTTTGCGCGGCGCTGGTTTGGTTGTTATACGTCACGGTGACGGCGTAGGTGCCGGGGGTAGCGGAAGAGGGCAGCAATCCGGCGATTTGTCCGGCTAGGGAGTAAACCATCTTCGCGGCGATGGGCGAGCCGGAGGTTGGAGTGAAGTTGACGGAGGTTCCTCCCAGCGAGGTGGGGTAGTTGGGGGCCGTCGCGGTGGCGATGGAGGCGGGTCCCATGTTCGCGCCGAAGATTACGAAGACGGTGCCGGGGGCCAGGGTCGCCTGATAGCCGCTGACGTTGACGATGCCTCCGGTTTTGATGGTCGGCTGGGCCGGGAGGGTGGAGGCTAGGGTTAGTAGAAGAATTGAAAGACGCATGTCAATCTGCATTGTGTGATTGTCGGGCGAAAACCGTCAGGCTGGTCAAGAAAGACACGGAGGGCAGGTCGGGAACCTGCCCCACTGGAACGCGCACGGTATACTTTTCTGCATGAGAATGGTTTTCGGGTTTCTGCTGCTCGTGGCGCCGGTTTTTGCCGATGGCGTTCCGCGCGAGGAGTATCAGGCCCGGCGGACGCAGTTGCGGAAATCGCTGGACGGCGTGCTGGTCCTGTTTGCGCGGGCCGATGACGATCTGCGGGACTACATTCAGGAACCGAATTTTCTATATTTGACGGGCTGGCGCGATCCGGGGGCGGTTTTGATGATGACTGCCGATGAGGAGATTCTATTTTTGCCTCCGCGGAGCAAGAACGCGGAGATCTTTTATGGGCGCGTGACGGATCCGAACGACAGCGACGTGTTCGAGAAGACGGGATTTAAGGCGGTGCTGCCGAGGTCGGCGGTAGAGACTACGTTTTTGCGGCTGATTGAGAATGCGCCGAAGATTTATTCGGAACGGGCCGATGCGCAGGCGGAGAAGTTGAAAGGGCTCGCGCCGCTGCATGAAGAAGGCGGTGCTACGGCTCTGGTCGCGAAGTTGCGGGAGTTTAAATCGCCAGCGGAGGTTGCGCTGATCCAGAAGGCTTCGGACGCTACGGTCGCGGCTCATTTGGCGGCTTGGCATGCGATGAAGGCCGGGGAATCGGAGTATCAGATCGCGGCGGTGATGACGAACACCTACTTCAGCATGGGGTGCGAGCGGAGCGCGTATGCTCCGATTGTCGGGAGCGGTCCGAATAGCGTGATCCTGCATTATTCGGCGAATCGGCGGAAGATGGACGCGGGCGAGGTGGTGGTGATGGACGTGGGCGCGGAGTGCAGCGATTACGCGACCGACGTGACGAGGACGGTTCCGGTGAACGGGAAATTCTCGGCTCGGCAGAAGGAGATTTACGAGATCGTGCTGGGCGCGCAGAAGGCGGCGATCGCGGCGGTGAAGCCGGGGATGAAGGCGGGTCGGGGCGAGGGGACTCTGCAACAGCTCGCGTTCGATTACATCAACACGCACGGCAAGGATTCGCATGGGGCACCGCTGGGGAAATATTTTGTGCACGGGTTGAGCCATCACGTGGGGCTCGATGTGCATGATCCGGCCGAGCCGGGGGTGGAGCTGAAGCCGGGGATGGTGATTACGATTGAGCCGGGGATCTACATTCCGGAAGAGAACATCGGCGTGCGCATCGAGGACACGATTCTGGTGACCGAGAACGGGTGCAGGGTGTTGAGCGGGGCGCTTCCGAAGGAAGTGGAAGAAATCGAGAAGCTGGTTGGAAAGTAAGCGGCGCCAGAATACGATTTTTTATATCGCGATCCTCGCGGGGTGCTTCGCGGTGGGGTACTCGGCGGGGTTTACGCCGATCGGCAAGCGGATCGATAACGCGGCTTACGACTGGCTGGCCAATTACGCGACGTCGGTGGAGGCGGGTTCGTTAACTACCTCCGCGGTGGTGGTTGCGATCGATGAGCGGACTCTGCGGGCGATGCACGGGGTACGCAACGTCCGGCGGATTTTGGCGGGAGCGCTCGATCAGATTCAGGAAGCTGGGCCGAAGGTGGTTGCGATCGACGTGGTGCTGGCCGATCCGACGGACGATGCGGACGATAAGCGGCTAGCGGCTGCGCTGCTGGCTACCAGCCATCTGGTTCTGCCTTGCGAGCTGATCGACGGCAAGTGGGAATATCCGCTGCCGGAGTTCATGGCGACCGACGTCAAGTTAGGACACGTCGATCTGGTGGAGAAATCGGTAGACGGCGTGAACCGGCAGATTCCTCTCGAAAAGATCAGCGGGCATGTTCGGCATTGGGCGCTTTCGCTGGAAGCGTTTTCGGTATTTACGGGGCAGCCGGTTTCCGATAATACGGCGGACGCGGACCTGGACGTGGGGTCGCTTCATATTCCGGAGCCGAAGGATGCCGCGGATCGGCCGATGATGATTCGCTACTTGCCTGCGGGGACCATTCCTACTATTTCGGTTCTGGATATTGCGCAGAATCGCGAGAGGATTCACGGGTCGGCGGTGTTTTTAGGGATCACGGCGCTTTCGGCGGCGGTTGACCGGTTGATGAATTCCTATGGCGAGAACGTTTCGGGCGTGGCGGTTCATGCGCAGGCGTTCGAGACGATCCGGCGCCGCTATTTCATGGTTCCGGCGGAGCCTACATATGTGCTCGGGTTGTGTCTCGGGTTTACGATTGCGGCGGGATTGATTTTTGTTTTCGTGCCGGGGTGGTGGGCTTACGTGGTGGACTTGTTGCTGCTGGGGAGCGCGTTTTGGATTCCGTATCAGTCTTTCCAACACAAAGTTGTCTTTGCTTTTTTCGCACCGGCGTCGGTGGCGTGGCTGGCTAGCGCGAGCGCGGCTACGTTCCAGTACTTTTTTGTGCGGCGGCAACTGCGGACTTCGGAGTCCGAGAAGTCCCGGTATCAGCAGGCGATTCATTGGGTGGCGCATGAGATGCGGACGCCGTTGACGGCGATTCAGGGGTCGAGTGAAATTATGACCCGATACAAATTGCCGGAGGAAAAAGGCAAGCAATTGAGTGAAATGATCAATTCCGAGTCAAAGAGACTGGCTCGAATGATACAAACATTTTTGGATGTCGAGCGGCTGGCCGACGGACAAATGGAATTGAAAAAGGAATCATTTCCGGCGAGCGACGTGGTGGATTCGTGCCTGAAGCGAGTGGGGCCAATCGCGGAGCGGAAGAACATTAAAATTTATCTGGATACCGCGGTCGAGGCAGTCCTGACCGGGGATCGCGAGTTGATGGAATACGCGTTTTACAACCTGCTGACCAATGCCGTGAAGTACTCGCCAGCAGAGACGGAAATCCATGTTGCTGCAATACTTTCCGGAGGCGAGCTGCGGTTATCGGTGCGCGATCAGGGGATCGGGATGGATGCGCAGGAGCTGAAAAGCATCTTCAAAAAGTTTTACCGGACGAAACGGGCGGAGGCTTCGGGGGAAGTTGGAACCGGAATCGGGTTGTCCATCGTCGAACAGATTGTGAGCCATCATCACGGGAGGATGGACGTGATCAGCGAACCGGGAAAGGGAAGTTGTTTTACAATAATACTTACCGCGTCCAGTCCACAGGTTCCAAAGGCGGCGGATAATTCCGCCGATTCTCACAATGCAGAAACTTTTAATCGTTGAGGATGACGCGTCCGTCCGCAGCACCATGGTTACGGTGCTGGAGTTGGAGGGGTATGCGGTGGAGGCGGTCGCGTCCACGCGCGAGGCGATCAACCGCCTGGAAGCACAGCCGTTCCCGATTGTCATTTCCGATATTTATCTCGACGACCGCACGGGCATCGACATTCTGAAGACGGCGCGTCTGCATAATCCTGACGGCGCGGTGATCCTGATGTCCGGGCGAGGCAGCATGGAGACGGTGATGGCCGCGACTTCGGGAGGCGCATTCGATTATCTGGCGAAGCCGTTCGAGATGTCGCAGATGATCGACACGATCAAGCGCGCGGAAAAATCGTTCACGGGCGAGGAAGACGAGGACGAGGCCGCGGCGATTGACGATCTGCCGGAAACGGAGATGATCGGAAGCTCTCCGCGGATGGTCGAGATTTATAAACAGATCTCTAAAGTGGCTCCGACGGATGCGACGGTATTGATCGAGGGCGAAACGGGGACTGGAAAAGACCTGATCGCGCGCATGATTCATCGCAACAGCCGGAGAGCGGCTCATCCGTTTGTGCCGGTGGATTGCGGGGCGATCGCGCCGTCGCTGCTGGAGAGCGAATTGTTCGGAACGTTGAAGGGCGCCTATACGGGAGCGGACCGGGATCGCATGGGCGTGTTCGAGGCGGCGAATAATGGGACGGTGTTCCTGGACGAGATCGGCGATATCGAGTTTGGATTTCAACTGAAACTGCTGCGGTTTTTGCAGGAGCGCGAGATTCGGCCGCTGGGATCGCCGCGGGCGCGCAAGGTTGACGTGCGCGTGGTTGCGGCGACCAATCGCGACATGCAGAAGATGGTGGATGAGCAGAAGTTTCGCGAAGATCTGTGGTACCGGCTGAACGTGGTGCGAATCAGCGTGCCTCCTCTATGCGAGCGGGCGAGCGATATTCCTCTGCTGGTTCATTATTTCCTGGTGCGCTATAACGGGCGCTATTCGCTGGATACGAAGCTGACGGAATCCGGTCTGAAGGCGATGGAGGAGTATAGCTGGCCGGGGAACATCCGGCAGTTGCAGCACATGATGGAGAGGCTGACCATTCTCGCGCCGGGCGGACGGATCGATTCCGTCGCTGTACGGCAGGCGATTGAGCAAATGGATTCGCGGGAGGGTGCCAGCGAATCGCTGGCGGATACTGAGGCGGAGCAGATTCGAAGAGTACTGGCGGCGACGAATGGGAATAAGAGTCGGGCGGCGAAGATACTTGGGATTGAGCGGAAGACCTTGTATCGAAAATTGGAGCGGATGGGGTTGTAGCCGAGGGCAGGTCGGGAACCTGCCCCACCCGGGCTGAAAAAGGGGCAGGTCGGGGACCTACCCTACTGTCATCGGTTCGGCTGCGGTTTGTTCCAGGGCTTGGGTGAAGCTGGTGGCTACGATCATGCGGGTGGATTGTTCCAGCTTCTGAAGCATGGATTCACGGCCCGCGGGGAAGCCCCAGATTCCGGCCATGATTCTAGGCTCGGGGTAGCGGGTTCGAAGCTGGGCGCATAGTTTCGCGGCGGCGGAGAATGCAAAGGGCGGGAGCGCCGAGACGCAGATTATATCGGCCGTGGACGGTTTGAGGACGGCCAGGTCGTCTTTTTGCGATCCCGCGGGCAGCGAGATCACGGCGAAGCCTTCGCGTTCCATTAATTGCGCGAACAAGGCTCCGGAGACTTCGTCGGCGGCGTCTTTGGCGGGGATCACGAAGATGCGGCCGCGGTGGGCTGGTTTCGGCGGGGCCTCGGATAGCTCCGCGACGATTTCGTTGAGGCAGAGGAAAATGAAGTCCTCGCGCTTCTGTTCCAGAATGCCGCGGTGGCGTTCCTGCTCCGCGAGGATGAGCGCGGGAACGATGACTTGTTCGTAGAGAGCGAGCAGGGATTGTTCTTTCAGGAACTGGTCCACGACCTCCCGCGCCTCGACGTGATCCATGGCCAGCAGGCGCTGGTAAAGCTGAAGTTCCGTGGACAAGACGTCCTGGTCACTGAGCGCGATATGCAGGAACGAGAGTTGTGGAACGTAGCGGCCCAGCACGACTACGCAGACGGTGAGCGGGGTCGATAGGATCAGGCCGGGATAGCCCCAGAGGATGGTCCAAAAAATCGTGCTGACCAGCAAGCCGAGCGAGGAAATTCCGGTGTGGGCTCCGTAGAGCCAGGGCTCGACGAAATTGCCGACGATCATCTCGAGGACGAAGAACAGGGCGAGGACCAGCGCGGGATGCAGCCAGCCATCGAATACGGCCAACGAGAGGGTGAACGGCATGATTGCGGCGGCCAGGATTCCGAGATAGGGAACCAGGCGGAGGAGGGCGGCGAGGACTCCCCAGAGCGCGGCGTAGGGCACGCCGATGATTTCGAGGCCGATGGCCAAGGCGACGCCCATCAGGCTGTTGACCACAAATTGAAGGACCAGGTAGCGGCTGATGCGCTGCGTCGCGTCGTCGAGCGCCTGCGTAGTGGCGTGCAACTGGCTGACGCCGACCAGGCGCAGCAGGCGGTTTCGCAAGTCCTCCCGCTTGATCAGAATGAAGACTGTCAGGATCAGCACGAAACCGAACATTCCGAGAGGCGCCAGAAAGGGCCGGGTCAGTTGCTGGAGGTAGACGAGAGGACCGGGCTCCGGGGTCATCACCTCGACCGGCAGAGGATTTTCAGGGGTCGCGGAGGGGATGCGGCGGTTGCGATCGGAAGGAGGAGAGGGGTTGTTCGAGCCTGCCAGTTCCTTGCCGATCTCCGCGACGCTTTTTTCGACGCGACCTAACGCGCCGGTGGAGGGGGAGCGGAGGCCCTGGATTTTGTTGTGGATGTTGGCGCCGTAGGAGGGCAGATGATCGATGACATCGATCAGTTCGTTGCCGACCATCCAGCTTACGACGCCGGCGCCGACGACGACGGAAGTCATGACGACCATGACCGCGGTGACCCGGCCAAGATGGATGCGCTGGAACCAGATGGTGAGGGGTGTGAGGATCAGGGTGAGGGCCAAAGCGAACGATAGCGGGATAAAAACTTCACGGGCCAGGTAGAGGATCGCGAGGGTCCCTACGACGGTTCCGATCATAGCTAAGGTTGACCATTGGTCGGTTGTCGATCGCTCCGGCAGCCGGCGGTTTGGAAGCATTGCCAATTGGCAGGCAGGCTGGGGGCCAAAACGAAACACGGGCATTTGACCGCTTCCAGGGTCGCGGTTCTTAGGGCGGGGCAAAGAGGATGCAAAAAATGCGCTGGAAGGGGAATAAAATCCCCTGCCTTACGTCCTGGATGGGGCTTTCTTTCCTGAAAAAATAGGTGTATGCTTCCCGTAGCTCTAGATCGGACCTCGTTTATACGTCTTTATTTGTCCAGGGGAGGTTCCCATGTTCGATAGCCTCGACGATCAGATGCGCAAAGATGAAGACCGCGTCAGTTCCAGTAAGGAACGGATGATGCGCTGGGCGCTGTACATTTTAGCCGCTGGGATTGTATTCGGCGGGCTGATTTTCGGCGTCCACTTTATGAGTTGACACCGGGTCGACCCGAATAGTTCCCTACCCTACTTGAGCGGCTTAGGCTCAGCGCTGGCCTGCGTCTTGGTATCCGCGGCGAGAAGGACGATCTCATTGCGGGGGAAAGCGAACTTGTGACCGGTTTCGTCGATCACGTTCACCTGGGAGATGTATTGCCCGGCCGCGATCTTCGCCAGAGGGATCTGGAAGCTGAACTGCGCCACTCCCGGTCGTTTGTCCGCTAATTTGTTCTGACGCACGGGCGCGGAGGTGAAGACGCGGCGGCCTCCGGAGATCAGCTCGACTTCGGCGGTGAGGCTGGGGACTTTGCGGTCCGGGTCCATCGCGGGGTCGTAGACCTCGAAGAAGACGTACATGGTCTGATCTTTGCGGAACACTTTGGTGATGCTCGGCAGGATTTTCTGGCCATCCTGCACCAGGGGATGGGCCGCGAGCAGCTTCTTATTATTGTCGGCGGAGCCCACCGTGGAGCTGACGGCTTCGCGCTGGTTGCTCCAGATGACGGAGCTGAGGCGCAGCGTTTTTTCAGAGTTGAGATCGGGGATGGTGAACTTGGTTTCGAAGGTCCCCATCTTGCCGCTTTGATTTTCGCGGGCCAGGAAGCGCAGCGAATAGGTTCCGGGAGGCAGTGGCAGAGGGACGGTATCGTATTGGATATTGCGGCGTCCGATTGCGGCCGCATCGCCTTCGCCGAGCTTTACCGTGATGTTGTCGCGGACACCGGTGACCAGCTTGTTCTGCGCATCGCGCACCTGGCCGATAAAATCGAAATCGGCGACCTGTTTCGCGCCCTTCTTTTGCAGACCGACGGCGGAGCCGGGGATCTTCACGGAAATCGGAAATGAATAACGGTCTTTCGCGACGCGGAAATAATCCACTTCAAGGGCCAGCGGCAGTTCGCTGACAGGGTCGCCCAAGGTGAGCGCTTCTTCGAGTTGGCGCTCTTTATCGGTGGAGTTGAAATTCTTGAACTGCTTGTTCGCGTAGTAAGCCTTGCGGAAATCGAGCTTGGCGCTCATCGTCTTATTGACCAGCTTTACTTCGATACGCCGCAGTTTGCCATCATCCGCGGAGTTCTTCGGGTTGTAGCCCACGATGTAGTAGCTGTTGATATCGTCCTGCGCCTGCTGGATGCCCATGGTCAGGTCGTTGGTATCGAGCATGGCTTTGCCGCCGGTATCCTCAGAGATGGTGGTGAGGGTTTCCTGGGTATTCTGGAACGTGGCTTTCAGGCCGGCCTGCTTGGTTCCGGTGATCATGCCGGTGCCGCGCGAGGATGCTTGCGACGCATCGCCTCCGGGAGGGGTAGCGACCAGGCCGCGGGCGTCGATCGAGTAGATGGAGACGTTCGCGCGGACGGCGGCGTTAGTGGTGGCTTTGATCTGCGATTGATTCTCGACCCCGGTCTTGCCGACACCGCTCGAGAAATAAATCAGCGCCTTCTTCTCCGGGAATGCGCCGAGTTTCCTCGATGCGTCCTCTAGAGCGCTCAGTTTCCGGTCGGTGTTGAAGATGTTGAACTCGGTATCGTCGGCGGTGAAGCTTCCGCTATCGTCACCTTCGTCGGCCGCGGTGGTGGCCAGGTCCGCGAAATCGGATCCCTGGCCGACGGTCAATTTTTTGAGCGAGGTGATCAGGCGTTCGCGATCCGCGGTGAACTCTTCGACGACCTTGATATTGGAGTTGAAGGTCATGATCTCCACCAGATCGTTGGTGGTCATCTGGGTTTCGAGAAACTTGATAGCGGCTTCCTGCGCGCGCAACTGCTCCGGCGGCTGCATCGACGTCATATCGAAGAGCAGGCAGAGCAGGCGGCGGTCCTGATACTTGATGACGCTGTTTTTCGCGGGCTCGACGTAGGCTTTGACTTCGGGTTTCGGTTTCGCCGCTTTCTCTTCGATGGTTTTCGATTTAGAAGGGCTGGTTTCAGCCAGAGACGGGAGCGCTTCGCCGTCGAGCTTTTGCAGCTCGAAAACTTTAATTTCCTGGCGGACGCCGTCCTCGAAAACTTCGACGTCTTCTTTCTTGAGGGTCAGGATCGGTTTTCCCGAACGGTCCTTCGCGGACAGATTGACGATCACCAGTCTGGTCTCGGCGGTGAACTGCGCCGAAAGCGACATAGCGACTACCGAGGCAAGAATGAGCGCCAGGAATGACTTCTTCATATTTAGAACCTTAACCTTAAGGTAGCCGTAACGGCGCGCATGGCGCCTGCGTTGGTGATTTCCCCGTATTGCGAAGAGTTCACTACGGTGATCAATCCGGAGGGATTCACGTGATTCACGAAGTTGGTGGTATCGATGCGGAATTCGAGGCGCCGGCGCTCGGATTTCAAGTTAACGCTGCGGGCGAGCGATAGATTCATCACTACCGAGCCCGGTCCGATGATGGTGTCGCGTCCGGCGGTGCCGAAGGTTTCGGGCGCGGGAGTAACGAACGCGGCGGTATTGAACCAACCCTTGCCGGCGTCGACCGACTCTCCAGTCGCATCCGCGCGCAAGGCCGCGGGGGAGCCGGTTCCATCGAGATTGCCGTTTACCGTGGCCGTTTGCGGGAGTCCGGTTTGCGCGGTCAACGATCCGGAGAGCGTCCAGTCCTTGAGCGCCTTGGCGAGAAAGACGGGATGCGATAAGAAGCCCTTGGTGGCATCGACAGGCGAAGCTAATACCCATTGCAACGCCAGGACGTGAGTGCGGTTGAAGGAGGAAAGCGCGCGTTCAGCGGCTTGATCGTAGAAGTTCTGCGCGAGCACCGCGTCGTCCATCGACTTCGAATAAGTGTAGAGAAGATTTCCCGATATGCCTTTGGTGAACCGGCGCGTCAGCCGTAATTGTCCCGCGTTGTAAAGCGAATTTCCCGATGGCGTGTCGTAGAGGAAGCTGCCGACGTTGGGGATCGGGAAGCGCTGCTCGGAGGTCTGCGAAGGTCCGAGAGGCGCCTGATTCGGAGCCTCTGTGAAGTCGAGGTGCGTGCCCTTCGAGCCTTGGTAACTGGCTTCGAAGACCAGTACGCGGTTCAGGTCCCGCTGCACGTCGACGTTCCAGGTCTGTACATATGTGTCTTTGTAGTTCAGCGCGACCGCGTAGGTATTGGTCACGCCTTTACCCGATTTTTGGAGCAAGCCGGTTTCAAACGTCAGAGGCGCGGCAGTGCTGGTGGTTACCGTGTTGGTTTCCGCGAACGGAGGCTGCTCGGCAAGATTCTGCTCGAATTTGTTGTATTGATTGGGCGTGTAATACCAACCGTAGCCGCCGCGAACTTGCAGTTTGCCCTTCGGATTCGGTTTCCAGGCGAAGGCCGTGCGCGGCGCGAAGTTATGGCGATCCGGATTGATCAGGCCGGAGGGAAAGTTTCCACCGAAGGGTCCGGCTTGGCCCGGCAGCACAGGCGCGATGCCGGCGAAACCTTGGGCGATATCCAGATTCGAGGCGTGGCCGTATTTTTCGGTCCACGGTGTGAAATATTCGTAGCGGACTCCAAGGTTCAAACTGAATCCGGCCGATACGCGGAAGTCGTCCACCGCGTAGCCGTTCATCCCGTTGCTGCGGTAATAGGTGCTGGTATTGCCGGTCTGGATCGAATTAGTCTCCGGCGTGCCCAGCAGAAAATCGGCGAAATCGTATCCAGTGCCGGGGACGGAACTGCCGTTCACATATTGAGCGGTCTCGAGACCGGAGAACGTGAAGGCTCCGCGGCCGTTCGGATCCGTGATCAGATTGTTCAGGTAATGCGTGTAGCCGCCGCCGAAACTGAAATTGTGCTTGCCTTTGCGCAGCGTCAGGATATCGGCGATACCGAAGTTCTCCACCGCCTGGCGCTTCGCAACCGTGTCCGAGAGAGAGCTGTAATTGGTGAACCCCAGCGTCGGCGGACCATAGTTCATCGGGTTTTGCGACGTGCCTTCAATCCCCAGCTCCCCGGCGATATTCTGGTTCAGCGTTTCGAAGTAAGGCGTGACGATGGTGGTCTGGCGATTGAAACTCAGGATCACCGATTCGAAACTGCGCGTGGCCAGACGATGCCGCCACGTCGCAGTGCCGTTGAATCCGTTGCCGCTCGCGGTATCGCAGCAGCCGAAGAACTGATCGGTTTTGGAGTTGTTGCCCTGCCAGTTCACAACGAACGCTAGATTGTCCTTCGGTGTGACCGTGGCGTTCAACCTGGTATTAAGAGCCTGCGTGGTCGTCGGATTGGCGTAGATCAGCCGGTAGTCCTGATTAATTGTGCCGGTCGCCTGATTCGGCAGAGGAAGGAAATTCAGCAGACCCTGCGCAACCGGGCTGATGCGCGCCGTGGGAATAATATTTCCCGGAAACGGCGTGCCGGTCGTGGGATCGAAAATGGTCTGCGTAACCGAGGAGAGATCGCCGGTGCGCTGCGCCGCCGTCGGAACGCTGGACGGCTGATCGACTCCGCTGCGCAGCAGGTTGCCGGTGTAATTGAAGAACCAGGTGATCTTATCGAAGTTGAATAATTTCGGAATGAATAAAGGTCCGCCCGCCGAGACACCGAACCGGTTCTGCGAATACGCCGCCTTGGGAGCTTCCAGACCATCGACCGAGAACGGCCGCGCGTTCAACACCGAGTTGCCGAAGGTGTAGAACAACGACCCGGTAATGCGATTGGAATTGCCGTTGGTCCGGTTGCCGATGAAGGCCGCATTGCCGCTGCGGTCGCGAGGTCCACGTCCCCCTGGGCGTCCACCGCCGCGTCCGCCACCACCCCCTCCGAATCCGCCCCCGCCGCGTCCTCCGCCACCGCCAAATCCGCCGGGACCACCCCCTGGACCACCGCCAGGACCTCCTCCGCCGGCGATTTGCGGACCACCGGGTCCGCCTAGCCCGCCCGGCCCTCCAAAGCCCCCTCCGCGTCCAAATCCGCCAGGACCGTCGCCGCCCTGTTGGTCGCCGGCGGTGGTCTGCAAGCCTTGACTGAGACTGCCCTGCGCCATCAGGGACTGATTCGCACCCTCCGTTCCGGCTCCTTGAGCAGCCTCCGGCGTAGCCGACATGTCGAGCGTGGGAGCCTCGGCCTCTCCTTCCGCCGGCTGTCCTCCGCGTCCGCCGCCCGGGCCGCGGCCGAATTGCGAGCGGTCGCGCAAGGCGAGTGCAAAATCGATTTTAGAGGGAGTGGCGCTGATGGTGACTTCTTTGCGCCCGGTGGTAAATCCGAACATCTCAACGGTCACGATCCAGGCGCCTGGAGTCATGCCATCGATTTGATACGCTCCGTGGTCGTCGGTCAGAGTGCTGAGGACTTTGTCGCCCTGCGTGGCCTTGACAAGGGCGCCTGGGACGGGTTGATTTTCAGCTTTGACGATGCCCGATTGCGCAAGGGCCATCGATTGAAAGAAGCAAGCCGCGAGACACACGCCGGCAAGCGCGAGATTTTTCACGTTAAGAATGACGAACCCCCTCTAACCGGCGTGATGCTTTAAATTTTGATCGAGTTTACTGCTTGGTGAGAACCACGTCGCGGGTGCCGCGAGCGCTCTCCGCGGAAAGCTTCATCGTGCTGCCCGAGACCGAACCGGAATACTTGGTGGTCTGTTTGCCGTTCTGGCCTTCGAACGTAACTTCGAACGAAACCTTATCCCCATCGACTTTGCCGTTGGAAATTTCGATGTCGTTGCCGCGCATCGCAGTCTTCCCGGTCAGCGTCGACCCATCCTGCTTGAAGGTAAAGGTCGGAGGTCCGCCCTTTCCATTGGGGTTCGCTTCACCCTTCCAGGTTCCCGTTACATCGGCCGCCAAGGCCATTACCGTGGTGAGCGCAAACAGCGCGCACAGAGATATCAATTTCTTCATTTCTTGCCTCCCTGAGGTTGTGTCAGACGTTACGAAACGTACGTTGTAATGATGGCCCGCGACCGGGTAGAGGTTACACTAGCAATTTCAACAGCTACCACGGCAACAACTGCCATTCAGCACAAAGACGCTCGTTCAGCTACTTAGGATGACACACGCTTCGCATTTTTTGGAAATCGATGAATTTTCAAGGGGTTGTGATAGCGTAGTAATTTAGGGTCCGACCCCACTTGATCGATGTCGGAGACTGGCGTATGCTGGCGATTCGACACCATCCTTACCGTGGACGAAGAAATGAAATTAAACTCGTGAAGTTAAACCTTGATTCCTTACGCTCCGAAATCGAGAGCTACCTCGAAACGCACGGCATCGTCGTTTTTCATAGCCACCCGCGCGCGGGAGACACCTCCGCACCGGTGTACTGGGATACGGAGCGTTATCCCGATTACAAACTATTCCTGGCGGCCGCGGAATCGGCGGGGGCAAAATTAGTCACGATTCACGCGCGCGAATTTACCGACGACATTCTGGAGGACGCGCTGGATCATGCGGGGTCCTCTAATCTTCCCCGGGAGGAGCGCCGCGCGATCGAACTGCGCCTGAAGGAAATGCGCGGCTATATCGGATTCACCTGCCAGATCGAGCTGTCGTTCGATCTGCCGCCGCGGATCTATGTGTTCGACCTGCGCACGGAATGGTTCGACGATCTGAACGATCTTCTGGACCGGGTGGACGACGCGGCGCATAAATCCGACGGCGATTCTCCCCTGGGCGGCGGATATTTTTCGAAGAACTAATCATAGGCGAAGAGATGAACGCTGATTACTTGCAAGAGGCCCGTGTTTGCCTTTGGGTCCCCGCGTGCTAGGTGGCACAGACTTTAGTCTGTGTTCAGGATCTGCCTGAATGAAATGGTCCGTCGCTCCCTCTAATCCCTCGGAGGTGTCGGCACTGGCGCGTGCGCTGAACCTTGCACTGCCTGCCGCTCGAGTCCTCTTCGCGCGTGGTTATCGCGACGTTCTCGAAGCACGGCGTTTCTTCGCGCCCTCCCTCAACGATCTCCACGATCCTTATCTGCTCAAAGGAATGCCCGAAGCGGTCGAGCGCATTCATCGCGCGATCCAACAGAATGAACCGATTCTGCTTTACGGCGACTATGACGTCGACGGCACCTCGTCGGTCGTCATTTTGAAAAAAGGGATGGAGCTGCTAGGCGGAAAGGTTACCTTTCACGTTCCCCATCGGCTCCGCGACGGCTACGGCATGCGCAGCGATGTGGTGGAGGACGCCGCTGCGAAGGGCGTGAAACTGATCGTGAGCGTCGACACGGGCATCCGCGCCGGCGAAGTGGTGCGTACCGCCGCCGGGCTCGGGATCGACGTGATCGTCACCGATCATCACCTGCCCGAAGCCGAACTGCCGCCCGCGCTGGCCGTGCTGAATCCGAATCGCCGGGATTGTTCGTATCCGGAAAAGAACCTGTGCGGCGCAGGGGTCGCTCTCAAGTTGATTCAGGCTCTGCTGGCCGGTCACCCAAAGCGCGACGCTTTCGTCGAATCATTCCTGAAGCTGGCGGCCATCGCGACGGTCGCCGACGTGGTTCCTCTGACCGGAGAGAATCGAGTCATCGTCAAGCGAGGTCTCGAAGGGCTGCGCGAGGTCCGGAATCCGGGACTGCGGGCGCTGCTCGACGTTTCCGATCTGGCCGATGGAGTGTCCCCCAGCGCCGGTCAAATTGCGTTCCGGGTCGCGCCCAGGATCAATGCCGCGGGACGCATGGCGAGCGCGAGCGACGTCATCGAACTGTTCTGCACCGGCGACGCGGAGCGGGCGCGCGTGATCGCCGGCCAGCTTCACGATCTCAATAAAGATCGTCAGCAGACCGAAGCCGAGATCACGCTCGCGATTTTCAAGCAGTGCATCCAGCAGGTAGTCACCGATGGCGACGCCGCACTGGTATTCGCGGGCGAAGGATGGCACCGCGGCGTAGTGGGCATCGTCGCGAGCCGCGTGGTGGAGCGGTATCATCGCCCGGTGTTCGTGCTGGGAATCGAAAACGGCGTCGCGCAAGGCTCCGGACGCAGCATCCCCGCGTTTCATTTGCTCGAAGCGCTGGAGCAGATGCCGGAGTTATTCAGTAAGTTCGGAGGTCACCGGCAGGCCGCGGGCTTGACGATTGCAGCGGAGCGCGTCGAAGAATTCCGTTCGCGATTCCGCGCCCACGCGGCGACCAAGCTCACGGCTGACGATTTTGTGAAGACGCTCGAGATCGACTCCGAAATCGATTTTCGCGAAATCGACGACGCATCGGTGAGCCAGATCCTGAGCCTCGCGCCGTTCGGCTTCGGCAACCCGGCTCCGCTGTTCGTGGCCCGCAATCTGGAAGTATTGTCGTGCGATGTGAAGAGCGAAAAACATGTTTTCGTCAAACTGAAGGGGCTCAGGTCGCAGGCAAAGGCGTGGAATTTTGCGGAGCGAGCGGCGGAGTTTGAGCCGGGCTCGCGCATTGACCTGGTATTTTCCATCGAGGATGATGCGTATTCCGCCGCGCGCGGCTATGCGCCGTGGCAGATCGTCATGAAAGACGTGCGTCCCGCAGTGGTCGCTCAGACGGCCAGGCCTTAAGCGACTGGCTGAACACCACATAGTAAACTCAAGCGATGCGAATCAAGGACCGCTGGCGTACCATTCGCGATTGGTCGAGCCATGCCTGGACCAAAATCCGCCCGGGACCGGAAGCTCGTAAAGGAGCCCTTTGGGGCGCTTTCTCGGTCGCCCTCGGTATCGCGATCGTCGGCGGCGCCTATCTCCAATCCGGATTCGGCCTGCCCATCGACCTGGCCTTCGCCCTGACGATCGCCCTGATCGGCGTTCCTCTGGTCGCTCTTCTCGTGTGGGTGATTTTGACCATCTTCCGCAAGCTCCCGCGATTCTTCTCCGGCATCCTGATCGGAGCATGCCTGTTAGTCGGACTGGCCTTCTCTCCGGAGTTAGGCATCCCCCTCGGCGCGATCCTCTTGTTGATTGAATGCACTTTGGGCGCGACCATCGCCACATTCCTGGCCGGCCATTTCCGCGAAGCGCATCTCAGCAAGAAAATTGCGACCGTTACGCTCTTCGCCGCCGCGATCGGCGCCAACATCGCGATCTTCGTTTTTCTATCCGTTTCGGGAACCGACAAAGACATTTTAAAGATCGGCCAAGTCTCCTCACCCGACCCGCGGCCCCTCGCCGTGTCGAATCCGGCAAAGCCGGGTCAGAATCCGGTTCTGACTTTATTCTATGGAAACGGTTCCGATATCCGCCGCCCTGAATACGGCAACTCCGTGGCGATAAAGACCAAAACCATCGACGGTTCTCTGTTCTTCAAGGATTTCAAAGGCTGGAAAGAAAAACTAAGGCGCCGTTATTGGGGTTTTGGCCTCGATAAAATGCCCCTGAACGCCCGCGTCTGGTACCCCCGGGGCGACGGGCCTTTCCCTCTGGTCCTGATCGTCCACGGAAACCACAACATGACCGATTTCTCGGACCCCGGTTATGAATACCTCGGCCAGCTTCTCGCCAGTCGCGGCTTCATCCTGGCCTCCATCGACGAAAATTTCCTCAACGCATGGATCGTAGGGCCCGAAAAAGAACAAGCCGTCCGAGGCTGGCTCCTCCTCGAACACCTGAAACTCTGGCGCGAGTGGAACGATATCCCCGGCAACCCCTTCTTTCACAAAGTCGACGTCTCGAACGTAGCCTTGATGGGCCACTCCCGCGGCGGAGAAGCCGTCGCGACCGCTGCTCTTTTCAACACGCTTCCCTACTACCCCGAAAACGCCAACATAAAATTCGATTACCACTACCCCATCAAATCCCTGGTCGCGATCGCCCCCGTAGACGGCCAGTACAAGCCCGCCGGCGAGTATCGCATCGTCAAGGACGTCAGCTATTTCACCATGCAAGGCGCCAACGATTCCGACGTCTCGTCGTTCAACGGCAGCCGCCAGTGGGATCACGTCCACTACTCCGGCGACGGAACTTTCTTCAAAGCCGAGCTTTATATCTACGGCGCCAATCACGGCCAGTTCAACACCCGATGGGGCCGCTCCGACGTAGGCCATCTGCTCGGGTCGTTCCTGAACCAAAAACCGCTGCTCGATCCGGAAGCCCAGCGCCTGATCGCGAAAGTCTACATCTCCGCTTTCCTCGAAGCGACCTTGCACGGCAATCGCGACTACCTCCCCATGTTCCGCGACTTTCGCACAGCCCGCGACTGGCTCCCCAAAACGTATTACATGTCCCGCTACCAGGACTCCTCCTACCACCCGATCGCCAATTTCAGCGAGGATCCCGACCTCACCACCACCACCATCCCCGGTGGCCATATCAGCGCCTCCGATCTATCCATTTGGAAGGAAGGCCGCATTCCCTTCCGCCGTGGCGACCGCGCCTACAACGGCGTCTTCCTGGGATGGAACCGAGCCGAAAATGCTCCCGTTCCGGCGTATACATTAATGCTGCCCGACGGATTTAAGCCACCCCCCGTACTAACTCTATCCCTGGCCGTAACCGACCAGAAAGCTCCCCTGCCCGGCAAAAAAGACGACGAAGACAAGAACAAAAAGAAGGAGGAGAAAATCTCCGAGCCCACGGACTTGGACATTGAGCTGGCAACCACCGACGGCGCGACAGCCGCGCTTCCCCTGAGCCAGTTCGGAGCACTTCTCCCCCCCTTCAAAGTCCGCTTCACGAAGCTCCAGTTCATGGACGATTTCGCCTACGAAAAATCATCGGAGCCCGCGTTTCAAACCTTCGAGATCCCCCTCGCCGCCTTCCCGAAAATCGATCCCGCCAAACTCCACGCCATCCGCCTGAAATTCGATCGCACCCCGATGCGAGTCATAATCTTAAGTCAGGTAGGATTTGAGGACCAATGAATCCCGCGCGCATCGGCGGATACGAAATCCTGAGCGAGCTCGGCCGCGGAGCCATGGGTGTCGTCTATCACGCCCGCGATGCCGCCATCGGCCGCCCCGTCGCGATTAAAGTCATCCGCATCGACCCCGGCACTTCGCCCCAGGAAGGCGCGGAGCTTCGCCAGCGCCTCATCCGCGAAGCCAGCGTCGCCGGGAAAATCTCTCATCCCGGAATCGTAACGGTCTACCAGCTCGGCGAGGATGGCGACAACGTCTTCATCGCGATGGAGTTCATCGAAGGCTCTTCGCTCGAGCGTCTTCTTGTCCACAACCCCACGCTCGACCGAGCCTGGGCCCTCGACATTCTCGCCCAGATCGCCGTCGCCCTCGATTACGCGCATAAAGGAAACGTCGTCCATCGCGATATCAAACCCGCGAACATCCTGGTCCGCGCCGATGGCCGCGTCAAGATCGCCGACTTCGGCATCGCCAAACTCACCGCTGGAGGCACCACCGGCATGACCGCCGCCGGAGTCAGCGTCGGCTCGCCCGCCTACATGTCCCCCGAACAGATCCAGGCAGTCGAAGTCGATGGCCGCTCCGATCAGTTCGCCCTCGCCACCATCGCTTTTCAGATGTTGGCCGGACGCATGCCTTTCAAAGGAACCACTGCGCATACGCTCATGTTCCAAATCGTCACCGCGGACCCCTTCGACCCGCAGCCCGGCGACACTCCCGTCCCGCCCAACGTCCGCGCCATCCTCGCCCGCGCTCTCTCGAAAAAACCCCAGGACCGCTTCCCCGACTGCGCCTCCTTCATCCAGGAACTGACCAACGCCGCCGGCGCTCCCGGCCCAGCGCCGTCAACCTCCACCGTAATAGTAGGCCCATCCAAGCCCAAGGAAAATAAATCCTGGATGTTCGCCCCCATCGTAGGCGCACTCCTGACACTCGCTCTCGCCGCCGCTGGGATTTATTACTACACCCACTACCGTTGCTGTGCTCCCACGCCCTCGGCCGATCCCGCGATCGTCGCAACCTCGACGCCGTCCCCCACGCCCGAACCAACCCCGGCACCCACTCCCGCGCCCACCGCGGAACCCGTCAAGCCCTCCGCCGCGAAACCCGCGCCCCCGAAAAAACCGCCTCCCGCGACCGCCCCCGCCGTCACTCTGCTTAGCGCCGCCACCTCCGGAAAAGCCGACGTCGTGAAATCCCTGCTCGCCGGCGGTGCCAACGTCAATGAAAAGGATGCCGACGGCAACACGCCGCTCATCATCGCTTCGGAGGCAGGCAATCTCCCTCTCGCCCAAATCCTCGTGGACGCCCGAGCCTCCCTCGAAGCCCGCGATTCCCAAGGCCGCGCCGCGCTCCATCACGCCGCCTCCGCCGGGAAAACCAACCTTGTGGGCTTCCTGCTCGATAGCGGCGCCCTGGTGAATAAACAGGCCAACGATGGCGCGACGCCTCTTTTCTACGCCGTCGAATTTGCCAAGATGCCGGTCGTCCAACTGCTGATCGCGCGCCGCGCCAAGCTCGATCTAGCCGACTCCTCGGGCACCACGCCCCTCATGATCGCGAGCGAAGGCACTGCCTATCTGCCGAACAACGTGCCCATGGTCGAGGCGCTCCTCACCGCCGGAGCGAAAGTCGATCAGGTGGACGCCAAAGGCCGTAGCGCCCTCCACCGCGCCTCCGCCGAGCCCAAACCCGAAGCCGTGCGCGTCCTGCTCGAACACCACGCCAAACCAAACGTCCGCGCCACCGACGGATCGACGCCTCTCATCCAGGCCGTGACGTTCTCCAGGCCAGCCGTCGCGCAAGCCCTGCTCAATCACAGCGCCGACGTAAATCTGGCCGACTCAAACGGCGCCACCCCTCTAATGATCGCCGCCGAAATCAAGGACCCGGCTCCCATAATAAAAATCCTCCTGAACCACGGCGCCAAGCGTGGATTAAAAGACTCGAAAGGCCGCACGGCCCTCCAGAGAGCCTCGGAAAGCAACAACGAAGCCGCCGTCGCGTTATTAAAGTAGCGAATTCGTCTTGTGGGGCGGCCAATTTTGGCGGCAGCCGCCTATCCAGGCGGCTTATTGCTGGCGATGCTTTCGAGAATATCGCTGCTCAATTCTCCGTCGGAGCCTTCTCGATACGATCCACCACCAGCACCTCCAGCGGAGCCTTCCGATTCTCCAGCTTCAACCCCAGCCTCTCCAAAGCATTCGTCAGCGAGTCCCCCGACGACCCCGACAACATCCGCAGCGCCTCCGGAGGCATCGTAATCCCCGCCGCAATCGCCGACCGGATCAGCATCGCCATATAATCTTCCTGCGTAAATTCCAGATCGAAATCGTAGCTCCCCGTGAGCCCCGTCATATCCACCACCGGCTTGTCTTCGAACCGCGCCAGGACTTCCACGAAATTCGCTATCGCCAGCTTCCGGGCGATAAATTTGTTGTCGGCCATGGTGAAAAACGATCCGTGCCCGTACTCGAGATGAACTCCTCCGCGCCCGCCGCTGCCTGTAACGTTCGTGGCCGGCGCCTTCGGCTTCTCTCCCGGATCGCCCACCTCGTTCGGATCTACTGGAGACTCCTTCATCTTCAGTCCGCCCTTCGCCACCACCAGCGCATACACCGGAAAATCCTTCGTTTCCCGATGCGCCTTCATCTGGAACCGCTCCGCCAGCAGCGCCTTGATCATGTCCGGAACTTGAGCTTCCGCCGCGCCGGCCGGCAGCTTCGCATTGATATCGAATCGTTCGCTGCCCAGAAAATCCGGGCCTTCGATCTGATAAATCTTGATCTTGTAAGCCGCGCTGATATAGTCTTTCAGGTTCAGTGCCGTGCAGCTAACCCGCGCCCCATCGATGTGCACGCCGACGTTCATCCGCTCCGGCCCCGGAGGCGGCGAGGGCCGAATCGAGGCTACTTCAAACTGCGCCGTCTGCCCCAACAGCACGATCGGTAAAAAAGCATAAACCAGCTTCATAACCGGATCATACCGCGAGCAAGAAAAGTTCCCACCCCAAATCGGCAAGCACACCCGAAAAACCGGCGAATGGCGATGCAATTCCAATAGCGATGAAAGTCCGTCTTGTCGGGCGGCCAATCCTGGCGGCTTTTTAAGTGGGGCAGGTTCCCGACCTGCCCTCTTGCCTTAGATCAGCGTTCATCAGCGGCCAAAATGATGCTTCTTCCTCACTCCCACCGCAAAGCCCGAATCGGATCCACCCGAGTGGCCCTCCGAGCCGGCACATACCCCGCCGCCAACGCTACGCACGCAATCCCAATCGTCGCCAGCGCAATCGTCATCAAGTCGTTCGGCTGAATCCCGTACAACTGCTTCTGCACGTATCGCGTCAATCCCCACGAAGCCCCCAAGCCCAGGACAATCCCCACTCCCACCAGCACCAGCACTTCTTTCATCACCAGCCACACCACATTGCCCGTAGCCGCACCCAGCGCCATCCGAATCCCGATCTCCCGCGTCCGCCGAGCCACCGTGTACGCCATCACCCCATACAACCCGATCGAAGCCAGCAGTGTCGCCAAAACTCCAAACGCGCTCGATAGCGTAGCCACCAGCCTCTCCGTCACTAGGGAATTATCCACCTGTTTTTCGAGCGTCTTCATGTCCACCACCGGCAGCGTCGCATCGATCTGCTGCACCGCGTGCCTCGCCGCCGAAAACATCTGCTCCGGATCGCGCACGGTACGGATGTAAACGGAAAGCCCCAGCGTGAAATCCATCTGCTCGTAAGGCCGAACGAGCTCAATCGGAACCTCGTCGTGCAGTCCTTCATAGCGCATATCGCCGAACACCCCGACGATCTCAATATCGGTCTTGGTCCCCGGATCGCTCCCCATCCCCACCCGATGGCCCACCGCAATTCCGCTAGGAAAATATTTCTTCGCGAACTTCTCGTTGATCATCGCGACCTTCGGAGCGTCCTTGCCCATATCCGCCTCCCGAAAATCCCGCCCCTGCACAATTGGTACGTTCATGGTCTTGAAATATCCGGGCGAAACGAAATTCATGTGCGGGTCGAGCCCCTCGTTCGGCTTCGCCTGGAAAGAATCCACCGTAGCCGAGCTATCCCACTCGTCGCCTTCCATCACTGGCATAACCGCCAGACTAGCCGACTCCACACCCGGCAGCGCATTCAGACTCGCGTAAATCTGCCGGTAAATATCGCGGCTCCTCTCCGGCTTGTATCCATTCAGCGGCGCGTCGATCGCAAACGTCAACAGATTTCGCGTCTTGAATCCTGGATCGATACCCTTTAGATTTTTCAAGCTTCGGATAAAAAGACCCGCTCCGATCAGCAGCAGCAGCGAAAGACTCACCTGCGCAACCACCAGCGTCTTTCTGAGTCCGATCGACGCGGTGCTGGTAATTGCGCCGACTTCGTCTTTCAATGTCGGAGCCAGATCCGGCCGTGTCGCTTGCAACGCCGGAACGAGGCCGAAAATGATTCCCGTCAGCAGCGAAATTGTGAGAGTGAATAGCAGAATCCGCCAATCCGGCACCGCCGAAACCGCCAGCGTATCCGTCGCTCCCACCGGCAGAAAATTCACTAAAGCCTCGTCGATCCATACCGCAAGCAGCAGCCCCGCCGCGCCTCCGACCATCGATAGCATTAAGCTCTCCACTAGCAATTGCGAAATAATCTGCCCGCGGCTCGCGCCTAAAGCCAGCCGCACCGCGATCTCCTTCTGCCGAGCCGTCGCCCGCGCGATCAGCAGATTCGCGACGTTCGCGCACGCGATCAGCAGCACCAGGCCGACAATGGCCATCAACACCAGCAGAGCGTTGGAAAACTGGTCCCGCAGATTCGACCTTCCCTTCGATGCCGGAATCAGCTCCATCCACATCTTCAGGAACGCCTGCTTCGTCTCCGGTGCCGCGCGTGAAAACGCTTTATCCTGCACCTCCATCTCCAGCATCTGGTGCATCAGCGGCTGCAAACTCGACTTCGCCTGCTCCATGGAGACGCCCGGTTTCAGCCGGCCATAGACGTTCACCCATCGGCCGCGCCGGCTCTTCAAATCGTAGAAAGCGAGTTGATCGATCTGTAGCTTCATCACCACCGGAATGCGCACCTGCGGCGATTGCGTCGGATCCGTCCCGTCAAATCCCGCCTGGCTCACGCCGACCACCGTAAACGGGTATCCGTTCAACACCAGTTTTTTTCCGATCACCCGCGGATCGCCCGCGAACCGCGTAATCCAATAGCGATAGCTCAGCACCGCGTAAGGCTCGCCTCCAGGGTTCTGATCGTCCGTTGGATTAAACACGCGCCCCAGCGCCGCACCCACGCCGAGCACTGGAAAATAGGTCCCCGAAACCAGCTCGCCCGAAATCCGCTCCGTTTTGCCCTCGAAATTGAGACTGAAGTCCATCCCGTTCCGGCAAAACATCCCGCTGAAGACCTGGTTCTTATCGCGAAAGTCTTCATACATCGGATAGGAAAGCTTATTCGGCCCATTATTGCTGCCGTAGTGCGACCCGCGTCCCCATAGCAACACCAGTTGCTCAGGATCTTTCACCGGCAGCAGCCGCAGCAGCACCTGATCGATCAGCGTAAATATGGCCGTATTCGCGCCGATGCCCAGTGCCAAGGAGAGCACCGCAACAGCAACGAAAACCGGCGATTTGCGAAACGTGCGAAAAGCGTAGCGGATGTCGTTAAGGAAGTGGCCCACGAGAACAATACCGTCCACACCCTAAAACGTTACCCCGCACTGAGAGTTGGCAAATTAAGTAGGATAGGTCCCCGACCCCAGGTGGCTTGAGACGCGAAATTATGGTCACCTAAGCCATCATCGAGCGTGCTTTCCGGCGACATAACGTCAATTAAGGCGCACTAAGGAAGCTATTCTTCCTCTTCTTCCTCGCCCGCACGAGCCGCCTTCGCCGCCGCAATGATCTTTTCCGCCTGCAATCCGGGCACGAAGTCGTAATGATCGAACTCCATCGAAAACGACCCGCGACCCTGCGTCATCGACGTCAAAACATTGAGGTAATCCAGCATTTCCGCCATCGGCACCTGCGCCTTGATAATCTGCGTTCCACCTTTGGTGTCCATGCCCGAAATGCGCCCGCGCCGCCCGTTCATGTCGCCCATAAGATCGCCCGCAAATTCAACAGGAGCTTGGACTTCCACGTTCATGACCGGTTCCAGCAGCGAGGGTTTCGCCGCCTCCATCCCCGCCCGGAACGCCTTCCGAGCCGCCAGCTTAAACGACATTTCCGACGAATCGACATCGTGATACGACCCGTCGTAAACCACCACTCTAAAATCGACCACCGGAAAGCCCGCGAGGTAACCTCTTTCCGCTGTCTCCAGAATGCCTTTCTCTATGGCAGGAATGAAGTTCTTGGGAATCGCGCCGCCAAAAACTTCGTTCGCAAATTCAAACTTCCCACCCCGCGCCAGCGGTTCCATGCGAATCCAGCAATCCCCAAATTGCCCGTGGCCGCCGGTTTGTTTTTTATGCCGGCCTTGTACTTCGGCCTTGCCGCGAATGGTCTCCCGGTACGGAATTTTCGGCGCATGTAGCGCCACGTCAACACCATAGCGCTTCTTCAGACGGCTAACGATAATCTCGATATGTTGCTGTCCGCACCCCGCCAGCAGAAATTCCTTCGTCTGCGGATCGCGATAGAAGCGGAGCGACTTATCTTCCTCCAGAATCTTGTGGATAGCGTTCCCCATCCGGTCTTCATCGTTGCGGGTTTTCGCCGCGATGGCATAAGCGATCGAAGGCTCCGGCAGGCGCACTTCCGGATACTCGATCATCGCCGCTTTGTCGGCCAGGGTGTCGCCGGTCAAAGTGTCGCGCAGCTTCGCTACCGCGCCGATATCTCCTGCATGTAGCTCAGTTAGCGCGACGATGGTCTTTCCGAAAATTGCTCCAATGTGCGCTAAACGCTCGTCCACACCGGAGCGAGAATTGATCAAATGCGCGTCGTTCTTGAGCACCCCGGAAATCACTTTGAAATACGAAACCCGCCCCGCGAATGCATCCGCTACCGTCTTGAAAACAAATGCGGAAACCGGCCCAGAATCTTTGATCGCGCGCTCCACTTCCTTGCCGTTCGTTTTGCCTTTCCATGATCCACATTCAAGCGGACTCGGGAAGTGTTCATTAATGAACGAGAGAATCAAGTCGCTGCCTACATTACCGGTAGCCGACGCGCAAAGCACTGGAAACAGGCGTCTTACGCGCACCGCTTCCCTTAGTCCGTCGAGAATATGATCGACCGGCAGCGTGCCCTCGTTGAAAAACTCTTCAAGCAGAGCGTCGTTGCCCTCCGCGACCATCTCGACCAAAACCTCATGCGCAGCCTTCGCCGCTTCGGCGAGGTCGGCAGGGATATCTCCTTCTTTCCCAGCCACATACGATTTCATTCGTACCAAATCGACGACGCCTTTGAAATCCTTTTCCGCCCCAATCGGCAACTGAATCGGAATCGCCGCCCGGCCAAACGCCGATTGAACGTTTTCAAGCGTGCGCTGAAAACTGGACCGCTCGCGATCCAGCTTATTGATAACAATCGCTCTTGGCAGCACGAACTCGTCGGTAAACGTCCAGACCTTCTCGGTCTGCACTTCAACCCCGGCAATACCGTCGACCACCACCAGCGCCGCATCAGCCGCTATAAGGGTGCCCCGGGTATCGTTGATAAAAATGTTAAAGCCCGGAGTGTCAATGAGGTTGATCTTTTTCGCCTTCCACTCACAGGCGGCGACCGCGGAAGCGATGGTAATTTTCCGCGCAATCTCCTCGTCGTCAAAATCCGTGATGTTCTCCAGGCGCTGAGTAGCACCCGCAGTAAAGAGAAGGGCCGAAGTAAGGGCCGTCTTGCCGGAATTTCCATGACCAACAAGGGCCACGTTCCGGATGTCGCTCGTTTCGTAAACTTTCATCGGAGAAAGGATCCTTAAACGAATTGTTAAAACGAGGATAGTATCACAAACAGATGAAATCGGTAATGTAAGGTGCGCTTTCGCGCCCATCAAGAACAGGGAGGCCTTTTATGAAAAGCTTGATGGAGAAAGCGGTAGTGGGTGGCATCGTCGTTGCGATTCTTGCTGTCGTTCTTGTTATTGCAGGGATCGCGATGGGGGCGTTCGGTTTGGTGCTCGGACCGTTCATTGGCATCGGACAAGGAATCATCGCGGTCGCGAACTCGAATGCGGACCTCAAGGTTTGGTACGACAACGGCGCACACCTCGATCTACCGGGCGACTGCATGGGCGCAACCAACGATCCATTCGGCAACCTGCTTGAGAATTCCTGCCAGGCTGGAGCCAAGGAAGGGATCGAATTCTGGAACGAGATGATGTCTTATCGCGCGATGAGGCTCGCGCTGATGGTACTCATCCCCGGTGTGCTGTTTGCCTTTCTGGCGAATTTGTTGGCGGGGCTGATAGTAAATCGATCTAATGCAGCTTATCGGGGTTCACAATGAAGTTGATGGGGGAAGGCTCGGGGATCTGCAGTTTCTCCGCGATGTGCGCGGAGATCACGCTGCTTAGGCAATCGGTAGCTTCCTCGAACGCTTCCTGCATATTTTTGCCGTCCCTATGGGCGCGTGGAAAATCGGGGGAGCTGACTACAGGGCGTCCGTCTTCATCGGGGCGGAAGATTGCTGAATTATGCACGACCGTAAGGGTCAGAAAAGACATTTAGCCGCTGATGAACGCTGATGAACGCCGATCGAAGGCACAACCTAACGGGGGGTCAGGCTGGAAGCTTGTCGGGATTCACTACGAAGAAGATGCGCTCGACCAAGCCGGTGTCGTTTAGCTCGATCGACACCACTGCGCTGCGCGTCTCGCCGTGCATCAGCAGCGCGCCGGGGGCTCCGTTTACGGATACCAATTTTGCGGTGATGCCGCGGGTGGCGCCTTTTTTGGCGATGCCTTCGAAGAATCGGGAGACTTTATCGGCGCCGTAGATCGGATTTATCGTCGCCGGCACTTTGCCGCCTCCATCGGAGTGCAGAACTACTTCGGCGCTTAGCAGCGGGAGCAGTTGTGAGGGGTCGCCGGTTTGGGCGGCGAGCAAGAACTGCTGCAATATGCTCTGCTGGTGGGCTCGGTCGACTTTGAATCTGGGACGGCGGTCGCGAATGTGTTTTCTCGCTCGCGCGATCAACTGGCGGCAGTTGGACTCGGAAGTGTCGAGCGTCGCCGCGATCTCGGCGTAGTCGGCGTCGAATACTTCGCGCAGCAGAAAAGCTACGCGCTCATCTGGCGTCAGCGTTTCTAAGACGTGCAGGAACGCTAAAGAGAGAGACTCCGCCATCTCTGCCGCGCTTGCGCCTGGAGGTTCGACGATCGGCTCGGGGAGCCATTCGCCTACGTAGGTCTCGCGTTTTCTGCGCGCGGATTTTAGCGAATCGAGCGAGAGGCGCGCGACTACCGTGGTCAAGTACGACTTCGGCGCGCGCACCTCTTCCTGCGAGGCCGACTGCCAGCGCAGGTAGGCGTCCTGCACGATGTCTTCGGCATCAGCCCTTGTGCCGAGCATGCGGTAGGCCAGCGAAAACATCAGAGGCCGGTATTGCTCGAATTGATTTTCAGGCGGCATTGCGTGCGGATTTGCCTTTTTGTACCATGGCGGCCGCGCTCAGCGCGCTTGCAACAACGGCGTCGGTGAGCATGTGATCGGGACCCACCCAATCGCCGCACATGACGATCCCATCCTTCTTTAGCGCGTCGACATCGGGACGGCCTTCCAGGCCTGCCATCGCGTACGATACGGTCATTTTGGGCAGGAAACGCGTCATCGTAACGCGATCGCGCCAGCCGGGTGCGAGAACGTCTGCGAATTCTTCGAGCTCTATGCGATCGACTACCGGATCGGAATCGGCTTCGAGGTATTTGGCCATCTGGATTAGCGCGCTGCCTTCAGGGGCGAGCTTCGCCACAGCGCTGTGAACCGAGTAGTAGAGAGGCCGGTCGATGCCGAGGCCGAAGTTCGCGGCGTTTTCCGGGAGCGAGCTTAGACCTAAATCGAGACATGCCACGCGGACGGGACGCAGATTCGGGAAGCTTACGCCGGTTAGGTTTTCGACCGCCGGGGGAGGCACGGCCAACACGATTCCGTCGGCGTCGAGGAACGCGAGGGAATTTAGCGGCGCGCTGCACCGGATCTCAACGCCCAGTGAGCGTGCGCGAGCGGCGAGTCCGTCGATGAGCGTCTGCCAGCCGCGATCGAGGAACACTACATTCTTCGCGATCGCCAGCGAGATTTGCCGCAGCGCGGCGGACGCGGAAAGGTGGGCCTGATCGGCGACAAACGTAGTCAGGCGCGTCAGCGCTGCGGCCAGACTGCGCACTTTGGGCGAGCGCGCGTGGTCTTCGATCCATTCGCGCATATTTTGATGGGGCGCCTGGCCGGCAGCCAGCAGACGGAACAGATTGCCCGCTTCGAGTTTCTCGCCGATGCCGAACAGCGGCGATGTCAGCAGCGATGCGGTGTTGGCGATGAGTGGATATTTCTTACCTTCATAGACCAGGTGCGTTCGATCCTGCGCGGGCAGGTGGCCTTCGAAGGGAATGTTCCACTCTTCGAAGGTACGTGTTGCAGGTCCTCCGCGATAGAGCGCGTGCGGGCCTAGATTGAGAAAGAAGCCGGCCTCCTGCTGGGTGATGGCGCGTCCCCCGAGATGCTCGGATTGTTCGAGCAGAGTAACCTTTCGGCCCGGTTGGGCGAGGGCGTTGGCTGCGGTGAGACCGGCGAGGCCTCCGCCGACGATGATGTAGGATTCCATGTTGTCCTCTTAGATCGCTGAAGGTCGCTCCCTGTGGTCGCGGCTTGGTAAGCGATTGATTTTACGCGTCGCCGATTCCGAGCCGCGACCACACGGAACGATCTTTTCTGCCTGTATGACGAGATGGCTATGGGTTTTGTGACGGCCGCTGCGCGATCAGGCGCTGGAGACGAGTTTTCCGGTCTGGATTCCATTCCGCCGTAGTCTCGACGTCTTCGAAGCGGATGATCCGAAAGCCCAGAAATGCGCGCAGCACCTGGTTGCCGGTGTCCGCACCATTCTCATAGACGACCAGACCGCCGGGCTTGAGCGCTCTTAAAAAGATTGCGGCGTCGCTGCCGGTCAAGTCGCGGACGTAGGTGATCACGATGAGGTCCCATTGACTGGACTCGTAATCGAATTCGTCGTCGCGCGCGACCAAGGCGCGGAATCTGACGCCTGCTTTCGCGGCATTGGCCTGTGCGATGCGAACGCCTTCCTGGGACGGGTCGAAGCCGGTTACGTCCCATCCCTGCGCTGCCAGATAGACGGAGTTGCGGCCTTGACCCATGCCGATATCGAGCGCTTTACCGGGCTTGCGCCCCTCGATCGCGTTCATGACGATGGCGCTGGGAGTCTGAATAAAGATGGGATCGTTCCCCGCGTAGACCTTGTCCCACAGAGCCTCGACTCCTTTGCGGCGCGTGAAGATCGAATCGGAAACCACGGACATGCGGCGGCTCGCTTCGTCCGGCGAGAGGCCTTGTTTAAGGAGATTCTCCCGGTAAAGCCGAATCAGCTCGCCGGGCTTGCTGTTGGGCTGCTGGCGCTGGAGCCAACTGGTGAAGTCGTTCCATATTGCGGTGTCGGATGCCGCGGGCTGGGCGAGGCAAACGAGGGCCAATAATAGGAGGGCGAGGAGGTTCAAATCCGATAGTAACAAGTTAAAAAAGATTGATTGGCCGCTGATGAACGCTGATGAACGCTGATTAGCTGCCCAAGACATTCTTGTTTCCGATCTGCGTTCATCAGCGTTTATCAGCGGCTAAAATTGTTTTGCCTTTTGTGCGTCCATGAGGTGACGTAGAATCGGCATGTGGGCCGTTTGTTTTTTTCTATCCTGGCGATGACTTTGAGTGCGGCAGCCGCGCCTTCCTTTTATAAAGACGTGCTTCCCTTGTTCCAGGCGCACTGCCAGAGTTGTCATCGGGCGGGCGAAGCGGCTCCGATGGCTTTGACCGATTACGCGACGGCGCGGCCGTGGGCCAAGGCGATTCAGCAGGCAGTGGTGGAGCGTGCGATGCCTCCGTGGTTCGCCGATCCGCATGTCGGAAAATTTTCTAACGATGCGCGGTTGGCGGATTCGGAGATCGCGACGATTTCCGAGTGGGTGAACGCGGGCGCACCGGAGGGCGATTCGAAAGACGCACCGCAGCCGGTCGCGTGGGTGCCGGGGTGGAAAATCGGAGCGCCGGAGATCGTGATCGAGATGCCGCACGAGGTGGAAGTCCCGGTTTCGGGGACGCTGGGATATAAGTACGTGACGGTGCCCACGAATTTTAAAGAAGACACCTGGGTGCGGCTTGCCGAAGTGCGGCCTGGAGATCGCGCGCATACGCATCACATCGTGGTGAGCGTGAAGGAGCCTGGATCTCAGGAGCAAGGAGAGTTTCTGGCGGGTTACGGGCCGGGCTCAGTTCCGGAGATGCTGGGCGCGGGACAGGCGAAACTGATCAAGGCCGGGAGCGAACTGGTTTTTCAGCTTCACTACACCACCGACGGAAAGCCGGGGCGCGACCGGAGCCGCGTGGGGCTGATCCTGGCGCATGAGAAGCCTCGCGAGCGGGTAATGGAACTGGCGGCGGCGAATGTGCGTTTCGCGGTGCCGGCCGGCGATCCGGATTATCGCGTAGAGGCGCGGGTCACGCTCTATGAAGACGCGACGCTGGTGTCGCTTTTGCCGCACATGCATCTGCGGGGGAAATCGTTCGAGTTTCGCGTGGCGTATCCCGATGGGCGCAAGGAAACGCTGCTGACGGTCCCACGCTATTCCTACGATTGGCAGCTTTCCTATTATCTGGATCGGCCTCTACGGCTGCCGCAAGGCTCGACCATCGAGTGTACGGCGCATTTCGATAATTCGCCGAATAATCCGCGGAATCCGGACCCTGCGAAGACGGTGAGGTTCGGGGCACAGAGCTGGGATGAGATGATGATCGGATATTTCGAGGTCGCGGTAGATCCGAGGTTCGGGATGAGGGATTTGCTGCTGGCGAGGCCGGGCGATTCGGATCGGTAATTACTGAGTGGCAAGGCTGACTCCGTCAGGGGCGGGGGCGGAATGCTTTCGCGAAATTTTCCTGAGCAGATCCGGCCAAAACTCTTTGAGGACATTCGCGGCCATGGCGCCACCCAACTGTGCGCCAAAGCCGGCCGAGGCGCCTTCTACATCGCGGTGGTTGGCGTAATAGAGGCTCGATATTGCGACGGTACTGGCTGCGCCCAAAACTTTGGAGGAATTAAATGCGGTTCCTCCCGCGTCGATTTGCGTAATGAACACGCGGCTGACGGCGTAGGCTATGCGGGATTTTTTAGAACCGATGCCCTTGCGAAAATATCGGGGGTCCTGATGAAGCAAGGACGGGTAAACACCTTCCCGGAGAAAGTCGCCGATCACGTGGTTCGCATAGGCGGCGGCGTAATAGCGGGCGTATCCCGACGCTTCCTGTCCGAAGGGGCGATTGGAGTTGAATAGCTGCGCGGCGCCCGCAACCCACCCGGAGGCGACGATTGCTCCGGGGTCGAAGGCGTCGGCGCTGGCGATTTTAAACTTTTCCTTTGGGCCGATCGGCACATAAGGGAAGAGACAGGGAACCGTGTTGTGATTGGGGAAGACTCCCAGGATGTGTTTGGGTTGCGGTTCAGCGGCGGCGGAAGGGGTCGTGACGCCCTTGCACGTACCCTGCGGAGTGTTCTGGCCGAAGCAAACCGCGCAGGCGAGGATCGCGAGAGAGGTCCTGAGGATCAGTGGTAGAGCAAAAGAGAACATTTCGCGAGGGGGCGCGCGAAGCAGCGGGGCTGCCTCTCTATTGTTAGAAGGCGGCGAGATTCGGAGCGTTTCTGACGATTTGGTAAATACTGAACGTTGGTAGGCGCGGCAGGACTCGAACCTGCGACCCTCAGCTTAGAAGGCTGATGCTCTATCCACCTGAGCTACGCGCCCGCATGTCTATATTAACAATGAGGGGTAGACATGCGGGCGAAAAAGTGGTCCGCAAGACCGCATGCGGCGGCGGATCAGTCCGAGTCCGCCGAGACGGGCTCCGATCAGCAGCAACGCTGATGGCTTCAGCGCTAGATGGGCCTTAGCTCCTCGTGCTCGGTAGCACTCACGCTTTGGCCCGAGACCGTGCTAGTCTATCCCTCTTATGAGATTGCTGCCGGTGCTGCTGTTTTCTTCGGTTCTTATTGCACAGGTGCCGACGCCGGAATCGGTGCTCGGGCACAAGCCGGGCGACGATTTTTATCTCGCGACATACGATGAATCGCTCGGGTATTTCCAGAAGCTCGCTGCGTCGACCGATAAGTTGAAACTGGTGCGGGTCGGGAAGACGACGCGCGGACTTGACTGGTACATCGCCTATATCTCCTCGGCTAAAAATTTAGCGGAGCTCGATAAATATAAGGACACGGCGAAGCGGCTCGCGCTGGTGAAGGGACTGAGCGACGCCGATGCGCGCGCCTTGGCCCGGACCGGAAAAGCCATAGTGCACATCGACGGAGGCTTGCACGCCACCGAGGTCGCGGGCGCGCAGCACACTATCCAGCTCGCTTACAACCTGGTGACGAAGACCGATCCCGAGACGACTGCGATTCTGGACAACGTGATCCTGGTGCTGTGGTTCTCGATCAATCCCGACGGACAGAACCAGGTGGCGACCTGGTATCGCAGCAATCTGGGCACTGCTTATGAGGTAAGTCCGGTGCCGGGGCTGTGGCAGGAATACATCGGGCACGATAACAATCGCGACGGGTACATGAATAATATGGTCGAATCGCAGACCATAACCAAGGCGGTGCTCGATTATTATCCGCAGGTGTTTTACAACCATCACCAGACAGCTCCGTTTCCGGCGCGGATCTGGATTCCTCCGTTTGCCGAACCGATTTCGGCGAATCCGCATCCTTTGATGTGGCGCTGGGTGAATAAATTCGGCACGTCGATGGCGGCGTATCTGGACGAGCACGATATGCCGGGCGCGATGCATCGCGGACGGTTCGACGACTGGTATCCGGGCTTCGTCGATCATGTCAACAGTTTTCGGAACACGGTTTCGTTTCTGACGGAGACGGCACTATATCGTTACGCGACGCCGCATTTTTATACCATCGACGAGTTTCCGCGCGATAAACAAGACTTGAAGGCCGAGGTGTTCTATTCGAGTCCCTGGAGAGGCGGATGGTGGCGTTTGCGTGACGCGACGAATTACATGCTGGGCGCGTCGATGGCAGTGCTCGATACGGCGGCGAAGAGTCGCGAGGAGTTACTTTACAACCGCTATCAGGCCGGCCGCGACGTGATAAAGAAGTTCGAGAACGATCCGCCTTATGCGTACGTGATTCCGCAGGAGCAGCACGATCTGCCGACGGCGGCGATCCTGGTGGAGAAGCTGCTGATCAATGGAATCGAGGTGCATCAGGCGACGCGCGATTTCAAAGTGAACGGATCGATGTATAAATCCGGCGACTGGGTGGTGCTGATGGATCAGCCGTTCGCGTCGCTGGTGAAAGAATTGTTCGAGCCGCAGCATTATCCGGATCTGCGTCCCGCGGGTGGGGGCCGGGGCGGAGCGGCTGCGCCTGCGGCCGGCGGCGGTCGAGGCGGGGGAGGTCGAGGAGCGGCGACAGTTCCCGCAACCCCGGCTCCAGCGGCGGCGACCGCGGCAACTCCGGCGGCGGCTGCACCGGCCACGGCGGCGACACCCGCGGCAGGCGGCGGCCGGGGCGGCGGTGGACGAGGCGCGGCGGGAGCAACCGCGACGGCGAATCCGACCGGCAGTTCCTTCGAAACTCCCTACGATGTGACCGGATGGACGCTGCCGATGCAGATGGGCGTCACTGTCGTGATGGTGGTGGAACCGGTGACGGCCGACGCGCGCGCGGCACTCCAAAAGATCGATCGCGTAGCGCCGATTGTCGGCAAGATCGAAGGCTCCGGTCCGATGTTCGCGTTCTCCCACAACTCCAATGCGGCGATGAAATCGGTGAACGATATTCTGGCCGCGGGCGGCACGGTGAGCTTCGGGAAATCGGAAATTTACGCGGGCGGCAATGCCGGCTCGATTTTGAAGGGCAACGGAGTCGACGCAAAGTCCGTGAACGACTCACCAACGGCGATCGCGGTGAAAAAGATCCGCGTCGGGTTGTACGAGCCGTGGGCCGGCAACATCGATGAGGGCTGGACCAAGTGGATCCTCGAACAGTTCCATTTCCCCTTCACGGTTCTGCATAACGACGACGTGCAGGGCGGGCATTTGCGGTCGAAGTTCGATTCCATCGTGCTGGCGGAAATGGGGACGCGGCAGATTGTCGACGGGATGCAGCCGGGCACCGTTCCCGGCCGCTATGCGGGAGGCATCGGCGATGAGGGCGTCGAGGCGCTGCGCGAGTTCGTCGAGGAGGGAGGGACGCTGGTCACGCTCGGCAATGCATCGCAATTCGCGATCGATCGATTGGGCCTGCCAGTGACTAATGTGGTCGCGGGTTTGCGGTCGGACGAATTTTTCTGTTCTGGCGCGCTTCTTCGGGCCGACGTGAAGCAGCACCCGGTGAGCGCGGGTCTGCCTCCGCAGGCGGATCTTCTTTTCGAGCGCAACGAAGTGTTCGACACCAAGGCGGGATTTCGCGGCACGGTTCTCGCCAGTTATATCGACCACCGCAATCCCCTGCGCAGTGGATATCTGATCGGCGCGGAGAAAATCGAAGGGAAAGCGGCCGCGCTCGACGTAGTGCTTGGACAAGGCCACGTGATCCTGATCGGCTTCCGCACGCAGTGGCGAGGCCAATCGCACGGGACCTACAAATTCCTGTTCAACGCGATGTACTACAACAATTCGATGGCGCCCGCGCTGCCTGCCGCAACCGAGCCGGCGCCGGTCCGCGAAGGAGGACGTGGCGGCGGACGCGGTCGCGGAGGAACGACAACTCCTCCGGTGGTGCCTGAACCTGACTCTAATTTGGCGGTGATCCGGTGAGAGCTCTTTCGTTATTGACGTTGACCGCAATGCTGGGCTGTTGCTCAATGAGCTTCGCGCAGATCCCGACGCCCGAATCGGTTCTGGGACACAAGCCGGGCGACGATTTTTATCTCGCCACCTACGACGACGCGCTAAATTATTTCCAGAAACTGGCCGCATCCAGCAAGCGGATCAAGCTGGTAAAGGTCGGCAAGACGACGCAGGGGCGCGACTGGTATATGGCGTTTATTTCGACGCCCGAAAACCTGGCCAAGCTGGAGCATTATAAAGAGGTCTCGCGGCGCCTCGCCCTTTCGCGCGGCGTCAGCGATGCGGAGGCTCGCGCGCTCGCCAAAGACCAGAAAGCGATCATCCACATCGACGGAGGACTTCACGCTACCGAGGTCGCGAACGCGCAGCACACCATTCAGCTCGGCTACGATCTGGTGGCGAGCGAAGATCCCGAGTACAAAAAAATCCGCGAAGACGTGATCACAGAGCTGTGGTTTTCCATCAATCCCGACGGCCAGAATATGGTTGCAAACTGGTATCGCCAGAACGTCGGCACGCCGTATGAAGTTTCAAACCTGCCGTATTTATGGCAGGAATACGTGGGCCACGATAACAACCGCGACGGCTACATGCTCAACATGATTGAGAGTCAGGTGGTGACCAAGGCCACGCTCGAAACACAGCCGCTGGTGTTTTACACCCATCATCAGACGGCGCCATTTCCCGGCAGAATTTATCTGCCTCCGTTCGCCGATCCCATTTCCGCCAATATGCATCCGCTGATGCTGCGCTGGTTGAATCTCACCGGCATGACCATCGCGTCCTATCTCGATGAGCACGGCATGCCCGGATCGATGCATCAGGAGACGTTTGACGTCTGGTATCCCGGCTATCTCGATAACGTCGGCAATTTCCGGCACACGCTTTCCTTCTTCACCGAGACCGCGCTCTATCGCTACGCGACACCGCACTTTTACACCGTCGACGAATTCCCCGCCCAAAGGCAGCCTCTTCGCGCGGAGATGCTTTATTCCAGCCCCTGGAAAGGCGGCTGGTGGCGCTTGGCCGACGCGTGCCGCTACATGTATGGAGCATCCATGGCCGTGCTCGACATGGCCGTCGAGTATCGCGAACAGATGGTCTATAACAAGTACAAGGCCGCGCGCGACACCATTGAGCGGTTCGAAAAAGATCCTCCGTACGCGTACATCATTCCGCGCGAACAGCACGATTCGCCCACCGCCGCGCTGCTGCTCGAGAAGCTGATGCTGCAAGGTATCGAAGTAAAGGAATCGTCCGATCCCGACGCGTGGGTCATCATGATGAACCAGCCTTTTTCGGGCCTCGTGAAGGAACTGTTCGAGGCGCAGAAATATCCTCAGCTATCGCAGCGTCCCTACGATGTCACAGGCTGGACCGTGCCCTATCAAATGGGCGTCGAGGTCCACGCCGTGACGTCTCCTCCCTCGGGGAAATTCAAGGATTCATTGAAACCGGTGCCGATGAAGAACGGCGCCATTGTTGGCTACGCCGCGCCGTTCTCCCATGCCGAGAACGCCAGCCTGCACGCCGTCAATGAGATTCTCGCGGCGAAAGGCTCCGTGTCGTTTGCGGGCGATGAGATCTCGGCGTCGAACATCGACAAAGGAAAGCTCGATTCGATTTTAGCCGCGAATCACCTAAAGGCGGTCTCGGCGAAGGGCGAAGGAAAGCCTGTCAAAGCCGCCAGAATCGGTCTCTACCGGTCATGGAACGCCAATATGGACGAGGGCTGGACGCGCTGGATTCTGGAACAATACCAGTTCCCCTTCGCATCGTTATATAACGCGGATATCATCGCGGGCCACCTACGCGAGAAGTACGACGTCATCGTGATGCCGGATTCGCAAACCCGTCAGATCATGGAAGGCAATCGCCCCGGCACCATCCCGGAGCGTTACGCCGGAGGCATCGGCGAAGAAGGGCTTGACGCGCTGAAAGATTTCGTGAGCGAGGGAGGCACCATGGTCGCCTTCAACAACGCGACGATGTTCGCCATCGATCAGTTCAGCCTGCCGGTAACGAACGCGCTGGCCGGCGTCGGCAACAACGACTTCTTCTGCTCCGGCTGCCTGCTGACGATCCACGTGGAAGACCCGAAAAACGCCCTCAACGCCGGACTACTTCCGGACCCGATCGTAATGTTCGAACGGAGTCCCGCGTTCGATACCAAGCCGGAATTCAAAGGCTCCGTGCTGGCGCGATATCCGAAGGATCGTAATCCGCTGGCGAGCGGATACCTGGTCGGCCCGGCAAAATTAGAAGGCAAAGCCGCGGCGCTGAATGTGGATTACGGGAAGGGCCACATCATCCTGCTAGGCTTCCGGCCGCAGTGGAGAGGGCAGTCGCATGGGACGTATAAGTTTTTTATGAACTCGTTTTATTTGCAGTGATGAAGACGTTCGCCACTGCCCGCGAGGCAAAAGAGTTTCTTGTTAGCAAAATCGTCACGGAAGCGGCCCGAGAGAATGTGCCCCTGTCCGAGGTCGAAACGAAAATGCTCTATTTTTCAGAAACGGCCTGGACTCTTCCGGACATCGGGGAAGTGAACGACGCCTTTGATCGGGAATACGACATGGCGGAATATGAGCAGAAGATTATGAGCCTCGTCAGGAAGTTCCGTGCGCACGCACGCGCTGAAAACCGGGAAGAACTCCAAACCTGGGCAGAGGCCGTCCGTACACTAGGGAAGGAAGATCACTATCTCCAGGTAATGGTCGGTGGTGCGGGAGTATCGGTCCGTCCGCGTGGAGACCTCTTAAAGCTTCTAGCAACCGCCCTCCTCATCGTAGGAGTTTTCGTCGCGTTCGCACTGCTCGCGACGCGGAGGTGATAGGTTACGATAAACCAGGCGGGAACATAGGTGGGCCCAAGAGTGCCCGGAGGGCCTCGCTAGAACACGCCTCAGAAAATCCCCGCCTCCGCTACCCTAGTAGTGTGAGGCTGTTTCATGAACATAACCCTCAGGCTGGATCCCGAAATCGAAAAAGGCCTCCTCGCCCGAGCGCAACAACGTGGTCTCACTCTCGATGCTTATCTGAAGGATCTGGTAAAGAAAGAGGCCGCCTTAGCCGCCACGACACGGCGAAACGGCAAGGAAAGAGCGCAAGCTTTCATCGGGTGGGCAAAAGGCCACCGGCCGACCAAGCCGTTTTTAGACGAAGCTATCAGCCGCGCGACCCTCTATCCGGATAGCCAATCAATGGCGATCCTCGTCGACACCAACATCCTGCTTCGCTCCGTACAGCCTGATCACCCTGCGAACGCAACCGTGGTCAGTGCGCTCGCGACCTTGATAGAGAGGGAGGAGCCGCTCGTAGTCGCCATCCAAAACATTGCCGAGTTCTGGAACGTCGCGACGCCAACAACGGCTTGGGATTCTCGATCGAGGAAGCTCGAGACGAGCTCATCAAGCTGGAAGAATTCTTCGACGTTCTTCACGAAAATCCGGATTCCTATGCCGCCTGGAAGGACCTGCTAATCGAGAATCGCGTGAGCGGCCTTCAGGTTCATGATGCTCGCCTCGTGGCCGTGATGAAAGCATATGATATTCCTCAGATCTTAACTTTCAACACCAGCGATTTCACCCGCTATTCTGGAATCAATCCGATCCATCCCGACAGAATTTAAAGACCTTTGGGAACAAATATCCGCCGATCTCCGTCCTCCTCCTGCATGAGCATTCTTGAGGACATCCGCTTCGGCCTCCGCACCCTCCTGAAAAATCCCGGGTTCACCACCGTCGCCGTCACCGCCCTCGCTCTCGGCATCGGCGTCAATGCGACCGTATTTTCGCTCGCCAACGCCGTCCTCTTCAAGAATCTCCCGTTTGCCAACAGCGATCAGATCCTCTACCTCGCCTCCACCAATTCCACCAAACCCCACTGGTGGCCCGCGCACTCCTATCCCGATTTCCTCGACCTCAAGGCACAGCTAAAATCCTTCGACGCCGTCGGCGCGAGCACCGGAGTTTCAGCCAATATCAGCGATCACACCGCATCCCCCGAGGGCTATCACGGAGCCCGCATCACCGCCAACACCTTTTCTCTGATCGGCCAGAAACCCCTCGCCGGCCGCGATTTTCTCCCCTCCGACGAACAGCCCGGAGCCGCGCCCGTTGCGATCCTCAGCTATAAGGTCTGGGAAAATCGCTACGGCAAGGATCTTTCCGTCATCGGCCGCACCGTGCGAATCGATGAGGAGCCCACCACCATCATCGGCGTCATGCCCTCCCGCCTCGATTTCCCTCGCGAGACTGAGGTCTGGAAGCCTCTCATTCCCTCCGACGATCATAAGAAGCGCGAAAATCGCTGGTTTACCGTCTACGGACATATCGCCGGCCACTCGTCCCTCAAGTCCTCCAGCGCCGAAGTCGCCGGCATCATGCAGCGCCTCGCCGGCGAGTATCCGATCACCAACAAGGACATCGGTGGACGCGTCGTCGGCTATAACGAGTATTTCGACGGCAATGAGGGCGGGATTCAGACCGTCTTTATCGCCATGCTCGGCGCCGTCGGATTCGTGCTCCTGATCGCCTGCGCCAACGTCGCCAATCTCCAACTCGCACGCGCCGTCAGCCGAACACGCGAAATCTCCATCCGCGTCGCCCTCGGCGCCGGGCGTTGGAGAATTATCCGCCAGCTCCTCATCGAAAGCCTGATGCTCTCCATCACCGGCGGAGCCATTGGATTTGTTCTCGCCATCTGGGGCGTCCGCACCTTCGACAACGTGGTGACTCCCCTCGGGAAGCCTCCATCTATCGATTTCTCCATGGACCTTCGCGCGCTCCTATACATCGCCGGGATCACCCTCGGCACCGGACTCCTGTTCGGTCTCGCGCCCGCCCTCCGCCTCTCGAAGCTCGACGTCAACACCGCGCTGAAAGATGGTGGCCGCGGCTCCAGCGGAGGCGGACGCGGCAAATATCTTTCCGGACTCCTTGTCGTCGTCGAAATGGCTCTCGCCGTCGTCCTCCTCGCCGGAGCGGGCCTCATGATTCGCAGCTTCATGAACGCCTATCGCTCCGACCTGGGCATCCTTTCCACGAACATTCTTACGATGTACATCGAGTTGCCCCGCGCCAACTATAAGCTCCCCGAGCAACAAAAAGCCTTCTTCGATCGCCTGAAAACCCGCCTCGATGCCGTTCCTGGCGTGGAAATTTCCACCGTGACATCTAACATCCCTCTCACCGGATCCTGGAACTTTCCCTACGAAATTGACGGCGAGCCGCAGTCTGACGCGCGCCGCCGCCCCAACGTCGACGCCGTCATCATTACCCCCGATTATTTCCGCGTCATGGGCGACCAGATGCTCGCCGGCCGCGACTTCACCCCCGCCGACGGCGCCAACATTATCGTGAACCGCCAATGCGCCGAAACCTTCTGGCATACCGAAAACGCCATCGGTAAGCGCCTCCGCCTCTATAAAAAGGATGTCGCCCAACCCTGGCTGACCGTCATCGGCATCGTCCCCAACATCTCGCAGAATAACCAGTCAAGATCGAAGCGCGGATCCATCATCTATCTCCCCTACGGCCTCGAAACCGACTCCAGCCCGTTCGTCGCCGCCCGCACCTTAGTCCCTCCGTCGACGCTGAAGGAAGTCTTCCGCCGTGAAGTGCAGGCCATCGACAACGATCTCCCGGTCCAAAACCTACGCACCATGGAGGAACAACTGGAGCGTCAAGTCTGGCCCTATCGCGTCTTCGGCAGTCTCTTCGCGATCTTCGCCGCCATCGCGCTCGGCCTCGCCTCCGTCGGACTCTATGCCGTCATCGCGCACTCCGTCAATCAGCGAACCCAGGAAATTGGTGTCCGCATCGCCCTCGGCGCCCGCGACTCGAACATCTTGCGACTCGTCTTCTCGCAAGGCATGACCCAGCTCGCCATCGGACTCCTTCTCGGACTGGCCGCCGCCTTCGCTGTCACCAAGGTCCTCAAATCCCTCCTGGTCGACGTTTCCCCCACCGACCCCACTACCTTCTTGTCCGTCACGCTGATCCTCGCCCTCGCCGCCTGCTTGGGATGTTTGATCCCGGCTCGCCGCGCAATGCGCGTAGACCCTATAGAAGCGCTCAGGCACGAATAGTCTGTGTGCCGCACGCCTCCAAGCGTGCAGTTAAACGAAACATTTCACTGGGCTAGCGCATCACTACCCGGTAATGGTACTTTGTGATTCGGAGGAGCAATGAAGCGAACCCCTGGCGGCTCCGTGTTTCTAAGCTGCCTTCTCTTGACCAATCTGCTCGGTGCGAAGACCCTGCCTGACCCGTATACAGACCCGCAGGCTGCGCCCGTGCTGAACATCGTGATCGTCGAAGGCGAAGGCACTCTCAACAACGTTAAACAGCGCGTCAATCGCGAACCCATCGTGCAGGTGGAGGACGAAAATCACAAACCCGTAGCCGGCGCAGCCGTAGTCTTCTTCCTGCCCACCTCCGGCCCCAGCGGAACCTTCGCCAACGGATCGCAGACCCTCACCGTCACTACCGACGCTACCGGCCGCGCCGCCGCCACCGGGATTCATCCCAATCACACGCTCGGCAAGATGCAGATCCGCGTCACCGCCTCGGCCAACGGATTATCCGCCAGCGCGGTGATCACTCAGACCAACATCGCCGGAGCCAACGTCGGCCGAGGACTCTCCCCCACCGCGAAAATCATCATCATTGCCGCCGTCGCAGCCGGTATCGGCGCAGGCGTCTATTTTGGCGTGCGGGGCAGCGGCACCGGACCTCAGACGGGCATCACCATTACTCCAGGCACTCCCACCGTAGGAGCACCCCAATGATCCGCTCATTTCTTTTTCCCGTCCTTTTATCCGGCGCGGCCTTCGCGCAAGTCGGCGGACCCATTCTCGGTTACGTTCCCGACGGCTCGACCATCCGCCCCATGTACGGATTGCCCGCTGCTGGAGCCATCGGCGCAGAAATCGCCGAAGGCGGTTGGGTGAAAATCGCAATTTCGCCGTCACAGAATTTTGTCGTCGCCACGCACGCCGATAACGGAGAGGTGCTGCTGGTCAACCTGGTCCAACCCAGCGTGACCTCCATCTCCGGCGCCTCAGCCAGCCCCGATATTCTGGCCATCAGCCCCAGCGGGACTTCCGCGGCGCTCTGGTTCCAATCCAGCGGCCATCTCCAAACCATCACCGGCCTGCCGAATGCTCCCGTTCTGCGCGACATCGACGCGTCGTTCCTGCACGCCTCCGCTTCCGGGATCGCCGTCAGCGACGACGGCCAGTGGACCGTCGCGCTCTTCTCCACCGGCCTCTACGCCTTCGGACCCACAGCTCAGGTGATCCCCTTGCAAACCGACCCAGGAATCCTCGCCGTCGCCTTCTTTCATACCAACCACACTCTCGCGCTCGCCACTGCGGCCCGCGCCACTTCCATCACCGACGTCGGCGGAGCCAATCAACCCTCTGTGCTATACGATTATTCGCAGCAATCTTTATCCCCTCGCGCCCTCGCCGTCTCGTTCGATAATAGCCAGGCCGTCATCGCGGACTCCACCGGAAAGGTCGTCAACATCAACGTCGCCGCCTCCACTGCCAATATCGTCGACTGCGGCTGCTCCCCCGCCGGCGTCTTCCCGCTCGGCGGCTCCGTCTTCCGGCTCACCGGAGTCCCCGGACCCGCCAGAAACGCCCTCGAACGCAGCGGCTCCCGCCCGGATTTGAAAGTGTTCGACGCCTCCGCCGGCGCGGTCTGGATCGTTCCTCCCGCCCTGAGCGCTAAGGGAGGACGCCAATGAAAACCCTCGGCGCGCTTCTCCTCACCCTGATTCCTTCCGTCGCTCTGGCGCAGACCATCACCACAGGATCCCTGCCCAATGGAGTCTTGAATCAGCAGTATTCCGCGACGTTGAATTGCACCAATTGCAAAGGCTACAGCTACGGAATCGTGTCCGGCTCCGGCAATCTCCCTCCCGGCCTCAGCCTCTCCACCAACAATTCTGTTGGAACCATTAGCGGCATTCCCAGCGCCGTAGGGCAATACACGTTTGAAGTCGGCCTGTACCTTCCGGGGAGCGCTGAACCCGCCGGCGCCAGAACCTTCTCCATCAACATCCCTTCCAGTCTCACCATCCTCAACACCGGATTCCCCAACGGAACTGTCGCCGTCAGTTACAACCAGTCGCTGTTAGCCAGCGGCGGAACCCCGCCTTATTCCTGGAGCATCACCTCCGGCGCTCTGCCTCCTGGTTTAGGCATCGTCAATAACAACAGCATTGCCGGGACGCCCACCACCACTGGGACCTATAACTTCACCGTCACCGTCACCGACAGTGTAGGAAACGGCTCTTTCCTGGCGACGACCATCACTGTAAACACGACCGGCGCGTCCGGCCCGGTCATCACGACCACCTCGCTGCCCACCGGCATCGTGAACGTGTCCTACACTACGCAGTTAACTTGCAACAACTGCACCGGCTACACCTGGAGTGTCACCAGCGGACTTCTTCCCCTCGGCCTTACTTTGAGCGCAGGCGGAGCCATCACGGGCACACCCACTACCGCCGGAAGTACCAGCTTTCAAGTGACCCTCTCGCCGCCCCAGACGAACTCAACGCAGGCACCTGCGGCGGTCTCCCAGATTTTCACGCTGCTCATCAACGGCGCGGGTCTTTCGATCACCCAAACGACGATTCCCATCGGCTTTACCGGAACTCCTTACTCCTACACCCTCACCCCCGTAGGAGGCTCGACGCCCTATACGTGGTCGCTCACGTCCCCGCCCAGTGCGAACGATGGCATCACCATCGGCGCCGGCACCGGAACTCTTTCCGGCACGCCCACCGCGAGCGGGACCTTCATTCTCAGCGTCCAGGTCAACGACAGCAGCGGTCTGTCGGTCACCAAGCAATTCACCCTCAGCGTTTCGACGGGCCTCAGCATTCTCACCACGACCCTTCCAAACGGCAGCGTCGGAACCATCTATCCAACCCAAACCCTGTCAGCGGGCGGCGGCCAGCCTCCCTATCGCTGGACCATCACTACCGGAACCTTGCCCGCCGGTTTGGCGCTCGATGGAGTATTTGGCCGCATCTCCGGCACACCCACCGCCAACGGCAAATCTTCGTTCACGCTGATGGTCACCGATAATCAGGGCAACACCGCCACCGCGAATCTGTCCATCACCATCGGCGCAGGCGCCACCATCACCATCACGCCCACCACGCTGACCGCGGGAACCGTCGGAACAGCGTATACGGCGGCGTTCAGCGCCAGCGGAGGCACCGCGCCCTATACCTGGGCCGTAACCACCGGAACCCTCCCCGCTGGATTAGCCCTCAACTCATCGACCGGAGCCGTCACCGGTACCCCCACTACGGCCGGGAATTATTCCTTCTCCGTCACCGCGACGGATTCGACGCAAGCCACCGGCCAAGCCGCCATCAGCCTGACCATCTCAGCCACCGCGCCACTGACCATTACCACGAGTTCGCTCCCGAACGGAACCGTCGGTACGGCATATACGGGCGCGCTCGCAGCTACCGGTGGGACAAGTCCTTATACCTGGGCGCTCTCAGCCGGAACCCTGCCCGCAGGTCTGTCTCTCAACGCGTCCACCGGCGCGATCACCGGGACCCCCACCACCGCCGCAACCTCCAGCCTTACTGTCCAAGTAACCGACGCTGCGAAAAACACGGCGACAAAGGCACTGGGCATCGTGATCGCCCCCGCGGTGACGCCTCTCACTCTAAACGCCTCGGCTCTGCCCGCCGGGACCGTCGGCGTAGCCTATTCGCAGTCTCCTCTCACAGCCGCCGGAGGAACTCCGCCCTATTCGTACGCGCTCTCTTCTACGAGTAACGGCGGCCTGACCATCAATTCCTCCACCGGAGCGCTCTCCGGCACGCCCACCACGGCCGGAAGCTTCACCTTGACCGCAGTGGTCACAGATAGCAGCTCGCCTGCGCAGACCGCCTCGAAGAGCCTCTCCTTCACCGTGAATGCCGTCGCCGTGACCATCACCATCGCCCCGGCAACTCTACCCGCCGCGAGCGCCGGCGTAGCGTACACCCAGGCCCTGACCGCAACCGGAGGAGCCTCGCCGTACAAATTCGCCGTGACCACGGGAAGCCTTCCCAGCGGATTCTCGCTCTCGACCACCGGCAGCATCACCGGCACCGCGGCCGCCGCCGAAACCGGGACTTTCACCGTCACCGCAACCGACGCGAACAACGCCACCGGCACGGCGCAATACACTCTCACCGTAAACGCACCAAGCGCGGTGACCGTAACGCTGGCCGGAGTCCCAGCAAGCTCCGGCTTCCAGCAGCAGGTGGCAACCACGCCCACGCTTAGTGGAACTTATCCATCGGCCATCACCGGAACAGTCACACTGACCTTCACCGCGTCGGTGACTCCTCCCACCGGCTCCACAGGAACCATCGACGACGCCATGATCCAGTTCTCAGGAGGAGGCCGCACCGCCACCTTCACCATCCCCGCCGGCAGCATCACCGCGCCCAGTTTGACAGTGTTAACCGGAACCACCGCGGGAACCATTACGCTGACGACGGCCCTTTCCTCCAACGGAGCACCCCTCGGCTCGCCCACCACGCAAACCATCGTGAACGCGCCCGGCGTCCCGTTCATCAGCAAAGTGACCTTGCAGCAAGTCTCCGGAGGAGTCACGGTCGTGATCACCGGCTTCTCCTCCACGCGCGACATGGTGAACGCGTCCTTCATCTTCGCCCCCGCCACTGGCGACACTTTCACCTCGAACAACGTGTCAGTGCCGGTGCAGAACGCCTTCGCCACGTGGTACGCCAACACCGCAGTAGCGAACCCCTTCGGCACCGAGTTCACCCTAACCATCCCCTTCACCCTGGCCACCGCGACCCAGTCGGTAAGCTCCGTCGCCGTAGTCTCCGTGACCGTAACGCTCCAAAACTCGAAAGGCGCCTCCAACCCCCAGACCCTCTCACAGTAGGGCAGGCCCGAGGTTGGGTGGCACAGGCTCCAGCCTGTGGTTCTTAGTGGGGCAGGTTCCCGGCCTGCCCTCCGGAAAAATGCGCGAAAAACGGGGACTGACCACTCTGTCCCAAGGTGCCAACATGCGCAGGCACCCGAAAACCCAGGCGCCGCCCGGACAGCGGGGTCTGTCCCCTTTTTCCTTTTTCGCCCCGTACTTTATGCCGCTGAATAAAAACTGAGCGAATTCTCCCCCTGCTTCAGAACCCTTCCCCTCTTCAACACGCCATAGCTCTCCTGCAAAGCAAACCGAGAAGAATGCTGAGCAATCACCAACCCCGGAGGATCATCCGCCAAAGCCACCAAAGCTTTCTCATACTCCCCCTCCAGCGGATAAGGCGGATCCAAGAAAGCAATATCCACAGCCCCAATCTTCGAAATCACATGCGAAGCCCGCCCCTGCCAAACCCTCCCGCGCCCCTCCAATCCCAGCGTTTTCAAATTGAACCGAATCACCTCCAAGGCGTCGGAATTATTCTCTACAAAATAAGCCCGCTCCGCACCCCGGCTCAAAGCCTCAATGCCGACCGCCCCCGTCCCCGCATACAAATCCAAAAACACGGACCCCGCCAAACGAGGAGCCAGGATACTAAACAACGCCTCTCTCAAACGGTCCGGCGTCGGACGCACCTCAAGCCCCGGCAGACTCTTTAACACCCTGCTCCGAAATTCCCCGGCAATGACACGCATAAAATTATGGTCGAATAAGAGCTCTCCGAGCCTCTTATCCATCACTCTAAGGTCGATTAACCCACCAGAACGAGCCCATATCGCCGCTGCCAATGGTCCCGAATGAACTGCACGCCCCTCCTCAACTCCTCTTCGGAAGGCGGATTCGCCACGAACCCCGCCGCCTCATTCCGGGCGATTTCGAGGATGTCGCCGTCCCGCAAGATATTGCCGATCTGAAACGCCGGCAGCCCCGATTGCCGGGTCCCGAAAAACTCTCCCGGACCCCTCAATTTCATGTCCATCTCAGCGATATAAAACCCGTCGTTTGAGTCAACTAGCGTCCGAATCCGCTCCCGTCCCGTCTCGCTCATTTTCCCCGTCACCAGAACACAATAACTCTGGCTACCCCCGCGCCCCACCCTTCCCCGAAGCTGATGCAACTGCGCCAACCCAAACCGCTCCGCTTGTTCTATAACCATCACCGTGGCGTTCGGAACATCCACGCCCACCTCAATAACTGTAGTAGAAACAAGGATTTGCGTCTCACCGCGCTGGAATTTCTCCATCGCTTTTTCCTTAGCCTCGGTCTTCAATTTCCCATGCAACAACCCAACTCTCAGTGTGGGAAACACCACGGTGGAAAGATGCTCATGCATCTTCTGGGCGGCCTTCATCGCCTGGGTTTCGGACTCCTCGATCACTGGGTAAACCACATAAGCCTGATGCCCTAAGTCTATTTGTTTCTTAAGAAAACTGTATACTTCCTCCACCCGCGCATCGTCCACATGACGGGTAATAATCGGCTTCCGTCCGGGGGGCATTTCGTCGATGACGCTCACGTCCAAATCCCCGTAAATCGTTAAAGCCAAAGTCCTTGGAATCGGAGTCGCAGTCATAACGAGAACATCTGGATGGGAGCCCTTTTCCATCAATTTCTGCCGCTGCTCCACTCCAAAGCGATGCTGCTCATCGACAATCGCGAGGCCAAGCCTTTTAAATTCAACACCTTCCTCGAGCAGCGCATGCGTCCCGCAAATCACATGCGCAAGACCGGCCCCTACGAGTTTCCGCAGCCCTGTCTTCTCTTTCTGCGTATTCGAACCGGTAAGCAAAATCGTAACGTAGTTGATCTTTTCCAGCAGCTTCTTGAAGTAGAAAAAGTGTTGAGTCGCAAGGATTTCCGTCGGCGCCAGCACCGCGGCCTGATAGCCGTTTTCGATGGCGATAATCGCCGCCTCCGCTGCCACCAGCGTCTTTCCGCTACCGACGTCGCCTTGCAACAACCGATACATCGGTCGCGGAGCAGCCATATCGTCGGCGATTTCTTTGAGCACTCTCTTTTGCGCGCCGGTGGGCTTAAAGGGCAGCATTTCCAGGATCTTAGAGCGTACGCGGTCGGTTAGGGCAAACCCGATTCCCGGATCTAGCCGCGCTCTGGCTCTCTTCAATTCCAAGCCGCATTCGAGCCAGAAAAACTCCTCAAAAATCAAACGGAATTGCCCGGGCGAGCGAAAAGCATTCAATAATCGCAGCTCAGAATCGGCCGGAGGGAAATGCAAGCTGCGAATCGCGGTCCACAAATCCGGCAGTTTCAATTGTTTAACGATTCGATCCGGTAGTGGATCTTGCAGCGGCTCGACACTTTTCAAAATACGATCGATCAAAGTCCGGAAAACCCGAGTCGAAACTTTCCCCACCGCCGTATAAATAGGAACAATGCGCCCGGTATGCAGCCCATCATCCTCATCCGAAAGGATTTCAAACTCCGGATGCATGATCGAGAGGTTGCCGGAGTAGCTATCAAATTCGATTTTTCCAAACAGCGCCACCTTCTGACCAGGTGCGAGCACATCGTTCAAGTACGCGCCATGAAACCACTTAGCGGAGAGAACTCCGCGAGAAGCATCGGTAAACGTAGCCTGGAACAGCCCTAAGTTGCGACGCTGAAAACCCGCCACTTTGGTTGATCGCACCTCCGCCAAAACGGTCGCCATTTCGCCCGGAGCAAGCTGGCGGATGGTTTTTACGTTACTGCGGTCTTCATACCGAAACGGCGCATAGGTAAGGAGATCCTCGACAATCTTGAGGCCTTTCGCCTCGAGCATCGCCGCCCGCGCGGGGCCGACGCCTTTTACGTACATCAGAGGGGTCGAGAGATCCAACCGTTAGTGTACAATGCCGTCAATCATGCCCTTCGCATTTTTGATTTTCAAACTCGGCATTATCGGCACCGACACTTCGCACGCCGGTGCATTCGCCAACCTGTTGAACGGAGGAACGATACCCGGCGCGAAAATCGTCGCCGCGTATAAAGGAGGCAGCGCCGACGTCGAATCGAGCCGCACCCGCGTCGATAAGTACGCCGAAGAACTGCAAACAAAATGGGGCGTCGAAATCGTGAACGATATTCCGACGCTTGCGAGCAAAGTCGATGGGATCTTGCTGCTGAGCGTCGACGGCCGCACCCACTTGCCGCAATTTCGCGCGGCGCTGGCGGCGAAGAAGCCTGTTTTCATCGACAAGCCATTAGCATCGACGCTTGCCGACGCGCGCGAAATCGACCGGCTCGCCAAAGCCGCGGCAGTTCCCTGGTTCAGCGCGTCGAGCCTGCGCTACAGCGATATCGTTTCGTCAGTAGAAGGACCGGGAATTCTCGGCGCAATGACCTGGGGTCCGGGACCGTTTGAAGAGCATCATCAACTGGATTTATCGTGGTACGCGATTCATCCCATCGAGATTTTATTCACGCTGATGGGATCGGGATGTGAAGAGGTCACACGAGTTGCAGGCGCCGACTCGGATGAAATCACGTGCAAATGGAAAGATGGGCGGTTGGGGACGGTGCGAGCCTTGCGGCCTTACGGAACCTACGGCGCGGTAGTGTTTCGCAAGGACGGAGTGCAGGTGAGTCCTTCGAAGCCTCATACCGATTACGAAGGCTTGGTGCGCGAGATCGTCAAATTTTTCGAGACCGGAAAGCCTCCGGTTGAAAACGCCAAGACATTGGAAATTATCGAGTTCATGGACGCGGCGCAGCGCAGCAAGGAAGCGGGCGGCAAGCCCATGAGGCTAAAATAACGGATTCATGTCCCAATTGCTGGAAGGAAAAACCGCGCTGATCTTGGGCGTTGCGAATAAGTGGAGTCTGGCCTATGCGATCGCGCAGGCGTTTCGAAGAGAAGGCGCGAATATCATCCTCACTTACCAAGGTGAACGGCTGAAGCAGACGGTGGAAGAGCTGGGCGCCGAGTTGGGAGCGTCGAAGATCTTCGAGTGCGATGTCACGAAGCCCGAGGATCTGACGAAGCTTGCGGAACTCGACCGGTTGGATGCTGTAGTTCACAGCATCGCGTTCGCGAATCGCGAGGATTTAAGCCGCCCATTTGTCGATACGTCGCGCGAAGGGTTCCTGCTGGCGCAGGAAGTGAGCGTGTATTCTCTAGTGTCGGTGGCGAAGGCGACGGCTCCTTTAATGACCGAGGGCGGCGCGATCATGACGCTGACTTACCTGGGGTCGACGCGGGTGCTGACCAATTACAACGTGATGGGCGTCGCGAAAGCGGGCCTGGAAGCGGCGGTGCGGTATCTGGCCAGCGAGCTCGGAGAGAAGAAAATTCGCGTGAACGCGATCTCGGCGGGTCCGGTGAAGACGGCGTCGGCGCGCGGGATAAAAGATTTCTCGAAGATTCTCGAATTGGTACTGACTAAGGCTCCGTTGCGGCGGAACACCGATCCGGCGGAGGTTGCGGATATGGCGGTGTTTCTTGCTAGTGACTTGGGTCGAGGTGTAACGGGCGACGTGTTATTTGTCGACGCTGGGTTTCACATTATGGGGCTATAGGGTGGGTCGGAGTTAACATATGACCGGATTTATCGGAAGTAGAGAGATGGCCTGGCCTCAAGAAGCCGCACGCCTGGGAGAAGGACGGTATCGCAGGAGGAAGCTGGGCCAGACAATGATCCAATGGACCTAGTCAGCCACAGACGTAGAACGTTAAGCGCTCCACCAGATCATGCCATAGATAACTGCCGGAGTGATCAACAACCCCCGTTTTGCCCTTACTTCGCCAACAGTTGCCGTCGGGAACGCGCTCGATGTGCTGGTTGGTTATGACGCTGGCGAGTCCCGCACAGAATGGGCTGGCACTGTCAAACGTCGGCGCAATTACGTAGTTTCCGCTATGGTCGATGTATCCCGACTTGTTTTCGAGCGTCACCGCTGCGACGCCTTCGGCGAACCTTTGCGCGGCTTGATACTTTATCGGAATCACAAGCTTGCCCGTTTTGTCGATGTAGCCAAATTTGTTTTCGACCTGGACCGGCGCAAGCCCCTCGGAAAACGAATACGCGTCGTCATATGCGGGGTGCACCACTACCAAGCCAGACTTATCCATGAACCCGACCTTATCCCCAACGCGAACTGCGACCAGCCCCTCTGAAAACTGGATACCGCTCGTACCGGAATAGGTTGGAGGGATTACGAAGGCCCCGTTAGGCGCGATGTACCCCACCTGGTGGCCGACGATGACAGGAGCAAGGCCGTCGCTGAAGTCGAACGCACCCGCAAATTCCGGGGTGACCTTCTCTCCTTTCCGGTTGATGAAAAATTCCTTGCCATTCAGCCGCACTCGCGCCACGCCGGAGCTAAAGTCGCCCGCATATTCATAAGTCGGCGGAATTACGATTTCGCCAGACAGATCGGCGTAGCCCTCCTTGCCGCCTCTAGTGAACGAACCGAGGCCTTCCGAGTACCTGCTCGCGAGATTTGCCTTGGAAGGCTCCCATAGAGGCGTGGTGAACTTTCCCTCGGTGTTGATCAGACCGCAACCCTCCTGCGTGCACACAACGGCGACCCCGGAGGAAAATCGGCCTGCGCGCTTGAACTGTGGTTGAATTTTAATTCCGGAAGGCGTCAGGTAGCCCCACGCTCCGTCAGTTGCGAACGGAATTGGCGTGCCAGCCTCGCAGCTGGCCCCGCCATTCGGTTGCTGGCCGATTGCCGCAGACACGAGTGCACAGCTAATTAACAGGCAATTTCTCATGACCCTTGTCTTCGAGTTTACCCTGGCAGCGGAGCGCCTTGCTGGCGCGGTTGCGGATAGCGCAACATATAAGGACGTTATGTTGCGTCACAGCTCACCCCTGTTTTATCAGACGATAAAGTATGTCATCGACTAGGATTCGCGCATAATCGCCGCAGCGGACAATCGGTCCCTCCCACCGCACAGTTATAGATTTCACTTTGGCGTGCCGATCCTGACGGTCGCGGTTCTGTTTATCTATTTCTTGAGGGTTGAGAGGGCTGATAGGACTTCTTCGCTATGCTTCGCGGGGCTTACTCCGGTCCATACTTTGGCGATTTTGCCGGTGGGGTCGATCAGGAAGGTGTTGCGGGATGAGTAGTGGATGATCATCATCAGCGAATCGTATTGCTCTGAGACTTTCTTTTCGGTGTCGGCTAATAGTTTGAAGTGCAGGCCTTGTTTGGCGCAGAAGTCTTTGTGGCTGTCGGGGGTGTCGACGCTTACGCCTACTATTTCGGTGTTTAGTTGTTGGTATTTTTCGATGTCGCGCTGGAAGTTGTGGGCTTCGAGGGTGCAGCCGCTGGTGCCGTCTTTGGGGTAAAAATAGAGCACTACCCATTTGCCTCGGAAATCGTGGAGGCTTACTTTCGAGCCGTCCTGTGAGGGTAGCGTGAAATCGGGGGCTGTTTGTCCTACTTGCGGCATGGCTGCGAATAGCGTCGTGGCTAGCAAAATAAGGATCGGGCTCTTGCGCATGTTTATATGATATGCGGGGCGGGCGATTGGCGGCGTGGACGGGGCGAAAGCCGGGAGAGACCGCTCTGTCCACGCGGCGACGAGGGCCGGTGTTCTTTCGCCAGTGATAGTGGCGCCTTGGGACGGAGTGGTCAGTCCCGGTTTTCGCGATGTGCCGGTGTTTTCGATGAACGGGGATACGCGCGGCATTATCATAGCTGATAGCGGTGCGGACTTATTTCCATCTCGATATGGATGCGTTTTTTGTGTCCGTGGAGGAGTTGTTCGATCCTTCGCTTAAGGGGAAGCCTGTGGTAGTCGGCGGGAAGGCGGATGAGCGGGGGGTGGTTTCGGCTGCGTCGTATGCTGCCCGGAAATTTGGGGTGCATTCGGCGATGCCTTTGCGGACCGCGTATAAATTGTGTCCGCAGGCGATTTTTGTCGAGGGGCATCGCGACCGGTACATGGATTATTCGGGGCGCGTTTATAAGATCCTGCAAAGTTTCTCTCCGCGCGTGGAGATGGCTTCTATTGACGAGGCCTATCTCGATTTGACGGGGACCGAGAGGCTGCATGGGCCTCCCTTGCGGGCGGCGCATCGGCTGCACGCGATGGTGAAAGAGACTACCGATTTGAATTGCTCCATTGGGATCGCGGCTTCGCGGATGGTGGCGAAGGTGGCGTCCGATCAGGCGAAGCCGAATGGCGTTTTGTGGATTATTCCGGGGTCTGAAGCTCAATTTCTGGCTCCGCTCGAGGTGCGGAAAATTCCGGGCGTGGGGAAGGTCACGGAGAAGAATCTGCATGAGTGCGGGATTCGAAAAGTTGGGGATCTGGCGGCGCTGGAGGATTCGTTTCTGGAATCGCGGTTCGGAAAATGGGGGCTCGCGCTGGCGGGGAAATCGCGTGGCCTCGATGCGGGAGGGTGGTTCGACGGGGAGGTGGGTGAGGGGAACGAGCCTAAGTCGATCAGCCATGAGAACACGTTTTCAGTCGATACGCGGGATCGGGAAAAGATCGATGCCATGCTCGTGAGGCTTGCGGAGATGGTCGCGCGGCGGCTACGGGATCATTCGTTGTATGCGCGGACGGTGCAGATTAAATTGCGGTACTCGGATTTTTCTACCTTCACTAGGGCGCGGACTTTGGATCATGCTACGCAGATCGATACGGAACTGGCGGAGGCTGTGCGAGATTTGTTTCACAAGGCTTGGACGGGCGGGGCGATTCGGTTGTTGGGGGTTTATGCGCAATCGCTCGAATCGGGTGAGGGGCAGACTTCGCTGCTCGACGAGGGGAAGACGGAGAAGTGGAGGAAGACTCTTGAGGCCGTGGACAAGATTCGGGATAAGTATGGGGATTTTACCGTGTCATTGGCATCGGGGATGACGGCGGCGTGGCGGGCCCGGGTGCATGAGAATCCGGAGAATTTGCCGGGGAAAGAGCCGAAGCGCAAAGAATAATTAGCCGCCGATAAACACGGATGAACGCCGATGAAGACAAAAAGGGCTGCTATCCTAGAGACATCCTATGCTGTCTGTTGTTGTTCCAATTCACAATGAGGAGCCATCGATTCTGCCGTTGTATGACCGGCTGACGGCGGTGTTGGAGCGGCTGCGGAAGCCTTACGAAATCATTTTCACGGACGATGCTTCTACCGACCGGAGCTTCGATCTGCTGGCCAACCTGGTGGAGACGGATCATCGGTTGAAGGTCATCCGGCTGCGGCGCAATTTTGGGCAGACGGCGGCGCTGGCGGCGGGGTTCGATGAGGCGCAGGGGAACATTATTATTTCGCTCGACGGCGATTTGCAGCATGCTCCCGAGGATATTCCGGCACTGCTGGAAAAGATCGAAGAAGGGTATGACATTGCCAGCGGGTGGAGGAAGAACCGGCTCGATAATGCGGTGACTCGGAAGATTCCCTCGCGAATTGCGAATTGGATGATGGCGCAGGTTTCGGGCGTGCAATTGCGGGATTTCGGGACTACGTTTAAGGCTTACCGCGCGGAGATTCTGAAGGACGTGAATCTGTATGGGGAACTGCATCGGTTCATACCGGCTCTGGCGGCATTTTATGGCGCTCGGGTGGCGGAGGTGCCGATCCGGAATTTGCCGCGGGCGTCGGGAGGGTCGCATTACGGGCTCAGCCGGACGTTTAGGGTGATGTTCGATATTTTCACCATTTGGTTTCTGCTGAAATATTTTACGCGTCCGATGCATTTTTTCGGAAAGTGGGGATTGATCAGCGCGGGGCTGGGCGGATCGACGCTGTTTGGGTTGGCGATTGAGAAGATTTGGACGGGTCGGGATTTGATCTTGGAGCACGGTCCTTTAATGGTGTTCGCGGCGCTATTGCTGGTGACGGGCGTGATTCTGTTTTGCACGGGGTTGCTGGGCGAGGTGCTGACGCGAACTTATTTCGAGAGCCAGGGGCGGCGGATTTACGCGGTGCGGGAGATTCGTACGCGCAGGGAGCCGCAGGTGGCGGACGGGGCGCACGGGGGACGGTGAAGATCCGGTCTGTGGTTTTTGATTTTGGTAACGTCATCTGTTTTCCTCCTGCTCCGGAAAAGATTGAGCGCGCGGCGGCGGATGCGGGACTTCCGCTCGACGAGTTTCTAAGGGCGATGTGGAAGGACCGGCTTCCTTATGACGCCGGCGAGACGCCTCAGGAGTATTGGCGGAAGGTCGCGGGGCACGCTGCTACGGAGTTTGACGATGCGTTGATCGAGCGGCTGGTCTTGCACGAGACGGGCTTTTGGAATACGTTCGATTCGCGGGTGCTGGACTGGATCAAGACTCTGCGGGCTGCTGGATTCACGGTGGGGATTTTGTCGAATCTGCCACATCCGATTGCGGCTAGTTTGCGATCCACTCCGGGGTTTATGGAGCATTTCGATCACGTCACATTTTCCTGCGAGCTTCGGTTGTTTAAGCCGCAGGCCGCGATTTACGAGCATTCTTTCGGGGGGCTGAATGTGGCGCCGGAGGAGACTTTATTTATCGATGACAAGATCGAGAATATCGATGGGGCTCGGGCGGTGGGGATGAATGCGGAGTTATTTATTACTTGGGAAGAGTTCGCTCGGGATGTGCCGGGACGTTATGGGCTGCCGACTACTTAGAGCGGCGCCAGTAGTCTTCGAATAGGCCCTTCATAGCTTCGGCCATTCCTTCGTGATCGAAGATAACGCTGGTCCAGGCTGGCTTCGTTATTACCGGGTCTAACAGCGCGATCAGGCCTTGGCGGGAATCGAGCAGGGCCAGTTTCATGGGCACTTTTTCGATTTGACGAACTTCTACGCCTGCGGCTCGGTAGTCGGCGAGGAAGCGTTCGTGCTGCGCGTCCAGGGTTCCGTGCTCGACTAGAAGGCGACAGGTTACTCCGCGGGTCCTTGCCTGGATTACGGATTCTGCATCCAGAGGGTCCACTGCATAGGGCGGGCGGGAGAATTCCAGATATTCCTGGCGGGCTTCGGCCAGCATTTTTCGAAATTGCGAGGCCACTTGGCCGGGATCGTTCACGATGCGCAGATAGTCGAGGGTGCCGCGTCCGCCTTGGCCTTCAGAGTAGGCGCTCATCAGCTCCTTGACCATGCCGGTGGCGGCTTGATTCTGGTCGGCTAGCTGCTGTTCGAGGGCCTGGGCGCGGCGGCTCATATAACTGGGGATCGCTTCAATGGGCGGGACGGCGAGAAAGAGTTTGGTCTTTTCCTGCACGACTTGCGCGAACCCTTTTTCGACGAGGCTGTCGAGAACCTCGTAAATTTTCTGACGCGGAACGTGTGCGCGGGCGGCGAGTTCCAGGGCTTTGAAGCGGGGATGGCCGACGAGGACGAGATAGGATCGCGCTTCGTAGGCGTTCAATCCCATGGATTGGAGGCGTTGCCAGAAGCGTCGAAAATCCAGCTCTGCTAGATCGGTCGGCATGGTTGAGCAGGACTGAGCATAACAAATTGCTACAATCGCGATATGGAACACCCCTCCGCGGGTCTTCCGGAGACCATCGGGTCTTTGAAGAAGACACGCACCTCCCTTAGAAGCGTAAAAGATGAGTTGCGCGAAAATCTGATTTGTAAGCTTAAGAAGAAGGAGCCTTTATTTCCCGGGATCGTCGGTTATGAAGAGACCGTCGTTCCGCAGGTGGTGAACGCGGTGCTGTCGAAGCACAATTTCATTTTGCTGGGATTGCGCGGGCAGGCGAAAACCAAGCTGATCCGGATGCTGGTGACGCTGCTCGATGAGCACACGCCGTATATTCGCGGGTGCGAGATTCGGGACAATCCGTTCGATCCGATTTGCGGGGCGTGCAAGAAACTGGTTCGCGAATATGGCGACGGGACACCGATTTCCTGGTTGTCGCGCGAGCAGCGCTACGTTGAGAAGCTGGCAACGCCTGATGTAACCATCGCGGACATGATCGGCGATATCGATCCGATCAAGGCGGCGCGGATCGGGCAGAATATTTCCGACGAGCTGACGGTGCATTACGGATTGCTGCCGCGCGCGAATCGTGGGATTTTCGGGATCAATGAGCTGCCGGATCTGGCCGGGAAGATTCAGGTCGGGCTGTTCAACATCATGCAGGAAGGCGATGTGCAGATCAAAGGGTATCCGGTCAGGCTGCCTCTCGATGTGCTGCTGGTGTTCACGGCGAATCCCGAGGATTACACGGCGCGCGGAAAGATTATCACGCCGCTGAAGGACCGGATCGGCAGCGAGATTCGCACGCATTATCCGATTACGATCGACCAGGGGCTCGCGATTACGAACCAGGAGGCTTGGACTTCGCGGGATGCGCAGATTGATTTGCGCGTACCGGATTATATTCGCGAGATTGTCGAGCAATTGGCGTTTTCTGCTCGCGATGACAAGCGCGTCGATAAGCGCAGCGGCGTGAGCCAGAGGCTGCCGATTTCGGTGCTGGAGAATGTCGCGTCCAATGCCGAGAGACGCTCGCTGGTGGCCGGCGAATCGCTTGCGGTGCCTCGGGTGCTGGATGTTTACGCGGCTTTGCCTTCAATCACCGGGAAGCTGGAGCTCGAATACGAAGGCGAGTTGAAGGGCGGCGACACGGTCGCGCGCGAATTGATTCGCCTGGCTACGGGGAAGGTTTTCACCAGTTATTTCGAGGGTGAGAACTTGAACGCCATTGTTCGATTTTTCGAAAATGGTGGGCAGTTGAAGCTCGAAGAGACGCAACCATCTTCTGCTATGGTGGCGGAACTGGGCGCGATTCCGGACTTGATGGAGAAGACGGGAAAGCTCGCGCTAGGCGCTAGCGAGCCGGATGCCGTGCGGGCAGCGGCGGCGGAGTTTATTCTCGAAGGACTGTACGCGCATCGGCGGATCAGCCGGAATGAAGAGGTCGGGTTCATGGCGGAGCCGCGCAAGCGCGATCAGCCGGACGACGATCGGAAGAAGGCGGCGAAAAGGAATTACCAATGAAGTCCGTCCGCTATGGACGCTATACGGGCGACGATCTCGGGCTGAGCGCCGAAGACCTGATGCGCGCGCTGTCCGACTTTTTTCTCGAGAGCGGATTCAACGACCCTTATTTCCAGTTCAGCGAGATGAATGCGAAGACGCTGGAGGATCTGAAGAGGGCGCTGGAGCAAGCGATCGAGCGCGGCGACATGTTCGACCCCGAGCGCGCGGAGCAGGTGCGCAAACAGCTCGAATCGATGACCGAGGAGCAACTCGACCAGTTGCTGAGCAAGTTAGTCCAGAAGCTGGTTGACGAAGGCTACATCACGACCGAGCCGCAGGCGGGCGGGAAAGGCGAGGCGCAATCGAAAGTCGAGGTAAAGGTCACGGACAAGAGCGTCGACTTTCTGGGCTTTAAGACGCTGAAGGATTTGCTCGGTTCGTTGGGGCATGCCAGTTTTGGGGCGCATGATACGCGGGATTTGTCGACCGGCGTGGAATCGTCGGGCGCGACGAAGTTGTATGAGTTCGGCGACACGATGAATCTCGATATCGGGCAGACGTTGTTTTCGGCGATGCAGAGAGAGGGCGTGAAGCTGCCGCTCAATCTCGAATACGAAGATCTGATGGTGCATCAGAGCGAGTATCAGAGCTCCTGCGCGACGGTCCTGATGTTGGATTGCAGCCACAGCATGATTTTGTATGGGGAGGATCGGTTCACGCCGGCGAAGAAGGTCGCATTGGCGCTGGCCCATCTGATTCGGACACAGTATCCGGGCGATACCATGCGGTGCGTGCTATTCCACGATTCGGCAGAGGAGCTTCGGATGGAGGAACTGGCGCGGGCGCAGGTGGGTCCTTACTATACGAATACTCGGGATGGACTGATCCTGGCGCAGAGGCTGCTTTCCCAAGAGCGCAAGGACATGAAGCAGATCATCATGATCACGGACGGCAAGCCTTCGGCGTTGACTCTTGAGGATGGGCGGATTTATAAGAACGCATTCGGGCTCGATCCGTTGGTGATTTCGAGGACTTTGGAAGAGGTCAGCAGGTGTAAGCGGGCGGGGATTTTAATTAACACGTTTATGCTGGCCAGTGATTATGGCCTTGTAAATTTCGTTCAAAAGGTCACCTCATTATGCCGCGGGAAGGCGTATTTCACCACGCCTTATACGCTGGGGCAATATTTGCTGGTGGATTATATGAACCGGAAGACTCGGACGATTCACTGATGAACAGTTCGCCGCCGCCGACGAACATTGACGACTACATCGACGGGTTTCCGCCCAAAGTGCAGGTGATTCTGGAGCGGATCCGCAAGACAATTCGCAAGAACGCGCCGGATGCCGAAGAGGTCATCAGCTACCGGATGCCTGCGTTCCGGCAGAACGGCATTTTGGTTTACTTCGCCGCCTTCAAGAAACACGTCGGACTGTTTCCGCCCGCATCGGGGGATGCGGGTATCGAGAAAGAGATCTCAGTTTACGCGGGACCAAAGGGGAACCTGCAATTTCCGCTGGATCAGCCGATTCCTTACGAGTTGATTGGACGGATTGTGAAGTTGAGAGTGAAGCAGACCATGGCGAGGGGAGGCGTTAGGGACACGTTACGATCTTGAGCTCTGGAAATTCCCGCTCGTAGATGCTGACATCCAGGGTAAGCAGCCGGTCGGCCAGTAAGAGGGCATGTGCGCCGATAACGAAGTCGGCGATCAATCGTCGAGGCTGGCCAACCCGCGCCACTTTTCTGCGAGCCGCATACCTGACAAATCGATTGCCTGCCATGCGCCAGACTTCGTCATTCATCGGAAAGTCTATTGAGATTCCGGTGGAGGCAAGGAACTCATCCACGTGATGGGGCATCATTCTTGGATGCGCAAGCAACTCGGCATAGACAGGCGCGGCGATAATCAATCCCCCCGAGCGATGGGCATCCGCGAATAGCTCTAAAATCCCAGCCACCAGAGGCTCGACCGACCACAGAGCCGAGATGGCGTTGGTATCGATGGCCGTTCTCACTTCTCTTCGTCACCGTAGTCGTCCCGCAGACTGCGTACCCAGGCGTTAATCTCCTTTTTTCCTCCTGGGAAAGCGCCAAGTATGCCTGCATATTTTGCGAACGGATTCTCGTTCGTCATCGCGCGCCGGACGACCGTGCGGTTCTTTTCGGCAACAAACTCGATGCGGTCGCCCTTTTTCAAGCCGAGACGCTCGCGGATTTCCTGGGGGACGGTGATCTGTCCTTTGCTGGTAACGACGCTGGTGAAGGACTTCTCCATACAGTAAGGATAACATTCCTTACTGATGGTCCTTACCCGAGGGCGCTTCCGCGAACCACTGTTTCGACGCGGACGTATCGCTTTAGAATATCGCCCATTCGCCCCGCTTTGCGCCGGGAACATCAAGGAAGAGCCAGTTCTCAAATTCCTGATTTTCGATGACGCCGACGAACACGTGCGTGGCGCGGGCTGACATTTGATCGTACGTCATGTCGTGCGAGCTGTTGAAAACCAAGGCCGGGCCGCATCCGGTCAGCAGAAGGGCGGCCAAGAAAACGCAAGGCGCACCTCTTAGAGACACCTGGGGGGTCGAGAAGTTCCCAAAGGGACAGGTCGGAGACCTGTCCTACTTGCCCAGCACACCCTCCAGCGCGGCGATTGCCACACATATCGCTATGTGGGCCAGAAATCCGTAGTGGATCCAGTTCCGGGTGAAGCGGACTACCAGGTAGATGTCCTGCATGGCACGTATAGTGTGCCCTGCGAATAGGCCTTAGTACCAATAGGTCAACCCCCAGGTCTCAGGAGAAAAAGTTCCAGTACTTAGCCAGTAGGAAATCGGGCGGAAACGATGTATCCTATTTGGGATAAAAGTATTTCAGCGGGAGCGACTTTGCGCATAGTTCCTTCGTGCGCTGGGTAGGAGAAAAAACCGCATCGGAATCGGAGCTGCGAGGTGACGGTGGCTCCCGTATTCCGATGCGGTCCGCCCAAGACGGGCTAGGATCGTGGCATCTGTCCGAACCGAACCTCAGTCGAGGCCCGCGTCCTATTGTTCCTCTTCCTGAAGCCGGACCGGCCCGAAACCCTTAGATCCATGAAGACTGTATAAAACCGGCAAGACGTAAAAAAGTCGAAAACGCTTATAAACCCGGTAAAAAAACCCCTCTGTTGCAACTTGCCCGAACGAATGAAGAAGCGGTTTTAAACTTCAACACCGGCTCCCGCAAGCACGCTAGTATCAGCCACTCGCTTCATCCGCGCACGCCTGTTGCAAACAGAGGGCAGGTTTTCAAAGGTACTTCATCAATTCGAGAACTAAGATAGCACGCTCCCGGCCAACAGGTGGGCCGTCCTTTTTCAGCATCTTACGGGGTCGCGCCCGACCCCGGTTGCGCGCCTGGACGCGGGGGGTGTGTCACCTGGACACAAACCGCGACACAGGTGTGTGGCACAATTGAATTTCTGTGCGTTTTCTCCTGCCTGCGTTGCTGCTTAGTTCTCTCGGATTTGCCCAGGACGCCTATGACGATGACTTTCACGTCTTTGGCGACCCTCCCCGGCTGCTGTTGACTAAACAGAGGCTCCGTCTGCTTCAGCGGGAGAAGGATCGCGAATCGATGCGATGGCTCCAGTTCTACACGTTTATCGTCGGCGGCGCGCCGATGCCGGAACAGGGGCTGGACTGGGCATTCTATTCGCAGGTGGCGAAGAACCAGGCGTCGGGACGCAAGGCGGTGGAATGGGCGGTTGACGATAAGCACACCGACGCGCGGCAGCTCGCGCTGATTTTCGACTGGTGCTCGGCGTTGATGACCAAGTCGCAGGCCGACCGGGTTGCGGCGAAGCTCGAAAAGAGCCTCGCGGCCGGGGTGACGGGCGATGTCGCGAAACAGAATGGGCGCGCGCTCGCGGCAATCGCGCTGGCCGACCGGTTGCCGGACCAGGGCGAAGCGGTTTTGAAGGGCATCGTCCAGCAATGGTGGCGCGCGGGGCTCGCCAAGAATCCCGGCAGCATCCCGCGGGAGCAGATTTACCTGCTCTATGAAATGATGCATGCCATCCGCGACAATCTGAAAATCGAGATGCGGGAGGCTGCAATCGAGTATTTTAAAATGCTGCCCACCGACCATCTGGTGGGACATTATCCCAGCCCGTTCGACGGCGCCGAGAATCAGTACCGGGTGCCCATCTATGTTCGCAACGGCGAGCCGGATCTGACGGACGCGGTTTTCTCCAGGGCCGCGGAACTGGCCATGGTCGCTTACGATAACAACGCGGCCGACAGCCAGTACTTGCAAGGCTGGCTGATGCAGGATCGCTTCCTGATGCGCGGCGCGCTGGGCATTCTCTATGAGTTTATGTGGGCGAATCCATACCAGCCCGGATTGAGTTACTTCCAAATGCCGCTGGTTTTCCATGACGCCGCCTCTGGCCATGTATTTGCGCGGTCGAGCTGGGACGAAGACGCTACCTGGATCGGGTTTTTCGACGGCCACCTGCAACTGTTTCGCAAGGGGCAGATCGAGACGCTACGGCCGGGCGCGACGATTGAACCGATCCACATCGGCGACGCGGTCATGATGAGTGGCCACGATCCCGAGTGGAAATTTCGGGCCGATGGCGAGGCTCTGTTCGTGCTGGGATTGACGCCCAAAACCAGCTATGACGTGGAGATCGACAACGAGGAATTATCGGAGTACGAGACCGACAGCGGAGGCACGCTGGTGATTTCTCTGCCTCCGGGCACGGACGGGTCTCAACCGAATCTGGGCGCGCGGATTAAGAAACGGATAAAATAAGAACGTGGCGCAAACAACGACGATGGATCAAACCCCGGAAGTTAACACTTCACCAGGGAAGTGGCTGCCGGCGGTAGCCTTGGCCTGGCTGATTCCGGGCGGAGGACACTTCCTTTTGAAGCGTCCGGGGCGCGGAGGCTTGATTGCGGCGTCGGTCACAGCGATGTTCCTGCTGGGACTGATGATGCGCGGAGCATTATTCCAACCCCAGGGCGGCGACCTGCTGACCACGGTCATCTATTACGGCGGATTTATCGGAGATCTGATGTCCGGGGTGCTGTATTTTGTCACCGTCTGGCTGGGCTACAATCAGGCCGACGTCGCGGGCCATGTGCATGACTACGGAACCAAGTTCCTGGTGGCAGCGGGATTGCTGAATGTACTGGCGATGGTCGACGCCTTCGAAATCGCTTCAGGGAAGAAGGATTAGCGATGCCGAAGATGAATTTATCGCACTTCGAAGCGGCCGTGCTCTTCGCGCTGTTCACGTCGGTGGTGCTGGGGATTATCACCAAGAAGACGGATCGGGAACGGGTCCGCTATGCCGCGTACTGTTTCGGATGCTTCATCGCGGCGATTTTCGGGCTGAGCTGGTTGATGTATTTGGGGCACGGTTGAAAACTGCACTTCCGCTTTGCGCCTCGCTCATCGCGACATCTCTTGATAGAGACTTACTAGTTGCCGGACGCTTCTTTTTGCGCGCCTGGACGATACCTCCGGTTCTCGATCCGGGCGCTTAAATATTACGAGGTGCGCAGCTTTGAGATGATGACCGCCATCCTTGCATCGCGCCTCAAGAAAGGCACTGACTAGGGTTAGGAACGCGATCTCAGCCGGAACGCCGCCTTTGCCGGCTCCGAGCAAAGGAATATATGCCCTGGAAAGTCGCTGATTCGCGATGATGCATTTGACTTCCTCCACGACCCTGAAGACAGTGGATAGCTCCGTTCGGAGACCGTGTGGATCGCGATCCGAGGCAACGGCCGCGAGGATTATTCGGACAGCACGCCCAAGAGGATTTGGGAGATAGATGCACGTTCCGACACCGTAGCTTTTCTTGTCTCCGACCATCACTATATTGCGAGAATGGTTCAGCCGAAGCTCATGGTCCACGAGTTCTTTCAGAGCATTAGCCTCCTGCGGGAAGTACTTGCTAATGAAGGCACCCGCTGACGTCCGGCCATCCTGAAAGCAGCGCTCGTCAAAGAACTCATTAGCCGGCAGCACAACTACACTGCCCTGATCGGACGGATCGTAGAGATCCTGGAGAACTCCGAAATAGACACCGAGCTCAGAATCTCGAAACGTTGTTTCAAACCCAAATTCGGAGCTTCGGATTTTGCACCCGCGCCGGTATGCTATGAAATCCTCGTCTAGAACAAACAAGGTGCCGGACCCAAGGATTGCAAGGACGCCAAGTCCGACGAATACCGCATTAGTTGGAACCGGCTTCACCTGAGGCTTTAGAAGCTCGCCAGAGAGTGAATAACAACCCAGAAACATCAGGCAGATTCCAGCCAGCAGCAAGATCACCGGATATCGCTGCTTCGAGATGAGGTCCTTCAAGAATGCCATGTCCTTGTGAATTCTACCGTGAAATAAGAAGGCTGGCAGGAAGCTGAAATCGGGCGCGTCTAATTCGCGCGACCGAAACGGGTTAAACTTGGGTGAGTGCAAGTAGAGAAATCCAACACATCCAAGCGCCTCCGCCCAGATGTCGAGCCAAAAGCGACGGTCGATCCAGCAAAACCTATTTTCGGTAGCGCCAAGGGCCAGATCGTTTTCAAAATAGGTTGGGACGCTCCGATGACCAAGCGCCAACTCGACGAGTTCATCGGGCACTAACACCTACGGTAAACACTCGACCACTTTCTCGATCTCCTCCGCCGTAATATAAAAGTGCGGCGACATCCGCACCCATCCCGCTCTGGCGGCCGCTGCGATTTTTTGTTCTTTTAAATGTGCCACGATCGCCGTCGACTCGACTCCCTTTTTGCGGAAACTCACAATTCCCGCCCCCGTCGAAGGAGTTCTCTCGCCCAGCACTTCATACCCCTTCCTGCGCACGCCCTCCGCGATCTGATCGCCCAGTGCCTGGATTACTGGACCCATCCGCTCCGTCCCCACATCCAGCAGAAATTCCATCGAGGCCCGTAGTCCGAAGCAGCCAATGGTGTTCAGCGTCCCGCACTCGTAGCGCCCCGCGTCGTTGCGCAGAGCCATATCGCGCGCCCCATAATCGTTATACCCGGCGACATTGGTCCATCCGAACTCGACCGGTTCCACCTGGTCCTGGAGCTCGCGCGAAATGTAGAGAATCGCGCAGCCCTCCGGACCGAGCAGCCATTTGTGGCCATCCGAGGCCAGCGCGTCGATATGACAGGCGCGCGCGTCCAGCGGAAACACGCCCAGCCCCTGAATCGCGTCGACGAAATAAATGACGCCGTGGCGATGGCAGATCTCGCCGATCGCCTGCAAATCCGCGCGATAGCCGGTCAGGTATTGCACGAAACTGATCGCCAAAAGACGCGCGCCCCTTGCCGCGGCGTCGATCTTGGCAAGATCGTCGGTCACGGACAGCCAATCGATGATTACGCCTTTCGACTTTTCGAGCCTGCGCCACGGATACTGGTTGGAGGGAAATTCTTCGCGGAACGCGACGATCCGGTCGCCCGCGCGCCAGTCGAGCCCCATCGCGACGGTCGCGATCCCTTCGGAGGTGTTTTTCATGAGGGCGATCTCGGCGGTCGTCACGTTCACCAGCCGGGCCGCGGCTCGCCGGACCCCTTCATACGCGTCGAGCCACTCCTCATAATGCAGGGATCCATACAGCATTCCGTCGTCGGCGAACCGTTTCATCGCCTCAGCCGCTGGGCGGACCAAAGGGGCTACGGCGGCGTGGTTCAGATAAATTAACGATTCCGTCACAGGAAACTGCGCGCGCAGGTCGGAAAGTTTGTCGAAACCCATGAATTCGATGGTACGTTATTAGATGTAATGCGACGCGTGTATGTTCTCGCCGTCCTTCTGCCGCTGGCTTTCGCCCCAATCGCCAAGTCACAAGACACCAAGCCGCAGGACCCCAAGAAGGACCCGGACCAGATTGGCAACCGCGACGTTTCGAGGGGTGTCAACTTCTATTCAATCGAGAAGGAGATGGCGCTCGGCAAGGCGATGTCCGAGCAAGTGGAGCGGCAAGCCAAGCTGCTCGACGATAAGGTGATTACGGAATACGTCAATCGCCTCGGGCAGAACCTGGCGCGTAATTCGGATACGAAAATTCCGCTTACGATCAAGGTGATCGACAGCAAGGAACTCAACGCGGTCACGCTTCCGGGTGGATATATTTATGTGGATACAGGCCTGATCCGGATGGCTCAGTCCGAGGCTGAATTGGCCGCCGCGCTGGCGCACGAGATCGCCCACGTAGCGGCGCGGCACGGAACGCGTCAGGCGACGCAAACAGAAATCGCGCAGGTCGCTACCATCCCTCTGATCTTCCTGGGCGGCGTGTCGGGCATTTGCTGGCGTACCGCCGGCGCCGCTGGGGTGGTGCCCATCGGCCTCCTTGCAGCGCAACGGAGTTTCGAGGCGGAAGCCGATACGCTGGGTCTCCAGTATCTTTATAAATCCGGATACGACCCGCTTGGAATGGTCGACATTTTTGAAAAGCTCTTCTCCTTCGACGAACGCAAACACGGGCGAATCGCGCAGGTGTTTTCGGATCATCCGGTATACGGCCTTCGGCTCGTCAACGTTCAGAAGAATATCGAAACGATGTTGAAGGAGAAGCCGGAATACGTCCTTAACACGTCCGAGTTCGATGACATCAAAGCACGCTTGGCCTTCCTGGACTGGAATCCAAAACCGGAGCCGCCCCCGGACCGTGAACGCCCCACCCTGAAACGCAAGGGCGACCAGCTCATCGCGTCGAAAAAACTGGTACCTGAACCAAACGCCCGTGCGTCCCAGATTAAAGAAGCTTATACTGTTAAATGAAAGGAGTCCGTAATGCGTCGTACCTTTGGACTCAGTTCGGCTCTGCTGCTCTCTTTCTCGCTTCTCTCGATCCCTGCCTTCGCGGGGGACGACAAGGAAAAAAATCCCGATGCCATCGGTGACCGGGACGTAGGGAAGGGCGTCAATTTCTATTCGCTCGAAAAGGAAATTGCGATCGGCAAGGGCATGGCGCAGCAAGTGGAGCGTCAGGCCAAGATCATCGACGATCCGATCATCGCCGAGTACGTCAATCGCGTAGGGCAGAACCTGGTCCGCAACTCCGACGCCAAGGTTCCTTTCACCATCAAGGTGATCGATACCGAGGACGTAAACGCGTTCGCATTGCCGGGCGGGTTTTTCTTCGTCAACTCGGGCCTGATCCTCAAAGCGGATACCGAAGCGGAGCTGGCCGGAGTGATGGCGCATGAGATCGCTCATGTAGCCGCTCGGCACGGTACGCGGCAGGCGACCCGCGGAGAAATCGCACAGCTTGCGACCATCCCCCTGATCTTTATGGGCGGCTGGACCGGCTACGGCATCCGGCAGGCGGCGAGCCTGGTGCTCCCGATGAGCTATCTGACTTTCTCCCGGCAGTTCGAGAGCGAAGCCGATATGCTCGGGCTCCAGTACATGTATAAGACCGGCTACGATCCGGGCGCATTCGTGGACTTCTTCGAGAAAATCGAATCGCTCGAAAAGAAGAAGCCCGGTACCATGGCGAAGGTTTTCTCGACGCATCCGCCCACCGACGATCGTATCGTGAAGGCGCAGCAGAACATCCAGCAGTTGCTGAAAGAACGGCCGGAGTACGTGGTCACCACGTCAGAGTTCAATGACGTGAAGGCCCGCCTGATGGCGTTCCACAACAAGCGCAAAGCGGATCCGAAAGATGCCGGCCGTCCCCAGTTGAAGAAGGCTCCGGGCTCCGGTTCGTCATCGGACGACAAGAGTTCCTCGGGCGATGACGATCGGCCGACGCTCAAGCGCCGTCCCGATGGCGGCAGCAGCGATAACAACTAAACCATTTCTCCCTGATGCGGTCAAAAGAGGCCCGTGACTTCGGTTACGGGCTTTTTTTATGGAACGAGAACGGATGTGCAGTTGGGGCATCGCTTCGCCGCCAGAGGAATCTCTGTGGCGCATTCCGGGCATGGCTTGGTGGTCGGCGCCGCTGCGGGAGCGGGCTTCTGAAGTTTGTTCACGCTCTTCACAATTAGAAAAATCACGAATGCG
>DATHOJ010000033.1:0-49711 GCA_035485055.1 Bryobacteraceae bacterium
GCGCGCTTTCGCAGCGCGAAATGATGGCGCAGGTGCTAGACACCATGGATCTGGAGCGCGAGCGCGGAATCACCATTAAAGCGCATGCCGTTCGACTGACTTATATTGCGAAAAGTGGTGTTGAATATCAACTCAATCTGATCGATACCCCGGGCCACGTCGATTTTACGTACGAAGTTTCGCGCAGTCTGCAAGCTTGCGAAGGCGCCCTGCTTGTGGTTGACGCATCGCAGGGGGTAGAGGCGCAGACGCTTGCTAATACTTATCTGGCGCTGCATCACAATCTTGAAATCATTCCAGTGATTAACAAAATCGATCTGCCTTCGGCCGAGCCGGAAAGGATTCGGGAACAGATCGAATCGTTGATCGGGCTTGATGCCAGCGGGGCGATTCTTGCCAGCGCGAAGAACGGCGTCGGTATTCAGGAGATTCTCGAAGCAATCGTGGAACTGGTTCCACCTCCGAAGGGCTCGCCCGAGGCACCTTTACGCGCATTGATTTTCGATTCGTGGTTCGATCCGTATCGAGGCGTGATTATTCTGGCGCGCGTGATGGAGGGAACCATGCGCAAGGGGCAGAAAATTCGTCTCTGGTCGAACAACAGTTTGCATGAAGTAGAGGGCGTGGGTTATCAATCGCCGAAGCCGATCCCTTGCGACGAGCTCTCCGCGGGCGAGGTTGGATTTCTGTTCGCGAACATCAAGACCGTTTCCGACGCCCAGATTGGAGACACGATTGTCGACGTGGCGAATCCGGCATCGGAGCCTCTGCCTGGGTTCGAGCCTCTAAAAGCGATGGTGTTCGCAGGGCTTTATACGATTGAGGCGCATGAGCACGGGCTGCTGCGCGATGCACTCGAAAAGCTGCGGCTCAACGATAGCGCGTTCAGCTTCGAGCCCGAAAATTCAGTCGCGCTGGGATTCGGATTCCGTTGCGGATTTCTGGGCTTGCTGCACCTGGAAATCGTGCAGGAGCGGCTGGAGCGCGAATTTCAGATCGATCTGATCACGACGGCGCCGGGCGTCACTTATGAAGTTACTCTGAACGGCGGCGACGTGATTCAGGTCAATAATCCTTCAAAATTTCCCGATCCGTCGGACATCAAGGAAATTCATGAGCCCATCATCGATGCGACGGTGATCACGCATGAAGAGTATATCGGCGAGATCCTGAAGCTGCTCGAAGAGAAGCGCGGGACGCAAAAGAAATTTGAATATATCGGTGCGGGGCGCGTGATGCTGTTGTACGAAATGCCCTTGAATGAGATCGTGCTCGATTTCTACGACCGGCTGAAGTCGGCATCGCGCGGATATGCGTCGCTCGATTATCATTTGTCCGGGCATCGTGTGTCGCCGATGGTGAAGCTTGACGTTCTAGTGGCAGGCGAGCCAGTAGATGCGTTATCGATGATCGTCCACCGGGATTTCGCGTACGAGCGCGGAAAAATTCTCATCGAGCGCCTGCGCAAACTGATTCCGAGGCAGCAGTTCGAAGTCGCGCTGCAGGCGGCGATTGGGAGTAAAATTATCGCCCGGGAAACGATCGCGGCGTTGAGGAAAAACGTTCTCGCCAAATGCTACGGCGGCGACATTTCGCGTAAACGGAAGCTTCTTGAGAAACAGAAAGAAGGAAAGCGGAGAATGAAGCGCGTCGGGCGGGTGGAGATCCCGCAGGAGGCATTTTTAGCGGTGTTGAAGGTGTCGGGGAGCAGCGATAACGACTGATGGTCAGGCTCCGCCGATTCCATTTTGGAGACACCGCTGAATTTCCTGCCAGTCAACGCTGCCAGCCTTCCAACGACTCGTACGTCACGCTGGAGCAACGTGGCCAGATAGAGCCTGAAACGTGAAGGCGCGTGAAGCCCCGCCGCTCTCCAATTCTTGATGTCGCAGTCGGTCGGACGAAGGGGATCTGCCGACTTTGTAGTGATCAAACCCACGATGACGTCAGCACCGTGCTCATGATAAGCAGCAGTCGATAGAACCACGGCGGGGCGGGTCTTCGTCACTTGAGCGCCGGGAAACGCGGCGATCACGACATCTCCTGGGGTCAACCGTTTCCTGACTCGTGCGCGTCGAAATTGGCGAGCGATGCGCGTCGAAGGTCTGCCAGGTCTTCGTCGGTCCAAGTGTCGGACCATTCGATGGCTCCGCCCTTCGCGAGATCGCTGAGTTGGGTTGCCCATGTGATCAAATTGTCGGCGGCCGCGGGTGGAAGAGTGCGGAGTGCTTCTACTAAGCGCTCCTCGTTCTCGCTGAGAGCGATCACGGTATTATTATAGCGGCGCAAGGAGCACTTAGCGCTGGATCTAAGAACGTTCGCGGAAGAATTTGTCGCGACGGGTTGGTATCGGGTATTCGGCGCCTTGGGACAAAGTGGCCGCAAGAATATCTTCGTCACCCGCAGGATTTCATTTCGCATGCTTCAACGACTTAAGCCGCCTGGCTTTGGCATCCAGGTTGCAATCTTGACGATGCCCTTCTGGTTATCGCCAACGAAGTTCTCGACTCTCTCGCGGAAGGCGTGAAGGCTATCATCCTCTGTCACCTGCGGAGCGCCCGGTATTTTGTCCAAAATGTTCCATACATCGCTCAAGTTGCCCCTTCCGTATGTCCCCTGGGTTTTATTTAGGCGCTCCATCTCCCTGATCGGCTGAAAAAGTTCGTATGCGAGCAGATCAGCGGCTTGAAGCGGGATTGCGGCTGGAATAACTGAGCCTGTTTTTCTGTCCATCTGGTCAATTGCAGGTTGAAATCTTACGCTGTTGGATGAGTCCTTGCGCAACCTCTGTTCAAGTTGACTTCTGCCCTTGTCCCCTGTCGCGTATACTAGCTCCGGCACGCTTGCTAGGTGATTCCTCTTCGCCCACTGGCGAACGTGAGCAGCGCAGGCCCGGCCTGCATAACTGTAAGCATCCAGATTCCACTTGTCATATTCTTCCTTCTGGACCAACCGATGCAGTTCAGCAACGCGCACGACCATGCCGAATTTCCGCATCGCATAGTTCTGAATGATTGACGCTAGATCCTCCAACAGTCCGGAATGCTTCCTCGAATTTAGCTCTTTTCGGTGAAAATACTTCCATCCATCTTGAAGGAGCCGCGCCTTCCACTCTCGTTCGAACTCTAGCCACTGTTCTGCAGTTGACATGAATCCGGCCATAGCAAGTGCTACCTGGTCATGCTGGGTTCCGCTTGCGTCAAAATAGCAGGTGAAGGCGGACAAAAGAACGCTGCTCCATTCGGGCACCCCGCAATCTTGGGCGATGTGCTCTATCCAAGAGTAGCCCTTCTGATAAGGGTCTGTCGACGAAAAGTGGCGTGTGGGCAGTCCCGGTTTTCGCGCGCTTTCTCGAGGAGTGCGTTCAAAGAAGAGCAATAACCGCGGCGCCGTTGATCTGATCTTTCTTCACCGCAGCCAACGCCTCATTCGCCTGCTCCAACGGAAACACAGTCACCTTGGGCTTCATTCCAATCTTCGCCGCGAGCTCCAGAAAGTCCCGAGCATCCGTGCGGGTCATATTCGCGACGCTTCTTATTTGTCGCTCTCCCCACAACAGCGAATCGTAGTCGAATTGGGGCATTCGGTCGAGGTGGATCGCATTGATCGCGACGATGCCGCCTTTTCGGAGGCTCGATAGTGCCGCGACCACTACATCGCCGCTGGGGGCGAAGGTTACGGCTCGGTCGAGGGTGACGGGAGGGCGGTCCGTCTCATTTCCGACCCATTTTGCGCCTAGGGAGCTGGCGAATTCGCGATGCGAGGCGCCTCGGCTCGACACGTATACTTCGCAGTTCCAGGCATGCAGTACTGCGATCGTCAGGTGCGCGGACGCGCCGAAGCCGAATAGGCCAACGCGCTCCCCGGGTTCGACTCCAGCGACGCGGAGACTGCGGAATCCGATGATCCCTGCGCACAGCAGGGGCGCGGCGTCCAGGTCGTCAAGGGCGGCTGGAAGGGGATAGACAAAGTCGGTACGCGCCAGAGCGTATTCGGCGTAGCCTCCGTCGATCGAATATCCGGTGAAGGTGGGCGCGTCGCAGAGATTCTCCTGTCCGCGCTTGCAGTAGGGACACGATCCGTCCACGCCGCCGAGCCAGGATACGCCCACGCGGGTGCCGACGGGGAGGTCGGCGGTTGCTCCCTTGACGACGTCACCGACGATCTGGTGGCCTGGGATCAGGGGGCTGCGGAGAGCCGGCAACTCACCTTCGACGATGTGCAGGTCGGTGCGGCAGACTCCGCAGGCTCGGACGCGCAGCAGGAGATGACCCGCCTTGACCGGCGGCTCCGGAACGTCCTTGACGATGAGGGGTTGATGCGGTTTCTCGAGAACTGCTGCTCTCATAAAACCCGCCTACAGAGGTTTTTAAGCGGCCTTTTGAACTTTGCCGTTCTTAATGCAGTCCGTGCACACTTTAATGCGCTTCGGGGCACCCGCCACAATGGCGTGCACCTTCTGCAAGTTGACGTCCCAGCGACGCTTTGTCACATTGTGCGCGTGGCTAATCCGGTTCCCGAACTGGGGGCCGCGCCCGCAAAGATCACACACTTTCGCCATTGCCTTCTAACGCTCCTAGTACTGTTTACTCTTTGCCAGTCTACCATATCGGGCGAACCGGTGGGAGAATGGGGTCGCGGCTGTTGAGGTCGGAACATGGACCACGCCTATATCGACGCGAACTCGATTGCAGAGCGCTATCTGGACCATACGCTCTCTCCGGAGGAGCTTCGCGAATTCGAGGAGCATATCGTAGATTGCCAGGAATGCGCCGACCGGCTGCTGCTGGCTGAGATGTTCCATGCGCGAAATGGGCACAAGCCGAAGCCGAGCCATCCGGAGCCAGAGGGCGATATGGTGGCTCGGGTGGTTCTGTACAAGCCGAAGCGCGTGATCCTGATGCTGATCGCCGCCGGATTGGCGATTCCCGTGGCCTACCTGTTGTGGACCATTATCTGGCGAAGCTGAGGGATTCCCGTTCTTTCAGGCGCGTTTCCATCACTTGAATGCGATCCTCCAGCAGGCGGGTGTGCGTCGCATCGAGCACCAGGCAGTGGTGTCCGACGAACCTCATTTTATGGTCGTGAACGGCCACAAGCAGCACGTTCAGCCAAGCGTAGGTACCGTCGACGCGTTGTCCAAAGGCTTCGAGCTCGGCCATGCCTGCCAGGAGCATGCGGCTGTAGGTTTCGCGCACGCGCTCATGCTCCTGTCGGGGGAAAATATCCAGCCAGTCGCGGCCGGCAAGCGCCTTCGGACAGGAGTTCAGCGTGGCCGCAAGCGCGGAGTTGACCGTGCCCACGGTTCCATCCGCCGGGATCCAGGCTACGCCGCTTTGCAAATGATCGAAAGCGACCTTGGTAGAGTAAAGCTCATCTGAGAGAGGTGTTTGGCGGTGAATCACGCGCCGCAGGGCGATACAGAGAACGGTGATCGCCCCTAGAAGATAAAGCCACAACATAAGTCCATCCTGTCTACGTTGTGCTTATCGGCGATTTTACCTAGGACCTTAGTCCTGCCACCTTAGCTGACGAGCAATCCGCGGAATTTCGGTTGATCGTAGCCCGGGAACACGGTTGCCATGCTCTTATTGCCGAGCTGGCGCGTGACCAGTTCGCCCAGAATGTCGCGGAAATCCGTGGTGAGGTTCAGGTCCCGATTTTCATAGAGCTGCTCCGGCTCCAGGCCGGGCCAATCGCCGTAAACCTTGCCGCCCTTGACGCCTCCCCCGAATGCGAACATGACGTTGGCGTGGCCGTGATCGGTGCCTCGATTGCCGTTTTCTTTGGCGGTGCGGCCGAACTCGCTCATGGTGACGACGGTGACGTCCGCCATGCGATCGCCCAGGTCCTGATAGAACGCGCCGAGCGAATTGCCAAAATCGGTAAGCAGGTTGGCGAGCTGGCCCTGAGCGGGCTTCTGGCCGACCTCGTTGACGTGCGTGTCCCATCCTCCGACGTCGGTGAAGGCTACTTCCAGGCCGACATCGGATTTAATCAGACGGGCAATCTGCATCAAGGACTGGCCCAATCGCTGGTTCGGGTACTTCGCGCCGTTGGCGGGATTATATGCCTGCTTCTGGATGGACTGCATCAGCTTTACGGCTTCGAACGTCTCCCGGCCGGTGCCGTTCAGAACCTTGTCGGCGGAGTTGCCGTACATGCTCTCAAAACCCATAGAGCTGGGCGCGTCCTTGACCTGAAACTCGGCTAAATTGTTGATCGCCACGGCGTCGTTGTGGCCGCGCAGAGCGCGAGGCAGCGCCGCTCCCATACTAATTGCGCGAATGGGCGATAGCTTACCGGATTCGGCGGGCAGGGCGCGATTCAACCAACCGTCGTTGGTCGCCTTGCGGCCAGGCGTCCCGGATTCCATGTAATCCTGCGCGTCGAAGTGGGAGCGTGTGGGATCGGGCGAACCGACCGCTTCGATCACGGCCAATTGTCCAGCATCGTAAATCGGCTTGAGCGCCGAAAGAGAGGGGTGCAGACCGAACATGCCGTCCAGGTCGATGGCACCATCCGCGGTTCCGTTGGGGCGAGGGATCGCTATGGTCGGCCGCATTTCGTAATAGCGTTTTTCACCGTGGGGGACGACGACATTGAGTCCGTCCACCGCGCCGCGCTGGAAGATCGCGACCAGAACTTTCTTACGCGAAGAGGGCGCGTCGGCGGCATAGAGGGCTCGGGAAAGCCATGCCGGAGTGGCGCCGACTCCGACCATGGCGAGTGCGGAACTTTTCAGAAAAAGGCGGCGGCTAAACATAAACCATAACTCCTAACGTCTTTGAAAATCGGGCGAGCCAATGACTAAACCCGCTACCAGCGCCGGCGATGGTGGGGCCTTGGGATTTTTCGCCTTCTGATCCGCGATAGCTTTGTCGATCGCATCGCGGGTGGGCGCGGTCGGATTGGTGAACAGCATCAGCCGCGCCGTGTGGGCGGGATCTTCCTTGAATCGCGCCTGATCGACTTTGGTTCCCTGCACTTTGTTCTGCGTCAAATCGAGAGCGAAATTCATGCGCGCCAGCAAGGCCGCGGAGTTGATCCACTCGGCATTGGCGTTCGAATAGCCGGTTGGTTCCAGCTTGCGATAAAGAGGTTGTCCGAGCTTTGCGATACGGTCGGCCAGGGGAAACGCGAAGTCGACCTCCGCGCCGGTGGCTCGAACGGAGCTGACGATCATCTCGAAAGGTGTTTTCACCTTCGCCTGATAGGCGCCCTGCGAGAGGAATTCCTTGGAGGTGAGCATCGTATTCATGACCGCGCGAATGTCGCCGTCGGTATCGAGAAACGTCTTGGCCATGCGGTCGATAAGAGCCTGGGGAGGATTGTCGGCAACGAAGCGCAGCGCCAGTTCCTTCGAGATGAACCGCGCAGTGGACGGATGCTTCGCCAGAATATCCAGCACCTTTTCTCCATCGTCTTTACCGCCGCCTGCGGGAATCGTGACGCCCAGGACGATTTTTTCGCCCTTATCGTGGACGCGGTCATTGTAGTTGAACGTCGAGCCGCCCTGCGGATTCTTGATCGTCCACCCGGTGAAGCAGCGTGCGACTTCGGTTACGTCTTTCTGTGTGTAGCCACCGTCGACGCCGAGCGTATGGAGTTCCAGCAATTCCCGTCCATAATTCTCATTCAACCCTCGAGTCTGCTTCCCGCCTCGTCCGCGGCGCGCGACATCGGGGGCGACGCTCTGCCAGTTGTCGAGATAGAACAACATCGCGGGCGCGGTCGCGGTCGATTCGAGAAGCTCGCGGAAATGCCCCAGCACGTGCGGACGGATCGCTTCGCGCTCATAACTCGGAACCATGAACCGGTCGTTGCCTTTGTCGAGGAAGACGTTGAAATGGTTGTACCAGAAATCGACCATTTGTTCCTGCAATTGGCGATTGCTGAGGATCGCGCGATAAAGTTTGCCTTCCGAAAGATCGTAGGCGATTACTTGTTGCGGGGTGTTCGAGAGCATGAATTTCCGCCGCAAAATTTCGGGCGCGACCGGCATTAACTGATTCCGCAAAGGCGGCGGCATCGCGATCACCACATCGTCGATCTGCTCCGCGGGAATCGACGCGAGCACTTCTTGCTTCTCCTCCGGTTTGCCGCTGCGCAGCGTCTTGATTTGCGCCTGCGTCAGAAGCTTGTCGAGAGGAACAGCGGGCAGCATCGGATCGCCATCCTTCTCATCTTTCTTAAGCTTGAATCTGCGTACCTGGCGCTCCACCGCCGCGCGCGCGACCGGATCGTCCGGCAAGGGCTGGCGGCCCTGCGCCACCTGGCGAATCATCTGCGGAGTCGGATAACTGGCTTCGGTATCGCCCTGGGTCATGCGCAGCGTTTCCAGAGGTTGAAGCTTCGCTTCGAGGGCCGGATTTTCAGCGATTTTTTCCGGATGGAGCTGAAGATCGATCCACTTCTTGACGCCCATTTTCTTGACCACTTCGACATCGCCCGGCCGGGGTCCGAAGGTCAAACGGTCGAGGGCGTGGAGAACCTGCTCATCCTTGGTGAGCTTTTCCTGGAATCGCTTCGTGTCGACTTCCGCTTTTTTCTTGGTGGTCCAAGCCGGCACGGCAGCACAAACGATTGCCAGCATCAGAACCAATGACTTACGCATTATCCACAGCCTCTCACCTTATTAAACGCCACTTCCGGCAAGAAGTTGATACCAATCTTAGGAAAGATGATCTTACTTACGGAAGTTTCATCTGTTCCCAGGTGCGCAGTAGGAAGCCGTCGGTCATTCCGGCGATATAATCGCACACGGCTCGATGCAGCGGTTGGGCTGCGGATTCCTCTAAGTAGTTGACAGGCAAGCGATTGGGATGTTCCATGAAAAAGTCGAACAAACTCGCGATCAGATCGGTGGACTGCTTCCGATCCTTCGCCAATCGGCTGGATTGGTACACCTTGCGCCGCAGGAAATCCTTCAACTCTTGCGTCCCCACAGCGGTTTCCGGAGAAAAACACGCAACCCGCATGCCGTGTCGCCGGACGTCATCGACACTGGTAAGACCATGCGCCGCCGCAACGGTTCCTTCGATCAACCCTGAAACCAGCCAGTTGATCAGCCCCCGCACAATCTCATGCATGCGAACCCGTTCGGATGCGCCGGGATACTGCTGCTCCAGGATTTCGTCCAGTTCGCGAACTTTCCGAACGGCTTCGCGAGCCTCTTCCGGTTGAATCAGCCCTGCAAGGTATCCGTCGTCGAGGTCCGCCGCGTTGTAAGCGATCTCGTCGCACAGGTCGATCAATTGCGCTTCGAGAGGCGGCTTCAACCCGGGCAAATATTCGTCCAGTCCGGGAATTTCGCCAGGCGCAAAATCGCGCGAATGCTTCACAATCCCTTCGCGCACTTCAAATGTCAGGTTCAGGCCGGGAAACATCGCATACGGATTCTCGAAGCTTTCGACAATGCGGAGAGCGTGAATGTTGTGCTCGAAGTGCTCGCCATAGCGGCTCATCAACCGGTCGAGCTCCGCTTCACCGGAATGTCCAAACGGCGGATGTCCGATATCGTGCGCGAGCGCCAGTGCCTCCGTCAAATCTTCATCGAGACCGAGTACGCTGGCAACCGTCCGCGCGATTTGCGACACCTCGATGGTGTGTGTCAGGCGATTACGGAAATGGTCTGAGATGCCGGGAGTAAAAACCTGGGTTTTGTTTTCGAGGCGCCGGAATGCGCGGGCGTGAATGATCCGATCGCGATCCCTCTGAAACTCGTTGCGATAGGGATGGAGAAGCTCAGGATATCGCCGCCCCCGGGTACTTGCCACGGGAAATTTTAGATGGGCGAGGAGCCCGGGCACTTTGGCTTAGTTATTCCGGCCCAGGATATCGGCCATCGCAGACACGGCCGCTTTGCTGATCGCGGTGCTTTTCGTGCGTGCTTGGATTCCTTCCAACATCTTGCGAGCCCTTACCGGGTCCGTTTTGGCGATCACTTTCACTAAAGCGAGCTCCGCTTCGTCCTTGGAAACCGTGACCGAGGGATGCTTGACCAGATTATCCAAGAGTTTTTCGGCTTCCGCGGACTTGCCCTCGATGTCATAAAGCTGAGCTAGCGTCAAAGCTGCCTGAGAGGAATAGGCTTCCGGAGCGGAATCAACGACGTTCTTAAAGTCCTTCTCGCCTCCCGGCAAGTCCCCTCTATCGACTGCGGCCTGTCCGAGGTTGATCAGCGCAACGGCGCCCTCCTGCGTGCCAGGATACTTAGCCCCTACTTCGCGGAAGGCTTTCTCGGTCGCCTTGTCCTTCTCTTCCTGCGTATCGAAATGCAGGTTGGCAGCCTGAATGTTAGATCCTACGGTACCTTGATCCACCCTCAGAGCTTGTGCCAAAGCTTCTTCGCGGGCATCGGCCTGATGATTGATATAGAAGTAAACGCCTGCGGCGACAACCAAGACCGCCAGCGCGATGCCGCCGTACTTCTTTACCTCATCGGTATGGTCCTTCACGAAATCGATACCGTGCCATACCTGCTGCTTGAACTCGTCGTTCTTTACTACTTTTTTAAGTTGTCGATCCACCGCAAACTCCAGAATCAGTTTAGCACGCGGAGTTTATCTGCTAGTGGACGTCAGGTCCCTCTGAATAGCGAATTTAACCAGCCCGGCGACGTCGTGAATATCAAGCTTGCGCATCAGGCTCGCTCGATAGGTATCCACTGTTTTGGGACTGAGTTCTAGCCGCGCCGCGATCTCCTTGGCCCGGATTCCCTCCACCAGGAGCGTAAAAACCTGATACTCCCGCGCGCTCAGCATCTCCAGAGGATCGTCCGGCGCGGATTTTTGTCCCGGACCGAAGATTTTATTCAACTCCAGTTGGGGCGAAACGTAGATACCGCCGTCCAAAATCTGCTCGAAGGCTTCCAGCAGTTGAACCGATGGACCCGACTTCAGCAGAAATGCGCTGACTCCGCAGCGCAACGCCTCAACTACGGTTTTTCGGTCGCGCCGCGTCGACAGGACCACGATTTTCGTGGGAAGGCCAGCCTCTTTGGCCCGCCGGACAATCTCTAAAGTGAATAAATCAGGTAGGTTAAGATCTAGTACGGCAATATCGGGCCGCCGCAGTTCCATCATTCGCAGGGCGGCCGCCCCCTCCGAACACTGTCCAACGACACGAAATTGAGGCTGCGCCTCGCAAAGTGCCGCCAAGCCTTCCCTGACCAGCGTCAGATCGTCGGCCAGTAAAATCGAATATGTTTTGGGCTCTCTAATCGGGACCATGACCGTCCTGCCGCACCGAGCTGTCCGACCAGCTTTGCGCGGGTTGCTATGCCAGTAAAGTGAGCCGGAGCCGCCGTAATTCTCCGGATTTCCGTTACCTAAACGCAACCAAACGTCGATCCCAAAACAGCTACCCCATTTGCGGGCCGAGGGCTATTTTCCCGATTTAGGCAAAGCTCCGAACGGCTGCCGCCTCGTCGTCGAATACCTCGAAAACAGTGTAAAGCTTGGTAATTTGGAGTAGATCCTTTACCCGCTTGGTCAAATTTAGCAACTTCACGACGCCGCCCTGATTGGCAACCGTAGTGAAACCGGAGACCATTTCGCCAATTCCCGAGCTGTCTATATAACTCACTTCGCCAAGGTTCAACAGGATTTTCTTATGTCCACTCGATGCCAGATCGCGAATCGTATCGCGAAACGTGCTGGCTCCCTCACCCAAAGTGATGCGGCCTACCGCGTCCACTACCGTCACATCTCCCACCTGCCGGGTGGTTAATTTCACGCTCACTGAACCCTCCCCATTTAGCTGGCTTTCGCCAGGATCTTTACCATCTTGACTTCAGTACCCTTCGGCTCCCGTGGCCGGATCTGGAACTCATCCATAAAAGCCTGGATCAGCAGCAGCCCTCGCCCTGAATGCCGCAACAGATTCTCATTGGCCAGCGGATCTGGCAAGTCCGCCATATCGAATCCCTCGCCCTCATCCTGAATCACCACCGACAACCGGTCTGCCGTGCGCTGAATCATCACATGCACTTTCTTGCGCGCGTTATACCGATTCCCGTGCACCACCGCATTCACCATGCACTCCCGCACCGACATCCCGATCTTGTGCAGATCGTCCTCATCGAAGCCGAGCTCCTCTGCTTCCTTTAACACCGCCTCCTCGGCAACGTCGACGCTATCGAGCGTCGAATCCAGCAGCTGGTCGACCGTGTGCGTTTCCAAGCCCTCTTGATCCGCCATAAAAGGACATAGCCCGCACGATCAGCGCTGCGGCCTAGTCGAATCGTTACGTTAGAATAGTGCAGCAGCGAAAGTCAAGCGGCACAATAAATAATGCGGCTTTATTTGAAAGGCGCCGTTGCCTGCGGAGCCGTCACCGTCACCATTACTGAACTGCTTGGCGCCGCGCATCTCCTCACCCGTCCGGCCCTCGCTATCGCCTGGATTCTAGCGGCCCTGTGCGCGGTTTTGTTCCTTCGGAAACCGGCCATCCGGCGCACCAATCCCGCCGATACCATCCTGTTTGCCCTGATTGTCGCGATCCTCGCCATCCTCGCGTTCATCGCCCTGAAAAGTCCGCCTAATTCCTCCGACGCGATGGCCTATCATCTTCCCCGTATCCTGTTCTGGGCCCAGCAACGGACCGTCGCCTTCTTCCCGACCCCTTATCTCAATCAAATAATGTTGCAGCCATTCGCCGAATATCTGATGCTCCAAACCTATATCCTGTCGGGCGGCGACCATTTCATCAATCTCATCCAATGGTTCGGCTGTCTCACCTCGATCGTCGCCGTAGCCTCCATCGCCAAACGGTTCGGAGCGGACCGCCGCAGCCAGCTTCTCGCCGCACTCTTCTGCGCGACTCTGCCCAACGGCATCCTGCAAGCCTCCGGCGCGAAAAACGACTACGTGCTGGCCGCATGGCTCGCCTGCGCGGCGTATTTTCTGCTGCGCACGCCCGAAGGAAACCGAACCGACACGGTCTTCGCCGGCTTAGCGCTAGGTCTGGCGCTAGGCACCAAAGCGACCGCTTACCTGTTCGCGCCCGGCCTGATTCTGGCCATCGCGATCCCAAAATGGAGGTGGTGGCGCGATCACCTGAAAGCGATCCTTCCGATCGCCCTCTGCGCGCTAGCCCTCAATCTCCCGCAATACATCCGCAACATCGACCTGAGTGGATCGCCACTGGGCTTCGATTCCGCGCAAGGCGACGGAAAATTCCGCTGGCAAAACGATAAATTCGGCTGGCGAGCGACGTTATCGAACCTCCTCCGCCATTCGACCGAACAGCTAGGCGGCCGCAGCGAGCGCTGGAATCAAGGCGTTTATGACGTAGTCGCGTCCAGTCATCAAAAACTAGGGCTGGACCTCAACGATCCTTCCACCACCTGGGTCTGGACAAAATACGAGCCTCCCCGCAACGCCAATCATGAAACCAACGCCCCTAATCGCTGGCACCTGGCGATCCTGGCCCTGTGCTTCGTCGCGATGCCCTGGCGCAGCCCGCGTCTCTTCCTTTATCTATGCGGCCTGATCGCCGGATTTATCCTTTTTTGCGCTTATCTAAAATGGCAGCCGTACATGGCCAGAATGTTCCTGCCTCTATTTGTGCTGGCTTGCCCAGCGGCAATCATCATTCGCCCCAAAATCCTGCAACTGGCCCTGGTGCTATTACTACTGGATACGGCGAAGCCATATCTGTTCGAAAACTGGGTGAGACCGCTAAAAGGCCCGAACAGCATCCTGCGCACCTCCCGCGACAGCCAATATTTCAACGATCTTCACGCTTGGAATATCCAGACGAAATACCAGGAAGAAGTGGACGCCGCAGCCCGCAGCGGCTGTTCGCGGGTCGGTATTGACATCAATGAACTACAAATCGAATATCCCTTTGAAGCGCTATTGCGCGAGAGGAATCCGCAAGTCCAATTCGTTCACGTCAACGTGATGAATCAATCGAAGAAGTATGAAAGGCCTAACCAGCCGGAGCCCTGCCGAGTCGTGAAGCTCCAGCAAACGCGTTAGAAGAGGCCATCGTGTTCAGAGTGATCCCGATCCAATTCCACACGACCCGATCTTTCTTCATACCGCGAGAGCTCGATACCCAAGACAGATGCGAGCGGAATAGACATTATCCTCGCCTTCCAGCTTCTCCGAAAAGCCCCCCAAGACGCTCTTTGGTCTTCTTTGCGGTCTCTGCGCCTCTGCGTGAAAACAATGGTTCTGACCATCCTCCAGTCCGCAAGGCTTGAATCTAATCCCCCACCAATCCCTGTCTCCTCCGTCCAAATCAATATGCACCACCGCGTCAATGCTAGCCTTGTCTCCATGAGGATTCTCGTAACGGCCGCCCTGCTCGCCGCGCTCGCTTTCGGTCAGACCAAAATCACTTCCGTCGAAGGCATCACCGAATATAAGCTCGATAACGGACTCAATGTACTCCTGTTCCCCGATAATTCCAAGCCCACCGTCACCGTCAATATCACCTATATGGTCGGTTCCCGCATGGAGGGATACGGAGAAACCGGCATGGCTCACCTGCTGGAGCACATGCTCTTCAAGGGCACGGACACTCGCAAGGACGTCATGCCCTCGCTTCGCGCCCACGGAGCCCAGTTCAACGCCTCCACCTATCTCGACCGCACCAATTACTTCGAAACCATGACCGCGACCGACGAGAATCTCCGCTTCGCCCTGGAGCTCGAAGCCGACCGGATGATTCATTCCCGCGTTTCGCGCCAGGATCTGGACAGCGAAATGACCGTGGTCCGCAATGAGTTCGAGATGGGCGAGAACGAGCCCACCCGCGTCCTCGATGAGCGCGTCACCTCCACCGCCTATCTCTGGCACGGCTACGGCCGCAGCACCATCGGCGCGCGCAGCGACATCGAACATGTGCCGATAGCCCGTTTGCAGGCCTTTTATCACCTGTACTATCAGCCCGATAACGCCACGCTGGTGGTCGCTGGAAAATTCGACGACGCCAAGACACTGGCCTGGATCAAAGACATTTTCGGCGCGATTCCCAAGCCCACCCGCCAGTTAATCCCCACCTACACCGAGGAACCCACCCAGGACGGCGAACGCGATGTCGTGCTCCGCCGCACGGGCGATAGTCAGGCCATCGAGATGGTATTCCACACGCCCGCCGGTTCGCATCCCGACGCGGCGCCACTCGAAGTTCTGGCCGCGATTCTCGGCGAAACGCCTTCCGGCCGTCTTTATAAAGCGTTGGTCGAGACCAAGAAAGCCGTCGCCACCAGAAGCGACAATATGGATTTCCACGACCCCGGCCTGCTCGAGCTCTCCGCCAGCGTTCCCAAGGATGGTTCCCTCGATGATGTCGAAAAAACCATCCTCGGCGTCATCGACGGCGTCGTGAAAGAGCCTCCATCGGAAGGCGAAGTCGAACGCGCCAAAGCCCGCTTGCTCAAGAACATCGAGCTGGCATTCAACAACTCCGAAAGGATCGCCATCAATCTCAGCGAATGGGAATCGATGGGCGACTGGCGTCTTCAGTTCCTTTTCCGGGACCGGATCAAAGCCGTGACGCCGGCGGATGTGGCGCGAGTGGCCAAGATCTATCTCAAACCGTCCAACCGGACCACAGGAAAGTTCATCCCCACCGCCGCTCCCGATCGTTCGGAAATTCCGGCAACCCCGAACGTAGCGGCAGAGGTCAAGGATTATAAAGGCAACGCCGCCGTCGAAGCAGGGGAAGCCTTTGATCCGACCCCCGCCAACATCGATGCCCGCACCATCCGCGTTACTCTTCCGAATGGCATGAAGCTAGCCTTGTTGCCGAAGAAAACTCGCGGAGGAACAGTGAGCGCGACCTTTGCGCTCCACTTCGGCGATGTGAACAGCGTCACCGGCAAAAGCGTAGCCGCCCAGACCGCCGGCAGTCTGCTCATGCGTGGCACCGCGAAGCATACACGACAGCAGATTCAGGACGAGCTCGATAAACTGAAAGCGCAAATGGGCGTCGGCGGTACCTCCACCCGTGCCAGCGTGAACATCAGCACCATTCGCGCTAGCTTCCCCGACACTCTGAGATTGGCCGCCGAAGTCCTGAAGGAACCGGTGTTTCCCGAAACCGAATTCGAACAACTGCGGCAGGCCGCCATTACCAGCGTCCAAAACGCCCGCACCGAACCTCTCAGTCAGGCGATCAACGCCCTGCGCCGCCACGTTTCCCCGTATCCCAAAGGCGACCCCCGCTATTACGCCACCTTCGACGAAGAGATCGAGAATTATAAAAACCTGAAACTCGCCGATGTCAAGAAGTTCTACGCCGATTTCTACGGAGCCTCCAGTGCCGAGTTAGCCGTCGTAGGCGATTTCGATCCCTCTGAGATCCAGAAGTTAGCTACGGAACTGTTCGGCTCCTGGAAGAGTCCGGCTCCTTTCACGCAAGTCAAACGCAATTGGACCAAACTCGAATCCGTCAACCGCTCGATTGAAACGCCTGACAAAGCGAATGCGGTTTTCCTGTCCATCACCACGCTTCCGGTCGATGACGACGATCCCGATTATCCCGCGCTTTTCGTAGCCAATACGATTCTCGGCAGCGGCCCGGAATCGCGTTTATTCCGGCGCATCCGCGAGAAGGACGGCCTCAGCTATCAGGTGACCAGCCAGCTCTCCGTCCCAACCAACGATAAATTCGCCCAGTTTCTTGCCTTGGCGCAATGCAATCCGCAGAACGTTCTAAAAGTCGAAGCCGACTTTAAAGATGAAATCGCCAAGGCGATAACCAGCGGGTTCACCCCCGAAGAATTGGCCACTGCGAAGAAAACCTATTTCCAGGATCAGCAGGTAGCGCGCTCGCAGGATCGTAACCTCGCTGAAGGCCTCGCACAAAACGCGCAGTATGGTCGTACCATGGCGCGCGACGCCTCTATCGACGCGAAAATCGCCGCCCTTACTCCCGAAGATATCTCCGCCGTTCTGAAGAGGCGCGTCGATCCGTCGTCCTTCTCGATCTTCAAAGCCGGAGATCTGAAAAAAGCTGGCATCACTCAGTAGTAATCTTGATGTTTGCCCGCAAGTTTTAAATTAAGCAAGGAAGCGCTCGCTTCTTTAGGGTCGATGGAGGGAAGCGTCTACCTCCCCGCCGTCGAGCGCCGTCCCGCCCAGCCTCGCCTCAAACTCGCGCCGAAACCACTCTGGCCCGGCTATCTGGCAGCGATCGGCGCAGCCGCGCTAGCCTACGCGATTCACTATCTCCCTTTCGCTCCGTTTCGCGTGGGAACACGCCGGCCGATCAGCGCCGCGATCCTGGCAATTTTCATCGGAGCGCTCGCCGCGAATTTCCTGCCTCTCGGGATCAAAATTCTTCACGGCGCGAAAGATTGCGTCCGCCGCTCCATCCCTCTCACCATCGTCCTCACCGGAGCAAGCCTGAGCTTCGCCAACGCCACCGCCGTCGGTTGGCGAGCCTTCGCCATTATCGTTGTGACGATGATCGCCGCCATGGCCTCCGCCTGGATCTTCGGCCGCATGTTGAAACTCAGTCCCGGCGCAAGCACTCTGATCGGCGCAGGTACCGCGATTTGCGGCAACAGCGCGATCATCGCCGTGGCTCCTCTTATCGATGCTGAGGATCGCGACGTCATGCTCTCCGTCGGCGCGATCAACGTTCTCGGCCTCGCGCTGATGTTCGTCAGCCCTTTCGCCGGTGGACTCTTCGGGATGACCGATCAGTCTTACGGCGTATGGGCCGGCACTACGATTCACGCCGTGCCCCAAGCCGTCGCGGCTGGATTTGCGTTCAGCGAAAAGGCGGGCGGCCTCGCGACCCTGGTAAAACTGGTGCGAGTCGCCCTACTCGCCCCCATGCTCCTGATTCTGGCGTTTTCCTACGCCGGATCGAAAAAGGATCGTGTTAAAGTGCACTATTCGCGCTTAATTCCACCATTTCTGTGGGGTTTCTTAGCCTTATTTGCCCTTAATTCACTCGGATTTCTGCCGTCTCTCCAATTCCAAAACGGATACGCCATCGCATCGTCTGCGATACTTGCCGAAACCGGCAATCTGCTGCTGACGCTTTCCATGGCCGCCCTCGGCCTGGAGGTCAACATCCGCATCCTCGCCAAGGCCGGCGGAGCAGCCATGGCGCACGGTGCGTTAACCTGCCTCGCAACGTGCGCCGCCAGCTATCTCCTTATCAGAGCGCTCCTTTAGCGCCCAACCTGCGCGGCGTACATCGCCAGCAGGTCGCTCCAGCCCATCTTGTCGGAATCAACCTGTTGACGGATGCTTTCCCAGCCCTCGCCCATGCGCTCAAAGTGGCGATGCTCCAGGTCTACTCGCGTTGACCCGTCGGGTTCCGGCGTAAAGCGCACTTCGACCTCGCTCGATTTCGCGAGATCCGGCTCATACTGCCACTGAGGGCTGATCTTCCACGCCATCACCAGCCTGCGCGGAGGCTCCCAGGCCACGATCTCTCCCCATGGGCAATCGCTCCCGTCTTCCAGTTGCCCGTAGCATCGGCCGCCCACGAAACCTTCAATAATGGACTTCTTCAGCGGCGACTTCCCGATATTGTGCGACTTCGGCCACCACGTGTCCCACCCTTCCGTGAAAACCTGAAACGCGCGTTCTACGCTGGCCTTCACCGTCACGCTCTTACGAACCGAAGCTTCCGTTGCTGTCATGATCCTTCCTCCACTTTGTTTTTGAATGAGTCGAGCGCGCGGCTCCAGAACTGATCGAAGTACTCGCGCAACGAGTTAAATCCTTCCGGATGAAGCTGATAGACGCGTCTGGTGCCCGCCGGCTTATCGATAACCAGATTGGCTTGCTTCAGCAGACGCAAATGTTGCGAAATCGCCGGACGACTAACCGGAAAGTCCCTGGCAAGCTCGCCGACAGCCAGTGGGCCGTTGAGCAAGCGAGCCAAAATAGCCCGGCGAGTGGCATCGCCGAGGGCATCGAGCTGGACCTCTTGGTAAGTATTCACTTACGGTAAGCATATACTTACCAAATCTATTTGTCAAGCTATTTCGGGTGAACAACGATGTCGCGGATGAAATAGGTGTCGTCGACGATATTGAAATAGAACCGCCAGTCCCGATTCACCCGGGCCTGCCATCGGTCCTCGGATTCGTCGTACTTCTTGGCGTTTAGAGAGGGATGGCGAAGGTCTTTTTCCAGGAACGCAACTTGTTTGAAGAACGTCTTGCGTACCTCGGCTGGCGCATCTTCGAGAGCCTTCAGAGCCCGGAAAGATAGTCAATTTTCATCGAGACCGTTTGGGTCTCTTGACAGCGGCACGCTTCTTCAACTCACCCTTCATGTGAGCAATGATCTCAGCGGCGGAGTTGAAGGGGCCAGCAGTGCGGCCTTTTCTCAAGTCTTCCCTCGGATTCCTCCAGGCGAGCGTCAATGACTTGCCGCTGCGCCGGAGAGTACTCGTCATCCGCGTTGGGAAACTTAGATCGATCGATGACCACCTTCGGCGTGAGCACGATCTTTCCGCGGTGCACGGTTGCCTCCACCAGATCGTCCTCGGCGATACCGATGCCAGAGCGGAGACGGCTTGGTAAAGTCATTTGTCCCTTGCGGTGGATTCGAACGAGAGTAGTCATAAAGTCGGGAAGTCAGACTTGTGACGGAAGGATACCGGAAACGAAACAGAAGATCAAATCGCCCTTGCTGTCACACCGGTTGTTATGGCTTTGCGGCCTTTTTGGCGTCCTTATTGACGGCCTTAATCATTTGTTCGATGGCACAGCCGATCACTGGCTTTTTTGCGGGATAGCCTGCCATGAGTAGCGTGGTCACGTCCAGGCACCGGGAGCTATCGAACGCCCACAGCAGCCTGCCGTACTCGTCGGAGAGCTGCAGCCCTAGCTCAGTTATGCGGATTGTGCGCCCTCCGATCAAGGAATTTGAGCTTGCGCGCTTGAGCGAGCGCAAAGAGCAGCGCCAGAACGAGTTGCTTCATGCGGGAATAGTCTCCGCGCGACCAACTTATTCTCACCCCAAATAATCCTGGCAGCCCTACTTAACCTTCTCGTCCCTCTCGACCTTCCCATCTCGAATATGAATCACTCGCCATGCGTGCATTGCGATGTCGTGTTCGTGCGTCACCAGTACGATCGTGTTGCCTTGATCGTGCAGCTTTTGGAACAACGCCATGATTTCCACGCCGGTCGCTGTGTCGAGCGCTCCTGTCGGCTCATCCGCCAGCAGAATGGACGGGTTGTTTACCAATGCCCTCGCTACGGCCACGCGCTGCCTTTGGCCTCCCGATAGCTCGCTGGGCTTGTGCAGCATGCGCTTTTCTAAATCGACTGCGCGTAGCGCCTCTTTCGCTCTCTGCTCTCGATCCTTTGCCGATACTCCGGCGTAAATTAAAGGCAGTTCGACGTTATGCAAAGCGGTCGCTCTGGCCAGCAGGTTGAAGGTCTGGAATACGAAGCCGATTTCTTTATTCCGGATACGGGCCAGCTCATCGTCGTCCATATCGCTGACCAGGCTGCCGTTCAGATAGTACATGCCCGCCGACGGCGTGTCCAGGCAGCCGATCAGGTTCATCAGTGTCGATTTTCCCGACCCCGAAGGACCCATAATCGCGACGTACTCGCCCTTTTTAATCTCGATATCGACGCCTGACACGGCGTGGATGGTCTGGTCGCCCATCACGTAGGTTTTCATCAAGTCCCACGTGCGGATGATGATCCCTTCGCGCTTGAGCTGCTCGCCGCGCTCAAGCTTGTCTACAACAGCGGCGTTCGCCATTTAAGTCTTGACGTCCACAACCGGCGCTCTGTTGTCTACCTTTACCGGTGCGGCGTTGCGGATGGTGCGGATCACTTTGTAACTGCCGGTGATAATCTGGTCGCCGTCTTTGAGGCCGGTCAGGACCTCAATGTCGGTGGCGCCGGTAATGCCAGTCTCGACCTTGCGAAACTCCGCGTGCCCGTTATTGACCACGAACACACCCTGCACCTCTTCTTTCAAGGACTTATCGTTGGGCGCGATCGTCGCCGCCTGAACGCCGGTTTTCGGAGCCTCGAGGTCGCCTTTGGTTCGTACCGTTAAAGCCTGAATCGGAATGGTCAGGACCTCGTGCCGGGTAGCAGTGGTGATTTTCGCGTTGCAGGAAAGGCCGGGGCGAATTTCGCTTGGGGGATCTGTCAACGCAATTACCACCTTAAAATCCTTGGCTTCCTGGCTGGAAGTCGTGCTTTGCGAAGCTGCGAGTCCTGACGAGCGCAGGATCGCCGTGTTGCCGATCTCGATCACCTTGCCCGCAAAGGACTTATCGGGCATCGCGTCGATTTTCACCGCGACCGTCTGCCCGAGCTGGACGTTGACGATATCCGTCTCATCCACTTTGACCTCCGCCGTGATCAAAGACATATCGGCGATGGTCATGATGGTGGACGCGGCTGAATTTTGGACGCCGGGCACCACTGTTTCGCCTTCCCGGACCGGCAGGTTGGTTACAACTCCGTCAATGGGAGAAACGGCATCGAACTTAGCGAGAACGTCGGAAATGCGGGCCAGGCCAGCTTCGCTCTGGCTTACGCGGCGTTGATAGGAAGCCACCTGTGCGGCCTGCTGGGTACGCTGCGATTTCATTTGCGCCAGCTTTGCCTCGTCCTCTTTTACCGTAGCCTGAGCCGAGCGGTAGTCCGCCACTTTGGTGTCGTAATCCTGCTTGGCAATCAGTTGATGCTGCTGGAGCAGGTCGGAGCGGTCGAGCAGCATTTTCGCACGGGCCAGTTCCGATTTGGATTTTTCGAGCGACGCGGCTGCCGTTGCAATGGCATCGTCCTGGGCCCTCACGCCGGCCTCGGCCGCTGCGGAATCGGCCTCAGCCGACGAGACCTGCGCCTTGTAGGCGGTCACATCCGCTTGCGCTTGGATATGCTCGATGCGGGCTACCACCTGGTCGCGGCGAACATGGTCGCCTTCTTTGACCAAGAGCTGCGTGATCCGGCCTTGCGCGTTTGCTCCTATATTTATGTAATTACGAGGCTTAATCTCGCCCGATGCCGTCACAACCGAGGTCAGATCCGACTTCGACGCAAGCCCGGTTTGCACCGTGACCAGATCCTTCTGGCCCCATTTGACACTTGCGGTCACGCCGACGGCAATCAGCGCGAGCACAAGTACGCCTATTGCTATTTTCCACTTGGGTTTCACTGAGGTTTCCCCGTTCCCTTTTAAAGACGGAAATTCTAGGACGAAGTTCCCGCCAACACTATGCTTACACATCTAAGACGGACGAAACAGGGATTTATATCTAAAGAAATGTAAACCAGGAATAAGAAACGGCGTTACGACGCCCTTTTTCGCTCCAACTCGGAGATACGCCGCTCCGCGAGCGCGAGGCGTTCATCGAAACCCATGACCGTTTTCGTTATGCTATCGACACGGATCTCCATGGGACGGGCCCAACCGTAGAACGCGCCCAAGAGGCTTGTCTCAGCTTTCTCGATGCGAGCCTCTACTTCAGTAAATCGCCGATCTGCGCCGGCGAATCTTTGATCGACCGCGGCGAACCTCTCGTCGATCCGCGCGAAGTTGGCATCTAGATATTCTCTTAGGTCTTGGTCCATGCAGCTTCCGGTACCATGATGGACCCTTGTCCGTTGACGAAGCAATAGGAAATTACGCCAAGTGCGGGTCGAGCATCTTCTTCAGATCCGGCTTCGGCATCGCGCCGACTCTTTGATCCACCGCCTTACCGCCTTTGAACAAAATGAGAGTCGGAATGCCGCGAACCTGATAGCGCATCGCGGTTGACGGGTTGTCGTCGGTGTTCAGCTTGCCGATCTTGATTTTCCCCAAATACTCTGCTGCTAAGGCGTCTACGGTTGGCGCCATTGCTTTGCAGGGCGGGCACCATTCTGCCCAGAAGTCCACCAAAACAGGGACATCTGAGCCCAATACGTCCTGGTCGAAGGATCCGTCGGTAAAATTCAGAGTGTTCTCACTCGCCATAGAATTACACCAAGTGCGGGTCGAGCATCTTCTTCAGGTCCGGCTTCGGCATTGCGCCGACTCTTTGATCCACGGGCTTACCGCCCTTGAACAAAATGAGAGTCGGGATGCCGCGAACCTGATAGCGCATCGGGGTGGACGGGTTGTCGTCGGTATTCATCTTGCCGATCTTAATCTTGCCCAAATACTCAGTTGCCAGGGCATCTACGGTCGGCGTCATCGCCTTGCAGGGCCCGCACCAGGGCGCCCAGAAGTCCACCAGTACGGGGACATCGGAGTTCAGCACGTCTTGGTCGAACGAGCCATCGGTAAAGTTCAGCGTGTTGTCGCCAGCCATATTATATTGTCCTTTTCTGCTCAGTACTTATGATGCAAGAACCCGCTAGGTAGATGCAAGTTCAGCATACATCCTTTGATACTCAGTGGCCGAAGCTTCCCAGGAAAAATCCTTTGCCATCCCGCGGCGCATCCGCTCCGTCCAGGCATCGCGGAACTGCCATGCCCCCAAGGCTTGACCGATCGCACCGGCGAGGGCGCCAGGGGAATATTCGCTGAATTTGAATCCCGTTTCACTGTCGACCGTGTCGTCCAATCCGCCGGTTGCGCGTACGATCGGGACGGTTCCGTAGCGGAGACTGTAGATCTGGTTTAAGCCGCAGGGTTCATAACGGCTGGGCATCAGAAACATGTCGCAAGCCGCTTCGATTCTATGGGCTAGAGCATCATCGTAACCGATCCGGACGCCGAATTTATCCGGTCTTCGATCTCCCATGTGCCGGAACATATCTTCAAACCGTTTGTCGCCGGATCCGAGCACTACCAGCGAGATATTCTCTTCAGCGAGAGGACCGGCAATCTCGGCGACCAGGTCGAATCCCTTCTGATCCGCAAAGCGGGAGACGATGCCGAGGAGAGGGCGTTCGCCGTAGTAGGGAAGTCCCATCTCAGCTAGCAGATGGCGTTTGCAGTCGGCTTTGCCGGAGAGGTCACTGGAAGAGAAACGGGCGGGGAGATAGGGGTCGGTTTCGGGGGCCCATTCTGAGTAATCGACTCCGTTTAAGATGCCTCGAAGCTTATAGTTGCGGGAGCGGAGCAAGCCGTCGAAGCCGAATCCGTATTCGGGAGTTTGAATTTCGCGGGCGTAAGTGGGGCTGACGGTGGTGACGGCGTCAGAGAAAACGATGCCTCCTTTGAGGAAGCTGATCATACCGTTAAACTCAAGGGCTTCTGTATGATAGAAGACGGGATCGAGACCCACTTCCTGCATCCTCACGGCCCAAAAGTTGCCCTGGTAGCCGAGGTTGTGAATGGTCAGGACGCACTTCGATCCGAAGAAGGTCGGGTCGCCCGCGAAGGTGGTTCGTAAGTAAGGGGCTAACAGGCCGGCTTGCCAGTCGTGGGCGTGGAAAACGTCGGGACGGAAGATGTAGCGAGCTACGCCGATAGCTGCTTGATTTAAAAGGGCGAAACGGATGTGGTTGTCGGGATAATCGATGTTGTTTTCGTTGTAGATGCCGGGGCGGTCGTAGAGAGGCGGACAATCTACGAAAAGGTAGCGGACGCCTTGGCGTATGACCTGATCGATGGCGACGGTGAAGAAATGGGAACCGACGCTGAGCGGCATTGCGTGCCAAATTCTTTCGGATGAGTCGATTAGCGCGGTTCGATAGCGGGGAAGCACCACCGCGACTTCATCGCCCCGTTTAACGAGTGCTGCGGGGAGGGAGCCGAGGACGTCGGCCAGGCCTCCGGTTTTTGCGAAGGGCGCAGCCTCCGATGCGACCATCAGGATGCGGGGCATAAGAGATGCTTTTGCACCTTTCCAAGGGCGTTACGAGGCAATAAATCGATGGTTAAGAGCTTCCGCGGGACCTTAAATGACGATAAATTGGCCTTGCATCGGTCGATGAGAACATCTGGATCGATGGGTTCGCGGACTACGATGTAGGCGACCGGAATTTCTCCGCGCAGACGATCAGGTTCGCCGACGACGGCGGCTTCGACGATTTCGGGCTGCTCCATCAGAAACTCTTCGATCTCCCTTGGATAGATGTTGAAGCCGCCGGAAATGATCAGATCGCTTTTGCGGCCGGAGAGAGTGTAGTAGCCGTCATCGGAGCGGGTGGCGATGTCGCCGGTTTTGAACCAGCCGTCTACAAAGGCTTCACGGGTGGCGTCGTCGCGCTTCCAGTATCCGGCGAAAACGTTGGGACCTTTCAGCAGGACTTCGCCGGTGTCGGATAGCTTTACGGAGACACCGGGGAGGGGGAGGCCGACGCTGCCGGGGCGGCGCTCCCCTACATAGGGATTGGAGATGTTCATGATGGTTTCGGTCATGCCGTAGCGTTCGAGGATAGTGTGGCCGAAAAGGTTGCGGAATTCTTCCATGACGTGCGCGGGGAGGGGGGCGGAGCCGGAGACGAAGAGGCGCATGTCTTTACCGATTTGCTTCGCTGTGGCGGGCGGGGTTTCGAGCAGGCGGACGTAGATGGTGGGGACTCCGAAGAAGAGCGTTGGGCGGAAGTTTAGAAATTGTTCCGCGGCTGTCTGGTGGTCGAATCGTTCTAAGAGTCGCATACGGCAGCCGGAGATCAGCCAGCAGTGCAGTCCGTTGCCTAGGGCGTGGACGTGGAAGAGGGGGAGGGCCAGGAGGAAGCGATCCTGGTTGGTGATTTGCCAGCAGGTGAGCAGGTTCAGGGCGTTCGACGCGAAGTTGTTGTGGGTTAGGATTGCTCCTTTTGAGGTGCCGGTAGTGCCCGAGGTGTAGACTAGCGCCGCGGGGGTGTCGCCGTCTAAGAGGGCAGGTCGGGAACCTGCCCCACTAAGGATCGGGATGTTTTGGGTGGTTATGAAGAGTTTGGGTTCGGCGTCGGTTAGGATGTGTTGGACTTCGCGGTCGCGGTAGAGGATGTTTACTGGGACGAAGATTATTCCTGTTTTAATGCAGGCTAGATAGATGTCGATTATTTCGATGCAGTTTGCTAACTGGACGCAGACTCGGTCGCCGGGGATCAGGCCGTGTTCGGATAGGGCGGCGGCCATTAGGTCGCTGCGGTGATCGATTTCGCCGAAGGTGTATTCGGTGCCTTGCCATTCTAGGGCTACCTCGTCGCGGCGATTTATTAGCGACAGGTTGAAAAGATCGCGGAGGGTCATTTCACTTTGAAGGGTAGCAGGCGTCGCCACGAGTGGCGAACGCGGCACGCACGAGTGCGTGCGTTACGATGCTGCTCCGCGGGATCTTAGTTCGGCGATTTGCTCTTGGGTCAGGCCTAGGGAGGTTAGCACTTCGTTGGTGTGTTCGCCTATGCCGGGGGGCATTTGGGGCTGGGCTTTTTCGATTCCTTCGATGTTCAGGGGATTTTTTATGGTTTTCAGGCCGGGTTCGATTTCCGTGAAGATTTCCTGGGCTTGGGGATCGCTGGCTACTTCCGTGGATGATGGGACGGGGCCCCAGACCAGGTCGTATTTTTTGAAGATTGCTGCCCATTCGTCGAGGTCGCGGGTGGCCATGACTGCGTCAATATGGCTGACGAGCTCGGCGCTGTTTTCCTGGCGCGCTTTCGTGGTTGCGAAGCGGGGATCGTCGTGCAATTCTTCGAATCCTAGAGCCTGGCAGAGGTGGCGCCAGTCGCGTACCGGGTCCAGGAGGCAGAAAAACATACGGCGGCCATCGCGGGCTACGTAGTGATTTACCAACGGACAGATGGCGGTTTTACGGGTCCATTTGGGATAAAATTTCGCGTCGCAGAGGGCGGCTTGGACGCCGCATCCGTTGGACCAGATGCCGTTCGCCATCAGGGAGGTATAGACGCGCGAACCCTTGCCAGTGATCTGGCGCTGATAGAGGGCCATCATGATCGAGGCGAACAAAGATACCGAGGTCGGATGATCGCCGAGGCCGGCGGGGGACTGCACTGGTTCCGCATCGCCATTGTGCATGCCGTACATTAGTCCGCTGCGCGCCCAATAGGCTGTCGCGTCATAGCCGGGTTTTTCGGCGTCTTCGCCGTGTTCTCCGTAGCCGGTGATGGAGGCGTGGATGAGGCGGTCGTTTAGAGGCGCGAGGTCATCGTAGGTGAGGTGGAATTTTCTGAGCGATTGAGGCTGATAGTTGGTGATGAAGATGTCGGCGGTGGCGATCAGTTTGAGCAACACCTGATGAGCTTCGGCATCGCAGAGATCGAGGGCGATGCTTTTCTTATTGCGATCGTCGAGGATCCAGCAGTAGTTTTTGTCAGATACCGGCATGCCGGGAAGTGAGGGGAGGTAGCGATAGGGGTCGCCGTGGGGAGGGCGCTCGATTTTAATTACTTCGGCGCCGAAGTCGGAGAGGATCGCGGCGGCGGCCGGGCCTGCTATGTAGGTACCGCAGTCGATGACGCGGAGGCCGGACAGGATCATGATTTGGTTCCTTGCTGAAGACACGTCGACTCGGCCACGAATACGGAGACAGCTCGGCGTTGGGAGATCATCGGAATTGGACTGGGAGTTGGATGTAGGACTTGTGGTAGATCTTCTGAGTTGCCGGTTGATAATCGGCCGCGGTGGCCTTGTAGATATTGTCGACGAAGGTTTGCGGATTGCGGTCGATCAGGGGGAACCAGGTGCTTTGGACTTGCACCATGACGCGATGGCCTTGGCGGAAAACGTGATTGGCGGAGTGCAGGTCGACGGTGTATTCGTAGACTTTGTTGGGTTCGACGCGCTCGGGTTTTTCGAAGCTCGAGCGGAAGCGGGCGCGGAAAACGTCGTTGGCCAGCGTGAGTTGATAGCCGGGGAGTTTTTCGTCATTTTCGGGGTAGGCGTCAATGAGTTTGACGATCCAATCGGAGTCAGAGCCGGTGGTGGACGCGAAGATGTGCGCGACAACATCGCCGGCGATGACCAAATCTTTGTTGAGGGGGTCCGTCGCCAGGCCCAGGACGTCCGGACGCTGATAGACGAAGCGCTGATCTTGCACCAGCCATTCGCCCCATTGCGAGCCCGGTCCGTGGGTGGGCTGGATGGGTTGATGGCGATAGGGAACGGGATGCGCGGGGTCGCTGACGTAGGCGTCAAAGCCGGTTTCTGCGTCGCGCTGCGGATCGAAGGAGAGCTTTGCGTTGCCGGCGAAGTTGAGATGGCGCTGGTCGATTCCTTCGACCGGAGGCCAGGCGTTGTAGCTTTCCCAGGAGTTGCGGCCGGTCTCGAACGCCATCGCTTCGGGCTGATGGAGCTGGCCTTTATCCTTCAGCCAATAGGCGAACCAGGGGGCTTCGATCTTCTCGCGATAGTAAAGAGACTGGTCGGCGCCGAACTCGATGGGTCCTAGCTTGGAGCCGTTGCCTCCCCATCCGCCGTGACGCCAGGGGCCGATGACTACGTAGTTTTTGTGATCCTCGGCGTCCTGTTTTTCCAACGTCTCGTAGATCTTCATGGGTCCGTAGTAATCTTCCTGGTCCCACCAGCCGGCTACGTTGAGATTGGGCACGGTCGTTTTCTTGAGAATCAGATTTACGGCTTGATCCTTCCAGAATTGATCGTAGTTGGGATGGTTGACGAAGTTGTTCCAGGTGGGCTTTTCGCCGTGGAAATATTTTTGATCGAGGGCCGAAAGTGGACCTTGGGAGAGATACCAATCGTAGGTGTCGTATTTGTCGAAATCGAATTTGAACTGAGTCTTGCCGGTTTCCATGCGGGAGACGTATTCGAAGCCGTAGCTGAGGCGGAAGGCTCCGTTGTGATGGAAGTCGTCGCCGAGGAACATGTCGGCGGGGGACGCTTGTTCGCTGGCGGCTTTGAGGGCGGGATGAGGCTCCATCAGGGCCATGGCGGTAAGCCAGCCTCCGTAGGAGATACCGAGGATGCCGGCGCGGCCGTTGTGGTTGGGGACGTTTTTAATCAGGTAGTCGACGGTGTCGTAGGCGTCGGTGGCTTCGTCGATTGAATTTGATTTTGCGCGGTCGCGAGGGGGGCGGGTCATGACGAACTCGCCTTCGGAATCGTAGCGGCCTCGGATGTCCTGGAAGACGAAGATGAAGCCTTCGTCGGCTAGCTGCTTGTAGCGGTTCTTGAGCGAGTTTTCGGGACGGCCGGCGGTGAAGCCGTAGGGGGAGCGTTCTATTAGGAGGGGGAGTTTGCCGGCTTGATTTTTGGGGGAATAGATCAGCGTGTGGAGGCGGATGCCGTCGCGCATGGGGATCATTACTTCGGTCTTGTCCCAGTTGGCGGGGGCTTCGGGGGTGCAGGCGGCGAGGAGGATGAGGGGAAGAAAAGCGGCGCGCTTCATCCGATGTACTTTATCAGGTTGGCGGAGTAGGCTGTAGAGAGATGGAAATGGACAAGAGCGTTCGCGTCTATCATAGTCACGAGGAAATGAAGGCGGACGAATACCGGTGTTGGCAGAACCGGCCGGTGTGGGAGCGGATGGACGCGGTTGAGGAGATGATCCAAATTGCGTACGCGATGAAGGGTTGGGCCCTGGAACCGAATGTACCGAGATTACAAAGACTTTTGTCCGTCCAACGCGCGCGGCGTTAGATATATTCGTCGCAGGATCCTTCCGCATCTCTCTGGCTTCAAGGCTCGATGTCTTCGTCAGCGGCTATTGATCCGTCCTTCAGGATGCGTGTAACGATATACCGCTTATTTGCCACTTCAAAGTGTCGATCAAGCTGTGGTCGCAACTTCGAGAATTCTGGTACTTCTGCTAGCGTAAAACGACGTCGGTGCGAGGCCGCGCCGAGGAAAAACAGATCCTCGTCGCTCAAATCCTGCAGGTCGCGGGAATCCGTCCTGCTCACGAGTGGGACAGGAGAGATTTTGCCGGATTGTTTACTAGAAGAATCTGGTCCCACTGCGTGCCGGGGGCGCACGGTCTCGAGGGCGGGTGGAATAGCCAGAATCGCTAGTACAAGGGTTAAGACAATAAGGACGATGGTCAGCGTTTCGAGCTTCCCAGACGACGCTCGTAATCGGACTGTTTCCTCTCTAAGCTGGAATATATTCCGCCGGGTCAATTCGGCAAGGATCACGGGCGTCCACTCAATCGGCTCATTGCCAATTTCGGTGAGCATTTGTGCGAGTTCTTCGTCGGTCTTGTACAACAAATCCTTGACTATCACCACTCGATTTTATATCGGGATTATGAAATTTGCTCTGCGTCGGGCGGGTGCGTTGAAACGAGTGAGGAACGCGATTTCGGCTACAGATAGAACAAACTCAACCGCGGCAGCGCGGCGGATTCCAAAAGCCGCCGCTCTAGGAATTTCTTTTCCAGCATGGCTAGCTGGTCGGCGGTCATTTTGCTGCGGTAGGGTTTTAGTTCGCGGTCGAGCTCGCGGCGGGCTTCGAATAGTTGTTCTTCGCTGGCGGAGGCGCGGAGCTTCGCGATCATTTTTTCTTCTATTGCGGTCAGGCGCTGTTCCAGTTGTTCGAGGTCGGCGTAGAGGGCGTCTAGGTCTAGAGATTCCAGAGACGCTGCGGTTTCTTCTAGGCCGGCTTTGCGGAGGGCTTCGGCGTTGCGGGTTAGGAACGCTCGGACGTCTTCGAGGGGGAAGGGGGCGGAGGTCTCTTTTTTTGTCGCGGGGGCTGCGTTCAGCATTGCTTGCGCTTCCGCGGTGATCGCCTGGGCGCAGTAGGCCAGGGAGTTCACCATGTGGATGCGGGCTTGCGCGGGACGCTTGCGCCATTTTTCGAACGCTGCGTCGATGCCGCGCAGGACGGCTTCTAAGGGGATGCCTCCGTTTTTCCAGGCCTCGATTAACGCCCAGTCTAACGGAGAGAGCAGGAAGAGGCCGGTGCCGCGGGCTCGCTGGAAGTGTTCCTCGATTTCGGTGAAGTAGTTGAAGTAGTTCACACAGGTCTAACGCCACCGGCTAGGATCGTTGTTTCTTTTCCGTCGTCGGATCGGACGACGAGGAAGCCTGCGGGAGTCAGGCCGCAGGTCACGCCTTCGATGAGTTGATCGTCCTGTTGAACCCGGACCCGCCGGCCTGTTGCGTAGCTGGAGGCTCTTGTGAACATCCGCAGGATTGCGGGCGCGCCTTGTTCGGTTAGGATTTTGCAGCAGCCTTCGATGTCGTGGACCAGTGAGACTAAAAGGTCTTCGCGGGAGACGCTGCGCTGGCCGGCCATATAGAGAGACGTCGCGACGGGGGCGATTTCGCTGGGGAATTGGGTGTGATTGACGTTGATGCCGATACCGGCTATGACGGCGTCGCCATCGAGTTGGGCGAGGATGCCGGCGCACTTGCGATCGCCCAGGAGGACGTCGTTGGGCCAGCGGAGGTCGGCGGCCAGGCCGGTGACTTCGGTGATCGCTTCCTGGGTTCCGAGGCCGAGCGCGAGCATCATGAGAGGGAGGTCGCGGGCGGCGAGGGGGAGGCGGAGCACGATCGAAACATAGAGTCCGGCGCAGGCTTCGGAGTGCCAATTGTGGCCGTGGCGTCCGATGCCGGCGACCTGACCGTCAGCGCCTACGATGGTTCCGGAGGCGCATCCATCACGGGCTAAGCGGGCGGCGATGGTCATGGTGGAGCTGACGCTTTGGAACCATTCGATCTCCCGGCCGGGCAGGCGCGGTCGGACGGAGGCGAGGTCGAAAGGCATGGGTAATTGTTGCGTTCGAAGCGGCAGAAACTGCGCGCACTCAAGTATATCTTGTGCGAAAAGGGCTGATAAATCACGTTGGCCGGGCACGTGCATTGTTTTGCTGGAGGGAAACTATGTCCTTCGCAATCTATTTGATTGGATACACGATCTTCATCATCGGGCTCGCAGTGGGGGCGCACCTGATGCACATGCCTCCGCGATGGATCGGGGTGGGGGTGCTGGTTCTTGCTGGGTTGGGAATTCTGAAGGCAGTTTCGAGCACGCGGCAGCGGGATCCTAATTGATCGGGTAAATCCCGCAATTGATATCCACGGCGATGGCGGAATGGGTGATGGCACCGGAGGATATGAAATCGGGGCGGGCTTCGGCGTAGGCGCGCACGTTCGAGAGAGTGATGCCGCCGGAAATTTCGGTTTCCGCGCGATGATCGATGAGTCCGACTTCAATGGCGGCCTCGTCGGGGGTCATGTTGTCGAGCAAGATGCGGGATGCTCCGGCGGAGAGCGCTTCCTCGACTTCGGCGCGGGTGCGAACCTCCACTTCGATGGGCTTGCCGCTCTTGCGAGCCTGTTCCATCGCTTTACGAACGCCTCCGGCGAGGCGGATATGGTTGTTTTTTATAAGCACTGCGTCGTAGAGGCCCATGCGGTGGTTGGTGACGCCTCCGGCGGCGGCGGCCATTTTCTCGAGGACACGGAGGCCGGGAGTCGTTTTACGCGTGTCGAGAATTTTGACGCCGGTTCCTTTCACTTCGTCGACAAAGCGGGCGGCTAGGGTCGCGACGCCGCTGAGGCGCTGGAGAAAATTCAGAGAGACTCGTTCACGTGTGAGGAGTTTTCGAGAATCGCCGCGGACGCGGGCCAGTTCTTCGCCGGGGATCGCGCGGTCGCCGGATTTTTTGAGTAATTCCGCGGTATCGAAGATCAGGGAGAGAAGCTCGACGCCGGCGACGGTCATGTTTTGTTTGGCGACGAAGCGAGCTTCGGCGTGGGCGTCGGCGGGGATGCAGCAATCCGTGGTGATGTCGCCGGAGCCGAGGTCTTCGGAGAGCGCTCGGGTGACGGCGGCGCGGACGTCGGGGTGGGAGATGTCGAAGGTCATTGGTTGAGCGCGTCGAGATTTTTTTGGAGCTGCGCTTTGTACGTGGCGTTCTTGGTGCGCAGCGAGTCGACGACATGCGCCGGCATTTTGCCGATGATTTCGTCGTTGGAGAGCTGGCGGTCGGAGTTGGCGATTACTTTTTCGAGTTCGGCGTTTTCCTTGAGCACGCGGGCACGATCTAGCGGAATGCTCAATTTGAGAACGTAGGGAGACTGGGTGCCTTGGCGAATCGTCAGCTTCACGCCGCCGATGCGTTCGATAGCTTCCTGATTCGCGATGAGTCTCGAGTGGATGGAGCCGGGCGCGTCAATTTCGGCGTCGAGCTTCAGGTTCGCGGCTACTCCATTGGAGGCCCGCTGCTGGCGAATTTCCGTCAGGATGGCTTGAATCACTTCCATGTCGTTCGCCGTCTGCACGTCAATTGCGCCGGGTTCATGCTGCGGGTAAGGTTCGAGAGCGATCGATTTTCCTCCACGTCCCAGACGCTGCCACAATTCCTCGGTCAAGAATGGCATCAGCGGATGAAGCAGGCGCAACGCCTTCTCGTAGACGACGTATGCGTAGCTCCAATCGGTATCTGGTTTTTTCAGTTCCAGATACCAATCGCAAAAATCGTCCCAGAAGAAGTGCCAGAGAGTCTGCGCGGCTTCGTGATAGCGATGGTCCTTAAACGCCCGGTTTGACTCCTCGGCGCAGCGGCTCAGGCGGTCGCCGATCCACCGGTCGGCGAAGGATGCAGGGACGCCTGGGCCTTCGCTCGACTTACTGAACAGCAAACGGGAAGCATTCCAGATTTTGTTCGCGAAGTTGCGGCAGCTTGCGATGCGGTCTTCGCTCAACGCGATATCGCCTCCGGGCGCGGCGCTGATCAGCAGGGCGAATCTCACGGCGTCGGTGCCGTATTTTTCGTTGATTACCAAAGGATCGATGGTGTTCCCTTTGGTTTTCGACATTTTCTGCTTCTCCGCGTCGCGCACGAGGCCGTGGATATGGACTTGGCGGAACGGCACGTCGCCCATCATTTCGATCCCGAGCATGATCATTCTGGCGGCCCAGAAGAAAATGATGTCAAAGCCGGTTACCAGCAGCGACGTTGGGTAAAACGCGCGTAGATCGGGCGTGTCATCCGGCCAGCCTAGCGTCGAAAAGGGCCACAGGCCGGAGCTGAACCAGGTGTCGAGAACGTCGGTTTCCTGCGTGATGTCGGTCTTTCCGCAATGCGCACACGCGGTTGGAGTTTCGCGCGCCACGGTGATCTGTTTGCAATCGGCGCAGTGCCACGCGGGGATTCGATGGCCCCACCAGAGCTGGCGCGAAATGCACCAGTCGCGGATGTTGTACATCCATTCGAAATAGGTCTTCGACCAGTTGGCGGGAACAAATTCGATGCGGCCATCTTCCACCGCTTTGATCGCGGGCTCCGCCAGAGGCTTGATTTTCACCCACCACTGCGTGGACACGAGCGGCTCGACGATGGTCCGGCAGCGGTGGCACTTGGCGATGCTGAGTTTATGCGGCTCGATCGTTTCGAGCAAGCCGAGTTTCTCTAGCTCGGCTACTACTTGTTTGCGGGCTTCGAAGCGGTCGAGCCCCGCGAAAGCGCCCGCTTCGGCCGTCATCCTCGCGTTCTCGTCGATGACTTTTATGCTTGGCAGATTGTGGCGTTTGCCGGCCGCTAAATCGTTGGGATCGTGCGCGGGGGTGATTTTCACTGCGCCGGAGCCGAACTCGGGATCGGCCATTTCGTCGAACACGATGGGGATTTCGCGATCCGTCAGAGGCAGACGCACTTTCTTGCCGCGCAACTCGGCGGCGCGTTTGTCCGCCGGATTGATGGCGACGGCGGTATCGCCCAGCATGGTCTCCGGGCGCGTGGTTGCGACCACTAATTTCAAGTCACTTCCGATTACCGGATATACGATGTGCCACAGGTTCCCCTGCGTCTCTTCGTGCTCCACTTCCAGATCCGACACCGCGGTCTGGCACCGGGGGCACCAGTTGGTCATGTACTGGCCGCGATAGATCAGGCCTTTTTCGTACAGCCGCACGAAGGTTTCGCGCACTGCGCGCGACAGACCCGGGTCAAGCGTGAAGCGGGCGCGGGTCCAATCGCAGCTCACGCCGGCGCGCTTCATCTGCTCGACGATTTTGCCGCCGTATTCTTCTTTCCATTGCCAGACGCGGGCCTCAAATTTCTCGCGGCCCAGGTCGTGGCGCGTGAGGTTTTCTTTTGCGAGCTGCCGCTCCACCATGATCTGCGTGGAGATTCCGGCGTGGTCGGTGCCCGGAACCCACAGAGTGACTTTTCCGCACATGCGCTGCCAACGCACCTGGGCGTCGATGATCGAATGCTCGAACATGTGGCCCATATGGAGGGAGCCGGTGACGTTCGGCGGCGGGATTACCAGTGAAAAATACGGCGTTCCGGGAGGCGGAGCTTCCACGTGGAAGAGATTGGACTCCACCCACCACTGGGCCCAGTGCGGTTCGAACCGCTGGGGTTCATATACTTTCTCGATTTCCATGGGAAATCTAATTTTAACAGGGTCGGCAAAAGTCCTGGTTACGGCGGGCGCGGGCACTCCACTTCTTAACCCCACCGAAACAGAGAGGCGCTAGACTATCGTCATGGACTATTACGGAGCAAAAGATCTCGCCGCCGCTTTTCGGACGGTGCGCAAAAATACCATTATCATCGCCGAGGAGATCGGCGAAGAGCATTACGATTTCCGTCCGGCGCCGGAATCGCGCTCGGTCGCGGAGACGCTGATCCATATCGCGGTTGTGCCGCAAGCCGCGCACCATATCCATGGGACGGCGCACATTTCGGATCTGGCGAAGTTGAACTTCATGGAGTTCTTCGGTCCCCGCATGGCTCTGGAAAAGAAGCCGCACACGAAGGCGCAGATTCTGGCCATGCTGCACGAAGAGGGCGATAAATTCGCGGGCTTCCTCGACACTGTGACCGAGGAGTTGCTCGCTGAAAGAGTCGCGATGCCGCCCGGAATGGAGCCGAGCCACAAGACCCGTTTCGAAATGCTGCTCGGTCCGAAGGAGCATGAGATGCATCACCGCGCGCAGTTGATGGTGATCCAACGCTTACTGGGAATGAAGCCGCATCTGACGCGCCAGATTGAGGCTCGGATGGCGGCGATGCAGGCCGCGAAGGCTGCGTCGTAGGTCCTTCGGAAAGCCGGGCGGCCCAAATTTCGCGCTCCGTTTTCGCGTTCTCAGGTGGGAAGAGAATTTCTGACGTTCCTGTCGAAGCCGTCTGCTGGGGTCGTCAGAAGGTAAATCCCACCTGGGAATTCTGATTTTTCCGCGCCGTGTGCGAAAATTGAGGCTTCTTTTATGCCCGAGTCTCAACGCTCCGCGCTCATTACCGGGATTACCGGGCAGGACGGGTCTTTCCTCGCCGAACTGCTTCTAGCCAAAGGCTATATCGTCCACGGCATCGTGCGCCGCGCGTCGACCTTCAATACCGAGCGGCTCGATTCGATCTACGCCGACCCTCATGTCCGCGGCACTCGTCTTTATCTTCATTACGGAGACATGTCGGACGGCGCGTCGCTGCGAAAAATCCTGGAGCGCGCGAAACCTGCGGAGATTTACAACCTCGCCGCGCAATCGCATGTCCGGGTGAGCTTCGACCAGGCCGAATACACGGCCGACGTGGTAGCAACCGGCACTTTGCGTCTGCTCGAGGCGATCCGCGAGTACGCGGAATCCGGCAATCCGGTGCGGTTTTATCAAGCCGGATCGTCGGAGATGTTCGGCGCGTCGCCGCCGCCGCAGAACGAAGATACGCCGTTCTACCCGCGCAGTCCCTACGCGGTGGGAAAGCTGGCTGCGCATTGGTTCGCCAAAAATTATCGGGAAGCGTACGGCCTGTTCATCGTCAACGGCATTCTGTTTAACCACGAATCGGAGCGCCGCGGCGAGACGTTCGTTACCCGGAAAATCACTCGTGCGCTGACCCGCATCAAGCTCGGGCTTCAGGAGAAGCTGTATCTCGGCAATCTCGATTCCGCGCGCGATTGGGGTTATGCCGGCGATTTCGTAGAGGCCATGTGGAGGATGCTCCAGCAGCCGGCTCCGGACGATTATGTGGTCGCGACCGGTGAATCACATTCAGTGCGCCAGTTCCTGAACGTCGCGGGCGAGCGCTGCGGCCTGGACTGGAAAAAATTCGTCGAGACTGACCCGCGCTACCTGCGTCCCACCGAGGTGGACGCGCTGTGTGGAGACGCTTCGAAGGCGCGATCGAGGCTCGGATGGAAGCCGAGGGTCAGCTTTGAGGAACTGGTAGCGATGATGGTGGATCACGACATGGAGCTCGCCCGGCAGGAGCGGACGTTGGCGGAGGCGGGGCATAAAGTGGTGACGCGCGGATTGTCGCATGGGTAGAAATGTTCACAGGCTGAAGCCTGTGCCACCATTTGGTTCGCAGCAGAACATTGACTGCCCTTTGCAAGTGGCACGGACTTAAGTCTGTGTTTTTTTCCTATGAATAAATCTGCATCCATCTTCGTTGCCGGCCACCGTGGAATGGTCGGCTCCGCGATCGCCCGCCGCCTGACTGCCGATGGATATTCGGGGCTCCTGCTGCGCACCCGCGCCGAGCTGGATTTGACCCGGCAAGCCGCGGTCGAGGAGTTTTTCGCGAAAGAGCGACCCGAATACGTGTTCCTCGCCGCGGCGAAAGTCGGCGGCATTCTCGCCAATTCGACGCGTCCCGCCGAGTTTATCGCCGAGAATCTCGCCATCCAATCCAACGTGATCGACGCCGCGTACCGCAACGGCGCGAAAAAGCTGCTGTTTCTCGGCTCCTCCTGCATCTATCCGAAATTCGCGCCGCAGCCGATCCGGGAGGAATCTCTGCTCGAAGGCGCACTTGAGCCTACCAACCAGTGGTACGCGATCGCTAAGATTGCCGGCATCAAGATGGCGCAGGCCTATCGCGCGCAATACGGCTTTTCGACCATCGCTCTGATGCCGACCAATCTGTACGGCCCCGGCGATAATTTCGATTTGCAATCGTCGCACGTGGCCCCCGCCATGATCCGGAAATTTCACGAAGCGAAAATCGCCCGCGCGTCCGAGGTCACTCTGTGGGGAAGCGGGACGCCGCGGCGCGAGTTCCTTCACGTAGACGACTTGGCCGACGCTGCTGTTTTCGCGATGCTGCACTACGATTCGGCTGAGATCCTCAATGCCGGTACCGGCGAAGACCTGACCATCGCGGAGTTGGCCGAAACCATCCGCTCCATTACCGGGTTTGAGGGCAACATCGTTTGGGATGCTTCGAAGCCGGACGGCACTCCGCGCAAGCTGCTCGACGTTTCGCGCTTCACCGCGCTCGGCTGGAAGGCGCGGATTCCTCTGCGCCAAGGTCTCGAAGCTGCTTACCAGTGGTATCTTGATCAGGGTCGCTGAACTTTGGAAACGCTCTCGATCGTCATCCCCGCGTACAACGAAGAGCAGCGTCTGCCTGCGACGCTCGATCGGATCGGCGCCTACGTGGAGCGCTCCCCGATCCCCGTGGCGGAGATCCTGGTGGTCGACGACGGCTCCCGCGACGGAACAGCGGCGTTGGTTGAGGCGCGCCAGGGAATGATTCGGCTGGTGAGCAATCCGGGAAATCGCGGCAAGGGCTATGCCGTTCGCAACGGAATGCTCGCGGCACAGGGCGATTGGATTTTGTCCACGGACGCGGATCTGTCCGCGCCCATTGATGAGCTCGCAAAGCTGATCGCCGCGGCGCGCCGGGAGAACGCCGTGGTTGCGATTGGATCGAGGGCGCTCGACCGGAAACTGGTGAAAGTGCATCAGCCGTTGATGCGGGAGCTGTCCGGACGCGCTTTCAATATGGTCATGCGGCTGGTCACGGGATTGCCTTTTCGCGACACGCAATGCGGATTTAAATTGTTCCGCAGCGACGCGGCGAAGGACATCTTTTCGCGCCAGGTGGAGGAAGGCTTCAGCTTCGACGTGGAGGATCTGGTGATCGCGCGCGCGCTCGGCTTGCGGTCCATCGAAGTGCCCGTCGAATGGAGCAACGTGGAAGGCACCAAGGTCAGCCTGACGCAGGGAATGAAGTCTTTCGCCGATCTGGTGCGGATCCGGAGCCGGGCTATCCGCGGGAATTATAAATAGGCCAAAAAAAAGGGCCACCCCGGCTGAACCGGAATGGCCCAAGGTTACTACGCTATTTTCTAGTGTTGCAACAGCGTCAGGATCTGCTGCGGCGCGGAGTTCGCCTGTGATAGAGCGGCGATACCGGCTTGCAACTGGATCTGCGATTTGGTCAGGTTGGCCGATTCCGTCGCCATGTTGGCGTCGCGGATGCTCGATTCAGAGGCGGCCAGGTTGGTTAACTGTGACGACGCCAGGTTGATGGCGTAGGTCAAGCTGTTCTCGCCGTTACCGACCGCGGCTTGCGCCGTGCCGAGTTTGCTCACCGACGTTGCCAGCGCACTGACCGCAGCCGTCGCCGTGGCGATGTTGCTGATGTCCGCTGTGGAACCCGTCCCGTTGGCGATTGACGTGAATACCGCTCCGCCGCTCGCACCCGATGCGGGATCTGCAAGACCAGCCGAAACGCCCGCTACAGAACTGGCCGGGGAAGCTCCCAGACTGATCTTGAAGGCGCCGCCGGCGCTCATGAAGGACATTCCCTCTATGTTTTGGGTGTTGCCCGCGGTCCCTTCCTGTTTGAAAGCCCCGATCTGCGCCAGGGTGGAATCGTTCGAAGCGGCAATCGCCGAATTGATCGTGCTCACGGCCTGATCGAGCGTGCTCGCGTTGGTCGTGTTCAGGTTGACGTTCAGCGTGTGCTGCGCGCCGGTCGCGTCCACTGCGCTCAGTGTGATCGTTTGGGCGTCGCCGTGGTTGGTCAGGCCGGTGAACTGATAGACGCCGTTGCCCGTGGCGTTCTGCGCCTGCTGTGCTCCGGCGGAATCGACACTATCGTTGGCCGCGTAGGCGCTGGCCGTGGTGCCCAGGGAGGTCACGCCCACGCTCGCGCCAAAACCAAACGCGTCGCCCGTTCCGCCGACGGTGTTCATGCGGAAACTGGTGCCGTTGGTGCTCTGGATTTCCACATTGCCGCCGTTATCCACAGCGGTAATTCCCGCCGCGCTCAGTGCAGCGTTGGCTGAGAAGGCCTTGTTCAAGTTAGAGAGTTGCGCGACTTCCGTCGTTCCGCCCGTAATCGGGGCGAGTTCGATAGTCGAGCCACCATTGAGCGAAATTTCGAGGCCCTGTGTCTTTGAGGTGGTTACTGCGGCGCCGGCCGTAAAGCTGGTGGCGCTGGCCCCGTAGGTGCCGAAGCCCAGCGTGTTCCCGACGTCGCCGGATGCCGCTACCTGGAAGCTCTGTCCGGCTTTCCCGGTGAATTGGATGGCCGTCCCGGCCGTGTTGGTCGTGGCTGTGATGCCGGTCGCCGCGAGCGCCGAATTAGCGGCGATGGCTGTGTTGATCCCGCTCACGACATTCGCAATGCTCTCCGCTGCGGTGGTAGTCACGTTGATAGCACCCTGCGTGCCAGTGAGACCGGCGCCGGTGATATTGAAGCCGACCGTCTGGGCTGCCGTGACGCCGAACGCCGCGCCAGTCGCGTTGACGTTCGCGACATTGCCGACCATCGTGCCGGAGAAATTACCCATCAGCGCGGTCGCGACCTTGTCTCCGCCCTGAACCTGGAAAGCGGTCGAGGCGCTGTTGAAGGTCAGCTGCGATTTGCCGCTGGCGTCAACGTTGATGGCCGCGGTGATGTTCGCGTTCTTGAACGCAGTGGCCTGTTGGCTGTTACCATTGCCTGCCGCTTGAATCGCCGCATTGACCGCTGTTACTAGTGTGTTGGCATCGGTAACGCCATTCAGATTGACTGCCAAGTCGATGGTGTTGCCGCCGCTGGTATTGGAGAAGCCAGGGCCGGTCACGCTGAAATTCGTGGTGTTGTTATTAATGGACGCCTGGTTGGTCGTGTTGGCGAGGATCGCCGCGACGCTGGTGGTGCTGCCGTCGCCGATGTCGGTTCCCGTTTTGCCCGACGCCTGCACGCCTTCAAGACCGAGGCTCTTTGCGTCCACGGTCGCTTGGCTCAAATCGACCCCGACGCTGCCGTTGGTGGCCGCGCTGACGCCGTTCGATGACTGGCCGCCGCCGATGAAGACGCTCAGGTTGGTCGCCAGCGATCCACCCTGGTTCAATCCGATAGCCTGCGCCTGGCGATTGATTTCGCCCAACACACTCTGGAATTCCGTGTTCAACACGCCGCGGTCGCCGGTGAAGGTGCCCGAAGCCGATTCCGTGGCCAGAGATCTGGCCGTATCGAGAAGGCTCCCGATGCTGCTCATTCCGCCATCCGCGATCTGGAGTTGGTTTTGTCCGTTGGTGGCGTTCTGAAGACCCTGCGTAAGCACGGCTTCCGTGGAACGGTCGCCATTGGCGATGGCCAGGCCGGCAGCGTCGTCTCCCGAGTTTACGATGCGCAGGCCGGAAGTGACCTCACTGATCGTCTTGCTCTGGAAGTTGCTGGTCTGGGTTAGATAGTTTTCCGCCTGCAACGAGGCGACGTTCGTGTTAATTGAAAAAGACATTGATTTTTTATTCTTTCCTTGAATTCTGTTCTCTCCCGGGAATCCTTTCCCGGTTGTTACAGCGCTCTTATCGGAGATGTTTGGCGCTTCTTGAGCGTCCGCAGCACAGAATTTACCGCGGTGCCCGATTTCTTTTTCGATGCAGCAAGATTTTGCTGGCCTGTAATTTGAATTTCCTTCCTCAGTACCACCACATCCTTCGGTGCACGGATACCGAGCTTCACGTGCGAGCTGCCGGTTTCGAGAATTTCGATCTCAATCTCATCGCCGATCAGCAGCGTTTCTCCGGAGCGGCGCCGGATTACGAGCATAAGGTCTTCTTGTGGGAATAAACCCGGTCTGACCGCACCGCCTGGACAGCGCGGCCGCTATCGAGGTTGACCACAACGGGCGCCAATAAATTAGCGGTGGGCGGCAAATCTTCGGCGGCCGTAATCACCGCCAGACACAACAAATCGGATGCCTCGGAAGCTCCGATCGTCTCCCGGTCTTCGGCCGAAATCGAGAGCTGATAGTCGGGATCGATTAATGCTATCGGCAACAGAAGAAACGACAATTCCGGATTCGTCTCGCTTTCAAGAAACAGCAGCGGCTCGCGATCGATCAGGCGGAAACGCCGCTCCGTCTCAAACGCCGGAATTCCGTGGGGAAATTCGAGGGTATGCGTCACTCGCAGGTGGTGAAGGCACGTTCCCTGCCATTACACTTGGATATTGACGCAACATCCCAAGCAGTCCGCGTACACCGAATCCCGCATTGCCTACTGGGAGGAATACGCGCGAACTACCAGCCGCTTCGACGTATTGCGCCGCGGCTATCGCGAACGGCTCGCCGAGTTCTATCGATTCCTGATCCCGCCCGGGATGCGTGTTCTGGAGTTAGGGTCGGGCGAAGGCGATCTACTGGCCGCAGTCGAGCCCTCGTTCGGCGTGGGCGTCGATTTTTGCCCCTCCATGATTCACCGCGCACACGCCAAGTATCCCCAATTGCGGTTTGTCGAGGCTGATGTTCATTTCGTTGATCTCAAAGGAGAGACCTTCGACTTCATCATCGTATCGGACTTGGTGAACGATCTGTGGGACGTGCAGCGGGCGTTCGCCAACGCGCTGAACTTCGCGCATTCCGGCACGCGCATCATTATTAACTCGTACAGCCGCTTGTGGGAAGGACCGCGCCGCATCGCCGAATGGACGGGGTTTGCGAAAAAGCAGCCTTTGCAGAACTGGCTCACCCGCGAGGACCTCGAAAATCTCCTCTATCTTGCCGATTTTGAGACGATTCGCACCTCGCAAGAGGTCCTATTGCCCCTCGATGTGCCGCTGATCGCGCCGTTTGCTAACAAGATCGCCGTTAAACTGTGGCCCATCCGCCACCTTGGCCTGACCAATTTTGTGATTGCGCGTCCACGTCCTCATGTCCAACGGACCGCCGAGCCCATAGTCAGCGTGATCGTCGCCGCGCGGAATGAAGCAGGGAATGTCGCAAATATTTTCGATCGCGTCCCGCAAATGGGCGGCGGCACCGAGCTTATTTTCGTCGAAGGCGGATCGAAAGACGATACGTACGCGACCATCGAACGCGAAATCGCCGCGCGTGGATCGCTGGGACCGGCGGGTCCAGCGCAGCTTTACCGCCAAACCGGCAAAGGAAAAGGAGACGCCGTCCGCCTGGGATTCGCCAAGGCGAATGGCGAAGTGCTCATGATCCTGGACGCGGATCTGACCGTGCCACCCGAGGATCTCCCGCATTTCTACGAAGCCTGGCGATCCGGCCGCGGCGAGTTCGTCAACGGAGTCCGCCTGGTCTATCCCATGGAAGGCGGCGCGATGCGCTTCTTCAACTTTCTGGGCAACAAGTTTTTCAGTCTGGCATTTTCCTGGTTGCTGGGACAAAGCATCAAGGACACGCTGTGCGGCACAAAAGTATTAAGCCGCAAGCAATATCGGATGATCGCCGACAATCGTGCCTATTTCGGCGACTTCGACCCATTCGGAGACTTCGACCTGATCTTCGGCGCCGCGCACTTCAACATGAAGATCGTTGATCTGCCGGTGCGCTATGGCGAACGCGTTTATGGCGACACCAACATTCAGCGCTGGAGCCATGGCTGGCTGCTGCTGAAGATGGTGGTCTATGCCATGTGGCGCCTTAAATTCGTGTAGGAAATAGCGCCGCGAGGGCGCAGTTGCTAAGGAACTAGACAGGAGACTCTAGAACATTAGGTACCTCGAATTAGGCCAATGTACTTAGTGCCTCCCTATCTTTTGATCTGTAAGATGGGACTGTCACTATGAAGCAGCTGAATCGAATTATCCTCAAAGCGCGAATCTGGAACGACACTCACGGTCAGGATCTTATTGAATACGCACTCATGGCGGGTTTCGTCGCAGTAGCAGCCGGCGCGATCATGCCCGGCGTCTCCATCAGCATCAGCAAGATTTTCTCGAGTGTTGCGTCGGCGATGACCAAGTCGGCGTCGCAGGGAAGCTAACCCCGCGCGACCAGCGCGCCCCAGTTGAATCCCGCGCCGAATCCCGCGAACACCACCGGCCCTGCCACCGGCTCCCACTCCGCCGCCGCGATGAGCATCGATGCCGAAGACGTATTCCCATATCGCGCCACGTTCGAAAACATCAACGACGCATCCACCCCCAGCCCTTTCGCGACCCTGGTAATCAGATTCTGATTTGCCTGGTGCATCACAAACTGCACGACATCTTTCGCGTCGATATTCTGGCGCTTCAGCACCTCATCGATCACCGCCGGCAATTTGCGCGCAGCTTGCAAAATCACCGTTAGCCCCTTCATTTGCAAAGCCGAGCCCCATTCGAGCGTCAGATCCTCGCGAAACGCGCCATCGGTGTGCAGCACCGAATCGAGCACCTCAAATCGGCCCGGACGCGAGCTGACCAGCGCCGCTCCCGCCCCGTCCCCAAATAGAATTGCCGTATTCTGGTCGAGCGCAGCCCCTTGTACTACCGCCGACATTTTCTCCGCCGCGACCACCAGCACGTCTCCGAACGTGCCCGCCAGTTGCGACGCGAGAGAAAGCCCGAAAATCGATCCCGCGCTCGCGATTGGTAAATCGATCGCCGGTGTCGCATTCAACCCCAGCGCCGCGGCCACCGTCGATGCCGGCCCCGGGAATCGCCGCTCCGCGCTGCCGCTCGATAGCAGGATCAGCCCTAACTGCGATGCCTCAATTCCGGCCTTCCGCAAACAATCGCGCGCCGCGGCCGTCGCCAGATCCGCGACGTTTTCTTCCCCCGCCCAACGCCGCTCGCGAATGCCGGAGACGCTCTCAATCCATTCCGGCGTACACCCCAACTGCGGCGCTAGCTCAGCGTTGGTGACCACCCGGTCAGGAACGTGAGCGCCGAACGAGTGGATATAAGAATCACGCATGATCGCTCCACAGACTAAAGTCTGTGCCACCTAAGACCAATCGTGTCACAAGAGCTGCTGAGGTGGCACAGGCTTCGCAGATTGCTGAAAAATGCCTGCCTTGTCCCCTGGCTGAAGCCAGGGTTTATAACCCCGTGCCGTAAGGCCGGGGACGCTTCAAGCCCACAACTAGGTGGCACAGGCTTCAGCCTGTGACCTTCGCGTGTTCCGCAAGATAAGCCTCGATCCGCGCGATCGAATCGAATTTTCGCGGATTCAGATCCGCATCCGGCACCTTGAAGGAAAACTCTTCTTCCAGGCCGCTTACCAGATCCGGCAGAGCGAACGAGTCCAGTAGTCCGCTCTCAAACAGCGAATCCTCATCTCCGATATTCAGCGGCTCCGTGGTGACTTTTTTGAGCACCTTCAATAGACGATCGCGCATGCCAACATTATCGCGCGTCCCTTGCTTGTGGGTTCCGGCCTATCGAAAGAACGCCGACATCGCCTCATACTCGGCCTTGAACTCCGTCAGGACCGTCTGCAACTGTTCCTCGGACAACCCCAGGGACTCGACGAGAGTCCCATCCGCCGCCTCCGTACATTTCTTCGAAATCGATACGCCCATCGAATTTACATACTGATTCGCAGCGTCCAGAACCCGGCTCAACCGAACCTCCTCCGGCCCGATCGCCGTCGGATCCAGCAGCGGAGTGTGATGATAGAGGACCGCGCTCTGCATCGGTTCCGGAAGATTCCAGTGCGCCAGCGCCTCCGCGGAAAGCTCCGGATGCGTGAGACCCGTTACTTCGAACTCGCACTCCAGCAGTGGTTTTCCATCCTCGTTCATCTGCAAGATCTGTCCGTACTCTTCCGTCAACCCGAGCGCGATCAGCAACCGCCCCACGTCATGCAGCAGCCCAGCCACGAACGCCCCTTCCGCATAATCCACGCTCAGCTTCTGCGATAGCATGTCGCTCAGAATCGCGCACGCCGAGGAATGCATATTAAACCGCGCCATGGACCAAGATGGGGGCGCCTTCACCTGGTTCCACATCCGCGTAATCGACATGCCAAGCACCGCGTTGCGTAGCTTGTTGATGCCCAGCAGGCTCAGCGCATGGCGCACCGAATTGATGCTCCCTCGCCGCGCATACAAAGCGGAATTGACCAGATGCAAAAGATTGCCCGTCATCACGGGATCCTTCTCAATCAAATCGCCCAGCTTGTTGAACGACACGTCCTCCTTGGCCAGCGATGCCAGCAGACGATTCAGGATCGGCGAGAACGGAGGCAGTTCTCCCAGGTATCGGATGGCGCGCGCTCGCAGTCCGCTATCCACCTTGGGTTCAGTCAGTGGTACCACGTCATGCTTATCGTCGGCGCAGGAGCAAAGCTGAAGATAAGATAATCCCGACCAGCGTCAGCGCGCTGATCGCCGCGCCCCAAACAAACCAGTTCGATTTGAATCGAAACGTCAGCTCATGGCTGCCCGCCGGCGCGAAAACTCCGGAAAGCGCATTGTCCACGGCATAGACCGGCGTCGATTTTCCGTCAATCTCCGCGCTCCAGCCAGGGAAGTAAGGCACCGCGATCCGCAACAGGCAATCGAATGGAGCGGAGTATTTCGCCCGGTAGGAATCACCGGTATAATTCTCAACCTGGACGGTAGTAGGCCCCGGTGCGAGCGGTCGCAGAGGCGCCTCGACGATCGCCCAATGCAACGGATCGAGCGAAGCCAGCAGCGCCCGCGCAGCCGCGCGCCCGGCAACAAACTTGACCTGCGGCGGAGCATAAATGCGCGGCAGAGCGTTGGTATTTTCGACCATCGTCCCCCTCTGCGTATCGATGCCGTTAGTCACCGCGAGCCCGTTCAGCAGATCCAGATTCCGCTCCGCCGCCGCCAGATATTCGCTGTACCTCGACAATTCCAGCGGATTATATCCATACGTCACCTCCGCCCGCCCGTCCAGCGAGCTGTTTAGAGGACCGAACGCATTCGTATCGAACGGCGACCAGATCCGCATAAACGGATTTTTTCTTGCCTGCGCCAGACCATTCTGAAAATTTTTGAACGGATCGCCATATTTTTCGGCGAAACTCGTGCTCATGTAAGCGAGCTGATTGTCCGCCATGTTCCAATACCAAAGATCGGCCACGCTTAAGAGCAGCACCGCCATCATCAGCCAGGATTTGTGGAACCGCTCCGCCAGCCACGCCGCCCCCGACGCGGCCGCCAGCGCCAGGCCCAGCGCCACCACGAACCATATATGGACCGGCGCCCGAACGCTCTTAAACCCCGGCAGCAGCGTCAGCGCCGAGTAAAATCCCGCGGGAGGCCCGAACGCGTACCATAGCGCCGGCACGATCAGCGCCAGCACCACCCAACTGCGTTTCTTCCAGATCCCCACAATCGCCAAGGGGACCAGCAGAATGCCCGCATAAAAATAAAACTGCGTGATATCCGGGGGACCCGAGTAATTGCCCGATGCCGCTCCATAAAAATTCGGCAGCATCAGCGTCGCCAGCGCCGCCGGCTTCAGAGCCGCATTCGTCGCCCCATGAAAATTCGCCGCCGCGCGATCCGATTGCGCCGTCAATTCCAGCCCCGGCAGGATCTGGATCGCCGCCAACAAAACTGCCAGGAAGGTAGTCGCGGCCAGCACCGCCAGCGCTCGTTTCCACGGCCCCCTCCGCGCGATTAGAAACAATGCCAGCGCGAAAAATGAATAAAGCGCCGTTTGAAAGTGCCCGATCAGAACCATCGCTCCGCCGATCGCTCCCGGCAGCATCAAGGACAACACCGAGTTCGATTCCAACGCGAGCTGCGCCGACCACAACAACCACGGCAGTAGCGCCGCCGTCTCGAACATCCCCACGTGCGAGCTATGCCCCGCGAAAAATCCTCCGCCCGCATAAAACACCGCGGCCACCAGCGCAACCATGTGGTCCCCGCCAAGCTTCCGCGCCAGCAGATAGGTTCCGCACAGCGCCAAAAACGCGTGCAGAGCCAACTCCCATTCGATCGCCTTGGGCGTAATCCCCATCAGGAAAAACGGCCAATGCAGCGGATACCACGCCCCTGTCTGCGGATCGGCGAGAAACGGAAACCCCGAAAAAATGTACGGAGTCCAGTGCGGCAGATGCCCCTCATGCACCGCATCGGCGAAATATTTCTGCGCCGAATAGTGGACGTCCACCGCATCCCATTGAATCGAAGTCTGGGCATCGAACAATGGAGTAAAGTAAAAAACGACCGTAGCCAGCGCGAACGCGGCCCAGATCTTGTAATTTCCCATGTGGTCATGGTTATTTTACTTTGTAAGCATCATGAAGCTCCTTCTGCTTGCCGTCGCCGCGTTGACAGCGCATGCCGAATTCCTGCACATCGAAGTTTTCATGAAGGACATGAATTGCCCCTCCTGCTCGGATTCGCTGGACAAAGCGTTTGAACGAGTGCGCGGCGTCAAGCACGTCGCCGTGAGCATGAACGACGGCACCGTCACGCTCGAACTGTCCGATCAGAATCGAGTCACCCTGGAACAGGTATGGGACACCATCAAACGCATCGGCTTCACACCAGGAGAAACCAAAGTAATCGTCCGCGGCGCGGTAAAGGGCGATTCGCTGACCGTGTTGTTAATCGATAAGACGATCAAAATCGAAGGCCGAGCCGCGGAGGCAGAAAATATCGAACTGAAAGGCACCATTGCCCCGCCCCCGGATCCACGCACATCCCTAAAACTCCGCATCACGGACTAAGGCCCTATCAACGGCATTTATTTCTTTCCACGCTTGCCGGCGTTCACAACGCAGGCCGAGCCGCGACCGCAGGAAGCGATCTCTTCTAATCTGTCTTCTCACTCATACCGCAACCAATCGCCGGATGGGGCGTCGCGGGTGCAGATTCTGGTGATGGTGCTGCGGCAGGGTGTCGGGATGACGGCGATCGGCGTGGCGATTGGGATCGGATGAGTCCTTTGGGTCGGCACACCTTCTGCTGCGAGAGTCAGCACGATCGGAACCCAGTTTTCATGGAGGAATCAGGAAACTCGTTTTTAGTGGGGAAATGAAACGAGCGCGGCAACGGCTTTTCCTCCAGCCGTAGCGGTTTCCACGACCGCCTGAAAGCACCGGTGCCGCGTGAGCTTTCCTGCGGAGTCAGAGGCTTCGTCTCCGCTCACTATATCGCGGCTCGATATGATTACCAATGAGATTTTCTTACCCCGCGCCGCACCAATAGGCATGACCACTCCTGAGCGCACCCGCACGATCATGCAGACGATTCTGCAAATGGATAAACAGTTCGGCAAGGGCGCTGTCTTGCAGCTTGGATCGCGTAATGTGTTGCCGGTAAAGGTGATCTCCAGCGGATCGATTTCGGTTGATGCCGCGCTGGGCGTCGGAGGGTTTCCGAGGGGGCGCGTCACGGAGATTTTTGGTCCTGAATCCTCTGGGAAAACCACGCTGGCTCTGCAAGTTATCGCGGAGGCGCAAGCCGTCGGCGGATCCGCGGCGTTCATCGATGCGGAACATGCGCTTGATCCGGGATATGCCCGAAATCTGGGAGTAAATGTCGACGATCTCCTTGTTTCTCAACCGGATTGCGGGGAACAAGCGCTGGAGATAACGAATGCGTTGGTGCAATCTGCCGCGATCGATGTTCTAGTGGTCGATTCGGTGGCTGCGTTGGTTCCGAGAGCGGAACTCGAAGGAGAGATGGGAGATAGCTTCATGGGGCTCCATGCGCGGCTGATGTCGCAAGCGCTGCGGAAGCTCACGGGGTCGATCGCGCGAACCAACACTTGTATCATATTTATCAATCAGGTACGGGAAAAGATTGGAGTTGTGTTCGGCAATCCGGAGACGACCACCGGCGGTCGGGCGCTGAAGTTCTATTCGTCGGTACGAGTTGAGGTTCGCCGCATGGGCGCGATTAAGGACGGCGAGGTGGTGGTGGGGAATCGCACCAAGGTTAAAATAGTGAAAAATAAGGTCGCTGCGCCGTTTCGCGAGGCTGAGGTCGATATTCTGTATGGGCACGGAATTTCGCGTGAAGGCGATCTGCTGGACTTGGGGTCGACCGAGGGGATTGTGGAAAAA
>DATHOJ010000034.1:0-2910 GCA_035485055.1 Bryobacteraceae bacterium
AGGGTGCCATACTTCAGGATCTACGATCTGCGGTCGACCTACGCGACTCGTTTAAGCGCGGGTGGCGTGGCCGACGAGTGGGTCACGCAGCTGCTGCGGCAGGGCGATGCCAAGGTGTTCAAAAAGTACTCGCAGATCAAACTGACGATGAAAAGGGAGGCACTACAGAAGCTGAATCGGAAGGCGAATGAGGGTTGGTCCGGTTTTGACACGGAGAGGCCCAACTGATGGGTTTTGTCACGGTCGGGGCGTTTTTGAGACTCTTCGGGCATGCCGGACAGTATCTTAACGCGGGGAAGTGGTTTAGAATCAAAAGAGCAGGTATTGTCGGGGCGTAGCGCAGCCTGGTTGCGCACCTGCTTGCTAGGCGTGCCGGTTTTCGCCTCATGTCGTATCGGGTAAGGTCGGTTGCCGACGGTCCGCTCACCTCCCGAGTGATCGGTCCCGACTCCGGCCCTTTCGCGGTCTTGGGACAACGTCCCGTTCCTGCGGCTCCTCGATCTCACTGGTGGCTTTGCAGAGAGCCGCCTGATATCGTCCGAGCCAACCTGCCCAGCCATCCTCCGTCGGCACGACACCTCGCATGAAAAGATTCCGCGCAGCCGTACGAAGATAGCCGGAATTGCTCAACAACCCCTCAGCATCACCCATATCGTTGATATCGATCACCGCCCTTCCTCCAGATGGCCTGCTTAACCGTACAAACGAGTTGGTCTGCATTTCACCGCGACTGCGTGCTGCTTCTATTTCCGGCGTGTAATGGATTGAGTAAACCTTGGCGTCGGTTCCTTCCAGCATCAGGTAGTTGCGTCCGGACTGTTCGTCCTGGCCGTGAACAAGTACCCTGCCCTCGACTGAGGTCATCTTTACCGAATCAAGAACTTCGATGACAAGGCGACTGTCTGACATCACGACCCCGTGCGCGGCAAGTGTCTTCTGCCGGTCGGCGGTCCGCTGCATAGCCCGGAGAATCTGCTCGAAATCCCGGCGCACTCGCCAGGCGCTCGACCCCGACGATTCCGCCAGTCCCATCCGCTCAAGTACGGCAAGGCGCGCGGCCTCATGTCGCGCGCGAACGCGTGCCGACTCACTCAGATCAGCCTGTACCGGATTGCGAATGACAGAGAAGTAATGTGGCCCCAGGTCCAGGCGGATATCGCTCGCGTCTCTCAGGAAACGGCGGTCGATCGACGTGAATCGCTTTTCCGTGATTTCGCGCCGCTCGGATTCGATCGCATCAAGTTCCGTACGATAGCCGAGTTGGCGCGTGCAGAGATCTTCCGCAACGCTCCGAATCCCTTGTTGTACGTAATCCCTACTTAGGCGCAACGAACCACCGTCACTTCTGATTCCCCGAACCACCATGTGAACGTGCGGATGTTCCGTGTTGTGATGCTCAACCGCCGCCCATTCGAGCTCCGTTCCCACATCCTTCTCCATCTGTTTGATCAGGTCACGAGTCAGGCGAGAAAGATCAACCCGGTCGCCGAATTCCGGCGAGACGATTAACTTCCATAAGAGCTCGTCGCCAGCACCCTGCCAGTTTTCAAGCTGGCTGGCCACGTTGACCGCGCTGCTCTCACGATTGAATCCGACGGCCTTCGCATCATTGTCGAATGTGGCACTCTCGCGAGCCAGATAGCGCCCGTGCGCCCTCCATTGCCCTCGAATCCTGTTCTTTAAATATGTGACTCGGATCGCGCAACGCTGGTGGTACGGACGCGTGCCTTTCCCTTTTCCGCCTGCGCCGCGGTTGCTGGTTTTTCGGCTGCTGCGGGCATAATGCATGAGCAGCTTGAATCCGTTCGACCATGCGGCGCCCTCGTTCCGAACAACGCGCGGCTTCGTCGGCCGGAGCCGGAATTCTCTATCCTCGTCAGTTCGCGCCATGGCCCACCAGGTCCTTCATGGCCGAGCGTGCGTCTCCAGACATATTCTGGCCGGCAGACTTTACCAGCCGGTCATAACGTTCCTTCGCGCGGGCGATGGCCTGTTGTCGGGCGTCGGGTGGTGGTTCTGGCACGCAAGTCAGAACCACTTTGGCAAACGCGTCAAACAGCGCATAGAACGCCTGCTGACCACGACCAACGCGGAAGGTCTCCCGCGATACGCGATCAAACCCTGCGGCAATTCGTTCCTCAGTGCCGGTCATCTCCTCTCGCCCGTTCAGTTCGTTCCGGATTGCCGCCCGGATGAACGCGCTGGAGTTTGCGTAGCCTCTCGTTTTCGCTGCCTGCTCGACCTGATGTTGATCTTCTCTGGAAAGCCGGACTGCGATCCTGGCGTTCCGGGCCTTGCCTGTGTGTTCTTGCATAAACCAAACCCTCTACAGATAAGGGGGCTGGACAGGCATTTTCGGACAGCGGGGTCAAAATAGTTTGGATTTTTCCTCACTAAGCTCTCGCGTCGAACAATCGTCGAACACGCGGTCGGCTTTGGCAAACGGCGTAAGGTACTGGCGCTGCGCATGTTGGCAAGGAAAAAACACCAGATCGTTCGACAATCCCTTTATGTTCCACTACCTGTGTTTGTTGCCGTTTACAGCCGCTCAGACATCTCCGGCTGCGGTTCGCAGCCCACAAAAGGTCTATCGATGCCGAAAGACACCGAATAATACCGAATGTAACCGAACAATATTCGGTTCTGTTCGGCCTTCGGGCGCCTACAATTAAGGCATCGTAGGAACTGGCGATGGACCCTATTATCAGTAGGTTGTTGGATGAGCTTCCCGACAAGCCTCCACGATCAAAGCTGGAGTCTCATGCGGACGTTATCGCCTCCTTGCGCCGGAAACGCCACACGTACCGCGAAATCGCCGAGTTTCTCCGGGAACATCTGGGCATCGCTGTTTCGCCCAGTACGATCCACGACTTTGTCCGCGTCCGCCGAGGGCGGAGAAAACTAAACGTT
>DATHOJ010000035.1:0-108663 GCA_035485055.1 Bryobacteraceae bacterium
GACGGCGCCGATCAGGGAGGCGGCGATCAGCGTCAGCAGCGCTCCCGGCAAACCGAGAAAGGCGCCGATCATGAAAATCATTTTGACGTCCCCGAATCCCAGACCTTCGCGATGGCGGATCTTTTCGTAAAGCCATCCGGCGAACCAGATGGAACCGCTCGATACCGCGCCCCCGATCAACGCTTCGCCCACCGACACCCAATGCGGCCCCCAGGTGTACGGCACGATGAACAATGCGAATTCGCCGCGCAGCGGGACGAACCACGCGACGATCAGCCCGATCGCCGCTCCGCCGATAGTAAACTCATCGGGCAGGATACGCTCTTCCAGGTCGGATGCGATCAGCGTGATCATGATCGCCGAGAACAACGCATACTTGAGAGCCGCCGGCGTCGCTCCGAATGCCGCGACGCAGATCGCGAAGGCGACCCCCGTAGCGAGTTCCACCACCGGATAGCGCAGAGGGATTCGAGCGCCGCAGCGCCGGCACTTGGCCCGCAACAGAATGTAGCTCAGAACCGGAATATTGTCATACCACGCGATGGTCTCTTCGCAAAAAGGGCAGAAGGACCGCGCCGGCTTGATCACGGAAAGATCGCGGGGCAGCCGAAAGACGCAGACGTTTAGAAAACTGCCGATCAACAGGCCGGCGACAAATGCAAGAGCGATCACGATCATCGAAGAATCTCATTGTAAGCGCTCAATGTGTTTTCCACCATTTTTTCAACCGAAAACTCCCGTTTCGCTTTCTCGCGTCCCGCCGCTCCCAAATCAGCGGCCAACTTAGGATTATCCAGCAAACGCCGGACGGCTTTGGCGTAGTCGCCGTCGCGCACGATCAACCCCGTCTTTTCATGTTCCACCACTTCGGGCAATCCGCCGACACCGCTAGCGACCACAGGAACGCCCGCCGCCATGGCCGCGATCGCCGCCGATCCGAGCCCTTCCATGTCGCTCACGTAAAGAAAGACGCTGGCCGTCGACAAATCGTCGAACAGATTCGTGGCGAGATGAACAGGTATGCCCGGAAGCTCGACAGACTTACTGGGGACAGCCACGACGCGTCCAGGCTCGGGCTGCGCGGGCGATGAAGGAATCGGAATGCCGTCGTGCACGACGCGGATCACTCCTTTTTCGACCACGTTTCTTAACTTGGACGCAACGTATTTCGATACCGCGAGAAAAATGGTGGGCTGGAGATATTTCCATCGCGACACCATCGATTGCTTTACCGGAAAGGCAACCCGGCGCGAAACCACTAGCAGACGTTTCGAGTCTCCATAGTTCGCGACCGCGGCGTAGGTGTGCGCCCGCGAATCGTGGGCGTGAACGATATCGGCGCGGCTCATTTCGCCGAGGAATTTCAAGAGAGGCTGGGCGTCGAGCCCACGCTTGCGCGCTTCGGCGAGCAGTGGAGAATCGGCCGGAGCAAGCAGGGTCGCATTTTTCAATCGCTCCACCAGATAGAGCGCCTGCCACTGTCCGCCTTGCATGGTGCGCCCGGTATCGATGTGCAGGGTGCGGATCATGTTTCAGCTCTTCCACGTCCATTGGTCATGAGGCTCGCGCCACTGGTCGATCCGAAAAATATCTGAACTCGTCACGGCCGCCCCGGACTCATGAACCGGGCCTTTGCATACTTCACGAAGTTATAGAGCGCCGCCATATTCGCGATCGCCAGCCCCTCCACTCCGTCCATAAATCCGAGCTTCATCACGTACGTCTGGAAGAAGGTCCACGGCGGATCGAACAACAGGCGCGCGAAGCTCGGTTTCTCCCGCGCCTCGAGCAACTGCTCCGCCGCGAGCGTAGTGTACCGGTCCATGGTCTTCAAATGCTCGGACAGCGAACTGCATGTAAAGTGCAAAAGGTTCGAATCAAGGTCGCCCACCCGCCCATCGACCTTCACCGATTCATGCACGAACTCGCCCACCCATTTCGCCTTCGAACGGTGATACAAACGCACCTTGCGATCCGGATACCAGCCCGAATGGCGGATCCACTTGCCCAAATACTGCGCCAGGCGAGGCATGGTGTACGCATCGAACTGCGGACCGTTTTTCTTAAGCTGCCAGATCTCCGCTTCGAGCGATTCGCTCAGTGACTCATCGGCGTCGAGCGATAGAATCCAGTCATGCGATGCTTCCTCGGCCGCACGATTTTTCTGGTTCGCGTACCCAGGCCACGGACCCTCCACAACACGCGCGCCGAGCTTTTGGGCAATCTCCACTGTCCGGTCATTCGAGCCACTGTCGAGCACCACGATCTCGTCCGCGCACCGCAAGCTCTCAATAGCGCGCGGCAGATTGCGCTCCTCGTTATAAGTAATGATGGTAGCCGAGATTTTCACGGGCCGGCGGTGCGGATCGGCGCAGCCGTGAACGACAAGATAAAGATGATCAACGCGAGCACGCCCAGCCAGCTTCGCGTGCGGCCCACGGGACTGGGATCGACAATCGCTGGATGGCGCATTCCGAAAATTAGCAGAAACAGAGCCCAGAAGAGCCACATGTAGCCCATCTTGTAAGCCGACGTGAACAACTGGACCAGCCCTAGGATCCCCAGCATCGCCACCGCGAATCGCGACCAGATGCGCGTCTTTTCTCCCAGAAACGCGTATAGAACGTGCCCTCCGTCAAGCTGCCCGATCGGGAGAAGATTCAGAGCCGTCGCCAGCAATCCGACCCACGCCGCCCGCGCCACTGGATGCAAATAAATGTCGCCCGTGGGCACGCCATGAAAAATGATCCATTCGAAAAATCGCAGAATCAGCGGCGTGCCGAACACCAGCTCCCCATGCGACTGGAGTCCCGGCACCACCTTCGACATCGATACGCCTGCGATCAGAGGCAGGATCAACACCGCGAATCCCGCCAGCGGCCCGCCCACCCCGATGTCGAACAAAATTCGCTTCGATAAGATCGCCGACCGGATGCGTATAAACGCTCCAAACGTCCCGATCAGCGTTGGCGCAGGCAGAAAAAACGGCAGCGTTGCATCGACGTGATAATAACGAGCCGTCAGGTAATGCCCCATCTCATGCGCCATTAGAATCGTCAGCAGCGTCAGTGAAAATGGCAGCCCGTCCAGGAGAAACGAAGGATCGTGCCACAGCTTCGCGTAACCCATCAGGTCGGTTTCGAAATCGAAAGAACGACCCGCCGCGAAGCTGTGGGCCATTTCAGCCCCGACGATCGTGGTCGTCAGCAGTGTCGCGAGCAACAACAGCGCATGCAGCCAGTATCGATGCTTCGGACGCGCACGCGCCCACGGCGCATCGAACATATCTTGATGCGGGTACGCAGCCGGCGCCGGGGGATAACCGTTTGCGGACAAGTGCCGTCCTACTGGAGCGTTTGCAGTTCCTTGCCGGGCTTGAAGCGCACCGCCTTGCCCGGCGGAATCGCCACTTCGGCGCCCGTGCGAGGATTACGGCCAATGCCCGTCTTGCGTGGGCGAACGTTGAAAATACCGAAGCCGCGCAACTCGATCCGCTCCCCTTTACCAAGCGCCCGCTTCATGCTTTCAAATACCGTTTCGACCGCCATCTCGGCCTTCGTCTTGGTGATGCCGGTTCTGTTGACCACTTCGTTAATGATGTCGAGTTTGATCAAAGCCGCCTCCTCTGCCCTCGAAACCTCATGATAGGATTAGGGTTATCTCCATGTCAAGCGCAGCCGTTCCGTCTGAGCTGTTTCGCCGCGCCTGCGCGCTGTTTCCCACCGGGGTCGCCGTGGTCACAACACGCGCCTTAGACGGCACTCCGCACGGCCTCACCGTCAACGCCTTCTGTTCACTTTCGCTCACTCCGCCCCTGGTACTCGTTGCCATCGACCGTGTTTGTAGCGTATTAGAAACGTTCGAATCTTCCGGCCATTTCGCGATCAATTTTTTGTCCAGCGAGCAGCGCGATCTCTCCGTCCGATTCTCCGAACTGCCCGAAGGACGCTTCACCGGAGTATCTTGGACCCCGGGCCTCGAAGGCGCTCCGCTGCTCGAAGGAGCAATCGGCTCAATCGAATGCAGGACGATGAGCATCCTCGAAACCGGGGATCACCAGGCGCTAATCGGAGAAGTAATCGCCGCGACCATAGGCGAAGGCGACCCTCTGGTATTCTTCCGCAGTGGGTATGCAGCAATCACAGGCTGAAGCCTGTGCCACCATACACCACACAAGGTGGCACAGATTTTAGTCTGTGTTTTTAAGGAACCTGTCGCTCCACCACTTCCAGCCGGCGAACCCGTAAAGTATCCACGTCCAACTCGCCGATCTTCAAGGAGCCTACCTTGGCCTTCCCGGATCGGCGTGTTGCGCGACACTTGCTAAGCCCCCTGCGCCGCCTTGCGAGCCTGCACCGCGTCCCAACTCTCGCCGTAAATCGAAGGCACCTTCGCCCCCATCGGCCGCAGATACATCGACAACTGGCCGCGATGGTGAACCGAATGATGCTGCACGAAGCCCAAGTACATTACCGCTGGCAGTTGGAAAACACCGCGGAAATCAACGATCTTCATCAGTTGGTCGTTCGATAGCGCCGTCAGCTTCTCAATACGCGACTCGAAATCCTGCGTGTACAAAGCGACCAGGTCTTTCGAATTTTTCACCGACTCCGGCATCGGATAAGGGCTCAGATCGAATGCGCCGGTCAATACGGCGTCTATGAATCGATTCTCCGCCATCACGATATGCCACGCCAGCCCCAGCGCGGTCATCGAGATATCGTCCGGCGAATAACCTCCTTTATCGAGCGGAATCGCCTCGATCACATTCTTCGTAATACGATGCTCGTTCTTGAGTCCAGGCAGATGGACCCCGTGGAGCAAAAAAGCGGCTTGATCGGGTTGAAGTGGTTGCATGGGTACAGGATATCGCAGGGAGATCCATAATAAATGACAGTGCGCGCGCCGATCGACAACCTGACCCAGGACGTCCGCTTCGCGCTGCGGACTCTTTCGAAAACTCCCGGGTTTACCGCCGTCGCCGTTCTTTCGGTCGCCCTCGGCATCGGCGCCAACACCGCGATCTTCAGCCTCATCGACGCGCTGATGTGGAGGACCCTCCCCGTAAAAAATCCCCAGAGCCTCCTATCGGTCGCGTTAAAAAGGGACCAAACCGTGGAGCCTGATCTTTTCTACAAGGACTACAACTCCCTGCGCGACCACTCCCAACTCGCCGAGCTTGCCGCCTGCTCGCCAGTCCGCGTGAACATCGCCATCGACGGAAACCCGGAACCCAGCATCGACGGAGAAATGGTCTCCGGCAACTATTTTTCACTCCTGGGAGTCGGTCCGACCGCCGGCCGCTCCATCGGCCCCGGCGACGATCGTGTGCAGAACGGGCATCCTGTCGCGATGATTAGCTACGCGTATTGGAGCCGCCGATTCGCTCTCGCGCCGTCCGCCATAGGCCGCACCCTGTCGATCTATGGGACCCCTTTCACGATCATAGGAGTGACTCCTCCGGAGTTTTTTGGCGCCGAAGTCGGCCTGGCGCCGGACATCTTCGTTCCCCTGACAATGCAGGACACCGTCGCGCCGGATCATAATCGATGGGCCGCATTCGCCCGTCTGAAACCGGGCATCGCCGCGCAGCAGGCCGCAGCGGAACTCGACACTCTCTATCGCCGCGCTCAGCCGCCTGACAAATTCGACGCCTCCAATTTCACCGGCGATGGAAGAAAGTTTCACGATGTCTCGACGCGGACGCCGCACATAATTCTGATCCCAGCCGCCGCCGGTTTATCAAAGCTGCGCCAGCAGTTCTCCCAATCGTTGTTCATTCTGATGGCGGCCGTCGGAGTCGTGCTGCTGATCGCTTGCGCGAATATCGCGAACCTCCTGCTGGCGAGGGCAGCGGCGCGCCGGCCGGAACTCGCCATGCGACTCGCCCTCGGAGCGCGCCCCTCCAGATTGCTTCTCCAATTGCTCACCGAAAGCCTGGTGCTCGCCGCCGCCGGAGCAGTTCTTGGGATTCTGCTCGCGCGCTGGGCGACTAAGCTGCTAGTCGTCTTTTTGTCCGTGGGACCGAGTCCCATCGCGCTCGATCTGCGTCCGGATATCCGGGTTCTTTCGTTCACAACAGCAGTTTCGATAATCGCTGGACTCCTCTTCGGCCTCGCTCCCGCGCTGCGCAGCACCCGCATCGACCTGTCCTCTGCAATGAAGGGCGCGGGCAATTCCTCGAGCCTACCCAGCCGCCTGCGGCCAGGAAAAATTCTAGCCGTGTTTCAAGTGGCGCTCTCGCTTCTTCTGCTGATCGGAGCCGGCCTATTTGTCCGGAGCCTTCAGAACCTGAACCAGCGCGACGCCGGCTTCCCGCGCGAAAGTGTTTCCGTAATCCGCATCGACATCAGGCCGACCGATTGGAGAGACAGGCCCGAGTGGTTCCGGCTCGACAGCGTCTACAAGAACCTCCTCCACACCGTCCAGGAAATTCCCGGCGTTCGCTCCGCAAGCCTGGCGCAGGTGACACCGTCAAGTCCGCACCCCATGAACTTTGAAGGGCTCATATCCACTACGGGCAAGTGGTCCGAACCCATCGGAACTATCACAGTCTATCCCGGCTATTTCTCCACCGTCGGAATCCCGATCCTCGCCGGGCGCGACTTCAACCCGGGTGACCTCGAACACAAATCGCCGCCGGTCTGCGTCGTCAACGAAGCGTTCGCGCGCAAAATGTATCCAGGCGAAAATCCGCTCGGCAAACCATGTTTTCATTCGCGCCAGCCGCAGGCGAAGCCCGGTTCGCACGCCGCCTATGAAATCGTGGGCGTCGCCAGGGATTCCCGGGAAATGAATCCCACAGGCGCGATCACGCCCATCGCCTATAACACCTTCCTGGGACTATCCTCGTCGCGCCCTGCGATGGCGCTCTATGTCCGCACCGCCGCGAATCCGAATGTGATTCTCCCTGGAATTCGATCGCTGGTCTCAAACATTGATCCGACTCTCCCTCAACTGGAAGTCCACACGCTCGCGCGGGATATGGACGCAGCGCTGATCCGGGAGCGGCTGATCGCCGTGCTCTCCACGCTGTTCGGCATTCTGGCCCTCCTGCTAGCGTGCGTCGGCCTATACGGTCTGATGGCATTTGCCGTGGTGCAAAGGACCATCGAGGTCGGCATTCGAATGGCGCTAGGGGCAAGCCGCCGCGGCGTGGTATGGATGATCATGCGCGATGCGCTGAAGCTAGTCGGAAGCGGCATCGCTGTCGGTGTACCGGTAGCGTTAAGCGCCGCGCGGTTAGCTTCGACCCAATTTCCGAATCTCTTCGGAGTGCAAAAATCCGACCCAGCCCTGGCCGCAATACAATCGCAGGGCTCCGCTCTGTTCTTCGGAGTAAAAACAACCGACCCTTTGACGATCGCGGCCGCCGTAATCTTACTCTCCGTAGCCGCCGCAATTGCAGCGTTCGTCCCAGCAAAACGCGCCTCCCAAGTCGATCCGATGGTGGCACTGCGGAACGACTAAGCAGCCTCGAATCTAACTCGGCGCATCAACAGAGCCGCGACCACCGGGAGCGGTCAACTCCGACGCTGGCTCCTTCAAACAGCAGTAGTAATCCAATAATTCTTTCAATTTACAAACCATTTACAACCCGAAGCCCGGGGCCAGTGTCTACCTATTATGGTGAACGCGGCCAGATCCGTTCTGAGCATCACGACTCACGAATCGCTTGGAAATGCGCGGCGCTTACCTCGCCGCGACCCCAACTGGTTGGCCTGGAACCTCGACAGTCTGTTGTTTGGTCTGGCTCTCTGCGCAGTGCCGATTTCCATTGCGGTCACCGAATCCCTTTTGGCAGGTTCGCTGGTGTTTCGCATCACTGCAATCGCTCGGGGCCGGGCGAGAGTCGATCTGCCCCGGGTGTTTTGGTTCTGGTTAGCGTGGGCGGCCTTGGAAATCGTCGCATGGCGCTTTTCACCGCAACCCCGGCTCGGAGGAGGCGAAATGCGCCACTTGGCACTTGTGGGTGCTCTCTTCCTGCTGGCTCCAACCTTGAGCCACGCCGGTGACTGGATCGCCGTGTGGCGCGGCATCGCAGTTACCGCCACCATCGGGTCGCTCGTTCTAATCGGGCATTTCGCGTGGCAGCTACTTTTCTATCGTGGAACGCTGGAGCCGATCGTTTATCTTCGAAGCGGCGGACTCCTTCACCATTGGATGGTCTACGGCACCGTTGAAATCCTGGTGTTCGCGGGCCTGTTGGAATTGTGGGACTCGATCCCAACCGAGCGCCGCTGGCTGCTACCCGTGTTCGCGATACACGCGGTGGCCATCCTGGTGAGCCTGACACGTATGCTCTGGGTTTGCACTTTCGCAATGTTATGTGTGCATTTGGTCTGGAGGCGATCTCGATGGATTTGGGCGATTCCCGTAGCGGCCTGTATCGCCTTTTGGATTGCTCCCAGCGCCGTCCGCGCCCGCGTGACCGATTCCATGCGTGGGGACTATTACCCCAACGCCGAACGAATTCAGATGCTACAGGTGGGCTGGAAGATGATCCGCGATCACCCACTCGTGGGTGTCGGTCCCGGACGAGTGGCGGACCTATATACGAAATATCTCTCGGCCTCCGATCCAATCCCGGCGTTTCACGGTCATCTCCACAACAATCTTGTTCAGTTGGCAGCCGAATTTGGAGTGCCGGTAGCAATGGCAGCCCTGTTGTTCGCGGTGGTTCTCTCTCTCGAATTACGACGCGCTTGGCTAGGTGCCGCCGATCGGGAGCAGAAGTTCCTATGCCGCACGGCCGTGTTGGGACTCTCGGGATTCATCGTCTCGGGGTTGTTTGAATACACCTACGGACACTCGCTCGGCATCATTTTGCTTGGCTCCATGGTTCTCGCACCGTTGATGCGAACAACCAAAACGCCCTAGCATTCGTACCCGCAACTCTCCACTCTTGTCTCCTTCTTCTTTGCTACCCTGAAACCAGCCATGCCCCACCCCGGCGTCCAGGATTCTCTTCGCGACCGAGGCGTCCGGCTGACTCGCCAGCGCCGCATCCTGCTCGATTTAATCGACCACTCCGGCCTCCATCTCGACGCCGAGAGTCTCTATCAACTCGCTAAAGAAAAGGATCCGAAACTCAATCGCGTCACCGTCTACCGGTCTCTGAAACTGTTCAAAGAAGGCGGGCTGGTTGACGAGCTCGACCTCATGCACCACTCCGGCGATCAGCATTATTACGAGACACGCCTCAAGAAAGAACACGCGCATGTCATCTGCCTGCGCTGCGGAAAAATCGAAGAATACTTCGGCGAGCCTCTCCAGGAAATGCGCAGGCAAGTCGAAGAGCACCTGGGATTCGAAGTAGCGCTCACCCGCACCGAGATCGGCGGCTACTGCTCCCATTGCCGCGCCCTCCGAGCCCAGGAAACTGCCGCCGGGGCGCATTAGCGCATGCTCCCCGATCGAGCACGAGACAACGCGCGAAAACCGGGACTGACCACTCTGTCCCAAGGCGCCAAAACCTCCAGCAAGGCTCGGCATAATCTCGTCGCCGCGTGGGCAGAGGGGTCTGTCCTGGTTTTCGCCCCGGCGATGGGAAGGACATCTCGCTAAGCATGTCTTCTCCCGCCGAGCCGAACCCTCGCACCGGCCTGCCTCCCGCCTCGCTCCTGGTCCTCTCCCCCTCTGGCCAGCGCACGCGCAGCGCTCTCCATCCCCTGCCTTTCTCGATAGGCCGCCAGCCCGATAACGATCTCGTCCTCCGCGACAACCGGGCCTCCCGTCAGCACGCCCGTATCGTCGCGGAAAATGGCGCCTACGTCATTGAAGATCTCAGCAGCCGCCACGGCACCTGGGTCAACGGCGAACGCATCGCCCGTCATGTGCTCCGCAACTCTGACCGCATCGAGTTCGGCGTCCGCGATTCCTTCCAGCTCACCTTCTCTCTCGACCACGGCGAAATCAACCGCATCCTCGGCAAACTTGGCGATGAGGTCGGCTCCGGCTCCCACTCCGGCGCGCTGGGGCCGAACAATCTTGCCAAACTCCGCTCCTTGGTCGAAGTGGCCCGCGCACTCCAGAATTCTTTATCGACCCAGGAAGTGCTCACCGCCGTGGTCGACGCGGCGCTCGCCGTCACCGGCTGCGAGCGAGGCTTTCTGCTTCTCCGAAGGGCTTCGGAACTGGAAGTCTCGGTTGCCCGCGATCAGGCGGGCAAGCCTCTCGAAGCGGATGAGCTGCGCGTGCCCACGTCGGTCATCCAGCGCGCGCTCAATTCCCGCCGCGATCTGCTGTCCATGTCCTTCGACCCTTCGGAGCAGCAGGGCATCCGCCCGGAAATGTCCGTCGCCGCACTCGAACTGCGCAGCGTAGTCTGCCTGCCTCTGGTTCAAATTCGCAGCGGATCGAGCGAGGATACGCACATCACCTCGACTGCCGAGAACACCGTCGGTCTGCTGTACATGGATTCGCGATTGAACCCGGCCGATCTTTCCTCCGGTAATCGCGAATTGTTGCAGACGCTGGCGATTGAGGCGTCGACGATTTTAGAAAACGCTCGCTTACTCGAAGAAACGCGCGATAAGGTAAAAATGGAAAGCGAACTCAAAATCGCGCGCGACATTCAGCAGGGGTTGTTACCGGCCTCGCTCCCCTCCACGGGATGGTTTCGCGCCGCCGGGTCGAGCATTCCTTCGACCCAAGTGGGCGGCGATTATTTCGATGTCCGCCCTCTGGCGCATAACGCCTGGGCTGCCGTGGTCGCAGACGTTTCCGGAAAAGGCGTCAGCTCGGCCTTGCTTGCGAGCCTCCTCCAGGGCGCGTTCCTGATGGGCCAGGGAGGACCTCCGAACATCGAGCCGATGATGCTCCGCGTCAACGATTTTCTGCTCGAACGCACCCGCGGCGAAAAATACGCGACGGTATTTTACTGCGAGCTCGATTCCGCCGGCTTCCTCAGCTATTCAAACGCCGGCCACTGCGCACCATTTCTAGTCGGCACAGATGGCCGCATCCGAAAACTTCACACTTCCGGCATGCCAGTAGGCATGATTGAAGGCGCGCCCATCCAGATGGTCCAAACCCAACTCGCGCCGGGCGATAAATTAGTCATCTATAGCGACGGCCTCACCGAAGCCGAAGATGCGAACGGCCAGTTTTTCGATACCGAGCGCCTCCGCCTCTGCCTGCGCGATAACGCCAAAGCCGACGCCGTCGGCATGCACACCGCGCTGCTCGACGCGGTCGATCGATTCACAGAAGGCGGCGTGATCCGCGACGATATTACCGCGCTCGTGCTCGAATATTTACCAGAGTGATTCTCTATACGGCGGCGCACGGCGGGTTTCGGGAATCGGTCCCTTTAGGCGGCGGTGCGGCGATTTCGAAGCTATTAGTGGAGGAATGGTCGCGAACTAAACCTTTTGAATTCAAACTAATACGGCCGGATGTCTCGGCGCGCGAGATCGTCCATTTCACGGAGCGCCAGTACGCGAAGTTCTCCCGCGAGTTCGAACGCACCGCGACCAATGAAATTCTAAAGCACGATCCGAAAAACACCGTGGTGCTCGCGAACGATGTTTCGGAGGGGCCGGATTTCCAGGCGCTGCGGGACTATAAGATCTTTACCATCTACCACGTAGATGTGGTTGCTTACGTAACTGAAATCTATTTTCGCGGCTGGGTTCGGCCGGAAACCACGGTGAAATGGTATCGACGACTGCATTGGGCTCTTCCTTCTATATCCAAGCTGGTTTGGGAGAAACAGGAGGCGAGCGTGCTTCATTCCCAGGGGCTGATCATGCCATCTGAGGGAATGAAAGAGGTTATGCTTCGATGCTATCCCAACTGTGCACCGATTCACGTGCTGCCGTGGGGTATTTTGGAGCCAGGCCTTGCGGGCGACGCGGCATCCCTGCGGGGGGAGTTCAATATCCCTGAAAACGCTAGGGTTCTGCTGACGTTGAGCCGGATTTCTCCCGAAAAAGGGCAGGATCTGCTGCTTGAAAAACTGATCGAGTGGGAGCGGAGTCCCGACTATCCCCAGGAACCTCTGTGGCTATTCATCTGCGGCGATGCGGCATTCATGCAGGGCTTGCAATTTCTGGAGCGGCTGCGGAAGCTCGCTGCGAAGTTGAAGAAAACACAAGTTATTTTCCCTGGCTACGTGACGGGTGATCGAAAAAAAGCGTTCTTCGCTGTGGCCGACCTGTACATATTTCCCTCGCGTCACGAAAGCTACGGGCTGACCTTGCTCGAAGCACTGGGCGCCGGAGTTCCGGCGGTTTGTTTGGACCACCACGGGGCGAGGGGAATTATGAGCGACGAATTCGGGGCGATCGTACAGCCAGCAGAGCTGATTCCTGCAATTAAGAGGCTCTTAAACGACCATAATCTACCGAAAATGCGCGTCGCCGCACGCTTATATGCGCTTAAAAACCGGTTTTCGGACCAAGCGGCGAAGCTCGCGAAATTGCTAGTTTGAAACTCTGCGTCCTCTGCGTCTCTGCGTGATCATCCTTCCTCGAAACCGTTAACGATTCTGTAGATCCCGTCCTTAATCAGCGAAACGTTGAAGTTGATCAAAAGCCCTAATCGCTTGTCCGCTAATCGAAGGTAGGTCAGGACCTGCTTCTTGTGAACGGGGGCGATCGCTTCTACTGATTTGACCTCCACAATTATTTGGTTTTCTACGAGGAGGTCCGCACTGAATCCAATTTGGAGCCGGATTTCGTCGTACTCGATTGGGACTGGATGTTGACGCTCAACATAGAGGCCTCGCCGTCGAAGTTCGTGGGCTAGGACCACCTCATAGACTGATTCGAGGAGACCGGGCCCCAGTGATTTATGGACATGGAACGCTGCGTCTACTATTTTTCCGGAGATTTGGTTCATTCGGAAACATAGTTCACGCAGAGACGCAGAGTTCGCAGAGTTTTTTTATTTTTCTGCTATGCGGCGATTGGCGAGGACGATTAACTTTGTGCAGCACGCGCTCATTTGGATGTTGATCGTTTGCAGAGAGGACCCTTGGAATTTCAAATTCGGAGGTTGGTGATGATCCGGGCAGCGGAGGTCGCGGATTTTTGAGGCGGTGCGTTCCTTGAACTCGTCCACCGTTAGCTGCACAAAAGCATTTTATCATGAAAATGTTTTTAGACCGCATGGGATAATTTTCTCGATGGCGTATGAGAAGACGTTTCTGCCTGAGCCGCTTTATGAATACCTCAAGTCCGTTTCCGTTCGCGAACCCGCGATTTTAAAAAGGCTGCGGGAAGAAACGAACCTGCTTCCTCTGGGTAGCATGCAGAGTCCTCCGGAGCACGCGCAGTTTCTGGCTTTGCTGGTTCAATTGATGGGCGCGCGCAGGACTCTCGAGATCGGAGTATTTACCGGGTATAGTTCGCTGGCCATAGCTTTGGCGCTGCCCAACGACGGCCGGACCGTGGCCTTGGACGTCAGCGAGGAATACACTTCCATCGCGCGCCGCTATTGGAAAGAAGCGGGCATCGATCATATGATCGATCTGCGGCTGGGGCCAGCGCTCGACTCGCTCAAGGCTCTGATCGAGCAGCGCCAGCATAGCCGGTTCGATTTTGCATTCATCGACGCCGACAAGGCGAATTACGAAGGCTACTATGAGTACGCGATGGAGCTGATCCGGCCGGGCGGACTGATCGCCATCGACAACGTGCTATGGCATGGACGCGTAATCGAGCCCGACAACAACGAGCCCGACACCGTGACGATTCGCGCGCTGAACAAGAAACTGCTCACCGATACCCGGATCAACCTGAGCATGGTGCCGATCAGCGACGGACTGACGCTCTGCTATAAGCGGTAGGATCGGAAGTATAGATGGATTTTGTCGAGCAGCTAAAATCGTCCATCGACATCGTCAAGGTGATTGGCGAGTACGTGCGCCTCAAGCGCCTGGGCGCGACCGGCCGCTATGTGGGGCTCTGCCCGTTTCATCAGGAAAAAACCGGATCGTTCAGCGTCAATCAATCGCGCCAGTTCTACAAATGCTTCGGCTGCGGCGTGGGCGGCGATGTTTTGAAATTCGTGATGGAGATCGACGGGCTCACTTTCCCGGAAGCGCTGAAGATGCTGGCGGAGAGCCACGGCATTCCGATGCCCAAGCGCAGCGAGTTCGCCGATGCCGATTCCAAACTGCGCGCGGCGCTGTTCGAGATTTATTCGATGGCGGCGCAGATGTTCCGGGAGAATCTGCGAGGTACTCATGGTACTGAGGCGCGCAATTATCTGCACCAGCGCGGAATCGGCCCGGAATCGATCGAGGCCTTTGAGTTGGGCTTCTCCGAACCATCGGGGCAGGCGCTGGTGCGCGCACTGGGCGAGAAACAGTTCACGCGGGAACAGATTGACGCGTCGAAGATCGTGCTGCGGCGCGAGGATGGGTCCGGGTCTTTCGATTTCTTCCGGGGCCGCCTTATGTTCCCCATCCATAACGAAGCGGGGAAAGTGATTGCGTTCGGCGGACGAGCGATGCGCGATCAGGATCAACCGAAATATTTGAATTCCGGTGAAACGCCGATCTACAAAAAAACATCCGTCTTGTACAACCTGCATCGGGCGCGCGACACGATGCGGCGTTCCAACCGCGCGGTGCTGGTGGAAGGGTATATGGACGTCATCGGAGTATACTCGGCGGGCGTGAAAGAAGTGGTGGCGAGCTGCGGCACGGGATTTACGCCTCCACAAGCGGGCGTTCTGCACCGGCATTCGGATCACGTGGTGGTGAACTTCGATCCGGACCGCGCGGGGGCGGAGGCGTCGGAGAAAGCGATTCAAATCCTTCTCGACGAGGGCGTGCATGTGCGGGTCTTGACGCTCGACGGCGGGCTCGATCCGGACGAGTACGTGAAGCAGACCGGCGCGGACGCGTATCGCGCGAAGCTGGATTCGGCCAGCACATATTTTCACTGGCTGGCGGATCGGGCGCGCCAGAAATTCGACATGCGCAGCTCCGACGGTCGCATGGAGGCGTTTCGATTCCTGTTGCCTTCCGTGCAAAAAATCGGCGACAAGCTGGAGAGGGCGGCAATCGCCAACGATCTGGCGGGATATTTAGGCGTCGACGCCGGCCTGGTGCTGGATCAATTTAAGAAGGCGGCTACGGACCGCCGCGGGCCCAAAGGGGTTCCGGCGAAAGCAGCTCCCAAGGAAGCGGTTTCGGTGCCGGCGATCGAGAACATCCTTTTACAGACGACCATTGCGAGCGCGGAAGTGCGGGCGGAGATCCTTCCGTTGCTGACCCCTGGACTGATTGGGGACTTCGCGACGCGGGAAATCTTTGAAACCATGCGGGCGATGGAGGAAGCGGGTTCGGAAGTGACGTTTTCGGGGCTCGACGGGCGGCTTTCCCCGGCTTTACAAACTCTATTGCACAGCGTTCTGGCGGCCGATGATATAGATAACGAGGGTGTGTCTCTCGAGGCGGCGCGCGCTTGCCTGCGAAAATTGGAGAGCGGCGCAATGAAACGGCGCGTCGACGAGCTAAGAGCCAGGGTCCGATCCGCGGAGCGCGAGGGGCGTATGGCGGAGGCTCTGGAGTTGATGGGTGATTTAGCACGTTTGGAGAAAGAAGTGAAGCCGAGCGGCGGCGAATTGCGGCTAGCCGGTGTTGTACACTGAATGAAATTAGCCCTGGCAGCCGCGAGAGAACGCCGGGGATTGAACACTGCTGGGGTTATCGGGGTTTAGTGGCACTTGAAGAAAAATTCGGCCGGCTAAAGCAGCTCATGGACACCGGAAAAGAGAAGGGCTACGTTCTCTACGACGAGGTCAATGAACTGCTGACCGAAGGGTATCCGGGCGGCCGCGAACTCGACGAAATCCTCACGGAGTTCGACGGCGCGGGCGTCGAGATTCTGGAAGAGCCGAAGATCGACTTCGACAAAAAGCTGGAAGAAGGCGAAGAACCGAGCGACCTGGAACTGGCCCAGGAGTTCATCGATAAAACCAACGATCCCGTCCGCATGTATTTGCGCGAAATGGGAACGGTTCCGCTGCTGACGCGCGAGGGCGAGATCGAGCTCGCCAAACGCATTGAGCGCGGGCAGACGGCGGTGCGCAAGGCTTTGTCGCGCTCGCCCCTGGTGATCCGCGAAATTCTGACGCTATCGGAAACGCTGCGCAAAGATTCGTTCATGGTGCGCGAAATGCTCGTCATGCCGGACCTGGTGGTCACGGACGAGAATGTCGCGGAGCAAGCGGAAGAACTTTCAAAAACCATCGCCGAAATCGAAAAGCATTATCGTAAAGCGCAGCAATGCCGGCAGAAATTGCAGGCGATTTCGCGAGGAATGAAGCCGAAGATGCATCGTTCTTTGCGCTGGAGCCTGGCGCGGACGATGGTCTGCATTTCGCGGCTGATTCGAGGGATTCATTTCAGCTCCCTGACCAGGCGCGCGCTGGCCAGCCGATTGCGTGGAGCGGTGGACGAGCTGAAGCCGATGGAGCGCGAGATTGCTCGCATCCAACGAAAGCTGGAAGCGCCGGTCAACGGGTCTCATGCGAATGCCGGTCTGCTGCGCAAGGAATTGCGGACGCACAGCCAGGCGATCCAGCAACTGGAAGAAGATTCAGGCGCAGGCGCGACGGAGCTGCGGCGGACGCTGCAAATCGTGGAGCGCGGCGAGATGGAAGCCGAGGTCGCTAAAAAGCAGTTAATCGAAGCGAACCTGCGGCTGGTGGTATCGATCGCCAAGCGGTATACCAATCGCGGACTGCAATTTCTCGACCTGATTCAGGAAGGCAACATCGGCCTGATGAAAGCCGTCGATAAATTCGATTATCTGCGCGGCTATAAATTTTCGACCTATGCAACGTGGTGGGTGCGGCAGGCGATTACGCGCGCGATTGCGGATCAGGCGCGCACCATTCGTATTCCGGTGCACATGATCGAGACAATCAATAAGCTGGTGCGCATGCAGCGCCAGTTGCAGCAGGATCTGGGGCGCGAACCGACCACTGAAGAACTTTCCGTGAAGATGGAATTGCCGGTGGGCAAGGTGCGCAAGGTGCTGCGCATCGCGCAGGAGCCGATTTCGCTGGAGACTCCGGTGGGCGAAGAAGAAGAGTCGCACCTGGGGGATTTCATCATCGACCGGCGCGTGGTTTCGCCCAGCGAAGCGGTGATCAACTTAAATTTGCGCGAGCAGACGGCGGAGGTTTTAAAGACGCTGAGTCCGCGCGAAGAGAAGATTATCCGCATGCGCTTCGGGTTGCAGGATGGCAGCGAGCATACGCTCGAAGAGGTCGGCCAGCATTTCGCGGTTACGCGGGAACGCATCCGGCAGATTGAGGCGAAGGCGCTGAGGAAGCTGCGGCATCCTTCGCGGAGCCATCGGTTACGGGCGTTTTTGGATACCACGCTGCACGATTGAAGACAGTGAGCAAGAACACAGGCTGAAGCCTGTGCCATCTGGCAGCCCGGCCAGCGGTCGCTGCAGCCTAGTGTGCCGTTTTCACGGGTGGCACAGACTTTAGTCTGTGTGTGAGGCATCAATTTAGCGCGGGCGCACCCCGAACTGCGACGACAGGTAGTTTAGGATTCCGTCGCGATTTTCAGGCTTAACCGGCGCTCCCCAATTGGTCATTTTTGTGATTTCGCGATCCCATTGGGCTCGCGTCAGGCGCTGCTGGCGGATTACGTCTTCTTCGTGGCAGCCCAGGCAGGTGGATTTGTAGGGCTCCGGTTGGCCGGCGACCAGGCCGCGGCCGTCCATTTGACCCTGCATAGTCATTTGCGGATTCTCCATCGCGTTTATGCCGATGCGCTGCACGACGTTCCATCCGTAACCGGACGGATTCCACTCTTCGGCGAATGGCTGCGTGGCGCCGCTCGCGTCGGTCGCGCGCGCCATCACGTTGTAATAGCTTTCGCGATCGGGGCGGAAAGAGAACGACCACTGGCGCCAGCCGAATTGCGATTTGTCGGGGCCGAGTTGGGCGGGCTTCCAGGTGCGTCCGCCGTCGGTCGAGAGGTCGACCGAAGTGACCGGTCCTTTATCGCCGGACCAGGCTACGCCGCGAAAATTGACGGGATCGCCGAGCTTTACGCTGGCTCCGTCGACCGGCGAGGAGATGACGCTTTTTACGCGCAGGCTGGTCACAGGGACCATTTTTTCGGGAGGGATAGCCGCGCCGGGAGCGACCGGATGGTCGGGCTTGCGATACGCGTTCTTCATCCAGAAGCCGTCGAATTCCTTGTCGAGCACGGTGATGTTGGTCAGCCATTTCACCCACGAATCGCTCGCCCAGCCGGGCGCGACGACGCGCAAAGGGAATCCGTGCTTGACGGGGAGTGCGACGCCGTTCATTTCGTAGGCGAGCAGAGTATTCGGGTCGAGCGCCTTGGCTACGGTGATGGTGCGGCGGAAATCCTGCATGGCGCCGATCGGGACGTCGGCTCCGTTGAACAGAATTTCTTTACCCGAATCCTTCATGCCGGCGCGCTTCAGAACGTCGGCGAGGCGGACTCCGCGCCATCGCCCGTTGCCGACGCTGCCATTGGTCCATTGCAGGCCGGGGACGGGAGGATCGATGAAGCCGCGTCCATTGCCGGCGCATTCGACCACACTATCGAGCTGAACGGAGGGGAGTTTCCGCAACTCGTCCATCGTGAGAGTAAGAGGCGTCGCGACCTCGCCGTCGACTGTGAGCTTCCAGTCGTTCAGGTTGACGGTGGGCACGTAGACGTGAGTGCGGACGAAGAAATGGTCGATCGGGGTGAGGTAGTCGGAGAAGCCGGAAAGGGGCATTTCCAGGTCCTCGGGACGCTTGGAGAGGACCTTCATCCCGACTTTTTCCTGAGCCATGAGAGCGGCGCCTGTGGTGAGGGCGAAGAAATTTCGTCTTGAGAGATTCATTGGGTCCATTCGAGAAATTTTGAACTGAGGAGGCCGTCGCGGATGTCGACGGTGAACTCCTGTTTGTCGGAGCCTTTCATGACGGCTACGTGATGCGCGCCGACGCTGAGGCTGAGATTCGCGGGGGTTTTCTGCGCCTGCTCCTTGCCGTCGACAATCACGGTGAGGCCCGGCGGATTGGTGATCAGGCTGAGGGATCCGGCTTGCTTGGGTAGTTCGACGATGACGCCGGCGTCGCGGGGAATTTCTATAATGCGATGCTGGTCGCGAAATCCGGTGTGCTGGGCGACGAAGGTATGGCGTCCGGTGGAAAGCGTAATATTGCAGGGCGATTTGCACTTGGTCGAAGCATCGCCATCGAAAATGACGTTCGCTCCGGCGGGTGACGTGGTCACTTGAAATTCAGACTCGGAAGCGGGTTTCGGCTGCGCAGGCGTGCGTTTCGCCACTACTTCGCGCTTGGGCGGGACTGGTGCCGGCGTCGGTTCCACCGGAGTCGGCGTCGGCGGAGGCGGATCCACTTTTTTAGGTTCTTCCACTGGCGCAGGCGTGGGCGTTGGCGCCGGTGTATCAGGAGGCGGCGGGGCTGCTTCCTGTGGAGGAGGCGTAGTCTTCCCGATAGTCTCCGCGTGCGGTCCATACCGCTGGATGACCAGGAAAATCGCAACCATCAACAGCGCCACTGACGCGGCGGAAACCAGCACGTTGCGCAGGACGTGGCTCGTATTTTCGGTTGCTTCGCGGCGGGCGCGCGGTTCGAACAGCGGAGGAACTTCGAGCGGAGGCGCGCCAGGAACCGGCGGCGGCAACGACACCTCAGCCGTGGGACGGCGGCCTTCGTCGCGCCGGTCGTCAAGTGTCGCGCCCAAGCCGTCCTGCGAGCCCACGGTCGGCATGTTGAGGCTCGCGCCGCGCGGCAGAGGCATCCAGCCTTTGGTGGTGTTGCAAGCGCCTGCCAGGGCGTTGATGAACTCGATGCAGTTTTCGTAGCGGTCGGCGGGGTTTTTCGAGAGAGCCTTGCGCAGCACGCCGCCCACCTTCGGCCCGAGCGTGGGATTCAATCGCTCCGGCAGAAGCGGCTCCTCGCGCACGATTTTGAAGAGCAGCGTGGGCAGATACTCGGCGACGAATGGCTTTTCCCCGGTGAGGACTTCGTAGGCGATCACGGCGAGGGAGAACTGGTCGGCGCGTCCGGTGATGGCGGTGCCTTGCACCTGCTCGGGCGACATGTAGCTGGGCGTGCCCATCATGGCGCCGGCCAGGGTCATCTGCTGGGAGATGATTTTCGCCACGCCGAAGTCGGTCACCTTCGCTGTGCCGTCCTCATGGATCATGATGTTGGCGGGCTTGATATCGCGGTGGACGATTCCTTTTTTATGCGCGTAGTCCAGCGCCGCGGCCGTTTGGCGCAGAATGCTGAGCAGTGTTTCCTTATCCGGCGTCTGCTCATGCAGCAGCATTTTTTCGAGCGGAGGGCCGTTGACGAACTCCATGAAAATATACGCCATCCCGTTTTCTTCGGCGATGTCGTAAATGGTCACGATGCCGGGGTGCGACAGAATGCCGGCGGATTGCGCTTCGCGAACCAGGCGCTCCCGCAGGCGCTCGCGCTCGGCGGCGTCGGTAAGATCCTGAAGGCGTATGCTTTTAATCGCGATGGTGCGGCCGATGGTGGGGTCCAGGGCCTGATATACGACGCCCATCGCGCCCCGCCCCAATTCCGCAACGATTTGGTAGCGCCCGACCTGTTGCACGTGGATGTCTTCATTCTAACGCAGAGGGTCTCTAAGACTCTGCGATACAATCATGCCGGGGGATTTTCCAAATATGACGATGAGTCAGGCGCTATTGCCGGAATTCGATAACGAAATGAAGTTCACCAGGAAGGCTCTGGAGAGGGTTCCCGACGATAAGTTCGATTGGAAGCCGCACGCGAAATCGATGTCGCTGGGAAGGCTTGCTGGCCATCTGGCGGAGCTGGTCGGGTTCGCAACCGCGATCATCGGGACGGATGGGGTGAATTTCGATAAGGGTGAATACAAACCGTTAGTGGCGAAGAATCGGGCGGAGGTGCTGGAGGCTTTCGACAAGAACGTCGCGGCCACGCACGAGGCGATCGCCGGAGCAACCGACGATCATCTGCGGCAACCGTGGCATCTGATTTATCAGGAGAAGAAGCTGTTCGAAGCGCCTCGCGCCGCGGCGTTGCGCAGTATGGCGATCAACCACATCATCCATCATCGCGGGCAATTGACGGTCTATTTGCGACTGAACGATGTAGCAGTGCCGTCGATTTACGGTCCCTCGGCCGACGAGATGTAATAATTTTCGTCACGCGCCGTCTCGGATGTATGTTAAGGGATATTCGCTACGCGCTGCGCACTTTGCGCGGCGCTCCGGCTTTTGCGATCACGGTGGTGCTGACGCTCGGTGTCGGCCTGGGGTTGAACACCGCGCTATTCACGCTGTTCAACGCTTACGTGCTGCGCCCGTTCGCGGTGAAGGACCCTTACAGCCTGTATCACTTCGCACGGCAGACGAAGCGCGACACCCGAGCCGGATTGACGTGGAAGCAGTATCAGGACCTGCGCGCTCAAATGCCGGTCTTCACCGACACGTTGGGATATGCGCCCGTCCTGACGCGCGTCGAATCGCGAAATGCGCAGGGATTCGCGGTCACCGGGAATTATTTCTCCATGCTGAACGTCGGCGCACTGATCGGACGTCCCATTCTTCCCGACGACGCAGCGACGCCCGGTGGGGGCGCGGTGGTGATGTTGAGCTATCAGTTCTGGCAGTCGGCATTCGCCGGCGATCCGGCGGTTGTCGGCCAAACCATCCGCATCGCGGACCGCCCGTTTGAAGTGGTGGGCGTGGGCCCGGCCGATTTCATCGGAGTCTCGGAGCTGCCGATCGATTTCTTCATTCCCATAACAATGCAGAGCGCTGTCGTTCCGGTTCCCGATTTGTTTGGCCCTGAAGAGCCCCGGGGCATGCTGGTCGTCGGGCGTCTGCGCCCAGGAGTTCCGCTTGAACAAGCGAAAGCCGCGCTCTCCGTGTGGATCGTTCAAGCAACCGAGCAATGGCCGGAGGGCGAACGGGCGATCGGGGCGGCGCTGGAATCCGCGGCGACTCCCATGTCCACCGACGGCGAGCTGATGAGGCAAATTTTGCTGGTGTTTCTGCCGCTGGTGGTCGTCTTCGGCCTGGTGCTGGTGATCTGCTGCGCCAACGTGTCGAACATGATGCTGGCGCGCGCGCTCGGCAGGCAGAAGGAAATCGGCGTGCGGCTCGCCATGGGCGCGGCGCGCTCGCGGCTGATCCGGCAGTTGCTCTCGGAGAATCTTTTGCTCTCTCTACTGGCCGGCGCGGTCGGCTTCGCAGTATCGAATCTCTCGATTCGCGGAGCGCAGAGAGTGCTGGTCGCGACCATCCCTCCAGCTCTGAATCTGCTGCACGTCGCGCCGCTGAAGCCGGATTACCGGGTCTTCCTGTTCATCTTGACGGCCGCCGCGCTGACGACGATTCTGTTCGGATTGGCACCCGCGGTGCAAGCCACGCGCACCTCTTTAACGGAAGCGCTGCGCGGAGAATTCGGGGCGCGCGTGTCGTCGTCAAGGCTGCGTTCGGCTCTGATTGTCAGCCAGATCAGCTTGTGCGTGATCCTGCTGGTGCTCACCGGAATCCTGCTCCGCGCGAGCGGCGCCTACCAGCACAAGGACCTGGGCTACAACATTCACGGGGTGGTTTATCCCTTCTTCCTCGGCCGCCAGGATGGGTCGGAGCCGGGCAAACTCGCGGCGCGCCTGGTGACCGAACCATGGGTGGATCAGATGGCGGCAGCCTGGCATCCTCCGCTCTATTCGGTCGATCAGATTCCGGTGACCACGGCGCATGGCAGCGAACCGGTGCGGGCCGGTTACAACATGGTCTCGCCCGAATACTTCAAAGTTCTGGAAATACCGATCGTGCGCGGCCGCACTTTCGCGAAGCAGGAAGCGGAGTCCGAAGCTCCGGTGGCCGTGGTGAGCCAGGCCACAGCGCAAAAATTCTGGCCGAATGACGACGCCATCGGCAAACCATTTACGGTCGATAGAAAAGGCCGGAGTCTCAGCGACGCGCCCGCTTTCGATCATGCCGTGGTGATCGGTATCGCGAAAGATGTGATCAGCGGCAACATGATTACCGGACGGGACGCGACCATGATTTATTTTCCGGCGTCGGTGCGGTCGAAACATCCGCGTACGTTCCTGATTCGGGGAAAAGGCGACGTGGCGTCCACGATTCGCAGCTTGGAAACAGCTCTGACGGCAACGGTCCCGAACCGGCCGGAAGTGGCGATCTCACTGGACGAAATGTTCACCACGCAGATGTACCCGTTTTGGGCCGCCTCCTGGATTTCGGCCATGCTGGGCGCGCTGGCGCTCCTGCTAACGTTGTCCGGGATGTACGGCGTACTGTCCTACCTGGTGGGCCAGAGAACGAAGGAGATCGGAATCCGCATCGCGCTGGGAGCGACGCCGGGGATCGTGGTGCGTCTGGTGCTCAGTCAGTCGTTGAAGTTCGCGATGTGGGGAGTCGGCGTGGGCCTGGCGTTGGCGTTCGGAGGCTCGCTGGTGCTGCGCCACCTGCTCACCGTGATCAACGCGTTCGATCTGGCGTCCTATACATCAAGCGCGGCGATCGTGACCGTGGCATCGCTGGCTGCGGCGTTTTTTCCCTCGAGCAGAGCGGCGCGGATCAATCCAGTGGAGACATTGCGGGCGGATTAAGCAAGATATAAGGCAGAACTCGCGGAAAACTCTGCGCCCTCTGCGAAATCCTTGGCTACGGCGAGATCCTGTACAGCCCGCGCTCCCGAATGTAATCCGCCACCGGGCATGGTAACTCCTCCGGAGTCTCTCCCCGCGCTAGCGCTTGCCGGGTCTCCGACGACGATACCGGCAATGCGACCGTTTCCAATCGATGCACCCGAGCGCCATCGGGAATGGAATACGCGTGGCCCGGCCGCGAGACGATAATGAAGTCGGTTTCGCGGATCACGTCCTCCCAGCGATACCAGGAGCGGATTTCAGCAAACGCGTCAGAGCCGATCACAAAAAAAACCTCGCCCGCATCCGGCTGCGCCTTCACTCGCTCAATCGTGTGAATCGAATAACTTTTCTCGCGGCCTTCTTCGAGCCGTGAGGGAACGAAGCGAGGCTCGCCCGCGCAGGCCAGTTCGACCATTTTGTAGCGATCCTCATAACCTGCGCCAGTTTCCTTATGTGGGGGATGCGCCGCCGGGATAAACAGAACCCGGTCGAGCGCGAAGGTGTCCGCGGCTTCGCGCGCCACCACCAAATGGGCGCGATGAATGGGATCGAAGGTTCCTCCAAAGATCGCCGTCCTCATAAAATGTGTTGGAGAAATTCCTCTTCCTTATCGATTTCAATGCCGATTTTCAGCCACAGCAGTTTATGGGGCGCGATGATCTCCGGCACATGGCCGCACAAATTTATCATGTCTTTTTCAGTGGTGACCAGCGCCTCGGCCCCGCATTGGGTGGCTTGCTTGGCGAGCCTCTCCAATTCCGCGGGTCTGTAATGATGATGATCGCCGAACTCCCAGCGGAATGCGACTTCGATTCCCAGCTCCTCCAGTGTCTGCCAGAACGCGCGCGGATTCCCCAGCCCGCAGAACGCCGCCACGGTCCCTAAATTTGCTTCCGCCACGGGCGTCGCGATCTTCGATTGGTAGTCGATCCACCCGCGCGGGGCGGTACGCGAAATATAGATGGGCGCTTCGGGGTTAAAGTTGCGGATCGACCGGTGCAATCCCGCAATATCCTGTCCCGGCTCGACGCGGGTGACGACGATCGCGGAGGCTCGCGCGAGGCCCTTGCGCGGCTCCCTGCTTCGGCCGAGCGGAAACATGCCCCCGCCGAATGGATCGAGCGCGTCGATCATCACGACATCTTGCGTGCGAGCCAAGCGAACGGTTTGAAATCCGTCGTCGAGAATAAAAAGATCCGGCGAGAGCGCCTCTTCCATGTGCCGGCCGACGTCATAACGGTCCGCCCCGATGCCGACATGCGCGTCGCCCGCGCGAACGTATAGCTGAGCTTCGTCGCCTGTCAGATCGATGGACGCGATCTCTCCGCGCGGAACGATGACCAGAGGATCGTGCGATTTCCGGTTATAGCCGCGAGTCAGGATCGCGGGATTGCGCCCCCGTTCGCGAATCCGGTGTGCCAGATGCGCCACCATCGGCGATTTTCCGGAACCTCCCATGGTTAATCCGCCGATACTGATCACCGGCGCCGAAAGCGTCCGGCGCTGCGCTTTCTGCCGGAGCATATTCGCCCGATGCCCCGCTGCCCAGCACCACGAAAGAGGAGTGAAAATCGCGCGGACCAACAGAGCGCGCGGCGGATCGGGCACGCCATTCGAACGCGCGGCCCAGACCTCCTGCGCGATGCGGTCGACCACCCCGCGTTTGGACATGGCCAGATCGCGCGCTCGCGCGCCCAGCGTTCCAGGATCGTCGAGCAGCCGCGCGACGGCAGGTCCCAGAGCAGCGCTGTCCTTGATGCTTTCCAACGCTTCGGCGCCGCGAAATTCGCGGGCGATGGCTGCGAAATTTTCCATGTGCGGCCCGGCGATGATGGGTTTCGCGAAGTACGCCGGCTCCAGAATATTGTGCCCTCCGCGCCGCGCAAGCGTCCCGCCCATGAACACGACGTCGGCTCGCGCGAACAACGCCGCCAGATCGCCGATGGAATCGACCAGCAGCACGCCGGGAAGCGTAAGCGGTCCCAGGTTCGTGCGGCGCACGAAGTTCAAGCCGGCGCGTTTCAACTTCTCGGCGACAACGTCGAATCGCTCCGGACGGCGGGGCGCGAGGATCAGCAGAAGACCGGGACGCGAGACCTCCGCGAAGGCTTGAAGGACCACATCGTCCTCATCCACATCCGTCGAATCCGCGGGAGGCATAGTGCTCGCCGCGATCCAGATTTTTTCAGGCTTGGTGCGGCCGAGAAACTCGGCGATGGTGGGCGCGATGCCGGAGGGCGGTGTGAAATCGTACTTCAGATTACCGGCTACTTGGATATGATCCAGGCGCGCTCCCGCAATGACGAAGCGGCACTCATCTTCGGCGCTCTGCGCGAAAATCATGTCGGCGCAGCTCAACACGTGGCGGAAAAACCAGCTCCATCGCCGGTAGCGAGGCAGGGCGCGGTCGGAAATGCGGCCGTTCACGACAATCAGCGACGCGCCCGCGAGTTTCGATTCGCGATAGAGATTGGGCCAAATTTCGGTTTCGAGCACCACCACCGCCGCCGGACGCAAGCGGCGGAGCACGCGCTGTACGGCGGACCGGTAATCGAGGGGCACGAAGAATACTCCGTCGGTCAAACCTTCCAGCTTCAGATCCGCCGTCTCGCGCCCGGCGAGGGTCGTGGTGGAAACATAGAGGCGCGTTTTTGGATGAGCGGCACGGACGGCGCGAATCAATTCCACGCAGCTAAAAACCTCGCCCACCGATACGGCGTGAAACCAAATGGCTCCGGTGCCCGTCGTCTGAATGGTGGCGGGAAGAAATCCCAGGCGTTCGGCAAGCCCGGCGAAATACCTCCGGTTGCGAATTCCCCGGTACAGTAGATAGAGGGCCACCGCCGGACTAAGGGCGAGTTGCAGCCCCTGATAAAGGAAATAGATGAGACGCGTAGCAGTTTTCTCGGGCGTGTGGATAGTTCTTCTGAGTATAGCGGCGTGGGCGGCTAACAACAAGGAAGACGACAAGGACAAAGATCGCTTCGCTCCCGGCCCAGCGTCGTCCTATAAGGGCAGCAAGACCGCCGAGAATATCGCCATGGCCGCGGTTCCTTTCGTGAGCGAGGAACAGGTGCGATCGGCCTTCGGCAAGGTGGACCCGAATCATTACGGAGTGCTGCCAGTGCTGGTGATTCTCGAAAACGGCACCGGCAAGGCGCTGAAGCTCAACGTAGAGGCGGATTACGTCGGGCCGGACGGCAAACACGTCGAGCCCACGCCCCCCAACGACGTAACCTTCATCGGCGGCTCGGGGAAGGCTCCGCGCATGCCGGGGACCAGCCCGTATCCGTTTCCGCGGAAGGAGAAGAGGGGACCGCTGAATATCTGGGAAATCGAGGGGCGCGCGTTCACGGCAAAGCTGTTGCCGCTGGGCGAGAAAGTTTACGGGTTCGTCTATTTCCAGACGGATTATAAACCGGGATCGACTCTGTTCATCACCGGCGTCTCCGAAGCGTCGACGGGGAAAGAATATTTGTATTTCGAAGTGCCCCTAGAGAAGCAATAAATAGCGTATCGCACGGCCCCGAACAGAGCCGCGACTAGCAGGAGCGGTCAGCACCCGGGTCTTCACAGAAAATTAACGATCGACGCAAACGACGCCGGGTCCAGGCTCGCCCCACCCACCAGCGCCCCGTCGATTTCTTCCTGCGCCATCAGCCCTTTCACGTTGTCGGCCTTCACGCTGCCTCCGTAGAGAATGCGGCACGCGGACGCAACTTCGGTTCCGAACTGATTCCGCGCTTCGCCGCGAATAAACCTGTGAGCCGCCGCGGCCATTTCCGGGGTCGCAGTCTTGCCCGTGCCGATCGCCCACACAGGCTCGTACGCAATCACCACGCGAGTGAACTGTTCCCGCGTCAGGCTGCCCAGGCCTCCCGCAAATTGCGCGCCGCACACTGCTTCGGTCGAGTTCGACTCGCGCTCATCCAAATTCTCCCCCACGCAGACAATCGGATTCAGTCCGGCGTCGAGCGCGGCGACGGTCTTCTTAAATACGGTCTCTTCGGTTTCGTGAAAATACTGGCGGCGCTCGCTGTGGCCGATAATCACCCAGCGGCAGCCAACGGCGGTGAGCATCGGCGCGGAAACTTCGCCCGTATACGCGCCTTCCTGGAGCCAGAAAACATCCTGCGCGCCAATCCCGATTGCGGTAGATTTCGCGCCCTCAACCGCGGCGGGAATGTTCACGAACGGTGGACAAATCACGACATCCGCGTGGCTCGCGCCCGCCACCAGCGGAGAGAATTTTTCGAAAAAAGAAGACGTCTCGGCCGCAGTCTTATACATCTTCCAATTGCCGGCCATCACGGGTTTTCGCATGCTATTTCAGCATAGCCCAGGACGAAATTCGCAAAGCAACCAAAAACTTTGCGAGCTTTGCGCCTTTGCGTGATTAAGATACCAAACGAAGTTGTTTGAATTTCTCGATCAGCTCAAACGGCGCGCGTACGGACTTGATGGTCTCCCCGCGCTGCTCGATCCTTGCTTCCTCGATTACTCCGAGCGATCGTTCGGATGCCATCGACAAATAATCGATACGCGCCGGATCGATGCCCATAATGCGGCAGCAGGTCGCGTCCACCGACGGCAGATCGGAACCCATCACCAGCACGCCGGCTTGCTTCGGAGTGCCCTGAATCGGACCGTTTCCTTCCATTCCGACAATGCCATCGACAATTGCGAAGGTGTGCCGGAAGATACGATTCAGCTCGACAATCGATTCGTCGATGCCTATTTGATGCAGCTCGTTTTTCGGCCATCCGTAGACCGATCCCGGAACCACGCCAAAGAAGTTTTTCATCGAAAGCGTTGCACCCGCCCAATGATGCGTTTTCATTTTGGCCAGCGATACGATCAGATCCGCTCGCAGAGCCGTGTTGGGCAGATAAATTTCGCCGCGATCCGCGAAACCCTGGATCGGGCTGACATCGTCGCGATTAAGATCTGTGAACAGCGCGTCGAACTTGGGGATCTGCGTCCGGTAGCGAGTCATCTCGGCGATCGAATAAGTATCGCGCCGATGCCCCGGCCCCTCGCCGATCTTCACCTCCGCCGCGCCCAGCGAGTTAAATGCGTCGAGCGCCGCCGCCACCACGCTGACGTCCGTATTGATGCACGTCTTCGGATCGAACTCCACCAGATTGGGCTTCAGCAGCACGCGCTTCCCGCGAACGTCGAGCCCGCACTGCTTCACCCCTTCCAGGATGCGGCTCACCAGGTCGTCGGCGTACGATTTCGCCCGGATAATCGACACCGGCGGCGATTGCAGCGGACCCCTATGTTTCGGTGGAGCGCCTTCGAACCCCGCGTATCCTGCGAACACGCTGGCGCCCGCAACAGCCAGAAATTCGCGGCGATTCGGACTCATGTCGTGCCTCCGGTGCGGAAAAACTCGGGCTTGTCTTCCGCGATAATATTCAACGCCGCGATCATAGTTTCCGGAGACGAAGCAATTTCGACCGTCGACGATGGCACCTCCGCTTCATGCAACCGCAGAGCGATGGTCAGCCACGCCCGAGCCAGCGGCGAAGTGGTTTCACCCGCCATCCGCGCAGCCAGATCCAGCGATTTCCCCAAGTCCGGATGCCCTTGCAGCCCGATCAGCGCGAGCGCCGTCGTTTCCGGAAACGCGACCAGATCCACCTTCAACGCCGCATGACTGCCGTAATTCCATCCGCCATCCGCGCAACGCACGTCGATCAATTCCGCCTCTCCCATGCGAACCCGTTCCGTCAATCTAGGATTTGAGACCTTTCCCGCCGCTTGTTTAAGCGCGACAATCGCATGCACGTTCGGTTCGACCCACGAAACCTGGCCCGGCTTCCAGGGCCAGCCCTCCAAGTTGAGATTCCGGTCCGGCTCCCCGAACAGCTTGGTGCGAAACAGAAGGCGTTTCCACAGCGCCAATTCGACTTCTTTCGAGCTCAACAGCCACTGCACGCCTTTTTGAAACGGCTCCCCGGTTTCGCCCCGTGACTGCGCAAGCGCCACACACAACGAAGTGCCCCAACTCGGCACCGGAACGTCGGCCGAAGGACGCCATCCGCCGTCCGCCGCCTGCCACGATTTCAGCAGTCCCCACGCGCGATCCGCCGCCGCTTCCCCCGCCAGCGCAACCGCCGCGTAAAACGTAGGTTCCAGCCAGGATTGCTTCCCCGGGAAGTAGCCCCATCCGCCATCGGCGTTTTGAGCCTCCCGTAGACGCACCGCGGCTGTAGGATCTTTCACGTATCAGTATTCGGCGGTATTCGGACGAAACTTTAGCAGTCTTCTTTGCGAGCTTCGCGCCTTTGCGTGAACTTGTTTGCCTTTTAACGGATAATACCCAAATGCGCCTTCTCCTGCCCGTGCTGCTAGCCACGCTGACCCTCCAAGCCCAAGATGATATGGCTCGCGCCCGCCGAATCAGCGCGGAGGCGATCGGCATCGACAGTCATATCGACACCATTCAGCACGTCCTGGTCGATCACGTAGATCTAGCGAACCGTCTGCCAAACGGCATGGTCGATTTCCCGCGTCTCCGCGAAGGCGGCATGAAAGCTCCGTTCTTCGCGCTCTGGGTCCCCGTCTATTACAAAGGAGCCGAAGCCGTCCGCCGCACCCTCGACCTCCGCGATGCGATGCAAAGCGTGCTCGATGCCCACCAAGATCAAATCGAGCTCGCCACCGGCGCCGGCGACATTGAGCGTATCGTCAAATCGAAGAAGATCGCGGCTTTCTTAGCGATCGAAGGCGGCCACCAGATCGACGACGACCTCGCGGTGCTCCGCATGTACTATCGCATGGGCATCCGCGCCATGACCCTGACCCACTTCAAAAACAACAACTGGGCCGACTCTTCCACCGACAAGCCAGCGCACAACGGCCTCACCCCGTTCGGTAAAGAAGTGGTCCGTGAAATGAACCGCCTCGGCATGCTGGTGGACGTCTCGCACGTCTCCGATAAAACCTTTTACGACGCCCTCGAAGTAAGCACCAAGCCCGTAATCGTTTCCCATTCCTCGTCGCGCGCGATCTCCAACATTCCCCGCAACGTGACCGACGATATGCTCCGCGCGCTCGCGAAAAACGGGGGCGTCGTCGGCATCAACTTCGGCGAAGGATTCATCAGCCAGAAGGACGTGGCCGCGCTCCAGTCCGCCATCAGCTCGAACCAAAGCGCGCCTCCGGATATGACCGGAAAGATTCTCGACGATTACGCCAATGAGGAGTTTCGAAAGGATCTGGCCGCGATGAAAACGGGTCTGGCAACCCTATCCGACGTCGCCGATCACGTGGACCACATGGTTAAGGTAGCCGGTATCGATCACGTCGGCATCGGCAGCGATTTCGATGGAATTACCTCGCCGCCAGAGGGCCTCGCCGATATCTCCAAGATGCCTTCCCTCGTCGCCGTCCTGCTCAAAAGGGGCTACTCGGAGCAGGACATCAAGAAAATCCTCGGCGGCAATTATCTGCGCGTGATCCGCGAAGTCACCGGACGCTAGAAGCCCGCTTCTGCCGCAGCAGCCCGACACCTGCCAGAGCCAGCCCGACCAGGCCGAATGTCGCAGGCTCCGGAGTGCTACTGATGTTGAACGTTAACTGCGCAAGGTCATAATTGCCGTTAACCGCGCCGAATTGCAGGGTTGTGAACGCAGTTGCGGTGCCGAGCGTAGTCGTCTGGAGCGCCGGCGAGGCCAAAGCATCCACGTCGACCGCCGTCCCTCCGTTAATCTTGTAGAACGCCTCTTCCGGCGGTGTAAAAGCGTCCAGCGCGAAACTGACCAGGCTGACGCTATAACCCGGTTGCACGGTGATCGTAATGGTCTCTCCAACGGTGACGCGATTACTCCCGGCGCCGAGACCCGCTGCTGTGCTGTTCGTTACATCCGACGTATCCCCGCACTTCGTAGTCGTGGTGCCGGCCACGCACTCCAGGGTGCCGCTGGCAGTGACTTCCAGAGCGCCCCCGTCCAGCACGATCGGTCCCGATATATCGATCCCCACGCCGTTCGTCGGAACATTCGTGGTTCCTCCCGAAGGGTAGGAACTGGTAATGCCGGTTCCAGCCCCAAAATCGATCAATGTGCTCGCTCCCGCCGGTAGCGCAACAATTGAACCAAAAATAAAAAATAATCCCGACCCGAATTTCATCAAATTCCTCCCAATAATCCAAACAATTAGCTGACGACTTTCAGATAGTACCGTCTCCGTTCATCTAACCACAACCAGGAAAAAGACTTAAGTACGTACTGAGCCGCCAGTACTACATGTTTCCAGCCCCAACCTTAGGAAAGTACTAAAGGTTTCGGCCTATTTACTATCTAGGGGTTTCCGTCTAGAGTTATAAGTAGTTGTAAGGGTCATCGGCCCCTGATCTGGACGTGATGAATCAGTTATTATTGCAGTACTCATATCTTCAAGTGCTTGATTTCATGACGACCGTGGCATTCCTTTTACACGGCGTTCATGAAGGAAACCCCTTAGTCCGTGCTGCGCTGCAATATGCCCCGAATCCTCTGGGTGGGTTGCTCGCGGTTAAGGTTCTGGCTGTCGCCCTCGGGTTTTATTGCTGGAAAGGCGGACGGGAAAGGCTGCTGAACCGGATCAACCTGTTGTTTGCAGTCATCGTCGCCTGGAATATGGTAGCGCTCATCATGGGTTCAATCGCGCCGAAGCTAGTCTGATTTAGTTCATATTAGCTCAATGAATCCTCAAGGTTCGAAACAGAGCCCCGACTAGCAGGAGTGTCCATGGGGCCGCTGTCGGGGTGGGGCGGCCAATTTTGGCGGCAGCCGCCTTTCATGGCGGCTGGACGCGCTGGAAAGCGATTCCGCTACTACAAGGCGACCGGCAGGCTTGCAGAGTTTCATTCCCTCTTCCCGGGATAAATGCTACAAACGGTTTTTCAGAAACACGGGGCGGGCTTCGGTGGCCGTGCACGCGTTATTCTGGGAAAGGAGCACACCATGGCAACTCTCGATTGGTCACAATGCCCCGTGGTGGAGAGCATCCCCGGCAAGGTTAGCGGCGCGTGGGTGTTTCGCGGTACGCGTGTCCCCGTGGCCGCGATTTTCGAGAACTTGAAAAATTCTCCCATCGAAGAGGTTGTGGAAAATTTTCACGTCACGCGTGAACAGGTTCAGTGTGTTCTCGACTTCGCGGCTAAGAGCACATTGGAAACGTTGCGCGTTGGATGAAAATTCTCCTCGATGAAAGCGTCCCGCAAAAACTGAAGCTGATCATCGAGGGCGGCCATACGGTTGTCACGGCGTGGTATCAAGGCTGGTCCGGTTTGAAGAACGGAGCTTTGCTGAATGCAGCGGAAGAACCGGGCTTCGATTTGTTCATCACGGCGGATCAGGAATTGAGTTACCAGCAAAATCTGACAGGGCGGAAATGGCGCTGGTTGTGCTGAGCACGAATAACTGGGCATTCGTCAAGGCGCATATCGCAGGGATTATGGTTGCTATCGAAGCGGCCACACCGGGCAGCTCTACCGAGGTGCACGTACCGGAGCACTAAGCCCCCGCCGTGTTTCTCCGCGCGGCGTTAGCCGCTCCCCGAAATTTTTTTGCCACCTTTTGAAAATCGGGTTGAGTGCCATGCTAGGAATTCGCTCCAGAGAACTCTTGCCGCCCCGATGAGCCAGGACAGGATGAGCCGAAGCGGAAAGGGTAGGTCGGCAACGATATCTCTTACGAAGTCCGATGTGGGGCGGTCCCCCCGGACCGCGGCCGACGCCCTCGTCGGCCCTTGTTTTTGAGTGCGCCGGCACAGCCGGACCAGTCGAGTCGCATGCTACGATGCCATCATGCGGCCAATCTTCCTTTCCTTCTTGCTCGCCTTCTCCGCGTTCGCCGCTGACTGGCCTCAATGGCGCGGCCCCAATCGCGACGGCATTTCAGCCGAAACCGGGCTGCTCTCCGCGTGGCCTTCCGGCGGACCCAAAGTGATTTGGCGAGTCAGCGGCCTCGGCATCGGCTACTCCTCGTTTTCGATCGTAAACGGGCGGATGTACACCCAGGGACAGCGCGGCAAACAGGAATTCGTCCTCGCGCTCGACGTCAAGACCGGAAACAAGCTCTGGGAAACCCCCACCAGCCGCGATTTCGAGAACGACCGCGGCAGCGGCCCTCGCGGAACTCCGACCTTCGATAACGGAAAACTCTACGCCATGACCGGCGAAGGCACCGTGGTCTGCCTGGATGCGGCAACCGGAAAAATCCTCTGGCAGATGGACTCCGTGAAAAAATTCGGCGCCTCCGTCCCGCACTGGGGCTATAGCGAATCGCCCCTGATCGATGGCGACCGCGTCATCGTCATGCCCGGCGGGCGCGGTGCGTCTCTCGTTTCGCTCGATAAGCGCACCGGCGAAGTGCAATGGAAAACCGGCGACGATTATGCCGGCTATTCCTCCGCGATTCTCGCCGATGTGAACGGCTCGAAACAGGTGATCGCCCTCAGCGGCCGGTCCGCGTTCGGCGTGCAGGAATCGACGGGCGAGCTGCTCTGGCGCTATGGCAAAATCGCGAATAATGTCGCCAATATTGCCACGCCCATTTATCAGGACGGGGCCGTCTTTCTTTCCACCGCCTACGATACCGGCTGCGCATTATTGAAGCTGAATCCCAAAGGCATGCAGGAAGTCTACTTCAATCGCGACATGATGAATCATTATTCCAGCTCGGTGCTGATCGACGGCACATTGTATGGCTTCACCAACGCTCTTCTGAGCGCAATGGATTTCAAGACCGGCAAGCAGCTCTGGAAAAATCGCAGCGTAGGAAAAGGATCGGTGACCTATGCCGACAAGCACTTGTACGCGCTCGGCGAAGATGGCGTAGTAGGCTTGATCGACGCGGACCGCGATGGTTATAGAGAGGTTTCGCGATTCGAATATCAGAAAGGATCGCTCCCGTCCTGGTCTCCTTTAGTGATCTCCGACGGCAGGCTATACCTGCGCGATCAGGACAACTTGACGTCGTACGATATTAAAGGAAAGTAGGAGACTAAATTGAACAAGACCATCGGATTATTCGCAGCAGCCGTGTTACTGACCGTTCCCGCATTCGCCCAAAAGAAAGAGGAGGGTAAACAACCTCCGGTCGGCGGAGGACACATCCCGGCCAAGGGTCCGGCGCCCGTCAGCGCGAAGCGTGCCCAGCCGGCCCCGAAAGCAGGCGCGCAAGCGCATTTCAACGAGAAGGAAGGTCACCCCAACGCTCCCCACGTCGATGCAAAAGGCGATAAATGGGTAGGTCACGATACCGGTCCGAACGACGCCCGCTATCATCTGGCGCAGCCCTGGGCCCACGGCCACTTCACCGGCGGATTCGGCAAAGGCCACGTCTGGCACCTGGCCGGAGGCGGACCAAGCCGTTTCTGGTTCAACAATTTCTACTGGAGCGTATCCCCCGTCGACATCGCCCTCTGCGCCGACTGGAATTGGGGCGGCGACGATATCGTAATCTACGAAGACCCCGACCACGTAGGCTGGTATCTAGCCTATAACGTGCGCCTAGGCACTTACGTCCACGTCGAGTATCTTGGGAACCAGTAGCATCAGCTCATTCGAAAGCCTGTGTCACCTCACCGTCTGATGGCACAGGCTTCAGAATCTTGTTTTCTATCAGCGTTCATCAGCGGCTAATATGTTTTGCCGTTTTCATCCCGTGTGCTTCCCAGCCAGCGGATAAGCCAGCGTATCCAGCAACCACTCCCGATTCGCCCAAACATCCTCATTCAACCGCCGGCACAGCTCCTCGCGATTCCCAAACAACCGATACCGCCATCTGATGGCACAGGCTTCAGAATCTTGTTTTCAATCAGCGTTCATCAGCGTTCATCAGCGGCTAATATGTTTTGCCGTTTTCATCCCGTGTGCTTCCCAGCCAGCGGATAAGCCAGCGTATCCAGCAACCACTCCCGATTCGCCCGAACATCCTCATTCAACCGCCGGCACAACTCCTCGCGATTCTCAAACAACCGATACCCGCCCCGCCCCCGCAAATATCCCCGAGCCTTCGGTTCCTCCTCAAACAATCGCTCTGAGCCCACCTCCGCCGCCCGCGCCTCATACCGCTTCCGGTTCTGAAGCAGCGCCGCCACGATAAACGGCATGACGGTAGAATAGTCCGCCTGCATACTCTCCGTGGCTTCTAAATAAGTGTCCTTATCGACCTTCCCCCAAGTCACCGCCTCGCCCGGAGCGCACGATGATAGCGACCCGTCCGTCACCGGCGCGCTCACAATCTGCACATCGAAATTGTAGCCGCGCACATTCGGAATCCCCAGGATCTGCCCCAGCGCCGGCTCCGGCTGCAAATTGTAATTCTTCGGCACGCCTCCGCCCAGCATCAGCGTAGCCAGCGCATTCGGCTCCTGGTCAAAAAGCCCCCAGCGATGATACGCGCACGCCTCGTAAATTTCCGCGTGCAGATCCAGATCGAAACTGTAAGCATCCAACAGCCCGGCCTTCTTCATCGCCCACAGCTTCATCGAATTGAGAAACACGCTACCGTCGCCCGGCGCACCGACAAAAACCGGAACCGCGAGCCGATGGCAAGTCGCCAGCAGTCCCTCCTGGACCCCATTCGCCTTTTCCTGCGCCGCGAAAAATTCGCCGAGCCGGTTGCGCAGCTCCGTGCCAGTCATCTTGTGCTGAAACTCCGGCCGCAGCAGCACCGCGCTCAGGAATCGATCCTGATCGAGAAGCACATCTTCATCGAACGCCATATCGGTGACGCGAATCGTCCGCTCCTCGCGCAAAGCCGCATCGTCGCCCCAGATCGCCGTTTCAAAAATCGGATTCTTGCGCCCATCCAGGCTGCGATGCCCGTCGTGATAACACACCGCATCGGTCGTTGAAAGATACGCCACCCAACCTGTTTCGAGTAGAGGAATCAACCAAGCCTGATGCTGCCCGGAAACAGTCACCGGCCCCGAAATCGCCACCGTCATCGGACAACCCATGCCGACAGCATGATCCAAAATCGTATAAATCCGCCGCAAAAAAGCCCCGCCAAAAGCCGGGAAACAGTGCGTAAAAAGATCGTGCAGAGTATCGCACTCATCGACACGTCGAACTTCGACGCGTCTTCGCTGATCAGTATTTGTCATAGATTTCCCTAAAATCCATTCACAAGCTGAAGCCAGTGCCACCAAACTCTGTCTGGGGTGGCACAGACTTTAGCCTGTGTCTTGCTACTCGAAGCTTTCTCCGAGCTTTTCCTGGAGTTGCTGCTTAAGCCTCAGAAGCTCGCGTTCCAGTGCAGCGACCCGTTCCTCGATCGGCGTCCGGACAGCCACAACGGCCGGTTGACTATCCTCGACCTCCACAGCCCCGCCAAGTAACTGCACCCACCGCCCCCTAGACGCCCTAGCCACGAATTCCGATTTCTCCAGCGTCTCCAGCACCCTCTCAACCTCTTCCAGGTCGTTAAAATCGTGCATCCGCTCCGTCCGCCCCCTCAGTTCGCCGACCGTTTGCGGACCCCGCAGCATCAGCACGCACAGCAAAGCCATCTCCCTCCGCCCGAGATTCAGCATCTCCCCCAGCCGGTGCGCCCACTTCTCCACCCGATGACCCGCTCCGCTGATCCGCACCACAAGATGTTTGTTTTTAAGCGTTTCGAGGGCCTGCTCCACAGTCTGCTCGTCAAATTGCACCACCGGATCCCGGCTCGATTTTTGATTACAGGCATTTTGTAACGAATTCACCGTCAGCGGGTAATACTCTGGCGTGGTGATATCTTTTTCAATCAACGCGCCCAAGACGCGAATCTCGACCGGATGCAAAGGTTCCACTCTCGTCACCATAACCGAAACCGGCTTTCGGAGTCTAGCTTTCTACAAGGAGAAACAATGAAATCACTCGTATGGATCACACTCGCGACGGTCACTGCCTTCGCGCAGACCAAATCGCTCACTTGCAATGACGATAACGATAACGACCGCCAGTCGCGATCGTGCGAGGTACGCGAGCAGACCGTCGCCTATGGCGGCCAACTCACGGTCGATGGAGGCAAGAACGGCGGCGTATCCATCAAGGGATGGGATAACGGTTCCGTTCTGGTGCGCTCCAAAGTGGAGGCCTGGGCCAACGACGACGGCACGGCAAAGAGCATCGGATCGCAGATTCACGTCAACTGGTCGGCCGGACAGATCAGCGCGTCGGGTCCGGAAACGAGCGACCATCAAGGATGGTCGGTCAGCTATGAGGTGTTCGTGCCCCGCAACGCCGACCTGTCGCTCAAAGCCCACAACGGCGGCATCTCGGTCGCCGACGTGCGCGGAAACATCCGGTTCGACACGACGAACGGGGGAGTCAATTTGAAGAATCTGGGCGGCGACGTGGAGGGCACGACCAAGAATGGCGGCGTCAACGTCACGCTAGCGGGTAATCGTTGGGACGGAACCAAGCTCGACGCCCGTACCACCAACGGCGGCGTGAACATAAGCATGCCTGCGGCGTATAACGCGCACTTCGAAACCGCAACCGTGAACGGCCATGTGAACGCCAACTTCGACGTGACCGTCAGCGGCAATCTCACCGAAAAGTCAAAGAAAATGGTCTTCGACATCGGCGGCGGCGGACCCACCATTCACGTCGAAACCACCAACGGCGGCGTCAACGTAAAGAAAATCTGACATTCACGCAAAGGCGCAAAGCTTTGCGAGCTCTGCGCCTTTGCGTGAAATGTTTTACTTGGTCGCCGCTGCCGGCCGCACCGTCGGATACTTGATCCCTAACTGCTCCAGGTACGTATCGTACTTCGAAGAATCGTAATACATGGTCTTCATCTGCGGCCTGTACTTGTCCATGATCGCCTTGTTCAGCCAGATCGCCGGAACATCGCCGTCGCGGATGAAGCTCTTGTACTTGCCTTCCTTGGTCTGCACGTTGTTGAAATAATCCCAGGCTTTGTCGACGATTTCCTGATGCAGCAGGATGTCGAGCATGGTTAGCGCCTGCACTTTTGCGCCAGCCACCACTCCTTTGTGCGCGATCGGCGTCGCCATCGCCACACCGTTCGCCCAGTTGTGACCTGGCCCGCCGGGAATATTCGCGGGATACCGCAGCGTCACCGTCGGCACCACCCAGGAAACGTCGCCGATATCGTCTGATCCTCCGCCCGTCGGCTGATTCTGGGCGCCGGGGCCTTCTTCATCGCCGCCTTCCGGAGTAACGCGGGGCGGACGCATCGGCGGAATTTTCGACGGTAGCCCATTCACACGGACCTTAAGCTCGGCTTGCAAACCCTTCGCGAGCTGCTGATCCGCATCCGACCACTGCGGCAACCCAACCTTTTGGATGTTCGCGTACATCGTCTCGGCGATCGCTTTATTGAAATGCCCCGGCCACGCGCTGCCCAGCAGCCGCTCGGTGTAGGTGGCGTCCGTCATCAACGAAGCCGCCTTGGCCATGTTCGTTCCGATTTCCCACAGCCGCATGATGTGCTCGTAATCGGCTTCGCGATAGTAATACCAGTCGCTCGCTGTCGGCGGCACCACGTTCGGCTGGTCGCCTCCGTTGGTGATCACGTTATGCAGACGCGTTGCCAGGCGCAGATGCTCGCGCCGGAAATTCCAGCCCACGTCCATCAGCTCCACCGCGTCCAGCGCGCTCCTTCCGCGCCACGGCGCGCCGGCCGCATGAGCGCTCTCGCCTTTGAACAGGTACTCGACGGACACCAGGCCATTCTGATTGAAGGAGGGCCCCCAGGAAACCCCGAAGTTCGCAGCGACGTGGGTGAACAGGCAAACATCGACGTCCTTGAACATGCCCGCCTTCACGAAGTACGCCTTCGCTGCGACCTCCTCCTCGGCCACGCCCGGCCACAACCGGATGGTGCCCTTCAGGTGCTCGCGCTCCATGATCCTCTTCACGGCGATGGCCGCCACGATGTTCAACGGCACGCCAGAGTTATGACCTTCGCCGTGACCCGGCGCGCCCTCGATCATGGGATCGTGCCAACCTACGCCGGGCTTCTGCGAAGCCTGTGGAATGTCGTCGATATCGGAGCCCAAGGAGATCACCGGCTTGCCCGATCCCCAGGACGCAACCCACGCGGTCGGTATCCCCGCATAATTCCGGTCGATCTTGAAGCCTTCTTTTTCGAGGATGCCGGAGAGGTACTTGGATGTCTCAAACTCCTGCATCCCGAGCTCTCCGAAACTGAAGACGCTGTCTACCATGACCTGCGCCTGTTTCTTCATCCCGTCGATTTGCCCGGCGAGATCGGCTTTGATCGACGCCTCTTTGTCCGGAGCGACTTTATTCTGTCCAAAGGCAAGGCCTGTAAGCAGCACTGCGAATGCGGATTTCAGCATAGAGAATAGTGTACAGCCGTTCGGTGATATTCTTCAGGTAGGCAGACATGAAATTCGCCGCCGCCCTTCTGTTGATCGCGTCCCTCTACGCCTTCCAGCAGCCCTTCAAGCAATACCCGGGCATCGAACATTTCACCTATCCGCTTCCACCCGATTATCAGGAGAAGACTGAATTCGCCTTCGCCCGGTTGATGTATCCGCCCAGCAGTTGGAACAACGGCTACGCCGGCCGCGATGAGGATTGGCACACAGGAATTTCCCTCTGGAGCCAGGATTTTCCGCCGGCCGACCGCCATTTTTCGCTGGCGCTGCGCCGTCTTTCCCGGGTGCATGTGCGCTCCGTCGAACAAGTGGTCAACCTGGACGACGGCGACGAGGTTTACAACTGGCCGTGGCTTTACGCGGTGCAGGTCGGCGAATGGGGCATCACCGATAGCCAGGCCGCCAAGCTGCGCGATTACTGCCTGCACGGCGGCTTTTTCATGGCCGACGATTTTCACGGGACTGTCGAATGGGGCGTCTTCCAGGAATCCATGCACCGCGTTTTTCCCGACCGCCCGATCATCGAAATCGAGGATGCCGACCCGATTTTTCACACTGTCTATGACCTCAGCGACCGCATCCAGATTCCGGGCCAGGCGCATCTTGGATTGGGTTACAAGGCCGACGGCAAAGGCGCGCACTGGCGGGGCATCTTCGACGATCGTGGCAGGATTATGATCGCGGCTTCGTTCAACTCCGACATCGGCGACGCCTGGGAATATGCCGACGATCCTTATTACCCCGAAAAATTCACCGGGCTCGCCATCCGCATCGGCGTCAATTATGTGGTCTACGCGATGACGCATTAGCGTGCTCCCCGCAATTTTTCTTGAGCGGTTTTTCTAATCTCCGGATCGGGATCCTTCGCTGCCAGCAACAGGTGAGATCTGGCGGCTGCGGCGTCTCCTCGGGCCGCTAGAATCGCGGCGGTGTTGAGGTGGGCCAGGCCGAAATCGGGACGCAGCTTGAGGGCTGCCTGGAGTTCGCGGAGCGCCTCGTCCGGACGGTTGAGGCCGGTCAGAGTCGCGGCATAATTGACGCGTGTGTCCGCATCGTTCGGACTGCGGCGCACGGCTTTTTGAAAATACCAGGCGGCTTCCGGCAGGTTGCCGCGCGCGGCGAGGACGTGGCCGAGGTTGCTCTGCGCGGACGGCATATCGGGCTCGATGCGAAGCGCTTCGCGAAACTCGCTCTCTGCGTGCGCCAGATCGCCCGAGCTTGCCAGCAGTTCTCCCAGGCCGTCATGCGCTTCGGCCAGGCCGGGGTCTAGCGCCAGCGCTTTGCGAAAAGCATCGGGATCGTGAGACGCGAGGCCTAGCTGATACCAGAGAAGGGGATCAGAGAGGCCCTGCGCCAAGCCTCGCTTGAGGACCTCGATGGCGCGCGCATTCTGGCCGGATTGGGTCAGGGCTCCGGCCAGATCGAGGAAGGCGACACTCGAATTCGGCGCGCGTTTTAGCGCCTGGTCGAACGCTGCGACCGCGTTGCGCGGGTTGCCTGCATTCAGCCACGCTTCGCCTAGCTCGACGTAAAATTCCGGACGGGCCGGCTGCTGTTTCGCGATCTCCGCTGCCAGTTGCGGGAGGCCTGTTTTCAGATTGCTTTGCTGGGTTACCTGCGCCACGGCTTGGTAGAGTAAGTTTTCCGGAGTGCGCGGCAGAGGCGACGGATAGTAGGGAACTACCGGGCCGCGATACTGTTTCGCATCGAACTCCTGGCGCTCGGCTAGGGGAGCGAGGAGGTTTGGCGGCGGATTGCGCTGGATGTAATGGTCCGTCATCACGGCGTGGACCACATCCTGGGTGCGGCGCTTCGGCATGTGGCAGGAGACGCAATCCGCGGCTTTGGTGTGCTGCGCGGGCAGCGCCTGATGGCATTGGGCGCATACGGAATTGTAATGACCGGCTGTTGCTTCTTCGTCGTGCGGGTTATGACATGTGGTGCAGGTGATGGCTTTACTTTCCAGGAAGCAGCGCGATTTGCGCAGGCGGTAGGCGGAATGCGCGATTTCGAAGTCGTCGCGATAAGGGCTGCCGGCGGCGTGATCGAAGAAAATCATGAAATTGCCCAGAGGCTCGCCGGGTTGATAGGAGAACGGACTGCGCCCATACTTCACGAGCGAATGCGGGAGCTGGAGACTGGTGGTTTCGAGGTGGCATTGCATGCACACCTCCAGCTGACGTTCCTTGGTTAATCGCGCCGGATTTACGATGGCTTTGCGGATGTCATCGGCTTTGGCGCCTGCCGTTTGGGCGACGCGCATATGATTCGCTCCGTCTCCGTGGCATCGCTCGCAGCCGATGCCTTCCGGGAGCGCGGCTTCAAAAAGAGGCTCGCTGCCGGGTTCATCGTGGCGGGTGGGAATTTTCGGATAGGCGTTGTGGCAGAACATGCACTCGTATGGAACGGCGCGTGGAGGCAAGGCGTAATCGCGGTCGTGGCCGGGGTTCATGGCCCACTGACCTCCGTTTTCCGCGTACCACGCTAGAGGCAGTTCGATGAGCGCTCCGCGATCCGTTCTATGCAGATACGTTCGGACATGGCTGCCGGAGCCCATCACGTAATCGATGCGGGATTCCTGGACCTCTGTCTCTTTACCGGCATAGCCGATACGCCAGCGGCGCTGATAGTTTGCACCGTCGTGATGGACGATGGCATACCAGGTTTCGGAGGGCTGGTGATAGAAGCGAACGGGCTCGATGGGAGCTGGTTTGTAGAAGGAGCGGGCCATGCCGGTTTTCTGGAAGCTGGCGGCGATTTTTGAATGGCAGGTCGCGCACTGGGCGTGGATGGTTCCGGCGGCCGCCAAGCATGCGACGGAAAACTTAAGAAATCGGAGGCGCACTTTGTGGAGTTTATCAATTACGCCGGCTGAAGCCGACGCTCGAAGCTGAAGCTTGCGCCACCTGTGGGTCATGCGTTGTGGTGGTCCCAGGCGTTATCGATCTCACGTTCGCGGTTGCGGCGGAGGATTGCCTCATTGATTTGGTCTTCTGAAAAAACGAAGCCATCTTCGGAGGGTAGGTAAGTTTCTCCTTTGTCCTCGTACATTTCGGTGATGTCCAGGAAGTTGTCGAGGTCCTGCTCTTCCTTGGCTCGGCGGGTTTCCTGGAGTTTCTGAAGCTGCGCTACGGTGCGTTCGAATTGCCGCGAGAGGCGCTGGCTGTGGAGGCTCAGGTTGGAGAGGGCTTTCGACTGGCTTTCTAAAGACGCGACGATCGACATGGCGTCCTGGATCTGTTGCGGGGAATCGGAAAAGGGGCTGAGTTGATTGGCTACGCCTAGCGTTAGGAGATTGGTTTCGAGAGCTGCCACTCGGTTGAGGCGCCAGGAGGTGTCGGCCAGGGCTTGGACGAGATGGGCTTCGGTGGCGCCTTCGGGATTGTATTCGTCGGTGAAGGATTCCAGGTGGAGCTGGTAGGCTCGGAGGTCCTCGGTGGGCATGACCACGATTTGGCCGGTCAGGCCGTGGCGTAGGGCGTTCAGAGAGGAGCGTTGTTTGCCCTCGGCGGTTTTGGGTCCGGTGGAGTGCCGGGAGTTCGCTCGGTTGATTTCGGTGCGATGTGGTATCGACATGCCTTGGTATACCAGCGTGGGGCGCGGGGAGCGCGTGGATGGAAGTGCGAGGTGGTTGAAAAGTCTAGGGTTGTGAGCGAGGATTTCTTTGTTTCCGCGGGGAAGACTTTTTGCGCGACGGGGATGGAACGGCAAGTTGCGAGGTGGGCAGGTCGGGAACCTGCCCCACTTGGTTTAGAGCAATGCGAGGTGGGCAGGCCGGGGGACCTGCCCTACTTGGTTTAGAACATGAACTTGATTACTAGTTGAAGGACGCGCGGGCCGCCGGGTGCGCCTGCGGCCGGCGAGGTTACGGTGCCGAAACCGGTTACGTTCAAAGTACCGTTGGCGTTGCGGCCCAGTGCCGTTGAAGTGATGGTCGGCGATCCGGTGACGATGCCTTGGGCGTTGGTGGGATACGCGTTGAAGTTCAGGGTCGTATTCTCACCGGTGAAGTTGGCGTGATTGAAGATGTTGAACGCGTCCGCGCGCAACTGGATTCGGGCCCGCTCCTTGATGAAGATGTCCTTCTGCATGGAGAAGTCGAAGTTGATGATGCCCGGATATCTCATCCAGTACACACCCGAGTCCAAACCCGTGCTACCGATCGGAGGGGCGAAGAAGCACGCCGCATTGATGCGGTTAAAAGGATCGCTGGAGCCCGTATTCGGATTGCAGCCCGCGACGACGCCGATACGGGCGCCTTCGGTGTTCGAGCCGGTCTCATTGACGCTACCGGCGCCCGAGACGCTGAAACCGGGAGTGAAGGGTTGACCTGTACGCAGCGAGGTTACGCCGGAGACCTGCCAACCTTGCGTAGCGAGCTTGGTCAGATAATTCCCACTCTTCACACTCGGGAGCAGGTAGACATAGTTAAGTGCGAAGTTCTGGGTAACGTCGAAGCTCGCCGGACCGTAATCCGCTTCCTTCGTGAACTGGTCGATGCGAACGAAAGTGGTATCGCTCGACGCGGTGGTCAATACCTTGCCGTAGGTGTAGCTGGCACCTAAGAACAGGCCGTTGGCGGTTCGGCGGTTGAGCGCTACCTGCAAGGCGTTGTAATTGGACGTGGCCGCAGCTTCGTAATCGGTGATGCTGCCGTAACCCTGATAAGGTTCGAGAAAAGCCTGTTTGAGCGCGTTATTGCCGAGCAGAGCGTTGGGGCTGGCGGCGACGAGAGTCGGGTCCTGGTTCTGCGGGAGGAAGTCCGCGCCGTACGGGATCCCGTTGAGGTTCCGGTAGTCGTGGAGGTGACGCCCCTGCGTTCCGACATAAGCGGTATCCAGAAGCATTCCCCAGGGTAACCGGGTCTGAATCGAGAATTGGTAGCTGTAGGTGGTCGGAATTTTACCGAGAGGATCACTCAAGACCACATTCGGCGGGGCCAGGAAAGCGGTCGCCGGATTGATTTGCGAGGCAAAGCCGTAGTAGAGAGTCGGCTGAACACTCTCAGGGGGGTTATTCACATTGTTGAAAACGAGATTGCCCTGGACGCGGTCGTAGTAAATGCCGCCACCGGTACGGATGACCATGCGCCCATTTCCGAGTGGATCCCAGGCGACGCCAAAGCGCGGACCCCATTGCGGACCGCGGTTTTTCGTTAAGTATTGGTTGCAGCCGCCCTTCCCGGCCTGGCAAATCCCGTCATAGGGGTTGCCGCTGCCGGGAATTTCCAACCCGATATCGTAGACCGGATAGTATTGTCCGTTCTGCGAGTCGAAAGCGCTCCGCGCGCCGGTGGTGGGATTGAAGGCCGGCGTAAAGAGCTTCGGCGCCTGCGCGGGATTGTAATTCGCCAGAACGAAGGTGGATGCCTGAAGTGACGCGTCGTATTGGGGTTGATACCAGGAAGCGCGGAAACCGTAGTCGAAAGTCAGGTGAGGCGTGAGTTTCCAGGTATCCTGGATAAATTCTTCGATATTCCAGTAGCGGTATTGACCGTTGATATAACCGCTGGCCTGATCGAACGTTTGATAGACGCCATACAGCATGTTGGAATAACCATACCCGGTATCGATCGGGTTGGCTGTGGTATCGCCCCAGTTGTAGCTGCCATTGTTGTCGTTGAACGAAGTCTGGTTTTTGCGACTGCGCTGGAGATAGATGCCGCCTTTAATCGTGTGCTTGCCGTACACCTTGGTTATGTTGTTGCTGATATCGATGGTGGTGTTGTAGTTGACGAACGGGGCGTCGGCGGTTCCGAACGAGGGGCTGTTGGCGAGGTGCGATCCGTTCACGTTGATCTGCGGAATGTAGCCATCCTGCACGGCGTTGGGATAGAGCAGCGGCAGATTCACTCCGGAACCGGTGGAAGTCAGCGTGTTGCCCGTTTCGTAGATATTGATGCTGTTCTTGGTCATGCCGATGTTCAACTCGTCGGTCATGGTCGGGCTGATGATCCAGGTCGCTCCGCCGGCGAAACTGTAACCCGGCGTGTCGACATGGATCTGGTCGAGAGGAACACTCTCGCCGAGTACAAACGCTCCATATACGTTGGTCACCGGCTGGGTGTTGTTGATCCAATGGCCGAAAACGCGCAGATTCTGCGTCACGTTGTAATCCATGCGCAAGAGATCTTCGCGGCGAGGCGTCTGGGCGGATACCTGGGAGGTATAGTTGTATCCGACGCCAGAGACATTCGGCAGCGGAAGCAGTTCCGCCAGCTTTTGGCCGGGCCCGTAGATCTGGCTTGCGGGTATGATATTACCGGGCACCGGCTGCTGTGTATTGGGATCGCGGATGGTTAGAGGCTTGCCGTTGTTGTCGACGCTCTGCGAGAAATTACCTTGCCGTTCGAGCGCGGTTGGCACGGTGATGTTTTTCGCCGCGGCGGGAGCCAATTGGAGCTGCCATTCCTCGCTCCAGAAGAAGAATAGCTTGTTCTTGTTCTTCAGCAGTTTCGGAATGATGACCGGGCCGCCGACGGTGTAGCCGGGGTCGTTATATCGGTACAGGGTGCGTGGCAAATAGGAGGACCCTGGGCGCGCGTTGTTAATGAAGGTATCGGCGTTGAGGCTGTCGTTGCGGTGGTAAAAGTATCCGGTGCCGTGAAGCTGATCGGTTCCGCTTTTGGTCACCATGGCGATTTGTCCGCCGGCGTTTCGGCCGTATTCCGCCTGGTACTGGCCGCTGAGCACTTTGAACTCAGCAATAGAGTCCGTGCTGACGGTGACGTTCTGGCTGCCATCGGCGCCGGTGTCGATATCGCCGATACCGTTAATAGTGAGCTGGTTCATGGTGCCGCGGTTACCGTTCACATAAACGCTGCTGAGCCCGCCGACACCGCCGACCGCAACGTTCGCGACGCTGAATACACCCGGAATCAGCTTCGCCATATCGAGAGGATTGCGACCGTTGACCTCGATGTTGTCGATCTGCTTGCCGACGATGGCTTCGGAGCGCTCCACGCTTTCAGTCTGAAGCAGGGCCGCGGTGGCGGATACTTCGATCGACTCGGTCACCGCGCCGACGGTCATAATCAAATCGCCGAGTGCCAGCTTGTCCTGGGCATCGAGCGGAATATTGACTCTTTCCAATTTTTTGAATCCGGTGGCCAACACTTCCACGGTGTAATTGCCGGGAGGAAGGCCGGCTAGCGTGAACTCGCCCGCGTCTGTCGTCTTGGTGACGGAGCTGACCCGCTTGTTCGTTTCCACCGCCGTGACGGTGGCGTTTCCTACCACGGCGCCCTGTTGGTCGACGACGCGGCCGGACATAGATCCTGTGATGTTCTGCGAGTACGCTAAAACACCGAGCAACAATGAAACAAGTATCGTCAGAGATACTCTTCGCATACGTAACCTCCTTGGTTACCCCTGGTGACTCACCCTGGTTTGGACCACCTAGTCTCCCCACACCGGCGCAGCTAGAGACAGCTACGCTCGCGTGGACCTTTCGAGCATTACGCGCTTAGTTTCGGGCTTTCGTCAGGTGTTCTACGGTACAGCACGCCCGTTACTGGATAAAAAGCATTGTTATAAGTAAGTTAGCGGGACGTTAACTTTTTTGAAACGAGGTGCAGTACCCCCTATCGGCGGTTGCCGACTCGTGGTAGAATTGCGCAGATACCAAGTGGGCGTCTCTCATAAAGACGGGGGCAGGGTCGCTTCGTTGGCGACAGGCTGGGCGGAAGTGTCCCGCGAGACCGCGCTATTCCAGCTCAATAAAATCCTCGACAGTCTTCAGTTCCGATCGAGCAAACGATGTTCGATTTTTCTGCGGCACGTGGTACAACATGCGGCGGAGAACAACATCGAATCGCTCAAGGAACGTTCGCTCGGGGTCGAGGTTTTCGGGCGCGATCCTAATTACGATACGAACCAGGATCCGGTAGTACGCAGCACGGCTGGCGAAGTTCGCAAGCGGCTGGCGCAGTATTACCTGGAATCGGGGCACCGGGACGAGATTCGGATCAGCTTGCCGGCGGGTTCCTACTACCCAGAAATCCATCCATCGCCTGAGAAACCGGTTCCAGCGGTGGCGCCCGCGCAGGCACCGAATCATCGAGGCCGGCATTGGCGTTGGATCGCCGCGGCCGGGATCGGGATCGGGGTGGTGGCTGGTACGGCGATTCTGTTCGCATCGTCGCTGCGGCGCACGGATCTGGATCGCTTCTGGGCTCCTCTGGTGGACACTTCCTCGCCGGCGGTGATGTGCATAGGTCAACCCAAAGCTTACAAGTTCGGAGCCGATAGGCGGCGGGAGATAGAGGCTTGGATCGAGAAAAGCGGGAAGGGTGAAAACCCGGCCGCGCCCTCTCCGATCCCTTTCTCCGAGATCACTCCGGTATGGGACCGGAACGTATCCCTGGTGGATGTCCAGGCGATGCTGCCGCTGTGTCAGCTTTTGACGCGGAAGGGGAAAAAGGTCGAGATCCGTGGCGGGCGGGTGAGCTCGCTGGCCGATCTGCGGGGAAAGCCCTGTATTTTTGTCGGCTACTTCAATAACGACTGGACCATGCGCCTCACCAACGAATTGCGTTTTTACTTCGAGCTGGGACCGAGCAACGACTTCGCGATCATTCGGGATCGCCAAGACCCTAATCGAGGCGACTGGGCCGGGCCGCGCAGCTGGCCGGCGCCAGCGGATCTTGCGTCGGACTATGCGATCGTTTCGCGCATGTACAATCCGACGATCGAGCAGACTGTGGTTAGCGTGGCGGGCGCAAGCGGCTACGGAACCTATGCGGCTGGCGAGTTTCTGGCGAATGAGGAGTATTTTGCGGCGGCGGTGCGCGACGCTCCGCGGGACTGGTACCGGAAGAACATGCAGGTGGTCTTATCGGTAAAAGTGATTTCGGGAACGCCGGGACCGCCTAAGGTGCTGGCGGCGCATTTCTGGTAATTCTATTTAGGCGACTCCAACTCTTTTAGCAGGCGCAGGGCCAGATCGCGAAGATTCGGATCGCTGCTTTTTGAGGCGAGCCGCAGATGCTCCGCCGCGGCTACTTTGTCGCCTCTGTTGGCGAGGACTCCACCCAGGTCCAGTTGGGCATGGCTCAAATCGGGGCGGAGGCGGACGGCTTCGGAGTATTCATGGAGGGCCTGGTCGATCTGGCCTTTGCGTTCCAAAAGTGTTCCAAGCAGATCGTGAGCCTCGGCCAGATTCGGGTTGAGGCGAAGGGCGGCTTCGATCTGGACCTGCGCTTCGGGGAAACTGCGCAGGGAGTTGAGCAGGGAGCCGTAATTCAGCCGCGCGGCGACGTCGGCGGGTCCGAAGTGCACCGCCTGCTCGAACTCGTAGGCGGCCTGACGGAAATCCTGCTTCCAGGCGAGAATGTTCGCGAGGTTGCCGTGCGCCTCGCCGTAGTTTGGCAGAACGCGAACGGCTTCGCGAAATTCGGCTTCTCCTGCCGAGGGATCGCCGAGCTGCGCCAGCGCGATCCCTGCGCCGTTGTGAGCTTCGGGCATCTCGGGATCGAGGGCTGTTGCCTGCTTGAAGGATCCGAGAGCGCCGCGGAAGTCCGAAAGGTCGAGTTGCGTTTGGCCCAGAGTGTTCCACGCGCGCGGATCTTTGGGGGCAGCCAAGGTAGCGCGCTTGGCGATCGCGAGCGCCGGCGCGGGTTGCCGTGCTTCCTTTAGACTGGCCGCGTATTCGAGCATTGCGGGGACGTAGGCGGGGTCCCGGCGGAGGGAATCCTGAAACGCGACGAGAGCGCGGGCGGGCTGTCCGGCTGCGCGAAGGGCTTGGGCGAGTTCCAGATATGGCTCGGGCCTCTGCGAATGAAGCGCTTCCAGAGTCTTCTCGAACGCGGGCAATCCTTTTTCGAGATTTGCTCCATCCCGAATTTGAGCCAGCGCGAGATAGTATCGATCTTCGAGGGAATTCGGCAGACGAGCCGGGTAGAACGGCACCACTTCGCCGCGATACGAATTGGTTGTGTCTTCGTGGTGCTCCGCGAGATCGGCGAGGAGATTCCCGGAGGGTGGTTTGCGCTGAATCAGGTGATCGGTCACCACCATGTGAACGATGTCTTCGGTCCGCCGCTTGGGCATGTGGCAATCGATGCATTGGGTCGCGGTGGTATGGCTGCCGGAAGAGACTTCGGCGGCGAATGTCGCGGCGTGGCACTGGCGGCAGACAGAGTTATAGCGTTCCGTGGCTTCGCTGCCATGGCGAACATCGTGAGGATCGTGACAGGTGGTGCATTTGAGCGCGCCATTGCTTTTCAGGAAGCATTGCGAGGCGAGCATCCGCGACACCGCGCTGGCGGTTTCGAAGCGAGAATCTTTATTCGGTCCGGGAGCTTCGTCGAAGGTGAGCACGAAGGAGGCGAGCGGCTCCCCGGGGCGATAGCTGAAGTCGGCGCGCTGGTAACGCTTGATCGCATGAGGGAGACGAAACTCGGTGGTCTTGAGGTGGCACTGCGCACAGACTTCGAGTTGACGGTCGTTATTCAGGCGGGCGGGATTCACGATGGCGGCACGGATCGCGGAGGGCGGCGAACCGGGCTTGGACGCGACATCCACGTGCCGCTGACCGGGGCCGTGACAGCGCTGGCAATCGATTCCTTCGGGCAGGCTGCCGGAATAGACGGGCCGGTCGCCCAGCCGGTCGTGCCCTGATGGAGTGGTTGGATACGCGTTGTGGCAGAACATGCAGTCATAGGCGATCTGGCGCCGGGCGTAAGGATAATCGGGCGCATCGTAGCCGGGATTCATCGCCCAATAGCCGCCTTTTTCCGCGTACCACGCGAGAGGGAGTTCGAGCAGCGTGCCGTCGGCGTTGCGGTGCACATAGGTGCGCATGTGGTTGCCGGAGCCTGCGATATAGTCGATTTGCTTCTCGTCTATGTTGGTTTCCTTGCCCTCGAAGCCCACTTGATATCGGCGCTGGATCAGCACACCACTGCGGTTTAGCATCTGGTAGTGAGTGTCGGAGGCAGGGTGATAATAGCTGTTGTTTTTCGTGAAATCTTCGACCAGAATTTCGGGGCGGGGCGCGGAGAAGGAGCGGCCCATGCCGTTTTGACGCCAGGTTTTGGCGATGGCGGGGTGACAGCCGGCGCAGAGTTTCGGGTTGGCGTATTGGGCTGCGGCGGGGAGGGTCGCTAGGAGGAGAAGAAACGCTGCGAGCGCAATTGTGTGGACGGGGCGAAAAATGGGGACAGCCCGCTCTGTCCATGCGGCAACGAAGTGTTGCACGGCTTTCGCGAACGGATGGGCGCCTTGGGACAGAGTAGGCAGTCCCCATTTTTCGCGAGGCGACGCGTGAACCTGCTGCGATGGGAAATCGTCCTTCATGGCTTCGCGGTTAGTTGTTCGAGCAGTTGGAGCGCGATCTGGCGCAGGCGCGGGTCATTGGAGTTGGACGCTTGGCGGAGGTGTGCGGCCGCTCCCACGAGGTCGCCTTTTTTGGCTAGAACGGCGCCCAGGTCGAGTTGCGCCTGGCTCATCTCGGGATTGATGCGAACTGCGGCCTCATACTCACGCAGAGCGTCGTCGGTCTGGCCTTGCTGTTCGTAGCAGCGGCCCAGCATCTCATGCGCTTCGGCGAAGTTGGGATTCGCGCGCACGGCGGCCTGCATCTGCGTACTCGCTTCGTCGAAGCGCTTCTCGCGGCTGAGCACTGCGCCGTAGTTGAAGTGAGTATTGGCGTCACCGGGCGAGAGCCGAACAGCAAGGTCGAATTCGTAAAGAGCCTGTTTCAGGTCACGCTCAATATCGAGCACGCCCGCCAGGTTGCCGTGGGCTTCGCCGTAACCGGGAAGGATGCGAATGGCTTCGCGGAACTCGGCTTCCGCGGAGGGAAAATTGCCGCTCTGCGCGAGTACGATTCCCAATCCATTGTGGGGCTGCGGAATTTCGGGCGCCAGGGAGATCGATTTTTTCAGCGCTTCGAGCGCTTGCGGCGCGCGGTCCAGATCGAGATCCACCTGCCCGAGCTCATTCCAGGCTTTGGGATTGTCGGGAGCCGCGCGGGTTGCCTGTTCGAAAGCTTCGGCGGCCGGCGAAAGCTGGCCGGACTGCCGCAGAGCCGTGGCCAAACCCAGGAGCGCCGCGGGGTATCGCGGATCAAGACCTAGCGCTTCGCGATACGCCGCGATGGCGAGGTTCAACTGCCCCGTGGACTGGTACGCGGACGCGAGCTCGAAATAAGGCTCGGGGGTTTTCGGATGGAGGGCATCAAGAGCCGCAGTCAATCTCGGGATGCCATTCGCCAGATTGCTGCGGTCGCGGACTTGGGCGATCGCCAGATACATTTCGTTTTCGGGAGTGTTGGACAACGCCTTCGGATAGTAAAGCTCAACTTTGCCGCGATAGCTATTGGCGAGCGTTTCGTGACGCTCGGGGATGTCGGCCCGCAGATCGGCGGAGGGTTTCGCGCGCTGGATGTAGTGATCGGTCTTAATTATGTGGACCACTTCGACCGGACGCCGCAAGGGCATATGGCACCCGGTGCATCCGGTCTCCGCGGTGTGCTTATTGGCCACGACCAGCGCGCTAAACTTCGCGGCGTGGCACTGGCGGCAAACCGCATTGTAGTGATCCGCCGATTCTTCCCCGTGCCGGATGTTATGAGGGTCGTGGCAGGTGGTGCATTTCAACGCGCCGTTGCTTTTCAGAAAACACTGCGACATGCGCAGCCGCGATGCGGTGCTTACGTTTTGAAACCAGTTGTCACGTTCCGTGCCGGGGGTGTAATCGAAGGCGAGTTCGAAATCGCCGAGGGGCTGGCCGGGCCGGTAGGAAAAATCGCCGCGATCGTAGCGCTTGACCACGTGGGGCAGAGAGAACTCGGTGGTTTGCAAATGGCACTGAAGGCAGACCTCGGCTTCGCGATCGGGCGCGAGTTTCGCTGGGTTGACGATGGCGGCGCGAATTTCTTCCGGTTTGGCGCCCGCTTTCGAAGCGGCCTGGATGTGGTTGCGGCCGGGTCCATGGCAGCGCTGGCAATCGACGCCCTCGGGGAGGTCGCCGGAATAAACGGGCTCATCGCCGAGGCGGGCATGGCTCGCGGGGATGGCTTCGTAACCGTTGTGGCAGAAAATGCAATCGTAGGTGATGGCGCGCTGGCCATAAACATGGTCCGCGGTGTCGTAACCGGGGGCCATCCACCAGTAACCTCCTTTTTCGGAATACCAGGTCACCGGCAACTGGAGCAGACGTCCGTCGGTGGAACGATGCAGGTACGCGCGCGCATGAATCGCCGAGCCGAGGAAATAGTCGATCTTGGTCTCCTCGACGTTCGTGCGCTTGCCTTCGTAGCCGATCTGGTAGCGGAGCTGGAAGTAATCGGCACCGCGCTGGATCATTTCAAAATAAGTGCCGGAGGGCGCGTGGTAGAAACGATTCTTGTTTGTATAATCTTCGACGGTGTTTTCCGGCCGGGGCCGCGCGAACGACTTGGCCATGCCGGTTTCGCGATAGCTTTGGAAGATAGAGGCGTGGCAGGCGAAGCATTGCCTGGTATTTACATAGCCTTGGGACGCGGGGTTGAGAACGGCAGGGGGCTCATCGGCTGCGTGGATGGAGGCGGCAGCGCCGATGCAGAATAGAGAAACTGCCATCGCCTGCCACTGGCGCTGACCTGACGTACGAATCGCTCCTGGGCTAAACCGCTTCAGTCTATCACGCCGGATTGACCTCTCCTGTAGCGCGTTCCCATTGCAACCGATAGTAGAGGAGCCATGCGCGTCGCCACGAACGTTACTTTTGCCGCCGACAAGAAGGAACCACTTTCGGAATTGCTCGGGCGGATCCGGCAGGCGTTCCTGGACGCGGGCATGGGGGAACCGGCGATCCGTTTCACCATGGTCGATTCATCGGTCAAGAAAGGTGTGCCCATCGATCGGGTCCTGAAACGCTATCCGGAAATGGAGCGATTCGTGGGATTCGACCCGATCATACCGGGATCGCCCACGAAATCGCGCCTGCTGTCGAATCACGCGACCGGGGAAGCCGTCGAATACGCGACGCTCCAGGCGATCCTGGCCGGTGTGCCACGGACCTACGGGTTTGCGGGCCTGTGGCTGCACTTCCACACGCCGATGTTCGGCGAAAGGCTGATCGGACTACCCAGGTTCGGGAACTCGCTGCCGGGAGTGGTGGTCACGGATAGTTGGTGGGTCACCGGGCGTAAGCGCGCGCTTTCGGTTTACACCACGGTGGAAGTGGAGATGGAGGACAAGAAACTGCCGCCCAATCCGGAACCGATCGAGGCCCTGATCAAGGCGCTGGGCAAAGTGAAACGCACCGACCAGGTATCGATCCGGGCGCCGGGCGGTGGAATCGTCGGGTCCATCGCTCCCGCGAATGTGGAGGCGGTGAAGGCCATTTTCGCCGATTACAAGGCGCGGCTGAAAGAGATCGTGGATCTGGCCGATCTTCCGCATAATTTACCCCCGGCTGCGGAAATCCGGCAGCAGAGTGCCGGGGTGACGGCGGGTCCGCGGAAGCCTGCGCTCGAAGCGGCGTTCAAACCGATGGGGTATAGCTGCCGGGGCGGATCGGGCACATTTTATTTGACCCGGCGGACTGCGGGGAACCTGACCGTCGAGTTGTACCTGGACGTCGGCACGTGGAGCCATTCGATCTCCGCGATGGTTACGATCAAGGGCGGGGGATTTCAGTTTTCGTTAAATATTCCGGTGGCTCCCAATGAGGCTCCGGGGCAATACCCGATTGGCGACGCCATACAGTGGCAGAAAATCGTGGAGAACCTGGCCGCGATGGTTCGCGAACTGGATCGAAGTTTTGTTCCTGAAATCGAGCAGGCGGCCGGCCCGTCTCCCGCGTGGTATAAATCCGCCTTGTAGAGACTCCGGTCCGCGGCTCTCCCAATCTCTATGAATCCCCAAAACTCGAAACAGAGCCGCGACTAGCAGGAGCGGTCAGCGCCGGGTTTTCACACGATTGGGTTTCTGTGGGAAGCGAGCGTGTCCTCTTTATCGCTTCGGAACCGTGTAGCGCACTGCGATGCCGGTGCCTTCGAGAAGCTTTTCGCCTTTCATGACGCGCGCCGGATTGGGGTCGGTGATCTCGCCGATCTGGATGTCGACCACATCGTCACCCAACTGGGCCGTAATCTCGGCAGTAAAATCCTTGGGCGGATTTCCCGAGCGCGAGAGACTCTGACGCCCCAGCTTCGCGCCCGCGTTTACCAGGGCGGTCCGATAGTACTCATACACAACGTGAATCGCGTCGTGAGTGAGAAAGGTCGCCGTGGGCTCGATAAGAACAAAGACTTTGTAGTTACCCCGCTGTGCCCCCGGATAGATTGGGAACCAGGAAGGATACGGCGCGTCTTCCGATTTCACGGCTCCGGGGCGATTCAAGTTCGCCGCAACGATGCCGGGTCCGTCCAAATAGTATTCTTCACCGTTGGCTGCGTCGCGAAGGCAAAGCACCGCGCGACCAGAGTCGAACCAGGCTACTTCGAAATGCCTGCGATTCGAAGCACCCGGCTTCGGTGCGTAGGTGACAGTGAACTCCGATCCCGCTCCGGGGGTTCGGGAAGGATTCGCCAGCACCGAAATAGTCGCTCCCGATCCTTTGCCGGAGACGATCTTGGTGCCGGAGCCCATGGGTGCCCCGGTGCTGTACCCTTTCGACGCCAGAAGCTGTCCGTAGTATGCGATTATTTCGTCCACCGTGCCGCCCGAGGCGAAGGCCGCGGTGGCGATCCCGGTGTTGGGATCGTAGTTGGAGCGGAGAGGCATCTGGCCGGGCGTAGGGGAAAGCCACGCGGGCAACTTCATGGCACTCGCTTGCGAATTCGCGGGTTTCAGATTTCGCTGGACTGCCGAGCTATCGGTGTCGAGCACGAACTCTTTCCCGTTGATTTCGACTTTCGTGAAATTCTCGGCTTGGAGGCGGCCGGTGAAGACGGCAAGCGGAATCATCGCCGCCAAGCGGAAGGCGCGGCTCGCGGGTGGGATGACAGGCATGACTTTGCCGTTCCATCGGCTTATAAGCGAAGTAACTTTAGGCCGCAAAACATCGTAGGATGTACGTTACCGCACTCTTTATGAACTGGACGGCGATTCTGCGCCAATCATTCCGTTTGACGGCTGGACTCGCGGCGGCCCTTGTCGCATCGTGGCTGCTGCGCCAGGCGAACGTGGAGCGGTTTACCGCCGCGGACGCTGAGGGCATCAATAGTCTGATCTCCCTGATCGGCAGCATCTACGCGGTGGTCTTCGCATTTGTCATTTTCGTCATCTGGGGACAATTCACCGGCGTCGAAGAGGCGACCCAGCGGGAGTGCACTTTGCTCAACGATCTGCTTCGCTTCTCTCAGTTTCTCGATGCGGATGCAAATCGCGCCATCCGCCGCGCTCTTGCCGATTACTCGCACAAGGTCGCCGGCTCCGAGTGGCATTCGCTGGGCGAACGGCGCAAGGATAAGCCCGCCGAACAAGCGTTTGCGGTGCTGATCAACACGGTGGTCCGCTCCACGCCGGGCAGCCCCGATGAACACGTTTCTCACCAGCGCCTGATCGATATCGCACGCAAACTTGCGGAGCAACGCGACGAGCGTATCGCCAGGAGCCTGACGCGCATCCCTCCCACTCTGTTGCTGCTAGTGCGTACCATGGTCGTCGCGCTTCTGCTGCTGGTCTTCTTATATCCGTTCCATTCCTGGATCGTTGGCGCGGCATGCTTCAGCATGGTCGCCATCGTTCTGTTTTTCTCGAACCTGGTGATGACGGACACGGACAATCCGTTCGATGGAGTTTTCAACGTAAGTCCCCGGCCTTTTGCGGATTTGGCGCTCTAAACGAGCCTGATTCCCGCACTCATCTTCACGAAAACTTCAGGTTTCGCGGGTACACTTTGTGGGTGATGCAGAAAGGACACTCTATGCGCTATCCTGCCTTGGTTCTGACCGCGGTCGCGTCGCTTCTGGCACAATCATCGACCTATCGCGTCACTCACACTTACACTTTGGGCGGAGACGGAAGCTGGGATTACGTTGTGCCGGACCCGCCCCATCACCGCGTTTTCATTGCCAGGCAGAATCGGGTCATGGTGGTGGACGAAGACAAAGGGACCTTGCTCGGCGAAGTCACCGGGATTAACGGCGCGCATGGGACCGCGATCGCGGAATCGACGGGACACGGATTCGCCACTTCGGGAAACGACCAATCGGTAGTCATGTTCGATCTGAAAACGTACAAGGCGCTCGGCCGGATTCCCGCCGCGGAGGACGCCGACGCCATCCTTTATGACAAAGCGTCCAACCGGGTTTTCACATTGAATGGCGACGCGCACTCTTCGACCGTGATTGATCCGGTTGCCGGGAAACTGATCACCAACATCCCCCTAGGCGGCAAGCCCGAATATGGCGTATCCGCCGGCGACGGCAAGGTGTACGCCAATCTCACCGATACCAACGAGGTGGTGGAAATCGACGCCAAATCAGCCACCGCGGCGCGGCGCTGGCCGACGGCGCCGTGTAAACAGCCCGTCGCCATGGCCATCGACACGTCGCATCACCGGTTGTTCAGCGGATGCCGCAGCGGAGTGATGGCGGTCTCCGATTATCAGGCGGGAAAAATCGTCGCGACCATTCCCATCGGCACCGGTGTCGACGGCGCCGGCTTCGATCCCGCCTCCGGCGATGCATTTGCGTCGAATGCGGACGGCACGCTCACGGTAATTCATCAGGACACTCCGGACCAATATCACGTCCTCGAAAGCGTGCCGACGCCACAGGGCTCGCGCAACATGGGGCTCGATCCGACCAATCATCGGGTGTTCGTGGTTTCCGCGAAGTTCGGCCCGGTGCCCACAGGCGCCAGGCGAGGACCGGTGCTGCCGGGAACGTTCGCGCTGATGGTGATCGAGCACTAGTTACTTCGCGGGCGACATGCCGGTATCGCTCATCCAGTCCTGAAGACGGAGCACCCAGGTGGACTTGATGACCGGAGTGGCTCCCGGGCGGTAACCGAAGCCGTATCCTCCGCTGTTATAGATGTGCAGCTCCGCGGGCACGCCTTCTTTTTTCAAGGCGAGGTAAAGGGCTGGAATCGCGAGGGGGGCCTTTATCGTGATCCGCGCAGAGCATGAACGTCGGAGGAGTGTCCTTCGTGCCCCGCACATTCTTGGCGCGGATGCCGGGATAAATCAAGACTTGATAGTCAGGCTTTGAACTCTGCCGCTCGATCGGGTCGGCCGAGTCTGCGCGGCCCAAATCGTAGCGAGTGGAAGCCATCACGGCGACATTCGTGCCTTCGGTGTCTATCGAGAGGAGCGGTGTCCGCGGGGAAAACAGGATCAGAGAGGGGTTGTGACTGGAGTCAGTTCTTTACTGCTTTGAAGGTCAGTTCGATTGACTTTGGAGGAATCTGGCGCACCTCGGACCTCACTTCCATACCTTGACGGCCTCTTTCTTCGATCAATTCCTGCAAGACCTTGCGCGCCGATTCCACTTGTTGCGGTTCGTACAGCGATTCCACGCTGAGGTGAATGCCGCGGTCCTTTAGCCTATGCGCGATATCGTCGGTGGAAATACCTTTAAAGTTTTCATATTTGATCGAGCGGACCACCGTATTCTGCACTTCCGATTGTGCGAACAGCAGCATGACGCCAACGATGAGGCTCTTCATGACGTCTATAGAGGCAGTCTCGTCGCCAAACGATAATCATTGAAAATACTAGCTCTTTTGACGAGTAAGGCGGGCAGTGCCGGCACACCTGTGACGTTCAGGCTTCGAAGAATTCCTTCATCGCGTCAACCGTGTATTCAATATCGGCCGCGGTATGCGCGGTAGAAATGAATCCGGCTTCGAATTGCGAGGGCGCCAGGTAGACGCCGCGTTCCAACAGGAAATGAAACAATCTTGCGAACTCGGCTTTGTCGCTGCGGGCGGCGGATTCCCAATCGGTGACCGGGTCCGGTGTGAAGAAAAACGTGAACATGGAGCCGACGCGATTCACGGTGACGCCGGGCGGTACCCATTCCGTTAACTGCGCGCCGCGCGCTTCGAGGAATTCATACACCTCCGGATGCGCTTCGAGATAGCGCAGCATCGCGAGCCCGGCGGCCACCGCCATTGGATTCCCGGAGAGCGTTCCAGCCTGATAAATCGGCCCCACGGGCGCGACCTTTTTCATGATGTCGGCGCGGCCTCCGTAGGCCGCCATCGGCAGGCCGCCGCCGACGATTTTTCCGAGCGTGGTTAAATCGGGGAGAATTTCGAAACGCTTTTGCGCGCCGCCCAGGGCTACGCGGAAGCCAGTCATCACTTCGTCGAAGATCAACAGTGCGCCGTGGCGCGCGGTTATTTCTCGCAGCGCCTCGAGAAATCCAGGAGCAGGCGGAACGCAGCCCATGTTGCCGACTACGGGCTCGACGATGACCGCGGCGATTTTGTCGCCATGCTCCTTGAAGGTCTGTTCGACCGCGGAGATGGAGTTGTAGGGAAGCGCGATGGTGGTGGCGGCGAACGATGCCGGGACGCCCGCTGTGTCCGCGATCCCGAGGGTCGCCATGCCCGATCCCGCCTTCACTAAAAGAGAATCGACATGGCCGTGGTAGCAGCCTTCGAATTTCACGGTGAGGTCGCGGCCGGTGAACCCGCGCGCCACCCGCAACGCGCTCATCGTGGCTTCCGTGCCGGAATTAACCAGGCGCACCATCTGCATGGACGGAACCAGGTGCGCGATCAACTCGGCGAGTTCCACTTCCTGGACGGTGGGCGCGCCGAAGCTGGTGCCGATTTCTAGGACGCCGCGCAGTGCCTCGACGACGGGCGGCGGGAGATGGCCTAGAATCAGGGGTCCCCAGGAGCAGACGTAATCGATATACGAATTGCCGTCGACATCGAAGAGGCGCGGGCCTGCGCCGCGCTGGATAAAGATCGGCGATCCGCCTACACCCCGGAAGGCGCGCACCGGCGAATTGACGCCGCCCGGAATATGGGCGAGCGCCCGCTCAAACCACTCTTCGGATTTCTCGATACTCATAGGACGGCGCGGGAATTTTCAGGGATTACTCGATCGAGGAAGAAGGTCATGAGCACTTCCTGAAGAGTGCCGTTCAAATTGCGCAGCAGGCGGCTTCGCAATTCGAGATACGGCTGCGTTCCCGCGAATAGATCCTGCATCAAGGCGCGGAATCGCGGACTGCTGCGGATATACTGCACCATACGCGCGGGAACGGAACTGAACATGAAGCTGCCGAGAAAGACTCTTTTGGCGAGCGTCGCGGCGAATTCCAGGTCGAGCGCAAACTCGCGGGACAGCATCGCGCGATATGCCGCCGCTTTCTCCGCGATGCCGTGCGCATCGTCGATGACCACGCGGCTGGCTAGATCGCCCGAGCGCATCGCATAGTACAAGCCCTCGCCTGTGATCGGATCGACCAAGCCGGCTGCATCGCCGACGGCGAGCCATCCTTCGCCCGACACGCGATTGCTGCGCCACCCCGGAGTCTCAAGCGACGGCAGCATGTGGCTATAAAATTTCCCCTCTTTATAGGAGATGCCGCGTTCCGTCATATACGCTTCGAGGCGTGTTCGCTGCACTTGCGCGGGAACGCCCTTGCCGCAAATTCCCACCGAAAGATGGCCGCAGCGGGGGAACACCCAAATGTAGCCTTCGAAGCGCGGCAGGAACTGAATGTCGATATGATCCTGCGAGGAAGGCACGTAGTAACCGAGCGCCGTCATGGTGTCTTCCGCGGCCCACTGCGTGCCGACTTCGCGCAGAGGATTGCGGGCGCCGGTCGCGACGATGCAAAAATCCGCTTCGGCGATGCCGCAGCGGGTGCGCAGATTCCAGCCTTTACCGCGGCGATCGATACTTAACACGCGCGTCTGTTCGATCGCGGCGCCGGACTTTTCAGCGCGCTCCAGCAGCATGCGATTCAGATCCATGCGCGAATAAATTACCAGTGGATGCTCCAGTTGCATCTTGACGGCGCCGGCGCGGGGCGCGGAAAGCTTCGTCTCGTTGACGAATTTCTTGGGCGTATCGTTGTCCACCAGAAAGGGGTATTCGTGATACGCCTTATAGGTCAGGCCGCCGCCGCAGGGCTTTTCCCAGGCCAGTTTCTCGTCGAAAAGAACGGTCTTCAGGCCCGCGCTGGCCAAACGTTCCGCGGCAAGCGCACCGGCCGGACCGCCGCCCAGAACGGCGACCGTCTTCATTGTTCCTTTCCCACCGGAGGATGATTCGCCGGGAGTGCGGGTAATCCCGCTGCGCCATGCGGATTCTCTCCGCTTTCGGTGTGCGGACGCACCACCCACTTATCGCCTTTGCGATCCAGCGTGTATGGCATTTGCATTCCGGCTCCGCCGGCTAAGGGCGTGAACATCACATTGGCCCGCACTTCCTTGCCGCCCGATGTAAAGGTCATGGTCGTTACATCGACTTGCATCTGGTCCACGTTCAGCCCGGTTTTAGGTTGCCGCTCCTTCAAATAATCGATCACGGCGCCGCGGACGGCGTCCTTGTTTTGAATGTCCTTGGTACATGCGGCCAGCAAGGAGAGAGCCGCAATCATGGCCATTTTTCGCACAATCCGATTATACTCTGGCATCCGGCAGAACTCCGAATCTTCGACGAGCCGTGGGGTCAGACGCGGCGGCTAGATCGCGCAGCGGCTCAAGTTGGGCGCGGATTGCATCCAGCGCGAGTTGCTCCGCGGTTGGCTCGGCCGGACTTCGCGCGTTGAGCACAGCGCTGAGCCAACCATAGGTCGCGCGCATGCGCGGGCGAAACGTCGGCCCCCCGTGATCGGCGCCGCGGATCAGGCGATACTCGTGAGAAATGTCCAGATCCCACAGCACGCGATGCAGGAATTCCGTTCCGTCCTGCGCATTGACGAAATCGTTGTCACCGACTTCTAAGTAGATCGGCAACTGTGACTCGCGGATGCGGATCGCGTTCGCAATCGCGCGATTGGCGGGATTATTTTGGGCGAACACCTCCGGATCACGCGCCGGTCCGATGAGATGCGGAGGGCCTCCAGTCGCATGATGGATCCTGTTGCGCGCGCCGATTTGCGCGTCGTTCAATCCTGGCTCGAGCATTGGATTCATCACGGCAACCGCGGCGAAATGCTCGGGATACTCGAACGCAATCTTGAGGGCTCCGTAGCCGCCCATGGAGATTCCGGTAATCGCGGTCGCGTTTTCGACGTTACAGGTAGCGCGCAGATGTGGAATGAAATCTTCGAGGATGAAAGAATCCCAGTCGAGATAGTAGCTCATGCCCGCGCTGGGAGTGGCGAAGACCATCGGGGCGAGCACGCCCTCCGACCACCATTGATCGAACAGAGGCCGGCAATCGATCAGGCTCTGCCGGCTTCCTCCGCCGCCCATGAGAACGATACAGAGCGGTGCCGGGCTGGAAGTTTGAGGAGCGATTGTGGCGTACGGCACTGGCTCGGGGAAATGGCGCGATGACAGCTCGGATAGTTCAATGCTCGATGGCATGGGCGATACGCTCCGGGTCGTTCGGTACAACGATGGGCTGGTTGCCGAACGAAGAAGCGATCTTGGCGCCGTCCGGCGCATCCAGTTTACCAGTGTGATAGCGGTAAATATAATCGGTGTCCTTCAGCACATTGCCGGTGAGCACGGCGACAACGTCGGCATCGCGCGCGATGGTACCAGCCGCCGTCAATTTGCGAATTCCGGCAAGCGTGGCGGCGGACGCGGGCTCGCATCCAATGCCGGAGCGGCCGATCTGCGCTTTGGCGTCGGCGATCTCTTGCTCTGTCACTTTTTCGACGACGCCGTTCGATACTTGCACCTCGTGCCAAGCCTTCGGCCACGATACCGGGTCGCCGATGCGGATCGCGGTGGCGAGCGTTTCGGGCTTCGCGATCGCACGAAATTCGCCTTCGCCGCGACGCTGGCTGAACTCGTAAAACGGCGCGGATCCCTCCGCTTGAATCACGCCAAGACGCGGAATTTTATCGATGAATCCTTGCGCGCGCAGTTCGCGCAGAGCTTTTCCGAACGCGGACGTGTTGCCGAGGTTGCCGCCGGGAAGGACGATCCAATCCGGCGCGCGCCAGTCGCGCTGATCCATCATCTCGATCACGATGCTTTTCTGGCCCTCGATGCGAAATGGGTTCATCGAATTGAGCATATAAATGCCGAGCCGCTCCGCCAGCGCGCGCACCAGCGCCAGGATTTCGTCGAAGTTCGCTTCCACCTGAAACGTACGCGCCCCATATTCCAGCGCCTGCGCAAGCTTCCCGAACGAAATGTTTCCGTGCGGGAGAAATATCAGCGCTTCGAGCCCAGCCGCGGCGGCGTAGGCGGCCATCGATGCCGAGGTGTTGCCGGTGGACACGCACGCCACCCGGGTCATCTTCAAACGCCGCGCTTGCGCGACGCCGCAGGTCATCCCGTTGTCCTTGAACGACCCGGTCGGGTTGAAGCCTTGATGCTTGAACGTCAGCCGGTCGAGCCCTCCATACGCGGCGGCGACGGGCCCGTCGAGCAGCGGCGTGTTGCCTTCGCGCAAGGTGACCACGTGAGAGACGTCATCGAGAAACGGGAACAGCTCGCGATACCGCCAGACGCCGCTCTGATCGAGAGGTGCGTTGCTCAGCCTGCGATTGCGGAATGTCGCTTTCAACTCCGGGGCGGGCGCGGCGGGCCCATAAATAACTTCGAGAAGTCCGCCGCATCGCGGACAGTTGTAGAGAACTTCTTCGATGCCGAAATGCGTGGCGCACGATGCGGTGATGCAGCGGAGATTAACGTTCAGCACGCAGGCTCCGAGGCAAAACCCTGTTGAGGGGATCGCTTCCTGCGGTCGCGGCTCGGTAAGCGATTAATTTTACGCTTGGCCGATTCCGAGCCGCGACCGCAGGAAGCGATCTGTACGACTTTGCCAACCCACCCCACAACAGAACTAACTTGCATGCGCGCCCACTTCAGAAAAACTCACTGCGTTGCCTCCCGGCTCGCGCACTCCGTATTCGGTGGCGCCATAAAATGTCGTGCGCTTCGGGACCATCACCGGCGCGCCCTCCACGGCGGCGATCACTTCATCGATATTCGTGACGTGTCTATAAAGGATGCTCGATGACGGGAAATCCGCCATCGCGGCAACGTCCTTCGCGACACTTGCGCGCGTCTGATACATCACTTCCACGGGCCCGTTGTTTAAAATCACGAACCCGAGAACATCCCCATCGGGCACTTTGATCGTGACGTCGAACCCCAACTTTTCCCAAAAACCGAGGCACGGCTCGATCGCATCGACCAGCAGAATCGGCGTCAACGATTGCATAGTGAAAGCCATATCTTCTAACTTTAAACGAATGTTGTCAGTCCATTTGGAAAACGGCGTGGTCGAGGTCAAAAGGCAACCCGTGCCCCGCGTGGCGAGCGGATTCGCCCGGATTCGCATGCTGGCGGCGGGCATCTGCTCCACCGATCTAGAATTGCAGCGCGGCTACTACGGATTCTCCGGAACGCCCGGGCATGAGTTCGTGGGCGAGTTCGCGGACGGCACCCGCGTCGCGGGAGAAATCAATCTCGCGTGCGGGCATTGCGACTGGTGCGCTCGCGGACTTGGACGGCACTGTCCGAATCGCACGGTGCTCGGCATCGTGAAACATCCCGGCGCATTTCGCGAATTTTTGACGCTGCCGGTGGCGAATCTGCATCGCGTGCCGAAGTCGATTCCGACGGAGCACGCGGTCTTCATCGAACCAGTCGCGGCCGCGTGCGAGATTGTCGATCAAATCAAGATCCCGAAGGGCGAGCAGGTTGCGGTGCTGGGCGACGGAAAGCTCGGATTACTGATCGCCCAGGTGCTCCAGGCGCATGGCGCGAAAGTATTACTGCTCGGCAGGCATCGGGAGAAAATGTTGTTGGTCGAATGGTCTGGTGTCACCACCGAAGTGCTCACGGACAAATTGCCGCAGCGCGCCTTTCCCATCGTGGTGGACGCGACTGGTTCTCAAGAAGGTCTGCGCGCCGCGATCGCGATGTCCGAGCCGCGCGGAACGGTGGTGATGAAGTCCACGGTGCACGGGCTGGTGCCGATCGATACTGCTCCGGCGATCGTCAACGAGATCACGCTGGTCGGCTCCCGGTGCGGGCGTTTTGAGCCGGCGCTGAAGTTGCTGGCGTCGGGTAAAGTGCGGGTCGGCGATTTGATTTCCGAAGAATTTCCCCTGGATCGCGCGCCGGAAGCGTTTAAGAAGGCAGCGACCAAGGGCGTGTTGAAAGTTTTACTTCGGGCTCCAGAGTAAACTAGCTCATGTGACGCGATTGCTTCTGATTTCAGTGGTTTTTCTCTGTGGCTGTTCCGTAGGCTGTTCCGTGAAGAGATACGCGATCAATCAGCTCGGCAACGCGCTGGCCGCGTCTGGCAGTACGTTCGCCTCCGACGAAGATCCGGAGCTGATCCGCGCCGCGGTGCCCTTCAGTTTGAAGTTAATCGAAAGCCTGCTGGCGGAAAATCCGCGTCATGAGGGATTGCTTCTGGCGGCCGCGCGAGGCTTCACTCAGTACGCGTACGCGTTCGTTCAAGAAGATGCCGACGAACTGGAAGACACCGACAAGGTCACCTCCACAGCGATGCGGGCGCGCGCCGCGAAGCTTTACTTACGCGCGCGAAATTACGGTTTGCGTGGACTGGAATTGAAGCATCCCGATTTCGCCCAGCGCCTGAAGGCAAATCCGAAAGAGGCAGTCAAGGAACTCAAGAAATCGGAAGCGCCGATGATGTACTGGACCGCAATCTCCTGGGGGGCGGCGCTCGCCGCATCACACGACTTCATGATGTTCCCGGAAATCCCCCGCTTCGAAGCCTTGATCGACCGGGTGATCGAACTCGACGAGGCTTTCGACGAGGGGACCGTTCACACATTCCTGATCACCTACGAAATGTCCCGCCTCAATGCCAAGCCGAATCGCATCGCTTTGGCGAAGGAACACTTCGACCGCGCGATGGCGCTCGGCGGAGGGCATCAAGCGGGACCCCTGGTGGCGTATGCGGAAAACGTTCTGGTGGCGCAGAAAGATAAGACCGGGTTTCAAAACATGCTGCGGCAGGCGCTGAAAGTGGACATTAATCAGTCGCCGGAGAATCGCGAGTTGAATCTCGCGGAGCAGAGGCGCGCGCGATGGCTGTTGTCCCGGACGGAAAAGTTGTTCCCGCCCCCGCGTTAAGCATGTGTGCGTAGATTAAGACCACCAGCCGAGCTCATTCAATTCCCGTATCCGTCCGGTGCTGTCGCCCAGTTTCTCCACCGGCACACCCATCCGGTCCAGCATCGAAACATGCAGATTATTGAGCGGAGTATTCGCCGGAAGATCCAGGCGCCGGCCGGTCTTGATGGTTCCGCAACCCTCGCCCAGAATCATCAGCGGCAGATTCACGTGCTCATGCTGATTTCCGTCCGAGATCCCGGAGCCATAAACGATCATCGAATGATCCAACAGCGATCCGTCTCCGTCCGGAGTTTTCGCCATTTTACCGATAAACTCGGCGAACAGCTCCACGTGATATCGGTTGATGCGCACCACCTTTTCGATCATCCCCGGATCGCCATGGTGATGCGTCAACGGATGATGGGCTTCCGGCAAATTGATCTCGCGATACGTGCGCGTGCTGCCTTCGCGCGTTAACATAAACGTCGCGATGCGGGTCATATCGGTTTGAAACGCCACGCGCATCAGGTCATACATGAGCCGGGCGTGATCCGCGAGGTCCGCCGGCGCCGCCTCCGGCTTCTCCATCTGCGGCACGACTTCCTGATTATCGCGCTCCGCTTTCTGAATGCGAGTCTCAATCTCCCGCACCGACGACATGTATTCGTCCAGTTTCCGGCGATCGGACGATCCCAGATCCCGCTCCAGATTTCTGGCGTCTTCCATCACCCCGTCGAGGACGCTGCGGTCGTAGCGGCGATTCCTCTTGCGCGTCTCCGGATCCTCGTCCCCCGCCCCAAACAGCTTCTCGAATGCCGACCGCGGATTCATCTCCGGCGGATTCGGCGTGGTCGCGGATCGCCACGAAATGCTATTGCTGTAGGCGCAGCTATAGCCCAAATCGCAGGCGCCCGACATTCTGCCCTCCTCACAGGTCAATTCGAGCGAAGGAAATCGCGTTGCGCCGCCGATCTTCTGCGCGGCTACCTGATCCATGGAGATACCGACACATATATCCGCGCCGCCGGTCTTCTTCGCGTGAACCCCCGTCAGATACGTTGCCGCCGCGCGCGCGTGGCCGCCGCCGCCATCGCTGGGATATCCGTATCCGTTCCTCTGGGTCAGACCCGTCACCAGCAGCATCTTGTCGCGATACGGCGCCATCGGTTGTAGAATCCGCGAAAGCTCTCCTATGGGATGGAGAATCCGGGACACGTCCCACCAGGAGCCCCGCGGCGTCCAGTCCTTCATGACGATGCCGTTCGGAACGTAGTTGAACATCATCCGCAGCGGAGCGGTTTTGGCCGGTGAAAACGCGGGCGCCATCGCGTCGAGCAGGGGCAAGGCGATGGAGACCCCTATTCCCCGCAGTAGCCTGCGCCGCGATAAATGCTTGCCGGTATTCACTTCACGCCTCCCGTCGTTCCGGCGATTTGTCTGCCGCGCGTCTCCCCACGCCGCATCTCGAATGGCGCGCTGTTCACGATCTCTCTCACCAGCGTGGAAAATCTATATCGATTGTCCGCCACTTTGCGGGAGATTGCATTCACCGCCGGCCGGTCGTAGCGCTCCAGGCCCCGCCCGATGGCGAAGGTCAATAGCTTTTCCGTCAGGCAGCGGGTAAACGCCTCCTTATCGTCCTGCAAAAGACGCAGCAGATCCTCGGAGTTTTTGAACGATTTTCCATTCGGCAACATGCCGCTCGAATCGATCGGGAACTTTCCGTCATGCGTGCGATAGCGACCGATTCCATTGAAATTTTCGAGCCCGAAACCCAGTGGGTCCATCCGCGCATGACAGCCCGCGCAGGCTGGATCGGCGCGATGTTTTTCAAGCGCCGCCCGGACGCTCATCGCGGAGCCCGCCTCGTTTTCCTTCAAGCTCGGCACATTCGCCGGCGGCACCGGAGGAGGCGTGTTCAAAATATTTTCTAAGATCCATTTGCCGCGGATCACCGGCGAAGTGCGCGTCGGATAGGAGGACACGGTCAGCACGCTGGCCTGCGTCAGTACGCCCACGCGCGGCGTGCCCGTCAAATCCACTTTGCGAAACTCGGCGCCGGTCACCTTGGGGATGCCATACAGGCTCGCGAGCTGATCGTTTAAGAACGTGTACTTCGCGGTCAGAAAATCCAGGATGCTGCGATCTTCACGAATGATGTAGGAGAAGAACAAGTGCGTCTCCGTCTTCATCGCCTCACGCAGGTCGTCATTGAAGAAAGGATACTTATCGGGATCGGGCTTGAGGCTGTCCAGGTTGCGCGTTTGCAGCCACTGTCCTCCGAAATTATCGACCAGCGCCTCCGATTTTTGGTCCTTCAACATCCGCGTCACCTGCCGGTCCAGTACTGCCGGATCGTGCAGCTTTTCTTCTTTCGCCAGCCGGAACAGTTCCGCATCCGGCATGCTGCTCCACAGAAAATACGAGAGCCGCGAAGCCAGTTCGAAATCGCCGATGCGATGATCCCCGCCCGACGCCGGATCGCGCTCCATGCGGAACAGGAAGTAAGGCGACACCAGCACCGCCTCGACGCCGACTTCCATCGCCTTCTCGAACGGCGCGCCGTCGTTCTGCGCCATTTTCACGTACGACGCAAGCTTGCGAACTTCCAAGGGAGTCACCGGACGCCTCCACGCAAGCCTCGACAGATGTTCCAGGTCCGCTCGCACGCACGCATCGTTTTTCTGCGCGCAAACGAAGATTCGTTTGTATCCTTCAGGCGCCGGCCGAGGAGCCGGAGCCGGATTATACGGACCGAGCACTTCAAGATAATCCACCGCTCCCTTCGGAGCCACGAACGGCTTATCCGACGGAGCCTCCGGCCGGCCATTTCTTCGGCGCCGCTTCGCGTCGATTTTGTATTGCTCCAGCGCTTCCGCGTCGTTCACGACGAACCACGCGGTCATCTTGTGAACGCCGCCGGTCAAGTGCATGCGGTAATCGTGGATTCTTCCCACGGGATTCAATTGAACTCCAGGAATGGCCTTCGACTGATGGACTTCTCCTCCATCGAAGCGGAAATACAAATCGCCCGGATATCGCGTCGCCGCTTCCAACCGGATTATGTAATCGGCATCCCAAACGAAGGTACGCTGCCAGGTGAACTCGCCCTGCCTCCTGCTGCTGTTCGAATGGCGATCGCGTAACGCCATTTTCGGAGGCTGCTCACCCTCAATCGCGAGGCGCGCCACTTTGTGCGCAGCCGCCAGATATTTTTCCATCAGCGTGGGGGAGAGCGTCAGCACATCGCCGATATTGTCGAATCCATATCCGGAGTCGTCCGTTGGGAAATCGTTCGCCGGCCGGAAGTCGACGGCGAGCAGATCGCGAATCGTGGCGTTGTACTCGTACCGGTTCAGCCGCCGGGCGGTCACGCGCCCCGGATCGGGTTTCAGCGCCGAATCCTCTCGCGCGAACTCCTCTTCGAGCCATTTCGTGACCGCCGCGGCCTGTTTTTCGGAGGGCCTCGGCGCGCCCTTCGGAGGCATTTCGCCGGCCTCCACTTTCTCCACTACGCGTTCCCACGCATCGCGCTGAGAGGCTAGGTCCGCTGCCTTTAAATTCACTCCTCCCGATTTCACCTTGTCGTTATGGCAGCCGATGCAGTACGTATCGACGAACGGCTGGACCGCGGTTTGAAAGGTGTCCGCGCGGCAGAAAAGCGGCGCGAGCGCGTACACGATCAACGCGACTCTACTCACGTGAAACGCCTCAGCCATCGCGACAATGATTATATCCTGGGGTTATGGATGACTTCGGCACGCCCAAACCGAAACGCAGGCGCCGATTCTTCTGGCTTTTCCTCCTGATCATCCCGTTCCCTTTCGGGCTCCACTGGTACGTCACCGTGGCGTTCCTGCTGATCTCCATCGCCGTGACGATTCTGTTGTCCCGCGAGGACCGTAGTGATTGAAATTCTCCGCCTCGAAGGTGTTCGGAAACATTTCGACGGCGTGCAGGCATTGCGAGGAGCCGGTTTGTCCGTGGCCGCGGGCGAGGTCCACGCGCTGCTCGGTGAAAACGGCGCCGGCAAGAGTACGCTGGCGAAGATCGCAGCCGGATCTGTCCGCGCCGATGCAGGACAAATTTTGATTCACGGCACACCGGTCGATATAAAACATCCTCTCGATGCGCAGCGCCTGGGAATCGGAATCATTTATCAGGAGCTCGATCTTTTTCCCAACCTCAGCATCGCCGAAAATATCGCCATTGGCCGTCCCGTGAAGTTCCGCGAGCTGACCCGTTTTGCGCAGCCTTTTCTCGATCAGGTCGGTCTCGCCGCGGATCCTAAAACGATGCTCGGCTCGCTCCGCGCGGGAGAAATGCAACTGGTGGCGATCGCCCGCGCGCTAGCCTCCAACGCGCGCATTCTCTTCATGGATGAGCCTACCAGCTCCCTGTTCGACGACGCCGTGGAGCGCCTCTTCCGTCTCATCGGGGAATTGAAGCGGGAAGGCGTCGCCATCGTTTACGTATCCCATCGCATGGACGAAATTTTCCGCATCTCCGATCGCGCCACCGTCCTCCGGGACGGAGCAACGGTAGGAACACGCGTCGTTGCCGAAACGACTCCCGACGAGCTGATCCGGATGATGGTGGGCCGCTATATCGAAACGTCGTCGCGGCGGGAATCCTTCTCGGAAGAAACGATTCTCTCCGTGGTGAATTTATCGACCAGGAAACTTCAAGACATATCGTTTGATTTACGCCAGGGGGAGGTTCTGGGAATCGCCGGTCTGGTTGGCGCGGGCCGCAGCGAAATCGGAGCCGCCCTGTTCGGCCTCGACCGTCGCCTCAGCGGAACCATTCGGCTAAAGGGCCGCGAAATCCATCCGCGATCGCCCGCCGAAGCGATCAAGCTGGGCCTCGCATTGCTCCCTGAAGATCGAAAGGGCGAAGGATTAATGATGCAGATGAGCGTCGGGGAAAACGCAGCTCTGGCCGGCTTCTCAAAGTTCGGTTTCCTTCAGCCATCGGAGGAAAAACGCGCTCTTGACCCCGTGTTCCGCCGCCTCGCTCTCAAGGCCGCGTCGCGCGATGCGCCCGTGAGCACACTCAGCGGAGGCAACCAGCAGAAAGTGCTTCTGGCTCGCTGCCTGCTCGCCAATCCTGATGTGCTTTTCCTGGATGACCCCACGCGCGGCATCGACGTCGGAGCGAAACAGGAAATTTACGCCATCATCGAAAAACTCGCCGCGGAAGGCAAAGGAGTGATATTGGTCAGCTCCGAATTGCCCGAACTGCTCCGCTGCTCCGACCGGATTCTGGTGATGCGCGAAGGCCGCGCCACGGCAATGCTGGACGCCAAGGAAGCCAACGAGGAACGTATCCTGAAGTCGGCCACAATATGAATCGACACTTTAGTCTATGGGTGCTTTTGCTGTGCTCACTCCTACTTTCCGCCTGCACTGCTCCCAAGAAAGAGTTCTTCGTCGCCTTCAGCCAGTGCAATAATGCCGAGCCTTATCGGGCCGCCCAAAACGCTTTGATGACCAAGCTATTCACTGAAGCGGGCGGCGTGAAGCTCGTCATCGCGGACGCCCAACAGGACAACAGTAAACAGGTCGCGCAAGTGGAAACCTTCATTCGCCAGAAACCCGACCTGCTGATCGTCGCTCCCAATGAACGAGCGGCGCTCACCGCCATTATGGGCCAGGCGATGGACGCGCACATCCCCGTAATCTGCCTGGAACGCGACATCCTGCAACCGTACTTCACTACTTATATTCACAGCGACAACACCGCGATCGGACGCCTCGCCGGGCAGTTCATCGTTGACGTTTTGACCCAAAAATACGGCTCGCCGAAAGGCAACGTCGTTCAAATGCGCGGTCTTCTCGGCGTCGAAGGAGAGATCAAGCGCGACAGCGGCGCGAAGGAAATTCTCGCGAAATATCCGGACATTCACATCGTGGCCGAGCCAGTCGCCGATTGGATTCAAGCGAAAGCGAAAGATCGCATGACGGAGGTTTTGCGCGCCCAGCCGTCGATCGACGTCTTGTATGGCCACAACGATCCCATGGCGGTCGGCGCGTATCTGGCGGCGAAAGAACTCGGGCGCGAAAAGGAAATTGCCTTCATCGGCGTTGACGGTTTGGATGGCGACGCGGGCGGCGTCAAGAAGGTCGAAGATGGGATTCTCGCGGCAACCTTCGTCTATCCTCTGTGCGTCGACAAAGCGGTGGAGATCGGGCTCAAGATGCTGCGCGACCCGTCCTTCAAGCCCGAGAAAGACTACAATCTGCCCTCGACGATCGTTAAGAAATAGTTATCGCTCGTCAGCCAGTCTGGTGTTGAGAGTCTCAAATCGGTCCAGCTATCGGATCGTCGGTGGCTGACGTAATGTTGAAAGCATGGCATCTGATCGCAATCATCTCCGAGCGCTCGTGGAAGCTCTGCCAGATGATGAGGTGCCGATCGCGATTTCTTTTCTCGCGGAATTGGGCAATGAAGAAATTGTCGATGCGGAGACATTAGCAGAGCTGGATCAAGCGCTTGCTGAACGGGGCGAAGATTTGCCCTTTGATGAAGTTCGCAAGCGGCTCAAGTTCTGACTAGGCGTATCGTTTTCCGCCCTCCTGCCGAGCGCGACTTGGCACGCTGTGATCGCGTTGTCAAAACGCGAATCGGGCCAGCCCTCCTTCGCTACGCAGTGACCGGATATGGCGATGTGAACTCTCGCAGACCGTCCAGGTATACTGCGTCTGCGAGTTGGCAAGTGGAGAAGTGTTTTCTCTTGAGCCGCCGGATCTCATCGTCGTCATTCGTATCGACAATCGCGGCGAAGCCTACTGACTCTTTAGCGACGCGCACGTGTAGGACGAGCCCGTGATGCTTTTCCCAATAGTCGATTTGCTGGTTACCGAAAGCCGTGCGTCCTCGGGGTTCTGCGCATACTCGCAGATTTTTCGCGCGACGTTTTTATAGATACGGACTTCCGGGTAGGGTGGGACATTTAATTCGTTGGCCGACCATTCGGCGATATCGATCGAATCGATCTCCGGAGTTTCCTCTCTCACGTAGTCCTGAATGCCGTCCGGCAGGCGGTCGAATATTTTGTCGCTGAGGTAGATGGTTCCATGATTGGTGTTGCTGGTGTACATCGCCGCCGAGAGGTAATGATCCCAGCGCCCAAAGAAGCTGAGTATCGGCGCGAGGCCGAACAACAGCAGCGCCGCGATATGGAAGGGGCTTCTGCTGAACAGGACCTGTCTCGCGGAATCGTTTGTCTTCCAGAACAGGATCACAATGGCGGCGGCCATCGCGATATTCCAGGGCCACACCACATGGTTGTAGTTTTGTCCCCAGGGGCTGAGGGCGATCAGGATGAAGACGTGCATCGCTACGGCGACGATCACGGCCGGCGTCCGGAATTTTCTGCCCAGCAGCGCAATGCCGATCCACAGTTCGATGAACGGAGCCGCGACCGATAGAGGATGAACCAGCGACTGCGCACTGTGCGGCAGGTGGCGCAGGAAGGGTTCCAGCATCCAGGGAAAAACGTCGTTAATAAAGCCGGCGTTGAGTTTTTGCGCGCCGCTCCAGAAATACGTCGCGGCGACGATCAGGCGGCACGCGTTCGGCGAAGCGAAGGCGACGCCCAGAAGAAGAAAGAAATATTCGTAGAACCAGGGTTGAAGGCGCGATTGATCGCAGACCACCAGCACCAGTGCGAGAGTCGCGAAGAAGGGAATCATTCGCGGAGTTAGCGCTGAGAGCGCGAGCGACAGCAGAGTCGCGCCGAACAAAATGTAGTCGTATGGCGAAGGGATCGGTTTCAGAAACGGGAAGACGGGGGTCAGCGGGTAGAAGCGCGCGCTCAGCCACAGTTTATGGGACAGGGCCATGCTCGCAATCGTCCCGGCGACGATCGCGACGCGCAGGTACAGCAATCGTCTTTCGGTGTCCGGCACTATATAAGGCACTATATAAGAATGCCAAGATTGCTTGCCGCTCTTGTGGCGGCCACAATTGCTTTTTCGCAAACTCCGGACGCTGGACAAAAACAATTTGAGAGTCATTGCGCGTCCTGCCATGGGGGCGACGGCAATGGCGGCGAGCTTGGTCCGGCGATCGTCGAAAGGGCGGGCCGCCGCGACGATCAGGAATTGGCGGCGGTGATTCGTGGAGGCATTCCGGCGGCGGGCATGCCGGCGTTCAAGGTTACTGACCAGGAGCTGAAGAGCCTGATCGGTTATGTTCGTTCGCTGAAACCTTGGGGCGACGCGCCGGTGCACATGACGGTCCGGACCACCGATGGGCGGACGGTTGAAGGCGAAGTGCTGAATAGCAGTTTCGCGGATCTGCAATTGCTAAGCGCAGATCGCAAGGTGCACCTGCTGCGTCCGGAGGGCGACCGCTATCGGGAGGTTACTTCGCAAAAGGATTGGCCCAGTTATCACGGTGCGGACAATGGGAACCGGTATACGACGATCGACCAGGTGAACAAAGGGAACATCAAGAAGCTGGCTCCTTCGTGGGTTTTCAATTTGCCGAACACTTCGCCTTCGGAAACTACGCCGGTGGTGGTGGAAGGGTTGATGTATGTTTCTAGCGGGAACGAATGTTACGCGCTGGATGCGGGGACGGGCCGGCAGGTGTGGCATTTCTTTCGGGACCGCACCAAGAATCTGAATGGAAATGCCGGCGGCGGATTTAATCGCGGCGTGGCGATTAAGGGCGACCGTTTGTTCATGGTGATGGATCGCGCGCACATTGTCGCGTTGAACCGCTTCACGGGAGCGGTGATCTGGGATACGGTGATGGCGGATTGGAAGCAGAATTACAATGCGACCTCGGCTCCGCTGATCGTCGGAGATCTGGTGGTCTCGGGAATCGCTGGTGGAGACGAAGGCGTGCGGGGATTTGTCGAGGCATTCGATCAGGCAACCGGCAAGGAAGCCTGGCGGTTTTGGACCGTGCCGAAGAAAGGCGAGCCGCTTTCGGAGACGTGGAAGGGCACTGGAATCGATCATCCGTCGGCGGCCACGTGGTTCACGGGCAGCTACGATGCGCAGCTTGGCATTGTGTACTGGCAGGCGGGGAATCCGGGACCGGATTACAACGGCGACGACCGTCTGGGCGACAATCTGTACTCGGATTCGACGCTGGCTCTCGATGCGAAGACCGGGAAATTGAAGTGGCATTTCCAGTACACCCCGCATGATGTTTGGGATTGGGATGCGGTGCAGCCGGAGGTCCTGATCGACGCAGACTGGCAGGGGCAGCCGCGCAAATTGCTGCTGCATGCGAACCGCAACGGGTTTTTCTATGTGCTCGACCGGACCAACGGAAAATTGCTGCTCGCGCAGCCGTTCGTGAAGAAGATCACCTGGGCGAAGGGGATCGATGCAAATGGGCGGCCGGTCCTGAATCCGAATCAGATTCCCACGAAGGAAGGGAACATGACGTGTCCGGCGGTGGAAGGCGCCACGAACTGGTTTTCTACTTCATTTAATCCTGCGACGGGATACTACTATTTGCAGACGCTCGAGAAGTGCAACATCTATGTAAAGTCGGAAATCAACTGGGAAGCGGGGAAGGCGTTTTTTGGGGGAACGGCGCGAGGAGTGGATAACGATCATCCGCAGAAGGTGCTGCGGGCGATCGATATTCACACGGGAAAAATCGCGTGGGAGGTGCCGCAGCAGGGTAGAGCGGAATCCTGGGGTGGGACGCTCGCGACGTCCACCGGCCTGGTGTTTTTTTGCGAGGACTCCGGGGCATTGATGGCGGTGGACGCTGCAAGCGGAAAGATTCTGTGGAACTTTCAGCTCAATGCGAACTGGAAGGCTTCACCCATGACGTATCTGTTCGACAACAGGCAGTACTTCGCTGTTGCGGCTGGTTCCGACATCGTCGCCTTCGCTTTGGCGAAGGACTAACTCCAAATTTTCAAAGATCAAAGCCTTAGTGGGGCCCCTGTCCGGGTTATGAGTCTCCACGGCAAACCCCGCTGTAATGGACGCTGGTTCCACCCAATTTACATGGACGATTCCGACAGGGACTCGAGTACTTGACGGGTCGCGCGCCAGGTGTTTACTGGGATACCCCTGGCTTCTTGACTATATGTTAGAGGGTCGCCTTCCAGGCTCGCGCGGGTGAAACACGTAAACTCTGGATAATTAAGGCTGCTTTGGACGCACTTCTACCGGAACCGTTGATGCGGCGAGGCTGCCTTTCATCGCTTCGCGAACTACAATGCGGACCTGATACGCGCCGGCGGGAGCGTTCAGAGTGGCGACGGCTTTCAATCCGGTTTTTTGTAGCGATTCCAAACGCTCGTCTGTCAGCGCCAAATCCATGATGGCTTCTTTGCCGGTTACGAAGGCGCCGGAAGCATCCAGCAGGGTCATCAGGAAAACGAATTGCTGAACGTGACGGCCGCTGCCGGCGACGAATTCCAGGCGATTCACGTCGACGACGATGGAGACGGAAACGGAGGCGTCGTTGGGGGCGACGCTGACCGCGGCTGGGAATGCGGTGAGTGTTTCCTTGGTGAAAACGGCGGCGTCCAGAGGGGCGCGGGCGGATTGCGCTTTGTTCGGTTCGTCGGCGGGGGAAAAATAGCTCGGGCGGAATTGAATGGTGTCCGGCCGTTTGGACTTGAAACGGATTTTGAGGCTGTGGAATTTTCCGTCGCGAGGGCCGGGGTTGAAGGCGAGTACGTAGGTGACTTCGGGATTGGTGGCGAGATCCATGGCTCCCGCGATGTCGTTGTTGTTTTTGAAAAAATGGCCGCCGGTGCCGTCGGCGGCTTTTGCGAGCGGCGTCCAGAAAAGAGATTGGTAGAGAAGCCCTTCGCGGCCAGAGACGTCCGCGTTAAGGCCATTGCCGTCGATCGAGTGAACTACGATGTTCCAGCGCGCGGCTCCGGCGATGAATTTATCCAGCTCCGTCTGGCCGGGGCGGATCAAAAAGCCGGGGGAAGTCAGCACGAGAATGCGCATGCCATTCACCTGGGACAGCTTTTTTGCGGCGAATCCGAGGGCGTCGATGGCGCCGATCGATTGCGCTTCCGTTTCCTCCCAACTAGAGCTAGCCAAGGTAGTGGCGACGGCGATGGCGTTGGCGCGGCAAGCCGATGGTTTTTCCGAATCAGTGCAAGCGCACGGTTTGGCGGCGTTGATAGCCTTTTCGTAAATCTGGCCGTCGAGGTTATTCAGGAAGATATACGAGTCGGTGGGAGAGACTTCGCAGGGCATGGTAAACCTGGTGCGCGTGTGGGAGCGCAGCAAGTCCAGCTTTTCGGAGAAAAGTTTTTGATCGTCTGTGAAATCCAAATCGCTGTCGCTGGACGCGGTGACGATCGACATCTTGTCTCCGGGTTTTAAATGCTTGGCGATAAACGTACGCGCGGCGCGTTTGACGAATAGAATCGAGGCGTTACTCAGATGGAAATCGTCGAAGAAGAAGGTCACGAATTTGGGCTCGGGCGGAGGGACGGCGACTTGCGGAAGAATGTCGGACGGGATCGCTGGAGTCGCGGGCTTGCCGTCGGAACGGAGTTCGGAGAATGCCGTGATTTTCTGAGGGATGCCGTTGTCTAATACTTCGAAGTCCGAGGGGTGAAGACCTGCGATGGCGTGGCCCTGCGAGTCTCTCGCGGTTAATCCGGCTTGTACCAGGTTGGTTTCGGCATGGAGAATCTCGGACGGAGGGGTGTAAGGGTGGCTGCGAATAGTGACTTCCTGGGTTTGGGCGATTTACCAGGGTGGAGAGAGCCAGGAAGGGCACGGCTCGGAGCATAGGACATTATATACAAACACAATTCGCGCAAAGGCGCTAAGCTCGCTAAGAAGAAAGGAGATGAAAACCTATGAGGCGACGAGCTTTTCTTGGTTCGGTTGCGGGGGTTTCGCTGGCGGCGGGGCGCGCGGAGGCGGCGATTCCGCGGATGAAGATTACCCGGGTGCGGGCCTATGCGCCGGCGAATCTGAATCCTTTGTTCAATCAGAGCAACATGGTGATCACGGTGGAGACCGATGCGGGGATCACTGGGATTGGCGAGGGTGGATCGAAGGACACCATCGAACAATGCGCGGGGCGGTTGATCGGGAAAGATCCGCAGTTTATCGAGAAGCTGTGGCAGGACATGTATCGCGCGTTTTTCTATCCGCCGGGGCGGGAAAAGATCGACGCGCTGGGAGGGCTCGACCTGGCGCTGTGGGATTTGAAGGGGAAAGTTCTGGGGCAGCCTGTGCACGCGCTGCTGGGCGGGCTCGCGCGGAATTATTGCGAATGCTACATCACGGGAGGCGTCGGGGGAGGGCCTACTTATAAGGAGAGGGCGCAGGCGGCGATCGCGGCAGGGTATCGGGCTTTCCGGATGGATGCGGCGAGCGTCAAGAACGGCGGGACGACCTTCAATGCGCGGGAGAGGATCCACCAGATGCGGCGCGATTGCGAGGAGGTTCGCGAGGGCGTCGGAAAGGACGGGGACTGGTTGATCGATTTTCACCAGCGGTTCGATTTCGCGGACGCTCTGCGCGGGTGCAAACTGCTGGAGGAATTGGAGCCGTTTCTAGTGGAGGATCCGGTGCGGACGGAGGCGTTTCTGGAGGACATACCTAAGCTGCGAAGGCAGACGACCGTTCCGCTGGCGGCGGGCGAGGAATGGGGGCAACGCTGGGATTTCAACAAGCTGGTGGAGAATCACGATTTGGACTATGTGCGGGCCACGCTACCGAATGTGGGCGGGATCACCGAGATGCGCAAGATCGCAGCGATCTGCGAGACACATTTCGTGGGAATTGTCCCGCATTTTACGGGTCCGATCGCGGAAGCGGCGCTGGTGCATGTGCTGGGGACGTTCCCGGGGCCGGTGTTGTTTGAGTACAATTACCAGTCCCAGAAGATTCCGTATTTGCCGTTGTATGCGGATTTTAAGGACGGGAAGCTGTGGCCGAATGAGAGGCCTGGGCTGGGGGTGGAGGTGGACTTGAAGCCTCTGAAGATGGTGGCGGAGATTACGCAGCCGATTACGGATCGGATTTTGTATTATCGGCCGGATGGGTCCATTACGAATTGGTAGAGGGGCAGGGCTACTGACAGGCATAAAGCCAGTCCTACCTTGTGTTTCAAATTTTCGGTTTGTTCATGATGTTGTAACGAGGTTCTCGTAACCTTATCAATTGCTTTTCCAATCGACGAGGGGGATACGTGCAACTTTTTGGAGAGCCGATCACCATAGGGGCCGGCATATTTTTGCTGTTCGCGCTGTTTCTGGCGCTGAGCTTCGAGTTTGTCAATGGATTCCATGACACCGCCAACGCGGTGGCGACCGTCATTTACACACACAGCTTGAAGCCGAACGTCGCGGTGATCTGGTCGGGCTGCTGGAATTTGATTGGAGTGCTTCAATCGAGCGGCGGGGTGGCGTTCGGGGTACTGGCACTGCTACCGGTGGAACTGGTGCTGAACGTCGGGTCGGGCGCAGGGTTCGCGATGGTATTCGCTTTGCTGCTGGCGGCAATTATCTGGAATCTGGGCACCTGGTATCTGGGGTTGCCGGCATCGAGCTCACACGCGCTGATCGGATCGATCATGGGCGTGGGGCTGGCGAATTCCGTACTGGTGGGCGGGCACGAATTCGGTGAGGGCGTGAACTGGTCGAAGGCATCCGAGGTCGGCTTGTCGCTGTTGATCTCGCCCCTTATCGGTTTCGGGCTCGCGGCTCTACTGCTGCTGCTGTGCAAGGTTCTGATCAAGAACCCGGAGTTGTACGAAGCTCCTGCGAAGGACCAGCCGCCGCCGTTGTGGATTCGCGGGCTGCTGATCTTCACCTGCACCGGCGTCAGCTTCGCGCACGGCTCCAACGACGGCCAAAAGGGCATGGGATTGATCATGCTGATCCTGATCGGTATTTTGCCGATGACGTTCGCCGTGGATCTGGGCACCAGCCAGGTATCGATCGACGAACTGGGACAGGCGGCGCAGACCATTTCGTACCAGATGGACCGGCACGCGCCCGGCGTGGCGATGGCCGGTCAGCAGGTGGCTTCGGACGAGTTGTCGGCGTATCTGAAAACCACCGGCAAATCGACCGAGCGCACGTTCGCGGCGATTGGAACGAAGTGCCGCGAGATCCAGACGATCCTCGAAGGCAAGAAGCAGTTGTCGGAACTGGACGCCGCCGGGCGCCGCGCTCTGCGCTCTGATTTGTATCTGGCCGCGGAGTCGCTGGGCAAGCTGGTGAAGCAGCACAAGCTGGAAGATCCGGCGGAACAGAAGGCCGCGTCGACGCTGAAAACGCGGATGGACAAGGTGACCAAGTTCATCCCGGTCTGGGTAAAGATCGCGGTGGCGATTGCCTTAGGGTTAGGCACCATGATCGGGTGGAAGCGCATCGTAGTGACGGTGGGCGAGAAGATCGGCAAAACCCACTTGACGTACGCGCAAGGCGCTTCGGCGGAACTGGTGGCGATGGGCACGATTCTGGCAGCAGACAATTTGAATCTGCCGGTGAGTACGACTCACGTGTTATCGTCCGGCGTGGCCGGGACGATGGCGGCGAATCATTCGGGGTTGCAGATGGATACGCTGCGGAATCTATTGCTGGCCTGGGTGTTGACGCTGCCGGTTACGGTATTGCTGGGGGCGGGGATTTTCGCGTTCGGTTTGAATATTCTGTTCAGGCTTGGGATTAAGTAAATAAAAAAGGGCGCCGAAGAGATCCTCCGAGGGTCTCCTCAGCGCCCGTTGAGTTTAGGCGGTGTGGGCGTTGGCAGAATGCTTGCTTGCCTCTTGGGAATGATGCTCGGCGTGCGTGTGATGGCCATGCGCTACGTGGGCATGGTGGCCGGCTTTTTCATGATCTCCAGAGGCGTGATGCTCGGCTGCGGCGCGATGGTGTTTCGCGGCATGCTCGTGGTGTTCGGCTGCTTTCAGATGGTGTTCTTCGCGTTCCTTCGACATGGAGCTCTCTTTCTGAGATTACGTATCTCGGCTTGAGGATAGCGCCGGGTTGTGAATCGGCGATCACGGGATAGTGAAGATGGGGTAACGGACGGTCGCACACGGGCGGCCGACGAGGGTGTCGGCCGCAGGCTGGGGGGCCCTGCCCACAAGTCCCGGCTCCGCACAGCAGGAGTAGAATGTTACTGACATGCGCTGGACCTTGTGTTGTCTGCTGGCTGCGGCTCCTCTGATTCGAGCGGAAGTTAGTTTTAACCGCGACATCCGGCCGATTATGGCCGACACGTGTTTTCGCTGCCATGGTCCGGATAAAAATGCCCGCATGATGGGCCTGCGGCTCGATATTCGCGATGAGGCTCTGAAGACCACCAAAAGCGGAGTCACTCCGATTGTGCCGGGCGATCCGGACCATAGCGCGATTATTCAGAGAGTGTTCGCGACGGACCGGAAGATCATGCCTCCGGCCGCGGTACATAAGGAATTGACGGCGGCGCAGAAGGCCACGATCCGGCAATGGGTTGCCGAGGGCGCGAAATATGAGGGGCACTGGGCGTATCAACCGGTGCAGCGTTTTGCGGTGCCTGCCGGACAGAATCCGATCGATTATTTGATTCGGGCTCGGCTCGATAAAGAAGGGCTGAAGCCCTCGCCCGAGGCGGATGCGCGGACTTTGATTCGCCGCGTGACGCTGGATTTAACGGGCCTTCCGCCGACGCCGGAGGAAGTCGCGGCGTTTCTCAAGGATAAAAACTATGAGCGCGTGGTGGACCGGTTGATGGGCTCGCCGCGCTATGCGGAGATGCAGGCTCTCCATTGGCTGGATGCGGTCCGCTACGCGGACACCTGCGGATTTCATGGCGATAACGTCCTTCCAGCGTGGCCTTATCGCGATTGGGTCTTGCACGCGTTTCGCGATAACATGCCCTTCGACCGGTTCACGCGCGAACAGATCGCCGGGGATTTGATGCCCAACGCGACGGTCGATCAGAAGATTGCGTCTGCGTATAACCGGATGAATCGCACGTCGGCTGAGGGAGGGTTGCAGCCGAAGGAGTATTTGGCGAAGTATGCAGCGGATCGGGCACGGACGGCGAGCGTGGTGTGGCTAGGGAGCACGCTGGGGTGCGCGGAGTGTCACGATCACAAGTTTGATCCCTTCACATCGCGAGATTTCTATTCGATGGAGGCGTTCTTCGCGGACATCAAGGAGACCGGCCTGGTGCCGGATCGGGGGTCGAAGGCGTGGGGATCGCTACTTGAGATGCCTTCCGATCCGCAGCGCATGAAACAGGAAGATTTGAAGCGGTGGCTGGAGATCGCGAAGGCGGGTTTGGAGAATCTGGCCGCGACCATGACGGCCAGGGAGCAGCAGTGGGAAAAGGATGTGCTTGCTTCGTATAAGGCCGGCAAGCTGAGCTGGAAGGATCAAAGGCCGATCAGCGCGAAATCGCAGAACGGGGCGAAGCTCACTATCTATAACGATGAGCCGGTCGATTTCACGTATTACGACGGGGGCACGCAACTCGGCGAAAGGAAGCCGGGCGGCGGCGTGGTGATTGCGAGCGGCCCGAACCCGGACAACGAGACGTATACCGTTTCCTTCAAGCCGGGCGAAGGCACGTGGACGGCTCTGGGCGTTCATATCGTCCAGGAAGACAGCCTGCCGGGAGAGCGTTTGGCGCGCGGGGCGGACCGGGTGGTGATCACTGAGGTCGATGCGGAAATGTCGGGGCGCAAGCTGAAATTCGTGCTCGCGACGCAGAGTAATAAGACCGATCTGTCACCCGATGTTCCGGCGATGGCGGCGATCGACGGAGATCCGAAGACGGGGTGGGGGATTTCGGGTCCTGGCGATAACAGCGATATTATGCTGGCGCTGCGGTTCGCCGAGAAGCTGCGGACCGAGAAAAATTCCGTGATCACGGTGCGTCTGCATCAGGATTCGGATGTGCGTCGCGCGACGGCGGGGCGGTTTCGGATCGCATTGTCCGACGCGGAATATTCGTGGCCGTCTTTCGAGAAGCGTCCGAAGAAGGCTGGCGATTCTTCGAATACCGGACTGCCGGAATCGATCGTAAGGGCCTTGGAGCCGAAAAAAGACGAGCCCGAACCGAAGGACGAAAAGGCTATCAAGGAAGGCAAGCAGCGCGCTGAGGATCGCAAGAAGGCTCTGCATGCGCAATTCGAGTGGATGACGCCGGAGCTGCAGCCGCTGGTGGTCGAGGTCGCGAAGCTAGAGGCTGAACTGGCGCTGCTCGAATCGCGGATTTCGAAGGTGGTGGTGACGGAGGCGACGGAGCCTCGCGAGATTCGGATTCTGGCGCGCGGGAATTTCCTGGACGAGTCTGGTCCGGTAGTGGAACCCGCGGTGCCCGCCGTTTTGGCGAAGCTCGATATGGGCGGGCGAAGGGCGACCCGGCTGGATTTGGCGAATTGGCTGGTTTCGGAGAAGAATCCGCTGACGGCGCGGGTGTACGTGAATCGCGTGTGGCGGCAATATTTCGGGATCGGTATTGTGAAGACGCTCGACGACGTGGGGTCGCAGGGGGAGTGGCCGAAACATCCGGAACTGCTCGATTGGCTGGCTTCGGAGTTTATGCACCCCCAGTATCAGGCGGATGGCGCGCACGATTGGGACATGAAGCACCTGGTGCGGACCATCGTAATGAGCGCGGCGTACCGGCAATCGTCGGCTGCGCGGCCGGAGCTGGAGGAAAAGGATCCGGACAACCGGTTGATCGCGCGTCAGAGCCGATATCGCGTGGATGCCGAGGAGGTTCGCGATATCGAATTGTCGGTAGCGGGGCTGCTGGTCGAGAAATTCGGAGGGCCGAGCGTGAAACCGTACCAGCCGGACGGGTATCTGGCCACGCTCAACTTCCCGAAGCGCGAATATGCAGCGAGTCATGGCGACGATCTGTACCGGCGCGGAATCTATACGCTGTGGCAGAGGTCGTTTTTGCAGCCCAGCCTGCTGAATTTCGATGCGCCAAGCCGCGAAGAATGCACCGTGAATCGAGTGAACTCGAATACTCCTTTGCAGGCGCTCGATTTGTTGAACGATCCGATTTATGTGGAAGCGGCGCGGTATTTCGCACAGAACATTTTGAAAAACGGCGGCCCGCAGGCGATCGATTGGGCGTTCGAAAGGGCGCTGAGCCGCAGACCCGCCGAGAATGAGCGGCAGGTGCTGCAAAGGCTTTATCAGGAATCGCTGGCGGAGTTTCGCGCCGATCCGAAAGCCGCGGGCGAATTTATTCACACGGGCGAAGCGCCGGTGGATCCTCAGTTGAAAACCGCGGATCTGGCGGCGATGACGACCGTGGCAAGGGCAATTCTAAATCTCCATGAAACCATTACGCGGAACTGAAATTTGCAGGCGAACGTTCCTGGGCCGAGGCGCGGCGGGGATGGGACTGCTGGGGTTGAACTCACTGCTGAGTCCCAGGCTGTTCGGTGCGACGGGGCTGGAATCCCGCGGCGTCGTCAACCCTCTGCATCATCCGGCGAAGGCCAAGCGCGTCATTTATCTTTACCAGGCGGGGGGACCTTCGCATCTGGAAACGTTCGATTACAAGCCGAAGCTCGCCGCGATGGATGGGCAGGGGATGCCGGAATCCTTCACTAAGGGCCAGCAGATCGCGCAGTTGCAGGGGAAAGAGCTGAAGTGTTTCGGGCCGCAGTATGGATTCAAGACCTTCGGAAAATCGCAGCAACAAATTTGTGAATTGTTTCCGCACATCGGCAGCGTGGCGGACGATGTTTGCATCATCCGTTCCATGATGGGCGAGCAGATCAATCACGATCCGGCGCACACGCTGATGAACACCGGGTCGATTATCGCAGGCCGGCCCAGCATGGGGTCGTGGATACTTTATGGCCTGGGTTCGGAAGCGGAAGATTTGCCGGGATTCGTGGTGCTGCTTTCATCGGGGCGCGGCGGACAGAATCAGCCGATCGCGGCGCGCCAGTGGTCGGCGGGCTTGCTGCCCAGCAAGTTTCAAGGCGTGAAGTTTAATTCGGCGGGCGATCCCGTTTTGTATATCCACAGTCCACAAGGCGTGAGCTCAAAGCTGCAACACGATTCGATTGAGGCGATCAATGCGCTGAACAACATCGAGAATGAAGCGGTGCACGATCCGGAGATCGCCACGCGCGTCGCGCAGTATGAGATGGCGTTCCAGATGCAATCGAGCGTACCTGGTCTGATGGATATGAGCAAGGAGCCGCAGAGCGTGCTCGACGCGTATGGCGCGCATCCGGGCGACGGATCGTTTGCGTCCAATTGTTTGCTCGCGCGGAGGCTGGCGGAGAAGGGTGTGCGATTTATCCAGCTCTATCATCGCGACTGGGATCATCACACAGGATTGAAGACCAACGTGGCGTTGAAGGCGGAGGAAGTCGACCGGGCGACGGCGGCTTTGATTACCGATTTGAAGCAGCGTGGGATGTTCGACGACACTCTGGTCGTGTGGGGGGGCGAGTTCGGCCGCACGCCGATGTCGCAGAGCGGCGACGGACGGGATCATCATATTAAAGGGTTCTCGTTCATGGTCGCGGGCGGCGGCATGAAGCGGGGCATCAGCTACGGGTCGACGGACGAACTGGGATATGCGGCGGTGGAGAATCCCGTAGCCGTTGCGGATTTTCATGCCACGATGCTGCATTTGCTAGGGATCGATCATAAGCGGCTGACGGTGAAGTTCCAGGGCCTGGATGCCCGGCTGACGGGAATTTCCGGAAACGTGATTCGCGATATCCTAGCTTAGATTCTTTATGAAAACGACAAAACTACTTTGCGCCGCGGCGATGCTTGCGGTGTTCGGATGGTCACAGCGGTTGCCGGATACGGTGAGTCAGTTTCAGGGCCGATGGGATCTGGTTTTGACGATGCCCGACGGCTCGACTTCGCCCCGGTGGATGGATTATGTGGAGGGTCGCGATCCTCTGATCCGCATTCAGCCGCGAGGCGGCAGCGTGCATCCGGCGTATGACGTCGATGTGGACGGTCCGCACATAACCCTGGTGATGGACAAAGCTACGGACAAGCACGCGGCGGTTACCTGGGATCTGAAGATCAAGAACAAGGTGATCACCGGGACGCAAAAGAGCGGTGACGTGGTAGCGACTATCAAAGGAGTGAAGGCTCCGGAGTTGAAGCGCGAGGAGACTCCGAAGGTATGGACCAAACCGGAGGCGCTTTTCAATGGCCACGATCTCACCGGCTGGGAGCCGATCGGTACGGCGAAAAATAACTGGGTGGCGGAAGACGGGAACCTGGTGAACACGGCGCACGGCGCGAATATCCGCACCACACGGACCTTCAACGATTTCAAACTCCACATCGAGTTCAACTGTCCGGAGGACGGCAACAGCGGCATCTATCTGCGCGGCCGCTACGAGGTGCAGGTGGAATATGAAAAGGTGGACGCCAACGACAAGTTCCACAGCGTCGGGTCGATTTACGGATTCATCGCGCCGGATATCGAGTTGCCTAGGAGGCCGGGAACTTGGGAAATGTTCGATATTACGCTCATCGGGCGCTTTGTGACCATCGTGCGGAACGGCAAGAAGACGATCGATAATCGCGAGATTCCGGGGATCACAGGCGGCGCGCTCGATTCGAATGAAGCGGAGCCGGGTCCGTTTTACATCCAAGGGGATCACACGGGCGGGATGAAGTATCGGAATATCACGGTGCAGCTCCCGAGGGCGTAATCGTTCCCAAGGTTGTTTTGGAGTACGATCAAAGCTGGATGCTTTTCGTCGCGCTGGCTGTCTGTCTCGGGATCGCTGCCCCGCTGGGGTACGCGCAAAGCTCGGCGCCGACGGTGCAGACCGCATCCGCGGCAAACCAGGCTCTGATTCAGCGCTATTGCGTGGGCTGCCACAACAACAAGTTGAAGACCGCGGGCGTGACGCTTCAGGGCTTGGATCTAACCAGCGTTGCGAGCAATGGCGAGCTGCTTGAAAAAGTGCTGCGCAAAATTAAGACCGGTCAGATGCCTCCGGCCGGAATGCCTCGGCCCGCTGCCGCTTCGGCCGCGCCGTTTCGCGAGTGGCTGGAAGGCGAGCTGGACGCGGAAGCCTCCGCTCACCCGAATCCGGGGCGTCCGGCGATCCACCGGTTGAACCGCGCCGAATATAGCAACGCCGTCCGCGATGTTTTCGATCTGGAGGTCGATACCAGTTCTCTGTTGCCGGTGGACGATTCCGGTTATGGTTTCGATAATATCGGCGATGTCCTCTCGGTTTCCCCCACCTTGCTCGACCGGTATCTGACAGTCGCGCGTAAAATTTCGCGCCTGGTGGTCGGCGATCCGTCGATCAAGCCCGTTGAGGATTCTTTCGAGCCTCGCCGCCCGGCGGGCCGCGGCGCTCCGGTCCCGGCGAGACTCGAATGGGTAGGCGACGGTCTTCCATTCAACTCAGCGGGCGGCGTATCCGTTCATTACTATTTTCCTCTGGACGCCGAATACGTCTTCCGAATCGATTTTGGCGATTCCAATTCGCCCAACAGGCCAAAACCGTTCGAGCTCCGCATTCCCGTCAAGGCCGGTCCGCGTGACGTAGCGGTCACCTTTCCGAGAGAATCGGTGCGGCCGGAACTGTCACTCATCGCTGGACGCACTCCCGACCCGGCTACCTACGCCGTGGATCTGCGCCTGGATGGCGCGAGCCTGAAGCGGATTAGTACGCCAGGAACCGCCGGTGCGCTGCCTCGCATCGCCAACCTTTCGATCGCGGGACCTTATAATGTATCCGGCCCTGGGGACACGCCCAGCCGCCGCCGAATTTTTGTGTGCAATCCCGCAGGCCCCGGGGAAGAAGCGGGTTGCGCCCATCGAATCCTCGCCGCCATGAGCCGCCGCGCCTACCGGCGTCCGGTGACCGATGCGGATTTGAATCCACTGGTCGCTTTCTATCAGCACGCGCGCAGCAAAGGCGGATTTGAATACGGCATTCAGAAAGCGGTGGAGGCCATTCTGGTCTCGCCGGATTTCCTGTTCCGCGTCGAATCGGACCCCAAGGCTCCCGGCGCATTTCATCCGGTGAGCGGAGTGGAACTCGCCTCGCGCCTCTCGTTCTTCTTGTGGAGCAGCGTTCCGGACGACGAACTTCTCGATTTGGGAGTGAAAGGAAAACTCTCGAATCCGGCGGTCCTGAAGCAACAGGTCGAGAGGATGCTCGACGATCCTAAATCGAGCGCTCTGGTCAGCAATTTCGCCGGGCAGTGGCTGTATATTCGCGATCTAGCGACGGTGAAACCGGACCCGGTTGTTTTCGCCGACTTCGACGAGAGTCTCCGCTGGAGCATGGAGCAGGAAACCGAGCTGTTTTTCGAGAGCATCGTGCGCGAAAATCGCAGCGCCCTCGAATTGCTCACGGCGAATTACACGTTCCTCAACGAAAGGCTCGCGAAGCATTACGGTATTCCCGACATTTACGGGGCGCAGTTCCGCCGCGTAGTCCTGGACGATCCCAACCGCGGAGGCCTGCTGGGACAGGCGAGCCTTCTTACCGTGACGTCGCCTCCGAATCGCACCTCGGTGGTGCAGCGCGGGAAATGGGTGCTGGAAAATCTGCTGGGCGCGCCGCCTCCGCCTCCTCCGCCCGATGTTCCTCCACTCGATGCGACCACCAAAGGGAGCCATACATTAAGTCTTCGCGCGGCACTCGAACAGCATCGGGCGAATCCCAGTTGCGCCGGTTGCCACGCGGCCATGGATCCCATCGGATTCGCGCTGGAGAATTACAATGGAATTGGCCAGTGGCGCACCAAGGACGGCGGTTCTGAAATCGATGCTTCCGGCAAGCTTCCCGATGGAACCGCGTTTAACGGGCCGTCGGGCCTGAGAAAAGCGATGACCAGTTCCAAGCGCGAAGAATTCGCCGCCACCGTCACGGAGAAGCTTCTCACGTACGCTCTGGGCCGCGGACTGGAATACTACGACCAACCCACGGTGAGAGCGATTTTGCGCCAATGCGACCAGGGCGATTACCGGATGCGGGATTTGATTCAAGCCGTCGCGATGAGCACACCATTTCAGATGAGGAGATCGGGCCAATGATCCTTACCCAAAAGCGCCTGCCCCGCAGGGCATTTCTTCGAGGAGCGGGCGCCGTTGTCGCGCTGCCGTTTCTGGATGCCATGGTGCCGGCCTTCGCCGCCAAGAGCGCCGCCACTCCGGCCGTCCGCATGGGCTTTGTGTACGTCCCGAACGGAATCATCGATTCGAGCTGGAGCGCGTCCGGCGAAGGCGCGGCCTTCGAGTTCAACGCCACCAATAAGGCCCTCGCGCCCTTCCGCGACCGGACTCTGATGCTGAGCAATCTCGCGCAGATCAATGGCCGTTCCCTGGGCGATGGCGGCGGCGATCATGCCCGCGCGGGCGCAACCTGGCTCACCGGCGTCCATCCGAAAAAGACTGAGGGAGCCGATATTCACGCCGGAATATCCGCCGATCAGGTGGCCGCGCGCGAACTGGCGAAGCACACGCAGTTCGCTTCGCTCGAGATCGGTGTGGAAGCGCCCAGCCTCGCGGGTGGCTGCGATTCCGGTTATAGCTGCGCCTACACCAACACGATTTCCTGGAGCAGCCCCACTACGCCGAATCCGATGGAGGTGAACCCGCGCGTTTTATTTGAGCGCCTCTTCGGCGATGGCGACAGCACGGACCCCGCCGCTCGCATGGAGTGGATGCGCCAGCGCGGAAGCCTGCTCGACTTCGTGAAGGGCAGCGTCGATCGCATGGAAACGAAGCTCGGCCAGGGCGACCGCCACAAGTTGACGGAATATCTGGATGCGATTCGCGATATCGAGCGGCGGATTCAGAAGGCCGAGGAGCAGAACGCGACGACCAAGATCCCGGTCATCGGTCTTCCCGTGTCGGCTCCCGAGGAGTTTGTCGATCACGCGCGGTTGATGATGGACCTGATGGTGATCGCATATCAAGCGGACCTGACCAGAGTGGTGACGTTCATGCTGGCGCGCGAAGGCAGCAATCGCAGCTACCGCGACATCGGCATCTCCGACGGGCATCACAATTGCACCCACCATCAAAACGACCCGGATAAGATTTCGAAGACCATCCAGATCAACACCCATCACGTAAATCAATTCGCGTATCTGATCGACCGGATGAAGTCCACTCCGGACGGCGAAGGGACTTTGCTCGATCACTCGATGATCCTGTACGGCAGCAGCATAGCCGACGGGAATCGCCACACGCATACGAATCTTCCGCTGGTTCTGGTCGGCGGCGGAGCCGGAAAGCTCCAGGGTGGGCGGCATCTTCGTTATGCTCCGGAAACGCCGATGAACAACCTGCTGCTGTCGATGCTCGATAAGGCCGGGGTTGCAACCGAAACGCTCGGCGACAGCACTGGGAAGCTCCAGCACCTTTCCGATATTTAATACGATGCGTCCCATCCATTACCCTCGATGGGCCTCGACATTTCCTATTGAGCCCCGATCGTCAGGGAGGGGATTGCAGTGATAACTCCGATGAAGTTCGCATTGACGCTCTGCTTAGCCATCACCACTGCTTGGGCATCGGACCTGCGTCTCATCGATGCCGTCAAACGCCGCGATCCCAAAGCATTCGACAAACTACTATCGCAAGGCGCGGACATCAATGCTTCCGCCCCGGACGGTGCCACCGCGCTAGCCTGGGCCGCGTTCCTCGATTTACCGGGCATGGCCGACAAGCTGCTCGCCGCGGGAGCGAAAGTGAATACTTCAGGCGACTACGGGGAAACGCCTCTGACTCTCGCGCTCGCCAACGGAAACGCGGCGCTCTCCGAGAAACTTCTGAAAGCGGGCGCCGATTGGAAAGCCACGCGCTGGAATGGCGAAACTCCACTCATGATCGCAGCCGGAACGGGGAGCGTCGAGGAAGTGCGGATGCTGCTAGATTGCGGCGCGGACATCAATGGAGCGGAGCCGAAGAGCCTTCAGAACGCCCTGATGTGGGCCGCCTCGGAAGGACATTCCGGCGTCGTCGACCTGCTGATTCAGAGAGGCGCGAACGTGAATGCGGCCAGCAAATCCGGGTTTACAGCCCTGGTATTCGCGGCGCTCAAGAATGACGCGCGCGATGTGCAGCACCTGCTTAAAGCGGGCGCGGATCCCAACTACGCTCTGGTGGATAAGACGACGGGCGAGACCAAGGTATTAACGATCGCAGCCGCGAACCGCAGCTACGCGGCCTCGATCGCACTCCTCGACGGAGGCGCCGATCCGAATATCGCCGACCGAGCCGGCCGAACGCCTCTGCACGACGCCGCACAAGCCGGCGCGCTGGACCTGGTCAGGAAGTTGCTCGCCAAAGGTGCGAAGACGAACGTCCAAACCGGTCCGGTAACTCCCCTGCCGTTCCGGCCTCCAGCGGGCGAGCAGACTCCTCTTCTGCTGGCCGCCAGAAACAATCATGTAGACGTCATGCGCGCCTTAATCGATGCGGGCGCCGACACCAAAATAAAAGGGCAGGACGGTGCCAGTCTGTTGCTGGCCGCGGCGTCGAGCGGTCGCGTCGCAGCCACAAAATACGCCTTCGAGTTCGATAAGGACGTAAAGGCCATCGACAAAAACGGTCTCACCGCGATGCATGAGTGTGTCGCCAATCCCGGCAGCGGAGCCACCCAGGACGAGAGGACGGAGTTGGTCCAGTATCTCGCGGATATCGGCGTTCCCCTCGACGAAAAAGACGCCCGCGGCAGAACGCCGATTCAGACCGGCGACCCCATTCCGCTCGATAAACCAATTCAGAGGATGGCCGACATCATCGTGAGCCGCGGCGGAACGCCCGTACAATTCCCGAAAGAATACGTGAAACCGGTCTCGACCCGTTAATCGAAGCCAAGAAGGAGATCGCTATGTGGAATGGGAGACAGGAAGGAAGTAATCATTCAGCCCGCCAAGCCCGGCGATTCGCTTTCATTCGGCTCTTGCGTTAACTGACCCCCCGCCGTTTTCGCACTTCGTCGAGCCAGACCGCCAGAATAATCACCGCTCCGATAATCACCTGTTGCCAGTACGGATTGATGCCCAGCAGGTCGCTGCCATCGGAGAGCAGTCCCATGATGAACGCGCCGACCAACGTGCCTAATACGGTTCCTTCACCACCACGCAAACTTCCGCCGCCGATCACCACTGCGGCGATGGCTTGCAGCTCGTATCCGTTACCCGCGGTCGGCTGCCCGCTCATCAGCCGCGACGCTTCGATCATGCCCGAAAGCCCCGTCAAGCCTCCCGCGATCGCATAGACGCACGTAATGTTGAACGCGACTGGAATGCCCGCATAAAACGCCGCTTCCGGATTGCTGCCGATCGAAAACGCGTAGCGCCCCAGCCGCGTATGTTCCAGCACAACATGCATCGCGGCAGCGCACACCAGCAAAATCCAGAGCACGATGGGAATCCCGAACATGTCCGTGCCTGACCCGAGAAACGCGAACTTCAGAGGGATCTCATGCACCGGCAGCCCGTTCGATATCAGCAGCGTGACGCCGCGATAAATTCCCATCGTGCCCAACGTGACGATAAACGGATTCACTTTGAGCCGCGTGATCAGCGTTCCGTTCAGCAGGCCGCACATCGTGCCCGCCGCGATGCCGACCGCGATCGCGACTGGAATCGAGTAGCCCTTTTGCATGGAGAGCGTTCCCATGAATCCGCCGAACGCCAGAATCGAACCGACCGAAAGATCGATGCCGCCGGAAATAATGATCAGCGTCATCCCCAGCGCCATGATGTTGATGACGGTGGTCTGGCGAATCACGGTGGACAGATTCGGCCCGGTCAGAAAGTGCGGCGACGCGATGGCCAAGCCAATAAATAAAGCGACCAGGGTCGCGAACGGCAGCAGGCGTTGAATCACTGCGGGACCTTTTCTTCAAACGCAGCAAGCCGCAAAATATCTTCCTGCGAAGCGCCGCGCGGAAGTTCGCCGGCGATCCTGCCTTGCCGCATGACCAGAATGCGATCGGCGACGGATTGAATCTCAGTCATCTCCGAACTCATCATCAGAATCGCCGCACCCGCCCGCGCCAGTTCGTCCATCGTTTCGAAAACCTCCATCTTTGCTCCGACGTCGATCCCGCGGGTCGGCTCATCGAACAGAATCACGCGAGCCTTGGTCGCCAGCCACTTCGCGATCACCACCTTCTGCTGATTGCCGCCGCTCAATCGCCGCGCGAGCTGCGATGGCGAATCGTATTTTAGGCGGAGCCGTTTGCCGTGCTCAGTTGTGAGCAGACGCTCGCTGCGCAGGTTGAGAAACCCCAGGTTGCTAACCGAGCGAAGGCTCGCCATCGTCACATTCGGCGCGATCGCGAGGTCCACAGCGAGTCCCGTTCGCTGCCGGTCTTCCGGAACCAGCGCAATTCCCGCACGAACGGCATCGCGAGGGCTGCGGATGCGAACCGTCTTGCCGCCCACCTGCACTACGCCCGAATCGATGGGATCGATGCCGAACAACGCTCGGCACAGCTCAGTGCGCCCCGCGCCGATCAGCCCTCCCACGCCGACAATTTCGCCCGCGCGCACCGTGAAACTGATGTCGTCCAGCAGACGTTTGCTGGTGAGATGATCCACACGCAACATTTCGTCGCCGGGCTTCACAGGCTCTCGAACGTAGAGCGAATTCACCGGTCGGCCCACCATATGTTGAATCAGTTGATCGGTGGTCAGCTCGTTCAGCATGCACGAATGGACAGTTTCGCCGTCGCGCAGCACAGTCACGCGATCTCCGATGCAGCGCAGCTCTTCCAGGCGATGGGTAATATAAATCACGCCCACCTCACGCTGCCGCAATTCCTGCACGATCCGAAACACTTCGCGCGTCTCGGAGTCGGTGAGCGAGGAGGTCGGCTCGTCGAAAATCAGCAGGCTGGAACCTTGCTCCACCGCCCGGCAAATCTCCACCATCTGTTTGCCTGCGGGACTCAGCTTGCCCACCAGCGCATCCGCCTGTAAGGGAAACGTGTGACGTTCGATCAAACGCCGGGCGCGCGCCTGAATATCGCGGCGATTGATCCAGCCCAGAGGATGGCGGTCTTCGCGTCCCAGAAAAATATTTTCGGCGACCGAAAGATGCGGAGCCAGCAGAGACTCCTGGTGCACCATGGCAATCCCCGCCTCCGCGGACTCGGCTGGATTGCGAAATCGGACCGGCTGTCCGCGGAATCGCATCTCCCCGGCGTCTGGAGAGATCATCCCGGCAACGATTTTCATCAGCGTCGATTTGCCGGCGCCATTCTCTCCCATCAGCAGATGGACCTCGCCTGCTTTAACGGTACAGGTGCCGTTTTTGAGGGCAGTTACGCCGCCGAACCGCTTTTGAATGTGATCGAGTTCAAGAAGCAAACTTCTCAGTTTACTCCATCGGTTCTTCCGGCAAATCGTCCACTCGATTTTCGAAGCGGGTGTACTGGCCGAGGAACCGCAGAGGCACCGTTCCGATGGGACCGTTACGCTGCTTGGCGATGATTAAATCGGCGAGCCCTTTTATATCTTCGCGATCTCGTTTATAAACTTCCTCGCGAAAAATGAACGCCACCAGATCGGCGTCCTGCTCAATAGAACCGGAGTCGCGGAGATCGCTTAACTGCGGCTTATGATCGCCCACGCGCGTCTCCGACGCTCGGCTTAATTGGGAGAGTACCAGGAACGGCACATTCAGATCCTTCGCCATCAGCTTCAGGCCGCGGGAAATCGCGCTCACTTCCTGGTTGCGATTCTCCGACCGTCCGCGGCTGCTCATCAACTGAAGGTAATCGATCACCACCAGGCTCAGCCCTTCGCCTGCCTGCATCCGGCGAAGCTTTGCATGTACATCCATGAGATGAACGCCCGGCGTGTCGTCCAGGAATAGAGGTGATTCCGTCAGATCGGACAGCGCAAATTGCAGCTTGCGGCGTTCGTCCTGATTCAGATACCCGGCGCGAAACTTGTGCTGGTCCACCCGCGCCGCGGAGCAGATCAAGCGGTTGAGCAGGCTCGACGACGACATTTCGAGCGAGAACACCGCCACCGGCTTGCGCATCTTGGGATGGGTCGCCACGTGCTGTGCGATGTTGAGCGCCAGCGCCGTCTTACCCATCGAAGGACGAGCCGCCAGGATGATCAGCTCGCCGCCATGCAGGCCTCCGGTCATCTCGTCGAACTTGGTGAAGCCGGTGCTAATACCCTTGATGCGCTGCGTCGGATCGAGAAATGCGTTGATGCCGCCCGGGAACGAATCGATCACTTCCTGGGATTTAATCAGCCGCTCGCCCGCTCTAGCCTCGCCGAGCTTCAGCAGCGATTCTTCGGCGTTGGATAAAATTTCATCCGGCTCATCTTCGCCCAGCAGACAGCGGTTAATCACCTTCTGTGCGGCGAAGATCAGCTTCCGCAGCGTCGCTTTATCCTTGACAATGCGGATGTAGCTTTCGAGGTTCGCGATCTCCGGCAGGCCGTCGTCGAGCGAAACCAGATAACCCAGGCCGTCCACCGATTCGAGCTGGCCCTGCTTCATCAGCTCATTCGCGACCGTCACACGATCCAGCCTCTCGCCGCGATCGTAAAGATCCTTCATGCGCGCGAAAATGCGCCGGTGTTTTTCGAGGCTGAAGTCGTCCGGTTCCACCGCGCCCGCGACTTGCAGGTAAACGGCGTCGTTCAGCAGAATCGAGCCGAGCACGAAACGCTCGGCATCTAGATTCGCAGGAAGACCCTTCTCGTACGCCAGTTCAGTGGATGTCATCGGGGACTACTTACCTTAACGGCATAGTCATCGCACGGCAACAAGTATTTTGGGCGTCTCGATGCCACAGTTACCCTCTGCAAATTCCTGTGGGAAACCTGTGATGCGGCTGCGCGCCCTACCGCGATGATCTGAAAGGACCCAGCCGCGCTTTTCCTCAAAACAGAAACCCTCTATTCTGTTTTATCGCAAAAAACGGGCTATTGCTTGGTCGTGGTGGTCGCTTTCGTCGCGGGCGCTTTCGCAGTGGTCGACTTCGTGGCGGCAGCCGGGGGCGGCACAGCCGGAACGATCACGGCAGTCTTAATATAGTCGACCTTGGGCATATTCTTATCGAGCCAGGCCTTCCCCATTTGCTGGATCCCGCTCTGCGAACTGCCGTTGTCGCCGTATTCGGAGTTGAATTTCTCCACCACGTCCATCCCCTCGATCACCTCGCCGAACGGAGAGAATCCTTGCGGGTCGAGGCGCGAGTTGTCTCCATAGTTGATGAACACCTGCGTCGTGCGCGTGTTAGGACCAGCCTTGGCGTAAGAGATGAAGCCGCGTTTATTGGATTGCTTCACCGGCTCGTCCTGAAGATCCTGCGTCATCCACACGGAAGACACCTTGGGATTGGTGTTCAGCCCGAACTGCACCATGAATCCGGGAATCACGCGGAAAAACGGAGAGCCATCAAAAAACTTGCCGCGCACCAGATTATAGAAGCGATCCGCGCCGATGGGCGCCCAGGCTCGCGTCACTTGCAGGATGAAGTCGCCTTGCGTGGTGGTGAACTTCGCCTTATAGGTCGCGGGTGCCGTCGCTTTGAGCGTCGAAGGGTCCAGCAAGCTCCGAGTAGGCGCCGGAGCCTTCTTCGCGGCCGTTGTGGCCTTGGTCTGCGCGAACGTAGCGCCGCACACAAACATAATGGTCAGAAGCTGTTTCATAGGGAACCCATCCATAATATCATTTGCGTCCAAACCGGAACTCGTGGACGTCCATGCGGACCTTGCCTCCGCGAAATTCGACGCCCTCGGATTGCAGGCGTAATTGCTGATCCGCGCCGGCGCTTCCGGGGAGAAGGATTTTACCTCCGGAGCCCAGCACACGGTGCCATGGCAGTCTGCCGTCAGTTCCTCGCAATGCCCAAACCACTTGCCGCGCCGCCCCGGGAAATCCGGCAGCCTTCGCTACCGAGCCATAGGTAGCAACCTTGCCCTTCGGAATTTTCCGGATGACCCCGCGGATCTTGTCGAACATTCGTAGAAATCATTCTCACGCAAAGACGCAAGGCTCGCAAAGAGGTCTTTCTCCGCGTGATCCTAAAACGAGATATTAACGATTACGTCCGCCCCAGCTTCTGCCCTCACCATCACGTGCAGGTCGTTACGCGCGCGATCGTGCCACCAGGTTCCCGGCTGAAGCGCAGACCGCTGCCGAACCGATTTATAATCCTCCACATTCAACGGACGCTTGCTGTGATGAATCACCCATTCATAGCTCCGCGAGATCTTCGATTCAATCTCGACGCGCATAAAATCCCCCGCTGGGGCCGCGTGAAATTGGGAGTTGTCCCGCTTATCGGACTCCCACAGAAAAAACTCGCCGCCGAGGGAAGGGAAGTAGTGCAGCTCCATCGCATCTTTTGACGCAAGCGGAAGAACAGCGCCATTGCGTGCCAGCGTCGGAACCTGTCCCGGCGGAGCTTCAATGTCGATGGCCGAATTTCCTTTGTACTCGATGTTGGTGCGTAGATCGGTCCAGATACCACGAGGAAGTTGGAGATGCTGATGCGAGCCGGCAGACACGACTGGCGCGAGCAGAACCTCATCGCCCAGCATGAAGACGCCGGGCTGCGGAGCCAGGTTCTTATCGCGCGAAAATTGCACCGGCAGAGGACGAATGAGAGGATAACCGCGGTCGTACGCCTCGCGAAGATAGGTGACCAGGTACGGCTCCCAGCGTGCGCGCGGGGCCAGGTTGACACTCCCGGCATCGCCGTAAAGAAGAGGCACAATCGCCGCCAGATCAGCCGCGCGCCTGGCGATTTCGCCGCGTGATTCGCGAAGCGTCGAAAGATCGAGCGCGGGATAAAGCACGGCCGACAGGCTCCACTCGTTGAGCGTTCGCACTAATTGTGAAAGCGCGTCCCATGAATCGAGCGGCGTAGCAGGAAGTGGCGAAGCCGGTAGCGGCAGACTCGCGGAGGTCGGCAGGTAAAGAGACTGGGCGGTAATTTCGATTCGCCCCGTGACCTTTTGATGCTCCTCGAAGATTTCCTTGGGGGTGGGGCCATAGTAAAACGCGACGTCCGCGGAAGGGGACGCCAGAACCATGGTACGGTCGAATTCGCGCGGAAATCGCACGAAAATTCCGTAACCGCCGGAAAAGAAAAATCGCTGAGAGTCGGCGGGGCCGGCAAAACCATAGACCGTACCCAGCGGAGCGACATGCAGCGCAAGACCATTGGGTGATGGGTCGATGGAGAGCGTGGCGATGGCCTCGCCATTTGCGGTCACGCGGAGCTGCGCCGTCGCCTTGTCAATCTCGACCGTGATGTAACGGCCGCGTACCCTTAGCGTATTTTGAGCGTCTTCAAATTCGAGCGAAACAGGATCGTGCTTGATCTTCGGAAGCACCGGAAGGGAAGCGGTTCCGCGCGAGTAATGAAACGCGGTGTTGCTGATCCACTCAATCTCTCCGACGCCATCGTCGAGCCGCAGAGTGAGTTTGTCATTGTCCCAGTCGCGAGAAAGGACTCCTCCCTGCGCAGCGGAGAAGACGATCAGAAGCATCGCGAATCGGATAGAAGTCATTGCTCCCGCGAAGAAGTTTATTAGATCAGAACGATCGTTTCCTGTTTCTCCCCCGTGACACGCGCAGCAGTCTCGTCGAGGTAGACATTCACTTCGCTCCGGACGCCGAATTCGGGCAGATAGATACCGGGCTCGACGGAAAAGCAGGTTCCCGGAATTACCTTTCGTTCGTCATGCGTTTCGAGATTGTCCATGTTCGCGCCCGTCCCGTGGATATCGGTGCCGATGGAATGGCCGGTACGGTGGAAAAAATATTCGCCGAAGCCTCGCTCGCGGATGAAATCGCGCGCGGCGTCGTCCACTTCATAGCCGTGCAATTCGTGCTTCGATGCCGCTGCGTCCTGGACGCAATGAATGGCGCGGTCGCGCGCTTGGCGAACCACTTCAAAGACATTCTCCATCGCCGAAGGAGGCTGCGGTCCGCAGTAGCCCATCCAGGTAATGTCGTAATAAACTGCGTCCGCTTGGTCGAGTTTGGCCCACATGTCGATCAGCACAATGTCGTGCTTTTTGATCGCTGACGCCGAATCTTGCTTGGGCGCGTAGTGAGGATTCGACGCGTTGGCGTTGACCGCGACGTCGGGATCGTGATCGGCGAAAAGCCCTTCCTGGCGGAAGCGGGTCGCGATGAATTGTTGGATGTCCCATTCGGTCACGTGCTCGGATGCCCGGAGCTTTTGTCCGATCCGATCGAAAGCCTCGCGCCGCACGCGATCCACGCGGCGGCCCGCTTCGAGATGCTGCTCGAGCTGCGACTTCGACCATCGCGCCTCAAAATACTGCACCAGATTCGCGGAAGTCGCGATCTCGACGCCTAGGCCGCGGATCAGCTCGACCGTTCCAGCGTCCACCATCGCCACATACGGGACGGCGCAGTTGGGCGAATACTGCATCGCGATGCGTCTCGACGTTCCGAGTAGTTTCCGAATCGCGTCCACCATTTCCGTCCAGCCCGCATATTTGGACATGGTTCCAGGCAGTTCCGAAAGCGTTTGCGCTTCGATCTTGTGGACCAGCCCCGTTGGTTCGCCGTGCGCGGGAATGAAGTAATACCAGCGGCGCGAAACGATGGAGTTCGGCGTGAACTTCAGAACTCGATAGGCCAGAGGATCGCGGCGATGGTGATCAAAAAACAACCAGCCATCGAGCCCTTCCTCTCTTAATGCAGCTTGAATTTCCGCAAGATTCATAATTCCTACTCAAAAAATGGTTTTAGTTTTTCTTCCGATGGCGCGGTGGTTGCGTAGCTGACGATGATGAGACTGAGTACGGATGCGGCAAGCGCGGGATAGACCGCGTCGACATCCTTTTGAAAGCCCATTTGCGCCTGCGCCAGATTCCAGGCGATGGTGATGACGGTCCCGAGAACGATCGATGTGATCGCGCCGGCAGTGGTCGCTCGCTTCCAGAAAAATACAGCCAGAACGACCGGCGTTACAGCCGCGCCGTAGATCGTGTAGGCGTAAAGCGACGCCTTCAGCACGGATTCGAACTGAGTCGCCTGGAGCAGCGCGAACAAGCCGAGGGCGACGACCAGTATCCGCGAAACCAGCAGCATCTGGCGTTCGGACGCGTTGCGATTAACGAAGCGCGCATAGACATCGTGAATCAGATTGGTCGCTGGCGAGAACAGGTAATTATTCGCGGTGGAAATGACCTTGGCGAAAATTCCGCCCAGCAGAATCGCGCCGAGGATCACGGGCAAGCCCTTCCGCGCAGTCAAAGGAATGATTTCCCGCGGCGCTTCGGTATGGAACTTAGAGCTTCCGATCACGGCGACCATGATTAACATTGTCTCCAAGAACAAAGTCCCGACGATCCATCCGGCGACCGCGTATTTTGCGTCCTTCTCCGATCGCGCGGAAAAAAACTTCTGATACATGCCTTGATTTCCGACCAGCAGCAGCATCGTAGGAATCAGAAATCCCAGTGCCTGCGACAATCCCACATCGCCGAGCAACGTGAAATGGCTCGGAGGCAGCGTACGCCGCACCTCGCTCCAGCCGCCCGCGTCGTTAAGAATGAGCGGCACTGCAATCGTGACGATGATGGTCACCAGGCCGCCGATTACGAGGTCCAGATAAGCGATCGACGCCATGCCGGCCGCGGCGGTGAACACGATCACGAAGCCGGCGATAATGTACATCCCGATGGCGCGGGGAAGGTCCGGAAAAATGAGATGCAGGATATCGCCGCCGCCTTTGAATTGATAGCTGACGATGACGGTGTAGGAAACGACGATGGCGATGGTCGCCATCACACGCGCGGTCGCATTGTAGCGCGCTTCGAGAAGATCGGGGACCGTGAACTGCGCGAAGCGGCGCGCGCGCCCGGCGATCAGCGCGATCACCAGCAGTCCGACCCAGCCTCCAGCGGGTTGCCAGAGCGCGACGAAACCATTCTTATATGCGTTCTCGCCGCCGCCCAGCAGGCTTCCAGCGCCGATCCAGGAGCTGAGCAGAGTAAACACCAGCACCGGCCAGGGGAGCTTTCGTCCAGCGACCAGGAAGTCGGCGCCAGTGTGTACGCCTCTGGTTTTCGCGATGGTGACACCGCAGAGAACCGCCACGACGATGCCTAGAACCACCGCGTAAATCATGCTCGTATTTTGCGCCAGTCTACTTTCGTTTTGAAATTCGCAAAGCCTGCCACATCGCGCGCGTCGGTGACGGAAAAAGAGAGGAAGTCGTCCAGCCAATCCTGGCTGTAGCCTTCGCGATGCTGCGTGGCAACAGTCAGTGTATAGTCTTGCCGGGTCAACAGGCAATCGAACGTGAACTCCACTTCGAAGGTCTCGCCGGCCGGAATGTTGCCGATATCGATGCCTTCAATTCGCGTGTTGGTGCCGAAAACGTCGATGCCCAGGCGGTTGCGGATCAGGATGCCGACCACAGGATCTTCCAGATCGCGCCGGGCGATGGCACGCACGCGAATACTCACGGTTTCATGCGGCTCGAGATTCCGAATTGCCTCGCCTCGCGTATTAAAAAGATCCGCGCTGATAATCTCACTGGCTCCATCGCCGTGCCGGAAGCTCGATCCAGCCTTGGGCAGATCGCCGCGAGGTGTCTCACGCTCCTGCCGTTCGAGGACCAGCCCGACATAGCGATTGACCACTTCGCTGGGATTTCCGAAGGCCGCGACGCGACCGTCGATCATCAGCGCCGCGCGGTCCGAAAGGCGCTTGACGAGTCCGAGATCGTGAGAAACGAACAGCACCGTAACCTTGCGTTCCTTCAGCTCCACGAATTTCTTGATGCACCGATTGGCGAAGATCGCGTCACCCACGGCCAGAGCTTCGTCCACGATCAGAATCTCAGGATCGACGTGAATCGCTGTGGAGAAAGCAAGCCGTACATACATGCCTGTGGAGTATTCTTTCACTGGCCGATCCATGAACGCGCCGATTTCTGCGAAGCGCTCGATCGCGGGGAACACATGTTCCATGTCGCGCCGGGCAATGCCGAGGATCTCCCCGTTGAGATAAACATTTTCGCGGCCTGTGAATTCGGGGTTGAAGCCGGCGCCCAATTCGAGCAGCGCCGCGATGCGTCCTTGCGCGACCACGCGTCCGCGCGTAGGTTCCAGAATGCCGCTGACAATTTGAAGAAGAGTGCTCTTTCCGCTGCCATTCGGGCCGATGACGCCGAGCACTTCGCCGCGCTCGACGTTCAGCGAAACGTCGCGCAGGGCCCAAAATTCGCTCGGCGCGTAGTGGTTGGAGAACGGAAGAAGTTCGAGCAGCCGGTCTGCCGGCCTACGGTATAAACGATAGATTTTCGAAACGTTCTGAACCTGCAACATGCGAGCGAAGGGGACGCCTTGAGTGTATCAGTTGCCCATTCTGATGCTGCGCCGAAAGCTCGGCGGCAAGGGAGTGGCGTACCCAATCAGGCAGTACTGATCCAACGCGAACAACACTACGCTCTCAAGGCCTCGGCCTTCGGCCATCTGCACTTCTTTGAGCCACGCGGTAGTGGAATCGCCAACGCCGACCAGGTGGCTTCGATGAGAGGCGGTGAAGCCCAGGGAAGCGCCGAAATCGATGGAATTTCCTGCCTGGTTGAGATCGCGTCCCAGGGTGTAGCCGAAGCACTCGGTTTTAAGAATCGTCAAAGTGGTTGGGGTCCACGCCAAGGGCGGAAAATTAAATGCCGAATTGAAGGCGGTTGCGTTGACGTCGGTAGGATAGAGAACCTCGAAGCGGCAGGAAGGTTGCGTGGTGCGCACATAGGTCATGATTGCCGCCGTGAAATTGCCAAGAACAGCTTGTAAGAACGCGACTTCATCCGGATACGACGCTGGATCGACAGTATTCGTGGTGAATACCGTCATTGCACGGCCATACTCGGCCAGAAATTGCGCCTGCGACCAGGCGTCGTAAAAGGGCATTCCGGAGAATGCTACGTAGGCAGGGTCCGTCGGCAAAAATCCATTGTTAGGAAAATACCACCATTGCACTTCGCCGAATTGAAGAAATGGAGTGAGTCCCGCCGCGGCTTGAATGCCGGCCATCTCCGCGTACACTTCCTGCCAGTACGCGAGGCTCGTCGGCGAAAAGTTGGTCTGGAGCGACGGAGTCGGCAACCGGATCGGATCACCAGCCGGGCCCTGCTGCGCGATCCCGATCGAGGAGGATGGATCGCCGTTTCCCAGTTCCATGCTGAACGAGGCGGCCGCGTCAATGCCGTATCCATGGAGCGCCGTGAAATAACTGAGGCTCCAATCGCGCACTGCGCGATTCAGACGGGGCGACGCAGCGAGGTCGGTACGCCAGTTGCCATCCGTGCCTCCGGCAAATGAGCTTCCGCTGGTTGTCACCGTCAAATCCGGCATGTTCGTTGCGACGGCGGATAAGGTATAACTGTTGCCCGCCGCGCCGATAAACATGGATGTGATCGTCAAAACGCCGCCGGATGCGCTGGCCCAAATGCCTGTCGACCCATCATTAATCGCCTGTTCGAACGCGATCGCGAGCGTATCGGCGGTGTCGCCCGGATGCATGGTCTTAGTGAAGACCGTCGACTCCACCGTGACTTGCATGCTTTGCGAAGCATCGCCATCAGCCACAGTTATCGTGCCTGAGAATGTCACGGTGCTAGTCGCGAACGTGAATCCGGTCGGGACCAGCTCATAGAACCATAAAGCGCCTACATAGTGGTTCTGCCGCCCTGTAAATCCGAGCGAGTCTATGAACCACGCGGTCCTTTCCGGAGCCAGCGAGATGGAATGCAGCGTGTCCCAATCTGTCGCGAGGGTGAGCTTCGGCTGGGCCGGAAACGTCGGCAGATTCTGAGTCGGCACGGCTATTTCGAAAAAATCGAAGTAGAAATAGTTGCCGGTAGGTCCCGCATTGCTCACGGTGACCGAGTGGCTCCCGGCTGCGAATTCGCCAATGGGCCAGCGGATCAAGACATCTTCGCCGGATAGCAGAAGATTGACCGTGGTCACGGCCCCGCCGTCGGCGACGATCGAAATGCTTGCGCCTTCGGCTGCCGGGAGCCCCAGATACCGGGTACCCAAATAAAGCGTGTGCGCCTCCGACGCGGTGTATGACCAAGACACGAAATCGCCGGCCGTCGTCGACGAGTGAATAATCCCACCGGAAAAATTTCCCCGCGATTCGGTCCATGCTCCGCTATAAATCATCTCTACGGAGTCATCTTCAACCCGGCGGCTTCCGGGCCCCGCGACCGAGTACACGGCACTCGTCCCTGTTACCGACCAATCGCTGACCACCACTTCAAACTCGTTGCGCGCGAACGTCCCCACCTGAAGGGCGGCCGAATAAGTCCACCGCATTTTTCTGATCTGATTGGTGGGCACGGAAATGAGCGTGCCTGAAAAATCCGGCGTCAGGTATCCCTGAAGCGCGCTGAAATCGATGGAGACACTCCATTGCGTTGGGCTCGTCCCGTTCGCAAATGTCTTGGCAGGAGAATCCCACGTAGCCGCCGGAGTCTCCGAGTACGTATACATCCCGAACAGGTTTCCGTTCGCGCCCGAAGTGCTGTCGGTGTCCATGCCGGCCGTATAAGAGACTCGGATCGTCGAACCGCTGACCGTTGCCTGGAGCACAGTCGGTTGAAAAGGATTCGGACGCAGGTTGATGAGAAAAGCGATGGCAGTCAGCGCGTCCGCGATCTCCGACGTGCCGGTGAATTCATAAGTGTAATGCGTTTCCAGATACGCGATGCCCACATGAGTTCCCGCGGCCGGCGTTCCCGAACCGGATAACGTAAAGTCCGCGTAGGCGTTCTGATAACTTCCCGCGACCGGCGTCGCCAGGCTCGCGATGGGAACATAGTAAATTGTGTTATCAACCGCGTCCCAAAGCCGCAGTGAATTCCACGCGACCGTTGCATAAAGATCCGAATCGAGCGGAATGCAATTCGTTCGCGTCTCCAGGTAGCTGAGCACCAGACCGCTCAAATCGCCATCGGGAAGGTTACGAAACGCCGGATGCTCGTAAACGTTATCGCGATTCCATTCGATCACGGCCCAATCGAATTGTTGCCGCCATGTGCCCGACACCGCGAATCCGGTAGCGGATGTGCTGCTCAACGCCGCGATCGCCGACGGCTCAAAATAGTAGCACTGAAGATCCCGGTCGGGGGTCAATTTCTGAATTGGCATGTTGAATTAAAGCCTGACGATGACCGTAAGGTCGGCCCCCGGTAATGTGTCCGCAGCTCCCGGCACCGAAAGAATGTCGAGACTGATCAGCGAACCCGCCACCAAGGGTGGCAGTCCAAATCCGTCAACACCGGCAGAAGTCGTCGTACCGTCGGCAATGGTAAGCGAGCAATAGACGGTGCTGCCCTGCCGCAATTGCAACTCGATCGGACCGCCGCTGGGCGCCTCGCCCACCACCGCGAACATATCCCGCGCGGCTTCCGTTGCTTCGATCACCAGCGGAGGCGCCGCATCGGTTTGCGTCGCGAGGTAGCCTTCGACTTGCAACGAAAGCTGACCGCCCGATAGCGTGCGCAAGCCCTGATCCACGGTTCCCGTGAACGAAGCGACCGCCGCGGGCCCACCGCCGTAAACGTTGTTCATAAACAGCCCCGCCGACGCGATCCTGACGTCGGGAAGAAACACGGAGTAGCTATAATCTCCGCTCGCAGGGCTTCCGAAAAATCCATTGACGAACGGCACGATGCTGATATTCGCCTGGAGCGCGTAGACCGGAACGGTCGTGCTATGTGCCGACGCGGTCGTCCCATCGATGCCTCGGCTCACTTGAAACACCAGGCCGACGCTGACCACCGAAGTAACCAGCAGAATCTCCGCTTCGATTTGAAAACGATCTCCCGTCGACATGCTTCCCGTAGCGCTGAGCGTGACCGTGGTGTCCGTGGAGGCGATCGCAGCCGCCAGCGTGACTGTCGAAGGACTATTCAACTCGTTCCAATAATTCAGAACCAGCGTGCCTGCTGAAATTGTGTGCGTATTTGTGAAGGTCGAAAATCCGATGCCCACCAGGTCCACCGTCCCCTGGCCCACCAGATCAAGCCCAAATGTGGGCGGAGGCGGCAGTCCGCTGTCCACGCCGCCTCCCCCCTCGCCATTAATCTGCCACGATGTCAAGGGATTCAATGCCTCCGAGCTTTCGTTGTCCTGCGCATTCGCCGATCGGCCCGAAACCTCCACCGATGCGCCCGGCCGGTTGGGCACGTCGATATTCACCGGACTCGTCGATCCCAGGCCTCCGAAATTCCAGGTGGAGTCCGCGACGGTAAAAAAGCTTGTCGTATCGGGTGTCACGGTCCAAGCGGGCGTAACGGTTAAGATCGTCGCCGTGTTCGACACCACGGAGCGTTCCTGCGTCGCGCCCTTCCCGCGAGTGATCCTCACCAAATCGCCCGCGAAATCGTTCGTCAGCATACCCAGCGTGCTGTTCCCAATGGTGGTCGTCGACGCGGTTGTGACCGCTTCTTCGGGTTGCTGCTCCAGGCGCCAATAGAAATTCGCGTGATCGTAGTTCGGGTCCGGCGGACCTTGTAACTCCGTTGCTGTTCCTGAATCCGTGTAGCTCGCCGCGACTGAAGTGCTCGAATCGATCAGCAGCAGTTGACTCGGGTTGAGTCCGCGATAAACGCGAAACCCTGCCGTACCGCTCGAAAAACTAAATCCAGTGAGCGTCACTTGATTTGTATTCGTGGTCGATGGCAGAGTCGCCTGCACGATGAACGATAATCCGCCCTCGGCTCCCGTCGAATCCACCGCGCTGATCGCGTAATAGAGTGCCTGCCCGCCCGCCAGCGTTCCACCGGTCGTTGCGATTGTAGGGCTCAAGCTGAGCAGCGGAATCGCCGCGCTCGAAGCCGCTGGAAGCGATGGCGGCGTGAACGCGACGCCCAATTGGATCGTGAAACTCCCGTCCGCGCTCTGAATCGCAGTCTCCGTGATTCCGAACTGCTCGATTCCATGAGCGTCCACCACACTGCCCACCAGGGGCCTCGGCAACCCGCCTTGATTGGTCTGGTAGATTCCTCCGCCCGACGCGTTGGCGCCGCCCGTCGTATACCAATCGTCCTCATGCCACTGAGCCGTAATTTGGACCGTTTGATAATCCTGTCCCGGCGCGATCTTGACGACGCGAAACGGCTGCCTGCTAAGCCCTTCCTTCAGATAGGTAACCGAAATCAAGTCGCCTGGAGCGATCCCAATCCCCTTTACCGAAGTGCTGAACTCGACCAGAGTATATCCGGCGATCGTTTTGTTGAGCTGCAATTGCAGCATCCTGGTCGCTTGATCGAAGTTCGGCAATCCCACGCCCGGGAACGGCGCGGTGACGATTCTGTCGGTAAGCAATGAATCGTCGATATCGACCAGCGTCAGACTATCCTGTTGAAACTGATTAAATTCGTCCTGAAATTCGACAGTCAGTTGATTCGTTGTCGACGTGCCGTTTTGCGAATAGAGCCGAATCGCCGGGTTCCCGCTCGAATCGCGCAAAATTCCGGAATACGTCGCCGACCCGTCACTGAATTCGTATGCCGGCCACCCGCCATTCAGCGTCTCCGTGCTGTTCGTCCCGTCCGGCGCCGTCGGCTGCTGCAGCGCGAGCGTATTTTCAACCCGCAGGTTCAACAAGCCTGACGTATCGTAGCTCAGCATCAGCGACGAGGCGTTGCGAATCGATTTCGCAAGTTCGGCCGCGCTCTGCCGGTCCTGCACCACCAGGTTGCACTTGAATCGCGAAGTCGATGTCGTGTTCCCATACAAGTCCGTAGTCGTGATCGGCGCAGCGCAGTACGTTGCAGCCGTCGCGAAGCTCGGCAAGTTCACATCCGTCGTCAGCCATCCGCTTCGCCGAAGCACGTCGAGTAGCACCCACGCTGGATTGTTCGTGAACGACGCGCCTAACGACGTGCCGGTGGTATCGAACTGCTCGATCAGCAGTCCATTGATCAGCACCTGAATCGCCGGCGTCGATTGCCCGTTGCTGATCGCGTTCGGCACCACCACGCTGAGGTACGCCATGCTGCCGTATGGATCGCCCAGCGGATTTCCTGAGCTGTCCGTGAAATTCAGGTCGAAGGACCCATTCCGGACTCCCGCGCTCTCGATCGCGTACCATCCGGTGGCGGTCATGTTGGTGCCGTTCTGCGCCAACGGAATCGCGATGTCGTTCACCAGCACTTGCAGGATGCCCGAAATCTCGCCCATTCCGAGCAGCACTTCCATGCGTGTCAGATTGCCGTCGTTGCGTGAGAATACGATCGGCGGCATGTACCAGGCAGTCCCATACACCAGCGGAACAAAGTCGTTATAGAGAGCCAGGTTGTCGAATATTGACGATAACTGTGTCCCTGACTGACCATAACCCCTCACCAGAATCTGCGCAGGAACAAACTCCACGCCGCCAAATCGTGCGGTAACATTGCTCGAGCTGTCCGTGCTGAACATTCCCCGCTGCACGCAGGAGGTTCGCGTGAAGTCGCAACTGGTAAACGGCGCCCCGCTGTTCAGATTTCCCACGCCACCCGTCTGATCAGGCGAATATCCGCACTTGTATAATACCGAATATTCTCCTTT
>DATHOJ010000036.1:0-33697 GCA_035485055.1 Bryobacteraceae bacterium
CCCGGCTTCTCCCTCCACCCCCTCGGCAAACGGATCTGGGACTTCTTCTCCGAAGTCATGCTGCAATCGAAAGTGATTCGGCAGCGCCCCCTTCCCGGCATCGCGCACGCTTTCGTGTTCTGGGGATTCTGCGCCTTCGCCCTGGTAACGCTGAACCACTTCGCCACCGGCATCGGCTTCCCGTTTCTCTCGCGCGATAGCTGGTTCGGCCGCATCTATTTCTATCTCGCCGCGGTCTTCGCAGTTTGCGTAGCCGTCTCGATCGCCGGCCTCTTCATCCGCCGCTTCATCGTCAGACCAAAATGGCTAGGTGGCAATGTCTCATGGGAATCCGGCGTAATCGCCTTCCTGATCTTCAACCTCATGATTACGTACCTGGCAACATTCTGGTACGACACCAAACTAATCTGGTGGGCCCACACGCTAACCCTGCTGATCTTCATGCCCCTCATCCCTCACACCAAACATCTCCACCTGGTGCTGAGCCCAATCACGGTATTTCTCTCCCGCGGAGAGTTCTCAAAAATCCCGCCCCTGGCAGGCGATGAAGATTTCGGACTCGACACCGGCAAAGATCTGACGCAGATCGTCGCCCTGCAAGCCTACTCCTGTGTAGAATGCGGACGTTGCACTGAACACTGCCCCGCCTACAACACCGGCAAAGTTCTAAACCCGAAAGAGATCGCGCTAGGCCTGCGCAGCTACCTCAACGAATTCGGACCCGGCAGTGAAGAACCCCTTTTAGGCAAATATATTTCACAAGAAGCCGCCTTCCAATGCACCACCTGCGGAGCCTGCGAATTTCAATGCCCTGTCGGCATCGAACACGTGCCGATCATCGTCGGCCTCCGCCGCGGCGCAGTCAACACTGGCAAGTGGGAAGACGATTACGGGACCAAACTGTTCCTCAACCTGGAACGCAACGGCAACGCGCTAGGATTCTCCACAACCGAGCGCCAGAAATTTATCGACAAACAACAATTTCCGATTTTCGACGGCACCCAGGAATACTGCCTGTGGCTAGGCTGCATGGGCGGCTACGACCCGAAAGGACGTGAAATTATGGTCGATTTTAGTCGCGTCATGGCGTATTTAGGCACCACTTATGGTGTTTTAAGGAAGGAGAAGTGTACCGGTGATCCCGCAAGAAGGCTCGGAAACGACCTCGTCTTCCAGCAACTCGCAGAACAGAACCTGGAAACGCTGAAGCAATCGAACGTCAAAAAAATCGTCAGCATTTGCCCCCATTGCGTAAGAACAATCTCCGTCGACTGGAAAGAATACGGCGAAGCCCCCCCGATTGAACACCATAGCGAGTTCATGGCCCGCTACAAAGACAAACTCCCCCAAACCTCCGGTCCAAAGATCGTCTACCACGACCCCTGCTACCTGGGCCGCTACCGGGGCGTCTACGATGAACCGCGCCAAGTACTTGCAAAATCAGGAGAAGTGATCGATCCGCCCAGATCGAGAGAACGCAGCTTCTGCTGCGGAGCCGGTGGCGGCCTGGCGTTCCTAGGCGAGGAAAAAGGCGAACGAGTCAGTCATAACCGGGCAAAGGAACTGGTAGCAACGGGCGCAGAGATAGTAGGAGCCGCCTGCCCCTTCTGCAACACCATGTTTCGAGACGCCTTATCCGCAGTTTCGACAACACCTCCGAAACTACTGGACATAGCCCAAATCGCCGCCGCCTCGTTAGCGATCAGAAAAAATGGCGCCTCTGACGAATCGCGTGATAGATGACGAGGAACACAACAGCTCCGCCGGTCGCAACCAGGATGCTATAGAGATTAAAGCCGTTCACGCCCGCATAGCCGGCGAGATGAACCACCCAGCCGCCGATGACCGCGCCCACAATACCCAGCAAAATATCCAGCACCATGCCCTCGCCCCGATGATTCACCATGTGGCTGGCAATGAAACCGGCAACCAATCCGAGAATAATCCATATAAATAGAGACATTGAAATTCTCCTAAAAGGAAGTGGACCGGCCGAGGCCGGCCCACCGTTTGTGGACAACGCTCAGTAGCGATGCCAATAGCCCCAACGGTCATAGTAACCATAGCCGTATGGGTGCCAGTAGCCCCATCGATCATAATAGCCGCCCGGACCGTGTCCAATATAGACGGATATGTGATGGCGATGATGATGCTCTCGCTCGTAGTAATCACGAGCCTGAGCAGTGCCCGGAGTGAGGAATGTCATCGCCGCTCCGAGTGCCAGCATCGCAGGCCATCTGAACTTCTTAAACATAACCCACCTCCTGCATGTTAGATGGGTCAGGGTTATTACGCGTTACCCGAGAGCAGGCACTGAGGTGATAAGCGCTTACCATACAATGAGTTGGGAGAATGTCGTTAAAAGATCCGTTCCCGTCGGGCCGGAAAATTTATAAAGATTCCCCCGCGGGAGCGAAGCTCCATTTGACTCCGTTTCATACACATCCCGCTTTCACCGAACCTCGCTCGCTAAAATCCCGGATAATCTGTAACCGAAGGAGCTTCCGCGCTCTTCCAACGGAGAGCGGAGCCGGCCGGTTGGGGGATTCTAGATCCGCCTCTGAGGGCTCGCGTGCGTTGGGTGCCTTCCGGTGCATGATGCCGGATCTTCGCGCCAGGCGAAGTAAAGCCTCCTGGCTAAAGAGGCCTCGATAAATTTATTTTGTTACGACTGGAGGAGTCCAGTGCGGAGCCGGGAACGGTAGCGTATCCGGGTTTACCCGCACTGCTGTGGAGAATTTTTCTGAATATTTTGTTCCCGTTGGGAACGTCAACTCGATGAAATACGCGGTGTAGCCCGTCGGAGGCTTCTCGACTTTGCCGACGTACACGCCATCCTTCTCTTCTTTCAGTACAGTCGATTTGTAGGCCGGCCCGATCGACATCAGCCGGAAATCCCGCTTCTCCGGATTCGTCGCCTGCCACAGTTTTACCTCGCTCGGCTTGGTCACCGTGGTCACTTTGATCGCCCCGTCGTTTTCGAATTTCCAGAAGAACTTCGGCCGGTCATGGTTCTTCAGAAACTGATCGTAAAACGCGATCAACCCCTCCCGCGCATCCGAATTCTTCAGCGAATGATCGGTATTCTCGACGTACCGCAGATATTTTTCGCCCTTCAGATCGTCGAAGTAAAATCGCGACGAATCTGGCAGGAAATACTGGTCGCCTGCTGCGTTGATGATGTATTTCGGGATGGTCAGCCGGTCCCGATACTCATACGGCTCCTCGATTTTCATGAGCGCCTTGAACTGCGGCGTGCCGCTCCACTTCATGATGTCCAGATTTTCGTAATCCTTCACGGCCGGCGAGTAGAATCCGTACGCCATGTAATGATGCTCGAAGGATTTTTCGTTGTTCAACAGATCGATCACCATGGGCGCGATCGCGACCACCCGTTTATCGACCGCCGCGGTGGTCCAGGTCGTCCAGCCGCGCTTCGATCCACCCGCCACCATGAACGTCGAGACCACCAGTTTGCCGCCCGCATCGCTCTTCATGAACTCCGTCACCGCGTCCATGGCCTTCACGGCGCTCTTGGTCATCGGCAAGCGAGCCGGCCACATCTCATTGCCGGTCCGCAGGAATTTGTCCCACGTGTAGGCGATAAACTCGTCCTCTACCATGTCCTTTTTCGTCGCGTCCGGAAACGACAGAGGCTGATTCGGAACCATATTCAACTGGCTGACCACGCTCTTGGTAGCCGTCGCCATTTCGGACATCCACGGATCTGCCTTATCCGGAGCAGTGCTGCGATTATTCCCGCCGGTGATGTACAGAAAACCGGTGGTGTGCGCGACGATCGAGGGCACATAAACCGTCAGCCAGTGCTTCCACACCGTGCGATCCGGCTCGATGGGAGGCTTCCAGGTTTGCGACGTCAGATCGAGAACGTAGGCCTTAAATCCATCGCCGGGGATGGTCGCGACCAGTTCCCATTTGTAGCTGGGATCCGGCGCATGCACATAGCGGTCGAGAGCGGTTTCTTTGGATGCGGCCGCAACGGTAAACGAGGTTGCGGCGAGTACTACCAGGAGGCAGAATCCGGTATTTTTTATGCGACTCAGCATGGACTCAGCATAACGTAAGGACCTTCCGATTGAAAACTCGGTAAAAGTCCGCTAGTCGAGTTCCCGAACATCGGCGATGGTTGATTTAGATGAGGGTACTTCGCAGGTTGGTCCGTTTTGGCTTCGGGGCGCAAGCCTTGGTAATGGTGGGCGCTATGTTGGTTGCGATTACCACCGTTCTGTCCATGCGCGGCGCGGCGGCCGACGAGGATGCGGAAACTTACATGCCCACCACCGGCATCATCGTGGGGGCGGTCCTGCTCCTGCTGTTGCTCGACCTTTTGCCCGCAGCCGCCTGGTGGACGATCAAGAAAGGCAAGCCTTCCGCGCGCCGTTGGGCCATCGCCGCCAGCATCCTGAACCTCCTGATGGGCGCGTCGGGAATTCGGGTCTGGATGAAGATGCCCCACATGCACACGTGGATCATCTACATCTTTTACGGAATCACCGGCATTCTCGGGCTGATCGCTTTCTGGCGCAACGAAAATCCCGCGCCGGCCACGGTTCGGAAACAGATTCGAATCGCCGGAGACGGCACCAGCAAGATCAAGGATTACGCCGGCCAGGGCGCGTCGATCACCATCGTCTGGTTCTCGGCCGGATGGTGGAGCACGTTCGCGACTCACCACGGCCTGGTTTTTCCCGGCATCCTGCCGTTCCTGGCACAGATGGAAATCGCGGTCCTGCTGACCACGCTCGCGCATGAACTGGGACATCTGGTTGCCGGATGGGCCTCGGGAAAAGTCCTGCGCTCCCTGCAAGTCGGCCCGTTCCGCTGGGCGATCCGCAACGGCGCGTGGAGATTCGAGTTCAACCTGCTGAAATTCTACGGAGGCGCGGTGGGGATGGTCACACCCGATCTGGTTAACGTGCGCAGCCGCAAAGCGTTTTCTTTAATCGGCGGACCCGTCGCGTCGCTGGTGACGGGTTCCATTTTCATCGTCGCGACCATGCTGACGCCCGGAAAACCGTGGCAGGGATACTGGCTGTTCTTCAGCATGATGGCCACTTTCTCCATTTCCGCCTTCGTGGTGAACCTGATTCCGATCAAGCCGGCGAGCCTGTATTCAGACGGCGCGCAGTTGTATCAGATCGTGACCAACGGCCCGTGGGCGCGTGTCCATTTCGCGTTCGCCATGGTGACCACCAGCCTGGTGTCGCGCATCCGGCCGCGCGATTTCGACATTAACGTACTGAACCAAGCCGCGGATTCCGTTCCGGCGGGCGACCGCGGATTGCTGCTGCGTCTGTTCGCGTGTCTGCATTATCTGGACCGTAATGAGATTCCACAGGCGATCGGCAGCATGCAGGAAGCGGAGGCGCTATACGATCAATGCGTCTTCGAAAAACCGCAGGATGTCTGCGCCGAATTCGCGTTCATCAACGCGTTCTACAAACGCGATCTTCCTGCCGCGGAGCGATGGTCGCAACGCATCGAAGCGCTGAAGAAAATCGAGCCCGACGCCGATTACTGGAGAGCGCGAACCGCGCTTTTGTGGCTGCGCGGCGAGCAAAACGAGGCGCGCGACACGTGGGAGCGCGGCAACGCGCTGGCGCAGAAGCTCCCCTTGGCGGGCACGTACGATTTCACGCGGTCCTGCTTCGCTAAACTGCGCGCGGAGTTGGATGCCCCGGTGCTGACCGTTCCGCCGCCGCTACAGACCGCGTTCGAATTGCCAGGAGTCCCGGTCGCGGTCGAGGCTTGACTGCGAGTTGTGATTCTCTGTGGAACGTCAATTTAGACCGCTCCTGCTAGTCGCGGCTCTGTTTCGAACCTTGGGATGAGCGGTCAGCAGCGGCACCACTACCACGCCCCCGTCTTCTTCCCAAACCACCACACCACGCCCACCGTCGCCGTGGTCTGCTGCTTGCTCAGCAACCCGAGCGCATCGGTCAGGAAAAATCTCTGATTCGAAAAATCGCGACGCCATTCGATTCGCATCATCAACCCTTCGGCGACTTTGTATTCGGTCGTCAGCGTCGCTTCCTTAAGCGCCTGCGTGGCGCCGCTGTAGAGGCCTCCGCGATCCGACAGATATTCGGTGCGCCCGGCCAGCGCGAATTTCTTCGTCCATTGATAACGGGCATAAAGCGCGCCCCCGTCGGTGTGAATCGGCGCGGAGTTGGTCTGGTCCCTTTCAATCACCCAGTCACCCTCCAGGGCCAGCGTCCATTTGTCGCTGGGCTGCCACGACGCGTAGCTGTCGAAGATGTGTGTTTTGCCCTTAGGCGCCGGAATAATCGGTTCGAACGATTCGCCCTGAATCGTCGGCAAGCCCGGAGGACTGGTGTACGGGAAATAAACCACGTCGGGATGTTCCTGGCCCAGATAATAATTGACGGTCCAGGAAATATTCTTGCGCGGCGTCGCGACGAAACCGAACAACTCATCCTTATAATTGTTGAACGCTTCCGTTTGCTGCGTCCCGTTATCGAGCCAGTAATTCACGGTCAGCGCGTCGTTCACCTTGTAGGCCGCGCGCACGCCCATGTGATAAAACGGCAGAAAATCGAACAGGAACGACCGCGAATAATTGATCTGGTCCTTGGTGTAATTCCCTTCGAGGCCGATCGAGCTCGACCATTTTCCGAAATCGAGCGTTAACTTGTCGGTGGGCGCCCAGGTTCCGTAGGCCTGAAAAATGTTGCGGTAAATATCGGGCCGCGGTTCGTTCACCGCACTGCCTTGCAGCGTCTGCGTGGCCTGCCCGAACTGGAGATCCACGCGTGCGCCGAAATGCCTGCCCTGGGAAGCGTCCGCGGCGTTTTCGATCACCACGTCGGCCTGATTCAGGCTGAAGCTGTTGCTGCTGACGTCGTAGGCGCGCAGCAGATTGGTGCGACCGATCGGCGAATTGAAGTTGAATCCGTAGTATCCGTCGAAGGCGAAATTGATCGTCGTATTTTCGAACAGACCGGGCGCAGCAGCCGGCGCCGCGGGAGCAGCCACGGGCTCCGGCTTGGGAATCGGCGTGATGACCACGCTCTCCTTCGGCGGCGATCGTTTTTCGAGATCGTCGATCCGCGTTTGCAATTTCAAAACAAGCTCCCGCAGCTCCGAGACTTGCCGGTTGAGATCGGCCGCATCTTGCGCGGGCAGCGCGGCTGCCGCGATCAACAGAAGAACGAACTTCGTCATGGGGCCAGCATAGCCCACGGGAAAATCCCATCACAGGCCGAAGCCTGTGCCACCATGTGCGAAAGGTGGGACAGACTTTAGTTTGTGTTTCTGGTGTGCACTACACTAAGACAAATGAGATTTCCCCGCGCCGCGCTGGCGCTCTTCGTGAGCGTCGCTGCGATCGCTGCCACCAAGGCCACGGTTAAGACGAAGAAACCGGCGTTGACGGCCGATCAACGCGCGGCGCAATCCATCATGAAATCGATGAGCCTGCGCGACCGCGTGGCGCAGCTCATTATCGGCACCTGCTACGGAGACGCTCCCGCCACGAAATCGGCCGAATATGTGAAGTACCGGCACTGGGTTCGCGATCTGCACATCGGAGGATTCATCGTCGCCAACCGCGTGGATCACGGCACTGTTCGCAACGCCGAGCCGCACGCGATGGCTCTGTTCCTGAACCAGATGCAGAAGATGTCAAAGACGCCTCTGCTGATCGCCGCTGATTTGGAGCGCGGCGCATCGATGCGTGTCATGGGAGGGGCGCAGTTTCCTTACAACATGGCCTACGGCGCAAGCCGCGACTTGGACGCTGCGCGCTACGAGGGGCTGGCCACGGCGCGGGAAGCGCGGGCGATCGGCATCCACTGGATTTTCGCGCCGGTGGCCGACGTGAATAATAATCCCGAAAATCCGGTGATCAATATTCGCAGTTACGGGGAAAACGCCGACGATGTAGCGCAGAACGTCGCCGCGTACATTGATGGCGCGCACTCCGATCCCAAGAATCGTGTGATGGTCACGGCGAAACATTTTCCGGGCCACGGCGATACGGACACCGACACGCACATGGCGCTCGCCAAGGTGACGGCGAATAAAGAGCGCCTGGAGACTCTGGAGTTCGCGCCGTTTCGCGCCGCAGTTGCGCACAACGTCGATTCCATTATGACCGCGCACCTGTCGGTGCCCGCGATCGAGCCGGAGGAAATTCCCGCCACGGTCTCTTCGAAAGTGTTGACCGGCGTCCTGCGCGAGGAGATGAAATTTCAAGGCATCATTGTGACCGATGCCATGGATATGCAGGGGCTCGCGCAAATGTTCAATCAGGGCGAGGCCGCGGTCCGCGCGATCGAAGCCGGCGCGGACGTGCTGCTGATGCCTGTGAATCCGGAGACCGTGATTCACGCGGTGCTTTCCGCGGTCCAGGGAGGCCGGCTGAAGAGCGCGAGGATTGACGAGAGCGTGATGCGCGTGCTCGAAGCCAAGGTCCGCGTGGGTGTGAACAGGAAGAAACTGGTGGACCTGGACGAAATCAGCGATGCCTTCGATTCGCAGGAAGACGTCGCGCACGCACAGCAGGCGTCGGATCACGCGGTAACGCTGGTCCGCAATGAACACGATGTTCTGCCGCTCGCTGCGTCGGCGCAATCCTGCCTGGTCGTGGTGGTGGAGCGCCGAACGTCGAGCGCGGGCACGCGGATGATCGATTCGTACCGGCGGTTCGCACCGAAATCGCAGATCGTGGTAGTGGATCCCTCGATGAACGCGGCGGCGCTGGCGGCGATCGTCGGCGATACGTCAAAATGCTCGGCCATCGTGGTCGCGGCGTTCGTCACGGCGGGCGCCTACCGAGGCAGCGTCGGACTCGGAGGCGAGCTCACGCCGTTCGTCGCGAAACTGACGGAGGGACCGGTCCCCGTGGCGATGGTCGCGATGGGCAATCCTTATTTATTAAGCGCGTTCCCGAAAATTGCGGCGTATCTGGCGACGTTCAGCAGCACGCCTCCCTCGGAATTGTCGGCGGTGAAGGCGCTGTTCGGCGAGATTCCGATTAGCGGGAAGATGCCCGTGACGATTCCCGGATTCGCGAAATACGGCGACGGGATTCAGTTGTCCGCACGATCGCGATAAAACAACCCACAGACTAAAGTCTGTGCCACCTTGGTACGCATGGTGGCATGGGCTTTAGCCTGTGAACTGAAGCTGTAAAATTTAATCATGGTAGAGATTACGTGGCTCGGTCACGGCACATATCAGTTCCGTCTGGAAACTGGCGAAGTAATTCTGGTCGATCCCTGGATTGAAGGCAACCCCAAATACCCTTCACACCACAAAATCGACCGCGTCGATGTGATTCTGGTTTCGCACGGACATTTCGATCATATTCACGACGTCCTTCCGCTGGCCGCGAAATTTTCTCCGCAGATCGTCGCGATTTATGAGACCGCGCACTGGCTGGAATCGAAGGGCGCGAAAAATACCGTCGGCATGAATAAAGGCGGCACCGCGAACGTCGGTCCCATTTCCGTGACCATGACCACCGCTGTCCATAGCTGCGGCATCCTCGACGATGGAAAAATAATTTATGGCGGCGAGGCAGCCGGTTACATCGTGCGTGTACCCGACCGCCGCGTGATGTACTGCGCCGGCGACACCACCGTCTTTTCCGACATGCAACTCATCGAGCGCCTCTATCACCCCGAGCTCGCGTTTCTGCCGATCGGCGATTTTTACACCATGGGTCCGCGCGAGGCCGCGCTGGCCTGCCGGATGCTGAACGTGAAGCGCGTCATCCCCCTTCACTTCGGGACCTTCCCCGCCCTGAGCGGACGCCCCGAACAATTGGCCGACCTGATTCGCGACCTGCCCGGCACCGAAGTCTGGACCCTGCATCCGGGCAAACCAGTCGAGTGGTAAAAGAATCGCTGGCGATCATCGCGATCGTGCTGGCCCTGCGCCTGCCGTTCCTTCACCAGGCGATTCAAGGCGACGACCTTTATTATTTGTACGGCGCGCAGCACGCGCAGATCGAGCCTCTGCATCCCGACCACGCGAAATACTTGTTCGACGGCGACCTGGTGGAGATGCAAGGCCACTCGCATCCTCCGCTCAATTCCTGGATTCTCGGCGCGCTCCTATGGGCGTTGGGCGACGTACGCGAAGTGCCGTTCCATCTCGCCTATTCGATTTTTTCGATCATCGCCGCGCTGGCGATGCTGTCGCTGGCTCACCGATTCTGCGATCAACCGTTCTTAGCGACTCTGCTGTTCCTCGCCGTCCCGGCGTTCGTCGTAAACGGAAACTCTCTCGAATCGGATCTGCCGTTTCTCGCATTCTGGATGCTCGCGATCGCATGGTTCATTAAAGGAGTCGAGGACAGCTCAACCCTGGCGCTGATCGGCTCCGCGCTCGCAGCGGCGCTGGCTGCGCTCGACGCCTATCAAGCCGTGTTCATCGTCCCGATCCTCGCGTTTTATCTGTGGCAGAAGAAGAATCACAGCGTCTTTGCCTGGTGCGTGATCCTCGCCGCTCCCGTAGCGATCGGCGCATGGCAAGTCTACGGACGCGCGACCAGTGGCGCGATGCCCGCGTCCGTTTTGTGGGATTACATGCGAAAGTACGGCTGGCAGGCGCTCGCGCAAAAATTGAAAAACACCGCGGCGCTGATCGTGCATTCCGCGTGGATCGTTTCCCCGCTGCTGATTCGCGGCACTCGCTGGCACTGGATCCTCGGCGCGCTCGCGTCCATCGGCGGCGCGCTTTACGATCCCAATCCGCTGTTCTGGGCGTCGCTCGGATTAGGCGTCGTCGTTTTGTCCTCCTGCTTTAGGAAAGGTTTCCTCGAAGTCTGGGTCCTGATTTTCTTTGCCGGAGCTTTAATCGTATTCTTCGCCGGCTCCGCCCGCTATCTCTTGCCCATCGCCGCGCCAATCGCGATTCTCGCCGCGAATCGCTGCTCGAAGCCCATGATCGTCGCCGGATTCGCACTGCAAATGGCACTATCGCTCGGCCTCACCATCGTGAATTATCAAACCTGGGGAGCATACCGGCAATTCGCTGCCTCGCTCGCGCCGGAAGCCGCACAACGGCGCGTGTGGGTCGATCACGATTGGGGATTGCGTTACTACCTGGAATCCGAAGGCGCGCTAGCGGTGCCTCGAGGACAGATATTCGCACCCGGCGATGTTGTTGTCTCGAGCAAGCCCCACCCGGAGGGCCAGCGGCTCACATCGCTCGAAATTCGCCCGTCAATCCGCCTGCGCATCCGCTCCGTCAACGGAAAGTCCGCGTACTCGCTCGCCTCCACCGGCCTCTGGCCTTTCGAAATTTCGAGCGCGCCCGTCGACAACGTCGCCGCCTATTTGATCGGCGAAAGAAAAGCTGAGCTCTCCTGGGTCACTCCGAAAGACCAGCAGCAAATCCTGCGTGGCCTGGACCCCGACGGATGGTCGGCATCCGAAGCGACCATCCTGTTAAAGCGCGTCGAAGGTCCGCTAACCGCCGAGTTCACGATCCATCCCCAATCGACCGCCCGCCACGTTCGATTGCTGATCGACGGCCGCCAAGTCGCCGAGGAAACCTTCCCCGCCCCCGGCACCTACGCGCTCTCCATCCCAGCGCCAGGCGGAGGCCCGAGCATCACCGTGACCCTGGTGATCGATAAAACATTTTCGGTCCCCGGCGATGGAAGACAGCTAGGCATCCTGATCACCGGCGTCGGCGTGAAGCCCTGAAGTCCCTCACAGGCTGATCGCTCCCTGTGGTCGCGCCGCCGATTCCGAGCCGCGACTGCAGGAAGCGATCTGCCCGACCTTTCTCAGCAATCTTTAAATGGCAAGGACAGCTAGCAGGGTGGCACAGACTTCAGTCTGTGCACCTAAGCCGTAACCGTCGCCCCGACCCTTCCCACTCCATCGATCCTGCACCCCACCCGATCCCCCGCTTTGATCCGCGCGCCCTTCGGACACCCGGTGGAAATCAGATCCCCCGGATACAGCGTCATGTAGTGGCTGTGAAACCGCACCAGCTCATACGGCGAATGCCGCATGTGATTCACGTGATCGCGCGAGCAAACGCCGCCGTTATGCTCCGTAATCACTTCCAATGACCCGACATCCCCCACCTCATCCGCCGTCACGATCACCGGACCGAACGTGAAAAATGTATCGATGCTCTTCGCCCGCGTCAAATACCGCGGATTCTTCGCGAGCACATCCAGCGCCGTCAAATCGAGCGTGGTCGTGTACCCGAAAATCGCGCTCGGGGTATCTTGCGCCGACAGGAATTTGCACTGCCGCCCGATAATCACGCCCAGCTCGCCCTCCGCATCCACGTCGTTCGATACCTCTTTCGGAGGCAGCACGATCTCGCCTCCCGGCCGGAACATACACGAGGCGGGCTTCATGAAACTCGCCGGCTCCTCCGGCTGCACTGCGTTGATGTCCTCGGCATGCGACTTGTAATTCAGCCCGATGCACCAGATCTTCGGAGGAACATCGTACGGCAGATGCGGCGTCACTTCGTGCAGCGGAATCGGCTCGCCGTCCGGAATTTTCGGCAGCGTCCCCGATTGAATAATCGTCAGCAAGTCGCCTTCGATCTCCAGGACCTGATCGCCGCGGATCACACCGCTCCTTAAATGCCCCTCATGAAAAAAACGCATCAGCTTCATAATGTTTTCGCGATATCCACCAGGTCGCTGAAAATTCCGTACGCCGTCTGCTCCACGCCCGGACTCAGCTCCACCGTCCCGACTTTCCCCATCAGATCCGTATCCAGCACCAGAATATTCGACGTCCCGCGCACGCTGGCCAGAATATCGTGGTCGTCCAGCACCTCCGCGCGCACGCGCAGCTTCACCGACGCGCCCACCAGCCGAGCCCTCGCCACCAGCCGAACCTTTTTCCCTTGCGCCTTCAGTTCGGCGAGCTTTTCCGGCGTCAGCCTCCCGATCCCTCTGCGATCCACATCCAGCGGAGTCACCCGCGCATTCATCAGCACGTTGGCCAGCGCCGCCGCCTTGGCCGCCGCATCCCAGCCGTCGATATCGTAGCTCGCATCGGCCTCCGCTATGCCGATCTTCTGCGCTTCTTCGATCCCCTCCGCCAGCGTGCGACCGTTCTCCAGCGCCTGAATCACCACGTTGGTGGTCGAGTTCACCACCCCCGTGAATCCGCGGATTTTGCAACCCGGCAGGTTGTTGCGCACCAGGTTGAACACCGGCGCTCCGTCCATCACGATCGATTCGAATCGAAACTCCACCACCGCGCGCCGCGCCTCTTCGACCAACGCCGCGTAGGCGTGCGCGATCGGACCTTTGTTCGCGGTGATCACGTGTGTGCCCCGCGCGAACGCCGCGCGAATGTGGGAGATCGCCGGCTCGCCCGTCGCCGGATTCAGCGTCGTAATCTCCACCGCGATGTTCGGCCGCGCGCGATCCAGAAACTCATCCACCGTCCCGCAGCGCGGCCCGAACTCGGGCTCAATCGGCAGCCCTCGCTGATCGAAGGCGCTCCCATGACGCAAAGTATGAACCGCGACGATGCGAAACGGGAATACTTTCCTCTGCGCTTCCAGCAGGCGCGCAAACGCACGCCCTACGTTTCCATAACCGATCAGAGCCAGTTTCAGAAGTCTATCTTCTCCATTAAGGTGTTGAGTTCCGATTCTAGCGCAGTCTTCTTGCGCCTCAGCTCGTCCTGTTTATCCCGCAGGGCCACCATCCTGGTTTCATTCGCCGCAAGCTGGCTCGCATATTGCTGCACCAGGTCCTGCTGGTTTTTGACGCTGTTCAGGCTCTGAATATTGGCGCGCACGCGCGTCTGATCCTGCGTCAGTTGATTGATGCCGCCGTTGGTTTCGGCAATGGCCGCTTCATTGTCGGCGATCTCGCGCTTCTTAGCCGCGATCTGTTCCAGTTGCCGGCGTCCCGCCGCGCTCAAAACTTTGTTCTCCAGCCAAACCCCGATCATTTCCGGAGTCATATTGCTCACCGAAACCGTCTGGTCGTAAACGCGCTCCTCGCGCAGCGCGAATGTATCGTTCGCCGACGCGGCCAGCTTCACTTCAAACCGATTCGCGTTCGGAGTAGTTTCTGTAGCCTTCGCCGGCTCCAGCAGCTTGTAGCCCTGGCGCTGCGGATGTTCAATGAGCAGCGTCTTCGCCTTCGGATCGACGTTCTTAATGGTGAAGGTCCGCACCTCCTCCATCGCGTACTTCGACGTGAGGTTCCCGTGGTAGCAGTGAATCTCGCGCACCACGTGTTGCGAAGAATCGAACTTGGTCGTGATGCGAGTTCCCAGATCGACCCCGTAGCTGATCAATCTCTTGTCCCCCGCCTTCACCGTTTCCACCAGAGCCTCTCCCGCGTAGGATCCCGCGTCGTAAACCGTGATCGGCCCGCCGTCGAGCGTCTTTCCAGTCGAATTGGTGACCTCCGACGCATTCTGCGGATTGACGCCGAAGCTCTCCCTGTAAATCAGCAACTTTCGCGCGCCGACCTTTTGTTGAAGAAACGGCAGCATCGCGGATTCACCTTTCTTCACGGTCACGGGCGAGGAGAAACTGTACTCGAACAGGTCGCCGGCATCGCGGCCTTCGGCTGTGGAAGAAATGGTGGACGAGTGCTGCTGGAGACTCATCTGTTCCGCCATCGTTTGACCAGCCCCAGCCGTATACAGCAACGCGTCCTTCTCGGATGGAATTCCACCGGCACCTGCCCTTGCAGGCGCAGGCGCAGCCTTGGCCATCTGCCTCATATAAGGTGCCTCCAGAGCCCCATTGATGCTCCCCTGAAACACCGTCGGCGCAGCCGCCAAATTATCCGCCAACTCCGCACCCGGACGATTCACATACTTAGGCGCATACAACTGCGTCACAAACGAAATCGGCCGCCCCGACACCACCGACAGCCGCACGCTATTCCAATCGTCCCCCGACGTGTTGTCCACAATCGCCCATCCTTCCAAAGTCGGCTCGCCTTGCTGCGGGAACAGCAGCCGGTAGCTCGACTTCCACACCGGCGACGGCGTCATATAGCTCGCGACCAAATCCCTGGCAGCCGTTCCTACCGAGTCAATGTAAACGCTCCGCCGATCCTTCGACCGCGCCCCATTCAACACCGACAGATAATCTTTCAGCAGCCCCTGCAACTTCGCATCGGTGAACTTGATCGACGTCGCGCCCGCCAAATCGAACGTCCGCATCTCGCCCGAGTCCGTCAGCAGAGTGATCGTCTCGTGCTCCGTCTCTTTTTCTTTGATAACCCGCGCGCTGACGATCACCCCCGTCAAAGTCTCCGAGCCGAACTTCAGCTCGATCCGCGCTCCCTTCATCTGATCCAGAAACACCGAGAGTGTGGAATTTACGCCTACCGCGAACGGAAAATTCTTCAGCCGTTCTTCCAACGGCTCGCTGGCGTCATAACGGACGCCGCTGATTTTGCCTCCGCTGCGATCCGTAATGGTCAACGATTTCAAAACGTCGTTCATGTCGTCAGCTTTGAAATCGATCCGGGCCGTATCGCCGGCTTCCAGCTTCCCGGCGCGCTCGAAAAAGCCGACGCCGTGCTTGTATAGAATCACTTCGCGGATCGGAAGATCGGCGGCGAAGGTCGCCGCGGCCGTCATCCAGACCAAAAGGGTTGTTCGCATCGTTAAACGCCTCATCTTACAGACACATGCCGCGACTTTCAGGTTCCTTTCACAGCTTGACATGAACAACCGGCACACGTCAGACTCAAAAGTAGTCTTTTAAAACATACATCGGAGAAACGACGCTTGAAAAAAAGACTGATTGTGCTGGCGTGCTGCCTGGCATCTACCGCGCTGGCGCAACTCGGCGGAGGCTACCTGGGACCCGCTATTCTATCGAGCGGCGCAACCGGTGTCGGCAACCGCAGCGGGCAAGTGATGGATCTCCGGTTCTTCGCCGGCGTCGATGGGGTTTACCAATCCAGCTTTGAGCCTGTGGCGGTCGATTCCAAGGGCCAGCTCATCACCATCGGCGGCCTTTATGGTGTCTCCGCCAACTTGGGTCTCTATGGCACCCATTCCTGGAAAACCGCGCAGCTTGGAGTCGACTACACGGGCGTGTTTCGCGATTACCTGAACGCTTCCAGCTATTCCGGCATCGACCAATACCTGACGCTCGGCTATACCTGGCAGGAGTCGCGCCGCCTCACTTGGAAAGCCAACTTAGTGGGGGGAATTCTGGACGATGCCTTGGGTGGGATCGGAGTCGAATCCGCCACCGTGTCTTCTTCGCCCATCGTGGTTAGTCCCTCCACTCTCCTGTTCGATAGCCGCTCCTACTACCTGCAAGGCGGATTGAACATGACCTATCAGCAGACCGCGCGAACCAGCTATACCATTGGCGCACAGGGATTCGATGTGTGGAGGCAGTCGCCTGTCCTGGTCGGGATGGAAGGATACAGCGCGCAAGGCGCCATCGAGCACAAACTGACCAGGAACACTTCGGTTGGCTTTACGTATCAGCGGCAGCACTTCCATTTCCCAAAAGTGTTTGGGCAGGCCGATGTCGACACGGGCGAATTCTTCATCGGCACGAAACTCGGCCCGCTCTGGACCTTCAGTTTGCACGCTGGCATCCTGCACTCCGAAGTCAGCGGCTTGCAGACCGTGGCCTTGAATCCGGTGATCGCCGCGTTGCTGGGGCAGGCGTCCACGGTGCAGGCCTTTTATCGCGAAGACTTCTATCCCAGTGGTACTGCGTCGCTTAGCAGAAGGTTCAAACAGGCGAGTTTGAATTTCTACTATTCCCAGTTGGTGTCTCCCGGTAACGGCATCTATCTCACATCGAAAAGTGAAAATGGCGGCGCCAGTTACAGCTACACCGGTATACGGAAGGTGAGTCTTTCGATCAGCGGCGGATACAATGAATTGAGCAGCCTCGGTCAGGGAATTCCTCCCTATAGAACTGGCACAGCCGGCGCCGGAATGACCTACAGTTTGCCCTGGTCTCTGCACTTTGTCGCCCGCTACGATTACCGCCTTCAAGAGATCGAGAACATCGCGTACAAGAACAACGGATATAGTGTCGAAGTCGGGTTATCGTTTAGCCCCGGCAGGTTGCCTCTTTCGCTCTGGTAATGCATGGGCGGAGTCCGCATACTGCTAGTGGACGACGAAGAGCCGCTAGTCGAGCTCTTGACGCGCTACCTGGAGCGGCTGGGCTATCAAGTAGATTCCTGCCTCACCGCCGCCGACGCGCTGGCGCGCTTCGAAGCGGACCCGTCGGTCTACGCCCTGGTATTGACGGATCTGACGCTCCCCGGAATGAAAGGCGACGAGATGCTGTCCCGAATGCGCGCCGTCGCTCCCAAGCTTAGAGCGATTGTCGCGAGCGGCTACCCTTATGAGCCAACGGCGAAGCGGACCAGATCGCTTCAGAAACCGTTTCTTCCCAAGATGCTGGCGGAGTTGATCGAAGAGCTGCTAAAGACCTAGTTCCGCCCGCAGAATCCAGGATTCTGGCACATCCCCGAAGGGCACGAGGGAGCCTCCTTGGCAACTCCATTCGCTCTTGCCGCAAACGTCGAATATTGGGTGGTCACATGGCTGTCGCCGCACGATGGGCAGAGCGTGCTGTCGTCCGCGCGCCGCACCAGTTTTTCGAACTTGGTTCCACATCCGTCGCACAGGTACTCAAAAATGGGCATAATTCGTTTACTCCGTCAATTCTAACGCTATTTTATCAATCCATTTGCGTACATCGCCAGGAGGCGCGGTGAAACTGTTCACGATGATCGAAAACGCCAGCCAGCCGTGGGTTTTGCTCTGGGCATATCCAGATAGGGCGATGGCGCGGCTCAGGGTGCCGGTTTTGGCGTGAATCCCTTCCGCTGCGGGGTTCTCCTTCATGCGGTTTTTCAGCGTGCCGTCTTCGCCGCCGATGGGAAACAACGAAACAAAGGTCTCGCGGTATTTCGATTGATACAGATAGGTGAGAATCCGGGTCATCAAGCGCGGAGCGACCATTACATTGCGCGCCAAGCCGGAGCCGTCCTCGATCCTCGCATCGCCCGCCGACGCCCCGGCTTCCTTGAAGAATGCCGTCATTTCTTCGAGTCCGGCTTCGCGGGTGCCCATATAGCGCGCTGCGCGTCCCACTTCGCGCAGCATCAACTCGGCATGAAGATTCTGGCTCGTTTTATCAGTTACTTGGAGCAATTGCACCAGGGGTGGCGAGACCCTCGACGCAAGCTCGACGGAGGGGCCGGGGTCGTAATCGTCGCTTACCGAGCGGTGCCTTGCGACCGCCTTTCCGGTGATGGTGACGCCACGGCGCGCTAACGCGTCGTAGAGGGATTGTGCTGCAAACAAAGCCGGGTCATCTACCGGAAGGCTGTCGCCGAATGCGAAGTGGCCGGTGGGGATGCTGCCCCAGAGCAGCAACTGGCGCGAGTTCTGAACGCGGGAGATACGAATCCGCGCTTCTCCTTTGTTTTGAACGGTTACGATGCGATTGTCGAGGGCGTAATATTCGATCGCGGGGGACAGCGAGATCTGCGCCGGATCGCCGGCTTCGACTCCGGGTTGAATCCGGATCGTTATCGTATTGTCGTTGAGCGTTAAGGCACTTACGGGCGCGCCGTACTCGCGGATGATATCGTCCTCCGTCCAACTGGGCGGATAAGGGGCCCAGGGATACAGACGGTCGTCGCCAACGATATCGCCGTCTACCCGGGTCAGTCCGGCGGCGACTGCGCGGTCTGCCAGGGCTTCCAAGGCTCGGAGAGGCGGCCCGGAACCACTATCTTTTGCATAGGGATAGACGCGCCCGGAAAACGACGGATCGCCGCTGCCCGCCAGCACCAGATCGCCGGAGGGTTCGCGCAAAAGGCGGGTGGTGAAGTGGTAGTCGGGGCCCAATCTCATCAACGCGAGCGCGGTGGTCAGCACTTTCATGTTCGAGGCGGGCATGAACAGGCAGTCTTCGTTGTATTTAAAGAGGATCTTCTTCGAATCGAGGGAAAACACCTCGACTCCGGCGAAGTATTTGCCAGGCCCGGCTTCCATCAGGTGGTCGAGGCGGTGCTCCAGGGTTTCGGCATGGGTGAGTGCCGCCAGGAACAGAAGGAGCGCGCTCCGCATGACTGAATATCGCACAAATGGGGTCGTTAGATGACCTTAAATGCGCGAAAACATGCTTGTGCGATGCTTTAAACGACCATAAAAATGGGTCATGGAGCGGAGATGCGAGCGGCGGTGTTAAACCTCGCTTCCAGCCATACCAGCATCAGCAGCACGAAGACCATCGCGGAGCCTACCAGCGGCAAACCCATCACTACCCAGATGCCCCAGAGCGACGCGAAGAAGCCCAAGGTGCAGGGGGCCAGCATTCCTCCGGCGATCGCGAAGGAAAACAGACCGTTGTAGAAGCCGGGATGGTAGGACGGGAAACGGTGGCCGATTCGTTCTACGACCAGGGGATAAATCGGGGCGAAGGAGCAGCCGAGCAGGAGGACTCCGGCAGTGGCTCCGAAGCGGTTGTCGGTTTCGATCAGTACGACGCAGCCGAACATGGCGCCGAGGACACTGACGATCAGCAGGCGGGTGTGTTTCACGCGGGGCATCATCCATTGCGCGACGATGCGGCCGAGCAGAAGCGCGAACCAATAGAGGGCCAGCATGCCGAGGGAGGTCGCCGGGCTGATTCCTAAACGCTGACTCAGGAATAGAGGCAGCCATCCGGCGATGGCCCATTCATTGCCGAATTGAAAAAACAGGACCAGGCTGAATAAGACGGCTCCGGGGCTGCGCAGTTCGGTCAGGACGGCGTGGGGCGAGGGAGCATGGGCGGCGGGTTCGGCTCCGAAGCGGGTGCGCAGGTACATCCAGCCGAAAAGGCCTGGGATGATGGCGATCCAAACCTGGATAGTGGGCGCGCTATAAATATAAAAAGTCCCGGAGACCAGCAGAGCAACAGTGAGGCAGCCGAGGCCGAACATCATGCCGCCGAGGTTCACGGTGGCGACGGGATCGTGACGGTACATCGGCGAAATGGCGTTGAAAATCGCGGTATGCATGATGCCCGCGGAGCAGCCGATGAAGAACATTCCGATGACGCGCCACCAGGGTGAAAACGGAGGGGACACGAAGGCCAGATAGAGAAGCGCCGTGGACGCGGCGGCGCAGGCGAAGGCCAGGGTCCAGCCGATGCCTTTACTTTCGATGAGGGGAGGAGAGATCCAGACGGAGGCCAGGATGCCCGCGATCAGGCCGATGAAATAGAGGCCGACGGTTTCGTATTCCGATGAAAGATGATGCTGCCAAGAGGGCAGGATGGCGCCGAGGAAGGCGATCAGCAGGCCGGAAACGAAGAATCCGGCAAGAGCGCGGCGCGAGCCCGAGGAGGCTAGAGTGCCCTCTTCATGGAGGCGGCCCGGGGGAGCTTCCTGCGATACCACTTGCATAGTATAACTTGTGGCTGCCCATCCGGCTTAGATCGCTCCCTGTGGTCGCGGCTCGGTAGAGCTTGCTAGATTAGGCGTGCTCGGTTGTGGGGTCGATGATTTTGCGGACTTCGGTGATTTTGGTGGCGGGGAAGCCGCTGATTTCGGCGTGGCGGCGGATTACTTCTTCGTCTTTCGCCAGGTAGATGCAGAACGTCTTGTCGGCGGCTACGAAGGATTCTATCCACTGGATGTCGGGGGCCAGTTGCTTCAGAGCGCTGTTGGATGTTTTGGCGGCTTGGCGGAGTTGTTCGCGCTCCAGGGTGCCTACTTGGGGGATGTCACGTTCTATTACGAATCTTTTCAATTGGGTCTCCTTTGGTCAAGTTCTGCGGTGGTTTGAGCGGTCAAAGAACGTCCTCGGTGGCGTCGGTTAATTTTACTTTTATTTCCGTGCTGTGGCCGGCGCGGTAGATGGTCAGGTCCAGGACGTCGCCGGAGTGTTTTTTGGCTAGGGCTCGAATGACGGCGTCTACTTCGGTTACTTTCTTGCCGTCGATGGCAGTGATGAAGTCGCCGCCGATGCCGACTTCCTGATTTCCGATATAGACGGCCCGGCGGGCTCCGTGCAGACCCGCGGCTTCGGCGGAGGAGCCTTGCATTACTTCCTGGATCAGCAGGCCTCCGGCGGTGGGAAGTTCGAGGGCTTGCGCTACGTCGCCCGCGACGTACACCGTGGTGATGCCGAGACGGGCGGGTTTGCGGCCAGCCCGGAAATCGTCCAGCATGGCTTTCGCGCGATTGATGGGCATGGCGAATCCAATGCCGACGCTGCCTCCGCCTGGTCCGTAGATCGCGGTGTTGATGCCGATGACGTTGCCTTGCGAATCGAGCAGAGGTCCTCCGCTGTTGCCGGAATTGATGGAGGCGTCGGTCTGGATCATACCCTCCATCCGGTGATTGTTTTCGGCTTCAATGGTGCGCCCGAGTGTGCTGACAACGCCGGTGGTGAGGGTGCCGTCGAAGCCGAACGGGTTGCCGATGGCCAGGACTTTCTGGCCGACTTGGAGACGATCTGAATCGCCGAGGTTCAGGGAGGTGAGCTTCTTTTTGGGCTCGATTTTAATGAGCGCGAGGTCGTTGACGCGATCGCGAACTAAGACGGTTGCTTTATATTTGCTCTGATCGGGCAAAGTGACCTCGACTTGCTGGCTGCCGCTGATGACGTGGAAATTGGTCAGGATTTCGCCGTTGGGGTTGATGATGAAGCCGGAGCCCAGATCCTTGGCGGCTTGCACTCCGTAGAAAAACGTCTGCCGGTACACGGTGCTGGTGATGTAGGCGACGCTGGGGCTGGCCATTTTATAAATATCGATATTATTGAGCTCGTCCGAGCCGAGGCCGGCGCCGCGGGTGGTGGAGGGTCCGGTCCAAAGGGGTCCCTGGGATGCAGCGTGCTGGCGCAAAGGGGATTGCGGGCGGGCGAAATAGACGAATCCGCCAACGAGGGCGGCGGCGAGGATCAGGGTTCGTAGTCTCATAATTGCTCCTGTTCGAGCCTCCTTAGGGACGCATAAACGGTACGGGTCTGATCGAGCGTATGTTCCTTGGTTCCGGACGTATCAATGACGTAGTCAGCGTATTTCACCTTTTCCTCCAGAGGCATTTGCCGGCGCAGCCGGCTGAGCACCTCTTCGCGCGTGAAATGGTCGCGCAGAACGGCACGCTCAATCTGCTGCTCCTCTGTACAAGACGCAACGATGAGCCGTTCGTAATCGCGGAAGCTTCCAGTCTCTACCAGTATCGCAGCTTCATAAACGATGATGCCATGGGGGGACTGTTGTTTAAAAGATTCCTCCAGTTGGAGGGCGCGGGCGCGGACTGCGGGGTGGACTATGGCGCTTAGTTTTTTTAGCTGGTCGGGGTTTTGGAAGACCTGTTGGCCTAGTTTGCGGCGGTCGATTTCTTGATTGGGGGTTAGGATTTGTGGGCCGAATTCATCTAGGATTGCGGAATAAGCTTCGGCTTCTTTTTGCATTACCTGGTGGCCTAGTTCGTCGGCTTGGATCAGGTAGCAGCCTAGATTGTGGAGGGCCAGGGCTACGAAGGATTTGCCGCTGGCTAGGCCGCCGGTTAGACCTATTCTTAGCATCTGGGGGGGTGACGGAGGGCAGGTCGGGGACCTGCCCCACGGAAGAGGGCAGGTCGGGAACCTGCCCCACTTGGACGCGTTCGGTTTTGGAAGAGGGCAGGTCGGGAACCTGCCCCACTTGGACGCGTTCGGTTTTGGAAGAGGGCAGGTCGGGGACCTACCCCACTTGGACGCGTTCGGTTTTGGAAGAGGGCAGGTCGGGAACCTGCCCCACTTGGCGCAGACTTCATTGGTGGGACTCGGCTAGGGAGACGGTGTTGGCCATTAGCATGGCGATGGTCAGGAGGCCCACGCCGCCGGGGACTGGGGTGTAGGCGGCGGCTCGGCCGGCGGCGTCGATGGGGTTCACGTCGCCTACCAGGGCCCATCCTTTTTTATCGAACTCGACGGCTTTACCGATGCGGACGGCTTCTTCGCGGTCGGTGAGGCGGTTGGTGCCGACGTCGATCACGGTGGCTCCGGGGGCTATGTAATCGCTGGTCAAGTACGCGGGTTTTCCCATGGCGGCGACTAAGATATCGGCTCGGCGGCACTCCTCAACCAGGTTGGACGTGAAAGAGTGGCAGATGGTCACGGTGGCGTTTTCACGGAGGAGCATGAGCGCCATGGGCTTGCCGACGATATCGCTGCGGCCGAGGACGACGGCTCGGCGGCTGTTCATTTTGATCTGGTAGAACTTCAGCAGCTCAATGATTCCAGCGGGGGTGCAGGCGCGGGGAGCGGGGCGGCCTGCTACCAGGTGGCCCACGTTCAAGGGATGGAAACCGTCGGCGTCTTTTTCAGCGGCCACGGCTTCGAGCACGCGGCGGGAATCGATGTGACGGGGCAGAGGCACTTGGACGAGGATGCCGTCGATTACGGGGTCGGCGTTGAGTCCTTCGATGATGGCGATCAGCTCGTCGGTGGAGACGGTGGCGGGAGGAGTGATTTTTTCGCTGTAAATGCCGAGCGCGGCGCAGGCTTTGATTTTATTGCGGACATAGATTTCGGAGGCGGGGTTGTCGCCGACCAAGACGACGGCTAGTCCGGGTGGGCGGAGTAATTTTTCAATTCGGGGTTTTAGGTCTGCGTAGATTTTGTCGCGTACTGGGGCTCCGTCGAGGATTTGGGCCATCTATGGAGAGTTTAGCGCGCGGCAAGACACGTCGACACTCCCGAAAAACGTGGCCGGTGCCGCGGAGGGCAGGTCGGGAACCTGCCCGCCATTCATGCAACGCCAGACTGAGGGCGGGTCGGGGACCCACCCTACTCGGGTTTCACCGCGGTCGGTGCGGCGCGCGCCACAGTTACAAGAGGTGGAAATTCATTTCGATGGTGACGGCTACGTTGACGGGTTCGCCGTCTTTCATGCCGGGCTGGAAGCGCCAGTGGGATACGGCGGTGATGGCGTTGGCGTCGAGGCCGGGATCGAGTGAGCGCGTCACGCGTATGTTTTGGGCGGAGCCGTCGATCATGATTTCGGCTTGGATCACTACCGTGCCTTCGATCTTGTCGTTCTTTGCTTCGGGTGTGTATTGGGGCTCCTCTTTGTAGAGTACGCGCGGGGCCGTCATGTCCTTGGTTAGTTTGTAGACCTTGCCTTGCGCGGTCAAGGCGATGGGGAGCACTAGCGCGAGGGCGGCTACGGCGATGGCGCAGCGGATCAGGATGCCTGCGCTCGAACGCGGACGAGAGGGATCGAGGATAGAGCGGACTCGGGTTTCGAGCTCGGGTTTGCGGATCATAGGAATTACCTCCATGGGTGCATAACTGGTTTGAAGATGGCGGGCGACGTCGAGGAGTCGAGTGGCGTAATCGGAAGGGGCGACGCCGTTCGCCAGGACGCAATCGTCGACGGCGCTCTCCGCTTCGCGGCGGAGCTGAAGGTTCGCCAGCCACATCAGGGGATGGAACCAGAAGACAGCGGTCATGAGGCTGGCTAAGGTTTGCCATAGCCAGTCGCGGCGGGCGATGTGGGCGTGTTCGTGACGCAACACGAGATCGCGCTCTGGGGCGGTCCATTCACTGGCGTAGGCGGGGAGAATCACTACGGGCTTGAAGAATCCCCAGGTCATGGGGGTTTGGACGCAGTCGCTATAGAGGATGCCGTCGAGCGCGCGGGACGAGCGGGTGATGCGGGCGGCGGCGAGGAGGCCCGCGAAGATTCTTAGAAGAACGATGCCTGCTCCGGCGGCCCAGACGATCGGCAGCCAGGGGAGTTTCGAGGCGGCCTGCGGGGATGCTGCCATCGCACCGATCGATGGGACGACGATGCGCGCAGCGATCGGGATCGCGGTTTGAGGGATGGAGAGAGCGGCGGGAGTGAGCGCTACGGCGAGCAAGGACATGAGCCAGACCAGGTGGCGAACGTCGGCCGAGGCGCGGCGGAGCAGGAGCGCGGCGGTCCAGGCGGCGAAGAGAATGACGGTCGCTTTCAGGGCGGAATCTAAGATGAGGTTCATGGCTTGTTTTCCTTTCCTTGTTGCTCGCGCGCTTTGGCGATGAGTTCTTCGATCTTGTCGAGTTCTTCGGGTTTTAGTTTTCCGGCCGAGCCAAGGAGACTGGCTACGGCGTCGCCGGCGGAATCGTCGAAGAAGGTCTGGAGCAGGTGCTTCACGGCGTTGCGGCGGGCCTTGGCGCGAGGGACGCTGGGAGTGAAGACGTAGCGGGGGCCGTCTTCCTGATGCTTGACGTGGCCCTTGTCCTCCAGCACCTTGATGAGGGCTCGGATGGCGGAGTAGCTGGGAGGGTCCGGCAGGGCGGCTAGAATTTCGGCGGCGGTGGCGCGGCCTCGCTCATAGAGGACGTCCATGATCTGGCGCTCGCGGCGGCTGAGTTTTTCCATCTATGCTAAATTTTTAGCATAAGATGGGAGGGATTGCAAGGGGGAAATTGTTTAGGCTGAGGCTAGGCCTCTCAGGTTCCAGCCGCAGATTATGCTGCCTTCCAGTTTGTTGCCGGAGGGGCCGGGCCAGTGGGTTTCTAGGCTGATCCATCCTTTATAGTCGTCTTCGAGGAGGGCTTCGATCTGGCCTTTCCAATCGACGGAGCGGGTGCCGAGCGGGCCCCATTCGGGTTTGTGATCCTGCATGTGGCAATCTTTCGCGTGGACGTGGGCGATGCGTTTGGGGTCCAGCACACGGTAGCCTTCGGGGATGGGAGTTTCGCCGGCGACCATCGCGTTGGCCGGGTCCCACACGACTTTGAGATTGGGATGGTCGAGCGCGGCGAGCACGCGGGCGGTTTCGCGGCCGGTGCCGATGTTGCAGGCGTGTTCGTTTTCCAGGCCGATGATCAGATTCTCTTTTGCCGCTTTTTCGGCGAGCTTGCGGAGGGCTTTTACGACGGCTTCGAAGCACTCGTCGGGCTTCACGGTGCGCCAGTAGGAAAAGACGCGAACGATGGGGGCGCCCATTTTTTTAGCGACCGAGAAGGCGTGCTCGGTAAGACGCGGCTGGTCTTCGTAGGTGTACTTGGAGCCGAAGACGTCCTGCTGAAAACGAGTGTCGATGGCGGGGGCGTTGGGGAGCACGCACTTCAGAAGAGGCGAGGCGATGGAGATCACCTCGAAACCTTCCTGATCGCAGAGCTGCTTGGTCTGGGCGAGTTCGTCCTCGGTGAGATCCATGATATTTTTTCCGCCGACGACGCGCAGTTCGGCGCCGGTCATGCCGATGGGCTTCATGGCTTTGAGGGCGATATTCAAGTCGGAAGAAAATTCGTCGGTAATGGCTGCAATTCTAAATTTAGGGGTCATTTATGCGGTTTCGATATTGGCGGCTTTTTCCAGGTGACGCGCCTGAATTTCGGTCTGGCGGATCACATATTTCTGAATTTTGCCGGTGACGGTCATGGGGAAAGCGTCGACGAAACGGATCTGGTGAGGGATCTTGAAGTGCGCGATCTTGCCTTTGCAAAAGTCACGGATTTCTTCTTCTGAAGCTGTTTCGCCTACCTTCAGCTTAATCCAGGCGGCGACGGTTTCGCCGAGCCGCTCATCGGGGAGGCCGACGACCTGGACGTCGGCGATTTTGGGATGGGTGTACAGAAACTCCTCGACTTCGCGCGGATAGATATTTTCGCCGCCGCGGATAATCATGTCTTTGAGGCGTCCGGTGATGCGGAAATAGCCGTCTGGTCGCATGGTGGCGAGGTCGCCGGTATGGAGCCAGCCTTCTGTATCGATGGCGCGCGCGGTGGCGTCGGGGTCCTGATCGTAACCTTTCATATTGGCGTAGCCGCGGGTGCAGAGCTCGCCCTGTTCATTGATGGGGACGATGGAACCCTCGGGGGAAATGATTTTGATTTCCGTTTCGGGGCAGGTGCAGCCGACGGTGGAAACGCGGAGGTCCACCGAATCGTCGACGCTGGCCATGGTGATGATCGGCGAGCATTCGGTTTGGCCGTACATGATCGTCATCTGAGTGCAGTGCATGTCGTTGACGACGCGATTCATCACTTCGATGGGACAGGGAGCGCCGGCCATGACGCCGGTGCGGAGGCTGGAAAAATCGAAGCGCGAGAATTCGGGATGGGTGAGCTGCGCGATGAACATGGTCGGCACGCCGTAGATCGAGGTGGCGCGCTCATCGTGAATCGCCTGCATGGTGGCGAGAGGATCGAAGCTGGGGGCCGGTAGGATCAATGTGGCGCCGGAGGCGATCACTGCCATGGTGCCGATTACGCAGCCGAAGCAGTGATACATCGGCACGGGCGAGCAGAGGCGGTCGCGTTCGGTGTAGCGGAGGCCGTGGGAAATGATGCGGCCGTTATTGACCAGGTTGTGATGGGTCAGCAGGACGCCTTTCGGGGAGCCGGTGGTGCCGGAAGTGTACTGGATGTTGAGAACGTCGTAGCAGTTTTCGGGGAGATCGGGGATGTCGGTACCGTTTGCGATCATTTGGTCCCAGGATTGTTCGCCGAGATAGATGACGTGTTCGAGGGCGAGGATTTCTCCGCGGGTCGCCTGTTCGAGAATGTCGCGATATTTGGAACGGGCGTCTTCGCAGCGGAGGACGAGGGCCTTGATTCCGGAGCGTTTGAGGACGTAGGCGAGTTCGAGGGCGCGGTAGGCGGGATTGACGTTGACGAGCACGAGTCCGGCGCGGGCGCAGCCGAGCTGGAGATAGATCCATTCGGCGCAGTTAGTGGCCCAGACGCCTACGCGGTCGCCAGGGGAGAGGCCTAGGGCGGTTAAGCCTCGCGCGGTTTTCTCTACTTCTTCGGCTAGTTGTTTCCAAGAAAGGCGAATTTTTTGATGGGGAACGACCAGGGCTTCGCGGTCAGGGAAACGGCGGGCGGTTTCGGCGAAAACTTGAGAGGCGGTTTGAGTCGTCAGCGCAAACTGGGGGCCGCGGGCGTAGGAATCCATCGGGTCGATTCTATCGCAGGCGGACGCCGTTCACGAAGTTAGCGCTGACGTTTTCCAAGGGAGTGCCCTCCCCCAGGACGCCATGTTGCGGAGTATTTTCGACAAAGGTAGAGTGATTTGAGCAGGCGACGCGGATGCCCTTTTGCGACTCGGAGGCTCCATGATCAAAGACGAAAACCCGGCGGCCGGTGATAAACAGGCGCTCGCTGAGACAGCTCTGAAATTAGCCCAGATGATTGCGATAATCGCGAGTGGGTGTTGGGTGATTTATACCTACCTCAGTTTTCAAAGAAATGCCAACGAGTTAACGCTGAAACAACAGGAGCTTTCAACCAAGCAGGCGGAGTTCGCCTTGAATTCCCAGAGGGCGACGGAGGAGACAACTCTGCAGCAAACCAAGGTGTCGCTCGATCAAGCGCGACTTCAGCTTGACATCCAGAACTCTCAGCGCGCGCTCAGGGAGAGGGAGCTCAACTACGACATCGAAGCTAAGAAACTGGACAACGATCTGAGAAAGCAGAAACAAGCGAGTGAGGATTTAACGCTCCGCCAAAGATCCATGAGCCGCTTTAGCACCGATTTTGCCTTACGCATTAAGAACCTACCTGACGGCAGGATCGAACTGACCTTTGATCCGGGACTGAAGGTCACATCGGAGGTCGGTCTTCAGATGACAGTGATACGGGCGGACATTTTTCACGGCCGGGTCGTCGAAAAGATGCCGAGATCGGATAACAAGAATGTGTCGCAGGGCTCCGAGGGGGCGCGAAGCGACGGTAAGACTGTCGCATCACCGTCCGACGTCACTTCTGATTCGACCCGCGCGATCAGAATCTGTCCGCCGCCACGACGCTCCGGTTCCACATGCAACGGCGGTGCCGTAGCTTGGTCGAAGGTCGGGACGTTCGGTTCAATTTATCCGCCAGGCGTAGCAGCTCTGGCCCCAAACGCCGCGGCACATCTGCAGTACACGCTCGCTGACCCCGAACCCTTCGAGCGCTACGGCCCCGGTGCAGGCCCTTGGAAGCCAGGCGAACGAATTCCAATTGAGCTCAAGTTCCTTTTGTACGCGAGTGCGGAGGATTTCGTTGGTGTCTCCGTGGAACTTCTTATCAATGACGCCAAAAGCGACGAGGACGTGTGTTGGTACGAACTACACGGCAGAGTGGCTGATCTGTTGGCAAGCACCCATTAAGGCAATTCGGCCTGTATTCAGGCTTGGGACCGGAGGAGGCAAAGCTAGCTACCCAGGGTGTAATCGAGCTCGTATGAATGCTTCCCGCCGGCGATCTTGATGGTCATTTTGCCGCTGAGTCCTGCGAGGTCGCCGGTTCCGGAATCGGGCACGACCGTTACGCTCTGTTCCGGAACTCCGCGATTCATGGTGCCGGTGTGCTGGAGGGCGAAGGTGCCGGTGCGGCCGGATAGTGTACCGGTCACTCTCTCGATCGCGACGTAGCCGGCAGAGCCCTTTATTTCACCTTGAACCGCGAGCATTTGTCCCTTGCTGGTTGCTTCCATGTCGCCGTGGAACTGTTTGTCAAGGGACATGCGGCCTATCGTCGGGTCGCCTACATTTTCGTCTGCCTGAGGTTTCATCTTTACTTCGAAAGTTCCAGATGCGGTCATGCTTCTATTCTCGTTTACTGGGGTGTGAGAAAATTTCGGAATGAGATTTGCACTTCTCTCTCTTACTCTTGCTTGCGCTGGCGCGGCGACGATTGATCAGTATTTGAATGCTCCATTTTCTTCGGGCATGACGGCTGCGCCTTCGGGGGGACGGGTGGCGTGGCTCATGAAAGAACGCGGCGCGAATAATCTTTGGGTCGCGGCGGCGCCTGATTTTAAGGGACGGCGGCTTACTTCGATTACTGAAGACGACGGGCAGGAAATTGGCGAGGTTACGTGGACGGCCGACGGGAAATCGATTGTCTATGTGCGAGGAGGCGATCTCGAAACCAACGGCGACAATCCGAATCCGGAGAGCCTGGTGAAGACGCCGGAGATGGCGGTCTGGATTATTCCCTTTGAAGGCGGTGCGCCGAAAAAGTTGAGCGAGGGGCGCATGCCCGCTGTTTCAAAGAACGGCGACGTCGCATTCGTGAGGAACGGGCAAATCTGGCTCACCAATTTGAATGGCGACAAGCCGGTGGAGATCGTTCACACCAAGGGACGGTCAACGGAGCTGCGCTGGTCGCCCGATGGGACCACCCTCGCGTTCGTGAACAACCGGTCGGAGCATGCGTTTATCGGTGTGTTCAAGATCGGCGCGAAAACGGTGGGCTATATCGACCCGAGCGTCGATCAGGACACCGCGCCGGTGTGGAGTTCCGATGGCCGGCGCATCGCGTTTATCCGCATGCCGACGTGGACCCACGCCGGAGGTGCGGGGCCGGTGCGCGATGCGCCGCAGCCTTGGTCGATCCGCATTGCCGACGCGACAACGCTGACCGGCCGCGAGGTTTGGCGCGCGAAATCGGGGCCGGGGAGCGCGTTCCATGCCATGGTCGCGGAGAATCAGATTTTGTGGGCCGATGGCGACCGGCTGGTCTTTCCTTGGGAGAGCGACGGATGGTGTCATCTTTACTCTGTGTCCACAGAGGGAGGGACCGCGAAGCTGCTGACGCCGGGGGCGTTTGAGATCGAGCATGTTTCTCTCTCGCACGACCGGCGCGAGTTGCTGTTTTCTTCGAATCAGGACGATATCGACCGCCGCCACATCTGGCGCGTTCCGGCGAACAACGCAGCGCCCGTGCCTATCGTCAAATCGAGTGAGGGCATCGAATGGGAGCCTCAGGACGCGGGCAATGGCGCGGTTGCGTATTTGCGGTCGAGCCCGAAGGAGATCGGACGCGCGGCCGTGATGACGTCTAGCTCGCACGACCTGGCGCCGGAGGCGATCCCGGCGGATTTTCCGATGAACGAGCAGGTGGTTCCGCAGCAGGTGATTTTTCCCGGCTCCGATGGCATGCAGATTCACGGGCAGCTTTTTCTGCCTAAGAATGGCGGCGGGAAGCATCCGGCGATCGTGTTCTTTCACGGTGGATCGCGGCGGCAGATGCTGCTGGGATGGCACTACATGTATTACTACTCGAATACCTACGGCATGAATCAATACCTGGCCAGCAAAGGCTACGTGGTACTGAGCGTGAACTATCGCAGCGGGATCGGGTATGGGCTGAATTTTCGGGAAGCGCTGAATTACGGCGCGTCGGGCGGCAGCGAATATAACGACGTGATGGGCGCGGGTTTGTATATGGCTGCGCGCGCCGATGTCGATCCGAAGCGGATCGGGGTGTGGGGAGGCTCTTACGGAGGCTATCTGACGGCGATGGCTTTATCGCGGTCGAGCGATTTGTTTGCGGCTGGCGTGGATCTGCACGGGGTGCATGACTGGTCGGCGCGGGGAGGCAGCGTGGCGAATCCGAATCTGGATCCGGACAAGCAGAAGGAGCAGGCTCGGATCGCGTTCGAGGCGTCGCCGATGGCGACCGTGAAAGGATGGAGGTCGCCGGTGCTGTTGATTCACGGGGATGACGATCGCAACGTGAATTTCAGCCAGACGATCAAGCTGGTGGAGGCGCTTCGGAATCAGAATACGGAGTTCGAGGAACTGATTTTCCCCGATGAGATTCACGATTTTTTGAGAGTGCAGGACTGGTCGCGGGCGATGCACGCCGCGGACGGATTTTTCGACCGGAAATTAGCGAAGTAAATTGCGTCAGGGAATGATGTAGTCCATCCAATATTCGCCCATCGATTCGTCGCCTTCCTGAAAATCCGGGGGAAGGGAGCCGGGTTCCGGAACGGCGGCGACTCCTTTTACTGGAATCGCGTCGCTGCGGGCTACGCCGGCGGCCTGTTCGTCGATCGCCTTCATAAGGGCGGGCTCGGGAATCGAAGGCCAGGGCGTGCTTTGAGTGGAGGCCATGGCGCCGAATTTTCCTTTCGGCATTTCTTCGAGCGCGCCCTTGGGCGTGGCGTTCATGCTTCCGTGGTGCGCAACCTTATAGAAGCAGATGTCGGATAGCACTTGCGCGCCGGTTTTCTTGTACCAATAGGCCCAATCGCCGTATTGGGCGTCGCCCGGAAAAAGCATCTGTTTTCCGGCCCAACTGAACAGCGCCACAATGCTGGTATTGTTCAGCAGTTTGTCGAGCGAAAATGCTACCTCGGCGGCCGGAAACACGGCGCCGGCGGAAATCATGCGGATCGCCTGCGCGCCCAATTGCGGCCAGTTCGAAAGCAAGGCTTCGGCGGTAAGCTCCCAGCGCGAGAACGGATGCACGGTTTTGCCCTTCGCGGTCGCGATAGCCATACGCAGAAAATGATCGCTGCCGGGCGGATTCATTTTCGTAAGGAAGATTTCATCCTGAGGGGGACCCAAAATGTTCGCGGAGAAACCGGTGATGCCGGCGGGCGCGTCCACTTTATCGCCCGCCTTGAGGTAACGCACTTTGGCTTTACCGAAGCCGGTTCGGAGAGCCTCCATAGCGGCGGGATTGGCGATCGCGTTTTCGACTGCGGCGGCGGCTTTCGGATCCGATGTGGCGGCCAGGCTTTGCTGGAGGAGACCGACGAGCGATTGTTTCCTGGTCCGCCACTGACGGGCGGTGGGATCGCTGGGATCCTCGGTCCAAGGCATCCAGACTTCGCCGATTTCGAATTGCTTGAACTGGTCGGCGAAGGTGCCATAGCCGGAAACATGGTCCTGGTGGGCGTGGGTGGCGATGACGATGTCGAGTTTGTTGCCGGTTTCCTTTTGGATATTGAGGAATGCCTTATGCAGCAGGTCGTCGCCATTGACGTTGATTTTCCCGCGGTTATGAACGCCGCAATCGACCAGGATCTGATGGGTTCCGCCGAGCGTGACCAGGAAGCAATCGCCGAAGCCGACGCGGTACATGCGAATCCGGACGGAGGGCGTCTTTCCGGTGGGCCGCGTTGTGGTCGTTGACGGCGCGGAAGGTTGGGGCGTGGCCGGAGGTGCGGTTGTCGGCGGTGGGACGGTCTTCTTTTTAGCAGGCGCCTTCTTCTTCGCGGGCACTTTCTTTTTGACGGGGGCCTTCCTCTTTATTGGGGCGGTTTTTTTCTTTTTGGTGGCCATTAATACCCCCTGTGAAGCGCGCGGAAATCGATCGGCTGGTTCTTATACGGACCGTAGGTGCCCAAGGAGGAACTGGCCCACAGAGCGCGGCGAAACGCGACCTGATCCTCGCTACGACTCTGTAAACTTTTGCGGATACAATACCGCACGGTGCCATCGGTATTGAAGATGAGGCTGACGCCGCCGAAGGTGTTCGGGGCATCGCCCTTATCGCTATTGTTTTTGCCCTTCTCAATTACTTGCGCCACCAGTTCCAGCAGCAAGTTGCCGTCCGGTCCAATGCGATAGACGTAATAGAAAGAAGGGACGGAGATGCAATCCGTGTCGGAGATGCCGAATGCGGCGGCGTGGTGTTTGGCGAAGGCGTAGAGCTTTTTCGCGTTGCTTTTCTGGATGGCGCGCTTGACTTCCAGACTCAGGTACGGAGAATCCATCCGCAGGCCGGGAAGGAAAAGACATTCTTCCGGAGGGTTCCACAGCAAAGATTCTTCGGAATAGGAAGGAACGCCTTCAGGACGGATGCCCCGGGACCGGAAGGCGTCGATGATGGCGCCGCGATAGCCCCAATCGTCATCGTGGACGAGGTCATGATCGGCGGTGATGAGGGCGCGCAAATAATCGCCGAAGGTGATATCGACGGCGGGCGAGTAATCCAGGGCGCGGATGCACAGCGTCTCGAATTGAGCGGCTATTTTGCTGGCGTTG
>DATHOJ010000037.1:0-102779 GCA_035485055.1 Bryobacteraceae bacterium
AGCAGCATTCTCTGTGTACCGCGTAACACGCCACTTGGGTATTTCCTGATCGGCTAAACTGAACTGGTTCATATAATATGCCGCTCCAGTCCGGTGACAAGCTCGGGCCGTATGAAATCCTTGTGGCTATCGGGGCGGGCGGAATGGGCGAGGTGTATCGAGCCCGCGACACGCGTTTGGACCGCACCGTCGCCGTCAGGTGCTGCCGGAACACATCGCCAGGCGTGAAGATCTACGCGCCCGCTTCGAGCGGGAAGCCCGGGCTGTTGCCTCGCTGAACCACCCGAACATTTGCACGCTCTACGACATCGGCACTCAGGACGGCGTCGGCTCCTACATGGTGATGGAGTGTATGGTGGGCGAAACGCTGGCGGCGCGGATCGAAAAGGGCGCGATTCCACTGGCCCAGGCGATCTCACTCTCGACGCAGATTGCCGACGCGCTCGACCGCGCGCACCGGGCAGGCGTGACGCACCGCGATGTGAAGCCGCAGAACATCATGTTGACGCGCGACGGCGCTAAGGTGCTCGATTTCGGATTGGCGAAGTCGACCGCCAAGGTTACTCCGGCAGAAGAGACCCTGACCAACGTGTTGACCACCGAAGGCACAGTCATGGGCACGCCGCAGTACATGGCTCCTGAGCAATTCGAGGGGAAAGAAGCCGACGCGCGCTCAGACATCTGGGCGTTCGGAGCGGTGCTATACGAAATGGTGACGGGCCAGAAGGCATTCCAGGGGAAGAGCTATTCGACTCTGGTCGGCGCGATCCTCGCCACTGATCCGGCGCCCATGTCGGTGAAGGCTTTCACGCCGTCGTGGCTCGAAAGATTGGTTCGGCGGTGTTTGGCGAAGGACCCCGAGGACCGCTGGCAGTCGATGCGGGACGTGGTGATCGAGCTGAAGACGCCGCCGCCGGAGCTTGAGAATGCCGCTCCTTCGCAGCCGCGGTTCGGAAGAGCGCTCTGGTTGGTCGCTGGGATTGCGACGCTCGCGCTCCTCGTTGCCATTGTTGCAGGCGCGGGCTGGTACAGCGCGACGAGGCCCGCGCCTCTGCGGCCGTTGATTCGCCTGAACGTCGACACGGGGGAGCACACACCATTGGCAAGGGCCCGCATCGGTCCCAACGGTGCAAACATGCTAGCGCTTTCGCCCGACGGCGCCCGCCTGGCGCTCACGCTGCGCGGCGAGGACGGCAAAGTACGCCTCTACACCAGACTGCTGAATCAGAGCCAGGTCACGCCACTGTTGGGCACGGACAACGCCGGGTTCCCGTTCTTTTCTCCCGCCAGTGATTGGATCGGGTTCTTCGCGGAAGGCAAGCTCAAGAAGATTTCGGTAGAAGGCGGCGCGACGGTCACGCTGTGCGACGCGCCCAGCGGACGGGGTGCAAGCTGGGGCGACGATGGCAATATCATCGCGGCATTGGAGCAGGGCGGCACTCTTTCGCGAATCCCTTCCGCCGGCGGGACGCCTGTGCCGGTGACCAGGTTTAACTCCGGCGAAACTACCCACCGCTGGCCGCAAGTTCTGCCAGGCAGCCAAGCGGTCCTGTTCACCGGGTCCGCGGTGGCTGGCAACTACGACGGCGCGAACATTGATGTGGTCTCGCTCAAGACCGGCGAGCGGAAGACGGTTGCGCAGGGGGGCTATTCCCCACATTACCTGCCCACGTCAACAGGAACCGGGCACCTGATTTACCTGCACCAGACCACCCTGGTCGCCGTACCCTTCGACGCCGAACATCTGGCCGCCGGCGGTGTTCCGGCGCCGATTCTCGAAGATGTCAGCAGCACCAGCACAGCGGGCGGAGATTTTGCGTTCGCGCAAAACGGAGCTTTCGTCTACTTCGCCGGGGAGAGAGCACAGGGAGGGTGGTCGATTTCCTGGCTGGATCGCTCCGGGAAAACGCAGCCGCTGCACGCGCCTCCCGGCCTTTACCGCACGCCACGCTTTTCGCCGGATGGCAAGCGTCTGGCGTTTTCCCAGGGTGACGAAATCTGGGTGAAGGATCTGGACCGGGACATTCCCTCGCGGCTGAGTTTTCTCGCGCCCCAGAATCGCTGGCCGGTGTGGACTCCTGACGGGAAGAACATCGTGTTCCAATCCACCAATCCGGCTGCGCCCGGCATTTACTGGATCCGCTCAGACGGGTCGAGCGAAGCGCAGCGTCTGACCGAGGGCAAGCCCATAGCGTATCCGATTTCGTTTTCGCCGGACGGAAAGCGCTTGGCTTTCACCCAGACCGGAAACGCCGCTGGCCCCGACATTTTCACGGCCCCGATAGAAGGCGATGCCGGCCACCCGAAGCTCGGGAAAGCGGAGCGGTTTCTGGGAACGCCGTTCGCTCAAGTCCACCCGGCGTTTTCGCCCGACGGACGCTGGCTGGCGTATGCGTCGAATGAGTCGGGGATCTTTGAAGTGTACGTGCGGCCGTTCCATGGACCGGGAGGCGTCTTGCAGATTTCGGCGGGCGGGGGCGGTTACCCCGTGTGGTCCCGCGACGGTCGCGAGTTACTCTTTGAAACACTGGACCAGCGCGTGATGGCCGTCAGCTATACCGCCAAGGGCGACTCGTTCGCGGCTGGGAAGCCGCAGGCGTGGAGTGAGATTCGCTTGCTCGAGACCGGCGACACTGCCAACTACGATCTCGCACCGGACGGCAAGCGCCTCGCGGCGATCGTCGCCGACGATGCGGGTAGCGAGAAGGGACCCACGCACCTAGCCTATCTGCTGAACTTCTTCGACGAACTCCGCCGCCGCGCCACGGCGAGTAAGTAGCGTCGCACCCCGCGAATGGCGGAACTCGCTCGCAAGCAATTCATTAAAACGGTGACGGCTGGATAGCGCCCGAGTGCTCGGCGACCCGTACAAAGGCCGAACAGCGGGAAGCCGCGAGTGCTCTCTCCGAGTGCCGCGTGATCCGACCTTGGCCAAACGGCTAGCGGTAATCTTCGTGCGTCGCCACTCCTGCTCCTGTCTGCGATTTAGTTTTCGCTCAAGCCGGCTTTCCTGACAAGAGCCGCGTAGCGCGGATCGCTCCTTAAGGGGTCGAGCATCGGGTGAACCTTCAAGAACCAGACGATGCGCTGGTCGTAGGCGTGATCCAGCCACGCGAACGCTTTCTCCCGCTCGCCGAGAGCGCCGTAAATAACGCCGAGATCGAACGCGTTTGGCGGCGTCGAGTCGGGCGGCGGGGATTCGAGTTCCGAGAGAAGCGCGAGCGCCTCCGCCCTTTTACCGGTAACTGCGAGGAGATGCGCCATTCTCGGCTTGACCTCGGCGGGAATCTTCAACATCGCCGAGTTATATTCGCTCATTGCTTTCTCGTAATCGCCCTTCGCTTCCCAAACGGAGCCGATGAACGGCTGCAGCACCACCGCTTCCGGATGCATTTCGCTTAGCAGAGAAAATTTACGAAGTGCGTCGTCGTACTGCCGCGCCATGTAGTAGGCGAGTCCCACCGTCGCGCCAGGCGCCACTGGTAGCGGATCGAGATTCTCCGCAATCTTAAGTTCGGCGATCGCCCCGGGAAATTCTCCTCGCGCCGTCAGAACGGAGCCCAGCCAATTGTGAGGCTTGGCGCTTTGCGGGATGAGTTCGACCGCGTGCTTCAACTCTTCTTCACCGGCCTTCCAATTCAGAAAGATCATTGCGTCCGCATAGCCCTCAGCGGCCCATGCATCACCGTTCGATGGGTCAAGCAGCAGGGCATTCTGTGCCGCCGCCTTCGCGCGGGCGGCCGACTCCAGCGGCGGCAGACCCTGACCAAGGGCGCCCAGAACATAAACTCCCGCAAGAGCGGCATACGCGTCGCCGTATTTCGGGTCGATCGCAATGGCCTGATTTAAGTACGCCACGGCCTGTTCAAAAGCGGCTTTGGTTCCTTGCCCCCGAAGCGCGCGCGCCTTGAAAAACAAATCGTACGCCTCCGGATTCGGCGCGCGGCGTTCCGGCAGCGGAGTTTCGTGATGCAGCGCCACCAGCACGGGCTTGACCATCTGCGCTTCCAAACGTCCAAGATCCTTTGTTTCTCCATCAAAGGTCTGCGAAAAAACATGATAACCGTCGGAAGAGCGGTTCACCTGGACGGTAAGCCGGATGCCTCCATTTCGTGAAGCCAGGCTGCCTTCGACGACCGCGTCGGCATTCAGCCGCCGGCCGATTTCCCGGATATCGCCCGCCTTGCCGCGAAACTGGAACGCGGAGGTTCGCGCAACCACGCGCAGCGAAGAGATATGTGCCAGCGAATCGGTCAATTGCTCGGTAATTCCATCGGTGATGTAGTCCTGATGGGGATCACCGGTCAAGTTGGCGAACGGCAACACGACAACCGAATTTATCTGCGGCCTTCTGGCGAAACGAACCAGTAACAATGTTGCAATCGACAAGACCGCGGCTGCGGCAACAATCCACCAGCCGAATCGCTTCCTAGTTTCGAGGGCCTGAGGAACGGGCACGGCTAAACACGCTTCAATGGATGCGACGTACCCGCGCGGCGGAATCACGATTCGCCAGGGGTCGTTAGCTCCCTGCCCGGTGTAATACTCGGCGAGCATCTTTCGCAGACGGCTGACCTGAACCCGAACCGTGGCTTCTGAGCGCGGATCGAAAGATTGGGGCTTTTCGAAGACGTCCAGCCCGATCGCGTATTCATTCAAGGATTCAGCGTCGCCGGCGAGCTTGCGATCGATCAGATACCGCAGCAACTGGCAACTCCTCCGCGAGACGGAAAACGCGGGGAGTGCGATCAGCCCGTCGACATAACGGAGGAACTCAGCTCGCTGATCTTCGGTCCATGCGGACACAGTGCCGCTGGGGGTTACCACCATGCTTCTCGATTCCGGACGTCCAGCGTAACACATTGCAATCGTGGGCGTGAAACGTTTCGTACCTCGCGAAACTTGAGTTGCACGGCTCCTGGTGGCACGATGCCAATCGTCGGAGAAAGCAATTTCTTGAACGGAGGCATCATGCCACGCTTGGCGTTGAGTTGGACTTTGTTATTGGCCCTCGGAACCGGTACTGCGATCGGGGGTGCACCTAGCGGAGAGTTTCTTTTTGTCGAGAACGTCGGGGCTGGACTAGGGGGGATTTGGGGCGTCGACGTCACGGGAACGAATTTCTTCGCTATCACCGCCGCCTCTGGATTCGGTTTCTCCGCAACTACTCCGCCCTATCCGAGTCCGGATATTCAGGAGTTCAGCCAGGCGAAAAACAACGGGCGCATCGGGTTTATGTCCTTGATGATGAACCCTAACGATTCCGCGCGGATCTATGTGATGAACGGCGATGGCACCGGTGTGAAGCAGGTGACATTCCATAACCCATCCGTCAGCTTTAACCAGTCCCATTCGGAGCCCTCCATTTCCGCGGACGGTTCGAAAATCGTTTATGTGAACGCCGAAACGATCGCGCCGGCGGGAACGATGGGTGCGGGAGGAACGAACTGCAGCGGCACGCAGACGGCGAGCTATTGGGTCGTCAACACCGACGGCACGAATCCGCATGTCGTCCGGCAGCCGGAGTTCTATGATGTCCATTGCAACAAAGGTGCCGCTGGTGAGGCCGTCTGGAGCCCGGATGGCACCAAGCTACTGGTAGCGGACTCGTTGGGAGATTTCAATTCACCCGCGAACTGCCAATACGAAATCGCGGTCGTTGATCCATCGACAGGCAACAATATCCGGACTCTCGCATGCAACAACACCTGGGGGATCACGCAAGTCGGGCTGGACTGGTCGCCTGACGGGACCAAAGCGATGGCGCTGGTCACTTGTGGGGGCGCGGGCGGGGAGCATACCTGCACCCAATGGGTGGTCTGGGACACATCGACCTGGAACGTCATCTCGACCATTCCCACCCCCAGCGGCAACGACGAGTTCCTTACGCGCTTCTCGCCCGATTCCACGATGCTTGGCTACTACGACCAAAATGTTTCTCCTCACACGATGAACATCATGGACCTCTCCGGGAACCCCATCTCAAGCTTCAGCATGGCGAGCGTGAACGCTGACCCCGGCGGCGCCGCCGGATCGCTAGTGTGGTCGGCATCCACGCCCGGCGTGCTCCAGACCTTCACGCTCGGCGTTCCGTCGATTTACGTAAATTCGTGTCCCAACTACACGCTTTATATCGAGCCGTCGGAATTTAACTCGTCAGGGGCGCTCATCGCGCACGGCTTCACGAGCGCGAATATCGACATGACGTCTGGTGACGGCGCCTCAATCCACGTTGATGGATTTGGTAACGCGTACTTCAACGCTACGCGCAATAGCGGGAGCGGCACGCTGCAACTCAGCAGCTTCGACGCCAACTCCTCCACGATTCCGATCACTACCGATCAGAATTGCAACTGCCAAGTCAGCACTTCGGGAGTCACCGTCGCCCGCGGCGGCTTGCGGTACGTCGCCTCCTCGCAGCAGCAATTCCTGCAGACGCTGACGGTCACCAACAACTCGGGTGGCGCGGTTACCGGACCGATCAATATCGTGATTCAAGGGCTCCCATCGACGGTAACGGTGACGAACGCTAGCGGAACAACCGGCTGTACTTCCTCAGGCAGTCCCTTCATGACGGTGGTGCCCGCGAACGGGTCGCTTGCCGCCGGGCAGAGCGCATCCGTACAACTCGATTTCCGCGATCCGTCGCTCGGCGGATTCACATACACAACCGCGGTCACGTCCGGATTCGGCGCGCCGTAGACGACACATAGTTTTTCCTAAGGAGCAAAACCAATGAGACTCGCACTCTTTCTTAGCGTGGCCGGATTCGGATTCGGCAGCACGATCCTTACTCTGAACACAACCCCGCTCGAAACCAGTTCGGCCGGTCCGTTCACGCTGGATTTTCAACTAAATGAAGGCGACGGCGGCTCGAACAACTACAACCAGGTGACCCTTTCCAACTTCGGGTTCGGGGGCGGTTCGGTTAGCGGGGTGCCAACTTCAAGCACCGGCGGAATCACGGTGACTCCGAGTCCCTTCGCGGTTCTGTTAGCGGAGACATCGTTCTTCAACGACGTCCAGTTCGACTTTACGCCTGGCAGTTCGCTTTCGTTCACATTCTCTTCGACCACCAATAACGACCCGGTCGCGCCAGACACGTTCACCTTCGCGATCTACGACAATAGCGGCAACGAAATCGCAACGACCAATCCCAGCGGGTTCGATTCATTTGTCGAAGTCGACCTGCCGTCGGGGAACGCTGGCGTCAACACGATTCTCTCGGGATCAGCGCCAGGCGCATCGGTGATGTTGAACCCGCCGACACAAGGTTCGTCTAGTTCGCCATCGGTTCCCGAGCCTTCTTACTTCGCGGCGATCTCGCTTCTCGCGGCGGCGTTGGTTTGGAAAACACGGCGCGGCCCAGAAGTCTGATTGGGTTAATCATCAGCCCGGCACGATAATTTGAATTATCTGGCACTCAAGTTTGGATGTTGTTCCGGCAGATCGAGCAGATCAAAGCACTCTGCTGTTGGGCGAGGCGCCCCATCAGATCGCGCGCGGGCCTCCGCAGATTCTGCTCCGGGCGGTTCGTCAGATCACCGTGGGGAGTCACCCTGCTCTTACGGTTGTGGCGCAGCAGCATGGCGGTTTGCTCGATCAATCTCTGAAGCGAGAATTTCTGCGAGCTTTGGTTCGTAAAGCATCGAAACGTGATCGCCTGGGATCTCGTAGTACTCGAATCCGCCCGGAGATATATGAGTCCACTCAAAGTCCGCTTCGCGGAACCGTCCCTTGGGGCGATTGGATGCCCAGATATGAACTGTGCGTCCGTGCCAGAGCTTGGGTCTATGGCGCAACAGCGCATTATTAAACGCCGTGGCGTGAGCATCGATTTTCGCGCGCCCCTCGAAAGCAGCCGCGGCGACGCGGAAGCCGCCCGATCGAACTCTGGAGACAAAGAAGGAAACTCGTTGCACTTGACGCACGGCCTGGGCCAGCGCCCTTTGCGATCGATTCAAGGGCGGCAGGAAGATATTGCGTGCATCATATAGCGCGGCGAACGCTACCTCGGCGCCTTGCTGATGGAGGCTCCACGCCATTTCCAGCGCGAGGACGCCCGCGCCACACCACCCCGCCAATGCATACGGCCCATTAGGACGATGGCGCCGCAACGCAACTACGCACTCTTCGGCGATGAGCTCCATCGTCTCCGGTGCGTTCGGGCGCTCGAGATTGGATGGGCGAATTCCGAAAATCGGCCGTCTCCCAAAATTCTTACCGAGTGTTGGCACCTCCATTCCGGGAGACACCAGAAAGAGCGGTATTCCATCGCCTTCCGGCTGAATCGTGAAAATGGCGGCCTCATCGCTACTGTCGATCTCAGACAGGGCCTTCGCTATCAGCGCCACCGTTGGAGCCCAAAAGAACGTCACAGAGGAAAACTTCTCAAGTCCAAATGCCCGGCTGATTTCGACAGCACATAGGGTGGCTGCCAGCGAATCGCCGCCCAGGTCGAAGAAATTGTCGTCGCGGTTGACCCTCTCCATTCCCAGCGCTTTCGCGAACAGTGCGGCAACAACTGCTTCGCGATGATCGGGTTCCTTGTCCGCCGATGGATGGTCGGCATCGATATTTAGGGCTCTGAGTTGTTCGAACATGCCGCCGCGTTTCATCTTTCCCGTCGGTCCTTTGGGGATCGCGTCCACAAAGAAAATCTGACGAGGGACCTTGTGACCGGATAAGCGAGTGGCAACAAATGTTTGGATCTTCGCGGCAGTCGCCCGCGCATCCGGCCGCAGTTCGATGACCGCGCCGATATCCTCACCCAGCTCTTCGTGGGGTATTGGAAACGTGAGAGCTTCCGCAACCGAGGGGTGAGACAGCAGAATCTCATCGACCTCGGCCGGAGCCACTTTCTCCCCGCCGCGGTTAATAAATTCGCTCCGGCGGCCCGTTAGGAACAGGTAGCCGTCCTCGTCGAGAGAACCCATATCGCCGGTATAAAACCATCCGTTGCGGATGGAGCGCCGCGTGGCAGCCTCATCTCGAAAGTACTCCGGGATCACGGATGGCCCGCGGACCACAATTTCTCCCGAAGAGCCCGGCGGCAAGCGGCCATCGTCTTGGTCGAAGATTGCAACTTCATTTCTCATCAAGCGGCCGACTGAGCCGCGTTTGCTGATCCTATCCTCCAAAACGTGGCACGCAATGGCAGGAGCTTCCGACAATCCGTAGACCTGAACTACCGGCGCCCGAAAGATCTGCTGAATCTTCTCGGCTACTTCGGGCGCAAGCGGGGCCCCACCGGATCTTAGGAATCGCAACGGAGCACGCTCGATCGTCTTAGCATACGCGGGTGCACGCTCCAACATCGTCCGCAAAAGCGTTGGAACGGTCGAAAACCAAGTCGGGCGATATTCTTCAAGGCTCCGAAAGAATTGCGGGACGTCGAAACCGGGAAGATAAATGGAGCGGCTTCCCGCACTTAGTGGCACCAACACCCCACTAACAAGGCCTAAGGAGTGAAATAGAGGCGTAAACACCAGACAAGCGTCCGTCGGATCGATCTTTAGGGCGTCGGTGATACTAGCGACCGTTGCACACGCGCTGTAATGCGGAACCGGAGCGAATCTTGGACTTCCGGTAGTTCCCGAGGTCGACAGAATGTATGCATAATCCTCGGGGGTAACGACATCATCTGCGAGAGCGGAGAGATATCCGGTTCGGCCGTCGAGCGAAAACGCACCGGCTTCCAGCGTGGGCTGAAGCTCAAGCACGGGGATGCGCGAAGCGCGGGCTGCGTCCGCCGCGGGATGCGCGACGCCGGCCTCGATGATGACGATCCTCGGCTCAAGGGTTTGAAATAGATTTTCGTATTCGGTCCGAGTTGCATTCGGATCCAACGGAACGAACGTCGCGGTTGCTGCGATGGCCGGGATGGCGCTCGCCGCATCAGGGCCGGCTGGAATAACACTGACTACACGACTACCGGGTCCGACTCCCAGGATTCGAAGCCGATCCGACGTCGTCTCGATATGCTCCGCAAGGCGGGTATGGATCAGTGGCGCACGTCCAGGCGCTTCGATTGCAGCCCCTAATCGATCCGAGCGAAACATTTCAGCCAGGGTCATCATGCAGATATTTTAGAACGCCCCTCCGCCGGACGGAGGACACAACGTTTATGAGGGAAGCGCGTCGCCGAAGCGCTAAAGTGTCAACAATGGACGCCGGGCGCCGGATCAAAAGTAATGGTGAATATGAGGGGACTGTCCAATAAAGTGGCAATTGTGACGGGCGCGTCCAAAGGCATAGGCGCGACTCCTCGGAAGTGTCGTGCCCGATAGAAGGGATGATCGGCTATCCGGAAGGTAGGTTCTAAACGGTGTTAAAGGGTTTCCGATAATGACCGACATCGGGCGTTTGCCGGGTTCTGGAGTGGGGCGACCCGTTGACCAGACGGTTCGAACGAATCCAAGGCACCCATTCTGCGAGTCGCCGACGATCCGCCCGCAGCCAGGTGACACGCTGTTAACCTCTGATTTTCTCCCAGCGCATACCCTTTCAGTTTTCCAGGGTCTCGGGCTAACGGAAATTCTCCACCAGCATGAGGTTTCGTCCCGCGCTGCCGATCTGTGCGAACAGAAGAGTGCGGCCATCGGGAGACACCGTGATTCCTAGGTCAAGTGCCTTTTGTACCTTTACGATCTGCGTCGCGATTCCCGTTGTGAAGTCCAGGAATTGAACCGAGGCGCTTCGGTCTCGGGTCCCATCGGGGGTGAAGTAGATTCCCTTATCGGTCACCGCGTAATTGTAGCGATGGAGATCCGCGACCATCTTGGTTTCGGGGCCGCCCTCGACCGGCATTTTCCATAGGCCGGAGGACCCGCTGTCCTTCGTGAAGTATAGAGTCTTGCCATCCGGAGACTCCGTAGGCGCGACTCCGCCGTTGTGTGTCACCTGGACGGCTTCGCCGCCCTGCGCGGGCATTTTCCAGATTTGAAAGTCGCCGCTACGTTTGGAGGCGAAATAAATCCAGCGTCCGTCATGCGACCAGTTTGTGGTGATGTTGGTGAACGCATCCTTGGTTAACTTTCGCGGCTGGCCGCCGTCGGCGGAGACGGTGTAGATCTGAAAGGCCCCGCCGGTATTGGAGTCGAACGAAATTTCCTGACCATCCGGAGACCAGCGCGGGCTCCCCGTCGTCGGCCCGGCCAGAGAAGTGAGCCGGGCTGCCTGAGACCCATCCGCGTTGGCTACCCAAATATCCAGCCTTCCCGCTCGATTCGAATAGAACGTAACGCGTTTCCCGTCCGGAGAGTACTGCGGAAACACTTCCCGGTAGGTGGAGGACAAACCCTCATCGACCGCAGCCGACTTGGCCCTGAGGTCCACTTTCCAAATATCGGTATCTCTCGTGCCAGCGGAATAGACAAGCCGATGGCCTTGCAAAGACACGGCCGGGAAAGCCGCGCCGGCGCCGATGCCGGGCACGAGTTGCGGTGGTGCGGCCCCCGAAGCCGGCATCCGATAGATTGAGGCGTTGGCGGCGGCGGTGGAAAATAGCAGCTCGCGGCTGTCCGGCATCCATGCCATGCTCCCGGCCCCAAGCTCGCCTAGGGGCACTTGTTTCGGTTCGCCTTGAGGCTGGAAACCGTCCCCAAGTGCCTGCCGCCACAGATCATAGAAGCTGCCGTTGGTGCGGACAAACACCAGCGCACGGCCGTCCGGGGAGATCGCCGGACGGGTGTCTCCTTCAATTTGCGGGGGTGGGTGAGTGAGTGCCCGGGTTTCGCCGGTTTCGAGCGATACGAGCACGAGCTGGTTCGGCTGGCCCGGCGCAGGGCTCGCCGACACGATCAGCGCCTTGGAATCCGCTGTCCAGCATATGGTTGACAACGGAAGCGCCCCGCCCGCATTGCGGCTTGCGTAGGAACCTATTTTTCGTTCCGGCCCCCCGAGCGCAGGCACGACGATCACCGAAAACTTCTCTTCAGAACTGCGGCGGACAAAGGCAATGGCGCTGCCGCTGGGCGACCATTTTGGATCAACGCTGTTCTCGGGACCGTTGGTGAGACGCAAGGGACCGCCAGGGCCGATGAGTTTTACGTACACGTCGAAAACGTTTTCCTTTTCGCCGTCCCAACTGAATGCCACTTGATTCCCGTCCGGCGAGAAACTTGCGTTGCTTTCGGTCCCCCGGTAACTGGTAAGCGGAATCGGCGTGGGGGGCGCGTCCGTCGCCGAAAGTGCCCCTCGGTTAAGCCGCCACCCCGCAATTGCGGTGCCGATCAGCAGCGTCGCGGCCGCCGCGATCCAAATGCGCTTCTTCCCCGATGGCTTCGCGGCAGCGATGTTCGTCCCCGCAACAGAAGCCGAAAGCTTGCCGGAGTCCGATTCCTCCTTCAGTTCCTCCAGCGCGACTTTGAGATCGTCCATGTGCTGAAAACGCCGCGCAGGATCCTTTCGCAAGCAACGGGTGATGAGGCGGGTGAGATCGCCGGGCAAGTCCACGCGGAGGACGCCGACGGCCTTCGGTTCCTCGCGCAAGATGGCGGCGAGTACCGCGGTCTGCGATTGGCCCTGAAACGGGCGCTGCCCGGTGGCCATCTCGTAGAGCATGACTCCGAAGGAAAAGATGTCGGACCGGGCATCCAAGGGCTTCGCTTCGGCTTGCTCCGGCGACATGTAATAAGCGGTGCCCAGGATCGCGCCGTCGCTCGTCAAGGCCGCAATCGTTTTCGTCTCCGCAGCCTCGCCGGCGGCCGACTGCATCAGCTTGGCGAGACCGAAGTCGAGCACCTTCACTAATCCGCCGGAGGACACCATGACGTTGGATGGCTTCAGATCCCGATGCACGATTCCCGCTTGATGCGCCCCCGCCAGGCCGTCGGCAACCTGTGCGGCGGTAGCCAGCAGATCCCCAATGCGCATGCCGTTGCGGGGAGTCAACCGGTCCAGCGTCTCGCCCGCCACGAACTCCATGGCAAGATAATCGATGCCGTTTTCCGAGCCAATGTCGTAAATCGTAATGATATTGGGGTGGTTCAGCGAAGAGGCAGCCTTGGCCTCCTGACGGAAGCGTTGTTTTTGTTCCGGGTCCGCTACTTTGTCCGCCGGAAGAACCTTGATGGCGACGATGCGATCAAGGCGCGTATCGCGCGCCTTATATACCTGACCCATTCCGCCCGCGCCGATAGGCGTGAGGATTTCGTACGGCCCGAGCTTTTGGCCGGCAGAGAGAGGCATATCCGTGAATCAGTTCAGTTTAGCCGATCAGAAAGCAGGCTGCGCCTGAATCCCTAGGTGCGCGGACCGCATCCGTTGCCATGATTGATTTCCTCCCATCAAACGCCGTTCCCGGAAATTGCCATTAATGTTGGTTATCAGGCCTAGCGACGACAACTCCACCATCAGTTCAGCACTCCTTCACGGCCGCTTTTCTCCCCGAAGGCAATCTCCCTTTGGCGTTGCGCGATGAATAAGATGACAGCTCGCAGGGCGAGTATGGTGGTTGCAGGATTCTGAGGGGTCTGAGGATTGAAAAGCAGTAACAGGAGAATTGCAAATGGCATTTTCGTTAGAGCGCGCCAAAGGCTGATCTTAAGGGCTGGGCGAAGGCCGACAGCCATTTTCATTTCCGGCCCATGATATAGAAGGTCGTATCCAGGACGTGCGTCGAATCGAGGTCGTCCACTTGGCGCTTGGGCCACTGGAGAAGTTGCTTCGCGTCCACCGCCGCGTCGCGATCTGTCTCAGGCATCACTTCGGTGACTACCAAGCCAGGGCGGGGGTTCCTGGACCGTGGCTTGCTCGCGCAGCAGCTCGCGGAAGTCAGCCGCGACTTGGCCCAGCGCCGCATCGTCATCCCTGCGGCGCCGAACGTGGAGTACCGCGAACTCTCCGGCCTTCCTCCCACGATCCGGCTTGGGCCCGGTAAGCTGGAGCTTGCCTGCATCGACGCGCAGGACCTGCTCCGGCGGCTCAATGGGACTCGCGCAGGCCGGTGGCGATACGCTAATGTAGTTGATCGGAAACAGGAGGCAATTTGAGTATTCGCAAACACGCCACCAGAGGTCTTTTGACAATTGGACTCCTCGTTACGCTTGCAGCCAGCTTAGAGGCCGACGATAGGGCCTATATGCTGGGAACAGCGGCGCCGGGGGTCGCGAATCCGCTCGGGATCGTCGACCTCAACACGGGCGTATTTACTTTGATCGGCAATATGGGATCCGGGGGATACGACGGCTTGGCTGTTGCGAACGGTATTCTCTACACCGAACAGAACGGACTCCTTTATTCGGTCAACACCGCCAACGCAAATCTAACCCTCATCGGCGGCCTGACCGGCGAGAATCTCGCCACTTTCGGCTCAACCACCACGGGACTCTACGGCGTGGCCCCTACTGGCTCCTCTTCGGTGGCGACTGTATTTTCGATAAATCCGGAGACGGGCGCCATCACGACGATTGGGCCGCTCGGCGCCAGCGCCGTACCCAACGGTCAAGGCTTCTATGCGAGGCTGTCCGTAGGTTCCAGCGCGCTCTACATGGAGTTCAACAGCAATCTGTACCTCATCAATACGACCACCGGAGCCGCCACGCAGGTGGGAACGACCTCCAGTAACAACTATCTAACCTCCGTGCCGCTTTTTGAAAACGGCACCGTTTACGTCGGCTACGGCCCCGGCATTGGCACCATCAACATCACCACCGGCCAGATCACGCCGGGCTCCGCGATTTCCGGAGGACCGGGGTCCCTCGTCGCTCTAGCGCCCGATCCTCTACCCGCAGGCACACCGCCGGCCATGCTGACGGCGAATGCCTATATGCTCGGAACAGCGGCGCAGGGGGTCGAGAATCCGTTCGGGATCGTTGACCTCAACTCGGGCGCGTTTACTTTGATCGGCAATATGGGATCCGGGGGATACGACGGCTTGGCTGTTGCGAACGGCACTCTTTATACCGAACAGAACGGTCTGCTTTATTCGGTCAACACGGCCAACGCAAATCTCACCCTTATAGGAGGAGTGACCGGCACACCCAATCTCAGCACTTTCGGCTCAACCACCACAGGACTCTACGGCATGGCCCCTACGGGCTCTTTTTCGGTGGAAACTCTATTTTCGATCAATCCCCAGACGGGCGCCATCACGGCGATTGGGCCGATCGGCGCGATACCGAACGGTCAGGGTTATTATGCGAGGCTTTCCGTCGGGTCCAGCACTCTGTACATGGAGTTCAACGGCAGTCTTTACACCATCAACACCACAACCGGCGCAGCCACGGAGCTGGGAACGACCGACAGTCACGATTATCTATCCTCCGTACTGCTTCTCGAATACGGCACGTATTACGCAGCCACTGACATCGGCATTGCCACAGTCAACATCGCCACGGGCCAGATCGATCCCCACTCCTCGATTTTCGGAGCAGCAGGGACCCCCGTCGCTCTTGCGCCCGATCCTCTGACGACAGCCGCCCCGACCATCACGGTGGTTGCGAATGCCGAGGGCGGGGTCGCGACGATTGCGCCGAACTCGTGGGTGGAGATCAAGGGTTCCAATCTCGCCCCGTCCGGCGATACCCGCGTCTGGCAGACCACGGATTTTCTGAATAACCAGTTGCCCACCAGCCTCGATGGAGTCAGCGTCACAGTCAACGGAGTGCCCGCGTACGTCTACTACATCAGCCCCACGCAGGTAAACATACTCACGCCTCCGAAGGCCATTTCCGGATTGGTAGCCGTACAGCTCACCAATAATGGAGTGACCAGCGCAAATTTCATGGTGCAGGCGCAAGCGGAATCTCCCTCGTTCTTCGTCTTCGGCGGCGGACCTTATATTGCAGCCACCCACGTGAACGGAAGTTACCTCGGTCCAACCGGTCTGTATCCCGGTTTGACCACTCCCGCCCAGCCTGGCGAGACAGTCGTGATGTACGCCAATGGTTTCGGATCCACGTCGACACCGGTGGTGAGCGGGTCCGAAACGCAGTCGGGAACGTTATCGCCAATGCCGGTGATCACCATCGGCGGCGCGACTGCGACGGTAACCTTCGCCGGCCTGGTTGCTCCGGGGGAGTTTCAGTTCAACGTGGTCGTGCCGCCCTCCCTCGCCAATGGCGACCAGCCCACGATGGCAATGTACAACGGCTTGACGACGCAGGCGGGAGCGCTAATCACCGTGCAGCAGTAGTGGAGCTTCATTTCCCAATCCACAAGAGAGAGAAGTCAGCATTTCGTTCCAGGCAGGTCGCCGGGGGCAGCGGCATCAATGGAGCTTTGTGCGAGTGGCTGGCTATCCGTTCCGAGCACTTCTCTTAGGTGGGTAAACGCTACGCCGTTACCGGTGCCTCGCTCGGCTGGAACTGCGGGAACGTCACTACTGGGGTCGACGAAGCCGTACCGGAGAAATGGCAGCGGCCGCCTCGAACCAGGTTGGCAATGTGGTGTCGTCCGCGTTTATCAACTGGTTGAGTGCCGAGCGTGCAAACATCGACAAAAGCGGAGCGTGATGGTATCCTTCCGGCCTGCGGCCAGTTGCTTGTCGATCGTCGATCTCGCCGGGCTGGGCTGACGCCACAGGAGGTCTGTGCCGCGCGAGCGGGCGAAGCATTTCGAAAATACGGCCTTGCGGCGCCCCATCGCGCAACTCACGCACGATCTGGTCTGCAATTTCCTTCTGTCTCTCGATCTGTTCTATCAGGCTTTGTCGTAAGCCGGACTCATCCGGTCCGACACAGAGACCGTCCGCAAATATCGCCACGTCGAGTGCCAGTTCAACTCGAACTACGTCCTGATCGGGATCCCGTGGACTCATACCCCTTGCCCCGCCGCGGCGTCGGCCTGAAAACCCCCAGCCGCCACCGCCAGCGGCCAGTTGCTGCCCGAGCACGTCGCGATTATCCCCGAACATTCCCTCTTCCGTGATCAACCGTCGGGAGCCAGGAAGAATGAACGAGGACGAGTCCCGTTCTGCCGTTTCCCGCCCGGTCAGCACGTCCATTTGTCTGCTCGAACCGAGGTTCAGGCAACTGGTTGTTCGCGTTACCCCGTTCATGGTCGTATACCGCCAAACGTACCTCAAAGTGATCACTGCGCTCTCGCTCTGATTCTCTAGGATCGCCGCCCTATCCGGTAAACGTTCAATATCCGGTCGGAACGGTTCCGGAATATTCCGAATTTCCTCAAACCATAGACTGAACGCCGGCTCCGCCGGAGTAATCAGAAGCAAACCGAATTCCGCGAGGTCGCGATAGGTCGTCTCGATCATACCCTCAATGATCGCTCTAACTCCGCCTAGGGCGACTGGCGGCTCGGCTATACTCCACAAACGGCGAGTGAATGCCCTGGCTGTCGCGAAGTGGCGAGTTTGTGACGAAGTGCGACTACTCCTCAACTTTAGGTCGCCGCTACGCCGTTATGAGCGGGGGAACTTCCACAAGAGGACTTTTGGTCGATCAGCGTGCGAAAATGGCTTCTTGTTCCTCATCCGGACACGCTCCCTCGAACGCCGTATACGTGACGTAAAGTGCCGGGGAAAGCGAGAAATCTCTATGAATCTACTCCGCTACAGGCAGGCTGCCGCGATCGTCACGGCTCTCTTCCTCATCCTCTCATTCACCCCAGCTTCCTTCGCGCAGGCGCCAGGAGGCGACCAAGTCGATCTGGACGCCCTGGCCCAGATCAAGACCGAGGCCTTCCAGCACTCAGAAGTGATGGAAAACCTTTTCTGGATGTCCGAGGTGTATGGTCCGCGGGTCACCAACAGCCGCAATCACAGACTCGCCGCCGAATGGGCGATGAAGCAGATGCAGGAGTGGGGACTTAAGAACGTCCACCTGGAACGGTGGCCTTTCGGTTATGGGTGGCAGATCAAACATTTCTACGCCGCGATGGAGACTCCGGTCTATGCTGCGTTTACCGGGTTCCCGCTGGCATGGACGCCTGGGACGAACGGTCCGATCTCGGTCGAACCGGTGTGGGCACCCATCCACTCCAAAGCGGATTTCGCCAAATATCATGGCAAGCTGAAGGGCAAGGCGCTGCTGATGTTTGACCCGGCTCCACTGACGCTCCACACGCGGGCGGACGCGCAGCCTTCCCCAACGGATGAGGAAATTCTGGCACGCGGAGGCGCTCGCGGTGGTGGCGGCGGCGCGCGCGGAGCAGCAGCCGGCGCTACAGCCAATCGCGACCCCAGCGGGCGAGGGCGCCCCGGTGAAGGCGAGTGGGATTACACGCCGACGTCGCTTGCCTTGGCCAATGCAAAGAACGGGGTCCTGCGCAACGAGGTCAACGCCTTCCTGAAGGAAGAGGGCGTGGCCATTTCCATCACCCCAGGCTACAACGGAGACGGCGGTACGATCTTCTCCACGTATGGTGGGTCGGAGGATCCCAAGGATCCAATTCCGCCTCCGATCGTCGCCATTGGCGCAGAGCAGTATAACCGCATCGTCCGCCTGCTGCAGCACGGTATTACGCCGATGCTGAACTTTGATATCGCTGTCGACTATCAGAAGGACGACCAGAACGCATTCAACGTTATCGGCGAGATCCCGGGCACCACCAAACCGGACGAAGTCGTCATGCTCGGCGGTCACTTCGACAGCTGGCAGGGCGGTACTGGCGCTACGGATAACGGCACGGGATCCTCGGTCGCGATGGAGGCGGTGCGCATTTTGGCGACGCTCAAAAAGCCGATGGCGCGTACGGTTCGCGTTGCCCTGTGGGGCGGTGAAGAGGAGGGTGTCTACGGCTCAACCGCTTATGTGCAGCAGCACTTTGCTCAACGCAGCACCATGGTGAAGACACCCGAGTACGACAAGCTGGATGTGTACTTTAACGACGACGGGGGCTCCGGCCGCTTCCGCGGAGTCTCGGCGGGGGGGAGTGCGCAGATGGCGGCCATCTTCAAGTCCTGGATTGAGCCCATCAAGGACCAGCATATCGTTGCTGTTTCTGGCGCGGATCAGTTCAGACCCACCGCGAGCCCCGGTGGCACTGACTCGAGCGCCTTTTCGTGGATCGGCCTGAACGGAATTGGTTTCCAGCAGGATGGGTTGGAGTACGGTACCCGTACCCACCACTCCAACGCGGACACCTATGACCGCGTGCAGAAGGACGATGTGATGCAGAGTTCCATGATCGAAGCGTGGTTTGCCTACAACGCAGCCACACGCGCAGAGATGCTCCCACGCATCCCAACCCCGGCCCCTGACCCCAATGCGAAGCGCCGCGAGTAGAGCGCAACTTTAAATTCAAAGCAAAGGGTGATGCCTCTAGAGTCTCATCCTTTGTCACTGCACCGGGTGCCCGTACAGAAAACTGCTTATCGGAACATCAAGAACAGGAAACGCATTGTCCTCCAGAAAAGGAGTTCGTGGAGATACTCTTGCCTTGTCGTGTAGTGTTTACCAGAGGATCTGGCCCTTGCCAATTCGCACTTCGGGCGTCTCACGCGGCACTCGGATAAAGGTCAGACTTTGAGCAGCACGGGCCGGCAGTCCCCTTTTGAAGAAGTTTGGAGGCATCCCCTGAACGCCGCTCCAGACTGCGGCTGACAATGCTAATTATCTGGCGGCCGCAGCTTCCGTAGAACCCGATGGCTGGATTTCCATTCCGATCGCCGATGATTGGCTCAGTTGGCGCCGATTATTTAGCGGGATATTTCTTGGCCGCGTCTTCCCATCTGAAGGGGAGCACGTCAGGGGTGACCAGGACTTCCGTCGAGAATTTGAAAGGCGGAGTACTGTTTGAGCCTGGTCCGCGATACGTCAGCTCGACGTAGAAGGCAGTGAAGCCTTTGGGAGGCTTTGGAACTTGGGCTACGTAAAGCCCTTTTTTCTCCTCGCTGAGTTTGGTCGCAGTGTAGGCCTTGCCGATGGTATCGAGACGGAAGTCGCGGGCTTCGCGATTCGTGGCCTGCCAGAGGTTGACCTCGGTGGGCCTATCTTGAACGTCGACGATGATGGAGCCGTTCTGCATCTTCCAGGTAAAGCGCGGACGTGGAGAGTTGGAAACGATGGCCTGATAGAACGCCAGCATGCTATCGGTAGCGTCGCCGCCTTCGAGGTTGTGCTTGACGTTCGGGACATAGCGGATGTATTTTTCGTCGGGCAGCGCGGAGTAGTAGAAGTGCGAGTTGTCAGGAAGAAAGTATTGGTCTCCGGAGGCGTTGATGAGGAACTTCGGCATTTTCATTTGCGGGCGGTCGCGGTAGTTATAGGGGTCTTCAATGTCGAGAACGGCTTTGTATTCGGGGGTTCCAATTTTAGAGGGGAAGATTCCCTGGTGGACGTAGTCGTTCAGTGCGGTGGAGAAGAAGCCATAGGCTTCGAAGTGATGTTTGGTGATGACTTCGCTGTTGAGGGCATCGATGACCATGGGCATGATGGCGACGACGCGCTGGTCGACGGCTCCGACGAGCCAGGTCGTCCAGCCACGCTTGGAACCTCCGGCGACTACGAAATTATGAATCTTTATTTTGCCGCCGGCTTCGGTGGCCAGGAATTCCTGAATCGCGTCCATGGCACGAACACCGCTTTTGACCATGGCAAGACGGACGAGCCAGGTGTCGTCCTTGGTAGTGAAGTGTTTGACGCGCGAGTAAGCGATGATATCGTCTTCGGAGCGGCCTTTGTCGGGAGTGTCGGCGAAGAATAGTGGCTGGTTAGGAACCATGCCGAGGTCGGCGACGACGGAGTTGGTTTCGGTGGCGATGCGCAAGGAGCGGGGATTGGCTTTCGCTGGCGCCGGGTCGCCGTTCTTTCCTCCGCCAATGAACAGGAGAGCTTTGTTGGTGGTAACTCTATCCGGGCGAGTGATGGAGAGCCAGTGTTTCCAAACCGGTCGGTCGACGTCTTTTTCGGTGCGCCAGGTTTGCGAAGTGAGCTCGAGGACGTCGGTGCGGACACCTTCGCCGGGAATGGTCTTGACCAGCTTCCAACCATAGACGGAATCCTTCGCGTTGACGTAGCGGTCGAGGGCCGTCTCAGATTGAGCAAAGAGAGCGGCGCAGGCAAACAGAGGTAGTGCGAGTCGACGTAGGCTCATTAGCGACAGTATAAGATGATTGCGAGGCTCATAATTCTTCGGATCATCCACCGTTTTCGCCTACGAAACAATACGCGCGTTCTCCTCCGCATTTCCTGCTGAGCCCCGACCGTGAGGAAGGGATAACAACGACACGCCACTGGTAACGCAGCCTCGGACTGCCACGGCGACGACCTGCAGCCCCGTTGCCGGGTCAAGATCGAGATTGTGCACCGGCGCACAAACGAGGAGCAGAATCGTCCGATAGTCGACCACAGATCGATTGTGACGCATTTGGACGGTATTCCAAAGACGGCGTGCGCGAGTCGGGCGATAATGCCAGATAACGGGTCCACAGATTCTTAGATTTGGCCTCATTGCTTTACGTTAGTGAACATATGACTCTTTCCCGCCTCTTCAGTACTCTCTTGTCCGCCCGATCGTGCAACCTCTAATCGGTATGACCGCAGCCCGGTGGATGAACGAGCACGCACCCGGATATGCAAACGGCCTCGTGTTGTGGCTGCCGCAGGGACAACTACGGGAACTGCTTGCGCCATCGACACCCGAGATGATCCATGCGCATCGAGAGACGAGAGCACGATATCAGGCAGAATACCGGCAGGAGGATCGACCAGTTTTCGAGAAACTCTTTGCGGAGGTGAAACAGAGATCGCTGAGCGGTTCGACTACGTCGCGGGATGGCCTATGCTCATGAGCGAAGACAAACCTGAACGCTGTACGACGGCTGCCGTCAGGCGGCGCACCATCTAGTGCCGTATTCAGGAACCGTACTGCAACCGCTCTGCGAGTTTGCCACAGTGGAACTGTTTTCTTTCCAACGCAAGCAGACGGTGTCCTAGGTGTTTCGCGATGTTGTCATTCCAGTACACTTAGATTAGGCCAATGATCGGTTCGAGATAGGAGCCGAGCTGGTCGCCGTGGAAACTCGCCGGGTTTTGCGGTCAGATATTCAATGGCCGCGCTCAGAACTTCTCGAGTGACTGGTTTTCGAAAATACATGTGCGAAAGGGGTCGACACTGCAAGATTACGACTTCACTGTTCCAGCACGTTAGACCCGAACGGTGTCAACGCCGAGTTCGCCCCATTAGTGTTTTCAAAAACGACCGCTTCTATCATTTCGCGTTCAAGGAGGACGGCCGGCGCCGCCGTGGCTTTACCGCAACCGCGAATAAGCAGCAGCCGATGGCTGAAGAGCGCCTCCAGCGCGAACGGTTAGAAAACAGTACCGCCAAGTCGTCGAAGACGAAGCCCGCGAACAGTGCCGGAAAACGATTAAATTCGCAGCCGATGAGTTTCTCCTAGATTACAGTGCCAAGCACTAGTCGCCGAAGTACGCGGAATATACCCCGCAGCATGTGAGGAGCGGCCTTGGGGATAATCTAGTGGTCGAGATTACTCCGAGCGTCGTGAAGGTGTATCAGGCGAAGACCACCACCGACGAGGTCCAGTTGTTACCGCGCCTGTGCGGGGAGCAGGGGGTTCTAGTTCGCGCTACCCTCCGCCGGGACAAGGCGCTGAAGTTGACGCTACCTCCTTCGCCGGTTCGCGCCTACAGCACGGTGGAAGAAATGCGGATACTGCAGGAAGCGTAGAAACTGCGACGCCGCAGATATGCTGCCTTCGCCCTTGATTTGAACACTGGTCTCCGGGATAAGAGTTGCGCTAGATCCGCCGGGCGAAAATTGACCTCCTCGACAAGGGGACGCTCACGGTGGGCAAGGCGAAAACTGCGGCGGGCACGGGTCGGGTCATTCCTCTGAACGAAACGGCGCTTGCCGCACTAGAGGTACACGCTGCCCGACACAGCCGGTGGCTCGGTGCGTGCCGGCCAGAGTGGTTTGTGTCCGCTCTCGGGGCACCTAGTTCGAAAGACCGACGCGCCCAATCACCTCCTTTAAGACGGCGTAGACCACAGTTCGCGAAGAAGGCTGACGACAATCGTCATACCTTGGTAGCGGACCTGGCGGAGTCGGGTGCTGGCGATGAGGTGATCATGAGCATCGCCGGGTACGTATCGCGTGCCATGCTCTCCTGATACTTGCAGGTGAGGACGACGGCGCGGCCTCGACGAAATCGCCACGCACCAGCGCACGACCGACGAAAGCGCAAGCGGGAGATCAAGCGGCAGCGCCTGGCTAAGATGTTTCCCCAAACGCGTGTGGTTCAGAAATCATCCAATGTTTACACGTCCGTGTCAATCCCAGAGGCTAGTGCGATATGCTCGGGTGATCAGCAGACTTGAGGCTTGTGATTTGATTCGCACTCTTTCGATTCTCAAACTAAGCGCCGACGGCAACTTTTCCGCGCAGAAAGATGGCCTTCGGCTTGAGGCAGCTTCGAAGCTCTGTCGATGGCTTCGCTGACGCGACGGTGTCGAGACAACCAAAAAACTAAACTTATGAACAATTTTCAAAACGTAGGCCGATGGCGATCCTTCCTCGTCGCCGTGCTACTGACCATATCCGCGGTTATAGCCCAAGGCCGGCGCGGTGGCGCAAATAGTCCATTCCCCGGCGGTACGAATCCGGATGGCTCGCTGCGGCCAACACCGCCGGTCACGCGCTTGTGGTCGCAAGATGCGTACACCGAATACGAGATCCTCGCGCCTGGTTCGGAAAGCTTTCGCATCAAGTTTCTGCCTGAAGAAACTCATGTAGGAGCGATTGAACTGGTCAATGCCACCCGAGGAGGCAGCGAAGGGTCGGACGTTGAAGTCTTCGATCCCCGTACCGGCAAGCCGCTTAAGTTCACATACGGGCCGGAGCCCAACGACCCCGAAATGCACTCCATCCATGCCACGCTGCCTATCCCCGTCCCGGAGGGCGGAGTCGGACGAGTACTCATTTATAAGACCTACAAAGACGCCCGCACCTACATAATGTACGGCGAGGACATCGTCTGGGTCCGCAGTCTGAGCGGCTATCGCCTCGGCGTGGTTCTCCCGCCCGGCTTCTATTTCATCTCGTCAAACGTCGCCTCCCAGCTCAGCACGACAGCTGACGGCCGCCTTAAGCTGGCCTTTGCCAACCCCAGCGGGCAGAGCAATCCCGTCACGATACATGCCCGGAAGACCGCGGCGAAGTTTCCCCCGACGCAATATGCCGACATGTTTTTTGACGACATCAAGACGCTCTACGATCTCGATCCTCCAGACACTCACTTGATCAAAGTCGACCAAAGTTATAGCGACTACCGGAAAGGCGCCAGCGCTAGGCTGGATTCGCTCGAATATCTGAAGCTACAGGACATGAAGGTAATCGACCTCGATACCGCCAAAGTCTTCGCGCCGATGCAGGAAGGCAAATCCGCGGTCATCAGGCTCGACGTTCCGATTACTGACGATAAGCAAAGTGCCCACATCAAAATCACTGGCATTCTCAAAGATCCCGGCTACAAAGCCGAAAATGGCGAGCTGGTCTTTGACCGCACTTTGCATGGCCTGCGCAACGCTGTTCTCTTGCCCGCCGGCTATGAGGTTTCCGCAGTTTCTCAATCCGGCACGATCGGCACGTATCAGGGGCGCGCGTTCGTCTCGCTCATCAACCTCAACGCTGAAAACACTTACAGAGTAGTCATTCGCGGTCACAAAGCGAACTAGGATAAACACCATGAACCGATGTTCGTTCCGGCGCGTTCTTTCGTATCGGCTTTTCAGTTGTGGCGTGACACAATCGGTCACTCCGTGGGCTTTGGATTCTTTAGATACCGAAAAGTCATCCGCCAATCGAGATCGCCGCCGCAATTGTGGCAGTTGGAGAAGTCAAGTTAGGGAAAGCGGGGTACCCCCAACCGCAATTTCAGCGAAAATCAGTTCTATGGACCTCTAAGTCCCGTGTTTACAGTGCGAGTCGGCCACAAGCTATTCGGTGGGTTGAGGTTCGAATCCCACGCAAGGACTCAACCTTTTCAAGCACACTTACAGCCTCCTATCATCGCAAAACACACTCAAATTTGCACGAGTGTGTGGACTTTTGTGAGGATGGGTCTCACAATGGAGCGCGATGGTTACTTTTCGTGAGGAGAGTTGCCCTGGTACCGGGTCATTGCTGTGGCCGACCGATTCAACGCGCACAACGATCCCGTATCGGCTCACGAGGTCGCTCCTCCGTCTATTCCTGAGCTTCGGGATTTGCTTCGCTGGAGCCGTTCCCAAAATTGTTCATTTCCAAAGTGAAGACCACAAGACGAACCTAGTCGCGAATGTGTTCGAGCCGTCTACCTCTGGGCGCCACGCTGCCATCGTCCTGCTCGATGACCGTGCGGGTTGCTGTTCTTCGGCGGCCCACGGCGTTTCACTGGTGAGACGCTGTCCAAACGACACAAGCAGTGGGGCGAGTTTTGGTCGGAACGAGGCTACATTGCGATTTTGGTCGATAGCTTCAGCTCACGCGGCTGTCCTGCGGGTTTCCCATTGGGAGCTACGAGGATCGCCCTGCGGTGGTTAGTGAGCAAACCGTATGGCCGCTTCACGCCGATGGAGCCTTGCGCTATCTACGGGGTCGCTACGATGTCATCAAGGATTGGATTGCTGTGCAAGGGTGGTCTAACGGAGCAATGAGGATCCTCGTGACCATGAGTGATCACGCTCCGGGGATCACTCGGCCTATGCTGGAGACGGGTTTTCTCTACACCCTTGCCGAGTATCCTGGCTGCAACATGGAGGCGATTCAAGGAAGCTACCATCCCTATGCCCCCCTGCTGCAGATGATTGGGTCGGCTGACGAGGAAGTGTCGCCGAAGAGGTGCGAAGAGTTCGCCGCCCGCAACAATATCACCAAAATAGTCTACGAAGTTACTGAGCACAATTTTGACGCCCCGGAGAAATCGAAGCAGGCAAGTCCAGCCGACAAGCGAGCCACCGACGATGCGATGCGCAACGGCGAATCGCGCTTCGCGCAAACCTAACGTAATCTCAGCCCTGAGTCACGGACTAACCATTTCCTAAAACCTCGAATTGAAGACGCCGGTAGTCTCGCACTTATATTCTCAAGCGCGGCGATGCGGTTTCATTCGCCGACTGCGCCGGCCGTTGCGACCCGCGTCCTGGGACTCCGCGCTGAGTCCGCCTTTGCAGGAGTAATTCTGGAGGCGCCCTGGAACTCCACAACGGCGGCTCTTCTCGCGCGGCACACGATACACTCCTGTGATGCCGACCGCGAGTCCTGCTCAAGGCTTGCCAGCGCAGAATAGATGGCCGCCAGCGTCGCGTCTTTGTGGGGACTATTGGGCCAACGTTCGACTAGATGTAACCGATAGTGCTCCGTCGCAATCCAACACGAGAGCATTGTGGCCCCCCTAGGCCGAGTCCCAACGCACGAGATAGGCCAAAGTAGTCGAGGTTGCTATTTCAATGAGATTACGTGAATGTGTAGAATACCTCGTCCCCAAAAAAGTTGGATTTTTGCCCAGCGAGATGGATAGAAACTTTTGAAGTGGGACTCGCGGAGGGGGGAGGTAAGTTCACGACCGGTACGGCGGGCCCTCCGCCGGAGATTCCGAACATCCAAAAACGTGAACTCGGCCGGAGAGCGTCGCGCCAACCATGCTGTTTGCGGTCGGGACAACTCGGGACACTCTGACAAGCCCGCGGATATTGGGTTTGAAGCGTCCTGACCCGGGGCGCGCGACCTGGTCTGCGCATGCGCACCGCGGGACAAGTCGGGACAAACCCAAGCACGCTCCAAGTGGCCGGCAGCGTACAATGAAGCAAGAACGTGGAGGGTGACCTCATGAAGATTCCGTGTGTTTTAGTGAGTGCTGTTCTTGCCGCGCTTCTGCTACCGGCCCAAGCTCCTGTTCCGAGGGGCACAACCACCAACCCCGGCACGAGCACCACCGGAAACAGCGGATCGGGAGGAGTGGTGCTCCCCAATATTCCCACCAATTTGCCACCCACGCCGACGTCAATGAATCCCGATGTGAACGGACGCGGAGCGTTTTTCTATGGCAAAGTTGCAATGTCCGATGGCACCGCTCTACCCTATCAGGTCGTGATCGAGCGTGTCTGCGGGGGTTCGGCCCGCCGTCAGGCGTATGCCGATTCGAAGGGCGACTTCAGTTTTCAAGTCGGCGAGACACAGGACTTGATGGCCGACGCCACCAGCAGTTCGGCCGATGGAATGGGTTCGAATCGTGGCTCTACGCAATCGAACACCACGCCCTTCGCCTGCGATTTGCGGGCGTCGCTCCCCGGTTATCGCTCCGACTTAATTTCCTTGTCCACCCGCCGCAACCTGGATAATCCGAACGTGGGGACGATCTTCCTTCACCGCCTCGCGCACGTCGAAGGATTGACCACCAGCGCGACCGCGGTGCTGGCGCCCAAGGATGCAAGAAGGGCCTTCGAAAAAGGGCTGGAGGCGGCGAAGAAAGGCAAGGTCGACGAAGCACAGGCCGATTATCAGAGAGCCACCGAGCTTTATCCGCGCTACGCCTACGCATGGTTCGAATTGGGCCGGATATACGAACAACGCGAACACATCGGCGAAGGGCGCGACGCTTATTTGAAGTCCATCGCCGCAGATTCGAAGTTCGTCAACCCGTATGAGCGGCTCTACCTGCTGTCGTTGAAGCAACAGAACTGGGAAGAAGTGGCCCAAACCACGGAGAAGATCATGCGCCTGAACCCGTACGATTTTCCGAAGGCGGTTTACTACAACGCAGTGGCGAATTTCCAGCTCGGCAACTTCGATGTAGCCTTGAAGAGCGCCCGCGAAGCCGCGAGCATCGACAGTGCCTCCCAGAATCCGAGAATCCATTATGTTCTCGGCGTGATTCTCGCCAATAAGCAGGATTTAAAAGGCGCGGCGGACTGCTTGCGGGTATACCTGAAGTCGGACAACATCCTCGACCGGGACAGCGCGACCAAGATGCTTGCCGACATTGAGCAGCAGGCGCAGGCCATGGCGAAGCCGTAAGGTTAGCTCTGCCGTCGATCTAGTCCCGCTCCGCCTTAGTCTCGTACCCCAGTGGTTCGTAATATTAGTTAAGCGCCCATTTGTTTCACGCCGAGCCGCAGAGGGCACAAAGCTCGCCAAGGCGTTACTTTGCGTCCTCTATCTTTGCGTGAGAAAGAGTGTCACTTACCTATGTCACCAACCAACTGGCACCGACCAGCCGCGACCTGAGGAAGCCGGGACAACTCAGGACCAAGATCAGATGCTCTCTGGTGCGTCCTTCCCGAGCCGCGCGGCGATGTCCGCTAGTTCCACTTCGCTGTCCCGTACCGCTTCTGCATATGTTGGACTCGACGGAGATAGACCGAGACCTTCGAGGTCGTCTCGGATTTCCCGAAGGCGCTTATCGATTCCGACGCAGGGCCGGCTCTGCAACTCCACTTCGTAGTCACTCAAAGCGGCTCTGAGATCCATACTACCGTCACCGGATCGCCGAACTCGCCGCCGTTCATGGCGGTGATCACCAGCATCGGCGTGAGGCTGCACTAAGCGCGAGACGACGCTGGAAACGATTCGCCCGAAACGTAGGTGCAATTACAGGTCAGGATGACGAACGCATGAAGCTTCAATTCCTGTCTTGTCTCTACCTCATCTCCCTCTGGGCGGCGCGGAAGTGGGCCACCTTCCGCAGCCCGAACGGCTCTAGCGTCGATCTCCAAAGCAGGAGGTTGCCGTCAAGTAGGTGGGAGAAACTTTGTGCGGACAACTACCGGTTCTGCCGTCTGAAAATCCAAAACCGGATCATAGGGTGCCGATGCCGAGGGTGGTAGCCGGTGCCGGTTGGGTGTCCTCAATGTGGATCGGGTGCTGCGGTCTTGGACGCGAACTGTCGCTCTGCTTTCAGAGAGCCGTCCTTCGCCGACGCCGCAGCGCGCCCTCATGAACCCAGTGTTGCTGTCATCCCAGCTTTGCTTGACGGAACCTGATCTTGCCGCAATATCTCACCGTCGCCGTTCAGCCTGCAGTAGCCACTGCTTCTGTCTCCGAAATCCATCCCAATCGTTACGGATTCCTGAGTCGTTTCGCCTTCACTGTTCCCATCTGACCTTGTTTGGAACTGCTACCTTCTTCGTGGCCGTCGCCTTTGCACCTTGAGTGCGTTACCTGGAGCTTATCGTATCCCAACGGAGCCGGCCTTCTCATTCCATCTCGGAGGCTGTCTCGAACCAGCGTCCAGTAACTGCCGGTAATGGTGGTTATCGAACTGTCCGCGTCCCTGTCGAGGTTCTAGCACAAACAATCTGATCTCTGCGAGCAGAAAGTGGCACGCACGTGCCCTTGCGCGATCCTGCCAAGTCTTGTAGCATCTGATCTAATCATGTTACGTCGCCTTCTGCCTGGTTTTACTCTCACTGCCGCCGCGATCCTTGCCGCCGATTTGGACTCCGGTCTCTTTGAACGCCTTGAGTGGAGAAATATTGGTCCGTCTTCGATGGGAGGGCGCGTCACTTCCATTGCGGGCATTCCCGGCAATCCAGCGATGGTTTACGTCGCCACCGCTTCGGGTGGATTGTTTAAGACCGTCAACTCGGGAACGACGTGGACACCAATCTTCGACCACGGTAGCACGATTTCGATTGGTGATATCGCAGTCGACCCGCATAATCCGGACGTCGTGTGGCTAGGCGCCGGCGAGGCGAATGCGCGCAATAGCGTCAGCTTCGGCGATGGAGTTTATCGCACGCTCGACGGAGGGAAGACGTGGCGCAATATGGGTCTCGGCGAGACGCACCATATTTCGCGCGTCGTTATCAACCCGCTCAACAGCAACATCCTATACGTGGGCGCGCTGGGGCACAATACCGGCCCGAATCAGGATCGCGGCGTGTTCATGACTAGCGACGGCGGGGAGACCTGGAAGAAAGTCCTGTACATCGATCCGGAGCATGGCTGCGCGGATCTCGACATGGACGTCAATAATCCGAACGTTCTTTATGCCACGATGTGGCGATTCGACCGCAAGCCTTGGAAGTTTATTTCCGGCAGTGAGAAGACCGGCGTATTCCGCTCGCTGGACGCCGGGCGCACCTGGACGCAGCTTACGAACGGGCTTCCCAAAGGACTGGGACGCATCGGCGTGCGCGTCGCGCCGAGCAATTCGAACGTGGTCTATGTGGTCGCCGAATCGAACGACGGCACGTTGTTCCGCTCCGACGATCGCGGCGACCATTTTCACATGATGACGAAGAATCCCGCGGTGGTGGGACGTGGACTGTACTATAGCCACATCACGGTGGATCCGACCGATGAGAATCGAGTTTATTCGATCGGCATGCAATTGATGACCAGCATCGATGGGGGTCGGAACTGGCGGCGAATCGCGGGCACGATTCACGGAGATTATCACACGGTCTGGGTGGATCCTAAAAATCCTAGCCGGATCTGGATTGGGGAGGACGGAGGCATCGCTGTATCGTACGATCGCGCGGAGACATGGGAGGCCGTTCTCAATTTCGCCATCTCGCAGTTCTATCAGATCCACGCAGACAATCGATGGCCGTTTTACTACATCCAGGGAGGGCTGCAGGACAATGGCACCTGGAGCGGGCCGAGCCGCACGAGGACCGGGGGCATCCTCAATGATGACTGGCGGAACATCAGCGGCGGCGACGGATTCCACGTCATAAACCATCCCGATGAGCCGGAGCTTTTCTTATCGGAGAACCAGGGCGGAGGCATCGTCAGGACCGATTGGCGCACTCGCGAACAGCAGGATGTGAGCCCGCAGCCGAAACGCAATGACGGAGGGCCGGTGGGTGAGCTGAAGTACCGGTTCAACTGGAATGCTCCGATCGTTCCTTCGCCGCATGATAAGAACACTGTTTATTTCGGAAGCAACGTGTTATTCAAGAGCGCGGATTTCGGTAAGACATGGGAGACCATCAGTCCGGACCTGACCACCAACGATCCCGAGAAGCAGAAGAGCGTCGGAACGATGTGGACCGAAAACACTACGGCCGAATATCACTGCACCATCATCCGTATCGCGGAATCGCCGAAGCAGGTCGGTGTGATCTGGGCGGGCACCGATGACGGCAATCTGCAGGTAACCACCGACGGCGGGAAGCACTGGAACAACGTCACCGGCAATGCGCGTGGCGTGCCTAAGTTCGCCGAAATCGGCTGGATCGAGCCCTCGCGAACCGCGGCCGGCACCGCTTACGTCGCGTTCGAGCACCACTGGTTCGACGATTTTCATCCCTATATTTACAAGACCACGGACTTCGGCAAGACCTTCACCAACATCACCGGCGATCTTCCGCAAAACGATTACCTGTGGGTGGTGAAGGAGGATCCGAAGAACCCGCAACTGCTCTACGTGGGCGGCGAGTTGGGCTTGCACGTTTCTTTTACCGGCGGCAACCAGTGGGTGCGTCTGCATCTCAAGAATCTGCCTCCGGTCGCGGTGCGCGACATTGTGATTCATCCGCGCGAGAACGATCTGATCCTGGGCACGCACGGGCGCGCCATCTGGATTTTAGACGACGCCTCACCGTTGCAGCAAATGAATGCTCAACTACTTTCGGAGAGCGCGCACCTGTTCGGCATGAGGCCGGCGCTGCGTTTTGACGGCGGCGGACGCGGTGGCGGAGGTGGTTTAGGCAGTGGAGGCAACAAGCCATTCAGCGGTCCGAATCCTGCGTATGGGGCTCCGGTCACTTACTATCTGAAAGAAAAAGGGTCGGCGAAGATCGAGATTCTGGACGGCGCCGGAAAAGTAATTCGCGACCTCGGCGCGATTCCGGAGGATGCGGGCTTGAATCGCACGACGTGGGACCTTCGCTATCAGGGCCCGCACGTGCGCCGCGCGGAAGCTGAAGACGATGGCGGAGGATTCCGTTTTCGTCCTATTGGTCCGCTGGTGCTGCCTGGGAAATACACGGTCCGCCTGACGGCCGGGGGGAAGACGTTATCGCAGGAGTTGGAAGTGAAGCTGGATCCGACCATTCCGGTTGATGCAGGCGCGCTGCGCACACAGTTGGAGACCAACCTGAAGCTGCGCGATATGACTTCCTCGGTGAACGACGCGCTGCGCTCCATCGATTTGTGGAAGGGCGAGCTGGAGCAGGCCGAACGTAACATTCGCGCTCTGGACCCGGAGGCTTTGAAGGTGCTGGCCGGGCTGATCTCTGAACGCAAGCAGCAGGTTTCCTCCATGGAACTGAGGCTGGCGCGCCCTGCCGACATTCCCGGCTATAGCATGGCGCCGCGTCTGGTGGATCGGCTGGGACAACTGTTGAGCGCGATCGATCGCGTCTTGGCCGCGCCCACACCGTATCAGATCGAGCACTTCAACGAGTTGCGCGCGGAGTTTCTGAAGGACATCGGCGAGGTGAACGGGTTCGCCGAGCGCCAGATTCCGGAGATCAACGACCTGCTGAAGAAATACAACGCTGGGGCACTTATGTCGGGTAAACCGGTCGAGACCCCGGCGGCCGCGAAGTAAAACCAATGGTCGTCAGAGGCCTCAGTCGTAAGAGTTGTCGCTATCGATAGTGTTGTTGAAAGTGGCAGTTGGATCTCCCTCGAACAACCTTTTTCTGTTACCCGTGCTTCGTTGGCCAGCAGCTAGTGTGATGAATTCTCAGCTTCAGTCACCCTTCCGCGTTGTGATCGGAATCGAGAAGAAGGAACCAGGGCGCCCTGCTCACGCGGGGTTTTATGCGGAGTTGGGTACTTTAAGGTACCGCCGACGGTCTTGAACGAGCTGAGTGAGCAGTTCCCGTTTGCGCAGGCGAATACGAAGCTCGGAGCGCTTGGCTTTGTCGTTGACGTCGACGTACTCACCTGCTTTGTAGACGCTGTTCGCCTTGCCGAAAATAAACTCCGCCCGAGGCCAGAGTGTGGGAACGCGGCCGGTGTGATCGAGATGGAAATGCGTGAGGAACACCCGCCTTCGGGCGAAGGTTCAGACGCGCGAGCTGCGCAGCAAGATTCATGCCTGACGTCTGCGGATTGGTCACGCAGTTGACCCGATTTGAAAATATCATCCCCTCGGTATAGTTACCAGCGGATGCTGCGCAAAGGCGTTGACAAAGCCCGTATCGACCAGCAAATCACCGCAGAGGGGATGGCGTATCCAATGAACCAGCACGGCGAGATCGCGCGACCGATGATCAGAGTGGCTTGCTTGGGGCTCGCGGGTCGAGATTCATACGAGCGTTCCATGCGGACTACGCCGGGCTGAAAGCTGGTTAAGGAAACATCGCGCGGATGAGCCAGCACGTTGCTCCAGTTTGCGTCCGCTGCTTGGGGAACCGCATACGACGTATTCTAAAAACGGCAGAATCCTCCGCGCAGTAGGTAGGTTACGGAGCGGCAAACCCCAGAATCAAAATGATAACCGGAAGGCACAATTTTGAGTATCCCCATGTCGCGAGTAATTTCCCTTCGGGGGTTGAAGAGCGATTGCGGAAAAGGCCGGCCGATTCCGCGTTTCCATCTGGTCGTGGCGGCAATCAGCCAAATGTAACTAATACAAAAGCAGACGAGTGAGCCGAATCCGAGCGATTGGTTTCGGGTGTATAAGAATCGGGATGATGCAAATGATGCTCGTAGTTCAAAGCCAGCACGATCATGAACAGTACCCCGTAGATGATGCTGATCGCCACAAGAAACAAGGGCGACGCGAAGGAATTTAGAGGGCGGCCGGACTGATTGAAATTCAGCGGACCTACAAGCAGGACGATCGATCCAGACGCTAAGCCCAGGACAAACTTCGTAATATCGAGGTACATGGCAAGCACCCTCTTACCGAACTCGCCGTGCTCCGCTCTTGGATCAAACACGACTGGCTGCTCCTTGCTCGTTAAAATAAACACGAGCCACACCCGCAGGAACAGTCCCAATGGTGTGACTAGACCGGTAAAACCCCGGAAAAGCGTGCATTGAGGATACAGGGTATCGGCTCCTCGCCTTCCTGAACAAAATTAGAGACGCGAAGCGACATCGACTTCTGAGGCGCGATAGGCCATCATTGACGAGAATCAGCGGCGGGCTGAGGCTTTTATCTACGGCAACATATCGCACGGTGAGTTTGACAAAACGTTGAGTTGCCGGTCGAGTCCCCTAGCCCGGGGCAGTTGCGCCTGCGAGTGCGCGCTGTCGGATCGGCTCGACGGACTTGGTGATGTCGGCGCTGGAAAGTATGAGAAATTGGAATCCATGACCACTTTCGCTTCGATCGCTTGCGCGCTCACCGACGCGCTGAGCCTGAACCGTCCTCCGATCTCGGTCAGTTTCGCCGATCAAATCCCGGCCGGTGTGCCGATTTTTTCTGGAACCGTGCCGGCTGGATGCCGCTTCTGGCAGGAAGGCGCCGACCACGTCTTCGCGACAGTCGCGCGGGATCACGAACTCTGCGCCATCGGCGTCTACACGCACAATCTGGAGTCGACGTCCGCACGGCAAAAGGATTTGGGCGATGCATTGAAGGTCTTCTCCGACTTGGGCTACGTGCGACCAGCCGATCTATCGTTCATTCCGGTGCTGAACCGCAAAGCCAAGACTATTATTTATGGACCTCTTGGGATCGTGCCGATTGGGCCGGATGTCGTTCTCCTGTTTGCACGGGCGGACCAGACGTTGATACTTTCTGAAGCTGCACAGCAGCTCGAAAATGCCTTGCCGCCGGCGATGGGTCGCCCGGCCTGCGCGATCGTTTCGCAAGCTTACAACAGTGGCCGGACGGCGTTGAGTGCGGGATGCTGCGGCGCTCGCGCGTATCTCGATGTTTTGAAGCCCGAAATCGCGCTTTACGCCGTGCCTGGGTCGATTCTTGAACCCTTCACTGAACGCGTGGTCGAGCTCGCAAGAGCAAACAGGGTTCTTACCGCGTTTCACGCGCTTCGTCGCAGCGATATTGAGGCTGGAAGGCGGCCGAGCATTGAGGAATCGCTTGCGGCAATGAGTTAACGCGACGGTTCGCGCCCTTACCAAGACATCAGTGGTAACGCGAACTCGTTACTAAAGCCCAGGGACCAAGAATCGCGATCCCATGGAAATGAGCTGTGAGCGCCGTTCTGGGAGGGTCTAGAATTGTGCATATCTGCCAATGCTCTGCCTATTTTGTCGTCCCACAAGAGAACTCCTGGATAAGGCTCACCAGATGACTTCTGGGTACACTCACTGACAAACCAATTAAGGGTAACTATTTACTTCACTAACCAAGCTGTGCTAAGCTGAGGGCGTCCTTATGGAGCCGTTTCGCAAGAGAGACGGTTGTTATGGACGTGTAGCTCAGATGGATAGAGCACAGGATTCGCATCCTGGGGTCGCGGGTTCGATCCCCGCCACGCATTAATAAATACTTGGCTGAAAAGGGCGCTGTCACGCTTGGCGGCAGGGTAGCGCTCAACTTTTCCGCGCGTAGTCGTAGTGTATCATGGCTACGGCGGAAAGGTGAGATGAACGCTGAAGCAAAACTGGTTCCAACGAAGGCGAGCGAGTACCTCATGATCGACTCGGTACACATAAAAAATCTCCACGGATTTCAAGATATGTCCTTGACTGGGCTGAAGCGCATAAATGTCATTACCGGAGATAGCGGTAGCGGCAAGAGTGCATTTTTGGAGTCGATCTGGGTTGCCGGTGGTTCGAACCCAGAAATCTACATGCGATCAAGGCACTGGCGCGGCTTAGTTGATCCTACCAGGATTGCGCCAACGCGACGTGGCTACGAATCCCTTTTCAGAGAATTGTTTTTTGACTTCGATCAAAGTCAGACCGCCAGCATTCGCTTCACCGATTCAGAGAGGGGCGAGCGCAGTCTTACTATCAAATATCGCCCGGACGAAGAGTATTCCTTGTCCTTGCAGGGGCGCGGTGAAATTTCTCCTTTGGTTATGGTTCCCCTGCAGTTCAAGTGGTCCGTAAAGGGGAAGACTCATGAGACGACGGTGCAGGTCAAAGATGGAAATCTAAAATTCTCTGGATTTCAAGACGTATATCCGGTGTGGCTGATTTCTCCGACCACTGGAGATGCAGTTGCCGAGCATTTTTCTGAGCTGAGCAAACGGAAACAACAAGTTCCAATTGTGGACGCCATCCGCAAAGTTTTTCCGGCGATCTCCGCACTCAGTCTAGAGAGTATCGCCGGACAGATTGTTGTTTGTGCGTCTGTTGACTATTTAAAGGAGAAACTCCCAATTGGGATGGTCTCTGCGGGGATCACGAAGTATCTGTGGATTTTGACCGCGATTGCCTCGAATCCTGGAGGCGTTGTCTTGATCGATGAAATTGAGGGCGGCTTCTATCATCGTTCGCTTCAAATTGTGATCAATAGTATGGTAACGTTCGCTGAAGAGAACCATGTGCAGCTGTTCGCAACAACCCATAGTGCGGAGTTCCTTGCGGCTGTTGCTGAAGCAATGGAATCCCGACAAGAACAGTTGGCTTTTATTCATGCGGAGAGATCCGGAAGGGAATGCATGATGCGGGTAGCCCGTGGACCCTCATCGGTCGCTGCGATCCGTCAGCGCATCGAACTGCGTTAGCTGCTCATGGAAGATGGACCTGTCTCTGCGCCATATGTCGTGCTGTGCGAAGGTAGCGCGGACCGAGCTTTTATTAATCGATTGCTTCAGTCACGCGGCATAACTGATATAGCCGTGCGATGCACGCACACCGGAACAGATCCACGTTGTGCTGGACGTAGCGGCTTAAAAGATTCGCTTCTGGCATTGGACGCGGTACGCGCGACGATCAAAGACGCTGCTCGCGGGATCGCCATTGTCTTCGACGGTGACGATGACACCAATTTGAGATTCAACGAAATAATCGAGGATCTCAAGCAGTCCAAGTTGGGCTATCCAAGACCAAGCAAACCACTGGAGATTGCAAAGGGAGATCCTTCGGTTGGGATCGCGCTCCTGCCATGCCATCTAGATGAATTGATCTTTAATTCTCTAGGCGCCAGCCATAAAGATCTACTGCAGCCTATTGAAGATTTCCAAAAGGCAACAGTACACAGAACAGAGAAATGGAAGAACCGTTCACTCTCAAGGATGCGCCTAAGATGTTTGATTGCAGCTTCACACGAGCCTGATCCAGGCGCTTCTCTGACATTTTTATTGGAGAGTTCTAAGGGACCGGTAGACTTCCAGCATTCGTGCTTCGATTGGTTGATGGACTTTTTAACGGAGTTCAGAAATACGGCTGAACGTCAGTGACATCGCTATGTGGAAGCGATAGTATTGAGCCATGAAGCCGCGCAAAGCCGAAATGATCGAAGGCCTGGAAGCGTTCGAGCGTTTCCGTGATGCCGTCAAGAAGGTGCTGACCGTCCCCAAGAGCGCAGTTCCGAATCCATTCGGAAAGCGTCCCAAACGAAAGAAGCCAGCCCCGAAGGGCTAGCTGTTTCTCTTCCCGCGCTTCTGTCGAGCCGCTTCTTTCTCAGTTAGGATACGTTTGCGATTCGTGGTTCTTTCCAGTCGCCTCATTCCAGGTCAGCCGCTTGCCCACGATCTGCGATGCGGCCAATTTGAAGCGGTCGAAATCGGTCATCTCTTTGCGGTTGTTGTAGCGGTACGCCTGCTCATCCAGGTAGCGGAACAAGTGGAACGGTTCGACCGAGACGTAGGTTCCGCTGATACCGCGTTTCAACAGCGCCCAAAAGTTTTCAATGGTGTTGGTGTGTACGTTGCCCTCCACGTAGCTTACGGCGTGATCGATGACCTTGTGAGCGTACTCGCCCTCCAGCCCATCGTAGGAGAGCAGGAAATCAGTATAGAGGGCAGAACCCGCTTCAACGTGCTTCTTGACTTCAGCTTGAAGGGTCCGCTTCTTGCGGTTCGGGACTACTACGGTACGGACCTTGCCGCCGCGTTCCATGATGCCAAGAACAGGAGTCTTGTCTTTGCCGCCAGTGCCAGTGATCCGGCGGCGGCGTTGGGCAACGTGCATGTTCCGTGCTTTGCCACCGATGAAAGTTTCATCCGCTTCAACGTGGCCGCTGGCTTTCTCGATAGAACCATCGTGGAGAGCCATGCGAATCCGGTGATTCATAAACCATGCGGACTTCTGAGTAACTCCCAAGTCGCGGGCCATCTCGCACGATGAAATACCGTTCTTGCAGTTAACAACTAGCCACATCGCGCAAAGCCACTTGTCGAGAGAGATCGGAGAGCTTTCGAAGATAGTCCCGACCTTGAGAGAGAACTGAGCCTTGGCATGACCGCCATAGCATTTGTATCGGTTCTGGCTTGCCATGTAGGACACGTTGGTCGAACCGCAGTAGGGGCACTCCACCTTACCATCAGCCCAGCGAAGCCCCGCGAGAAACTCATTGCAGTTCTTAGGATCGGCGAAGTAAACGATGGCTTCTTGGAGGGTGGATGGCTGTTCCATGAACTAAGTATGCCTCAGATGTCATGGTTAGTCAAGTAAATAGTTACCCAATTAAGTGCCAGACGACACTCCCGGAAGAGGCGTAGAAGGACCCGTTCGCACTAGAGGGCAAACGCCTCATCCCTCGGCGCCCGGCTTCGCGCGCCACTGAACCGGTGGTGGGCCGGGTCGCTACTTCGTGCTCAAAGCGGCCGCCAAAAACCGGAGTTCTGACTCTATCTCGCCGGGATTGGCCACTGTATCCGCGATCTCCTGGCGAAAAAGTTCGCGATACCTCTTCCGAAGCCTGTGAATCGCCACCTTGAGCGCCCCCTCCGACGTGTTCATTTCGCGAGCCAGGGCGGCATACGGCACCTCGGACTTTCCGAGAAGGAACATCTTTAACCGTTCGAAATTCTCCGGGCGGCCGTGTTGCACGAACTCATTGCGCAATCTCTCGACGACTCGATCGAGCACCGAAAGCGCCCAGCGCCGCTCGAAGATGCGCTCCGGCGTCTCATCGTGCGCCGGCTCGCGCTGGTAGCGGTCTTCGCCGCACGAGAGCTCGAGCGGCAAAACTGCCCCACCACCACGTTTGTGCGCCCGCCAGCGGTCCTCTTCGTCGGCCACGAAGAATTTCAACGAAGTCAAAATGAAGGAACGGAACCGGCCCTTTTCCGGGTCGGCGCGATCCAGATACCTGCCTTCTAACACCCGGATGAAGAACTCCTGCGTGAGATCCTGCGCCTGGTCAGCATGATAGCCGCGCCGCCGGAGATAGGCGTACAAAGGATACCAGTAGCCCTCGCACAGCGAAACTAAAGCGGAGCGAGCCTCCTTCCGTTGAGGATCGGCGGCGGCGACCACCAGAGTCCACCGCGTGGTCGGGAAATCAGAGGAGCCGGCCAGCGTCTGCATGGTATAGCGCCCTTTGGTGTTTTCCGGCTCGTCCGTCATGATAGGAGTTCCAACACTAAGCATAAGGAGTTCGGAGCCAAAGGTTACAGCCTCTGGTACTCGGCCTTTGCGGTTTTCAAGATCGGAACGTCGAGGTCCGCGTTTTTCCAAAGTGCGAGAAACGCCTCATAGGCAGTCTTCGCCTTGGGCTTTTCTCCCGACATGGCGAACACTCTACCGAGCTGCAAGTGCGCCAGAGCGCCGATGGGATCCGAACCCACGATGCCGCGATGATCGAGAATCTTTTGAAACTCCGCGGCCGCTTCTGTGTACTTATGCGCCGCGGCGAAAGCCTCTCCGCGCACATAGGCCGAGTGTAGACCGCCCAGATAGAAATGACTGAAGTTAAGGCCGTTTATAGCCAACTCATAATGCAGAGTGGTTTGCAGTTGCTCCAGGCTGTCGGCTGGCTCGCCCCGTTCCAGTGCGGCGAACGCGCGAAGAACCGGCACGTAGGTGAACCTAGAGAATGTATCTTCCGGGAAACGCTTTTCCAGATCGTCGGCGAGCTGTTGCGACTTGGCGGAGTCTCCCGTAAAGGCCAGAGCAAGGCTGGCGGCATATTGGACGTCGCGGCCTTTCGAGAGCTCGAGCGAAGCCATGGCATCCTTTTTTCCTTCGGCAGCATCCCCGTAAGCGGCTTCCCACACCGCTCGCGCGGCCTGGTAAGCTGCTGCCGTCTCGCGTTCCCCCTGTTGAAGGGCCAGATCCATGGCCCGGCTCGACGACCGCCGGGCGGCTTGCAGGCGGCCGGAACGAGCCAGTAGGAGGGCCTCGTCATGAGCGATCCCGTGTTCCGCCCTGCGTTTTCCTCTCGCCAGTCCTGCTGTCCGGTCCATTTGGGCCTGGTCTCCCCTGAGCACCGCGATGTTATAGCGCAGGAAAAGAACCTCGGGCGTTTCCAGTTTGTTCTCAGCGGCGCGTCGAAGGGCGCTCTCGGCTTCTTCGAGACGGTCCAGGAAAAGATTGCTGCTAGCAAGCGAGGAGTACCCGAACACCTCATCGGGATTGGCCGCGATTCTTCTTTGGGACATCTCCATCGCTCTTTCGTAACGGCCAGTCCCATGGGTGGCAAGGCCCCCTAAGAAGCCCAGGGCGCTTGGATTCTCCCCGCGAGGGTAAGTCTGATACCACAATTCCAGGGTTTGGTACGCCTTTTCCAGATTTCCCGTCACTTGCCGGTCGTAGGTAAAGTCGATGAAAAATCTCTCCCGATCGCTAACGCGGTCCCGTAGTTGCCAGGCTTTTGCGGTGCTTTCGGCAGATAACAAGGACTCTCCCACAGCGCTGTAAGAAACCCCCATTTGGGCGTACGGAATTGCGAATTTGGGGTCGATTTCGACGGCGCGCCGGAAAAAAGGTATGGCTGCCGCGTGCCCGGCGGACACGACCAACTTCATTCCGGTACTGTAAGCTTTCAAGGCGTCAAGTGAGAGTGTCGTGGCCTCGGCGAGCGGCGTCGAGTGCTTTTCCACCGTGGCCAGCGATTCACCCACCCGGGTTCGGAATTTACGGGCGATCTGACTCAGCGCGCTAAGCACGTCCTCCAGCCTTGCCGCTTGGATCTGCTCCTGATCCAGCACGACGCCTGTTGCGCAGTTCCGGGCACGCAAGCCGAGGACGTATTGGCTGCCCAGCCTTGCGATGGATCCTTCCAAGATCGCTGCACTAGCGGTCCGCACGCACACTTGCTGAGCAATTTCAGGAGTCAGGCGAGCATCTTTCGGCTGGCCCATCAGGGGAAGCGTCTGCAGGATCCGCGCGTCCGAAAGGAAGGTAAGATATGGCGATTGTTGTAGCTCAACGGACAGTCCCTGACGCAGCGTGTCGTCGAACACAGCATCGCCGGTCTTGTTATCGAAATCGGCGAGGACAATGCTATCCTTCTCGGTCAGCTTGGGCTTCGATGCGAATTCGCGATGCGCAAGAGACCAGGCTGTTACGGAGCTCAAACTGACGAAGACCACTACCGCGGTTGAGCCGAGGGCGGCCAGCCTGTTCCTGCGGAGAAACTTGCGCACTCGGTAGAGCCTGCCCGGCGGTGAGGCCAGTACGGGCCGGTGTTCCATGTGCCTCTGGAGATCCGCCGCCAGGTCCGATACCGAGGTATAGCGCCGCTCGCGCGCCTTCTCCAATGCCTTCATCGTGATCGAGTTCAAATCGCCGTCGACGAGGCGCCGCAGCGAAGCCGGGTCGGTCTGGCGGCGCGCGGCGATTTCGCTCGCTGCCGCGCCCAATGAAGTAAGCTTTCGCGGTAACGACTGCGCTTCATCTTCGCGGATGATCCGCAGCATTTCCGCCAGTCCGGCATTTCGCAGCGTGGCCGTGTCGAACGGCACAGCGCCGATCAGCAACTCGTACAAAAGCACGCCCAGCGAGTACACATCAGAGGTTTCATCGATCTCTCCCGTCATCGTGTCGGCCTGCTCGGGACTGGCGTACTCCGGTGTTCCGACGATCTGGCCGAACTGCGTGAGCAATGTGTTCTCCACGGCCCACTTGTCGGTGGCCTTGGCAATGCCGAAATCGATAACCTTAGGAATCGACGCGCCATCCTGCTCTCCCACCAGCACATTCGACGGTTTCAGGTCACGGTGGATCACGCCCTTCTGATGCGCATGTTGGACCGCGCGGCAGACCGCGAGGAATAATGCGAGCCGCTCCCTGGTGGTCATCCGCTTGCGATCGCAATACTGGGTTATCGGAGCGCCTTCGATGTACTCCATCACAAAGTACGGGCGCCCTTTTGTGGTCGCACCCGCGTCGAAGATCTGGGCGATATTGGGGTGGTCCATCATCGCGAGAGCCTGACGCTCGTTGTGGAAGCGGGCCAGCACCTGGGTAGTGTCCATGCCGAGTTTCACAACTTTAAGAGCAACCCGCCTGCGAATGGGCTCAAGCTGTTCGGCCAGATAAACGATGCCCATACCCCCTTCGCCGAGAGCTCGAAGGACGCGATAGCGACCGAAATCGTCATCACCGGCTGCCGATGTCGCGGTATCGATGGTGTGCGTTCCGGACTCGTCCACGCCAACGGAGCTCTCGAAAGCGCCTTGTATCAGGCAGTTCGGGCACAGTCCCGCCGGATCACCGGAACCCAGTTCCGCTTCGCACTGAGGGCACTTGGGCATTTCGAAGGGATTTGCACAACTAGTCTATACCCTCCGACCAAGCTGCTGTAACCTTTAGCAGCGCGTTTCCTTATTCGTCGCAGGTGAGCCAAGAGGGCCACCTGAATCGATCAAGCAAAAAAGGGAGACTCATCATGAAACGCAGCAACACTACAAAGACTTTCGCCATTGCCGCAGTCGCCGCACTCGCTCTCGCAATCGCGCCCGCGGCGAAGGCCCAGGGCAACAAAGGATGCAATAATGCTACCCTGCTGGGCACCTTCGCCTACACCATCACCGGATCCTTTGTCGCCGCGCCCGCCCCGTTGGGGCCGTACGCCGAGGTTGGTGCGCAAACCTTCGACGGGAACGGAAATACCTCCGCCACCGGGATGTCAAATACCAACGGCAGCGTAGCGTCGGCGACCCGCACGGGCACATACACCGTGAACTCCGATTGCACCGGCACTTTCTCGTTCCAGATTGCCCCTGGTATATCGTCTCATTACTTCTTCGTGATCGCGAATGATGGGTCTGCATATCAAGCCGTCTGTCTGGACCCGGTCGCCGTCATCACGCGCTTCGGAACAAGGCTATACCCAGGAAGAGCCATTTGAGAGTCTGATCGCGCTGGCACCTCCCTCGGAGGTGCGTCCGTCATGGAGGACGATACTCACCATCGATGTGATACGTAGGCCGCCTATGTAGTGAATGAATCCCAGCCTGAGGGATAAGCTACCCTGGAGCCCATGGTGCCAACGATCTCCGCCAGCGTTTCCTGGCGACTCTTGACGATCAGAGGCTCCGGCATGCTTTTCTTCCTGTCGTTTGCACGCCAAGGCGGCCGTCGCCGAATGAAACGTCTAGAGACAATCTTCGAATGACACGGTCGTTGACTCCGATAATGTTGCTTAACAGGGACGTCGTTGAACTCGACGTGGCGGCGAAATCGGCGGACACAAGCCGATTTACCGGTACTCACCACACGCACCTCGTCGAGGGACACATTGCTTGGCCGACTTATCTTGGCATACTGCGGGAGGGACAAGCTGCCCTTTCTCGTATTCGAGCAAGGCGCGTTATTGATGAGCAGGTCGAGGCGGCCAAACTCCTTGCGGATGCGCTCCGCCGCCTCAGCAATCGAAACTCGATCCGTCACTTCGAGTTGCGATAGCGGCTGCTCAATTTTCCTGGCGGCGGCCTCGCCGCGCTCGAAATTGCGAGACCCGATACCAGCACAGTGAGGCCGCTAGCCACGGGCTCCCTTGCGACCTGTAGTCCCACTAATTGATTGGCCCCGGTCACAAGGGCGATGCGTTTGTCTTGCATGGATGTAGCTCCTCTGCGGGTTGACGCGGGCGTCCCAAATCTCTAATATTCGAGTACAAACTCGCATAGGATGTGATTTGAGCCTTCATTCTCCAATCGTGATTCTGTGATTCATCCGCCCGCGTTACATCGAACGGGTGTTTCTCCTGCGAACTTGCAATGGCTAACCATTGAGGAAACAGCGGGCTCTGGACCGATTCCACATCGCTGCTGGTCCGACCACGGTCGCGGCGCGCGAGATACACGGCCTAGCCAACCTCAAAGCTTGATCTCAAACGAACGATGACGAAGATGCGCGCTGACGTCGCCGCAACCTAGTCCTTAAACCGCTGCTCTCGGTTGATGTGGTCGGCCACGAGAGGCAAATGTTCTGCTGGCTGTTAATGCTCACGATCGGCGCGATGCCCACCGCGTCAGATATCCAATTGCGAAAGACTTTTGTGAACTAGAACTCCGGAGTCGCGATTACGTACTGAGGAACTTCCCAGCTATTCCTTTTGGCGCAAGGCCGCCGTCGCCGCATTTTCCGATTCGCCGGCGTCAAGAGTCCGAAGGAGCGGAGCGATTGTCCGCTCATGCCCGAAGGGGTCCTGCAATCTGCCATAGAGTTCGCCCCAGAACTGCTCAGCGAGTGGAATTATTGAAAGAGCTCCAGAGCTAATTGCCTGCCGCCAAACAGATTCAGCATCTGCGACCTGAAGGTGCAGGGAAACGGATGTTCCGTGCAAACGGTTCGGGCTGTGAAATCGACTATCGTCAGCCGCTAACTCCGGAATCTCATCTATGAATACAAAAACCGTTCCAAACACCCCTCATCCTTACGTGCATCAGACGGGTTGTACCGGGCGCGGAGATGCGCGCGATCTCCGTTGCGCCGAACGCTCGAGCATAAAAGGTACTGGCGACGTGAGCATCGGAGACTGCTAGGATGGGCGTCAGCCCGAGCGGAGGCACTTCGGTGTATGTGATCGGTATTCATCGTTCAATCTCCTCAACCGACTAGGACGTCAACCCTGCGACGTCTGTTCCGGAGATTTTCAAAGTGTAATTACAGCATTCACAAATTTCGTCATCGTGGCCAGAGACAAGCTCACTTTAAGCCGTGATTCGCACCGAGGGTTTCTTTTCCCCTGATCCAATCTCCTCTTCTAGAAGATCTAACATCTTGAGCTCTGCTCGACCGCTTCATGACTTGTGCGCTGGTAACTCTTGATTGTCGACTTGCCGCCTTCCCGGTACCGCTTGCCGACTTTCCAAGATTCCTCATAGGCTTTTTGCTCTGGGCGCTGTGCTCCGGATAAAGGCCGGTCGATCGCCATCTCGGTGAAGCTTTTGTTGAGATGGTGTAGCCTGAGTGGGAGAGGGAGAGGCATGAAAGCGAAATGGGTGGTTCTCACCGCCATATTCTGTCTGGCATGGGCTGCCGGTATCATATTTGGGCAAGAGAAAGAAGACCGCACGCTGTTATCGCACCAGGAGATGACGGCGATTATTAACGAGGTTTCAGGCGAGCGCGCCATGCATCATGTGCTCGAACTGGTTCCGTATCAGTTCGTCCGTCCGCCGTCCGAGTACCAAGGACACTTTCGCGAATCGGAGGTTATGGCGAAGTTTGCCAAAGAGTATGGCTTCAGTAACGTTGCTATCGAAGATTATCCCACTGGCCAGACCTATCAGCCGGTTGTTGGCGAACTGTGGACGACCGCGCCAAAGAGCACGAAGATTTACGACATTCACGACATCCCGGAAGCGCTTGCCTCGACCAACGCCAACGGGGATATCAGCGCTGAACTCGTCAACGTAGGTCAGGGCACGACTCAGGATTTCGCAGGCAGAGAAGTCAAAGGTAAATTCGTGCTGTCGCTCGCACCAAATGGTCTGGCCGCCATCTACAACCGTGCGATGGAATTCGGCGCGATCGGCGTCGTGGGTATCAGCGCAATCGGGGCCGGGGACCGTGCGACTGACTACGCGAACGCCATCGTGTGGACCACCGTGAATGCCAAGCCGAATACCGCGGCGTGGGCCTTATCCCCCAAAGCGGCGCACGAGCTCGAAACGCTGCTCGATCGCGGACAAAAGGTCACCATTCGATCGATCACCAAAAGCGAACAGGTGCCCAACAAACAGGAAATTGTTCATGCCGAAATTCCTGGCGACGGCACCACTACGCAGGAAGTGGCCATCGGCGGCCACCTCTTTGAGTCGTACATCAAGCAAGGCGCCAACGACGACAATTCGGGCTGCGCTTTGACTCTTGAAATCGGCCGCGCCTATCTCAAGCTCATCGCTGAGGGTAAACTGCCACGTCCCAAACGGACGATCAACTTCCAGTGGGTCCAGGAGATCAGCGGCACCAACGCGTGGTTCAAGGCGCACCCGGACAAGCAGAAGGTCATCATCGGCGATTTGAATTTCGATATGGAAGCGATTCGCCTGACCCAGAGCCGCAGCTTTTGGGTGCTTCAGCGCACTCCGGACACCTTCCCGTCGTATATCAATGACATTGCCCAGAGCATGATGGAATATATCGCCGACATTTCACGCGAACGTGTCCGCTACCGCAGAGAGGGTTATGGCGCGTCGCAGCCGGTCGAATCGCCAAACGGCAGCACCGATGCTTTTTACATCAAGATCGACAAGCATTATGGTGCGAGCGATCATGTGACTTACATGCAGCACGGCATTCCTGCCGTCATGTTCATCACTTGGCCGGACATGTGGTATCACTCGTCGCAGGACACGCCGGACAAGCAGGATTCCACCCAGTACAAACGTGCAGCGGCTGTCGGGACGGGGGCATTGGCCGCACTTGCATCCGGTACGGACGAAATGGCCGCCCGGATTCTCAACGAAAACATCGGCCGCGGCCTGTCACGAATGGGCGAGTCGCACACCAAGGGGCTGGGCTACCTGGCCGACGCGACGAATGCCGCGACACTGAGGGACGGCTACAAAGAAGCGAGAATCGCGATCCTCCATCAAGCGGAAGTCGAGAAGGGCGTCGTAAGCTCCGCCAGTATTTTGTGGACCAACGTCGACAACGGCAAGAAAAACACTGCCGCCTTTGCGCCGTTGATCGACCAGCGGGCCTCGACGCTGTTGAATGAAGCGAAGGCAGCCTATCAACTCCAGGCTATGCAGCGTGGCGAGTCGGCTTTAGAACCCGTCATCACACCGCAGGAACGCGAAGCGGCCAATCTAATAGTTGAATCCGTAGGAGGTGCCGGGCGCGGGGGGGGTGGTGGCGGCGGACGTGGCGGCGGGCGCGCCGGTAATACTGGTCCCACGCTTCCGACGGAGATGAATGCCGAATTCACGATCCTGCTAGGTCAACATAAAACGGCTCTGGAAATTCGCGACTTCTTATCCGGCGAGTTCACGCCTCTGCCGCTCGTCGATCTGATGACGGTCCTACATGCGCGAGAAGCCGCCGGCACCGTCAAACTTGTGCCGAAAACGGGTCAGTAAAAAAGGCCGTCCTGCATCGGGCTGCGAGTTGGACTAGATGCCTAACCAGAAATAGGGCGGCTGCGGACTCGCTCGGTAACCGTCCTTTGTTTTGCGTGCAGCAGTCGCGGGCGTAGCGTTTATCTCCTCCGCGAAGCATCTGTAGGAGCGTGGCTATTGCCATCCTCTGCTTGCTTAGTCGTTTGGCGTATCGCTGGTAGTCGCTGTTAAACTCTTACGGGAATCATAGCGATCTCTGAACGAACCCAGCGCGTTAACAGGCATTAACGGCCACAGAACGCCGTTCGAGCCATATTCACGGTTTGGCTGCGATGGCAAAGATGTCGCGAGCTGGCGAGAGCATCGCCAGCATTACTGGACACATCGTTACGTGCTTGCGAGCTCCGTAATCAGCGTTGCAACGCCTCGGCGACAGGCCCGAGCGCCAGGGCGGGCAGGAAACTCAGCGCCCCCACCAGAAGGATCGTCCCGAGGACCAGGATTCCGAACATCACGGAATCGCTGGGAAGCGTCCCCACGGTGGTTGGCCAGCGCCGTTGGTTCGCGAATCGCCCGGCTAGAGCTATCGCCAGCGCAGCCAACCCGAACCGCCCGGCAAGCATCGCAATCGCGGTGGTCACGTTGTAAAACACGCTGTTGGCGTTGAGGCCAGCCATGGTCTGTCCGTTATTCGCCATCGAGGATGCGTAGGCGAACAACACCTCGGTGAATCCGCGAGCACCGGTGTTGGTCACCAATCCGGCGCGTCCGGCATTCGTGGCCAGCGCCAGGCCGGTCAGCAAGAGAATCACTTTGGGAGTCAAAAGAGCATACAAAACAGCCAATCTGGTTTCGGCAGCGGCGATTTTTTTTCCGAGGTATTCGGGTGTGCGGCCGATCATCAGACCTCCCAGGAACACGGCCACCAGCGCGGTCATAATCATGCTGGCCAACCCGGTTCCCAGGCCCCCAAAAATCACCTCGCCTAACAACATGTTCACCAGAGGCACCATCACTCCCACCGGTCGATAGGAGCCATGCATGGAGTTGTACGAACCGGTGGCACCGTTCGAGGTAACCACTGCGGCCAGGACGGAGTCGCCGACCCCAAAGCGCACTTCCTTGCCCTCCATGTTTCCGCCCGTGATATGAAGCCCAGCCAACTCAGGGGGCATCGCGCCCTCCGCCCAATCGCACAACACCAGGCCGCCGGCGAACAACACCACCATCACGGCCAGCAATAACCATCCCGCGCGAGGCCGGCCGGTCATCTTCCCGAACGTGATCGTCAGCGATGCAGGCAGCACCGCGATGGCTAGAAGCCCGAGAAAATTGACCAGCGGCGTCGGGTTCTCATAAGGATGGGCTCCATTGGCGTTGAAGAATCCCCCGCCATTAGTTCCCAGGTTCTTGATGAACTCCAGCGCAGCCACAGGACCTTGCGCGATGGTCTGCACGCCACCTTCTAAAGTGTGAACGTCCGTATAGGGCGCCAAGTTGAGCGGCACACCCTGCCACATCAGGGCGACGCTGCCCAGCAGTGCCACCGGCAGTAGGACCCACAGCAGGGCGCGGATCAGATCGACCCAGAAGTTACCGATGGTCGGAGAGCGTTCCCGGGCAAAACCTCGGATGAAGGCGATACCTAAGGCGAGTCCAGCCGCGCCCGCCAGGAAATTCTGGGAGACCAAGCCAACCAGTTGCGTCAGGTATCGAAGCGTCGTTTCGCCTCCATAAGCCTGCCAGGTGGTCGTGGTCGAGAAACTGATCGCCGTGTTTATCGCCAGATCCCAGGTCATGGGCGTGGTCAGGTAGCGATCGGTGGGACCGCCGGGAAGCCAGCGCTGGGCCAGCAGCAGAATGAATAATCCCACCGTGCCCACCGCGCTGAAAAGAAGGAAACACTGCGTATAGCGGCGCGCGGACATCTCGTGGCGGTTGCGCACTCCCAACCACCGGTGGAGAAGCGATTCGACCGGGAGCAGCGTAAAATCGAGCAAGGTACGCTGTCCATCGAACACACGGGCCAGATAGCTTCCTACCGGCTCCGCCAGGCCGACGACGATCGCGATAAAAACCAGATACTCCAGCCAGCGCATTCTCTAGTCAGCGTGGACCATCGAGCGCCAGATTCAGCTCCAGCACCGCAACCCGCGGATCGCCCAAAAATCCCCATTGCCTTCCTTCGGTGTAGTCTGCCAGCAAACGCCGAACGAGATCTTCGCTCAGCCCGCGCGCGCGAGCTACGCGGGGAACTTGCAGAGCCGCGTTGAGAGGACTGATATGCGGGTCCAGCCCGCTGCCGGACCGCGTCACCGCGTCGACGGGAACGATCGCATCGGGTGCCAATCCGTTAGCGCGGCGATATTCATCCGCCAGTTGCCGGATATCGTCGATCAGTTTTTTATTCAGCGGACCGAGATTCGTGCCGCCCGAAGAAGTGCCGTCATATCCCATTCCCGCCGCGGAAGGCCGCGGATGAAAATACTGCGGCTGGGTGAAGTTTTGCCCGATCCACCTGGAGCCCGCGACTACGCCGCCGCGCATCACCAAGCTTCCTTCCGCCTCATCATGGAAAAACACGCGCCCCAGGCCGAATAGCGCCAGAGGAAAGACGCAGCCCGTGAGCAAAGTGAACAAAAGTACGCCGAGGATGGCTGCGCGAAGGTGTTGCGTCATGCGCACTTTCCACTGTACGACGCTGCACCTTAAGAAGTCATAAAAGTCGACCGTGCCCGTGCGGCGATTACACTGAGACGAAGTGGATAAGCGACTCCCATTCTGGCTGCGGCGCGCGATGTACAACTTGCGCGGAGGCTTTCTCCTCCGTCCGCTGATCATCGCGTTGGCTCTCGGTTTCGCCGGCGCGCTACTGACGTGGTTCGAAGAAACCTTCCCCGCGTTGGGCCAATTAGTGCCGGTGGGCCTGTTTCCGTCCCACTCCGATCCGCAGGTCGCCCAGGTGATTCTTTCCGGAATCGCGTCCTCCATCATGACGGTCGTGTCTATCGTCTTCGCGATTCTGCTAATGACGCTTACGCTCGCGTCCATGCAGTTCTCACCCCGCATCATCGTCAGCTTCGCCAAGGATCGCGTCACCCAGTGGACGCTCGGCGTGTTCCTCGGGACGTTTTGCTATTGCATGGCCGCGCTTCCCGCCGCCCGTTCGCTGCCGCGTCCATACTCCCCGGTATTCGCCGTTTGCGGAGCCATGCTGCTCGCGCTGTGCTGCGTGGCCTGGCTGCTGTACTTCATTCATCATATCTCCCAAGCGATCAGCGTCAGCCATATCGTCGACCGCATCGCATCGGAAACCGAAGGCATCATCGACGACGTCATGCCCCTGCCGCGCGAAAACCAGAAAACATTCGAAGCCCCTCCGCGCGAGCTCGAAACCTGGGACATCCCGCTGCTGAGCGAATCGTCCGGATACATCCGCTTTGTCGATACCCGCCGCCTGGTCGCTCTCGCCAAGTTCCACCACGTGAAAATCCGCGCCGTCCGCCGGGTAGGTCAATTTGTTCCCGCTGGGACGCCTTTGGTTCTGGTCTACAAAGCGAGCCGCCTGCCGTCTGAAGGCGCCGCCGAAATTCTCGGCGCCTTCGACCTCGGCCCCTCGCGGACCCTGCAGCAGGACGTCGAGTTCGGAGTATTGCAGATCGTCGATATCGGGCTCAAAGCGATCTCCCCAGCTGTCAACGATCCCACCACCGCGGTCTCCTGCGTCGATCAGTTGAGCCGCATCCTGATCCGCTTTGCGTCGCGCGAACTGCCCGCTGACATCCTCTATGACCCTCCCGGCATCCCGCGCGTGATGATCCCGTGGATCGGTTTCCAAGGACTACTGAAATCGGCCTTCGAGCAAGTCCGCCTCTACTCGAAAGCGGATGTTGCCGTCAGCCTGCGATTGCTGCGCGCACTCGGTGACATTGCCTGGGCCACCCAAGAGCCGGAATTTCGCCGCGCCCTCTATGACGAAGGGAAACGCATCGTCGAAGGCTGCACGGAAAAACTGGCCGGCGAAGAGTTGAAGCCGATGCGCACGCGCCTAGCGGAGCTCGAAAAATTCAGATGAAGCTCGCCGTCTTGACCGCGATGCTGGAAGCGACGCTTCTTCCCCCCCAAAAAGCTGAACACAGCCACCTCGACCAGGGGGCTGGAGCGCCCTGATGAGGCAAATACCGGCAAATCCATGATCATCGATCCAGAAACCAAGCTGAGAACAGATTATGCCTGAGGGCAGCTCGGGGACCTTCGGACGGGCATCTCTTAACAGGGGGAAAAGGCGTGCCGCGAAATCGGTTGCGGTTTTCGTCGCTTCGGAAACGTCTTTGGTTTACCCAGGTCGTCACCCTGATGAGGGGGGATCGGCGCGGCGGTTGCGGATGGCGTGGACATCAACCGGATTTTGTGCCCATTCGCCGGCGACGACTCGGCGGGGCATCTCTCGGAGCAGAATTTGAGCCTCAATTCCAAAAAAACACAAAATGATTCACGCCGGCGCAAGCAAGGGTGAACGAGTGGGGATCGCTAACATCTTCACCGTCGCCACGATTGCAACTTGCCCGCGAACCCAGCGTGCCGATAATGTCCTATAAGGGGCGAGTTTTGGCGACCAAAGAATGGAATCGTAAGTTTTCCCGTCGTTCTTTCTGTTTAAATGGCTCTCCACGACGGGGAACCGCGCAAACCTCCGAAGCCACCGATTTGATTTAGGAATCTAGAAATTGAACATGTACCGCCGGCCGAGGATGGGATTAGGCGAGTGTTGGCTCGGCGACACCGTGCATAGGATCCGATCGCGCGCCCATGCCTTCGTCGTCCTACCGAGAGCAGCGGCCCTCTCCACTTCATACTAGTGAATCGGATTGAATGTTGCGCGGACACGGCGAGGTTCATGAATGCCGTCTTCCAAGACCCAAACTTTCCTCTCCCAACGTAGCGATCGCAGCCAGAGCATCCCGGTAAAAGCGGTCCGCGTCACGGCCGCATGGATCCCAGATCATCGAAAGCCGCCTCGCATGCGGCGTCCAGCGCCCTAATGGAAGATGATGAGGCCCATAGCGGGGCCGGATTGGGGAGTGGTTCCGATGACTTTATTCGAGGATGTGTCGATGATCGAGAGCGCCCCCTTGGTAGCGTAGCTATTCACGTAAGCGCGGCTGCCGCCTTTGCTCACAACAATATCGGTCGGCTGGTCGCTTACAGGAATCGTGGCAATCTGAGCTAGCGTCGAGGTGTTGAAAACGGCCACGCTGCCTCCGAAGAGCGAGACATAGGCGCGAGTGCCGTCGGGGCTGAAGGCCATGCCCGTGTCGGCGGTGCCTCCGGCGTTGATGGTGCCCGCTACAGTCATGCTCAGTGTGTCGATCACGTAGATCGTCGAGCTTTCAGCGAAATTTACCCATGCCATGGAGCCGTCCGGGGTGAGGAAGATCGACTTCGGAAACGAGTTCACTTCAACCGACTGCGGCATCAACTGGCGAGTCGCAAGGTTGACCTGGAAGATCACAGGCTGAGCGGTGTTGTAGCTGGTGACGTAAGCTTTGGATCCATCGGGACTTATCGCGAGGCCGAAGGGATTGTAGATGCCCGTGCCGAGCGTGGTGGTCGCGTTTGTCGCGGTGTTGATGAAGACGATGGCGTTGTTATAGATCGTGACTACGGCGGTCGAGCCGTCGGGGGTGAGCCTGACCTGGATGGGATTCGAAGGCATCGGAATGGTTTTGAGTGTCGCGAGAGGACAGGTGCCCAGACGGGTGACGGCCGCATTGGAGTAGTTCGCCATAAAAACCGACACGTTCGAGGTGCAGACGGGGTTGTAGTTGACCAGAGCGGCGGGCTGAAAGAGAGGCTGGAAAGGAATGGGCAGCAGATTCGGGAATTCGTCCTGGATCTGAAAAGAAGTTGCGGCCACGCTTACAGGTTCTAATGCTTCTGAAAAAATATTCGGCTGCGGATCTGCCGTAGCGGTTGCCGGAGACCCGTTCGGGTGATGAAGAGGCCTGAGATTGGGATGTCGACGGGGGCGAAGGCTCGAGGATGTCGGCGTGGGGTTCATGGTCTCGGAAACTTGGAGGGGATTGCACGGGAGCCCGTAAAAGGTACCTACCGGTCCGTTGGGGCCGATGGCAATGACGGTCGCAGTAACAGGATCGCATTGGAGGATCAGGCCTGGGGACGCAGCGTCCAGATTGAATCCCGGGTCCTGGTATGCGAGGAGCAAAAGAAGGATCAGGCAACCGGAGAGGGTCAGGGCGCCCAAAAGGGTGATCGGGGCTAAGATCCAGCGGAGGTAATTGTTTTTCATGGGATCCTTTACTGGAACGAGACGGACTTGCCCAACACCTGCGCAGGCAGGAGCTGACCGGAGGCGGTACCCGCAGTGAAAACGGTGGGACTCGTCAGCGGCATTTCGCCGACATAGATCACGCCCAGAGATTGCGACGCCCGTGTATGTTGGGCGGGGACATTGGCAAGAACCAAGGGCGGAACGGTCAGCGTGAGATCGCCTGGATGGGCAAGGCAAACGAAAGCGGTAGAGGCGCTGTTGGGGATATCGGCGCCACCTCCAGCTACAAAAACGGTGGCTCCAGAGGCGACTCCGGTCCAACTTACGGTAAGCGGTTGGGAGCGGGTGACACTATTCAGACTATCGCGGTTGGTCCAGGTGAAGGGCGCGGGCATCGTGAAAGGAACGCTGAATGCGGGGATATCCGTGCCTCCTTGCGCGGCCATAGTGAAGGCGCCGGGATTTAAGAAGAGGGTCGCGGGGAGTTGGGAGATCAAGGGAACCGCTCCGCCCAGATAACCGGCGGCATAGCCGGGAACAAGGTTGGTGGGAATCGCGAGGGGCGCGCCGGATGAGCCCGCAATGCTGAGAGTGCCGGCGTTGAGCGCCTTGCCGGTCGGCGTGAGGCCGGTGAAGAGCGGAACTTCGCTGGGACTGTAGCTCGAAACGGAGTAAGTGGTGCACGAACCGGCGGGAGGCAGCGAAACATAGGGATTGAAATTGTAGGCCCCGGACTGCTGCTGGAACAGAGTGCCGGCCGCGTAATCGCTCATGGCTTCGAGTGCGGCGACCACGTTGACGTCATGACGCGTCGAGATGCGGGCGGCGAACAGAGACGCCTGCCGCCCTCCGGAAATGAGGGCGGTCGCGAGAGGATTATTGGGTTCGGTGCAGGAGGAGCCGGCGCCGACGGCCATGGTGACGGTGTTGCTGACGATGGTTCCCTGCGTCCGGACGGCCACGGGGACCCAACATCCGGAGGGCGCGCCGGAAGGGATCATGAAATTGATCTGGTCGATGCCGGAACAGCAAGAGGCTCGGCCGCTATAAAGGACAGTCGCGGAGACGCCACCCACAAAGACCTCGACTTGGGTGGGAAGATTGCCGGAGACGGGCTGCATGTTGTCGGGCCCCAGCGCGGCTCCGAGGCCGACGCCGTACAGAATTTCAAGTTGTCCGATCGACGCCGGCGCGTTTAGTCCGTTGAGAGGAAGGCCGGTCGCCGAGTAGTTTTGAATGCTGCCCGGTCCTTGGCCGGTGCCGGTTGAGCTGAAGATTCCGAAGCTAGAGGCGACGATGTTGACAGGGACGAGGTTGCTCTTGAAGTTGTTATACGTGACGCGGAGGCTCGCCTGGCCGAGCGGGGTGTTAGAGGGCATGATGGCGTTGATCTGCCCAGGGCTCAAGAAGACGGGAATCGCGGCGACGGTAGTGGCGCCTTGCGTGACGGAAATGGAGACGCCGGCGAGGGTGGTCGCGAGCGGAAAAGCTAAAGTGGGAGAAGTAGCCGGTCCGAGATTGGATCCGAAGATGGAAAATTGACCTCCTTGGGCGATTCCGCCCGAGGGAAGTCCAGGAGGCATATAACTGGCCACGTTTACCACCCCTCGGTAATAAATAAAAGGCGATTGGGCGTGAAGCGCGGCGGTAAAGATCAGGAGAAGATGACAGTGGACAATCGGCCATGCTCTTTTCTCGGCAATCATCTTGACTTGGACTCCTTTTGCTTTGTTCATCTTGCCGACAGCTTCGCCAGTATGCAGCATGGCGGCTTCGTTCCGGAAGTCACTAACGCTCCAAACGAAATGTTGGAATGTAACTCACATGGAAGTTCCATCGTGTAAAATCCAATGAGCCCTATCGGTATGGTGCGTCATCTTCCAGAGCAAAGTTATTCGCCCTCAGTCCGGGCGGCCATTCTTGAACACCTGGACAAGGTGGTGGCATCCGCTGCCTTTGCGAACTCAAAGCGCCTCTCCGCGTTCGTTCGCTGGGTCGTCGAAAAGGAAATCTCGGGAAATCGTAAACAGATTTCAGAGCGTAGCCTCGCAGTCCAGGTCTATAAACGGGGTCCGGATTTCGATCCGAAACTCGACGGAACCGTCCGCGCAGAGGCGATTCGCCTTCGGAACAAGCTGCGGGAGTACTATGAGGGCGCCAGCGATTCATCACCGCGCATTGACATCCCCAAGCGAGGATATGTTCCGCGATTTACTGGCTTTGAGAGTAAATCCGAAGAGCTGGCCCCTTCGGAGGCACAGCGGCCAGCGGACATCCGTCGAATCGCAGTAGTGGCTCTCATTTTCGCAGCTTGCCTCGTTTTGGGAACGCTTCTCCTGCGGCTACACACTCGACCGTCAGCGGCGGATCTGGTTGAGGCTGGGCGCCTCCTGGAACGTGCACGAGAGTTGCGGCGGGAAGGAGAGTATTCGAAGGCGCGCCAAGTCCTCGAAAGGTCCATCCGTTTGCAGCCGGACGGAGCCAGGCTCCACCTCTTGTACTCGTCGATTCTCGAAAAGCTGGGATACGACGACCGCGCCCACTTGGAAGCCTTGAAAGCACGGCATCTCGCCATCTCATCCGCTGGTGCGGCGGAACTCGAATATGAAGCCCGTTTGCGCGCGACCGAGTACGATCCGGCTGGCGCTGTCCTAGCGTATCGCTTCCTGGCCGATCGCGCGCCAGCGGATTTCGACGTCTGGCAGCAATTAGCTGACGCGCAGGCGAACGCGCTCCAATTTGACGACTGTATAAAAACGGTCGAGCATGCCATCGCGCTGCCGGAGGGAACCAGAAATCCTGAGTTGGAACGTGTCGAAGCTCTTTGCCGCGCCTCAAGGGATGACTCCGCGGGAGCGCTTAACCACCTCAAGCTGGGCGAAGCGCATTCCCAGGAACAGGGGTTGACCGAATCGCTCGGGCGATTGATGCTCCTCGAAGGCGGCGTCGTTCAAAATTACGGCGGCAATTCCAGGCCCCTGCTCGAACGCGCGAGCAGTCTCTGCCGTGCAACGGGTGACGAGTTATGTCAGGCACAGGCCGCTCGCGTCCTGGGGAATCTCAGCCTGAGCTCGGCCCGCTTCGACGATGCCGCGGGCCTTTATCGGGAGGCGTTGTTGGTGGTGGAGCGGCTGCACAATATGAGGGAGTTGGCGAACGTCGTCGCGGGCCTCGAAACAGTCCTGGCGGAAACAGGCGATTTACGCGAGGCCGATGCCGTCTATACTCGCCTGGCCTCCGGAACTCCGATTGCGAATGGCGGAGACATGGTTCCCTTGCGCGCGAGAATGGCTTATCTCCGCGGCGACCTCAACGAGGCGGAGGTCCTGATAAAAGGCGATCTGGAACGCTTCGCGCACACAGAGGAACCAGGAGTGGAATGCACGCATCGAATGTTACTCGGCGCAGTCCTCATAGAACGAGGGCGCTTCGCCGAAGCACGCGATGAGATGCGCCGCGCGGCTGCATTGATCGATCGATATAAGATCCCAGGGGCCGCCGCCATTTTGCACGCCTATAATGCGCAAATCGAATCCGCCACCGGAAACGCGAACCGGGCGTTTGCAGAATTGGACGCAATCGATCGAGTGCCTGCTCAAACCATTCCGGCAACCGACAGGTTTCAGTTCTTGAGCATGGCCTTGAGAATTCACCTGTGGGAGGGAGATACCGCCTACATTGTAAGCCACGCAACCGCCGATGCCGAGACAACTTCCAAAGCCGGCTGCGCAGCCCTGGCGGCTGAGATTTGGGCAATGCTCGCCGAGGCACATTTCCGCGCCGGGAATCTCGACTCGGCCTCCAGGGCACTGACCCGCGCACAAGCTGGCGCGAAACCAGATGCGCCGCTCATAACCCGTCTGACTGTTTTGCGAGCCGGGGCGCTTTTGTCCCCGGACGCAAAAGCGGCGGAGCGATTGGGCAACGAAGCGGTCCACCTGGCAACGCACGCCGGGTTTCTGGTTGAGGCCTACGAAGGACGACTGATTCGCGCAGAACGCAGATGGCGCGACAATCCGACCGCGGCGATGAGGGAACTGAATGATCTTCGTACGGAATCCTCGCAGCTTGGATTAGCGACCGTGGCCGACCGCGTCGCAAAGCTCAGCTCCCGTTCTCTGGTCCACTTGTCTCTACCTGCAGAGCCTTATCTTCCGCTCCGGTCGCTCGCCGTGCATCTGCAATTGCGATTTTAAGCGACAGACGGAAGGAAAAACAGCTTGATTTTGGCAGCGCTCCCGTGTCTTGTGCGTGACACCGAAGCCGCTACGCTAACACCCGCAGGATCGAATCGTCCAACGTCCATGACACGGGTTTCCAAAACTGGCGCGTTGCAGAAATCGATTTCGCCCCGCATGAAGATACACCGATCCGTTCGCCGAACACCAATTCGATCCTCGCGTGTGGTCTACTGGCTTAGATATAGGAGTCCCAATCATGCGAATGACAATCCTTGCAGTTCTTTGCACCTCGATCGCGCTCGCAGCGAAGCCTGGTCTCAACACGGATACGATCTGGGAGATGCGCTCTGTCGGCGATCCGCAGATTACTAGAGACGGGAAGAGCGTCATCTACGTCCTTGGTTTCAACGACAAAATGTCCGACCAGAAACTGAGTAATCTCTGGATGGTGTCGAGCGACGGCAAGGACAACCGTCCGCTGACTAGCGGCGCATTCCGCGATAGCTCACCGCGAATTTCGCCGGACGGCGCGCGTATCGCTTATCTTTCAAATCGCAGCGGCAAGGTACAGATTCACGTGCGCTGGCTCGATGGCAGCCAGGAGGCGCAGATTACCGATCTTCAGCAGGCGCCCGGCAACATCGAATGGTCGCCCGACGGAAAATGGATCGGCTACACTGCACGTGTTCCCTCCAAGCCCGATTGGTCGGTTCGTCTCCCCGAAAAACCCAACGGCGCCAAGTGGGCCGATCCGCCTATCGTCATCACCAAGCTGCGGTGGACGGCCGACGGGCAGGGCATCCTGCAACCGGGCTACACGCATGTGTTCGCAGTGCCCGCCAGCGGCGGCGCGCCCAAGCAGATCACGAATGGCGATTATAATCATGGCGGCGGTGCGGGAGGGGGCTTCGCCTGGTCGTCCGACGGCAAATCGATTTACGTCGCTACCAATCGTATCCCCGATGCTGATTACGCGCTCGAAGGCGGCGATATCTACGCCTACTCAGTGGACGGCGGTTCGGTGAAACAGTTGACTGATCGCAAAGGTCCCGATACCGATCCGGTTCCCGGGCCCGGTGGTAAGAAAATCGCCTACATCGGGCACGATTGGAAATTCCAGAGCTATACCGTCAACCATCTCTATCTGATGGACGCCGACGGAAAGAATTCAAAGAACATCACGGCATCGCTCGATCGCGATGTGCGCTCGCCGCATTGGTCATGGGATGGAAAGACCATTTACTTTCTGGTCGAGGACCACGGCAACACCCAGCTCTATTCGGCCGACCCGGAAAGCGGTGCGGTGAAGGCGGTGACGGATGGGGTGCAGCAATTGGGAGCGGGTGGAGGCGGAGAAGGATTCACGCTGGCAAATAATTCGATGATCGCAACGGTGCGCTCTACGCCGAACGAGCCCGGAGACGTCGTGGTGCTGCCTGGGTATCGCCAGGCCGCGCCGGCGCGCTTGACGCAAGTGAACGAGAGTCTGCTGTCGCAATATCAATTGGGCCCGGTTGAAGAGCTTACTTTCGATTCCTTCGACGGCAAGAACATGCAAGGCTGGATCATCAAGCCGCCGAATTTCGATCCGTCGAAGAAGTATCCATTCATTCTGGATATCCACGGCGGCCCGCACGCTATGGACGGCGTTTCTTTTAAACATGAATTTCAAATTCAGGCGGCGCACGGCTATGTTGTGCTGTATTTGAATCCGCGCGGCTCGACCGGATATGGCGAGGAATTCGGCAACATTATTCATACCCATTATCCCGGCGACGATTACAAGGATTTGATGATCGGTGTCGACAAAATGGTGGAGAAGGGCTATATCGACCCGAAGAAATTGTGCGTAACGGGCGGCAGCGGCGGAGGGTTGCTCACCGCCTGGACCATCGGTCACACCGATCGCTTTGCAGCCGCAGTCTCTCAGTATCCGGTGACCGATTGGATTACCCAGGCGGGCACGGCCGATGGCGGGTATACGCACGCGGCGCTGTGGATGAAAACTCTGCCGTGGGATGATCCGAAGCAGTTCATCGAGCATTCGCCGATCTTCTTCGCGAAGAATTTCAAAACGCCCACGATGGTGATTACGGGCGAAGCCGATCGGCGCACACCGATCGCGGAGAGTGAGGAGTTATACTTCGCACTCAAGGCTCAGAAAGTGCCTGCGGTGCTGGTGCGGGTGCCCGACGAATCGCACGGCATCCGCGGCCACAACAGCCACTACATTGACAAGATAGAATATATCCTCGCTTGGATGGAAAAGTATACGAAGTAAGCGAGGTGGGAATCGTCTACTCCGTCGAGTGGAAGATGGTCTCCCGGCCCCCTAGCGTGCAGATTTGCACTATTCCTTACGGCCGCTGCTGTTGTTGAGAAGCGTTCTGAAGCCCTCTCTACTCTTCTTCGCCGCAGCAAAAGCCCAGCGGCATCGAACCAGAGAAGCATCGCAACTGGTCCGTGATGCATCCGCGCTTTACGTTCGGCCCGAGACTACGTGGACCCCTCGCGTATCTCGCCACTAGTGGACCACGCTTGCAACATCGGCGCCGCCAAGGCTGCCCGCAAGCTCAATGCGCAGCCTCCGAATCATTGTTTATGGAGAACTGGAGTCTGTTCATGGGATACCTCACTGCCAGCCGCCGCCGAGGGCGTTATAAAGTTGGACCGTGCTGACAAGTTCGGCATAGCGGATCTGCTCGAGTGCCAACTCGGCCGTCAGCAGATCACGGTCTGCATCGAGTGCGTTGAGCTGCGTGTCGACACCGCCTTCATAGCGACGGTAAGCCAATCGCTTGCGGTCCTGCAGCGCGATTACCAGTTTCTGCTGCTCGACTCGGCTCTCGCGCGTCCGTTGATGCGCGATCAATGCATTGGAAACCTCCTGGAAGGCGGTGCTGATCGATTTTTCGTACGCGATCTGCGCATCCTCGCGTTGGGCTACGGCCAAGCGCACAGTGTTCTTCAGTCGTCCGGCGGTGAAGATGGGCTGCGTCACTTGGGGCACGAAGCTCCACTCGGCGTTCGGGCCGGAGAAAAGATTGGCCAGTGCTGAGCTCTGGCCGCCGATCGCGCCCGTCAGACTAATCTGCGGGAAGTACGCAGCTTTGGCGACCCCGATGTTCGCGTTCGCGGCGATCATCGCCTGTTCGCTAGCGCGGATGTCGGGGCGTCGTTCGAGCAACGCCGAGGGCAGTCCTGTGGGCACCTCCGGCACCAGAGCCTCCGCGTTGAAACTGCGCTCTCGTACGATGCTTCCTGGATTCTTGCCGAGCAGCAAAGATATTTGGTTTTCAGTCTGTTCGATCTGCTGCTTCAACTGCGGAATGCTCTCTGCTGCGCTATCGACCAGTTGCTCTGCCTGCCGCACGTCGAGCTGCGTCGCGATACCATGAGTTTCGCGATCCAGCGTCAGTTTGAGAGATTCCTGTCGCGTGTCCAGCGTGCTCTCAGAGATCCTCAGCTCGGAATCCAATTCCAATAATTGAAAGTAATTGGTCGCTACCTGGCTCACCACAGTAGTGATCACTGTCTTCCGGTTCCAGTCGGCATTGAGCAGAGTTGCGCGCGCAGCCTCCGTCGCCCGTCGCAACTGTCCCCAGAGATCGATCTGGAACGATAGAAGGTGAAGCGCGGCCTCCCCCCAATTGCGGTTCTGATTGGGGACCAACGACGCCGGAAGGGGGAAACTTCCATTTCGCGACAAGCGCGTGAATTGAAGATCTCCAGACGCGCTGACTTGCGGGTATTGGTTGGAGCGAGTGATCCCGAGATTCGCCCGCGCCTCGTCAACCCGCGCCACGGCATCGCGCAGATCGTAGTTTTGAACCAGAGCGACCTTGATCAGATCGTCGAGCTGCGGATCGCGATAGACCTCGAACCATTTCAGGTCAGCGAGCGAAGCTCCCTGTGACTCTGGCAGTGGCGCCGGCGCACGAAAGTTTTCCGGTGCTGCGATCTGCGGCCGCTTGTAATTGGGGCCGACCGTGCATCCCGCCAGCGTTACCACCGCGAGAGTAATTCCAAGATAGAAAAACGTCCTCATGTTAGTCTCCTTGAGCCGGTGAAGGCAGGGGATCTGTACCGGGTGCTATCGCCTTGGCGCCCGATAGCTTCTCGACCACGACAAAGATGGCGGGAACCAAGAATCTGCCGAGAAACGTTTCCGCCACCATGCCTCCGATGGCCGCAGTGCCAATGATCTGGCGCGCGATGGACCCGGCGCCGGATGCGATCCACAGCGGAATACAGCCGACGATAAAGGCGAGCGCGGTCATCATCAGTGGGCGGAAGCGGACTTTAGCCGCCTCGAGCGCGGCGTCGACCAGAGGCCTGCCTTTCTCATACTCTTCTTTTGAAAAGGCGACGATCAAGATCGAATTCTTCGCCCCTAGGCCAATCAGCATCACTAAGGCGATCTGCAAATAAACATCGTTTTCGAGCTGCACCATGTAGGCCGGCACAAATGCACCCAGCACTGCACGGCGGAGCCACAGCGCGGCAACGGCGCCGAAGACCGCAACCGGAGTGCTCAACAGCACGCTGAAAGGAAGCGACCAGCTCTCGTAAAGCGCCGCGAGAACCAGAAACACAAAGATAAAAGAGAAGCCGAAGATCACCCACGAGGAAACTCCCTGGCGCGCTTTCTGCTCCTGATACGACATACCCATGTAGTCGAAGCCCATTTCGCTCGGCATCGTTTGATGGAAGACTTCTTCAAGGGCGGCGGTCGCCTGATCGGAGCTGTAGCCGGGAGCGGAGCTGCCGTTGATCTGTGCTCCGCGGTATTCGTTGTACCGCAAAGTGAATTCGGGGCCGGAGCGCTTTTGGAAGGTCGCCAAGGCCGTTAGTGGCACGGCCGTGCCCTGGCCGTTCCGCACGTAGAACTGGCCAAGGTTGTCGGTATCGGACCGATAAGGTGCCTCAGCTTCCACGTATACCTGCCAGGTGCGTCCGAAATCATTGAAGTAATTTATGAACAGGCCGCCCATGTAGGCCTGAATGGTTTGGTAGACATCGGCTAACGCAACACCCTGCTTCAACGCCTTCTCCCGATCCACCTGGATGAATCGCTGCGGCACGCTGGGCAGAAACGTAGTGCTGATCGTGCCGATTTCGGGGCGCTTTCGTGCGGCCGTAAGAAACTTGTTCAAGTTGTCAGCCAGAAACGGGATGTCCTTGCCGGCGCGGTCCTCCAGTACAAATTGAAATCCGCCGGAAGTGCCTACGCCCGGGATCGCCGGCGGCGAGAAGGTGAATGCGGTTCCGGCGGGCAGCTTACCGAGTTCGCGATTCAGGCGATTCTCGATCGCCCGATATTGCTCGTCTCGGGTCTTGCGATCGCCCCAGGGTTTCAAAGTGACGAAAAAGAAAGCGTTGTAAGTGGTCTGCGCAAAGCTCAACAAGTTGAACCCGATAACGGAGGTGGTGTATTCGATGCCAGGCGTAGTGGCGAGAATCTTCTCGACTTCCGCGCCGGCCTCGCTCGTGCGTTCCATCGATGACGCGACGGGGAGCTGCATACTGACGTATAAGTAGCCTTGGTCCTCATCGGGCAGGAAGCTCGAGGGAAGCCGTTTGGCGACGAAAACTCCAGCAAGCCCGCAGACCAGGAGCACCACCAGCACGATGGCGCCCTTGCGAATGACCACATCGGACCAGCGGACAAAGCCAACCGTAGCCCGTTCCCAGTAGCGATTGAAGACACCGAAGAATTTTCCAAGCAGTCCGGGGCGCTCGCCGCCTCCCGCAGGCGCCGGCCGTAGCAATAATCCCGCCAAAGCCGGACTAAGCGTCAGCGCATTGAAGGCCGAAAGCAGCACCGAGATCGCGATGGTCAGCGCAAATTGCTGATACAGTCTTCCGGTGATGCCTGGGATAAAAGCGGTCGGCACGAAGACGGAAGCCAGCACGAGAGCAATTCCGACCACAGGCCCGGAGAGTTCCTCCATCGCTTTACGCGCCGCGTCCTTAGGCGCCAAGCCCTCCTCAATGTGGCGCTGGACACCCTCAACAACAACGATCGCGTCGTCCACCACCAGACCGATCGCCAACACCAGACCCAGCATCGAAAGCGTGTTGATGGAGAAGCCGAAGATCGGAAAGAGCACAAAAGTCCCGATCAGTGAAACAGGGACCGCCAGCATTGGAATCAGTGTGGATCGCCAGTCCTGTAGGAAGAGATAAACCACAAAGATCACCAGCGCGATCGCGATGACCAGAGTCTCGGCGATTTCCTTCATGCCTTCCGTAACCGGTTTCGTCTGGTCCAGCGATACAGCGTAGTCGATGTCTTCGGGGAAGCTCTGTTTCATCTGCGCCATCAGCTTGCGCACGCCGGTCACGGTTTGAACGGCATTCGAGCCCGGTAACTGGTAAATGGCAAGGATCGCGCTGGGCTTGCCGTTGAGGCGCCCCGCGATGCTATAGCTCTGCGCCCCCAGTTCTGTCCGGGCGACGTCCCTCACACGAACAGTGCCGCCATTGGGAGCTTCGCGTACCACGATGTCACCGAATTCCTCCGGCGACGTCAGGCGCCCTTGAGCCAGAACGGCGTAGGTGTATTGCTGCTTGGTGGGAGCAGGCTCGCCACCCACCTGACCAGCGGGGTTCACCGTGTTCTGTGCCTGGATAGCGTTGACAATGTCCGTGACGGTGATGTTCAGCTTGGCGAGCTGATCCGGTTTCACCCACAGCCGCATCGCATACTGTCCCGCTCCGAAAACCTGGGTCTGACCGACGCCGTAAGACCGCGCTACAGGGTCGTTCAGATTGATGTATGCATAGTTGGCGAGAAACGTTGCGTCGCGTGAGCCGTGCGGTGAGTAGATCGCGATCAGCATCAGCGGAGCCGTGGTCGCCTTCTTAATCGTCACGCCGTAAGTGTTCACCTCGGGCGGGAGCTGACCTTGAGCCAGTTGCTCGCGAGACTGCGTGAGGATCAGATCCATGTTGGGGTCTGTCTTGAGATCGAAATCGGTGAACAGCGTCGTGCTCGAATTGCCCGTCGCGTTTACGGAATACATGTAATCCAGATTGTCGACGCCATTGACTTGCTGCTCGATGGGCGTGGCGACCGCCTGTTCCAGAGCTTTCGCGTCCGCTCCGACGTAGGTTGCCTGCAACCGGATCTCGGGCGGCGCGATGCTCGGAAATTGTGCCACCGGCAAAGTCACCGTCATAATCACACCGACAATGACCGTGAGAATCGAGATCACGATCGCCACGATAGGCCGTCTGATAAAGAAATTGGACATGGGTCTTAGCTCCTTTCTTAGCTCGCGTCGTTAACCGGCGCCGTTAACTAGCGTGATATGGCTTCGGCTGCACTTTCACGCCTGACCGAAGCTTCTGCTGGCCCTGGACGACGACCCGTTCCCCAGGCTTCAGTCCATTCGTGATCACCCACATGGTGTCCACGCGATCGCCGACCTGAACCTGCCGCGTCGCGACTTTGTTGTCAGCATCCACCACCATCACTTCGTAGCCGCCCTGAAGCTCGCTGACCGCTGGTTGCGGAACCAGCAGAGCTCCTTTGTCCTCTCCTGTCACCGCGCGTACCATCGCGTATTGGCCGGGTCGCAGGATGTTGCCGGGATTAGGAAACAAGGCAGTCATCTGGATGGCGCCCGTGTTGGGGTCCACCTGGCGATCGGCAAAAGAGAACCGGCCGTCCTTGGGATGCGTGCTCCCGTCAGCCAGGATCAGCTTCAACTGCAGATGATGAAGCGAGTCCGCACGCGCGAGGCTCAGATACTCCTGTTCGCTGACGGTGAAGACCGCTTTAATGGGATCCAGCGTGGATACCGTAGTCACGGCGGGGCTCGAAGGGGCGACCAGGTTGCCAACTTGCACTGTTGCGGCTCCGGCGATCCCGTCAATCAGCGATGTCAGGCTGGTGAAACCAAGATTCACCTTTGCCGTTTCGAGAGTCGCCTCGGATGCTTTCACCGCGGCGCCCGCTGCTGCAATCTGCGCCTTCGCAGTCTCCACCTGGGCCTTTGCCGCGGCTACCTGAGCCACGTTCGATTGATTGGTCTGGACTGCATTATCCAAGTCCTGCCGGGTCACCGCCTTATCCTCGAAGAGCGGTGTGTATTTTTCCTGGTCCAACTGTGATTTGCGTTGATTCGCCTCAGCGCTCAATTGCTGCGCCTGCGCCTGTACCAGAACCGCCTGAGCCTGCGTTAGTTGCGCCTTCGACTGTGCCAGTTGTCCCGCCGCCTGGTCGACAGCGGCTTGAAAGGGCCGCGGATCGATCTCAAAGAGCAACTGTCCTTTGTGGACGAAAGAGCCTTCGGCGTAATCCTGCCGTAGCAGATATCCAGTCACCTCCGCATTGATGGCTGCGTTGACCAGGCCGTTCAGTGTGCCGATCCATTCGTGGTGGACCGGCAGATCGCGCTGCTCGACCACCGCAACCTGAACCTCGGGCGGAGGGGGCGGAGCGGCCGCGGAGGTGCTCTTTTCCCGGACTATGGTAATGAGGACTATCGCCACAATTACGAACACGGCTGCGGCGGTGCCGAGCTGGATTCTGCGTTTGTTGTTCATTTGTTTCCTCCTTCAGGCGCCGTTCTGCGCGCCGGCGGGCTTTTATGGTGATTGAGCGTCGCGAGCAAATATTGATGCGCCACTCCGGTAGCAATGAGTTCAGCGCCGGCGCTTCGCATCTCGGCGAGAAGCGTTTCACCAGCTTCATCGATGAAGGTGACTTCTTTAAGATCAACGGTTGCGCGGGCCAGGGGCGCTCGATCGCGAACATATTTCCAGTACGAACGCAATTCCTCCACCCAGGGACCGGCAAGGCGCCCATAAAGACTCCAACACTGCCCGTCGGCTGTTTCGGAATAACTGATTCGAAACATAACGCAACGCCTCTTCGCCTTCGCAAAAAGCACCCTCGCAGCCGAAGTCTGGGCACTCATTCTCAAGGACTTTCGCGAAATCGGAGGACGGAGTCTGCCGGGATATCGGCAGAGGGTCAGAATTTGGGCAAGTGTCGGGAGTTATCGGTCCTGCCGATGGCAAATGCGTAACAATTCGGTCTACCTTCCGCAGTGATCGGTCGCGCGCCCTAAACTTACAACAAACAAGGAAAATCCTGCGTTTTTCAAACGACTTGGGTCTGCGGCCGAAGTGCTCCTCGCACCGGGAAACGTGCAGCAGCCAATCTTCTAATAATTTCATTCTGTTGGTCGGAGTCGGACGCCTTGCAAGTGCGTATCAGGGTATGTTAATTTTTCACACATGACCGGCGGCGGGCAACTCACGGGGGATCGCGCGAGGCGAGACGCCGTCCTGCTCCTGCTGCATGAGCAGACAGCGGCGTCCATTTCGGAAATCGCCAACCGGTTTCGGGTCTCGGAAATGACCATCCGGCGCGATATCCACAAGCTGGCCGATTCGGGTCAAGTCATTCGCATTCCAGGTGGAGTGCGAATCGAGCGCAGCTTTGGCGGCGAGAAAAGTTTTCATGAGCGCCTGCATCGCATGGCGGACGCCAAGCGCGCCATCGGGAAGGCCGCGGCGGAATTGGTCAAAAACGGAGAATCCGTCACCATCGACTCCGGGACGACCACTCTCTACATCGCGCGCCACCTTCGCCAGCATCGCGACCTCGTGGTCTTCACCTTCTCGCTGGCCGTCCTCGAGGAACTCGCCGATTGCGACTCGGTGCGCGTCGAACTCACCGGCGGCGCCTACCGCCGCACCAGTCACGATCTTATAGGCAGCGCCGTGGGGGATTCGCTGGCGTCTGTCTCCGTCGATAAGGTGTTCTTCGGCGCGGCGGCGCTATCGTTTCGAAAAGGCATCATGGTCTACGACCGGGAGGCGCCGCGCTCATTGCTTGACGCGGGAAGGGAACGCATCCTGGTGCTCGATAGCAGCAAGGTCGGGCAGGAGGCGATGTATGGCTTCTGCCGCGTGGAGCGTTGCGACCGCATCATTACCGACAGCGGCATTAAGCCAGCCGACTTGGCCCGGCTCCGCAAACTCAGAGAGGTAATCGTCGCCGAATGAAGGTGCTCCCACCGGTGCCGCGGATGCTCGTCATCGGCGCAACCGGATTCCTTGGCGGATCGCTCATGCGGTCGCGCGATACCCGCTTTGAGCGCATCGCAGCCGGCAGAATTGCTTGTGATGTTACGGATCCAGCCAGTGTCCGGCTCGCATTCGTCGAGTCCCGTCCGGACGTCGTCATCCTCACCGCCGCCCTTGCCGATATCGACCGCTGTGAGAAAGAGCCGGAACTCGCCCGCGCGATCAACGTCCATGGTGCCGAAAACGTGGCTAAGGAGTGTGCGCGGCTTGGTGTGCGTCTACTGTTCACCTCCTCTGGAGCGATCTTCGACGGTACGTCGGAGGGATACCATGAAGCACACCGACCCAGCCCGCTGAGCGTCTACGGGAAAACGAAGGCGGAGGCGGAGCAACGCATTCGCGAGATCGTTCCTGATGCCGCCATCGTGCGTCTGTCTCTGGCCCTGGGCCACTCCCCGCGAGGCGGGACCAACGCCTTAGTCGATAAGCTCGAGGCTGCATTTCGCAAAGGAAATCCCGTGTACGTTCCACCGGACGAGTTTCGCAACGCAATTGATGTCGATACCCTATCCCGGTGGATTCTCGACTTGGCACACGCGCCCAATGCGAGCGGTATCTTCCACCTCGGCGCCTCCAATGCACTGTCTCGCTACGAAATTGTCCGTCATCTGGCACAGGCCATGGGATATTCCACGGACTTGGTCGTCGCGCAGGATTCCGCGCTGAATCGCGCCCCCAGAGGACGTCGTCAACTGCTCATTCCAGCGCGCATCGCGGAACACAGCGGCATCCCCGTTCCCACGTGTTTAGAGGCGATCGAAAGGTGTCTTCATGTCACTGCCTAGCGCAGTCCACGAACTGGAATTCAGCCACGGTTCAACGTACGGACCCGAAGAGGCGGCCGCAATTGCCGCGGTCTTGGCCGATTCAGCGCCGTCGTGTGGCCCCCGAGTCAAAGAGTTCGAAGTCGCCTTCGCCGCTTACTGCGGAGCCGGTTTCGGCCTGGCCGTAACTTCCGCGACCGCCGGACTCGATCTCGCGCTCGCCTCGGCCGGCGTGGGCCCTGGCGATGAAGTCATCACCACGCCGATCACTTGGGTTTCAAGCGCCAACGCGGCCGCGAAACTTGGTGCAAAAGTGGTTTTCGCCGACGTCGATCCCCATACTCTCAATCTCGATCCCGCCTCCGTCGCCGCGCTCATCACGCCGCGCACCAAAGTAATTTTGCCGGTCCATCTCTACGGACAATGTTGCGACATGGATGCGCTTTCCGCCCTCGCCCGTCCGCGGGGCATCCTGCTGATCGACGATTGCGCGCACACCGCCGGCGCGGAGTATAAAGGACGCAAAACCGGATCGCTCGCCGACATTTCGGTTTTCAGTTTCCATCAACAAAAAAATATGGTGACGCTGGGTGAAGGTGGCATGATCACAACGAACGATCCCGCCCTGTTCCAGAGCATGCTGGGCCTTCGCTCGTTGTGCTGCCGCTCTTACGATCCGAAAGGAAAATACCTGGCCTTCGACGATACTCATCCGCCGATGGGTAAACGCTATTGGCATCTTGACTTCGATGATTTGGGCGGGAATTTCCGGATGACTGAAGTGCAAGCGGCCGTAGGCCTGGTCCAACTGCGGAAACTCGACGCGATGAACCAGCGCCGTATTGAAATCGCTGGGATGTACTCGTGTCGCCTTTCCCGCCTGCGCGGATTTCGCCCGCTTGCCGTTTCACCTTGGGGCAAACACGTGTTTCACATCTTCGGTGTGCTGATTGAGGACAGCTTCCCGCTCGATAAGGAAGAGTTCATGTGGCGGATGTATGCCGAACACCGTATCAAAGTCTGGTCCCATTACATGCCGGTTCATCTCACCACCGCCTATCGTAAGCGGGGCCATGGTCCAGGCGAATGCCCCGTTGCCGAATCTCTTTTTGAGCGCTATGTCAGCCTCCCGATTCATCCCCGCTTGACCCAGGAAGGAATCGATTACCTTTGTTCCACCATCGAGGCGCTCGCGTCGTGAACCTCCGCGACTCCCCTTTCTTCGAAGCCGGCCGCCCGATCTTCCAGGCGCAATCCCCCGGCCGCCTTGATCTCATGGGTGGCAACGCCGACTATACCGGAGGCTTGGTTTTCCAGGCCACCATCCGCGAGACCACTTGTGCCGCTGTCCAGATCCGCTCTGATGCCGCGATCGTCCTCATCAATCCGCAAATGCTCGAGCAGGGATGGCAGGAACGGGTTGAATATCGCCTTGCCGATCTGACTTCAGACGAAGCGGTCAGATCTCTTATAAGTCCAAACGCTCCCTGGACCGCCTACGTCATCGGCGTGTTCCATCTATTACGCCAAAGGTATCCCGAAACCGTAAAGTCCGGAGCCACCGTGTACATCGAATCGACGGTTCCTTTGAATAAAGGCGTCAGTTCCTCTGCCGCCGTAGAAGTCGCGGTCATGAAAGCGGCTGTTGCCGCTTATGGCCTGAAACTCGACGGTATCGCGCTCGCCGAGGCCTGCCAGTGGGTCGAGAACGTGGTCGCGCAGTCTCCCTGCGGCATCATGGATCAAGCCGCGGTGGTATTGGGCGAAACCGGTTACGTCATGCCTCTGCTCTGCCAGCCCTGCTGTCCGTATCCGCTGGTGCGTCTGCCCGAAGAGCTCGAATGCCGCGCCATCGATTCGGGCATCCGCCACAGCATAGCCGGTCGAGCCTGTGAAACCGCGCGTGCCGCCGCCTTCATGGCGTATAAAATGATCTGCGATTGGGAACAACTCCCCGTCACCTTCGACGATTCGGTCTCCATTCCCCACTTCACCGATTCGCGGTGGAACGGATATCTGTCCAATCTCTCTCCCTCCATTTTCCGATCGCGTTTCGAAAACCGTCTCCCCGAATCTCTTTCCGGCGCAGCTTATCTGGAAAAAACTCGTGTCCACGTTGACCCTTTCACGGCCGTGCGTCCCGAAGTCCTTTACCCGATTCGAGCAGCCGCCCGCTACGCCGTCGAAGAGAACCATCGCGTCCGCCTTTTTGTCGAGCTGGCGCGTCGCCCGGCAGGCTTTGAATCGATGGGCGAGCTGATGTACCAATCTCACTACGCCTATACGGAATGCGGCCTGGGCTGCGAAGCCACCGACCACATCGTCGATTTGGTCCGTTCCGAAGGCTTGTACGGCGCGAAAATGACCGGCGGAGGCGCTGGAGGAACAGTTGCCGTGCTGTTCCATAAAGCATCGGAGGATGCCTTCGCCCGCGTCGTCGAACGCTATGCCGAATACTCCGGCTCGACGCCGTACGTCTTCGAAGGAAGTTCCCCCGGAGCGGATCGCCGGGGAGTCGAGACGCTATGACCGACCCGCCCGCGCGCGGACGGGCACTGTGGTATCTCGGGTTCCTTGCCCTCGCAAACTTCATCTGGGCCGCGCAAGGCACCGCAGTAAAGATCCTGGACCCTCACCTGGGCCCCATCGCGATCACCTTCGTTCCATTCTGGTGTACCACGCTGCTGCTGCTTCCTCTTCTGTTCCGCACCCGCCGCCATTCCGCCAAGCCAACCCCTAAGGATTGGCTCGCGTTCCTGATAGCCGGCGTCGGCGGCCAAGTCCTCGCGCAGCTAGGCATGACTTGGGGAATCACCCGGTCGCTAGCCTCCAACGCCGCGATTCTCAACCTGTTGATTCCCGTGATCAGCGCCGTGCTCGCCTCCCTGATGCTGCACGAAAAACTCACCCGCCTGCGCGTCGCATCCTTCGCGATCGGACTGGCCGGCGTTTTACTGATGTCGGCCGAGGATTTGCGCCATAGCGCTTTTCTTGATTCGAAGATGTTTTCCGGAAATTTGCTGATCCTGGCTGGATGCGCCGGATCGTCGTTTTACAACGTTTTTTGCAAAGGCCTGATGCAGCGCTTCCAGGAAGTGGAAATCCTCATTTATAGCTATATCTTCGCGTCGCTGGCCAGCATTCCTTTGCTCATCTGGGGCGAGCCATTTTCGTTTCGCGCCTTCTCAACCTTCGACGTGAAAGCGTGGCTGGCTTTTGCATTTCTGGCCATCTTCATGTACGGCGTCTCGATGCTGTTGTTCTTTTATGTGCTTCAGTTTGTGGATGTTACGCTTGCGTCGGCATCCCTCTATCTGGTTCCCGTATTCGGCGTCATTCTGGGGACGACTCTACTGGGTGAGCGCCTCAGTCCGCTCGCCATTATTGGCGCCGTGGTCGTTCTCGGCGCCACGATTCTGATCATGCAATTCGAATAAGTCAGTTTCTTTTGTAGCCTTTGGCTCGCAGCCATTCGACTAAAGGGCCTGGGCGATCGCTCTGCAATCCGTCGGCGCCAGCATCGATGGCCGCCTGCCAACCTTCCGGAGCATCCGTAGTGCCCATAATATCCACATAAATCAGGGCTTTGGCTTCCTTCGAAACCGCAATGATCTCCGGCTTGAAATCGCCCGCCCCGAAGGCAAGCACTTTGGGATGCAACAGATCCACCAACATATGGGAATGCTCCACGGAGCTCGATTCTGGCATCACCTTTAATTTCGGGTTCAGGTCCTGGATCTGCTTGCAAAGATTAGCTCTACAGTACATCACCACGTGATCCGCCATGCCGTGATCCACGATGTGAGTCACCAGCTCCTGGGCCGTGGCGTTTTTGATATCGACGTAAATTCCGATTTTCCCGCGGGCTAAGTCCAATACCTGGTCAAAGGTAGGAACTTTCGTGCCAGCGAATTCGGCGCCTTTCTTGATCCCGGCGTCCAGGGCCTCGATTTGCTCGAAAGTCATTGAATTTACACGACCTGTACCATTGGTGCAGCGGTCGACAGTGGCATCGTGGCTCAGGACCAACTTTCCGTCTGATGTTGTCTGGACATCCACTTCGATAAAGTCCGCGCCCACCCGGATCGCTTCTTCAAACGCTGGGATGGTGTTTTCCGGGCGCTGGAGGTGCTCACCGCGGTGGGAGATTGCGACGATCTGGCGGTCTTGGGCCGCCAGGAAAATCGCGAAAATGAGAAAGAGGGTGAATTTCATGTGTCTTAATTGACCTTAAAATCGCCAACAACGCATCCGGAGAGAGCTTAATCCACCATAAAACCTCACCATGTGAGCCTTCCCGCGACATCCATCACGCGTGGTCCGATATCCGATGTTACCGAGCCAAACGCGGGACTGGTGATGGTGGTGTTCAGATTGTCGAACTGCGGATGATTGAATGCGTTGAACATGTCCACGCGGATTTTGAATTGCAAGCGTTCCTTGATCGGGAAAATCCGTTGCACCGCGATATCGAAGTTATCCTGACCGGGACCGAAGAACGACGCGCGGGAGGTGTTTCCGAGCTGGTCTTGCGGCGTGATGGCAAACGCGGCGGGATTGAACCACTCCGCGGTTGTGCGCTTCGAAGGATCGATGCTCGGGTTGCCCACCGACGTGGTGTATTGCGCTCCGGAGAACAGGCCGAGCGTGTTGGCTTGCGTAACGTTATACGGATAACCCATCTGCATCTGGACCAGGCCACTGGTCTGCCAATGGCCGATCACGTAACTCACAACCGGAATCCCGGTGGCAAATCTTCCACCGGCTCCGAAGGGTAAGTTGTATACAAAAGCCGCGGTGAAGCGTTGCGGGATGTCGATTCCTGCAATGCCGTATTGCGCTTTGAAGTTGTAAACATTCTGGACCGCGACGGCGTCTGCGCGAGAGGGTGCGTCCACGTCGTCCATGCTTTTCGCCCAGGTATAGCTCAACACCGTGGAGATTCCATTGCGCCAATAGTGCTGAAGCTTCACCAGCATCGCGTTGTAATTCGAGTTGCCGCGGTACTCGAATGCATTCACATTCAGAAACTGGGGATACGGGCGAAGCGACTGCGCATTGGCGACTCCAAAACAGCAATTGGGAGAGGGAGCAATCTGGTTGACGTTGACGGCAATGGGCTGATGGACGCCGCGATTGCCCTGATAGTCGATTTCTCCAAACCAGCCATGGCCGAACTGCTGCTGGATCGATATAGACCATTCCTGCACGTAAGGAATCGCGGCGACTAGCGGCTGCTCCGTGACTGTGGCCGTGGGATTGGTCAGGCTCGACAGAATCTTGGGTAAGCCATTCGCGCCCACATTATAGGAATAGGCGGGCACACCCTGGTCGAGCTGAAACGCCGGGGTGACGCCATCGGGGCTGCTGAAGGTCGCCGAGACGCTGTACTTCGAGGTCTGGCCGTTGGTCACGAATCCGATGCTGGGCAGCTCATAGATTCCGTAACCGCCGCGCACGACCGCGTTCTTGAACAGGCTGTAAGAGAAGCCGGCGCGTGGGAGGAAGCCTTTATAATCGTCCGGAACGAAATGGCTGGGAGCGCCGCCAATGCCGGCGAACTGGATCGCGCCCTGCTTGCCGGTGGTTGGATCGACCAGGCTCGGATTGAGGGTGTAATTCTGGCCGTTCAGCTCCGTGGTGGGCCCGTCGAATTCCCAGCGAAGACCGAAGTTAATGGTCAGCTTGGAGGTGAGTTTGTAGTTGTCTTGAATGTAGAGCGACGCGTAATTGGTGAGGTAGCGGAATTCGTAATTGTTAGTGCTGATGCTGGTTGTGGCCGGAACACCCAGCAGCAAGTCCGCCAACCCCGTGCCCGTGGATCCGGTACCGGGCAGGGAAGTGAAGGTGCCGGAGAACGCGTAGCTTCCGGACAACACCCCCGGCGAGAAGTTGTGATAGAGATAGCGCATGTATTCTCCACCGAATTGAATACTGTGGCGGCCCTTCTGCCAACTGAGAGCGTCGTTGATAATCCAGTGGCGATCCCTGGTGCGCGAGTAGGAACTGGTTCCCAAGGTGTAATAGTTGGTCACCGAAACAGAGGGGAACTGCGTGAGAGGCACGCCGGCGAGGCCGAGCGACGATACGTCGCCGACCGGCGGAGTGGTAAAGTTGCTCTCCTGCACGAAGCCGAGGCGCAGCTCGCTGGCCAGAGACGACGAGAAAATGTGGCTCCAAGTGGCAGCGCCGTGATTATCCGTCCAGCCGTTTAGCGTGGAAGGATTGGCTGCGTTATTGAAAATCGTGACCGGATGCGAGGTCGGCGAGTCATAGCCATAGCGGAACCAGATGCGGTCGAATTGGCCGATATTCTGATCTACGCGGTCGGCGTTATAGAGATTGGTGTGATAGGAACTCGGGTCCACGCAAAAATTGAAGGTTTGGAACTGGCAGTTAGGCTGCGGATAAAACGCCGCGATCTTCGCGCCAACGGGATCGATGCGGCTCAGCGGAATCGTATTTCCGGGAAACTGCTGGCGAACTACTTTTCCGTTCACGGTAGAAGTGGTAGTGGGGTCGTAGATGTTGACGGACGTGTTCTGCGGGGTGGGACCGGAAAAGTTGCCTTGCAACTCCAGCGGCGTGGCGACATCCTGGTTTACCAGCTTGTTTCCGGCGATCAACGTGTTTTCCCAATCCGTGAAAAAGAATGTTTGCTTTTTGCGGCCATCGTAAAGCTTGGGGATCTCAACGGGACCGCCCAGGGAGCCACCGAAATAATTCTGGATGCTCACCGGCTTCTTGGTGGTGGCGCTGCTGAAAAAATCCAGCGCATCGAAATGCTGATTGGTGTTGTACTCGAACAAGCTGCCGTGCAAGACGCTGGTGCCCGCTCTGGTGGACGTCAGAATCACGCCGCCTCCGGTTTGTCCATACTGGGCGGAAAAGGGTTGCGTGAGGACCTGTAGCTCCTCGGTCGAATCCGGACTCGGCACCAGACCGTAGGTGTCGTCGACAGCCATGTTGCTCGGCAGGCCATCGACGATGATGGGGTTGGTGACCGGACGGCCGCCGCCAAGGCTGATGTTGTTGATGTTGCTGTAATTCTGGCTAGTCGAGGACATGCCCGGAAAAATCTTGACGATGGTAAGCTCAGAACCGCTTTCCGGCAGATTGATCAGATCTTCGCCGCCGATATGGGTTCCCACGTCCGGAGTGACCTTGTTGATATCGACCGGCGTATCGGTAACGGTTACGCTTTCCTGAACGTTGCCGGTTTTCATCTCCGCATCTACGCGGAGCATCCCATTCATAGCGAGGGTGAGGCCCTCGACGTTGGTACGCTCGAAGCCGTCCTTTTCAAATTTCGCCGAGTACTTGCTGGGGTTGAGGAACGAAGCGAGATAGTTTCCAGCGCCGTTGGTTACGGTCGCCGTGACCGCGCCGGTGTTTACATCCGTAATGGTGACCTTGACGCCAGGAATCACCGCGCCGGAACTATCCTTTACGACGCCTTCGATGGCTCCAGAAAATGTCTGGGCATGAACGGCGGGAAACGTTCCTATGAGAATAAGAGCAGAAATTCCAAAAACCAAGAGTTGAAGCGGGAAAGACCCGCTGCGAGATCGTGTTATATTTTCACATCCAGAGCAAAGCGACATACAGACACGGTCCCATACGAGAGCGGAAAGCGCAACACAATATTCGATTACAAATCGAATAAGAACCGGTAAACATGGGTTGAAAATGTCGCTCCGGCCTGTTTATCAGGAAAGTTGCCGATCCTGTTAGTTTATAACATCGAGATTGCAATGCTGCACCTGCTTCGGCGGCACTCGACGGGCGTTCCAGAGGCATATCCCCTTTGTTATCCTGTGAATCCAGTACAATGGCGGGGCGTGGAACGACGGCGAGTGCGCCGAATCGGGAGAAAGTTCTAGAGAATGAAACCGGTAACACTCGCAATCTGTATTGCAAACATACTGGCCGGCCTTTGGGGCTACTTCTATCCTCGGCCTTATGGCCTCTCTATAGCGGTCTTGATCTCCATTCCATGCCTCGCGATCGCGGCAGATCGGCTCTTCGAGAGGAGAAAGGAGTTGGTGGGTACGCTGGTGTTTCCGATAACGGCTTTGGCATGCCGGGCGGTAAATGATATCGAGGCGTTCCCGCTGATTCGCAGCGTCTTCATTGGATCGGGAGTCGCAGTGCTGGTTGGGGCGATTCTCTTCCTGGCCGACCGGAAGGCGTTACAGAATTATTTGGCCTGCGCTGCATTTATCTGGCTGTATGGATTCGGAACGGCACTCGAGCTGAATACGCTGCTGGATTCGCCGAACACCAAGCAAGCCAGGGTTCCCATCCTCAGCCGCGACTATCATATCAACCGGCACTCGACGTTTGAGCTGGTTCTGGCCCCGTGGGGAGAAAAGCATCGCAACAATCACATCGACGTCTCCTGGAACACCTACGTTGCTCTTCGCGGGGAAACACTTGCTTGTGTGAGCAGCGGGCCTGGAGCCGCGGGGATTCGCTGGTACCAGGTGGAGCGCTGTCGATAGGCGCATTCTGGTATATGTGGTATTCAGGTCGGGCAGATCGGCAGATGAACTGGTGGGCCGCTGATACGGATCGACACAAAGACCGCGGCATTCGCCCTGATCAAGCACAAGGAGCACACGAAACATGAAGCCAAAGAACACGATCTGCCTGTGGTTCGACAAAGACGGGCATGAGGCGGCGCGCTTCTACGCCGCGACGTTTCCGGATAGTAAAGTAACCGCTGTTCATGAGGCTCCCGGTGATTATCCCGGCGGTAAGAAGGGCGACGTGCTGACCGTGGAGTTTACGGTCCTGGGCATTCCTTGTCTGGGTCTCAACGGCGGCCCGGCGATCCGGCACAACGAGGCGTTTTCCTTCCAGGTCGCGACGGATACCCAGGAAGAAACGGACCGTTACTGGAACGCAATCGTCGGCAATGGCGGCACGGAAAGCCAGTGCGGCTGGTGCAAGGACCGCTGGGGCCTTTGCTGGCAGATCACCCCGCGCGCGCTCACCGACGCGCTTGCGGCTGGCGGCGGTGAGGCAAAGCGTGCCTTCGACGCAATGATGACGATGCAGAAGATCGACATTGCCGCCATCGAGGCAGCGCGGCGAGGCTGACGTTCTCCAATCGACTAATGTGGGCGGTTGTGCTGATCCTGAAATTCCTTAAGACGAACCACATCGTCTGCCAGCACCGCTCGATCTCGTTGCGCAAGGCGGTCGTCGTTGGAGGATTTCCGGATGGAGTCGATCACGTCATTGAGGATGCCGTTGTCCCACCGCTTTTGATCCAGATCGGTCTGCATTTTCGCGAGCTCTTCCTTCGTCTTCTCAAGACGCGCCCGCTCCTTATCGCTTGCCTGGACAGCGCTCCAGATATGTTCCAGATCGGTCCTCACATAGTCGAAGAGGTGGGGCCGCCACTCCTGGCCGTGGAAGCGCTCATCGCGTTCGTGGTACCAGTCTTGGGCAGCGGCACTGAACGTCATCGCCGCGAGAATTACGCCTGCTGTAAGTGTGTGCTTCATGATCTCAATCCCCTGTAACTATCATCGTGGTGATGGTGCGTCGAACCAAAACCATCCCTTAAGGGGGGATTCCTTGGCGGGGAAGACGTTTCCGTGATTCGATCACGTTTTCCCGGTAGCGAGTCCTCGGGTTGTCCAATTCGATACATATTTCACGGCCTCAGTGGCTTTATAATTTCCGGATTGCCGATGCGTCGCGCGACCCTTACGTTGTTGTTCAAGTTCCGCTGGTGGCGATGGTTTCTCGCCAGGCCGAACGACTCCGCGATGGACTTTTATGGATTCGATCAGTATACGCGCGACATCTTGCAGCAGCGTTGGCGAACCAGCGAGCCGAAGATAGTGGACACGGCGCGGTTGCCGGCGGGCCAAGAATGGACTCGCCTTCGATAAGCGCCCTACTCTGCGCGCAATGCCTCCACCGGCGAGATGCGGCTGGTTCGAAGCGCGGGAACCAGAGAAGCGGCCAGCGCCGACAACCCGAGTGCCGCTACAGCTACGAACGTCACTGAGGGACTGAACGGATTCACTCCATAAAGCTGGTTCCCCAGGAATCGCCCCGCGGCAAACGCGAGCGGCATTCCGACGGCGATTCCACAAATAATCAGCCAGAACGCGCCTCCGAGGATTAGTCGAACGGCGTCGCTGCGATTCGCGCCCAGAGCCATCCTCACCCCGATCTCCGTCGTGCGGCATCCGGCGTTGTAAGCGGTAACTCCGTACATCCCGATACATGCCAGTAGAAGAGAAAGAATTCCGAACAACGACGTGAGCCGCGCGATCAGCCGCTGCTGCCGGAACACGCCGGTCACCTGCTCGCTTAGAGGACGAATGGAAATCACCGGCAGATTAGGGTCTACGGCGGCCATCGCTTGCGTCACTTGCGCGACAGAAAGACTCACTCCCGGCTTGGCCGCGATGACGATGTCGTGCAGGAAGTGCGAGCCTGGGTCGTTATCGGGAAGGTCGTGTTGCGCCTCCGGCAGAAAATAGAGCGGTTCGACGGGCTGGGCGAGCTTGGAGGTCAGAAAACGGGCGTCCCTGGCAACGCCGACGATTTCGTACAAACGAGGCGTTTGATTTTCAAGACGCCCGAAATGTTTTCCGATCGGGTCCTCATCTTTGAAGAATTTCCGCGCGAACGCCTGATTGACTACTGCCACGTGCCGGGAAGTTGCCGTATCCTGCGCGGTGATACCGCGGCCGCGCACGATCGGATTTCCGATGACGTCTAAGAAATCCGCCGTGACGCGATCCATCGACGAATCACTTTCTTCTTTCGGTCCCGGAGCGGGGCGGCCATCCATCCAAACGGTCCCACCCCAATTATTTCCGCTCAGGGGTGAATAAAAACAGACCGCGACCGCCGACACGCCGGGCATGACGGCGAGCGAATCGTGGATACGCTGATAAAGCAGAGTAAGTTGGTCCCGCCGGTAACCGGCCAGCGTGGGATCGATCTTGGCGACCATGCGGCCATCCTGCTCAAATCCAAAATCCTGATGCTCGAGAGAGTACAAGGCGGCTGTCAGTAGTCCTGACGACGTTAATAAAGCCAGGGAAAATGCAGTTTGGAGAATCACCAGCGTCTTCCTCGATAACGAGCCCGTTCGAGCGGTGGAACGGCCGGCTCCACGCAACGCTTCGATCGGATCGACCCGCGTCGCGATCCACGCCGGAGCTGTGCCGAAGACGATTCCTGTGATCAACGAAACGGCCAGCGCAAACAAGAGCACCGGAACGGAGGGAGAGGCGCTGATCGGTACGCCAGACGACGCAAACGTGAAATGCAAAATCAGGCGTGTGCAGCCGAACGCGAAGCCTAATCCGGCGGCGCCGCCAAACAAAGAAAGTAAGAGGCTTTCGGTGAGAGTCTGACCGATCACCCGATACGGGCGTGCTCCCAAAGCGATGCTCAGCGAGGTCTGGCGCCGCCGCTCCATCCCCCGAACAAGCATCAGGTTGGCCACGTTGGCGCACACGATCAGTAACACAAAACCGGAAACCATCATCAGGATCTGGAGCCAATGCTCATATTGCTCCCGCATGCTCGTTATGCCTGCGCCGCCTGGCGCCAGGTACAGCGTCTGATCGGCGAAAGTCGCGCGCGCATTCGCATCCATATCGCCCCAATGAGCCCGCAGCCATTGCTTCAGTTCCACCCGCATTTCGGCCTCAATCGAGGAAGGCCGCGCGCCCGGTCGAACCCGGCCGATCAGATCCAGCCATGCGGGGCTCGGGTCATTGAGACCCCCGTCAATAGACTGCTCGGCCTGCAGTGGCAGAAAGAAATCGGGTGGACTATTGCGCAGGCTATCCCCGAAAAAGCCCGGCGGCGTGATTCCCACCACCGTGAACGGCCGGTCATCCAGGTTCACGATGCTGCCGATCACCGATGCATCCAACGCGTACTTTTGCTGCCAGAGGCGATAGCTCATCACCACGACGGGCGGAGCATCCGGTCGATCGTCCGCGCCTGTAAACATGCGTCCTGCATATGCGTTGATGCCGAACATGGCGAAGTAATTACCGGAGACGTATTCGCCTGGATAGCTCTGAGCGACCTCCGCAGTGCCTGACCGGCGGACGCCAAACAGCCCCCCGCGCGCCGCGAATGCCGCCAGTTCCGCAAAGCCTCTGGTATGGTCCCTGAAATATTTGTACTGATCGTAGGAGACGAGGGAAATCTCGTCGCCTTGGCTGTATGCACTCCAATAGCAACAGCGCGCTTGCTTTCCCAGACGATACAACTCGGCGGGATTCGCTACCGGCAGCGATTTCAACAAGACGGCGTGCGCCAAAGTGAAAATGGAGGTAGTTGCGCCAATGCCCAGCGCGAGCGTCAGGATCGTCGTGATCGTGAACGCGGGAGCCATCCGCAGCCGGCGCAGGGCGTGGCGCGTGTCGAGTATCAACGTTTCCATAAGCGGCAATCCTCTTTGACCCCGATAGTCTTCCTTGATTGCTTCCACGGCCCCGAATTTCATCACCGCCTGGCGCCGCGCTTCGACGGGCGACAAACCAGCGCGGATGTTGTCCTCGGCCTGCCGTGCGATGTGGTCTTCAATCTCCGACCGCAACCGTTCGTCATCGGAGCGTGCTTGCGTCCACGAACTCATCCGCCTAAGGAATCGCCGCAGGATCCTCATTTGAGATCCTCCGCTTTCGCCGCAAAGAATCGCCCGATGATGGCCGCAGTGTCTTCCCAGCTTCTGGTCTCAGCCTGTAATTGCTTACGCCCATCGCGAGTCAGCCGGTAAAAACGGGCCTTGCGTTTGTTTTCGGATACGCCCCATTCAGAGGCGATTGCCCCCTCTTGCTCCAGCTTCAGCAAAACGGGATAGAGCGTGCCCTGATTGACGCTGAGCAGATCCCCGCTAATCTGCTCGATGCGCCGCGCGATGCCGTAGCCGTGCAACGAGCCGAGCACGTCCAGCGTCTTCAGGACCATCAACGCCAGCGTGCCTTGCAGGACATCGGTTTTCTCTTTCATTGGGTTTCCTACAGGAAGCATGACATACTTCCATTGGGAACACAACAGGAGACTCAGGCGCCTTGACGGAGCCGCGACCACATGGTGGCACAGGCTGAAAGAGATTGCTGAAAAATGCTTGCCTTGTCCCCTGGCTGGCATCAGGGGGTTATAACCCCGTGCCGTAGGGCCGGGGATGTGCTGTGCTTCTTGTTCGCCTAACGCGAAGTCACCACTTGGGGTGTCACATGGACTAGCGCGCCGGGATTCGCGTCTTCCAGCATCCACAGTGAACCATCCGGTCCTTCTTCCACGTCGCGGACGCGGAAGCCCACGTCCCAGCGCTCGGCGGTTTTCGCGCCGCCGTGGCCGTCGAAGATCACGCGGATCAGAGTCTTGCTGCCCAGGCCGCTGATGAAGCCGTTGCCGTTCCATTGCGGGAAGGTCTGGGTGCCTTGGTAGAACATCAGGTTGCCTGGCGCGATCACCGGAACCCAATAGAGCACCGGCTTCGCCAAGTCGGGCCGCGTATCTGGATTGGGAATTGGCACGCCGTTATAGTTCATACCGTAGGACACCAGCGGCCAGCCATAATTCTTGCCCTTCTCGATCAGGTTCAACTCATCGCCGCCGCGCGGGCCATGCTCCACCTCCCACAATTCGCCGGTGGGGGAAAACGCCAGGCCGTACGGCGTGCGGACCCCGCTGGCCCAGGTTTCAGCCGGCGTCAGATTCGGGCCGGGAAAGGTATAAGTGCTGACCACCTTCGCGGTCTTCGCGGCCTCGGTGTCGCGCGGCGGATCAATCAGAGAAAGGGTGGCAGCTCCGGTTTTGCCGAAGTTAGGATTGCCAGGAGCGGGCTTGCCGTCCAGCGTCAGCCGCAGGATCTTGCCTACGGGTTGGTCCGGATCTTGGGCAGGCGTCATGCGCTGGCGGTCGCCAACGGAAAGGAACAGGTACTGGCCGTCCGGGGAGAAAGCGATCTGCGCGCCCTCCTGCCCGCCCTTGCCCTTGGGCATTTGATGCCACAGTACTGTGAAGTCTCCCAGTCTGGCCGTGGTGGCGGTGGTGTGCAGCTTGGCACGCGCGAGCGCCAAACCCCCGCCATAGTCCCCCGGCTCGTCATAGGTGAGATAGATGCTCTGGTCCGTGGCGAAATGGGGTGAGACGAAGACACCCATCATGCCGCTCTGGCCCTGCCAATAGACGGCTGGCGTATTGCCCACCGGAATCTTCTGTCCCTGCTGGGATACCAGCCAAACCGGCCCCACCTTTTCGGTGATCAGCATGCGCCCATCGGGTAGGAACGCCAGCCGCCAGGGCAGTTCAAAGGTCGCCACCGTGGTCATGGAGAAGGGCAGGCTGGCTTCGGGCTTCTGTTCCCCCACGTTTACCTGAGCCCATGTCGCCACCGACATCAGGGTGAAAAGCACCGGCGCTTTCGCCAATTTCATCGTCATTGCTCTCCTTGCTTCTGAAGCGCCCGGCCTTTAAGCGATCCGGGGCTCTTTATTAATCGTACCTGGATTTGTTCGCCAATCGGCCCGTCATTTCGGCATAGGAATCGACACTGCCTTGGCGGAGCCGTGTTCGCCGATCAAGGGTATATCGTCCGCGGTCGCCCTTGACCGTGATAACGGAACAGCTCGCCATAAACTGGACGGATGGCATCGGCCCTTTCCGGGCTGATCCGTGAAAGTCTCGACAGGTCGCGCGGCATCCTATGAGCATTCGGGGGCACTATGACAATCGGCATAGATGACCATATTCGCTATGGGAGTAAGGGCGTTAGAATTGACAATGGAGGTGCTGGCGATGAAGCGAAAACAGACGCTGACGATTCCGATTATTACGGGAGTGGTCGCCTTTATGGGCAGCTGGACCATTTCCGCGCAGGATAAGTACACCCTGAAAGTGCCGAATGGGCTCTCATTCTCTGAGTTCAGAGGATACGAGACGTGGCAGCTTGTCTCCATCAGTCAGGACGGACCCCTTATGGCTGCGGTCCTTGCTAATCCTGTGATGATCAAGGCTTACTTGGCCGGCGTTCCCGGGAACGGCAAGCCTTTCCCCGATGGCTCCAAGCTGGCGAAGATCCATTGGAACCCTAAAAAGATGGAGACGTTCCCCGCAGCGACAGTGCCAGGAACTCAGCATGACATGGACTTCATGGTGAAGGACAGCAAGAGGTTCGCGGATAGCGGCGGGTGGGGCTACGCCGTGTTCGACTATAATGCTGCTTCCGATACGTTCACGCCCGGCACCATGGCCGGCAAGCCGCCGCAAGGGAACGACGCCAAGTGCGGGTTTGCGTGCCACACAACCGTGAAGACAAGAGATTACGTCTTTACGGATTACGGGCACAGGTGAAGCTCCGCGCGCCGGATTTGTAGCGTCGCTGGATCGATTTTCCTGCGCTCCATGGCAGAATAGAGAGTACCCGCGCCCCGTTCCTCAGGAGTTCTATGCGCAATTCAAGCTCTCTTGTTCTCGCAGTTCTTACGGCCGCGCGATGTTTTGCGCTCCCCCTCACTTTTGAGCAGAGAGACGCCAGACTCTTTCTGGCGCGATCTCCAAACGGTACAGCGGAGCTTCGCCCGGACCGCGTGAGTCTCGGCGACGTCACGCTGCGTTTTGTGGGGTCCGCGCCTTCCGCGCGGATCGAAGGGCTCGGTCCCTCAGCGCCAAGCACTTATCTTCGCGCGGGCTTCGCTCGAACCTTCCCGCAGTTTCCTCGACTGGCGATCCGTGGACTTTATCCGGGAGTCAACGCGATCTTCTATGGAAGCGGCACCAACCTGGAATATGACCTTCAACTGGTGCGCGGAGCCTCCGCCGGGCGAATCCGGATTTCCGTGGAGGGAACTCATGACATCGCGATCGACGATCGTGGGGACCTCATCATTCGCACCACGTCGGGAGTCCTGCAACAGATGCGGCCGCGTGTGTTCCAATCCGGGCGCGAGATCACTGCCAGCTACGTGCGGCTCAGCGCGAACGAAGTCGGGCTCCAACTCGGAAAATACGACCGGCGAGCGCCCCTTACAATCGACCCCATTTTGTCCTATGTCAAGACCCTCGCCAATACTCCAACCAACCAGGCGAACCTGGTGACTACGGACTCGCAAGGCAACATCTATGTGGCGGGTGAGAGCAACGGGCCGAATTTCCCCACCACAGCGGGCAGTTTTGAACCAAGCGCAGTTCCTGCTCTGTGGGCTCTTTCAAATGCGGGGCAGTCGATCAACGGACTGCCGGTCGCGAACGCATTCAGCGTGGGCGCAGTAGGAGCGACTCAGGATGGAAGTATCCTTTACGCGGGGACGTCGCCCATCGTTGAAACGTCGCAAGGCGTCCTGCTCAGCGTCGACAGCGGGGCGACCTGGCGGCAAACGGCGGCCCTCCCCGTTCCCGGCGCGCCGTATCTTAACCCATCGGTAGCGATCAACGCATTTTCTATCGATTCGCTCGACCCGGCGACCATTCTGGTAGCGACGAATACCGGTCTCTATGGAACGGATAGCGCCGGTGAATCCTGGGGAGAACGAAATACGGGGCTTAATGTGAGTGCCAGCGGCTACGTCTCCGTGGTATCGGCCTTTTACAACCCGGTCAACCCGTTGATCGCTTACGCCGTGACCAGCGGCCCCTCGTATCTTTTCGCGAGTTCCGACGCAGGCAATACCTGGCATCAACTGGAGCCTTCCTACCCCGGCGAAACGCCCGCGCAGGGATTCACTTTTTCTCCAAATCTGGCCGCGACCATCACTCCGGACGGCAGCACGCTGTACGCCATCGACGGAAACGGAGTTCTGTTCCAAAGTCCCGACGGTGGCGCCTCATGGGTCAAGCTCGCGTCAGGATTCTTCGCGCCCGTCTCGATCCAGGTGAACCCCGGCAATACTTCCACGCTCTACGTGCTCGATACCAATGGACTCCACAAGAGCGCGGATGGCGGGGCGACGTTCGCTTCCGTTACAACTCCGATATCGGTTCGATCCTTCGCCATCGATTCCTCAGGAGCGGTTTACGTCGGCGGTCTAACGCCTCTGCTGTACGTCAGTACGGACGGAACGAAGACCTTCGCGGCGGTTCCCAACCTGACCCTCCTTTCGAGCCCTACACTGAGTGCGTCGGGAAACAAGGTTTACGTGGGCACCTACACCCCGACCACTCCGTTTGTCGTCAAGCTCGATCCATCGGGGCAAAACATTCTATACTCCACGTTTTTTGGAGGAAGCTCCGGCGATGTCATTAGCGGCATCGCGGCCGACGCGCAAGGCAACGTAGTGCTGGCCGGGACTGCGTATTCGACCAACTTCCCGCTGACTGTTCCGGCCTCCAGTCCTCCCAGCCCGAGCAAGGCCGACGGGTTCCTCGCAAAATTGAGCGCGGACGGAACGCATCTGCTCTATTCGACCGCCCTGGCCGCTTCGAAGGCCGTGTCCATCCAAGCCGTGACCCTGGATTCTTCGGGAGCGGTCTACATCACCGGAGAAAGCAACAGCGCGGACTTTCCGACGACGCCCAACGCCTTCCAACCGGCCGTTCCGTCAACCCCTTGCACGCGTCCGCCCAGCAGCCTTTTTAGTCCGCCAATCCAGCTTGGGAATGCCTTCGTCAGCAAGATCGGCGCCAACGGAACAACGCCGGTGTACACCACGTTTCTTAGCGCCTCCTGCGGAAGCTACACCGTTAGCATCGCCATAGATCAGGCCGGTGACGCGGTCGTGGCCGGCTACACGCCGTCGCCCGATTTCCCGGTGTCGGCGAATAGCTACCAATCGGCGTTTCCGGGTCCGGTGAATGCAACTGGCCCCGCCCCGGGGAACGTTTTAAACGTCGGTTTTTTAGCGAAGCTCAGTCCCGCGGGTGACAAACTACTGGCCGGAACGCTTCTCGGCGGCGGATATTCCACGCAGGCGAATTCCGTCGTGCTGGATGCTGCTGGCGACGCATACGTAACCGGGTTTACGCAGGGCTTCGCTGCCGGCGCAACCCCCGGCGCTTATCAAACCAGCGTGGTGGACACTTGTAGTCGCCCGCTGCCGATCGGTCCCAGCGCGCCGTACACCGGCACCGGAGACGCATTCGCTCTCAAGCTCGACCCCTCGTTTTCCACCGCGGGATTTCTCACCTATCTGGGAGGCAGTTGTAACGATTCGGGGAACCAGATTGCCTTGGACCCCTCGGGAAACGTCTGGATCAGCGGCACCACCACGTCGATGGACTTTCCTCTTCGAGCTCCGTTCCAAGCCACCGGGATTCAGTCGTCTCCGATTCAAGGATTTGTCAGCGAACTCAGTGGGGATGGATCGCAGCTCCTGTTTTCGAGCTTCAGTGAAGGCTCCGCGCTTTCTGTCGGTCCCGGGTCGGTCTATCTGGCGGGCTGGACCGGCTCCGCTTCCGTCGCGAGGATCGATCCGGCGAAGTCTCCCCTCGTCACCATCAATTCCGTGGTTCCAGTGGTCGCGTTCCCGCCGTTGACCAACTATCCTTTCTATGCCGGTATCGCTCCTGGCGAACTGATTCAGATCAACGGCAGCAACCTTGGCCCGGCGACTAAGGCAAGCTCGCAGGTGGACGCTTCCGGACGATTGCCTTTCGTCCTCGCGAATACCGTCGTGTTCTTCGGCAATATTCCGGCGCCGCTGGTTTCCGTCCAGGCTTCATCGATCATGTGCTATGTGCCGTTCGAGATCGTCGCGCCCACCCAGATCACAGTGTCCTCCAACGGACAAATATCTAATGCGGCGCTAACAGGCATTGTCCCTTCCTCGCCGCAGATCTTGAATATTTTGAATCAGGATGGCAGCGTGAACTCGGCGGACCATCCGGCTAAGGCCGGCTCCGTGCTCATGCTTTACGTTTCCGGACTCGGCCAAACGAATCCGCCCGGCGACGACGGTCTGACAAATGCGAGTCCGTTGCCGGTCCCGCTCGCGGCGGTCACCGTCAATTTCCCGTTTGCGCCCTCCGCGGTCAGCCCTCAATTTGTGGGCGCCGCCCCGGGATTGATCGCCGGAATCACCCAGGTGAACGTCCAGCTACCCGCGTCCATCCCTTCTGGGACAACCAAGCCGATCCAAATCAGCGTGAACGCCGCCAGCGCTCCACTGTATATCTCGCAATAATGAGGATCAATGACCCGGCCGTTTGTTCGTAACATACTGGCGGAGTAGGAATAAGAACGAACCCAACCCCCACAGCGCCCAAGTCGCCGGTTCTGGGGCAGATGCCCCGCCGGTAGGCTCCATGGACGCGTTTCCTCCGCAGCTTGTAGCCGGCAGACTGCTTTGCCCGTATTGAAAGCAGCTTCCTGAACCCGCGGAGTTCCCGCTGGTGTAGTAGACCTGCGGGTAGCTCGGGAACCAGTAGGTCCAAGCGTATTCGCTGGAGTTGGATACGTTGATATACCAAGCCGTTATGTTCCCGCTTCCGTCCGTAGCGATGTTGAACCAGTCGTTGCCAGTGACATTCGAGTTGGTGACCTGAAGACCGGTCCCGTCCGCGAGGATGAAACTGGTGATATAGGGTTCAATGTTCCCGCCCGTTCCGGTGTCAAGCGGCCCCTGAGTGAATGTAAGGTTGTCCAAATTGGTTCCCGAAGGCACATCGAAAGTGACCGTCAGCGAGTAGGGTCCGCCGGTGCAGTATGGGCCGCCGCACGAGTTGTAAACGTCGTTCGAGATCGTGTACTGGATGCTGCTGGCGCGAACGAACGCGGTTGTCATAAACGCCAGGGCTGCTAGTCTGTGTGGCACCTAAGAATTCCTCCGATAGGGCATTATTCTCGACGCTGAGTGTTTTTGCCCGGAAAACGTGCGGAAGTAATTCGGAAGATTTTCTTACGGAGGTCCGAAGTACGCTGAATGCTGAAGAATGTGTCAGTATTGACATGCTGGAGTGACGCGGCGCGGCACTACCCATCCTAAGACGAGGAGAGAAACTCTATGCCAAGTAATCGCGGAGTTGCTTACATCAAACCCGGCACCGTCGAAGTGAAATCCATCGACTATCCGAAATTGAGGATGCCAAAGAGTGAGACCGACCCGTTCGGGGGAAAGGACGCTCCCCATGGGGTGATCCTGAAGATCGTGACCACCAACATCTGCGGGTCCGATCAACATATGGTCCGCGGCCGGACTACCGCGCCGGCGGGGCTCATCCTGGGGCACGAAATCACAGGAGAGATCATTGAAAAGGGCTCCGACGTCGAAATGCTGAATATCGGCGATCTTGTGACGGTTCCGTTCAACATCGCGTGTGGACGCTGCCGTAATTGCCGGGAGGGCAAAACCGGCATCTGCCTGACGGTCAATCCTGCTCGCCCTGGTGCGGCCTACGGCTACGTGGACATGGGCGGGTGGGTCGGCGGTCAAGCGGAATACGTGATGGTGCCCTACGCCGATTTCAACCTGCTCAAGTTCCCTAATAAGGAAAAGGCGATGGCCAAGATCCTGGATCTGACTCTGCTTTCCGACATCTTCCCGACTGGGTATCACGGCGCGGTCACCGCCGGCGTCGGCCCCGGGTCGACCGTCTATATCGCGGGTGCCGGACCTGTGGGTCTTGCTTGCGCCGCCGGATGCCAGTTGCTGGGCGCCGCCGTCGTGATTGTGGGCGACATGATTCCGGAACGTCTCGCTCAGGCAAAAAGCTTCGGCTGCGAAGTCATCGATCTTCGAAAGCAAGCCTCCTTGGCCGAGCAGATCGAACAGATTCTAGGCGAGCCCGTCGTGGACTCAGCCGTAGACTGTGTCGGCTTTGAGGCTCACGGCCATGGTAAGGACGCCGCAGCGGAACAGCCTGCGACCGTGCTGAACGCGCTTCAGGAGATTGTTCGCGCCGGCGCTTCCATCGGCATCCCCGGTCTATATGTAACCGGCGATCCTGGCGGCATCGACGCCGCCGCGAAGGTCGGTGCCCTTAGCATCCGCATCGGTCTCGGCTGGGCGAAGTCCTGTTCGTTTCATACCGGCCAGTGTCCGGTGCTGCGCTACAATCGCCAGCTCATGATGGCAATCCTGCACGATAAAGTTCATCCCGCTAAGGCGTGCAATGCGACGATTATTGCATTGGAAGACGCCCCCCAGGGATACAAGGACTTCGATAAAGGCGCAGCCAAGAAGTTTGTCATCGATCCGCACGGCTCAGCAAGCAAAGCAGCCTGATCGGGACCGCCAATCGTCTCCCATGAGCAACGTTCCTCCCCAGTACCTGACGGACGCGTCGGGTTTCTCGGGCTTCGCGGATGGCATCTTCGTTCCCGCGGATGAGGCGGGTGTCATCGAGGTTTTAGAGAACGCCAATCGCCAGCGGACTCCCATCACCGTGGCGGGCGCGGGCTCCGGGCTCACCGGCGGACGCGTCCCGCAAGGCGGTGCGGTGCTATCGCTCGAAAAATTCCGGCACCTGGAAATCCGCCAGGGGAGTGCCGTCGCCGGAGCCGCCGTCACGCTCTTGGAAATCCGCGACGCCGCGGCCCAATCGCGACAATTCTTTGCTCCGGATCCTACGGAGATCACGGCGTCCATCGGGGGAGCGATCGCCACGAATGCCAGCGGATCGCGCAGTTTTCGCTACGGCAGCACGCGCCGCCACATACTCGCTCTGCGGGTCGCGCTTATGAACGGTCAGGTGAAATGGTATCGCCGTGGAGACAAAATCGATTTCGCCGTGCCGGCAATTCCCGCGCCCAATACGCTCAAGAATACGGCCGGCTATCGCCTCGCGCCCGATATGGATTGGATCGATCTGTTCTGCGGCTCCGAAGGAACCTTGGGAGTGATCCTCGAAGCGGAGATCGCCCTCCTGCCGATCCCGCGCGATCTATTCGCCGGTGTCATCTTCTTTCCGTCCGACGAACACGCGCTCGCCGCGGTCGATGCCTGGCGCGTCCACCCTGAGCTGCGGATGCTCGAGTACGCCGATCGCAATGCTCTCAAACTCTTACTGGGCCGCTACCCGGAAATTCCAGCCGCAGCCCAAGCCGCTTTACTCATGGAAGCCGAAGGCGCCGACCTCGATGCCTGGGAGGTCCGTCTAATCGACACTGGAGCTCTGCTCGATGCTTCCTGGTTTGCGACAACGCCGAAAGAGCGCGAGCGTTTTCGCGGGTTTCGTCACTCCCTTCCCGAACTCGTGATCGAGATGGTCGTGCGCCGGGGCTTTTTGAAAATGGGAACAGACTATGCCGTTCCTCTGAATCGAAACCGTGAAATCCTGGCGTTCTACCGGCAGCGTCTGGAGGAAACTCTGCCCGGCCGGTATGTCATCTATGGACATATCGGTGAAGCGCACGTCCATGTCAACATGCTGCCAGGCAATGCTACGGAAGCCGCGGCGGCCAGTGAGCTTCTGGATGAGTTCGCGCACGAGGCCGCGCGTTTAGGCGGCACGGTCTCAGCCGAACACGGGCTTGGCAAGCATAAAGCCAAGCTGCTCTCCCTGCAATACGCGCCAGAGCACATCCAAGCGATGAAAGACGTAAAACGCCGCCTCGATCCAAACTGGTTGCTAGGGCAGGGAACCATCTTCCCCGCCAAAGCTGACGGCATGAACTTCTAGAATCCCCAGGCTGACCTTGGGGATTCAATGAGATAAGAGGAGCCGCGACTCGCAGGAGCGGTCAGCGCTGGGGTTTTCACACAGACTCTCACGCCAGGAGGTATAACCCCGTCACGTCAGTGCGGGGATTCGGATACTTGCGAGTTACCGGCGGTATCCCCGGGAATTTCTTTCCTCTGATAAGATGAACGATCTGTTTCCCAGCTATCTTTTCATATGGAATCAGAGGGAGATCTATGACACGTAAATTGCGCCCCGTCGCGCTCGGATTGCTGGCCGCGTCGCTAACGCTGAACTTGTTAGCCCAGAAGCCCCACCGCGAGGCCGAAAAACATGTCCGCGACCTCGCGCCCGCGACAGCCGAATCGGTAGGCATGTCCGCGGAGCGGTTGACCCGCCTGAACGCCGCCATGGAGCGTCTCGTCGCTGACAAGCAGGTCGCGGGACTGGTCACGCTCGTTGAACGTCACGGCAAGATCGTACACTTCAACGCCGTCGGCCAGCTCGACGTCCGCAAGACGGACGCCCTCCAAAAGGACTCGATTTTCCGCATCTATTCGATGTCCAAGCCAGTCACCGGCGTCGCGATGATGATGTTGTACGAAGAAGGAAAGTGGCAGCTCAACGATCCCGTGACACGCCACATTCCGGAGTTCGCCCATTTGAAAGTCTACACAGGCAAGAACGAGGATGGCACGCCGAAACTGGAAGACGCGCGCCGCCCGATGACCATGCGCGAGTTGATGACTCATACCGCCGGACTCGGCTACGTCCTGAGCCCCATCAATCCGGTCGACAAGATGATCATCGATGGAAACGTGCTGAACGCCGGCGCCCCGTTGCAGACCATGATCGATGGTTTGACGAAAATCCCCCTGCTCGCGCAGCCAGGAACGCGCTGGTCCTACAGCATCGCGGTCGATGTCCAGGGATACCTCATCGAGAAGTTCTCCGGGCAAACCTTCGGCGACTTCGCGCGTAAGCGGATCTTCGAACCGCTCGGCATGAAGGACACGGGTTTCTATGTGCCGAAGGAGAAGTTGCCGCGCTTGGCTCAGGTCCATACCGGCTCCGGATCGAATCTCGCAGTCGATCCCAACCGGCCGGACCCGGCTGTGATTCCGCTCGGGCCATCCGGTGGAGGTGGCCTATTTTCCACCGCCATGGATTACGCGCGCTTTTGCGAGATGCTGCTCCAGGGTGGCCAGCTCAACGGCGTCCGCCTGCTCGCGCCGCGCACGGTCGAAATGATGCGCACCAACCATGTCAATCCCGATCCCCTCAAGACCATGCCGCCGGGCACCGGCTGGGGCATGGACTTTCAAATCGTGACGGATGCCGCGGCTGCGGGCGAAGCGGTCTCGAACGGTACGTTCAGTTGGTTCGGCATCGCAGGCACGTGGTTCTGGATCGATCCTGTCACGGACCTCGCATTTGTCGGCATGGTACAGCACCAGAATCTCGGTACGACGCGAGCCATCCATGCGCTGTCGAGGAGCCTGGTGTATCAGGCGATCATTGATTAATTTTGGGAATAAATTCCGGGACTAATTCCGGCCCCCGCGAGGCGGTGCTGGCGGCAGCGTGCCACCTTCGGCGATGATCTTCATGTTTTCGAGCGCCCGCGTGAATGTAGCGGTTTTTTGCGTCTTGTCCTTTTCACGCGCGGCATCATCGGCCAGCATGGAGTTATCGAACACCAACGTGTAGACCAGCTTCGATGTGGTCGCCGTCACCGGCCTAGCCTCCAGGGTGCCGTGATAGAGATTGTACGGCCGGCCAGCTCGTACGGCCTGGGTATAAGTGTAGGAAAGCTCGGTTTTCCCCACCAGGATCTCGCCAGCGACGGACCGGACGGCTCCGAATTCGCCATCCTTTCCTGAAGTGATCGTGCACGGAATCCGGAACCATTCGCCGATGTCGCAAAACTTCCCGACGCGCTTCCAGACTTCGGCAGCGGGGCGGTTAACGGCGATCTCCAGAGGAATGGAAATATAGGTGGGATTGGCGACCACAATGCTGGCGGCCTCGGCCGGTGCAGTCTGCGCACTGGCGGCACACGCCAGGGAAACCGCGAGCCCACAGTAGATAAAGTGATTCCGCATGAATTCCTCCAAATGATTTCGCCTTGCGGCGTGATGCTGACGCAACATCTTGGCACACCAGCACGATGGGAATCAACTCGCAGCTTACGGCCCGTGAGGCAGCTACCTGCTGCGTGCCAGGTAGCTGCCTGAGCCAGGGACTACCTTCCGCGAACGCCGGCCCGCCGGAAGACCGTCTTTCGAGCGCTCTCAGACAGCGGCGTCGGGCTGGCCGTCCGTTCGAGCGGCAGGAGGTTCTGGCTGCTGTCCGGCGTCGCCAGGAACCCGTGAAGATTGCCGTCGCTGGTCACGCCCAGGCCCACGATCTCTCCGCTCGCATTGATTGAACTCGCCAGCAGCAGATACATTTTCTGCGGATTCGACGTCAGCGCACCGTTGAGATCTGTCATCGATCCGTTGTTCCAGACAAACGCGCGAGGATTGAAATTCGAATCGAAGGATGCTCCAACGATGACGCCGGGGTCGTTGACAGAGATCGCCGTACTGGCGAAGTCTCCCGGTAGCGTCCCTAGGTCCTTCATTCCTGTTTCCCAGGTCCACAGGAAGGTGTGAAAGGTCGTGTCGCCCGTCAGATCGGAGTGCCCCACCACCTGGCCATTGTTGTTGATGGCGCACGCGTGGTTTCCCCCACCCAATCCGTCGCCGCCCAGGTTGCCGAGGTCGATCGCCGCGCCGCCCTCCCACAGCATCGCGTGCTTCGCCGCCATATAGACGCCCAGGTTTGCATTGAAAGGCGTACACGGACCTGAGGCACCCACCACCTGCCCGTTGTCGTTGATCGCATACGCGAACCCATCCGAATCGCCCGGAAAAACCGGCAGCGTCCTCGTGCTCGTCGTTCCCCACAGCACCGGCTGGAATTGCAGCACTCCGCAGCCCGGGGTTGGATCTTTGTTGATCGTCTCCGCCCATCCCACCGCCTCACTGTGGTTGTTGATCGAGTTGGCGATTCCGTTCGGGCCGCCGAGCGTCGGCAGTTTCGTCATCACGCCGTTCTGGAACACGAACGGGAGACACGCGGTGGACGTTTTCGCCAGCCCGTTTGCATTGAACCCGCAGAAATCCTCGCTGTTAGGGACGGTGGTTTCGGCTCCGCCCACCACTTGCCCCTTGGCGTTCACCGAGCCGGCGAAGCTGTTGACACCGCCGAGTCCCGGCGTGGACAAATCGAGCTGGAAGCCCATAAACCACACCGCCGCGTGCGATTGGTTGTTAGCTGCCGCCGCCGCTCCCGCGATCAGCCCGTTGCCGGTCATGAAGTACGGCGCCCCGGGAGCCGTGCCCGCCACGCCAAGATCCTGAACCGAATACGTCGTACTCGCGCTCTGCGCCACGGCGAGAGAGGTTATCAGACTCGCGCCGAAAATGAACATCGATTTCATACTTCCTCCTTGCAGGATGATTTCCTGTCGCCGGTACAGGCGGAATCGTCGCGGCAAAGCGGCCATGGGTGTCATAATTTATTTCTTGGACGCGGAAATCACCAATCTCCTGAAAGCCTGGTCGGCGGGCGACCCGGCCGCGCTCGATCAGTTGTCCCAGCAGGTTTACGATGAGCTGCGCCGCATGGCTCGCCGCCATATGAAAGGTGAACGCCAGGACAACACCCTGCAAACCACCGCCCTGGTCCATGAAGTCTATCTGCGGCTGGTCGACGTCACGAAAGTCGAGTGGCAGCAGCGCGCGCAATTTTTCGCGATCGCCGCGCAAATGATGAGGCGCATTCTGGTGGACGCCGCGCGTGCGCGCGCCTCGCATAAACGCGGCCGTGGCGCGGTGCGTGTAAATTTCGATGAAACCGCCATCGTTTCGCCGCAGCCGGACCGTTCAATGGTCGCCCTGGACGACGCCCTGTCCACGTTCGCGGAAGTCGCTCCACGACAGGCCAAAGTGGTGGAGCTGCGCTATTTCGGCGGCCTTCAGGAAGAAGAAATCGTCGAAGTCCTCAAGATTTCGCCCCGCACCGTCCGCCGAGATTGGGACTTCGCCCGAGCGTGGCTAGCCCGGGAACTATCGTAACGAGCCACAAGGTGGCAGGGGATGGGTAGGGCGGCCAATTTTGGTGGCAGCCGCCTTTGAGGCGACTTTTTGTCGGTCGCGACCAACCCGCCCTCCGACAGTGTCATGATGAGATCCAGCCATGTCCCCGGATCGTCTGCGGCAGATCGCAGAACTGTATCACTCCGTCCGCGAAAGCTCCGCCGATCGGCGTGCCGCCCTGCTCGCTCAGGCCGATCCCGAATTGCGCAGCGAAGTCGAATCCCTGCTCGCCCGTCAGGACGACAGCCTGCCGACTCTCGACCCTCTCACGGTAACCGTTTTGCACTCAGGCACTCGCCTCGGTCCTTATCAGGTAGAGACGAAACTCGGCGAAGGCGGCATGGGCGAGGTGTTTCGCGCCGTCGACATCCGGCTGGGACGCGCCGTGGCGATCAAGGTTGTCGACCAGCAATTCCTGGCACGGTTCGAGCGCGAGGCACGGGCGATCTCCTCGCTCAATCATCCGAACATCTGCACTCTGTACGACATCGGTCCCAACTATCTGGTGATGGAACTGCTGGAAGGCGGGACTCTGACCGCCCGGTTTAAAAGCGGTCCATTGCCGGTGGAGGAGGCACTCGGCTACGCCGCGCAGATCGCCTCCGCGCTCGCCTCCGCGCATGAGCGTGGGATCGTTCATCGCGATCTGAAGCCCGGCAATATCATGCTCACGAAATCCGGCGCCAAGGTTCTCGACTTCGGATTGGCAACGTGGGAGGGCGACGACTCGCTCACCGGCAGCCGCATGGTGATGGGCACCCCGGCCTATATGGCGCCGGAGCAGCGCGAAGGCAAACCCGCCGACGCCCGTTCCGATATTTATTCCTTCGGCCTCGTCCTTTATGAGATGCTCACCGGCGTGCGCCCCGCATCCCCGCGCAAGCCTGTCCCTTCAAGAAGGCTCGAACGAATCGTAAGCCGGTGTTTGGAACTGGATCCCGCGAACCGGTGGCAGTCCGCGGCCGTCCTGGAGAGGGAACTGGGAAGTTTCACCGCCACAGGGCCGTGGCCCTGGGTAGCAGCCGCCGCGACGGTTCTAATCGCCGTCGGGATCTTTTTCTGGCTCCGTCGCGCGGCACCGGTTGAAATCCGTTCACTTGCGATCCTCGGCCTGGAAAATCGGTCTGGCGATGGCAGCCAGGACTACTTCGCGGACGGGCTCAGCAATGCGCTTGCGGCCGATCTGGGACGTTTGAATGGATTGCGCGTGATTGCGCCGGCGGCGAGCCTGGCCTATCGTGGCAGCAAGAAGCCGCTGCCCGAAATCGGAAAAGAGTTAAATGCCGACGTGTTGCTGGAGGGGACGGTGTCGCGGGCGGGCAACCGCGTGGAGATCACGACGCGGCTGGTAAACGCGCGCAGCGGGCGCGATTTATGGAGCCACAACTATGACAGCTCCCCAGCCGACCTGCCTTCCACACAAAATCAGCTCGAGCGCGACATCGCCGTCCAACTGCATGCGTCGGTGCCCGATCGCGCTCGCATCGTCGATACGCGCAAACTCGACCCGCGCGCCTACGATCTCTCTCTGCGCGCCAGCTACCACCTCTGGCGCATCACCGCGCAAGACGTGGACCAAGCCATCGCCCTCTACGAACAAGCAGCGGCCATAGCGCCGGACTTCGCTCCGATTCAGGGTGATTTGGCAAACGCCTACGCGCAGAAATCCTTCTTTTTCGCGCCCGACGATCGGCAATTGGAAGAACGCGCGTTCGCGGCCATCGAAAAGGCATTCGCCCTCGACCCTACTTGCGCCGAAGCACACCTGGCGCGCGGCCATCTCCTGTGGCGGCAATCGCACGGGTTTCCGCACCGCGCGGCGCTGGCCGAATTTCGCCTGGCGGCGGCTGCGCAGCCGAATCTGGAGGAGGCATATTGGGAGATCGCGGGGATCCTGATGCACGTCGGGCATTTGGACGAGGCGCTGGTGGAATTGCGAAAAACCCAAGCGATCAATCCCAGCGAACCGAGGGGGTTCGCGCGCACCGCCGAAGTGTATCTGTTTCAAGGCAAGCCTCAGTTGTCACTCGATGAACACAGGCGATCAACGGGCAGGGTGAACATGCCCATCATGGAGTTCGATCACGTCTGGTCGCTGATTGACCTGGACAGATTCGAGGAGGCGGCGCAGGCGATCCGTACAGGCTTTGACGCATCCAAGCCGGGCGCAACTGGACTGAAGCACGCAGTGAATGCGCTGCTTGCGGCTCGTCAGGGAAATCGCCGGTCGGCGGAGTCCGAGATCCGGGCCGCGCTTGCAGAGCCCCAAAACTTCGGACATTTTCATCACATCACGTTCATGGTCGCCTGCGCCTATTCCGTGTTAGGCGACGTCGCGGAGGCCGAGGAGTGGATGGAGAAAACCGCCGCCGACGGCTTCCCGTGCTTCACTTTGTTTGAGGTCGAGCCCAGCCTGCAACGTTGGCGTGCCACTCCCAAGGGTCACGAGTTGCTGGTGAACATGCGGCGGGAATGGGAAGCGACCCCGTAAGCTTCGCCTAGGCGCATGTAGCGCACGCACTCATGCGTGCCGCGTTGACACTCGTGTCTTCGCTCAAGCATCCACCAACCCCCACCCCACGCTCACGATCACCACGTCGTCCCCCGAAACCTTCTCCCGATCCGTATGCGCCCATCGTCATCAAGTCGTTCGCCTGAATCCCGTAAAGCTGCTTCTGCGCATACCGCGTCCGTCACCAGCGAATAGGCCACCTGGCTTTTCGAGCGTCTTCAGGCAGCGTCGCGCCCATCTGCTGCAAAAGCCAACCTGCGAACCGTAAGCAGACCGTGCTCTAAATGGTTAGAATGATCCTACGTGTCTACCCATCGGATCTTCGAAATCATCCGCCGCCACGAAAGCGAAATTCTTGTGGAGTGGCTGCGATTACAAAATCAATACATAGCCGCTCGTCGCGACCGGATTTCTGAGAGTCAATTGCGCGCGAATTCCCAGGATTTTGTCATGGGCCTTCGAGACGCCTTGTCCACCAGCGATTCGGCCGATACTACGCAGCCCGGTTGGGCCCGTCTGCGCGAGATGCTGGCGGAATTCTCGAAGCAGCGGGCTGCCCTCGGTTTCACCCCGACCGAAACGGCAACGTTTGTCATGTCCTTCAAGGAACCGCTCTTTGAAAGGCTCCGCCGGGAATATGCCGACGACCCCGCCGCGCTCGCCGAGTCCACCTGGGAGGCCACGGAAATCCTCGACCAGCTTGGACTCTATACCGTCGAAATCTACACCAAGACCCGCGAATCTGTAATCCTGCGGCAGCAGCAGGAGTTGCTGGAACTCTCTACGCCCGTCGTCGAACTGTGGACCGGAATTCTGGCCCTTCCTCTGATCGGCACCTTAGACAGCAGCCGCACCCAGGTTGTAATGCAAAACCTCCTCGAAGCCATCGTGGCCCGGGAAGCCGATCTTGCCATCATCGACATTACCGGCGTGCCGACCGTCGATACTTTGGTCGCCCAGCATCTTCTCAAGACCGTCGCCGCCGCCCGGCTGATGGGCGCCGATTGCATCATCAGCGGAATCCGCCCCCAAATTGCCCAGACCATTATTCATCTCGGCGTGGATCTCGGCGCCGTGATTACCAAAGCGACGCTCGCGGACGCGTTCCGGCTGGCGTTAAAGAAGAAAAATCTCTCGATCGGCGCCCGATAGCGAGCAGTCATGGATCGCATTCCACTCCTCAAAATTGGCGATTTTCTGCTGGTCACCGTTCAGGTCGACATGCACGATCGCCTCGCCGTCGCTCTTCAGGACGATCTGACCGAACGCATCGTCTCCACCCGCGCCCGCGGGGTGTTAATCGATATCTCCGCCCTCGACATCGTGGATTCCTTTATTGGACGCATGCTCGGCAATATCGCGGGCATGGCTCGCATATTGGACGCGGAAACCGTAGTCGTCGGAATGCAGCCTTCCGTCGCCATCACTCTGGTGGAACTCGGCCTTTCGCTGCCCGGTATCCGAACCGCTCTGAATATCGATCGCGGCATGGAATTGCTCAAAGCGGCGCGCGAGGAAACGGGAGCATCCGCCAGTGACGGTAGAGAAGCAGACTGAGCTCCCGCTCAAAGCTCAGGAAGACGTCGTTTCTGCCCGCCAGCTCGTCCGCTCCTGGGCCGTCGAACTCGGACTAAACCTCGTCGACCAGACCAAAATAATCACTGCTGCCAGTGAGTTGGCCCGAAACGCCGTAATCTACGGCGGAGGAGGCTTGGTTCGCCTCGAAATTTTACTTGATACGGGTAAGCGAGGTATGCGTCTAACCTTCGAGGATCGGGGACCCGGAATCTTGGACATAGAAAGAGCGATGAGCGACGGATATACCACCGGCAACGGTTTAGGACTCGGCCTGGGCGGAGCGAAACGCCTCTCCCACGAATTTTTTATCGAGTCCAAGCCTGGCGCGGGAACTCGCATTTCCATCGTCCGATGGAAGAGTTAGCCCGCTTGACAGGTTTTCTTCCCATCGACGACGCCAGCCGGGTCGCCGCCGCGCGGCGTCTCGCCATGACCGCAGCCCGGGAAGAAGGTCTGGACCCGGCGAGCATCGCCTCCGCGGAGCTCGTCGCCACCGAGATGGCCACCAATCTCTGGAAACACGCGAAAAACGGGGAAATCCAGGTCGCCCGTCTTTCGACGCAGGGGTGGTCCGGAATCGACGTTCTCTCTATCGATCGCGGTCCCGGAATCGCCAGCATCGAGGAATGCCTGAAAGATGGCTACTCCCGCACCGGAACCTCCGGCACCGGCCTCGGAGCAATCAGCAGAATTTCCCGAACGTTCGACGCCTATTCGGAGCCCGGGAAGGGAACCGTGATGCTCGCCAGGATCACCGCATCCCCACCCTGCGAGGGGGCGATGGTAATCGGCTCGGCCGGACGCCCCGTCTCCGGCGAGGACGTCTCCGGCGACTCGTGGGCCATGCGCCAGGAGGGTGAAATCTCGGTTTTCATCGTCGCCGATGGCCTCGGACACGGGATCCAAGCCTCGGAGGCATCCGCGGAAGCAATCTCCGCCTTCAGGACCTCGCCCGATACGAATCCCAGTCAGCTTCTTGGCCGCGTTCACCGCGCCCTCCGAGGCACTCGCGGAGCAGCCGTCGCCATCGCCAGCCTGGACCGAAAAAAACGCATCGTGCATTATGCTGGAATCGGGAATATTGCCGGATGCGTAGCGACTCCGATCAAAACGCAGTTCATGATCTCCCACAATGGCACCGCTGGTCATGAGGCGACCCATTTTCAGGAATTTGTCTACCCGTTTCCGGAAACTTCGGCCTTGATTATGCACTCGGACGGTCTGTCCACCAGTTGGAACCTCACAGCCTATCCCGGCCTTCGATTGCGTCATCCCTCGGTGATTGCAGGAATCCTCTATCGCGACGCCGGGCGCAGCCGGGATGACGCATGTGTAATCGTCGCCAAGGAGTCGGTGTAGCCATGAGGTCTACCAGTAAGCCTCCTTCCGCCGTTCCCCTGATTTCGTTGAACATCGCCGCCGAAGGGGACATCGTGAGCGCTCGCCGCCGAGCCCGGCATGTCGCGATCGAAGCCGGCTTCGGCCCACAGGACCAGGCCAGGATCGCCACGGCCGTATCGGAAATCGCGCGCAACGCTTTTCAATATGCGGGCTCCGGTAGAGTCGAGTTCTCGATCGACCTCAACGCCGATCCTCAAGTCATATGGATCGAAGTCAGCGATCAGGGCCCCGGGATTGAGAACTTGGACCGCGTTCTCAGCGGATCGTACGAATCCCGCACCGGGATGGGCATTGGCTTGTCCGGAACCCGCCGCCTGATGGAATATTTTCGCATCCAATCCAAGCCCGGCGCCGGAACCACCGTGACCTTCGGAAAGCCTCTGCCACCCTCCGCGAAATCCATTCTCCCCACGGACGCCAGCCGCCTTTCCGCCCACTTGCCCCAGCAAAAAGGATCGGACGCGTTCGCCGAGCTCCAGCGCCAGAATCAGGAGCTTCTCGGCTCTCTTGAACTTCTGCGCGAACGTGAATTGGAGCTCGAAAAGCGCGAACGGGAGCTCGCTCAATTGAGTCTGGAGCTTCACGAAACCAATCGCGGTGTCGTCGCGCTCTACGCCGAACTCGACGAAGCGGCCGCCGCTCTAAAACGCGCCGATGAGATGAAGTCGCACTTCCTGCGCTACGTGAGCCACGAATTCCGAACTCCCGTTAACGCCGTGCTCGCCCTCACGCAGTTGCTGCTCCGCCGCCTCGATGGCGAGTTGACCACGGAGCAGGAAAAGCAGGTCCAGTACATTCGCCGCGCCGTCCAGGACCTCGCCGAAATGGTGAACGATCTCCTCGACCTTGCGAAAGTGGAAGCGGGTAAGACCGAAGTCCGCTTGAGTTCAGTGGATCTAGGCCAGTTCATCGGCTCCATCCGGGCCCTCATGCGGCCCCTGGCCACCAACGAAGCCGTTTCCTTGATTTTCGACGAGCCGCAGCCCCACGTAACTCTCGAAACCGACGAGAGCAAACTCGGCCAGATTCTCCGGAACCTCATTTCCAACGCCCTCAAATTTACCGAAGCCGGAGAGGTGCGCGTATCGACCCGGCTCGCGCCGTCCGGCTCAGTATGTTTCTCCGTTACCGATTCTGGAGTCGGAATCGCTCCCGCCGATCTGGAGACCATCTTTCAGGAATTCGCGCAGGTCGATAACCGCCTTCAGAAAAATGTGCGCGGCACCGGCTTGGGCCTGCCGCTATCGCGCAAACTCGCCACCCTGCTGGGAGGCACCCTGGAAGCCTCCAGCAGGCCCGGCGCCGGTTCGACATTTTCTCTGACTCTTCCCTGCGCCCCGAATGCCGATGCGCGCCCCTCGCCTCAGAAAACAATTCTGGTCATCGATGACGAGGAAGCCTCGCGCTACCTCACCCGCCAGTTATTTCGCGGGTCCAGTTATAGAATCATCGAAGCCCGCAACGGACCCGAGGGTACGGAGCGCGCGCGCTTTGAAAACCCCACCCTCATCCTGCTGGACCTCATGATGCCCTACCAGAACGGATTCAACGTCCTTGACGAGTTGCAGTCCGACGAAGCCACGCGCGATATTCCCGTCGTCATTCAGACCTCGAAGAACCTCACCGATATCGACTACGATAGACTGGCCTCCCGGCACCAGACGATCCTCCCAAAAGCCGGAGAGGGTCGTCTCCAGGCCCTGAAAGCGATCCGCCGCATCCTCGGCGAGCCCGAACTGTTTCAGAAGGAGCCTGAGTTCATGACCGGGCAACAGGTATTATAGGAATTTCTATGTCCTCGCCAGTCGTCATCCTCAACGTTGATGATAACGAGCCGAACCGGTACGCCCGAACCCGCGTGCTCGTCGATGCGGGATTCACAACGCTCGAGGCGGGAACCGGCCAGGAGACGCTGGATCGGGCGGCTCAGCACCGGCCGGATATGGTCTTGCTCGATATTAACCTCCCCGATATCGATGGAATCGAGGTTTGCCGCAGGTTAAAGGCCATGCCGGATCAGAGCGGCACTCTGATTCTTCAGATCTCCGCCTCAGCCACCACGGCGCCCCATGCGACGGAGGCGTTAAACAGCGGCGCCGACGCGTACCTCGCG
>DATHOJ010000038.1:0-58690 GCA_035485055.1 Bryobacteraceae bacterium
GATTACGCCCGCACTTTTCGCGAACAGAAGAAGCTAGGGTGCGATATTTTCTTGTCGTCCCATGCATCGCAGTACCAGCTCCACGATAAATGGAAGCCTGGGCAAGCGTATAGTCCGGACACATTCGTCGATCCGGAAGGATATAAAGCCGCAGTCGGGCGGGCTGAGGGGGCTTATAATGAGTGGCTTGCGAAGGAAAAGGGCACGCGCTAGTTTGGGTGTACCATACTTGCTAAGCAAGGATCATAATCAGAGCTCTTTTGCTCATCTTAAATCGCCGATCCCGCGTATTCTTGTTGAGACGCCGGGAACGCGACCGATACGGGGACACTCGATGACACGGTGTTCCACGTAGGGGACGGCCGCCTCCCGGCGACCTTAGAATAACCTGCCTTTTCGCTGGAATAAATAGAACAAATTGGCTAAAGTGATTTTTTTCGACGAAAACGTCAGGCGTTCATGACGCGATTCATCCGCTCGATGGCTTCGTCGATCTCGGCCGTATTCTTAAATCCGATGGTCACGGCGTCAACGCAGCCCAGATTCATCGCGAATTTCATAGCGGCGTCACGATCCTCGGCGTTGGTGAAACTGCCTTCTCCGCACAGTTTCATGCTGATGACGCCCATACCCTGCGCGTGAACCTTTTTGGTATGGGCCACCACTTCGTCCACGTCGCCGGGCACATTCACGTCCCTCATTTCCGGTGTATCCATATGAGAACCCTTGTGGTTCATGCGGATCATCGCGATGTCCAGAAACTCGTTGCCGGGGATCGTCCGCAGCGCGGGAAGACCGTGAATCGACGCACCGTGACAAAGGATGGCCTTTTTGTTCTTAGCCTCGGCCATTCCGTCCTGCAAGCCCTTGTAATCCGTTGCCCAGGTAGGCGGCCTCAGGCAGTGGAGGAGCAGAATGTCGATATATTCGGTGCCGAGCTGCTGGCGAAACAGGTCGATCTTGGTGGCCGGATCGCCCGTCGGCGGCGTGCCGTACTTGGTCATCAGGCGATAGCTGTCGCGCGGCAAGCCCTTCAGCGCGATCGCCAGCATCTCCGCCATACCGTGATACGTTTCGGAAGTCTCGAAAAATCGGATCCCATGGTCGTAGGCGTGGCGGACCAGGCGATTGAATCCGTCCTGACCGAGTTCTCGCTGCACGCGCCCGCTGCTGGTGCCGGTTCCGAAGGCAAGCCGCGTCACTTTCACGTTCGATTTGCCGAGCGTAACCCAATCGGTGGCGAGTCGTTTCGCCGGAGCGGCAAATGCCGGAAGAGCGGCCGCCGCCGCAGCGGCTCGTATGAAATCTCGTCGCGTGGAGTCGGACATGGAATATCTCCCTCACCAGACACTCTATCACCTTGGAGTTACGATGAAACAACCCGGCTGCGGAGTGGACCAACTCTTCAGTGGCCACGAATATCTTTTTACTTCGAGGCGAGCTGGCGATCCTGGAGCATCTGTTCCGCCGTGGCGAGTTGGGCTTCCGTGCCGCGCAGAGCCAGCGCTTTTGATTCGTTGTAAGTGAACACACGCCGTATCTTCGTGGCCGTTCGGATTTGAGTGGCCAGCTGTTGGAAAGCCGGCACGGTAGCTACGTCCCTTACATAGAAGACGCGTACGACATTCTCGCCATCATGATAGACATCGGGGTACGTATACTTTTGCGATGCCTCCGTGGTTACGGGCTTTCCTAGTTCGTGGATCATCCAATCGGCGAGCGCGACCTGGTCGGGCGTGCCACGGACGATCAATGCTCGGGGCGTGTTATACGTGAAGACCTGTCGAATCTCTCCGATCGTCCGTACCAGCGTCGCGACTTCCTGAAACTGTTGGACGGTTGAGGCGTAAGGCACATAGAACACGCGTACCGCGGTGAATCCCATATTCCGAGGGTCGATCATTTGATACGGGCGCGAATCGGTCCTTTTCGCGTCCGCCGGCTGATCCAGTTCGCGGATCATCCATTCGGTGGCCGCGACCTGGTCGGCTGTACCGCGCACTGCCAGTGCTCTCGGCGTATTGTAGGTGAAGACGCGCCGGATTTCCGCTATCGTGCGGACGGTCGTGGCGATTTCCTGAAACTGCTGCACGGTTGCGGTGTAGGGAGCGAAGAAAATTCGGACCACGTCATCGGCGTTATTGGATACGCGAAACTCCTGGGTTACCGAGTCTGGAACGGTTTGGCGATCGAGTTCGGTGAACAGGAACTCGGCAATGGCGACCTGGCTGGCGGTTCCGCGCACCGAAAGAGTCTTTTGCGCAGCGTCGGCCGATACTTGGGGAATATCGGAAATTGTACGGACCAGCGTCGTGAACTCATTGAGATCCTGGGTCTGATCGATGTGGTGCAGATGGAAAACCCGGGCTGTGTCCTGTCCGAATGCCGCACAGGCGGATAGGGCGAAAACAATCGCTTTTGCTCGCATGCTTCCCTCCTACTTCATAGCGTCTACCCGCATGCTTACGCATGGCGGCTCGACTGCTACACTTGACGCCAGTTTGCGGCGAAACGTGCACTCAGACTTCCAGTAACGACCCTATCTCATTCGCAGCCACGCGGCGGCCTATATAGAAGGTCCCGAACAGGGCATAGACCGCGCTTACCTCGTCGAAACGCATTTCGTAGATGAGTTTTTTGAAGATCAAGGGATCGTCGGCAAACAGATCGACACCCCACTCCCAATCGTCGAAGCCAATGGAGCCCGAAATGATCTGGCGTACTTTTCCGGCATAGCGACGGCCGATTTCGCCGTGATCCTGCATCTGGCGCTGGCGTTCCGGCATGGGGACCTTATACCAGTTCTTGTGCTCCCCTCGGCGGCGGTCCATGGGATAAAAGCTGATAAACTGACTCCCCGGAATTTCAGGGAAAAGGCGCGGATGCATCGCGGCCCTTTGCCGGGCGAGGGTTTCCTCGATTTCGGCGTTCCATTCGGGGCTGTAGGGCGCAACTCCACGCTCGGCGAGCGATGTGTAAACTTTTTCGGACGATTCGTACAGGCCCAGCTCGACAACCGACAGATAAGAGGTGGTCTGTTCGAGGTAATCCCACAATTTGAGCTTCACCAGTGCCAGTTCCACCTGGTTGAGCGCTGCAAAATCCTTGCGAAAATGCACCAGCATGATGTCGCCCTTGTGGCCGAGCATGGAGAAGACGGCGGTTCCATCAGCCTCCGTCGCGGTGAGCGCCGAGGCGGCGTCGCGCAGAATTTCGCCGCGTTCGGAGGCCGCGAGGGCTCGCCAGGAGGGCCATTTTACGCGGAACATCTGGTGCAGCAAACTGGCCCCTTCGATGGTCAGCGGCATCGCGGGCAGGTTTTCAAAAGAGTACATAGTCGGCTTCTATTAATGTACCGTGGTAGAATCGTTAATCAATGCACCCAGATACCCATCTGGTGATTCAGCTCCAATCGCTAGATCAAAAAATCGCGGCGCTTGAAAAAGAAATAGCCGCTCTGCCGAAGCATATCGCGACGATTGAAAAGGCGCTTGAGTCCCACAACCGGAAGCTGGAAGCGGATCGCGCCGCTCTGGCCGCCAATCAAAAGGATCGCAAGAGGCTGGAAGGGGAGATCCAGGTTCACGAACAGAAGATCTCCAAGCTAAAAGAGCAGATGCTCGGGGCCAAGACCAACGAGCAGTATAAGGCGTTCCAGCACGAAATCGAGTATATCCAGAAGGAAATCCGCAAGGCCGAGGATCGCATCCTGGAGTTGATGACGGAATCCGAGCCTTTGGACGCCAACGTAAAAAAGGCCGAAGTCGCGCTCAAGCAGGAGAAGGTGGTCGTCGAGGAAGAAAAAACCCGCGCCCGTAAAAGAACAGCAGAGGATCAGGGATTTCTCGACCAGCATCGGACCCAACGCGCGGAGATCGTGAGCAAGCTGCCGAAGGAAACGGTGACCATTTACGATCGCGTCCGCCTGAAGTCCGGAGGAGTGGCGATTGCGGAGGTCGTCAATTCGCGGTGCCAGGCGTGCCAGATCACGATTCGCCCGCAGTATTTGCAGGACCTTCGAAAAGGCGCGGAGCTGATGCGCTGCGAGCAGTGCGGCCGGTTCCTTTACATCAACAATCCCGTGAGCTTCGAGGATGTCGCCGCCAAGGTCGGATAAGGTTGTCGAGTTCTTCGCGGCCTGCGATTTGGCAGTGGTGAGCTATCTTTCGCCGGAAGGCACGCCCCAGAGCGCAGTGGTCGCGGCGGCGATGACACCGGAACTGGAAATTGTCTTCGACACGGTCGCCAGCTCCCGAAAATATCGCAATCTCAAGGATCGGCCGCAGTGCTCGATTGTAGTGTGGAAGGGCGAGGTCACCGTGCAATATGAGGGAATCGCCGAAGAGGTCGCGGACGATATTTATAGGGAAGCGTATTTCAAGAGATTTCCCGATGGAAGAGATCGGCTGAAGTGGCTTGGTATCGCGTATTTCATGGTGTGGCCGAAGTGGATTCGCTATAGCGATTTCGACGCACGTCCTCCGGTGATTGAGGAATTTTCATTCTAATACGCAAAAAAAAACGGGCCGGCACGACCGCCGGCCCAATTCACAAGGAACACGCGCCGTTATTGCTTTACCGGCGCGTTCGACGCCACCGGAGCGGCCGGCGTCTTCGAGGCCTTTACTTTGGAGGCCTTCTGATTGGCCACGCTAGACGAGTTCGCGGTTTTCGCCGTGGTCGCCTTGGTGGATTTCTTTGCCTTCTTGGTGGTCTTGGTGGTCGAGGTCTGCGGGGTTGCCGGAGCACTCGAGGGCGGCGTGCTCTGGGCGAACATCGCGGCCGCAGTCAACATCGTGGTCAAGCCAGCTAACAGAATCGTGCGTTTCATTTTCGTTTCTCCTTTGATGGGGTGCTTCGATCTCCCCTTGCAACTCCATCTTGGGGCCATATGCTTTTCGGAACACTAGCCCCCGCAGGCGACTGAAACGCACGGCTTTGCCGTATACACGGAGTGCGTTTGTTAATGAAAAAACGTTAGTGTTGAGTTAAGTCCATGCGCACACTGCTTCGCGTGCTGGTGATCGGATTCGCCGTCGTCATCGCGCTTCTGGCCACCGCCGCCGTCATCGGAGTTCACAACGCGCGATCTATTACAGCGAGCGCAGCGGGACTAGTGGCGGATCAATTGGTGATCACGCGCCTGCTCGATGAGGTGGAGCGGGAACAGGGGGCTCTCAATGCCGCGTTTTACCGCATGTCGCGCGCGCCCGAAAACGTGGATCGTGCCAAGGTGCTCGCCGCGCTCGACCAGACCGGCGGCGAGGTCGCGATCCTGGTGGCGAAAGCGCGCGGAGGTCCGGACGAAGCGGCCTGGAACGCGCTTCAGCGCGCCGTTCTCGATTTCTCCACCGAGGCCCGTCAATTGTTAACCGGCAAGAAATCGCCCGGCTTTTCGTCGCGCGACTTATTCTCCCGCCATGAAGAAGTCACCACCGTTGTGGCCCATCTGGCCGACTTGAGCTACGCGCGCGCCGCCGACACCAGCCGGCGAGTGGACGCGCAGACCGAGAGCATCGTCGAGGAATCAGTCTTCTTGATCGGCGGATGCCTTCTCGTCGCGCTGGTCTCGGCGGTGGTCACCGTGCGCATCGCGGCCGGCGTCTTCCGCCAGATGGAGGCGCAGACCAGTGAATTGAGCCGCGTGTCCTTCCGCATGCTCGAAACACAGGAAGCAACCGCGCGCCGCTTTTCGCACGAACTGCACGACGAACTGGGAGGATCGCTCACCGCGATCAAAACCAATCTTACCGGTCCGAATCCTAATATTGAGGATTCCATCAAGCTGATCGACGATGCCATCAGTAACGTGCGAACGCTGTCTCAGCTCCTGCGTCCCACCATCCTCGATGACTTCGGCCTCGACGCAGGCATCCGCTGGCTCGCCGAACGGTTCAGCGAACGCACCGGCATTGACGCCGATTACCGTTCCCATTTCGAGGGCCGCCTGGCCGATGAGACAGAGACGCACCTGTTTCGAATCGTGCAGGAAGCGTTGACCAATGTCGCGCGGCACGCCAACGCGTCGCGCGTCACGATTTTTCTGCGCGTGGAAAATGGAAAGATCAGGCTGACCTTGTCCGACAACGGACGAGGGATCCCGCAAACATCTTCTGAACATATGGGTATGGGCCTCACCGGAATGCGCGCTCGGGCGCGTAGCGCGGGTGGCGATTGCGTCATTTCATCCACTACAGGCGGAGGCGTCACGGTCGACGTGACGGCGCCCATGGAGCGAACATGATCCGAATTTTACTCGCCGACGATCACGCACTGGTCCGCCACGGTTTCCGCATGATCCTTGCTGCACAGCCGGACATGGAGATCGCGGGCGAGGCGGGAAATGGAAAGGAGGCCGTCGAACTGGCGCAAACGCTCAAGCCCGACGTCGTGGTGATGGACGTTACCATGCCGGAGCTTAACGGCATCGAGGCTACGCGGCGCCTGATCGAGCTCTCGCCACGGTCCCGCGTGCTGGCGCTGAGTATGCACAAGGATGCGGTTTACGTGCGCGAGATTTTGCGCGCCGGCGCCCGGGGATATCTACTAAAGGATTCGGCCGACGCCGATTTGTTGGCCGCCGTGCGCGCCGTCGCGAAAGGGGAAGGATATCTGAGCCCCGGCGTATCGGACGCCGTGCTGAGCGATTACCGCCGGCATGTGACCGATCCGCTCGATCTACTCACCAGCCGCGAACGCGAGGTGCTGCAACTGATCGCCGAGGGAAAAACCAATAAAGAAATCGCGACGTCTCTCAACCTGAGCGTCTACACGGTCGAAGCGCATCGCGGCCGGCTGATGGAGAAATTAAATTTACACAGCACCGGCGAACTGGTCCGTTTCGCCGTCCGCAGCGGGCTGATAGATTGAAATGAATCTCTGCGATACCTGCCAGCACTGCCGGCTCATGCGTAACGATCGCGGCTCAGTTTTTCTGTTGTGCGAGCGATCGTTCACCGATCCCACATTCCCGAAGTATCCGCGATTACCGGTTCTGGAATGTCGAGGTTATGAGGAGCCGCAAACGGAGCCGCCTACTTCCGACTATTCGTAGAAAATCTCCAGCTCCACCGGCGATCCCGTCCCGATCCCAAGCAGCTTTGCCGCCGAGCCCTGATTCACCGCCACCTCAAGATAGCCGGAACTTCCGATAATCGCGAACAACTCGCCGATCGTCGTCTCCGCGTACGTCCCGGCGAGCTTGGTGATTCGCTCCAGTCCGGCGCGCAATTCCATCGGATGCTCCGCCAGATCCGGAAATTCGTCGATCCGAAAATTGGTGATTAAATTTCCAAACCGGTCAGTCTTGAGCACTACGCCGCTCCAGTCATGCCGCGACAGTCGAGTCGGCTTCAGCAGGAAGTTGCGAACACAATCGTGAATCGGCTTGCCGAATTTCGCCGGAGCCAGGCCCTTGGAAAGATGTGCGGCAGCAGGAGCAAATGCATCTCGTCCATGAAATGTCTTGCTCACTATTTTGAGGAAAAGCTTCTCGTTCGAGATGACGCGCACTTTGTGCCGCGCCGCATCGTAGATCATCGATAGGACGCCATTGTCGGGCGCGATGAAAAACTGCCCCTCCGCTTCGCACAGAATCGCGCGCCTCGCGCTGCCGACACCAGGATCGACCACAACCAGGTGAATCGAGCCCGTAGGGAAGTATCGCCACGCTTGCGCAATCACGAACGCGGCCTCATTCACATCCTGCGGCGCGATCTCATGGGTGATATCGACGATCCTCGCACGCGGCGAAATACCGAGAATCACGCCCTTCATTGTGCCCACAAAGTGGTCGCTGGTCCCGAAATCAGTGGTCAGTGTAATAGGTCCGCGCAACATCTGCTGTTAAAATTAAAGAAAGCCGTGCAGCGATATTATTTCGATCACAACGCGACAACGCCCGTGTCCCCGGAAGTGCTGGAAGCCATGCTCCCGGCGATGACTGAGGTTTTCGGCAACCCCTCCAGTATCCACCATTATGGACAGGCGGCCCGCGCCAAACTCGACCACGCGCGGCGGCAGGTCGCGGCGATGCTCCGTTGCTCCGACAATGAGATTATTTTCACCAGCGGGGGCACGGAATCGGACAATCTCGCGATCCTGGGAATCGCGGCGGGCGGGCATGTAATCACGACGACCATCGAACATCCCGCTGTTCTTGCGTCCGCGGACCAATGCGCCGTCACTCGCGTCCCGGTAGATCGCGGCGGCATTGTCGATCCGGATGCGATTCGCCGCGCGCTGCGGCCTGATACGAAGTTGATCACGGTGATGCACGTAAACAACGAACTGGGCACCATACAGCCCGTCGAGCAGATTGGCCGTATCGCGCAAGTGGCCGGTGTCGCGTTCCATTCCGACGGCGTGCAGGCGGCCGGAAAAGTGCCCATCGATGTGCGTGCCATGCACGCCGATATTTACGCCATCAGCGGTCACAAGATTTACGCACCGAAGGGGACTGGCGCGCTTTATATCCGCAAGGGACTTCAACTCCGGCCCCAGGTTCATGGCGGAAGTCACGAAAGCCGGTTTCGCGCGGGCACGCAAAACGTCGCGGGAGCCGTCGCGCTCGGCGCAGCCGCCCAATGGATCAATGAACACGCCTCCGACGAATGGCCCCACCTCGCCGCACTCCGCGATCGTCTGGAACTTGGCATCCTCTCGTCCGTTGCCGATTCGCATGTCAACGCAGCCGGCGGCCTTCGCGCTCCCAACGTCACCAACATTCGCTTCGATGGAATCGATAGCGAAGCTCTGCTCATCGCCCTTGATTTGCGCGGCTTCGCCGTTTCCGCCGGCTCCGCATGTTCGAGCGGCGCGCAGGAGCCTTCGCCCGTGCTCCTCGCGATCGGCCTCTCGCGAGACCAAGCGAAGTCGAGCATCCGTTTCTCGCTCGGCCGTTCGAACGACGCCGCACAGGTCGACGCTTTGATCGGCGCTGTCGCCGCATGCGTCGCGCACCTGAGAAAGCTGGCGCCCGCTTATGCCTGAGTCGCCGACTATTGCCGTCGCCATGTCGGGAGGAGTCGACAGCTCCGTCGTTGCGGGGATGCTTCGCGCGCGCGGCGAAAATGTCGTCGGGCTCACCATGCAGCTGTGGAACCAGCGTCGGCTTCCGGATTTAGTGCCGGAGGGCGGCTCGACCGGTCGATGCTGTTCGCTCGACGATGTATACGATGCCCGCCATGTCGCGCAGCTTCTAGGCATTCCTTATTACGTCGTCAATTTTGAGGACCGCTTCGAAGCGCAGGTCGTGAAGCCTTTCATCGGCGAATATCTGGCCGGCCGCACGCCCGTGCCGTGCACGCTGTGTAACAACTTCATCAAATTCGATCAGTTCCTGGACATGGCCGCGGGCGTGGGCGCGGAACGCATCGCAACCGGCCACTACGCGCAGATCAACTGGAACGCAGACACCAGCCGGTGGGAAATGCGCCGCAGCGCCGATCGCGCCAAGGACCAGACGTATTTTCTCTTCGGCCTCAAGCAGGAGCAACTGGCGCGAACTATGTTTCCTCTCGGCGCAATGGAGAAGTCGGCCGTACGCGACCTCGCGCGCGAGCTTGGCATTCCGACCGCTGCGAAGCCGGATAGTCAGGAAATCTGCTTCGTTCCCAACGGCGATTACGCCGCATTTATCGACGCTTATTTTAAGGAACAGGGAATTTCTCCCTCCGAAACGCAAGGCGAGCTGGTCACCACCGACGGCCAGGTGGTCGGCGAACATTCCGGTGTTCATCATTTCACCATCGGCCAGCGCCGCGGCCTCGGCGTCGCGGCAGGCGAGCCTCTTTATGTCATCTCAACGGAGCCCGCGTCGAAGCGCGTCGTGATCGGACGTAACGACGCGCTGCTGCGTGCGACGATGAGCGTCAACGACGTGAACTGGATCTCGATCGCCGCGCCTGCCGCGCCTCTGAGAGCCGAGATCAAGATTCGCAACAAACATCAGGCCGCCCCCGCGACCATTACGCCCACTGCCGATCCGTCGCGAATCGAAGTTCATTTCGATGAGCCGCAGCGCGCCGTCACTCCCGGCCAGGGCGCCGTATTTTATTCAGGTGAACTGGTTCTTGGCGGTGGCTGGATTGGTTGAGTATTGGATTGCACGCATCGCAATCGCAGCCGTCGCCGCCTTCCCTTCCCTTTCGAATGTAATCGCCCGGCTTCTCGACATTCTCGTACCGCGCCTCCGCCGCATCGCGAACAGAAATCTCAAGATGGCCGGATTCTCGAATCCCAACGAAATAGCCGACGGCATTTTCCTTTCGATCGCGCGCCTTCTTCGAACCTTCGCGCGCCTGCCTCGACTCACGCCCCAAAACATTTCCGAGCTGATTCATTATGAAGGCCTCGATAATTTTCAAAACGCCCTCGCCCGCGGCCGTGGAGTTCTGGTCTCCACGGCGCATCTCGGCAACTGGGAGTTAAGCGCGTTCGCGCACGCCTGGATGACGGCGCCGATGCACATCGTGGTCCGCCCTATCGATAATCCACGCATCGATGCGCTCGTCGAGCGTTATCGCGGATTGTCCGGCAATCACATCATCGAGAAAAAGGACGCGGCCCGCGGTATTTTAAAAGCTCTTAAATCGGGCGCCGGCGTCGGCATTCTCATCGATCAAAACACCACGCTCGACCAAGGCGTGTTCATCGAGTTTTTCGGAATGAAGGCCTGCGCCGGAACCGCTTTCGCGAAACTCGCGCACCATAGCGGAGCGCCCGTCGTGCCCGGCTTCGCACTCTGGTCTGCCCAAGAGCAGCGCTACATCCTTCGCTTCTATCCCGAAATTCCGCTCTCTGGAGACGTCGCTGAAGACACGCAACGCATCCAATCGCAATTGGAATCGGTTATCCGGCAATATCCCGATCAATGGCTCTGGATTCACCGCCGCTGGAAAACGCGTCCGCCCGGAGAACCGCCGTTATACTGAATCATTTCTTTTTCTGAAGTAGCGAAAACTGCAATCTCTTCTCCACGCCATCAACCCGATCCAGCCGCACCCGCACCTTATCGCCAATCGAAAACTGCTTCCTCGTCCTCTGCCCGACGATCTTTCGCGTATTCTCGTGATACGTGAAATGATCGCCCAGCAGCGTGTCCATCGGCACCAGCCCTTCGATGAACATGTCCGTCAATTCCACGAAGAATCCGAAGCGCTGGGTGGAAATGATCAACGCGTCGAACTCCTCGCCCACATGGTCGATCATGAACTTAACTTTTTTCCACTCCACCAGTTCGCGCTCCGCTTCCGCCGCGCGCCGCTCGGTGCTGGACGAGGAATTCGCGATGTCATGCAGATCGTCCTCGTACACTTTTCCATCCAGATGCGCCTTCAGAATCCGATGCACGATCAGATCTGGATAGCGCCGGATGGGCGAGGTGAAGTGGGTGTAGCTTTTCGCGGCCAGCGCAAAATGGCCGACATTCTGATCGCTATACCGGGCCTGCTTCAACGATCGCAGCATCAGATAGCTGAGGATGCGCTCTTCCGGCTTGCCTTCGATCTTCGCCACCAGCTTCTGATAATTGCGGGACGTCAACTTCTCGTTATCCAGAGCAACGATCTCTCCGCGAAACTTTTTCACTGGCGCTCCGCCGCCCACCAGCGAATAGCCGAACTGCGTCGCCACTTCTTCGAACTCCAGCACCCTCTTCGGATCCGGCCTTTCGTGAATGCGGTAAATCATCGGCAGGCCCGCTTCTTCGATATGCGACGCAACGGCTTCATTCGCCGCCAGCATAAATTCCTCGATCAACCGGTGCGCGTCATTGCGAGCCGCGCGTTTGATCGCGATCATCGCCCCGAACTCGTCGAACTCCAGCAGAGGCTCGGGCAAATCGAAATCGATCGACCCGCGCCGCACTCTCTTCTTATTCAGGATCAGCGCGAGTTCCTGCATCAGTTCGAAGCGATCGACTAAAGGCGCATATCGGCTGCGCAACTCTGCGTCGCCTTCGAGCACGCCGTGCACCGCCGTATACGTCATTCGCTCTGCGCTGCGAATTACGCCGCGCGTGAAATCCTGCGCCACAACGTCGCCGCGCTTGTCGATCTCTAAAAGCGCCGATAACACCAGCCGATCCTCGTGCGGCCGCAGCGAGCATAGGTCGGTCGATAGTTCCAAAGGCAGCATTGGAACCGCGCGATCGGGAAAATAGACACTGGTCCCACGTAGCAGCGCTTCGCGATCGATCGCCGATCCCGGCGTCACGTATTGACTCACATCCGCAATGTGCACCTGTAAAGCGAAATTGCCGTTCGCGAGTTTTTCCACCCATACCGCATCGTCGAAATCGCGCGCCGTCTCCCCATCGATGGTCACGATATCGAGCCCCCGAAAATCCCGCCGCTTCGCGATCTCTTGACCCGGAATCGCCCCTGGAATCGACCGCGCCTCCTCCAGCACGTCCTCCGGAAACTCGTGCGGAATGTGATGCGAGCGGATCAGAATCTCGACGTCCACTCCAAAATCGTCAGCTTTTCCCAGGATCTCCGTCACCCGCCCGATCGGCCGTTCGCAATCGCCGAAATCGAGGATCTCCGCGTTGACGATCATGCCATCCAGATCGGCAACCGTCTTCACGTCGACCTCGCGCGCGCCAACCCGATTCGCCGAGGCCTTCTTCTTAGGAAATTCCATCCCCTCCGGAATTTCGATCCATTGCCGGATCCGATCCTCATGCGGGACCACGTAATTCCCTCGCCGGCGCACGCGAAATTCGCCCACCACCGAAGGATGCGCGCGCCGCAATACCTGTACGATCTCGCCGTGGATGCGGCCCCGGTCGCCGCGCTTCAATCGGATGCCGACTCGATCGCCATGCATCGCCTTGTGCGCTTCTTCCTTGGCGATGTAGACGTCGCCCCCGGCCCCTGGAATCGGTTTGTCGGGAATCAGAAACGCATAGCCGTCGCGATGAACGTTCAGCCGCCCTTCAATCAGTTTGCTGGCCTTACCTCGCGCCTTTTGTTGTGCCACGTTTCATTATCCCGGTTTGACTAAGATGGATGAAATGGAACTGAAGACAGTGCGTTTGGAGATACCCGAGAACGGAAACATCATCGTCGGCCAGAGCCACTTCATTAAGACCGTCGAGGACATCTACGAAGCCATCGTAAACACGGTCCCGCAAATGAAGTTCGGTGTCGCCTTCAATGAGGCGTCGGGAGACTGCCTCACTCGCGTCGACGGAAACGACGACGCGCTGAAAGAAAACGCCACGCACAATGCACAGTTGCTGGCCGCCGGCCACACCTTCGTAGTTTCGATGCGCGAAGGCTACCCGATAAATGTCCTGGGCCGCATCCGCGACCTCCCGGAAGTTTGCACGATCTTCTGCGCCACTGCGAATCCAGTAGAGGCGATCATCGCGGAAACCACACAAGGCCGCGGCATCATGGGAGTCATCGACGGCAGCAGCCCGAAGGGCCTCGAATCCGAGTCAGCCCTGGAATGGCGCCACAATCTGCTGCGCAAGATCGGCTATAAGCGTTAACCTTTGAGGCCCGCGATCACGCCGCGCATGTACGCGAAGCTCTTGATCATGTTCGGCAGAGGATCGGTATCGTCAATCTCATATTCCAGATTGATGTAACCCTGATAGTTCATCCTCTTCAACTGCGTGAACAGCGCCGGGAACGGGATCTTGCCATCTCCGCAAGGCCTCTGGCTATTTTTGTCGTTGAAATCCGCCAGATCCTTCACATGCATGTCCAGGAGCCGGGGCCCGGTTTCGGTCACCGTCGAAATAAGATCGACACCCGTGCGAACCGTATGCCCGACGTCAATGCAGAGGCCGCACCGCGGATCCATGTCCTTCACCACCTTCAGCACATCCTGGGGACGCTGAAAATTCTTGTCCTCCGGGCCGTGGGCATGAACCGCAATCTTGATGTCGTATTCCTTGACGTATTTCCCGAGTTTCGGCAGCACGTCTACATTCGGCATACACACGATGGTCGGCATCCCGCAGGCCTTGGCGTATTCGAACTTCGCCCGGATGTCCTTCTCGTCGTCCGTCTGGAAATAAATCGTCCCGCCGCCGACGATCTTCAACCCCGCCTTCTCAGTTTCCGCAATCGCCTTCTTAATGTCCGCGGGCGACGACGTCAACGGCAGATGCACATCCTTATAGTTGATGTAGCGGACGCCACACTTCTGCGTACTCTGAATCGCGATCTTGCGTCCGAACTCGCGGAACGAATAGCTTGCCACGCCCAGCTTGAAGTCGCCCGAATCGCCGATCGTCGCCTCGGGAGTTTCGCCGAACATCTCTACCGCGGACGCCAGGCTGGTTGCAGCGACCACCCGGCTGAACTGCCGTCTCGATGTCATCATGGTCATCACCTCTATCAATAAAGTTTAGTGCTGTTTCTAAGAAAGCACCAGTACGCCGAAAGGATCACGTGCCGCTTGCCGGTTTCCGCCCCGGCCATAGCCGCCACGCGAGCAGCATCGTCAGCACCTGAACGGAGACGATCAAAGCTACCACACCCGGCCATCCATACGCCTTCCATACTGGACCCGGCGCCGCGGACCCCACGCTCCCTCCAATGTTGTACACCATCACGTACAGACCCACGGCCAGAGCGCGGTTGGTCTTCGTCGCCATGCCGATAAATCCGCTCGAACAAGTCTGCGCCACAAACACCGCGTCGCAAACCAGCGCGAGCCCGACAATAATCACGATCACGTTCGGAACCAGCGTCAGCAGCGACCCGCACGCTCCTCCGGCGATCCCGCATAGCAGCACGAACCTATGCCCGTACTTGTCGATATACTTCCCCGCGATCGGCGTCACCACCGCACTCGTCAGGTAAACAAAAAATAGGGACCCCAGCACCGTCGTCGAAAGCGAAAACGGCGGCCGCGCCAAATAAAAATTGATATAGGTAAACGTCGAAATCAGCGAGAAGAACACGCAAAATCCGACCGCGTACGTGGCCAGTAGCAGAGGATTGCGAAAATGTTCCCCGGCAGCGGACCAGAACCCAGTAGCCGGAGGAGCAGGTTTCTTGCTCTCCACCGGCATGAACCGCCAGATGATCAACGCGCTGAGCATGTTCAATCCACCCAAAACCAGGAACACGTAATGCCAGTCGTATTTTGACGCAATCAGTCCCGCCAGGAATCGTCCCAAAAATCCGCCGACCACCGTCCCGCCCACGTACTTCGCCATCCCCCGCCCTGATTCCGCCGCGCCCCATTCGTCGTTGACGTACGCAATCGTGACCGCGAAAATACCAGGCGTAAAAACGCCTTGCAGAAACCGCCAGAACAGCAGCGAGGGAAGGTCCCAGGCAGTCGCCGCCGCAAGTGTCGAGACCGCGAGCCCAAATCCCGCAATCACGATGGTCTTCTTGCGCCCAATGCGATCGGAAATTCTTCCGGCCATGGGAGCGGTAAACGCCATACCAAGCGTGCTCGCCGTCACGGTAAGGCTCGCCAGAAATGCGGTAACTCCGAGGGCTTTACTTAAAACGGGAAGAATCGGTTGAGTCGCATAAACAGTCAAAAACGCGCAGAACCCCGCGAAGATGACCGCTAACGTGCGATTGGTTTGGCGAGAGATTTTACTAGAATACCATCGCCTCATCTCGCCCATTCAAACGCCGGGGGAGTTAACATATGAAGGAGGCGTTCGGATCCTATTGAGTCGGTAACTCTTCACCCAACCAAGAAACCGGCAAGATCAATCAAGTTTCCGCCAATCGCATCGGGAGTTACGCCGAGTTCCTCGGCGGGCTGGTTCTGGCGATTGACCCAAAAGGTCGGATAGCCGAACGACTTTGCGCCGGCTGCGTCCCATCCCGCAAAAGCAGCAAAGAGGATTTGATTAGGCTTCAATCCCAAAACATCGACGCCCATCTGATATGCGCGAGGATCTGGTTTATAGGCCTTCACCCGATCAGTGCTCAACACATGGTCAAACAATCCCTCCAATTGAGAATTGCGGATTCCTGTTTCCAGCATTCCGGCCGTCAGGTTGGACAGAAACGCGAGGCGGATGCCGGCATTCTTCAATGAGCGAAGCGCCTCCGGAACGTCTGGCCAACACCGCAGCCTGAGGTATGCGTCCATCAAACGGGAATGCTTCTCTGGCGTGAGGTCGACCTTGATGGACTTGGCGGCAAAGACCAGCGCGTCATCGGTGATCTGCCGAAAATCCGCGTAGCGCCGGGACATGGTACGCAGCCAAGTGTACTCAAACTGTTTGGTTCGCCAGACATTGGTCAATTCGACGCCCCGCTCGGGGTATAGCTGGTCTACCAGCGCGAAAACGGGCCGAGGATCGAGGATCGGAAACCCATCGAATGCAACGGCTTTGATGCTGCGGCGAAAACTGGCGGTATCAGCCGAAAGGCGCTGTAGCGCTAGTCCGGAAATAGCCATGCGCGTGAGAAATCCGCGGCGGTCTGAGGTCATAGTTTAAGCATACCGTCGAAACACCAGACCGCCCTCCGAACCTCAGTGCTTCTCGCACACCTGCATTCATCACCCGGCCCCACCACGCCCGCCGCTAACATTTGCTGGGAGCGGCGACGGATAGATACGCTCTGACGGCGTAGCGTAGCCCGATCCTGTCTAGGCTCTCTTGTGAGCCGATAAAGTATGTCATCGCCTAGAAGCCAACCGGAACCAACTCACCTAGTCCGGCCGCAGAGGAAGTTCATGGCGTAGCTCGAAATCAAGCCCCCCGCTTCCGAATCTCGATATTCAGCCGCTTGATCTTCTGATTCAACGTCGACAAAGGCACCCGTAACGCCTCCGCCGCCGCCGTCTGGCTCCAGTCCGACGCTTCCAGTTGCTCGATAATCTTCCGCCGCTCGTAATCCGCGACAATCTCGAACAAACTCGCATCCGCCGCCAGATGACCGCTCTCGTCGCGCCGAATCCGCAGCCCCTTCGCTTCGAGAAGATGTTCGGGTAATACATCCACCGGGACCGACGGTTGCGACGCCAGCACCACCGCTCGCTCCACCACGTTCTCCAATTCGCGAACGTTCCCAGGCCACAGGTGATCCATCAGAATCTGCATCGCCTCTGGCTCGAAACTCAAAGTCGATCGCCCGTTCGAATCGAGATACTTCTCGTTCTCCTTGCAATACTTCGCAAAAAAATGGTCCACCAGCGCCGGAATATCTTCTTTCCGATCCCGCAGAGGAGGCAGCGCCAGGTTGATCACATTCAGCCGGTAGTAAAGGTCCTCACGAAACTTCCCTTCCTCCACCGCCTTCTTCAATTCCGCATTCGTTGCCGCGACGATCCGCACATCCACCCGAATCGTTTCGGTCGAGCCCAGCGGCATGAACTCGCGCTCCTGAATCACGCGTAACAACTTCGTCTGCGTCTCCAGCGAAATCGTCCCGATCTCATCGAAGAAAATCGTGCCGCGATTGGCGATCTCGAAATAACCCTTGCGCGACGCCACCGCTCCCGTGAATGCGCCCTTCACGTGCCCGAACAAAGCCGATTCCAGCAAATCCGGCGGCACCGACCCCGAATGCACGGGCACGAACGGATGCTCATGCCTCGCCGAATGCGCATGAATCGCATTGGCGATAAGTTCCTTGCCCGTCCCCGTCTCGCCCGTGATGAGAATCGTCGCCCGGCTGGCCGCCACTTGCGCGACCAGGTCCAGGATCTTCATCATCCGCTCGCTCTTGCCGACGATGTTCGGGAAGCTGTACCGCTGTTTCAGCGCCCTCTTGAGCTCGGTGTTCTCCCGCTCCAGGCGGTGCTTCGAGATCATCCTCTCGATCTCGATCAGCAGTTTTTCGTTGTCCCACGGCTTGGCGAAATAATCGTTCGCGCCGCGCTTCAGCGCCTCCACGGCGACCTCGATCGACCCGTACGCCGTAATCATAAACAGAGGCGTCTCGCGATCCCTCAGCCGGATCTCTTCGAGCACCTCCATGCCGCTCTTGTCCGGCATCATCAGATCCACCAGAACAAGATCGTAGGTCGATGTTTCGAGCTTTTTCAGCCCCTCCGTCGCATTAAACGCCAGCTCGACGCGATAATTTTCGCTCGATAGCAGCGCCTCTAAACTCTCGCGAATATCGGGTTCGTCGTCGATTACCAGAATGCGCCCGCGGGAAGGACTTTCAGTCGCGATGATGTCAACGGGAAGCGGACCCTCAGGAATCATCAACAAATCAACCTGTCATTTTGCGATGCCACGGCCGGTTGCGGACCCGCCTGCGTCGAGATGACCTGTGTCGAAATCACCTGCGTAGAGACCGCCTGGGCAACCGCGGCCGCGGGCTTTTCGATCGCCGGACTCTCGCTTCTCTTCATCACCACCGCCTCCGGGAATGATAACTCGAACCGCGTCCCCGTTCCGATCTCACTCTGCACTTCGATGTTCCCGGCGTGCTCGCGCACAATGCCATAGCTGACCGACAATCCCAGTCCGGTGCCCTTTTTCGCGCCCTTCGTCGTGAAAAACGGATCGAAAATCTTCTCCAGATTTTCCCGCGCAATTCCCGCGCCGGAGTCCGCCACTGTCACCACCACACGGCCGTCGTGAGCCCACGTCTTCACCGCCAGCACCCCGCCACGCTCCATCGCGTCGCGCGCATTCAGGAACAAATTCAGGAATACCTGTTGCAGTTTCCCCGGGCTTCCTTTGATCCTCGGCAGTTTTTCGTCTAGAGTTAGCGTTGCCGTTATCCCCGATTTCGTGAGCTGATGCTCCATCAGCGCCAGCGTCTCTTTCACGACCTTGTTCAAATCGACGCTGACGAATTCCGTCGGCGACGTGCGCGAGAAATTCAGCAGCGAATTGACGATCTCGCTAGCCCGGAACGTCTGCCGCGCGATTTTCTCCAGCAGCGGCGCCTTCTGCTCATCGCCCGAAATCTGCTTCGCCAGCATCTGCGCGTAAGTCGAAATCACTGCCAGCGGCGTATTCACCTCATGCGCCACGCCCGCGGCCAGCAGTCCGATCGAGCTCAGTTTGTCGGCCTGCATCAGCCTTCGCTCCAGCTCCGCCCGATCCGTCACATCGTCGAAAATAATCAGCCGTCCGATCTGCGCCCCTTCGCGCGAAAGCAGCGGCGCAACCGCGATATTCAGCGTCACATCGGGCTTTAGTACAAACTTGTATACGTTATCGACGCCCGGTCCCAGCCGCTCGCACAACTCTGTGGGCAACAGCTCCGAAAGTTTTCTTCCTAAAGCCCTCTCGCGCGAAATCCCCGTCAGTTTCTCGATCTGCGAATTCCAGCTCTCCACGCGATCTTCCAGATCCGCCGCCAGAATGCCCACGTTGATCGATTCGACAATGTTCTCGCTGAACTCCTTCAGCTTCTCGTACTCCTCCACCTTGCGCGCCAGCGATTGATACAGCATCGAATTATCTACCGCGATACCGACATATCCCGACAAGGTCACCAGCAGTTCCACGTCTTCGCTCGATAGAAAATCGCCCGTCTCCGTCCGGCTCACGCCCAGGTACGCGATCGTCCGGCCCCTAGCCGAACACGGCAGATAATAAGTCAGCTCTAGCTCCGCAATCGATCTCCGCGCCGATACCGGCATCTCATGTGAAACCACGTCCAGCAAATTTCTGGTCCGCTCGAAAAACAAATACGGCTTCTTCGGATTCGCACTCAGAAAGCTCATGTCCAGCCCGTACGGCACATTCTCTGTCTGTCTGCCGCGCCGGTTGCTCGCCAGTTCCAGCCGGAACTTTGCGTCCGCTTCTTCCCACACGAAAAACGCCACATGGCGAATCCCCAGCGTGCGAATTAACCGGTCCGCAACACTCTCCAGCATCTCTCCCAAATTGGCCGGAGATCCCAGCTCGCGCGCAAACTCGATCAGCGTCCGGCGATAGTCGTAGCGATCTTTATAAAAGTAATGCCGGTCGAGCTGCTCCTGGATCCAATTCCGAATCGGTTGAAACACGAACGCGGCGATCAGAATCAGTGCCACCATCGCCGTCCCGCTCAACTCGCCCGCGCGGCTCACCGTGAAAATCAGCCCGTAGAAAATCGACAGCACCGCCAGCGTAGCCAGCGTGTAAACATAGCCTTCCTGGAAAATCACGGCGACATCCATCAACCGGTAGCGCAAAATCGCATAAGCCCAAGTCAGAGGAATGAACGCCATCGGCAGCACCGCCAGATTCATGGCATGATTCGGAGGCACTCCCATCAGATAAGGAACCGCGTAAATCAACGCGAACGGCAGCATCCCGATCACCGTTCCGTTGCGCAGCCACGTCAACTGCCGCCGCACCACCGGATCGTCCGCCCTCCGCAATTGCCACGCCAGAACCACTCCGCCCAACAGATACATCGTGCACAGGAACGTCAGCCATATGCGATCCAGCATCCATCGCATCTCGAGCAAAGGCGCCGCCGTCCGCACATAACCGAACATGATCCCCAGGTGGAACGCCAGCAACGCCAGCCCCGGCAAATAGAGCGCCACCGCCGCCCCGCGCCTGCGGATCCACTTCTGCGGCTCCGGAAACACGCAGCAGAAATGCAGGAACAAGGTCGGCGCCAGATATCCCGCCACGACGTTGCCTAAATAAATCACCTTGTCGAAATTATTCAGCTTCCCCGAATAATGGAACGACGACATGATGAACGACGCCAGGCATAACAGGAAAAAATGCAGCGCCCGCGGAGCGTTCCCCCGGCGGAAATACACAAACAGTCCGATCGCCAGGTACACCACCGCAACCGCGTATTGATAGAAAACCGTGGAGTCGCGCTCAGCCTGCCCGATAATCACCTTAGCGGTAAACTTCGATCCGCCGCGCTGCACTTCGTAATCGGCCTGCCGCCAGGGACCCAGCCGCGCCAGCACCTCAGTCGCCTTCAGAGCGTTATCCATCCGAACGCCCTCAATCGACAGCAGCACGTCCCCCGTCCGCAGCCCCGCCTTCAGCGCCGGACTCCCCGGAGTCACATAAGCCGCGACTACCCGATCCGAATCGCCCTGAGTTTGGTCGGTCCACGCGACGCCGTCATCGGGAAGCGCAAATCGGCTCTGCTGCTGGAAATTGATGGCGGCGGCAATCACTGCCGCAACCGTTACAATCACCAGCAACGCGCTAACGAGCTGTTGCCTGAATTCCCTCATACCCCAACTCCAAACTCAAACAGTGACACGAAGCCACCAGATCCGTAGCACGTGAATGACCACCCCTATGGCTAAGCTTGTGATTGATATTACAGCACTTCCGCCCGCAGAGCAAGCTCTTCCTATGTAATATGGGAGCGTCCCTTATACAGAAGTGTATCGAATGTGCCGGATCGTTACTACTCGATGGTGTAAAGAGGATCGAACTCCGGTAGCCCGGCCCTTTGCCCTGCAATCCAGCGGAGCACATACACCTCCCGTGGATCCGTCAGCCCGCCGGTAAAACCGTTTGGAATCAGCTCGAAAATCGTGTGCGCCAGCAAACTCTTGTAATAATCGATGTCCGGCTCCACGATAATCAGCCCGTCCTGGAGGCCATGAAAGGTCAACTGGACGTTCGCCTCCCCGAACTGATTCTGCTTAAAACTGCTGGTCGCAGCTCCATAAGGCGGACCGCTATGTAACCCCAGGTCAGCCTCACTCTGTTGATCGAACTGCCCTTGCTGCGTCGCGATCTTGACCTGATCGAGCAATGCCGGGTCCGCCAGCGCGAAAAACCGGTCCTGACGCAGATCGTCGATGAAAATCGACTTCAGGTAATCGAGCGGCGTCTTTTGCGGCAGGAAGATCTGCTCCATCGCAGTAGCGATGTTGAGCAGGCACGCCAACTTCGGCTGCGACCCGGCGGTTTCATAGCAATTCGCATAGAATCCGCTCGCGTCTCCCTGCGCGCTGTTGTTCAGAATTCCCGCCAGCACCGGAATTTTCGCCTGGACGTCCGCCCATTTCGCATTGGCGAAATGAAAATTCCCGTTTTTAGGTACCAGCATCAACGAAACAGCTTGATGCACCGTCGGCGAAACTTTAACCGGGAAATAACCGGACTGGTAATACCCATTCGCCGAAACGACAACGGAATAATCATTGCCCCCATCGAAGTCATGAACCGGAACTTCGAAATTGATGTTCGGGCCCTTGAACGTTTGCTGAATGAAAGGGGCATGGAAACCATCGGAAATATAGACCAGCACGTCCAGATTCGGATCGACCGGCTTCCTGGTTCCGTCGTAAACATTCACCATCAATCCCGCCGAATTCCCCGGCGCCGGCGCAGGCTGACCCATATTGCCCTCCAGAATATGCCGAAATGACGATCAAGAGTAACCGAATTTAGGGACCGGAATCAAGGAAAAAACAAAATATTGGTGCGCCATTTTCGAATCGGCGCGTACCTCGTGGCGGGTCGGTTAAACTGAAGGAAGAGTGTCGTCTACAACCCTCCCCATTGAGCGCCCAACGGAAACCACCACCTTCCGCATCCTCTGGGCGATCACCGTCTGCCATCTCCTCAACGACATGATGCAGTCGGTCGTTCCCGCCGTTTACCCGATCCTCAAGACTTCCTATCACCTCGACTTCAGCCAGATCGGCATGATCACGGCGTCTCTCCAAATCACCGCGTCCCTTCTCCAGCCTCTGGTCGGCATCTATACGGATAAACATCCCAAACCCTATTCGCTAGCGATCGGCATGGGATTCACCCTGACCGGACTCCTGCTCCTTTCCTCCGCCCCCACCTTCGTGGCGATCCTCGCCGCCGTCGCACTGGTCGGCGTAGGATCGGCGGTCTTTCATCCCGAATCTTCGCGCATCGCGCGTTTAGCCTCCGGAGGCCAGCACGGTCTCGCCCAATCTCTTTTCCAGGTTGGAGGTAACGCCGGCTCCGCCACCGGACCCCTCCTCGCCGCCTTCATCGTCCTCCCAAAAGGCCAACACAGCATCGCCTGGTTCTCGATCGCCGCCCTTATCTCGATCCTGATCCTGACCCAGGTCGGCACCTGGTACAAAAACCATCACCCTCCCACCGCGAAACGCGCCGCCCCCACACGCCACTCCACCCTCTCGCGTCAAAAAGTGGCCTTAGCCATGAGTGTCCTGATCGCGCTCATTTTCTCGAAATACATTTACCTGGCGAGCTTCACCGCATACTACATTTTTTATCTGATCGATAAATTTCACATCTCCGTCCAGAACGCTCAGGTCCATCTGTTCCTGTTCCTGGGCGCCGCCGCCGCTGGAACCTTCGCCGGAGGCCCGATCGGCGACCGCATCGGCCGCAAATACGTCATCTGGTGCTCCATCCTCGGCGTCCTGCCCTTCGCCCTGGCTCTGCCCTACTCGAATCTGTTCTGGACCTCCATCCTCACCATGATCATTGGCCTGGTCATCGCCTCAGCCTTCTCCGCGATTCTCGTCTACGCCCAGGAACTCGTCCCCGGTCGCGTCGGAGCCATCTCCGGTCTCTTTTTTGGCCTGGCCTTCGGAGTAGCCGGTATCGGAGCCGCCCTCCTAGGCCGCCTCGCCGACGCCACCAGCATCGCGTTCGTCTACAAACTCTGCGCCTACCTCCCCGCCATCGGCCTGTTGACCTTCTTCCTCCCCAACCTGGAATCACACCGAAAAAAATAATCCCAACTTCTTTGCTTGGCGAGCTTAGCGCCTTTGCGCGAAATGTGTTGGTTTTTCTTCGCAGTACTCTCATTCCAGGAAGGGTCCTCCACCAAGGCTCTTTCCGACAGCTTTTTTCCTGCGCAGGAAATGTCGTATTACGGTGGTGCTGAGCTTCCGGAGCCCGTGGAACGGCTTGCGAGGCCAACTATATGTATGGCCTCGACGGAAGACTTTAGGATCGATCCTATAACGGAGCTTCAACTCCGGTTTTCAGAGGATTGTGTATCGAAGCATGGAATACGGTTCACCGTTGTGGCCAGGACCCATGTGAGAGACTTTCCAAGCCGCTAGCGGCCGGAGCAATCCGGCCGCTCACGATATCGTACAGCCGAAGTGTGCTCAGTGACTCATCGAATAAACGATGTAATTAACCCCAATCCGAATCCCCAGCGCCGAAAATTTCTCCAGATAATTCGGATCGTCCGCCCACTCCCACGAATCCCCAATGTCGGAATTGAAACTGGCGGCCACCATCACCCGCCCCCGGTCGTCATAAATCCCATACCACCGCGCGGGACACCCTTCGCACTTCCAGGTCACCCCCGTCTGGATATACCGGGCTCCCGGCACCTGATACCGGTCGTCCAAGTCGTAAATCGAGTGAAAAATCGAATCCCGATTATCCAGTTCCACAATCGGCCGGTCCGGAAACACCCGATGCATCCACTCCTCGAACACCGCCTGATCCTGCGGACCCCAATAATCGTCGGTCATGAAAAAGCCGCCGCGCAGCAGATAGTCGCGAAGCCTCGCCGCCTGCTCGTCCGTCAGCCTTCCCCGCCCCGGCTGGACCGCATAAAGGAACGGATAGTTATAAACATCGTCGCCATCGTCCAGATTCACCGGCTGCTCTACTGACCGTATCTGGATCCGCGTCAGCCTTCGAACCGCCTGCGCAAAATGCCGGTCCGCGCGCGGATAATCCTGCGTCCACATCGTCCCGCCTTCTCTCCAATCGGAACGATACCCGCGATATCCTCCGCCCCTCACTCCAGGCGCCGGAGGATACATCATGCGCGCAAAAACAAACTCCGTTTTTTCGGACCAATCCTTAGGCAGCGGGAAATCGCCATACTCCACACCGGGATACTGCCTAAACGGTTTTTGGAACGCGAGCAGAGCCCCGCAGAAGACCAACCCCGCCGCGACTCGCCGTACTCGCATTCTTATTGGTAAGCAGCCTAGTGACTGCTCATGATCTTCTTAATCCGCACCCAAGCCTCATCCCGAGCCTTGGCATTCGCGGCCGACGCATCCGGCTGTTCCCCCGCGCGCATGAACCCATGCCCCGCGCCTTCATAAGTCACCGGCTCATAAACCTTGCCGAGCGCCTTCATGTTTTCGACCGCACCCGGAATCATCGCGCCAATCCGATTGTCCGTTCCGCCGTAAAATCCGAACACCGGTCCCTTGATCCGCGCCATCGCTTCCTTATCCGGTGGAGGCCCGTAAAACGACATCGTCGCCGCCAGATCCGCACGATTCGTCGCGAACCGGAATGCCTGCCCGCCTCCATAACAGAATCCCGTGACGAATAATTTCTTGGCCGCCGATGGCAGCTTCAACCCGTAATCCGCGACCGCATTCAGATCCGCCGTAATCTGATCCGGAGGCAATTTCCCGATGGCCTGCCCGATTTCCGTCTGCCCCGAAAAATCCTTCGTCCCTCCGCCCTTCGGGCCCATCCCCGACAGCAGATCCGGCGCGATCGCGATATATCCCGCCGCGGCGAATTCGTCGGTCACTTCCTGCACCCAATCGCTCATGCCGAAAATCTCGTGGATCACCACAATCACCGGCGTATTCTTGGACGCCTCCGGATACGCGATGAACGCATCCACCTTGCGCCCGTCGTGCGTGATCGTCACCGACTCCCGATGCCGAGGAGATTTCTCGACCCTCTCCTTCGCCCAATCCTGCGCGGAAACCATCGCCGCGCATACCGCCAAACCCAGCACGATTCTCGTCATGCCCTCATTTTAACTTCTTCGGCCGAGCGCAGGCGGCGCCCTCGTATTCCCCAATCCTTTTCACCGATTCCACCGCGATACTCTTCGCCGCGCCGTCCCGAACGCCAGTAATTTCGAGGTGATATCCCACATCGTCCTTGGCTTTCGCGTACCCGGTGACGATCAGCATCTCCTTGCCCTGCTCACTGATAAACACCGCCCGCGCGCCTTTATCGAGACACTGCTTCACGCAGTCCGGATTATTCGGACTAATCTCCCCCGACGCCACGCGCCCCTTCGCGCATCCCTCGTCCGAAAACCATCCCGTCAGCGTGACTTTCTCTCCGTAGAGGTAGCCACAAATCATGAATAGAGGAAGTAGCTTCATGCCTTTTCAGACGAGCGCACCCCTTACCTAGTTAGCTTCGCCACACCGCGAACGCCATTCCCTGCGGATCGAGCAGTACCGCCATTTCGTCGCCTCCCGGCAGAACCGTCGGAGGAATTATGACCTTCGCCCCCAGTTCCTGAGCCTGCTTCACCGACTCCGGAACGCTCGGCACCTTCATAAAAAGCTGCACAAAGTTCGACGATTGCGGAGGCGCCGGCCAAATTCCTCCCTGAATTCCTTCCTTCGATCCGGTATCGATTTGCCGGTATCCCATCGGATTGTCCGCGTCGACCTTCCAGCCAAACAGGCTCCCATAAAATCGCGCCGTCTCCTCCGGAGCCTTCGACAAAATCTGAAACTGCATCACGGGACTAGCCATTTTTCTCCCTCACTCGGGCCAACGCCAATTTTCGAAAATCATCCGGATTCAACTCCTCAATCTGAGTCAAATCCCGCCACCGATCCTGCTGCATCTCCATCAACCCGAGCCGCAACAGCCGGCTCGCCGCGAGATTCACCTCGTCAACAGTGAACCCGGTTACGTTGGCGATCCACCTGCAATCGGCGCGAAACGTCTCGGTCCTCGACAGCCGAATGATCTCGTAATGCACCGGCTCCGCGACGATACTCATTGCCTCCGCGGTCCAATGCGCCAGCTGCCTCTGCCGTTCGAGCACCGCGGCGTCCGGCAGATGGCCCGCCGCGATATACGCCGCTACTTCCTCCGCGCCGAGCCCGATTTTTTTGCCCCACGCGCGAATCCGCGCCACCGGCACCGGCCTGGAGCCACGCAGGATCTGCGAAACGGTAGAATGATCCGCGCCGAGAAATGACGCGAACGCGCGGAGCGAGTACCGGGAATTCTTCTCCCTGCGCACCGCAAACGCCGCTTCAAGCCTGTTCCGGAACACTCCCCAATCCTAAGCGCTCCAGCGCGATTCAACAATACTTTTTTTAAAAGACCGGGGCAGCCTCTTGCCCCAGTGGGTCGGGTCCCCGACCCGACGTCGTCAAACCCTCCGCGTCATCATATAAAGAATCACCCCGGCCACGACGATCCCCAGCACTGGACCCTTCAACCGATCCGGCACTGACGAACCCACTAACAGAATCGCCGCAACCGCGGCCGTCGCTTTCAACACTCCCGCTCCGACGATTTCCTGCTTCTCCCAAAACGCCGGCCCCTGCACCTGCTGCGGCCGGTCCGCCATCGGCGGAAACAGCATCCGCAAGACCACCAGCAGCAGCACACTCATCCCCGACCCCACCGCCAGCATCATCCCGTGCATAAAAGGACGAATCAAGTGAACCAGAAACACCAATGCGAACGACAGAGCCACCGCCAGCACCGGGCGCAACACCGATTTCTTCCGTGGGTTCGCATAAGCGTCGGCGATCACCAGCACCGAAAGCGCGATCGCCCCGGGAATCGCGAGCCGCAGCAATCCCTCCCGTGTCGCGATCATCGCCGGCTCAGCCACCAGCGCCACCGCGAGAAACGAGACGTAGCAGCAAAACGCCTCCATCAATAAAACAACCGGGTCGGTCGTGCGCCGGATACGGCTGACGATGACGAAAGGCACGGTGCGCAAGGCGTCGTAAATAAATAACTGCGCGCCGTCATTCCTTTCGCGCAAATCGCCGAGCACTTCCTCCCGGCAAGCAGGCGGAATAAAAATCCCCACGATCTTGGCGATCACGATTTCAGCCAGCCGCGCACGCGTCCGACTTCCTGCCAAACGCGCCGAGCCGTAACCACCGATTCGCGTAAAGCCCTCTCGCCCAAAGCCTCCAGCCGGTAAAACCGTTTGGACCGCCCGCCCCGCTCCGGCGTCGGATCGGCGAGCCAGGACGCAAGATACCCTTTGTCCTCCAACCGGTCGAGCGTCACATAGACAGCTCCCAGCGAAACCGCCTTCGGCTTCGCCAGGTCCGCGACCTTGGAATGAATCGACACTCCGTAAGCATCGTCCCGCAAAGACAAAATCGCAGTCATGACCAACTGCTCAAATTGACCGACCGATTCAGACTTCATTTATCCAACATTGTAAGGAATACTAAGGCAAAAAACAAGGCGGCGCCATGAGTGGCGACGCGGCACGCCTTGGGGGCGCGCCACAAGACCTCGTGCGCATGTAGCGCGCGCACTCGTGCGTGCCGCGTTGACACTCGTGCCTTCGCGAGAATAATTGCCATGAAATCCCACTCCTAGTACATGTCCGTTCGCCGCTTGCCTCACTTCTACCCCGAAGACCGATGGCTCTTCATCACCTGGAACCTCCGCGGCGCACTCCGCCCATCCCAATTCCCGCCGCCAAATAAGGCTCTATCCGGCGAAATCTTCGCCGCGATGGACCGGGCGCTAGACACGGCCCGCGCGGGTCCGCTGTTCCTGCGCCAGGATGCAATCGCGAGCCTGGTTGCTACTTCCTTGTATCACGGAGTGGAACTCGGCCACTACGAACTGGCCTCTTTCGTCATCATGGCGAACCATGTCCACACTCTTCTGCTTCCCGAGGTCGATGTGAGCAAGCTGATGAAGTCGCTCAAAGGCTACACCGCAAGGGAGGCAAATCGTGTGCTCGGCAGAACAGGCATACCCTTCTGGCAGAAAGAATCGTACGACCACTGGGTGCGGGATGAGACAGAGTGGAACCGAATCGCGCGTTACATTGAGAGCAATCCGGTCAAAGCAGGTCTAGTTTCGGCGCCCGAGGCTTATCGCTGGTCGAGCGCATTCGAAAAGCAAGGCGGCGGCACGCCTGGGGGCGCGCGCCACAAGCACAGACTGACCGTGTCTACGCCTCTACTGCGCTGCCGTAATTTCATCGCCCGGCATCGCCACCAACGACAAAATACCCGCCGATCCGTCCACCTTGATCGGAATCAGCTTCCCATGAAACATCCGCCGCACGGCTACGTTTTGCGGAGCCGGCTGCGCTCCCCGTACTAAACGCATCCCGTTCCGGGCTTCCCCCAGCGCTTCTCCGACTTGTCCGCCCAGTCGCACGAACGTGTCTTTGCCATCTACACGCACATAGAACCCGGCGTTCATCCCTACCGACACCGCAATCGACTGGCAGAAGATTCCCACGCCGGGCTTCGTGCAATAACGCTCTGGATCGGCCAGAAACTGCTCCGTCGCATCGCGCAGCATGGCCCGCTCCGGCACGCCGAGAATCGTGGTCCGAAAGCTGTGCGTCCAACCGCCGGACCAATATAGATACCGGAAATAAGCGGGCGTCTCCGGCACTGTGAGAGCTTTCCCGGCACCGGATGCGAGCGCGATTTGCACCCGATCGTTACCCGGGACGCCCTTCACTTCATAGAACGAAACCTCGGGATCCGAGCCCGACGGGCTCACCAGCCGCATCACAAAGCCCGGCATCAGATCGATATAACCAGTTCGCAGGTACGTGCCGAAGCGGAGGAAAGCGGCCACCTGCGGAGGAAAAGTAAACGTCTCCGCAATCGACTGGCGAAGATGCGCGCCCTCGTCATCTTTAAAACAGCCGGCCTCTTCCCTCGCCGCCAGCGCATCGCGAAAGTTTTCGAGCTGCGCCAGCGAATCGACAAAAACGCGCGGCCCGGTTTCCGCAATGCTCACACCGGGCGGGCCGGACGGGACCGCCGCGGGCGGAGGTGCATAATAGGCCTCCGTCTTTGCCGCCACGCGCGCCGTGTTGCCATGCCACGCCACGGAGAAAGACTCCGCTTCCACGTCGCAACCCGTCTTCTGTGCGGGATGACTGCGAGCCTTCTTGATCTCCGGCTTCGAGGCCGGAGGCGTCAAAAGCTGCGTGCGCCCTTCCTGCTTGAGCAGGTAGACCTGCGGCTGATGACGGCAGCTGGCGAGGAGAGAAACAAAAATCAATAGCGCAAGATGTGGGGCGGACGCCCTCGTCCGCGCCGGACCCCCTGGTCCGGCTGACTGGCCCCCGCTACAGGCCGACGAGGGCGTCGGCCGCGGACCAGGGGGTCCGCCCCACCCGGCCTGGAAGGGTTCTAGAGCCATGCTAGATTTTTAGCATAGCGCGAATCGCCTCCGGATGGGCGTTGGCAATTCCTCCCGCCACCTCCGTCGCGCGGTCGTCCAATTCGAACGCCGGAGCCACGTGATGGACCAGCCCCCACGCGAGCGCTTCCGGGGTGGAAAAAATCCGCCCGCTTAATGCCAACTCCAGTGCTCGCCTGCGGCCGATCGCATACGCGACTGCCTTCGAAATCGCGGCACTCGCGCGCCCTTCGCGAATATCCGTAAGTCCGAAACTGCTCCCCTGCGCCGCCACCACCACATGGGCGTTCGCCGCCAGCGCCAGGCCGCCCGACAACACTACGCCCTGCACCGCTGCAATCATCGGCTTCGAAAGCTTCCGCCCGATCGACAGCAGTTCTTCATCCGGTTCGCAGCCCGCGCAGAAGATGTGCCCGTCGGCTTCGAGCAGAATCGCGCCGACGCCAGGGGCTGCTTCCGCCTCCCGGATCTCGCGCAGCAGCTCGCGTGGAGTGTCAACTACATTTCGCGTCTCGGGCGAAGCTAGAGCAATGCGGTAGAGCCGCCCAACCTGCTCGATACGGAGCTTCATAACGTTTCCAGGATCAAATGTTCCCGCGTTCCCTGCGCTGCTTCGAACGCGAATTGCAGCACGCGCCGCGTTTCCAGCGGATCGATCACGGCATCCACATGCCCGCGCGACGCGGCGAATCGAGCGTCGAGCCAATGCTCATAATCCGCGCGCGTCTGCGCAATCCTAGCCTCCAGTTCGGGAGGAACTGTTCCGCCCGCCGCTTTCAATTTCGCAAGCTCCGGCCCATGTACCGCCTGCACCGCCGCGTCGCCTTCCATCACGCCGATGCGGGCCGTGGGCCAGGCGAAGGTGAAGTGCGGATCGAATCCCTGCCCGGCCATCGCGTAATAGCCCGCCCCGCTCGCGTGATTGATGGTGAGGATTATTTTCGGAACCGTCGCGCAGGCCATCGCTTCCACCATCGCCGCGCCGGCGCGAATGATGCCTTCGCTTTCCGCCTCGACGCCGACCATGAAGCCCGAAACGTCCTGCAAATAGAGCAAGCTAAGGCCTCGCCGGGACGCATTTTCGACGAAATAAGCCACTTTAAGAGCTGATTCGGTGTACACAATTCCGCCGATTCGCGGTCCAGAGGACGTTTTCAAGAACCCTCGCCGGTTGGCGATCACCCCGATTTCGCGTCCATGGAGCCGCGCATTGGCGCACAGCATTTCGGGCGCATGGTCGGGCTGAAATTCCAGATAATCGCCGGCATCGACGATGCGCGCGATCACTTCTTCCATGTCGTACGGAAGCCGATGATTCGCGGGCAGTAAATCGTACAAACCTTCCGCGGGTTTGGCCGGCGCGTTGCCTTTTAGAGGAGGCGGAGGCTCCGGAAGTTCGCGGATTTTCTGCCGGATCAGCAGCAGACATTCCAGATCGTCCTTGGCCGAATAATGCGCGACGCCGCTGGTTCTGGTGTGGAGACTTGCACCGCCAAGTGATTCAGCATCCGTGACTTGACCGACCGCGCCTTTGACCAAATTTGGACCGCCGAGCCCCATGAAGCTCGACCGTTCGACCATGATGATGACGTCGGAAAGCGCGGGCAGATAGGCTCCCCCGGCAATGCACATGCCCATCACCGCGGCGATTTGCGGAACATGCAAGCGGCGCCGCATCAATGAGTTGTAGTAGAAAATTCGAGCAGCGCCATACTGGCCGGGGAAAATTCCGTCCTGGTACGGCAGATTCACTCCCGCGGAATCCACCAGGTAAACGATCGGAATCCGATTGCGCATGGCGATTTCCTGGGCGCGCAATATTTTCGAAATCGTTTCCGGCCACCACGCGCCGGCCTTGACGGTGGCGTCGTTGGCGACGATCACAGACGGTCGACCCTCGATGCGGCCGACGCCGGTAATTACGCCTGCCGCTGGGGCTTGGCCGTCGTATTTATCGAAGGCGATGAGCAGGCCGATCTCTAAGAATAGGGTGCCAGGGTCGATGAGTTTCGCAACTCGTTCACGAGCCGTGAGTTTTCCTTCGCGATGCTGCTTTTCGATTTTCGCCGCGCCGCCGCCCGCGCGCAGTTTGTCTTCCAGGTCCTGAAATTCAGCGACGAGCGACCGCATGGTTGGTTGATCCACTATTGCTATAGTAACGGTCTAGATGCTTGGAATCGACCGGCATGCGTTGAAGGTTGCGTGGACAGTATTCTTGTTCGCGCTGGTCGCGCTGATGGTCTATGAAGTCCGCCGCACGCTGATGATTTTCGTGCTGGCGCTATTTTTCTCGCATCTGCTGGGTCCGATCGTGGCCTTTTTTGAGCGAACTGTTCACGCCCGGGTGCCGCGGGTGGTCATTTTAGCTTTCGTTTACATCGCGCTGGTGGTGGTGATCGTGTTGACGCTGATTTCGGTCGGCGGGAAGATCGGAGCGGAGGCGGCGAGCCTCCTGGCCAGGCTTCCGGATCTGGCACATCAACCGGACCCTCTGGGGGGCGTTCCGTTGCCGGGGTGGCTCGAATTCGCGCGTCCTACCCTTACAGATCTGGTGCGGCAGAGGCTGGCCGACCTCGAAAAGGAAGTGCTGCCGCTGCTTACGACTGCGGGCGTGCAGATTTTCAACGGGATCGGCAACATTCTCAGCGCCGTCCTGATCCCGATCCTCAGTTTCTTTTTTCTGAAGGATGGTCCGGCGATCCGCGCAACGATTATCGACAGTTTTTCGCGCGGGAACCAGACCGTGGTGAACGAGATCTTCATGGATCTCCACTTATTGCTGGCGCAATATATCCGCGCGCTAGTGTTGCTGGCGATCTCCACATTCGTGTTTTACACGGGATTTTTATCCATCACGTCGGTTCCGTACGCGATCCTGCTGGCGGGAATCGCGGCAATGCTGGAGTTCATTCCGGTGGTGGGACCGTTGACGGCGTCCGCGGTGATCCTGCTGGTGGCGGCATTCACGGGATATGGGCACCTGTTGTGGATCGTAATTTTCCTGGTCATTTACCGGATTTTCCAGGATTACGTACTCAGCCCGTACCTGATGAGCGCCGGCGTGGAAGTCGACCCGCTGCTGGTGTTGTTCGGAGTGCTGGCGGGAGAACAGATCGCTGGAGTGCCGGGGATGTTTTTCTCGGTGCCGGTGATTGCCGCGTTGCGCGTCCTCTATGTGCGGCTGCGGAGACAAAGGCTTGTGGCGGATTAACCTTTTCCTGATCGCTTCGCCGGTGTTTGCCCACGTGGTCAGCATGAGCACGGGCGAGCTGCGCATCGACGGTCCGCTGGCGGATTACGAGCTGCGGATTCCGGTGGTGGAAGTGGCGCAGATGGCGAATCCAGCGTCGATTCTCGACTACATTCATTTCGACGGAGGCCATCGCACGTCAGCGAAGTGCACGGATGAGGACGGAACTTTTGTCTGCCATGCTTCTTATGAGTTTCCTTTCCTGGTGCCGGATCAGTTAGGGGTCGAGTGCAGGTTCTTCGAAGCGACGGTGCCGAATCATGTGCACTGGCTGCACGCGGTGCGGGGCACGAATAGCGACCAGGAAGTTTTCGATCAGGCGTTCCCACAGTCTGAGCTGCGGTTTCGGCCTCCGTCGCGGGTCGAGACTTTCGGGCGCGAGTTTGGATTGGGATTGGCGAGGGCTTGGAGGAATTGGCTTGGGTTGTTGTTTATTTTGGGACTGGCGATTGCGGCCCCGCGCTCGATTCTGCCGTTCCTTTGTTTCCTGGCGGGCGAGGCTGGCGCGATTTTAATTGGGCCGCGAATTCCGTGGCCGCTGGCTCCGCGATTTCTGGAGGCGGCGATGGCGCTGACGGTCGCGTATCTGGCGGTGGAGGTCCTGATGGATTCTTCGGCTAGGAGTTTGGCGTGGGTGGTGGGAGTGCTCGGGTTATTTCACGGGTTGGGGGTTTCGGGATTTCCTTTGCCTTATAGTGTGGCCGCGGGGGTGTTGCAAGGTGTTGTTTTTTTGGGGCTTAGTTTGGGAGCGAGAAGGACGACGGTTGTTTGGCGGAAGAGGATCGCTTGGGGGTTGTTGACTGCGGGGTTGGGTGGGTTTTTGTTTCGCGTGGTTGTTCGGTAGCTTGAGCGGCGACACGAGTGTCGACGCGGCACGCACGAGTGCGTGCGCCACATTAAGAGGGCAAGATTGATGGTGAGATGGCGGTTGGTGGTTTGGGGAGCGGTGCTCTTCTATTGCTTGTTGGCGGTCCTGCTGATCAAGGCTAGGCCGGGACTTCAATATGACGAGGCACTGGATGTGCGCGGCGCCGTCCATTTGCGGCACTCCCATGAGGAAATCAAGCTGCAACATGCCCCGGACACGTGGTTCTGCGCGTACGAGCATTGTTTTCCATTGATGAGCTCGCGATACACCGGCGCCATCAAAGACTACATTTGCCTGCCTCTGTTCGCGTTGTTCGGCCCCACAGCGGAAGTGGTGCGATTGGTGACGACGGCGCTTGGCGCGCTCGGGATTCTTGGAATTGCCACGCTGCTGCGAAAGCAGGTGAGTTACGCGGCTGCGGCGGCGGTGGCTTGGGCGCTCGCGATCCATCCGTCTTATCTGGATATGACGGTGTTCGATAACAACGTGTTCGCACCTTGGATGGCCGCGTTCGGTTTGATGTGCGTCGCGGCGTCGGCTTATCTGGAGAATCGGAATCCGCGCACCGCATTCTGGCTGGGAGTGACGCTGGGGCTAGGGATCTGGGCCAGGGCGAATTACGTTTGGCTGCTGGCGGCGCTGTTCCTGGCGCTGGTGCTGTCGGCGGGTCGCGGGCTGTTGCTGCCGTTCCGCGAATTGGCGTCCATCGCCGTTGGAGGGATACTCGGCGGACTTCCTTTCCTGGCATACCAGGCGCTTTCGGGCGGCGGCACGTGGGACGCGGTGGACATGCTCCCCGTATCCGGGAGCTTTGCACAACGCTTCGGATACCGCCTGGCGATGCTTTCCGAAACATTCTTGAGCGACGGCGAGCATCGCCGCATCTGGGGTGGTCCTGTGTTGAGCGCGTGGCAGCTTTGGCTGTTCCCTGCGATGGTCGCGCTGGCATGTGTGTTCTGCATCGCGATGAAGCAGAGGCTCGGGATTCTGCCGCGTGTCGCAGCGCTGACCCTGGCGGTGTTGACGGGCGTTTTTTTTGCCACGAGGCTGGCGATTGCGGAACATCACATGGTGACACTGGTACCCATCGCGGCGATCGTGGTCGTACTCGCCGGGGGGGAGTTGCTGTCGCAACGGTGGGCGCGAGTGGCCGTGGTGGCTGTCGCCGCAGTTTACGCGGGGTCCGCATTGTATTGGCAATTTGCAACGCTGGCCGGAATACGGAGGACGGGCGGAATCGGGATGTGGTCCGACGCGGTATTTCCTTTGACCAGACGCCTCAGCGGCGACTTCGGAGGGCGGGAGGTGAAAATTCTCGATTGGGGCCTGGAGAACGGCGTGTACGTTCTTTCCGATGAGCGAGTGCAGACACGGGAGATCTTCTGGGACGCCAACGCGGACCAGACGGCGGAGAAGCGTCCATGGCTCGACGAGATTCGCCGCGGCGGAGTGTTTCTATTGAACGGTCCGAACAATCGCCAATTCCCGGGGCCGTCGACTGGGTTCCTGCGTGCGTTGGCGGAGGGGCGTCCGACGGTCCATCGGTACACGGTGCCGCAAAGAAGCGGGGTTCCTTATGCGGAGGTGATCGAGATTGTTCCGAACACTTTGGGCACAGGGCCAGGGCCGGAGATCCCGACCTTTACCGAACTGCGCCCGGGCGATCCTGACTTTTTGAAAGAGTCCTCGGGATTTTACATATTGGAGCAGGGTGGGTGGCGATGGACTGCTCGCGAGTTTTCTTTGACGTTTCCAGGCTCGCGGGAGGGGGCGAGCGTCACGCTACATATGAATGTTCCGGAGGCGGAGATTCAGAAGCTGGGGGCGGTCACTTTGAGAATTCGCGCTGGGGAGCATGAGTTGGCGCCGGAGACATTTTCACGCGCAGGGGATTTTAATGTGACTCGGAATTTGGAGCCTGGGTGGGGAAATCGATTCGAGTTGCGGGTGGATAAGACGATGGCTCCGACGGCTGGGGACAATCGGGAGTTGGGGATTATTTTCGTTGGCGCCAGGTTGGAGCTGCGGTGAAGAGGGAAGGCAAAGACGATATTGGCCGCCGATAAACACGGATGAACGCCGATAACGCAAGGTCATTGTTTGCTTGCGTTCAGGTAGTGGAGGAGTTTCATTTCGCGGCGGCCTTTGGTTACTGTGTCTAGAATCAGTCCGCACGCGAATAGGACTAGCGCGGAGATGGTCAGGCCGGTGGCTAGGATTGCTGTTGGGAAGCGCGGGACCAGGCCGGTTTCGAGGAACGTCACTACTACCGGATACGCGAGGACCAGCGATGCGATCAGAAAGAGCAGACTCCACGCTGAGAAGAATAGGAAGGGCTGTTCGTTCTTGGTCAGCGTGAAGATGGTCCACAGAATACGCGTTCCGTCGGTGTATTTATTTAATTTGCTGGCGGAGCCGTCGGGGCGCTCTTTATAGACGGTCGCGATTTCGTCTATCGGGAGGCGGAGGGTCAGGGCGTGGACGGTGAGTTCGGTTTCGATCTCGAAGCCTCGGGAGAAGACTGGAATTGACTTCACGAACTCGCGGGATAAGACGCGATAGCCGGACAGGATGTCGTGGAGTTTGCTGCCGAACAGGATCGCTATGGAGCGGGTAAACATGCGGTTGCCCCAATGATGGCCGCTCCGATATGCCGCCGAGGATTTGGCGACGCGGCGCCCGACTAACATGGCCAGGCGCTGTTCGGCCGCCATCGCGAGCATCTTCGGCGCGATCGATGCGTCGTAGGTATCGTCGCCATCGACCAGCACGTAGTAGCCGGCGTCAATCTCCGCGAACATGCGGCGCACCACCGAGCCTTTTCCCTGCGCGGGTTCGTGACGAACAATGGCTCCTGCTTCGGCGGCTATGCGGGCGGTCGCGTCTTTGGAGTTGTTGTCGTACACGTAAATGACGGCCGATGGGAGGGCGGAACGAAACGATTGGACCACCGACGCGATGGTTTGCTCCTCATTGTGGCAAGGGATCAGGACGGCGATGTTCATTGGTTCCGGCGATACAAGATGGAAAAGTCCGTGCGCGCGACTTCAGTGTAATGGGAAAACCAGTTGGCTAGCGCGGGTTGGCGCGGGAGCGCCAGGGAGGCGTTGTAAGGACCCAATCCATCGACGATCCAGGTGGGACTCGTGGTGAGAAGCTCGCGAACATTGGGCGCGGTGAAATCGGGGGCGATGGATTGGCTGGAGAAGAGATGGCGGTCGGCCAGGACGCCGGAGATGGGCTGGCTTTCTAAAAATCGGGTGCCGGCGGGGAGTTGGGAGTCGATGAAAATGTCGGGACGGAAGCCCCAGACGAAGAGGGTTTCTCCAGGGTGGGACAACGCTCGAAGTTCTTGAGACGCGGCGCGGCTGTCGCGGTCCATGGCCAGGTCGGTTAGAGGGGCTCCGAGGGCTAGGGTGATGTAGGGTTTTCCGAATCTTATTGCGGGGATTGATAGCAGGGCGATCAGGGCTAAAACGGCGAGTTTTCGAACGGGCAGGTCGGGAACCTGTCCCACTAAGACGGACCAGCCTCTGGAGGCGGTTAGGATCATTGGAGGGAGCAGTAAAAAATAGTAGCGGGGGAAGAAGCGGAGGCCTAGGATTACGCCGACGAAAGAGATTGCGATCCAGATTGCCAGGCGGCGTTCTTTGCGGATTGCTACTAGCGCGCCGACTACCAGAACTGATTGGAATCCGATCCAATTTGCGGTTCTGGTGACGCCTTCCGTGAAGGGATGCTCGACGAAGGTGTTCGCGGCATAGATGCGTCCCCACTGCCAGGCTTGGCGGTAGTATTCTTGCGCTGAGCCGTGCAGGTACATCCAGGTTAGGGCGATTGCGTTGGGAGCGATGAATCCTAGGAGAAGCAATGGCAGTTGGCGCCATTGCCACAAGGCGCAGGCGGCCAGGACGAAGATCGCTTTCGAGCTACAGAGCAGGCCGATGCCGGCGGCGGCTCCGCTTAGGAACGGTCGGCCGCGCCACGCGAAGTAGACGGCGGCAAGATGCGGCAGGATCAGCAGCATGTCGGAGGCTAAAGGGATGACGGCGGACGGCAAGCCGAAGGTTAGAAAAAATGCGGCGAAGAAGGCGGCGAAGAGGCCTTCCTGTTCGGTCCATTTTGAGCGTGCGAATTGCCAGGCGGTAAGGGCGACTGCGGTTACGTAGGCGGCTCCGGCCAGGCGCAGCAGGACTCCTGCGCGGGCGCCCCAGAGTAAATCAATCCAGGCTACTAGCGCGGGTTTATCGAACCAGACGTCGCGATAGAGGACTTTTCCACGCGCTACTTCCATGGCGGCGGCCAGAGGCAGAGTGTCGTCGGCCCACAAAACGTTCGAGTGGCAAAGCCGCGCTGCGGTGACGACCACGGCGAGGATGAAAATTATCAGACCGCCGCGGCGCATTCCTTAGGCGTTAAGTTTGCTGTGCGTCTTTCCGTAGAGGAAATAGACGACGAAGCCGATCAGCATCCAGGCGAGCGCGGTGAGTTGGGTGGTGCGATCGCGCGAGATAATCATGGCGCTGCAAATAATCACGCCGAGAATCGGCACCAGGGGAACTAATGGAGTGCGGAACGGACGCGGCTGGTTGGGGTCGGTGCGGCGGATGATCCAGGTGCCGATACAGACCAGAACAAACGCGAACAGGGTGCCGATGGAGGTGAGGTCGCCGGTCACGGAGTCGGAAACAAACGCCGCGAAGAGGGCGACGAACACGAATAGAATCGCGTTGCACTTGTAGGGCGTGCGGAAGGAGGGGTGCAGGTCCGAGAAAATTTTCGGCAGCAAGCCGTCGTTCGCCATGGAGAAGAATACGCGGCTCTGACCCAGGAGCATGACCAGAATGACCGAGGAGAATCCGGCGAGAATCGCGATGGTGACCAGGGTGGCGAGCCATTCAAAGCCCGGCATGTGATGTTCGATCGCGTAGGCGACGGAGGCTTCTTTGCCCGCGATGATGAATTCCTTCCAGTTGGCGACGCCGGTTAATACGTAGGAGAACAGAATGTATAAGACGGTGCAGACGGCGAGAGAGCCGAGAATTCCGCGCGGCATGTCGCGGCCCGGGTTCTTGGTTTCCTGCGCGGCGGTGGACACGGCGTCGAATCCGATAAACGCGAAAAATACGATTCCGGCTCCGCCCAGTACGCCGGGCCAGCCGTGATGGAAATAGCCTTCGTGATCGGGAAAGCCGTCGGGAATCGTGAAGGGCAGATGGTTGGCGGGATTCACAAATTTCCAGCCTACGGCGATGAAGACCAGCACGATGGCGACCTTGATGAACACGATCACGGCGTTCACCGTCGCCGATTCCTGGGTGCCTTTGATCAGAATGAGGGTCAGGAGAAGAAGGATGAAGACCGCGGGCGCGTTGAGAATTCCACGCACGCCGGTTGGGGAGACGTCCATCGGCGAGTGGCACCATTCATAGGGGATCCAGCCGCCTAACAGACGGTTGAGATACTGGCTCCAGGCAATGGAAACGGTGGCCGCGCCGAGGGCGTATTCGAGAATGAGGGCCCATCCGATGACCCAGGCGACGAACTCGCCCATAGTGACGTAGGCGTAGGTGTAGGCGCTGCCGGCGATGGGAATCATGGCCGCAAATTCCGCGTAGCACAGGCCAGCGAACGCGCAGCCGACGGCCGCGATGACGAAGGACAAGGTGACGGCGGGTCCCGCGGCTTCGCTCGCGGCGGCGGCGGTGCGGACGAACAATCCGGCTCCGATAATTGCGCCGATTCCGAGCGCGATAAGTCCCGTGGCCGAAAGGGTCCGCTTCAATCCGGAATGGTCGGCGGCCTGGGCGAGAAGCTTCGCTAATGGCTTCTTTCGAAAGATGCTCATAGATTTTTAAGAGTGTAACAGGAAACCTATGAGCAAGATCCGGATCAGTGCAATTCGACTGGCGAACCGTAGAGCGCGCGGCCGATGGTGCTGCCGACATTGACCGCGACGTCGAACCAGCCGATCATCATTTCATCCCAACTCTGCGGGCCCCAGAAGACGGTGGCGCCGGGGTTGGGATTGAAGGGATTGTTCACCGAATTGTCAAACACGGCGCTTACGTCGATGCGGGTACCGCGCGGCAGGGTTTTCGGAGTTTCCAGATAATAATAGGGCTGCCAATTGAAATCGTACTTGGGGACGTCGAGCAGAACTTCCGATTCCCCATTGGGATAAACAGCGCGGAAAATCATCGATTTGCCGCGCAGATGCATGTGCACTCGCATGCCGACCAGATCGCAATTCTCGTGCATGGTAGCCGAAGCATCCAGGCGGTAATTCGCTTCGCCCGGGGGAATTTGGAGCCAATGCGCCGCCGCCTGCATCGCCACGATCTGCTGGGTGGGCGGGCGCTTGGAGAAAATCATGCCGATCTTGGTGCGGTCATGCGCGGGCTTGCCATTGGTCGTGTAATGCATCTGAAACACCAGAAACGATCCGGCTTTAATCAGCCTCGCCTGCCCGGGCTTCCAGTATTGCGGAGCCATGCCGGGCGCGTAGCCGGCGAGATACTCCTGCCCGCGGAATCCGTTGCCGTTATCGGTTACGACGATCGCGTGATGGACCACGCTGCGGTCGCTGGGGCGAACCTCCACCACTTCGACCCACTTGTCTTCGGTGAAATGCGTCGGCACCGGGATGTATTGATAGTTGATGACGCCGGTAGCGGGGACGGCGAATTCTTCGGGCATTTCGAAGACCACGTCGGGCTTCGGAATGCGCCACCCTTCCACCCAGGTGCGAGGCTTCGGAGCATCCGCAGGATTACCCTCATGCGCGCCGGAATCGATCCAGGAAATGATGGTTTCCTTCTCGCCGGGCTTGAGCGAAAGATCGTTGGTGAAATGTCCGTACCTTGGATCGGCCTGCCACGGAGGCATCTTGCCGGTGAGCAGCGCGCTGCGAATCGCCTTCGCCCAAGGGCGAACCTCTTTATAACTGAGGAACGTCATGGGCGCAGCTTCGCCCGGCCGGTGACAGCTCTGGCAGCGATTTTCGAGAATCGGCTCGACGTCCTTATGAAACGTGGGAGCGGGCGTGGCCCCATTCACGGAAACAAGCGTTATCAGAGTACTGCACGCAAGCAACGGAAGCGAACGGGTCACGGCCACCTCTTTTACGATCATAACCCGAAAGTATGCCGATTTACCGGCGGCCGAAAGAGCTTGCTGAGCGGCCCGGAATCGGCGGCGATAAAATCAATCCCTTAAACAAGCCGCGACCATTGGGAGCGATACTTTCAACAGGTTTTTCAGCAATCTCGAAAGACCGCCACGGGGACACTTCTGTTCCTCCCCTGCGGGAGACCAGAGAATCACGCTTGCTTTCGGCGAAGGGCGGCCAGTGCGATGCCCGCGCCCACCAGCAACAGCGTCGAGGGCTCCGGCACGTTCGACAGCGAGAAGGCCACATCGGTGGGAAGAACGAAATTGGCGATCACGCTTCCGGTGGTCAGTGCATGCTGGTAGGCGGAACCGTCGCCACCGGTTCCCTGGAGCCAGATAAACTTCGCGGACTCGTCTGGATTGTGGCTGAAGGGTGAGAACCAATAGGTAGTGCCTGCCGCGGCGTCAAATTCCGGGATATCGACCGTGAATTCGTAGATATCGAACGTCGCCCCGCCGAACGATCCAGTGCCCAGAATCTGGAAAGCAACTTGCCCGGCCGTGAAACTGTCGTCCGTCAGCTGAGTTCCGGGAACGCCGGAGTTGTCGGCGTAGAAGTCGATATCCCAGTTCGTGGTGTTGGGCGGCTCGTTCAAAAAGGTGGTTTGTTGCGTATAGACGCCAATCCAGGAAACCTGATTGATGGCACCGCCCGAACCGAGAGAAAAGTTGTCGAACGACTGGTACCCGGTTCCGGCGGCGCTTTCTTCGTCGGTCCATCCCGAACCGGCCCCGGTCCCGTTCCCATTCCATACAGAAGGTTGATTCACCAGCACATCGGCGCGCAACGCTGCGAGTGTGCCGAGCAGGCACAAGGCCGCGAGAGTCTTTTTCATTGCTTCTCCAATCTTGTTTTCGGAGAGGCAGCAACGGCCTCCGCCTCCGGACCCTGAGATGGATCGCAGGAGCCCGATACGGCCTCTCACTTGGTAAGGCGCGAAAACAGAAGAGGTTTTCGTGGATTTCCAGAAAGAATTCTGCCTCGAATGCGGAGGGGCCGCGAAGCGCTTCCTGATGTGTGAAAACCTCAGAGCCGACTGCTCCTTCTAGTCGCGGCTCGTTTAGAGCACCGATGACGGAAAGCCTCGATCCCGAGCCGTGACACAAGGACCGGTTTGCTGAAGTTTTCAGCAATCTCCGGTTGGTTGAAATCGCATCCGTCGTGAATGTGTCCGCCCACCCGCCGTGATATGATCTCTGAAAACCTATTGAGTATGCGTCCGCGTCCGTCCAAGACCATCAATTCGCTCGACGCACTTTACGCTCAGGCAGCCGATGCGGCGCGCAAGGGATCTCAGGAATTTTCTTTCGCCACCCGATTTTTTCCGCTGGACCTGCGCCGGGCCGCGCACGCTGTTTATTGGTTTTGTTATTACACGCGCAGGCTCGCCAGTCAGGCGGAATCTCCGGAACAGGGGCGCGCCGATCTTGAGGTTTGGGCCTGGATGGTCGGGGCCGGGCTGCGTGGAGAACTGGCGCGGCATCCGGTGCTCGATGTGTTTCTCGACACGGTCGACAAACGCGCGATCCCGCATGAACTGCCTCTCGAAATGATTGAGGGCGTGCGGATGGATATCGACCGGAAGCGCTATGAGAGCTTTTCTCAGCTTCGCGCCCATTGCCATCGGGTGACCGGAACGGTGGCGCTGATGATGACCCACGTGGTGGGATTCCGGGGTCCTGCGCTTGATTATATGGCGGACCTGGGCCTCGCGATCGAGTTGACCGCGATTTTGCGCGACGTCGGCGAACAACTGGCGCGCGATCGGATTTATCTTCCGCTCGAAGAGCTGGAAGCGTTCGGCTACACCGAAGCGGATGCGAAAGGTCACGTCCGCAGCGGCGCGTTCCGGGAACTAATGCGATTCCAGGCGGAGCGCGCGCGCAGCTATTATCAGAAGTCTGAGCCTGGGCTTCCTTTACTGGACCAGCGCGGACGCTTCGCGATGAAAACCGCTTTCGATATTTATCGCAAGACGCTCCGGCACATTGAAGCGTCGGATTTCGACGTTTTTCATCGCCGCCCGGCTGTGCCCGCGGTGGAGCGCGCGTGGATCACGGCTCGCTCTATGGCCGGCCCGATCACGCGCAGCCTGTGGAGGGTCATGAGTGCTTAGCGGGTTGGACCACGGCATTAGCCTGTGGGTCGCGCTGGGGTTTTCTGTTCTGTTCATTGCAATTTTCGTGAAATCCCGATGGAATTATCTGGGAATTCCGAAGCTGACGGCCTCCAAATCCGCGTCGGCAGCGGATTGCATGGTGGTGGTGCCGGCACGTAATGAAGAGGCCATCGTCGCGCGCGTGGTGAAGAGTCTGCCGCACGATACCGTGATCGTGGTGGACGATCACTCCGAGGACGGCACTGCGGAAGCGGCACGGCAGGCGGGGGCGGGCGTTTTGCCGGCGCCGGATCTCTCCGGACAATCGTTCGGAAAATCGAACGCCTGCGCAGCGGGAGCCCGCGTGCTGCGATCACGCTGGGTATTGTTCGCCGACGCCGATACCTGGTTTGAAGAAGGATTTCTGGATTCCGCGGTGGCCTGCGCGGAGGCCAATCAGCTTTCGTTTCTCTCCGTCTATCTGCGGCCGGAGTTCGAGACATTTTCGGAAAATGTGCTGGTGCCGTGCGCGGTAGCTCTCTATTTCACCGGGGTTGCTCCACACGGTGAGGCCACGGAAATCGTCAACGGCCAATGCGTGCTGGTGCGGCGCGAGGCTTACGATTTTATCGGCGGACATTCGGCGGTGATCACCAGTATGATCGACGACGTAAAGCTGGCCGCGCTGGCGAACCGGCATCGGCTGAAATTCGCGATCGTCCGGGCCGGTAATTTAGGACACGTGCGCTTTCACCCGGACGGCCTGTGGAGAGGGTTCGAGCGCAACGCGTTCAGGTTCGTGATGGTGCGCCCGTTGATCGGGATCACCATTTTAACGTCCGCGTTTTTGGCCGCGCTCTGGCTGCCGGCGCTGCTTTGGCTGGCGCTTGACCGGCACTGGCCGGCGGTGATCGCGTTGGCGCTGCTGCCTTCAGCGGTGCTCGGGGTGTGGTACCGGAATCCTCTGCGAGCTCTGCTGGCTCCCCTGGGAATCTGCGGAATGTTCTTCATCATCGTCAACGGATTCATCGCCGCGCTTACAGGGCGGCAGCTCGAATGGAAAGGAAGAGCGCTATAGGGAGGACTTTCACAGGCTGAAGCTTGTGCCACCATGCACTGGAGGTGGCACGGACTTTAGTCTGTGTTCCCCGGAACGCGCTAATATACTTTCGTGCCCGATATCGCCGTACTGGACGACGATGTTGATTTCCGGAACTACCTTGAGGACCTGCTGAAGGACGAGGGTGGCTTCACCGTGCGCGCCTTCGCCCATCCTCAGGAATTTTTCGAGGCCTGCGAGGAGCAGCTTCCGGAGATCGTCTTGCTCGACATGAAAATGGGCGACGTTGGAGGCGACCGCGTACTGGAACAGTTACTGACACGTTGGCCCGGCCTCTGCGTGATTATCATTACCGGTTATCCGTCGCTCGAAGACATGCGCGCGACTTTCAAGCTGAAGGTCTTCGATTACCTGGCCAAGCCGTTCACGCTGGTGCAGCTCCGGCAGGTGCTGAAAAACGCCGCGGAAGCCTTCGGGCTCGGCCGTTCGCCGCAGGACAGGCTGCGGGAGCGCCTGGGCCATAGCATCAAAATGTTGCGCGTGGAGCGCGACTGGTCCCTAAAGGATCTGGCGCAACAGACGAAGTTAAGTGTGTCCCAGATCAGCGCCATTGAGCGCGGCACGAATATGCCCAGCATGGAAAGTTTTCTGGCAATCGCGAAAGCGTTCGAACGGAAGCCGTCGGAAATTCTGGCGGGGATCGACTTTTGATGACGCGACTCGTGCAAATTGCAAACCCTTCCTTCGGCCGCCGTGTCGCGCTGGTGGAGGATTCCAGGCTGCGTTTGCTCGGCACGCACCGTTCGGTCTATGCGTTCGCCCGCGTGGCGATCGAGACCGGCTGCCCTCTTCGGGAATTGATCCACAGCGACCTTTCCGACATTTCGCTCGACTATGACGAAGTGTACGCGCTCCGCTCCGACTGGAGCTTTCTGCCCTCCTTCGATCATCCCGACGAGCCTGCAAGGTGCCTGGTCTCCGGCACCGGCCTAACGCATCTGGCGAGCGCCGCCAATCGCGATGCCATGCACGCCGCCGAAACGGTCACCGACAGCATGCGGATGTACAAACTCGGCGTCGAAAAGGGCCGACCCGCGCCGGGCGAAACCGGAGCCGCTCCCGAATGGTTCTATAAAGGAAACGGCAACATCCTGCGCGGCCACGGAGCCGTGCTGACCGTTCCGCATTTCGCTGAAGACGGCGGCGAGGAGCCCGAACTGGCAGCGGTCTACATCATCGACCACCAGGGAACGCCGCGCCGCGTCGGCATGTCGTCCGCCAACGAATTTTCAGACCATCAGATCGAAAAGCAAAACTATCTGTACCTGGCGCACTCGAAACTTCGCGCCTGCGCGATCGGCCCGGAACTGATTCTCGACCCCGATTTTTCGCTGGTGACCGGCACCGTGACGATCGAGCGCGCGGGCTCCGTTCTGTGGACCAAGGAAATCTCCACCGGCGATCAGCGCATGTGCCACTCGCTCGCGAACATCGAGCATCATCATTTCAAATACGAGCCGCATCGACGCCCCGGCGACGCGCACGTGCATTTCCTAGGCGCGGGCGCGTTCAGCTTCGGCGATGGAATTGCCCTGGAAGACCGCGACGAAATGATCATTTCCTGGATCGGCTATGGCCGTCCGTTGCGGAATCCGATCGCGAAGGAAAAGTCAGTAGAAAAGGTCGTGCAGGTCGGGGCGCTTTAGCTCCGCAATGCGTTCACCACCGCGCCGACCAACGCGACATCGTCGCTCTTCGGGACGATCTCGAACACATACCCTTGCAGCGAACTCATCTTCACCATCTCCTGCACGCAGCGGTTCAACAATCCGACGTTGACGAAGTGCGCGTTCAGCCCGGAAATATAAAATTTCCCAGGGCCGCTCATGTGAATGCTCGACGCCGTCGCCGCTGCCAGTGCCCGATGCCACAGCAGCGCGAACTCGACACATCGCGGATCTTCTCCGGTTTTCGCCAGCGCGAAAACTTCCTCCGGCTCCAGGTCGAGAAACCGCAGGCGCATCGCCCGATGCCCCATGATCCCTTCCAGGTGCCCTCGCCCTCCGCAGCCGCAAAACTTTTCATTTGGATCGAGCGTCACCACTATATGACCGCCCTCCCACACGCCGTCCGCCACCGGATATCTGCCGAACCCGACCCCATTACCGAGCGTCCACACCCTCACCAGTTGATCCAGCTTCCCGTGTTTCGCCGCGATGCCCGCCGCCACCACGTCGGCGTCGTTTGACACGCCGACCTTCGCGCACTCCACCTTGCGATCCGCCAGGGCCGCGCAAATCACCTGCGCCATCGGTGCGCCCTTCAATTGATGCAGATTCGGCGACTCCTCGATCACGCCATTGCGAACAATCCCCGGAAACGCGAGCCCCAGTGCCGCCAGAGGCTCACCCTCCGCCAGCGCTTTCACCTCATTCGCGATCCGCGCCACCAGTTCATCCGCCGGCATCGCCTGCAGCAGATCGGCGCCGGTGCCCTCCCGCGGATAGGACGTGATCTCGCCTATCACCGAGTCTCCGTCGACAATTCCCCAGGCGATGTGCTCGCTGACAACAACCCCAATACTTCGTGGCATATTTCCTCAAAACCTCGCGAGCTTGTTAATCCCGTTAAACGCCGCAGCCTTGTAGCACTCGGCCAGCGTCGGATAGTTGAACACGGTATCGACGAAGTAATCGATTTTGCCTCCCAGCGTCAGCACCGCCTGTCCGATATGCACCAGTTCGCTGGCCCCCTCGCCGATGATATGAACCCCCAGCACGTCCCTTGTTTCGCGATGAAAAATAATCTTCAGCCGGCCTGTGGTGTCGCCGCGAATCTGCCCGCGCGCGATTTCGCGATAATAAGCGACGCCTACTTCGTAAGGCACGTCCTCTTCGGTCAACTGCTCTTCGGTCTTGCCGATGAACGAAATTTCGGGGATCGTATAAATCCCGTACGGATAGGTCGCCGGATTCGAGTGCGCTGCAATCCCGCACGCGTTGGCCGCCGCGATCCGCCCCTGCTCCATCGAAACCGACGCCAGGCTCGGGAACCCAATCACGTCGCCCACGGCATAAATGTGCGGCACCTTGGTCACAAAATTCTCATCGACCGGGATGCGTCCGCGCGAATCCGCCTCGATCCCCGCCGCTGGTAGATTCAACTCGTCCACGTTGCCTTGCCGTCCGACCGCATACAGCAACGCATCGCCCGATAATTTTTTCTTGCTCTCCAGATTCGCCACCACAGACCCGTCCGGAGCCGCTTCCACGCTCGACACGCCTTCATTCAAGCGCAGCGTCACGCGGCGGTCGCGCAGATGATACGACAGCGCTTCCACTATTTCAGCATCGGCGAATTCCAGTAATCGCGGACGCTTCTCCACCAGGATCACGCGAACGCCCAGAATGCAGAACATGCAAGTATACTCGACTCCGATAACGCCGCCACCGACGACGATGAGAGTCTTCGGGATCTCCTGCATCTGCAAAATCTGATCGCTATTCAGAATGCGCTTCCCGTCAATCGCCACCTTCGCCGACGCCGCCGGCTTGGTTCCCGTAGCGATCACAATTTTCGCAGCCTGGTAATCCAGCGCCCCTCGCGAATTGACTACGCGCAGCGTGTTGGGATCCACGAAGCTCGCCATGCCGAACAGCAGTTCGATGTTGTTGCGCGAAAGCTGCGCCTGGGTCACGTCGATTTCGGTCTTGATCACGTGCTGCACGCGGAAGGCCAGATCAGCCATCGTGATCTTTTCTTTCACTCGATAATTGGAACCGTAAATGTCCTGATAGTTGTAGCCGGAAAGATGCAGCACCGCTTCGCGCATGGTCTTGCTGGGAATCGTCCCGGTGTTGACGGAGGTCCCTCCCACCACCTCGGCTCGTTCAATCACAGCGACGTGCTTGCCAGACTTTGCCGCCTGAATCGCCGCCCTCTGCCCGGCCGGCCCCGAGCCAATCACAATCATGTCGAAGGTTTGCATACCTACGAAGCCAGTATAAAGAGATTCAGAGCGCAACCGCCGTCATATCCTTGTAACTGTCCCTTTTCTGCTAGCGGGCTCTTCGCGAAGTCCCCGCCTTTACGGACGGGTTATAACGCCTGGGGATCGTTCGCGGTAACGAAATGAGAGAAGCGGTACGTGCGATGTATGCGAATGTATGTTGATGCGGATTTTGGAAAGCGTAAGATAAATGAGCCCCAGCAATTCCGCTGAAAGCCGCCTTTCCGCTTACGAGGCCGACGGACCTCTACTGATGTTCGACCCGCAAGAGATGCCGGCCCAACTCAAAAAGGGAAACTAATGATGCGTACCACCATCGAAATCCCCGACGAGCTCTTCCGGAGAGCAAAGGCCACGGCCGCGCTGCGTGGTTCGACCTTGAAAGACCTCGTCGTTCGCGCCCTGGAACGCGAATTCTCCAGGCAAAACGCGGTACCACTAAGTTGCCTGTCATGCCGCGGAAGGGCAAAAAGAAACTCGATCTGACCAATTTTGATTTTGATAACTTACTTTCCTGACGTGAACCATCGGCCTGACACTGGATCCAGCGGCTGGACGGATGCCTGCCTGGCGGCCTTTTCCATTGGATCCAGCTTCACGTTGGTCTCATTCGACTCGGGCTTTGCGCATCACCGGCGCCTCGCATTCCATCTCTTGAGACAATAGTCTCCCATGCCCTCCCGCCGCGATTTCCTCTACGCAGCCGCCGCCCTCACCGCGGCCCGAGCCTCCGCCGAAACTCCCATTCTCGAAGAAGCCCAACTTACTGATCTTGAAGCCGGCCTGACCGCTGGACGCTTCACCTCCTCCGCGCTCGTGGAGCAATACACCGCCCGCATCGCCAACATCGACAAGAAAATCAACTCCGTCATCGAGCTAAATCCCGACGCGCCCGCAACCGCCGCCGCGCTCGATCGTGAGCGTAAGGAGAAAGGTCCGCGCAGCCCCCTCCATGGCATCCCGATCCTCATCAAGGACAACATCGACACCGCGGATAAAATGATGACCACCGCCGGATCGCTCGCGCTCGCCGGCAATCCCGCGCCAAAAGACGCAGCCCTCGTCACCCGCCTGCGTGAAGCCGGAGCCGTCCTGCTCGGTAAAACCAATTTGAGCGAATGGGCGAACTATCGCTCCAGCCACAGCATCAGCGGATGGAGCGGACGCGGAGGTTTGACCCGCAATCCTTATGTACTCGACCGCAACACATCGGGCTCCAGTTCCGGCTCCGGTGCCGCCGTCGCCGCCAGCCTGTGCGCCGCCGCGGTGGGAACCGAGACGGACGGCAGCGTCGTCTCCCCGTCGTCGATGTGCGGAATCGTCGGCATCAAGCCCACCCTCGGATTGATACCCGGCGCGGGGATCGTGCCCATTTCGCATCGCCAGGATACCGCGGGTCCCATGGCGCGAACAGTAACCGACGCCGCCCTGCTGCTCGGCGCGCTCACCCGCGCAACCTACGGCCCCGCGCTTGACCCCAAAGGATTGAGAGGCGCCCGCATCGGCGTGGCCCGTCAGCTTTTCGGCTTCAACGATCTGGTCGATAAAATGATGATCGATGTCCTCGAAGTCCTCACGGACCTCGGCGCGCAACTGGTCGATCCCGTCAATATCGCCACGTATCCCAAGCTCAGCGATATGGAGAATGAAGCCATGTCGTGGGAGTTTAAGAACGACATCAACGCCTATCTCGCCGCGCGCGGGGGCGCGATGCGAACCCTCGCCGATCTGATCATCTTCAACGAGAGAAATCGCGCCCGCGAAATGCGGTACTTCGATCAGGATCTTTTCATTAAGGCCGAAGCCCGCGGACCTCTTTCGACCCGAGCCTATCGCGAGCTCGAACAAAAGCTGAGCCGCGCCGCGAAAGGCGAAGGCATCGACCGTGTGATGATCGAGCATAAGCTCGACGCCCTGGTCGCCCCCACAGATTCCCCCGCTTGGCCGACGGATTACGTTCTGGGAGATCACTCCGTCGCGACCACTTCCACGCCCGCCGCCGTCGCCGGCTATCCGCACGTAACAGTCCCCGCCGGCCAAATCTATGGACTGCCCGTAGGCCTGTCCTTCTTCGGTTCCCCGCGAACCGAAGTACGACTAATCCGCTACGCCTACGCCTTCGAACAAGGAACCAACGCGCGCAAACCCCCGCAATATCTCCCGACAGTTAAGCTCTGATGCCGGGAGCGAGAACTTGTTGTTTCCGATCGGCGTTCATCAGCGGCTAAAATTGGTTTTGCCTTCTTACCTCAACAACAATTCCATATAAACATTCGCCCGAGCGTAAGGCGAAGGCTTCACCCGTTCCACCGGCAAATGCTGGAATCCCAGCGATTCATAAACGTGAACCGCGCTCTGAAGCGAGTCGTTCGTTTCCAGGTACAGCCGCGAAGCGCCGGTTGCCCGCGCGTAATCGATCACATGAGCCAACAGCTTTTTCCCAATCCCCTGCCCCCGGCATTGTTCCGAAACGGTCATCTTCGCGACCTCGAACGCGCCTTCCTCCATTGCCAGCAAAGCGCAGGTACCGATCGCCGCACCCTCCTGCGTCGCCATGAAAATCGCGCCCCCGGTGTCAAGAATGTGGCCAACGGGATCGTTCAACACTTCCCAGTCCTTCTCTTCGACTACAAAGTGGCCGGCAATCCAGGCTTTATTCAGTTCACGAAAGGCGGCTTCGTCCCCAGGCTCGAAGCGCCGGAATTCGACGGGCGATAGCACTGTCATAAGTTTAATCTAGACAAACTCGATCAGAACGTCCAATATATTGTTTATACGAATCAGGACGATTCACATATGAATCAAAATGTCGATCTTCGCCACCTGCGTTATTTCCTGGCGGTCTCAGAAGAACTGCATTTCGGCCGCGCTGCGCAGAAACTCCACATGGCGCAGCCGCCTCTTTCGCAGCAGATCCGGCGTCTCGAAGAAGAAATCGGTCATACGCTGTTGCTGCGCACTTCGCGTTCTGTGAAATTGACGCCCGCGGGCCGTGCTCTGATGGAGCGCGCCCGCCGCACTTTACACAAGGTCGAAGAGGACCTGGAGGCGGTGCGCAGCGTTGCGCGCGGCGAGGTTGGCGTACTCAAAGTGGGCTTCGTCGGCTCTGCGATGTTGACGCGCCTGCCGGGAATTTTGGACCGTTACCGGCGCTTGTATTCGCGCGTCCAGCTCCATCTGAATGAGTTCCACACCAGCCAGTTGATTGACGCGCTGCGCGAAGGCTCGGCGGACGTCGCTCTGGCCCGTGATGCAGGCGCGGAGGAGGATCTGCATGTCGAGCCGGCATTCGTCGAAACGTTCATCGCGGTAGTCCCCAAGAGGCATCCGCTCGCCAAGCTAAGATCGATTCCAGTCAGCCGTTTAAAAGAGGAGCCGTTCGTGTTTTTTCCGCGCTCGGCGGGAAATTATGCCTGGGAAAATTCGATCAGACATTTGGGATTCCATCCGAATATCGTGCAGGAAGCCCCCCAGTGGCTGACTGTAGTGCGGCTGGTGGGCGCCGGCCTCGGCGTAACCATCGCGCCTGCATCGGTCGGAGCGATCGCCGGGCCCGATGTTGTGTGCCGGAAATTGTCCCCGGCGGGTGGCTCGACCAGCATCGATCTGGTTTATCGTCTGACGGAAAACAATCCGCTGGTAACTGCGTTCTGCGATGTTTTCAGGTCGTCGCGTAGTAGCCGTCGCGCGCCTGTACGACCAGGCCTTTTCCCTTCGCGGTGACCTTTATTTTGCGGAATCCCGAGCCGGCGTCCGACTTGTCCGGCGTGTATCCCAGGTTGTACTGGCTGCGGAGCTCTTCTTCGATCTGCTGGTAAATCTTATCGATAGACAGTTTCTTCGTGACTTCGAAATAGGAGCCGCCGGTTTCTTTCGAGATTCGCTGAAGAATTTTCTTGCCATCCCCGCGCGACACCTGCTGCCGGTTGCGTCCACCTCCGCCACCGCCGTGGCGACCCATTCCTGGACCGCCAAAACCCGGATTGAAATTCGATTGTTCCTGATCGGCGAAGTAAATGGAATAAATGATGGTGTCGGCGCGTTGGGCCGATTCGATGCATTCCGATAGTGAAGTTCTGCTTCCATGATCGTCTCCATCTGTAAGCAGAATCATGGCCTTGCGGCCTTGCAGCTTTTTCATTTCCTCATTCGACGCCAGCAGAATCGCATCGTAGAGTATTGTTCCGGCGCGCTGATTTCCTCCTCCGCCGCCGCCGCTCGTGGAATTGGGGTCGTTGCGGCGCTGCAACTGGCGCGGAGACGCGCCTTCAACATCGTTCAACGCGGACTGGAGCTTTTTCTTGGAGGAGGTAAGTTCCTGCATCTCCTCGGCTTCGGCATCGAATTTGATCAGGAATGCTTTGTCTTTGTCTTCGCGCATCACTTGGGAAATGAAATCCGATGTGGCTGTTTTCTCTTGGCCCAGTACCCGCCGCTGGCTGCCGCTGGTGTCGATCATCAAGCCGATCGTTAACGGCAGATCGGTTTCGCGGGCGAAATATTTTATGGTTTGCGGACGCCCATCTTCTTCAATCGTAAAGTCTTCCTGCTTCAAATCCTTCACCACTTCGTTCTTGCTGTTGTGCACGCTGGCGAAAACGTTGACTACGTTGACGCCGCTGGCGTATTTGGCATCCGTTTTCTCTTGAGCGCGAAGGGGAAAGAGCGCGGCGGCCGAAATCAGCAGATCGCGACGGGAGACAAGCATACATAATCCGACGTGCGATCGACCATCCGGTGTACAGTCGAAGTTAGTGAAACTTTGGATGTTATTGTTGTTGGCGCACCGGTATCCGGTGGAAGGGATCGTGGTCGAAACCACGCCTGAGACACGGCAAATGGTGGTGGCGCACAAGCCGATCGACAACTATATGCCGGCGATGACGATGGCCTTCCGGGTGGGGCGCGGGGTCGAGCTCGAAAAACTGAGTCCGGGGATGAGGGTGCGATTCGAGCTGAAGGTGGGTAAGAATTCTTCGATTGCTGAAAACGTGCGCGTACAGCAGTCCTTAAACGACCTTAAATTGCCAAAGAGCGCGCCCAGCAAGCTCTTAATCGGCGATAAAATACCTGATTTTTCGCTGCTCGATCAATCGGGGAAGATGGTTTCGCTGTCGGACTTTCACGGAAAAGTTGTGGTTGTGGATTTCATTTATACGCGCTGCCCTCTTCCGGATGTTTGTCCGCGATTGTCGGCGAACTTTGCATCGGTCTCGAAGAAGCTGCGGGGGCGCGATGTGGAGTTTTTATCGATCACTGTCGATCCGCAGTTCGATACTCCGGCGGTGCTGTCGGAATATGCGCGGCGATGGCAGGCGGGGGAAGCGTGGAAGTTTCTGACGGGGACGCCCGAGAAAATTCAGGAAGTCGCGGGATTTTTTGGACTGGTGTATTGGCCGGAGGAGGGGTCGATTACGCACACGGTTGCTACGGCAGTCATTGGACGGGACGGGGCGCTCGCGGCGAAGATCGATGGGGCTGGGTACCGGCCGGATCAGTTGTTGGCTTTGATTGAGAGTGTGAAGTAGAAAGGGCGCGATGTGGGGACGGGGCGAAAAATGGGGACAGGGCGCCTTGGGACAGAGTAGGCAGTCCCCAATTTTCGCGATGTTTTCATCAAACACGAGCGTGTAGAATGAAGGGCATGTGGAAAATTGCGGCTTTTATTGGGATCGCGGCTTTTGCGCAGACTAAAACTTCGCCGGATTTGTGTGTGCCTCCTCCTTCGGGGACGGCTCCGGCTTTGCCCGCTCATATCATGACTGGGCAGGGGAAGGTGCATCTGGCGATCACTACTTCGAATCCCAAGGCGCAGGAATTTTTCGATCAGGGGCTTGCGCAGTTGCATTCGTTCTGGGCTGTGGAGGCGGAGCGGAGTTTTTTGCAGGCTGCGGAGTTGGATCCGGAAGCGGCGATGCCGTGGTGGGGCGTGGCGATGATTTCGGCGGGCGATTATCGGCCCCGGCATCAGCTCGAGCAGGGTATTTATTCGGCTCCGGCGGCGACTCGCGCTAAGGCTGCGGCGGAGAGGGCAGTCGCGCTGAGCGGCAAGAGCAGCGATCTGGAAAAAATGTATATCGCCTCGATCGTGGCGCGCAGGACATCGAGCGATCCTGACGCTGGTTACATTTCGGGGCTGCGGGCGATCGTCGCGAAGTATCCAAGTGAAGTGGAAGCTCGGCTGTTTTTATCGCTGCATTTGATGCGCGGGTACGAATTGCCTTCGCACACGCCGCGGCAGGACACCATGGAATCGGTCAGCATTCTGCGCGCTTTGTTGAAAGAAGCTCCGGAGCATCCTGGGGTGCATCATTATGTGATTCACGCGTGGGAGGGATCGTCGTTTGCGAAGGATGCGTGGCCCAGCTGCGAGAAGTATGCGCAACTGGTGACGAATATTCCGCACGCGCTGCACATGCCCGGTCATATCTATGCGCAGACGGGCAGGCTCGCGGATGCGGAGAAATCGTTTAGCGATGCTGCGGTGAATGAGCTGACCTACATTCATGCCGACGCTCTTTATGGCACGGGCCATCATGGGCACAACGTGCATTATCTTTCAACTTCCTATGCGTTCGACGGGAAATATGACCAGGCCAAGGAAGCTGCGCGGTCGTTGCTGGAGTTTAAGGAGAATCCGCGGGAGCTGGCGCAGGTCGATGGGAATTTTTCGGCACACCGGCAAGGTTGGTTCGCGCTGATGCGGGCCATGGTGCTGTCTGAGAATTGGGACGAGATTCTGGACGGTCATTCTCTACCGGTGTACGACCGGCCGCGCGAGATCGCGTGGAGGCATTGGGCGATGGGGCTGGCTAATGCGTCGAAGGGCAACGCGGCCGGGGCTTCAGAGGAAGCGCGGTTGATGGACGGCGCGTTGAGGCAGTACGAGGAGATCGTGAAGAAGAAGGCTCCAGAGGAATTGACGGTGGCGCGGGCGGAATTGGCGGGGCATATCGAGGTCGCGGAGGGGAAGATTGGGAAGGGATTGAAGACGCTCGATAATGTGGCGAAGGTGGAGCGGAAAATGCGGTATTCGGAGCCGGTTCGGTATCCGCGTCCAGTGTCGGAGGCGTTAGGCGAAGAGGCTCTGCGGCATGGGAAGAAGGCGATGGCGGAAGCGGCGTTCCGGTTGAGTCTGGAGGAGTTTCCGGGGAGCGTGCGGTCGGTGAACGGGTTGAGGGATGCGCAGAAGAGTGGGCAGGTGGGGGTGGAGTTTTAGGGAAGCCGGAAACACAGACTAAAGTCTGTGCCACCTGAAGCGGGCAGGTCGGGAACCTGCCCCACTTTGGCGAAAAACGGGACAGACCCCTCTGTCCTTGCGGCGATGGATGGTAATTGCCTTTGTGGGGGGGTGTGAGTGAAAAGAGGGCTGGTCTTTCGCGAAGTTGGCGCTAAAGGGAATAAAAAAGCCGGTGAGTACTCGGAGGAAGATACTCACCGGCCGGCTCACCACTACCGCGAGGTCGTAGCGCGCCGAACTGTTGGGCAAGTTACCGGGCAGTCGGCAATCGTCACCCTAGAGAAAGAGACGCTGTGAAACCCGCAAAGGTTTCACAACTGGACAACTTCATCGTACCACCGCATTTCGCGTCTGTACAGCAATTTTACAGGGTTATTGCAGAATTAAAGTGACTCATACAGAACCTTACAAAATTTCTTTTGGGCGCCACACGATGGGTTCGATGCGGCCAATTAGAACCAAGTACGACAGCGCACCTAATCCTAAGATTACGCTTACTACGACGAACGCATATACAAAATGACCAGTGTCGCGCACGATGCGCCCGGTAAGCCACGGAGCGATCACACCCGCCAGATTTCCGATGGCGTTTTGCATGCCGCTCCAGCGACCGGCGGCGGCGGGTCCGGCGAGGGTTTGTGAGATCAACCAAGGGTGGGAACTGTAGCAACCAAAAGAGATACACGCGAAGATCAGGACGTAAAGCGAGGCGCTTTGACTCTCGAGGAGGGGTACGCCGACGATCACGATGGCACCTATAAGCCCTCCGGCAGCGAAGGATTTGCGAACAAACGTGGGCGAACCGCCGCGTTCCACCATGCGGTCCGAAATCCATCCACTCATAAGCGATGCGAAGCCGACAGCCCAGAAGGCCATGGAGCCGAAGCGGCCCATCGCGGCTTCCGAATAATGGCGTTCCCGTACCAGGTACCAGGGAAGCCATGTTAATAAGAAATACCAGACATAATTTCCACAGAAAAGACAAAGAAATGTGCCCCAAGCGGAGCGTTGACCGGCAATTTCCATCAAGCCGGGTCCGACCTCGCTGCCGGTGAGTGCGATGTTGTCTTCGGAGGGGCGACGGGCGCGGCGGGCGACCCAGGCCCAGGGAATCAGCCACAACATACTGATGAGGCCAACCCCGACAAAAAGAGGACGCCATCCGTAGTGGCTCAGGACGAGGCCTCCGATCATGAGTCCGAGGGCGGGACCGGATTTGGAGCCGAGATCAATTAAGCCGTTGGCGAGTCCGCGATTCTCTTCGGGAAATCCTTGCGCGATGATCTTCGAATAGGCGGGGTAGGAGACGGATTCGCCCATTCCGAGCAGCAGGCGCAGAGCGAAGATAGTCACGAATCCGCCAGCCAAGCCGGTGAGGGCTGTGGCGGCGGACCAAATGAAAAAGCCGACGGCGAAAACGGAATAAACGGAGTAGCGATCGATCAGCCAGCCGGAAACGATCTGCATGGCGGCGTAGGTCCAGAAGAAAGAGGACAGCAGGAGACCGATTTTTTCCGGGTCGATTGCGAGTTCGGAGGAGAGGCGGCTGGCGGCGATAGAGAGATTGCCGCGATCGATGTAATTGATGGTGACGGACACCACCAGCAGGGCGAGGAGAATCCATTGGCCGCGGGCGCGCGCCGTCATTTGAATTTTTCGTTCAGCACGGCGGCGAGCCGGTAACCGGCAATGGCGATTCGCTGCTGGGCGACTTTGGCCGCATTGGCTTCATAGCCGGACGGCAAGGTAATGGGGTGTTCACGGGTCCCGGTTTCGAGTCCGAAGGTGTAGACCTGGCTGATGGAGAGCTCGTACCCTTCGTGGATCCATTTCTCCGGTTTCTTTTCCTGATGACGCTTGGAGGGATTCGCGGCGGTGGCGTCGGCGATATATTTCGCGGCGTAGGCTTCGGTGTCGTCGCGTCCGGCGGCTCCGTCCCATAGGGAATGGAGATTTCTGTTGGGGCCGGTGATGTAGACATTGTTCCCGCCGGCATCGCCTTTGGGCATCGACTTCAAGAAACGGCTCACGCAGTGGAGAGGTTGATGGACGTCGCCTTCGATGTGTTCGAGCCAGGGCAGGAGATACGTGGGGTTCGAAGGACTGGTGGGCGGGACGTCGGCCTTGCTTCCGATGAGCGGGAGAATGCGGTTCAGCTCTGAGAGTGCACTGGGGGGTTTTTGCGGCTCGGCTTCGGCGCCGTCGGGGGTGTAGGGCGTGTCGTAGTAGTGCCAGATGGTGTGGCGAGCCATGTCGGGGAAGCCGGGGAGTAAAGGCGTGGGCGAGGCGTTCGGCCGGGTCTCATCGTAGAATCTGGGGTCGCCTTTGATCTGGTCGGGCCAGACGGAGGCGGTGATGAAGGCGGCGCGCGCTCGGGCGATCGGGTCAGTGGGGGCGTCTTTGAGAAATAATTTTTCGTAGTCGGGATGCTGGCGGATCAGGGCATCGACTCTGGCGCGGGCTTTGGGGGTGAGGCGGTCATAGGCGATGGCGGCTATGAGGCGGTGTCCGGTGGCGTTCCAGGCTGTTGCTGGAGGGGCGATGGAAAATAAGATTGAAAAAAAGGCGGCTAGAAGAGAGAGCGTGCGCGTCACGGATTTTCTAGCATAAGACATTTCAGGCGGGCACGTTGAGGGCGCGGAGAACGCAAAGGCATTTCACGCAAAGGCGCTGAGCTCGGCAAGGAATTAATTGACGTGGGCGCTGGCGCGTGAGGCTTGGTGTGGATCGGGAATTCATTTCACGCAGAGACGCGGAGGGCGCAGAGAACGCGAATGCATTTCGCGCAAAGGGCTGAGCTCGCCAAGGAATCAGTTGACGTGGGCGTTAGCGTGAGGCTTGGTGTGGATCGGGAATTCATTTCACGCAGAGACGCGGAGGGCGCGGAGAACGCGAATGCATTTCGCGCAAAGGCGCTGAGCTCGCCAAGGAATCAGTTGACGTGGGCGTTGGCGCGTGAGGCTTGGTGTGGATCGGGAATTCATTTCACGCAGAGACGCGGAGGGCACGGAGAACGC
>DATHOJ010000039.1:0-5339 GCA_035485055.1 Bryobacteraceae bacterium
GGGAAATGCTAGCAACCTCCTCGATACGGGTCTGTGTGCGTTGGATTGCCGCCAGTCAATGTCTGGCCCCAGCTCGTTGCGGGTTACGAAGCGAGCTTCTCCGCTGTGGGAACAGAAACTAGCAGCTAAAGGGAGCGCTCCTGATACTAAATTGGAAGGGAATGTGTTTAAATCGTCACTAAGTGCCCGGTAGAGTCTGACATCCCATGGTCCCTCTCATCGCGTTCTGGACCTTGCTCGCCCAAGAACCCGTAATCCGTCTGGACGTGCAGCATGTCCTCGTGCCTCTGGTCGTGACCGACAAAAAGGGCCATCACGTCCCCGGACTTCGTTCGTCCGAATTCCGTATTTTTGAAGACGGCGTCGAGCAGGAGATCGCGTCCTTTTCAACCGACACCGCAGCCTCGGTCGATGACGTCGCCGCGCTCTCCAAATCATCCTCCGCCGCGGGGCCGCGCCACACTTTCGTGATCTGCATCGATACCCTCCATATCTCTAATGCCGCTAGAACCCGCGAGGCGCTGGAAAATCTCTTCGAAAAGGAAAAGCCCGCCGATGCGCAGTTCGTGGTCATAGGAATCGGACGTCAACTGCAAGTCCTCCAACCGGCCACCACCAACCCCCTCGCGATTCTCGTGAAACTTCGCAGTCCGGCGTTTCTAAGCGCGGTGGGAGGTCTCGACGCTTCGGCACTTGCCGCTCAGCTTCAAAACATAAGGACCCGTATGGAGGAGTTCTGTAAACACTGCGCCTGCGGCATGCGCACCAGCCAGCGGAATTGCGATTCCGAAATCGACACGCTAAAGCAAAGCATCGACGCGGAAGCCGAACGCTGGATCGCTCCCGCCAACGCATTGCTCGATCAATTCACGAAGGTTGTCGAAGAACTCGCCAAGCTGCCCACTGGCCGCACCCTCATCCTGGTCTCCGATGGATTCAATCTCGATCCGAAGCTCGAGTTTTACAGGGTCGTGTCTGAATATTTGCCGCAGGTCAAGCCCGCCGAATCCAAGGACGCCGAGTCCATCCTGAGGCAGGCGTTGAAAGTGGCTTCGGAGCGCAACGTCGTCATCGACACCATCGATTCGCGCGGCAGTGCTGTTCCCTCTATCGCCAGTTCCGGATCGATGGACGCCAGCGCTCCTGGCAGAAATAGCAGCGATTATAGTGTGTTGGGCAGCAACCGGTCTCGATCAGACAAGCCCGCCGCGCCAATAAACACCTCCGGCTCAAAAACGAATCGTCTCCAATTGGACTTGAGTCCGGAGATGGAGCAACTCGCCCGAGTCACCGGAGGCGTGTACTTCCATGACAGCCAGGATCTGCTGAAACAGTTCCGCGCCGCGCTGTCCGACGGCCGCCAATATTACGTGCTTTCTTACACTCCCAGGAATTCCGCCCACGATGGCAAGTTTCGAAACATCACAGTGGAGATCAAGGATACGAAGCTCAGCGTCCGGGCAAAATCGGGCTACTGGGCGGCCCAGTAACCGCGCTTGGCCTTCACGGTCACATCGCGCCCGCGGACTTGCACCGTAATGGCGCGAAATTTCCCGTCGAGATTCTCATTGCTCGAAACATACCCGATGGTGTAGTAATCGCGTCCATCCGCGAAGGCGCGCTGAAGCCCGCCCAGCAGATCGTTGCTGTCGTGAAAAGCCGTTCCGCCGGTCGCCTCCGCGATTTCAGCGAGCGTATTCCCTTTGGCCGCATCCGCATTCCTCTCGACGCGTCCCACGGCGCCCTCCACCTTCCTAAAGGCTCCCGAATTCGATGCATCGAACGTCCTTTGGCCGTACAGTCCTCTTGAGTCAATCGTATCGACCGTAATATTGCTCATCGCCGCGAGCTGGAGAATCGGCTCGAACTCATTCTGCATGCGGACAGGTGACCGGAGTCCCTTTGGCGACGCAAGCGCAAAAGCCTCCACCAGTTCATACGCTTCACGGCCCGGGTCGATCCCAAAACCGTCCGAAATCAGGACCACGGTTCGCCGGTCGCGAGCGCGTGCGAGCTGCAAAATCAGGGCGCGGAACTCCCGCAGAAATCCGACCGTCAGAGTGCGATCCAACTCTGCAATCTGCGCTTTTTCCTGGTTCGCACGCAATATTCCGGCCTGACACTTCAAGACCAGAACGGTATCCTCGGGGTGATCGCACGCCAGGCGCGTTTCCACAAGGTCGCGGCGGAATCGCTCCATCTCCGCATCCAGGCCGCCCATCTGGCCATCGAGGAAGATCTTTTGCATGCGCTTGTTCTGAAACACCGCGAGAACGGCGGCGGGATCGTGCGTAATATTGAGCACCATCTCTGCGGAAGCGCCGAGGGCAACGACTACGTACTGCGAATCTTCGGAATGCTCCTGTTGAAAAAGCTTGGCCAGCGCTTCCCGTGCAGCCACGAAATGATTGAACGATGCGTGCAACGTATCGATGCAGATCATGTAAGTGCGGCGAACAGTGGTGTGCGCAGACGAGGTCGGCGGCGCCGATAAACGCACCGGAGGCGCGGCCGCAGGTTCATCCTTCGTCGCGATCTGCGCAAGGCCGGAGCTCTCGACACTGAACGCCGTGATCTTCTGCTCCACGCCATCCTCGAAGATTTTGAAGTCCTCCTGAGTAAGGCTGGTTACGTAATGTCCTTCCCGATCCGTGACGACGGCAGGTACCAGCACCTGCCTGACATCCACTTTAATGGTGTTTTGCGTGGCTTCAACGTTTTTGAGCAAGCGAGCGAGGCCCGCGTCGCTCGGCGTTAGACCCGCGGCGATGCGAAGCTCTTCCAGTGCGCCCTTGCTGTCGCCGGTGCGCGCCAGCGACTCTCCCAGGTTGAAGTGCGCGTTCGGATCCTGCGGCGCCAGCCGCGCGGCCGCGCGAAACTCCTCGAGGGCAGCCTTCGCATTGCTGAGCTGAAACAGAACGATCCCCAGATAGTTGTGTGCTTCGGCGGAATCCGGAGCGCGCTTCACTGCTTCCCGTAACTCAGGCTCAGCATCCGCTTCATCGCCGATCGCGTGGTAAGCCAGACCCAATTCATATCGCAGCGACGGTAAATCGGGGTCGAGCCGCAGAGCCTGCTGGAACACCTTCACGGCCTCCGCCGGTTTCGACGGCAATAATTGGATGCCGCGTTTCAACAACTCATCGGCATCTGCGTTATTGTTTTGCGCGGCGAGAAGGAAAAGCAGGCCGATGATCCAGAAGGTCATCAAGGCTGAGCGGTGCCGCCCAACTTCTCGAGTCGTCCTAACTCGTCCTTCGCCAGCGCAAGATCCGGTGCGTTGGGCGCAAGCTTGATATAGTTCGCCAGTTCCGCGGCCGCGCCGGCGTAATCGTGCTTCTCGTTGAGCACTAACCCGAGCAGATAGCAGGCTCGAGGATTAGCGTGCCTCGGATCCAGCTTAACGGCCGCGCGCGCGCTTTTTTCCGCTGCGTCGTATTTCGCTAAATTAAAGTTCGCGACCGCATCGGCGTACCAGGCTTGCGGAAAGTCCACTGGATCGAGCTCGACGGCGCGATCCAGGTACTTGGCCGATTCCTGCCAATTCGTCTCCTTCGCTGCCAGAAGACCCAGCTCCATGTAGGGCGCAACGATTTTCGGGTCGGCCTCGATCGCCTTCTTTAGAGCGGCTCGGGCCGCTTCGATCTTCTGCTGTTCGATCCGCACTTTCCCCAGATTCACCCACGCTTCTGCGTATTGCGGGTAAAGAGCTACCGCCTTTTCGAAATCCTTCGCCGCTTCGTCAAGCTTCGTTTTTAACAGCGCCTGGAGGCCTTGATCGTAGGATTTTTTGGCGGCTTTGGGGGCCAGCATCGACGTGACGCTGATCGACGATCCTTCCACGCCAGCAATGCGATGGAGCACGATGGTACCCACGTCCGGATTATCCGCGGTCCGCCGGTTGAACAGGTCTACGGTGTCGGACTTAAACCCCGGCGCGTTGGCGCGCAATTCGCAATTCATCATGCGGCTCGCGAAAGGGTCCGCCGCCAAAGTATTCGCGCCGCCGGCCGATTGCGAACTGCCGAATCCGCCGGAACTGGTTGTCCGGGTACGGCCGGAGCCTGCGTCTGAGGCATCGGCGATGATCATGCTCGAATCGCTCCATTGAAAACTGAAACGGCCGGTGGCGTTGGTGTAGGCGACCGTTTTGGCGATTCCGCCGCACACTCTTTCAATGTTGACACCATAGACAGCCGAGCCGTCCTGCATGGCTACTTTGCCGGAAAAATAGATAGGCCGGGTAGCGTTCGATCCCGACCCCGGGGTTGCTTGAACGCTGGTCTGGTTGCCGCTGCCGGTGGTGGGGGTGGTGCCGCTCATCGTGCCTCCGACTTGGGCCGCGAGTGGAATTCCGAGGAGAAGAAATAGCGCCGAATGCTTCACGTTAGCCTCCTCTCGGCTCAATTATGTCACAGATTTCCGATAAATCAGTTACGTAAACGCTTAACGTGCCGGTCTATGGCGATAATGTAGAGGGTTGCATCGTTTACATCAAGCGCTTACACTGACGGAGTGAGTGCGAGTATTCGGGATGTGGCGGCTAAAGCGGGGGTTTCGACGGCTACGGTTTCGCACGTGTTGAATGGGACACGCAGTTCGCGGCCGGAGACTCGGCAGAGGGTGCTCGATGCGATTCAGCAACTGGGGTATTCGCAGAATCAGGCGGGGCGCGATCTGGCTCGGGGACGCAGCAGTTTGCTGGGACTGATTATTTCCGATATTCGCAATCCTTTTTTCCCCGAAGTGACGGCGGCGTTTCAGGAACAGGCGCTGCTCAATAGCATGGACGCGCTGGTGCTGAATACCAATTACGACGCGCAGCGGACGCTCAATTCGGTGAAGCGCGTGATGGGATTGCAGGTGCCGGGCGTGGCGGTGCTGACGTCGCAGATCGATCCGGCGATTGTGAACATGCTGGCTGCGCATAAGATCGCGGCGGTGTATCTGGATTTGGGGCGCGTGGATTCTTCGATCAGCAATATCGTGCTCGATTACGAGCATGGGATTGTGGAGGCGCTGGAGCATCTGACGAAGCTGGGGCATCGAAGGATCGCGTACATCGGGGGGCCGTTGCATCTGCATTCGGCGCAGCGGCGCAAGGACGCGTTTTTGGAAAGCGCGGGGCAAATGGGGCTGGAGGCTCCGGCGACGATCGACGCGGATTTTACGGTGAAGGGCGGCTATTTCGCGTGCGCGAAGCTGCTGGCCGGGTCGACGCCGACGGCGATTGTGGCGGGGAACGATCTGACGGCGATCGGCGTGCTGCATCGCGCCTACGACGGAGGGTTGAAAGTGCCGGAAGATTTATCGGTGGTGGGATTCGACGATATTCTGTT
>DATHOJ010000040.1:0-37864 GCA_035485055.1 Bryobacteraceae bacterium
TTGTTTTTCACGCCTTGATGGCCCCCAGCGGACTTCCACTAGCCCTGTTCGTGGCCATACTGTGGACCGTGATCTTCGTCGACGTGCGACCGGCCTTTGCCGGATTGTTCCAGCCGCGCTTGCAGGCGCGGGCCTGAAGAATACCGGGCGCAAGGAAATGAGTTTTCAACCATGACAAACAATCGAACGATTCTTATCACTGGAGTGACAGGCAATCAGGGCGGCGCGGTCGCGCAGGCGCTTAAAGGCGCCGGGTTCCATCTGCGCGGCCTGACGCGCAAGCCGGACAGCGAGCGGGCGGCGGCGCTGGCTCGCCAAGGCGTCGATATCGTCAAGGGCGATCTCGATGACGAGGCGACGCTGCGCAGGGCGTTGGCAGGCGCGTGGGGTGTCTTCGGCGTGCAGAACGCCGGGGAAGCGGGCCCCGAGCGGGAAGAGGCGCAGGGCAAGCGTCTTGCGACGCTGGCACGCGAGGCCGGCGTCGAACACTACGTCTACACATCCGTGGGATCGGCGGACAAGCGGACGGGCATCCCGCACTTCGACAACAAGTGGCGCATCGAGGAAACCGTGCGCGGCCTCCACTTTCCTTCGCATGTGATCCTGCGGCCGGTGTTCTTCATGGAGAACCTGGTAGCGCCTTTCAGTCTCCAGGGCTCCACGCTGGCATGGGCGCTCGGGCAACGCACGAAGCTACAGATGATCGCGGTGGACGACATTGGCTGGTTCGGCGCGCGCGCGTTCGCCGACGCCGCTGCCTTGAACCGCCGCGAGATCGATCTCGCCGGTGACGTTCGAACAATGCCGGAAGCGGCGGACATCCTGACGGAGGCCCTGGGTCGGCCGATTGCGTTCGCACAGACACCCATCGAACAGGTCCGCCAGTACAGCAAGGACATGGCGGTGATGCTCGAATGGTTCGAGCGCGTCGGCTACAGCGCCGACATCGCTGGCCTGGAACGCGAGTTCGGCCGCGCGCTCACGAAGCTCCCCGACTGGGCACGCCGCCACGCGCGACCGAATGGACACTGAAACGAGAAGAGCCCATCGTCCACGCTCGTCACGCGGCGTGAGTGTAGTGTTAACGCAAGGGCAGTTGCTGGCAGTCCCCGGATGAATTGCAAGACGTTGCCCGTCGTGGTTTCAACCACGCACTCCATCGCCAGTTTCCGGCGTCTCAATTTCTACAACGGTACTCGACGCTCCCGATGACGTAATGGGTCCGGTCCAGCCCCTTGACATGTAAGTACGGAGCAAATCTCGCGTGCCTGTTCGGATGCCGTCGCGAATCTTAGCAGGCGTTCTTCAATATCGAGTACGACATCAAGGCCGACCGAATCCATATCCCGAAATGACCGGTTTTGCCACCGAGTGGTCTGCGCCGGAAATCCTGAACGTCATATAGCGTACTTCCAGACGTGCCGCATCGCCTTTATGGGACCGCAGCGATAACACACCAATTTCAAACTCTATTTCCATTTCCCTCAACTCTTTACGTACTTCACCAACGCCTGCGGCGAAAAACTCCTCATTACCATGCAGTCAAGAGTTCAGGGGTATCCCAGTGGAGCCTGGATCGCGATGCGCAAGAACATGTTGGGGAGGCGGCAGGTCGTCTGCGAGCTTGCGATCGCAGGCCGCCTGCCGTTTTTTTTGGTGTCGAACGTTCGCGCCGCCCTCAGGTTGCGGCGGAACTATGTTTTGACGGGTACCCGTTGGCGACTGTCTAAAGAATCTGAGGAAGCATTTCCTCGACGTAGCGAATGCCTTCATCTTGGAATGTTACGGGCTATGCGAAGGCTGAGCTCCAGGCTTCACCATCGCCATCAAGAGGCGATGGATTCCGGACTGGTAATTCGAGAATCCGTCCATTGCAATCTGAATTCGCTGACGGTATCAGTCGACGATCAGAAAAAGACGTGCGCAGCAGGCGGATGCCTAGCTTCTGCATTCGACTATTGAGTGTGGTTCGCTTCATTCCGAGCCGCGCGGCCGCACCGTTGGGTCCGGCCACCACCCATTTTGAGTACTCAAGTGCGCCGAGAATCTTAGATCGTTCGGTCTCATCCAAAGTCTTCTGGAGACTCACATTCGCTTCGGGAGTAAGTTCATCGAGAGCTACCGTCAGCGTCTCGCTCTTAGTAAGGATCACAGCCCGTTCGATCACGTTTTGGAGCTCCCGGATGTTGCCGGGCCAATGATAGCGTCTCAACACTCTCATCGTTTCCGGCAGTATCGTGTCGATTACCCGCTTGTTGCGCGCGCTGAATTGCTGGACGAAGTGCCGCGCCAGCAGAGGAATGTCCTCTGCCCTTTCGCGAAGCGGCGGGACGCGGAGCGGAAACACATTCAGGCGATAATACAGATCGGATCGAAACTTCTGATGATCGATCATCCCTCTCAAATCGCGGTTCGTGGCCGCGATCAGCCGCGCATCGGATCGAAGCGTCCGTGCATTTCCCAGGCGTTCAAATTCGCGCTCCTGAAGCACGCGTAAAAGTTTCGGTTGAAGTTCCAGGGGAATGTCCCCAATTTCGTCAAGGAACATCGTCCCTTGATGCGCCAGTTCGAAACGGCCTATCCGTTGAGCAATCGCTCCCGTGAAGGCGCCCTTCTCGTGGCCGAAAAGCTCACTTTCCAGTAGGCCGGTCGGAATGGCTGCGCAATTCAATCTCACGAAAGCGTTCTTTTTGCGTGAGCTGAGATCGTGCACTGCTCGCGCGATCAGTTCCTTCCCGGTCCCGGTCTCTCCGTGAATGAGCACCGTGCAGTCGGCTGGCGCAACCGTCTCAATATCGTCCAAGACGCGGCGCAAGGCGTTACTCTCGCCGACGATATGTGTGAAACGAGACGCGGTGTGGAGCTCGGTTTCTTTCATATCCTTCTCCTCATGTCCGACCGGGCCGCGGGTCAGCCGTCTGCCGAACAATTCCTCTTGTTGTGATATTGAACCGAATCCTGGTTCTTTAAAACCCCACTTTGAGCCCTTCCTCCAGCCATGTCGTGGTCTTCCGATGACTCTGTGGGGCCTGAACGACCGCCCGGCGGAGTCGTACGATTGCCCCGTAGGGTAAAACGAATCGCCCATTTGACCAAGTGGACTAGCCCTGCCGATCTCGAATGAGGAACTGCCTCCATCCAAATAAACGCGCGTCGAGAGACCAGACACCTGGTCCAATCATGGCCAATGCCACACCTATAACGGCCAGAAGGATGCAACTCGAGGGCTCGACAGATTTGGTAAAGAGATGCCACAATGCCAATGCCGCAACCAGACAGCCCGAGACAGGTGTCCAAAGACCTATGGCCAGAAGCGCGCCGGCGAGAATCGCCGCCAGTTGTAGTATCGCAATCTGGACCGATTGTGCCGCTTTCAACTCGGAAAGGCCGCGAACGACGATCGAGCTACAGGCGACGAGCCGCAAGATCAGGAGACCCACGCCGGGCCAGCCTTCGGCGAACGTAGAAAAGAGGCGCCGCAAGAAATACCCACCCTGAGCATGCCAGACCACGGCGTTGCAACCAAGCCCCGACTGGGTCTTTCCGGAGACTCTTTTCAGCCAACACGTGCCTTGTTTAAAACCCTCAGGATTGGATGAATCCGCGCTTAACGCCGATCATTGCAGCTTGGGTCCGATCGATTGCACCAAGCTTGGAGAGAATATTCTTGACCCGGCCTTTGACGCTGTCTTCTGTTATCGAAAGCTGCGCCGCGATCTGTTTGTTCCCATTCCCGGTGGCAATCAGCCGAAGCACGTCGGTTTCGGCCGGAGTCAAAGCATCGCTCGTGGCATGCTCGGCAAGTTCGAAAGATGCCTCAGCGGAGAGCATCTTTCTGCCGGCATGAATGGCGCGGATCGTTTCAAGAAGCTCTTTGTCCAACAATGTTTTCAGAAGGTACCCTCTGGCACCGGCCTTCATCGCACGGAGGACCTGGACATCACCAACGTAGGTGGTGAGCATGATAATTTTCGCATCCGGAAATTCCGCGAGAATAGCGATCATCGCATCCAAACCGTTCATCTCGGGCATCTGCAAATCCATGAGGGTGATATCGGGACGGTGTATTCGATATTGGTCGACGGCTTCCCGGCCGTTCGATGCCTCGACAACAAGGCTGATGTCCGCCTGGCTCATGAGGATTGCCGCGATGCCTTTCCGTAACAGCGCGTGATCGTCTACTGCGAGGATTCGAATCGGAGTGATCACGAGAGTATCCTGCGAAGCTTTGCGGCAAAAGTGAGCGAACTCGAAGCGGATTCCTTCGCGTATGCGAGCGAAGCCGGTACCGTTAACTCTAGTTCTGCCCCGGAATCGAGCTCACTCCATAAAACGAGCCTACCGCCCGCTAGTCTGGTTCGCTCGCGCATGCCCGGGATCCCATAGTGGCCGGTGCGCCCATCTTGAAGTACTTTCGGGTCAATACCTTTTCCGTCGTCTCGAACCCGCAATCTGAATTCGCGCGGGTGATACCAGATCTCCGCTTCGATGCGTCGCGCCTGCGCGTGCTGGAAGGCGTTGCGTAGAGCCTCAGCTGCTATGTAATGGAGCTCGTTGGCGACGATCGGAGACAGGTCCCTCGTCATGCCTCGAACGTTGATGCGAAAGTCCGGAGAGGGCGGCTCGGAGTGAGCATCCGCCAGTGCCTTCCCACACTTGCTGATTGCCGCTTCCAAATTCGAACCGTCATATTTTGAGCAGCGCAAACCCTCGACGGCATTGCGACCTTCCGTGATCGCATCCCGTGCTTGCTCGACAACCATTTCGACTGCATGTTTGGCCTCCGGCCGGTCCGAGAGGAGGTATGTCACACCGTGAAAATTCAGTAGCACACCTTGGAAACTCTGTAGCAGGGTGTCGTGAAAATCCCGGGCAATGCGCGTCCGCTCCGCCAGCCGCTCTTCAAAAATTAGATCCAGGCGCCGTGTTACTTCGTGCATGCGAAATCGGTAAAGAATGAGAGCAGCGCACCCGAATGCGGCGATGGATCCCAATCGAAAACCTCTGGTTTCGTATGGATACGGTTGTTGCGTTATTTTGTAGACGATCCCCTCGCGATCCCAAACCCCATCTCCGTTGCTCGCACGTACATGGAAGGCATGGACACCAACCGGAATATTGGTGTAGATGGCCGAGCGTGTCGAGTCGGCATCGAGCCATACCGGGTCTACATCATCCAAGCGATATTGAATGCGAATGTTCTTCGGTGACGCCAGATTGACGGCGGTAAAGTGCAACGCCACGTGATACGCCCCCGGACGCAACACTAGTTCCGGGCCAGGGGCCCGCTTCGTTTGTCCAACCTCTACCTCCTCCATGAAGATCCCTGGTTTGAGACCCCTCCGCGGCAACCGCCCGACGTCCAGCATCGCCACACCGTTCACAGTTCCAACCCACAACTTGCCGTCAGGTGTTATCGCCATATTCGGCTGTCCCTTGCTGCACTCCTTCGAGTTCAAGCCGTCAGAACGGTCGAATGAAGTGTAATCGAGAGGCGCATCACGATCCGATTCCGCTCGTTTGAGGTCGGCAGCCGCAACCCGAAAGATGCCGCTGCTTCCACTGAACCAGAGATCATGCCCACGTGACTCGACCATGCCCGAAAGTTCGAAAGTGCCATTTACTCTCACCAGCCGATTGCTCTCGATCCGGCTGATTCCGTTCACTGGCGACAGGACATAAAGGTTGCCCGCAGAGTCTTCTTTGAGTGCGGCGTAAGGAGTAGCGCCTACGATATCCGGCTTAACTGGAACAAAGTGATCGCCGGCGAGGCGATCTACGCCGACGCTAGTTCCTGCCCAGATGTCGCCGGCTCGGTCCTGGAATACGCTCATGATTCGATCGCTGGAGAGACCGTCCGCCGTGGTGTAATTGCGGAAATGCCCGTTTTGCATATGGCTCATGCCCTCCCGAGTTGCAATCCACAGTGATCCGTCGCGTGCGGCCGCGATGGAGACTACAACTTCGCTTGGCAGTCCCTCCGCTCTCGAATACGAAGTGAAGCGGCCATCCCGAAAGTGGTTCAGGCCCCCTCCCCAAGTTCCAATCCAGAGGGCGTGGTTAGCATCTTCTGCGATGCTCCGCACACAGGAGTTTGACATGCCGTCCTTTTCATCGTAAGTATGGAACCGCTGTCCATCGAATCGTGAGAGCCCGCCGCAGTCGCTGCCCACCCAGAGCGTTCCATTGTGGCTTGTAAACACAACCATCGCGTGGTTCACGGGTAACCCATCTGCTTTCGTGTACATCCGGATCTCGCGGTCTTTGAAGCGAATAAGTCCCTCGCTGGCTGTGCCTACCCAAAGATCGCCATCGAGATCCGAGTACATACACCTTGCCTGCAAAGCGGGCGCCACAGGTTCCAGACCAGATGCGGTGGCTCGGAAAAATCCGGCCACGGTATTCGTCCAGACATTCCCAAACTGGTCCTCGTAAACTCGAAATGCGGGTCGCATGAAACCACCGTAAGGAGTGACCTTCTGGAGCAAGCCCTCGACCCAGCGCGCGACGCCGGCGGCCGTACAAAACCATGTCACGCCTTGCCGATCTTCGAAGACGTGGAAGATTTCATTCCAACCGACATCCAGTTTGCGCGGCAGTTCTTTGTGCCACGTCATTCGCGAACCGTCCCATTCTACAAACCCATGTCCTGTGATAACGAGTACACACCCATCCGAGGTCTCCTCGATTGCGCTGACCTCCTCCTGAGGGATCACCGTTACAATCTTGCCCCGGTCTAATCTGTAAAGCCCCCGGTTGGTTCCCACCCATACCGCACCATCGTGGCCGAGGTGAAGGCACATGATCTGATCGCCCAGCCCTACCGTGAAGTGGTACTGCGTCACATGTGAACGGTCGAAGTGATCCAGCGCAGCGCTCGGTATGAGCGCAAGCCCAACATCGGTTCCAACCCACAATTCGTCGTCCTGTGTTGCTAACAAAGAATGGACGGGAATCTCTTTTGAATTTCCTTCACGGAAGCGAATCCGCGTGAAGCGCTCTCCATCGAACCGCGCCAGTCCGCCGTCTGTCCCGACCCAAAGGAATCCATTGCGCGTTTGCAGTATGGCATTCACCTGGTTGTCGGGAAGCCCGTCTTCAACGGTGAAATCCGCGCGCAGATAGGTGTTTGCCGGCTGGTGCGGATCGAGCGCGAGCCCGCTACGCACTGCCAGAAGGTGCGGAACGAGGCAGCCGAACCGCAGAACGTACTGCAAGAGTCTGCCATGCATTACCGAGACGATCGAACAGGAAAGCTTCCTTGTCATGGCGATTTTCGTAACTGCGCTCGCCTGCCGAGCATCGTCCCAGGCAAGCGACGCGCTGGAGGGTTCAGCAATGGTTCCCTCGATCCTCGTCCGAAGGTTCGTCCAGCCGAGCTACAACGGGACGCTCGTCATTCATTCGTTGCTCCATGGCCCTACGCCATTTGTTCGCTGGGTTGGCAATGAATCCTTATGGATTCTTTATATGCGCAAGAACAGATTACGCCCAATCATTCTGGAAAACGGTTACCGTTTGGTTATATGAAGGTTCCCAATGCGTTTGCGCGAAGAAGACCGACCTGAGCCGCTCAAGCGATCACGAAGTCTCGCAAGTTTCCCCTGGCGTCGAAGTCTAGCGGATGAAGTTGACTGGCAACGGTCAAGTCCTTCCAATGAGTGACTTCTTCAAGGAACGGCTCGGAGCATTCCAATTCGGTAAGGGATGAGGTATTCCGAATCCACACGATTCGAGCCTTTTCGCGGGGCTGGAGGGGAGCCATGGACAGCGCCGCGTCCAGGATCTCGCGATCCGTCTCGAAATGGATAGGGATCGCCGCCAGACCCGGAATCGTGAGCGCCAGCGCGTTCAAGCGCGTGGCACAGGAATCCATTTTCGTCACCAGCCGTGAACGGACCAGGTCCGCATGTCCGATACCGATAGCATTGCCCATCGCCGCCGGATGCAGGTCTCTGAATACAAGCGTCCGGATCCTCGTCGCCTTGCCCCATCCTGTCTCATGAATCGGTTGTTTCCGGCCTACGACATTCAGGTCGACACCGCGGCAGCCGAACGTTGCTCCCATTTCATCCACGAGAAGGATGTCGATGAAGTGGAACGGCAGTGCGGGGAAGAGAGCGCTGGCATAGCGCAACATCTTGAGCTCCGCATCCGCGAAGTTTTCCGCTGGTGCGGCCTGAATCCGAGCCGTTTCCGACTGGCCGTTCTCCACCAGCATGAGTCCGGCAAGCAGCCGTCCTGTATCGAGGATTACGTTCCAAACCCCGCGCGCAAGATCCGCGAACGGCATTGTCGCTAGTGCGCTGTGGTAGACCCGCGCGCCCACTTCTTTACCAAGGCCCATCGCCAGCATCTTCAGTAACCCGCTTTGAACCGCGCCATCGAGCGCCGAATGCGGTCTCACCCGGTTTACTACGAAAATATGATCCGCGCCCAGCGCATGCCGGTCGCAATAGACCGGAACTCCTTCCGGCAGGTGCCCCACTACTTCGGCATCCATGGATGACCGGATTTCCGCGCCGACCGTTTCCTCGGTTATGCCGAACATACTCATCGCCCGAAGCTGGCCCTCCGCCGTGCCTCCCGCGTCAAGCCCCATCGCCGGCACGAGGAACGGACGCGCTTTCAAGCCCTTCAAATGATCGACCACGGTCTTCAGAATCACCGGGTGGTTGGCGATCCTGCGGCTCCCGCACGCGACGGCGACGGACGCTCCAGGACTGACTTTCTTGCCCAGAACCAGACTTCGAAGCTCTGCCTCGACCGCCGAGGAAAGGTCGTCGATCATTGAGCGGCGAAATCGCTGCTTAAGCCCGAACATCAACGGATACATAAAGCGCTGCCGGAAACCAGACTACCTCCATCCTGCAGCGAGGAGCGGCAATTTCGCGGTCACCGATCGGTTGAAACATGGTAACCGCAGCGGGCTGGACGTTCCGTGCCAGGGAAGTGCGTCACACAGCATGGGACATTATGCTAAGCCCTAAACGAGTTGGTGCGCGCGCCACATAACCGACGGGATTTGCGACGCACTACACCAAAAAACTACAGGCCGGATGCTCTTGACTGTCTGCCGAGAATTTGCCGAACGCGAGGCGCCGAAAGGAAGATCTCCCGCGACGGTTCTGACTGCGACAGCGAATCCGCCAGCCGGGTGATCGTTTCCGCGCTGAGTCTCCACTGCGCGCGCGACAGTTCGGGATCGGTGGCAGCTTCGGCTGCCGTCGCATGGACTCGCCATGCAGCTAACGGCATTTCCCATCGCCCGACAAGGCCGAGCGCATTACCGATGCAGTCCTCGACTGCTGCATGATCTTGAGAGGCAATGCCTACGCGCGCGTTTGCTTCCCAGGCGAGCGCCTGAAAGGTCCGCTCGCGTGTCTTCAGGCTTGCTTTGAGGAACTCCTGTGCTTCCCGCCGCGCTTTTTCCATATCGCCTTTTTTCAGCCATACTTCCGTCAGCGCTGAGTGTAGCGGTGCTCGCCAATACCAATCAAGCAGGACTTGTTGCCGGTCCATCGCATCTCGTACGAGCGACAGATCCGTGAACGCGCCGTCAGGATTGCCCGCGCCCAACTTCGCTGAGCCGCGCAAAATGAGGCAAATTCGGGCATCGACCGGAATCGGGTCGCCAAGCACAGGCCAACCCGTCTTCGCCGCTGTTTCCGAATTCGGATAGCACGACTCACAGAGACTCTGGACGCCATCAAAATCGAGCATGTGAAGATGTGCCCAAGCCTGATGAAGACGCACACCTCTCGCGCGATATTCATCACCATTCTTTTCGAGACTGGAGACGCCGGTTCGAAAACGGTCGAGCGCCTTGCCCCACTCTCCTGCCATGGCGAGGCAGCTCGAACCGAACATCTGGTGTACCCAATACGCCAGCAGAAGATTTACGTGAGTCGCTTCGCAGCTCCCCATAAGATTCGAAACCGACTGCGAGAAGATCCGATCGGCCTCGCGATATTCCGAGGAGACCCAGCGAAGCAGCGCGTATTGCGCCTCGAAGTACGAGCGCGTAATCAGATCGGTCGACTCCCGGATCTCGCCCAGGGCGTCCAGGCACTGCGCTTGGTCCGCATCGTTCCAACCCCCGAGCCAGATTCGAAAGAAGTGGCCGTTCTGACGGGACATCGCCCTCGCCACGCCAGACTGGCGTTCACAGAGAGCCAGAAACTGATCGGCCGCTTCCATTGCCCGACTCGCGCTGACCCTGGAAAGGGGAAGCAACCAATCGCCCACCGCTCTGGCTTGATCGTCGACCGATCCGTGGCGCAGCGCGAGGTTCACCGCGTTTTCCAGGGTTTCGATGGCACGGACGTCGGAATCCGCGGCGTACATCATCCCTAAGACGCTGAAGATCCGGATCTGCCAAACCGCGCGCTCATCCTCGGCGAGATTGGCGCATAATTCCAACGCGCGCCTGAGAATGACGCCGGCTTCGCGATTCGCGTAACGGCGCCTGGCGTTCTCCGCGGCGAGACGCAGGTATTTCAACGCGCCCGGCCAATCATTCGAATGCTCGAAGTGTTCGGCCAGCTCCGATGCGATTGTGGCTTCGTGACCCGCATAGAGCCCCTCCAATCGTTCGCCGATCTGCCGGTGGGTTTTTGCGCGCCGCGCCGGCGCTAGCCTGCGATAGAGGACTTCGCGATAGAGCGCATGGGAAAACTCGTAGCGCGAAGACGTGCTTCCGTCAGGGAAGTGGATCGAGCTCAGCCGGCGGAGCACGCGATGGCGTCGCGAGAGATCCTCGCAGATTTGCTCAAATCGCTCCTCGTCCACCGAGGCCGGCGCGATGCTGACGCTGCCGGAGAACTGAACGCCATTTACGCTCGCGACTTCCAGAATCCGCTGGGCCTCGGGGTCCAGGCTCTCGATTTGTGCGTCGATCATTTCACGAAGGCTCTCGGGAACCTCCAGGCTGATCTCGTCCAAAGGAACGCTGAGGGTCCATGATCCAGCATCGTTCTTGATAAACCCGCACTGCTGAAGATGCTCCAGCGCCGCAAGCATGAACAGCGGATTTCCCTCCGAGTGCCGCTTCAGCAATGCCGCCAGACCCGGCGGCACTGCGGTTTCCGATGATCCGCCGGCGAGATACTCGGCGATGTCCTCTTCCTCAAGCGGTTCCAAATCTAGGCGATGACAAAGGCGGTGAACCAGCAGTTCCTGCTCTACCGGCCTCAGCGGGTGAGCGGCCGGGACGGCGTCCGCAGGTCGATGCGTCGCGATCACCAGCAACTTGGCGGACGCCCGGCTCCTGGCGAGGGCGGCAATGAAATCAATGGTCGTGTGATGGGCCCAATGAACGTCTTCGAAGGTCAGGAGCAGCGGCTTGTCCGATGAGATCGTTTCCACCGCGATCAAAATCTCCCGGAGCATCCGTTGACGGGTGGCTCCCACGATTTCACGCTGCAAGCTCGCGCGCTGGTCATCCCGGATGAGAGCGGGAAATTGGGCCAGCCACATCGGCGCCTGCGTGGCGAAAATACGCAGGACGTCATCCGAATGTCGGCACAACGATCCGAAAGCCTCAAGCACGGCGTAGTAGGGTTCCTTGCCTCCGTATCCTTCGACGCACTGCCCGGTCGTCAGCCAGAGCGGTACGCTTTGAGCCGATCGCCGCCGGAATTCGTCCACGAGTGCCGTCTTGCCGATTCCGGCTTCTCCGGTGACAAAGACGATCTGCCGCTGCCCGTCCATCGCCCGCTGGAGGTAACTTTCCAGTTCACCGAGCTCGCGATCTCGACCCACCAACTGCACGGCAGGCGAAGTTCGGGAGGCTCTCTCGGATTCGTGAACCGAGGCAATGAACTTATAGCCGCGCCGGGGGAGCGTCTCGAGGAAGGACGGGGCTTTCGAGTCGTCCCCGAGCGCCTCCCGCAGATCGAAAATGTGCCGCTTCACGACCTCGGGTTGCACGTAGGTGCCGGGCCAGACGGCTTCGAGCAGCTCGTATTGGGTCACCAGCCGGCCCGGATGTTCAACAAAATAGGCCAGAATGGAATATGTCTTGGGCTTCAGTGTGATGCGTTCTTCCCCGCGACCCTCAGTCGATCGCCAGAGGCACTGGTTGATCGTATCCAGTCGGAATGGGGGAAAAACCTTCATAACGATCGCGCGACTCTTACTGCCGTCTCTTTTCAGTCTCGGCGGCCAAATCGTAGCGTCGCTATAACGTGGGTGCCCAGGTACAAAACAGCAAGTGCAAGCTCGACTCGCGGGCCGCCGCAACGCTAAATACCCCTGCGCACCCCCGACTCCTAAGAGAGAGTGCGCCTATTTATCGATAACGGATCATGGGCGACATGTAAATTGACGCGAAGTCATTTTTTGGTCATTTCCTGGAGGGTGTGCCTGAAAAGGTTGATTCTAAAAGATAAACGCTTCCAATTTGAGAGACTGCTCTGTGCAATTTGAGCTATTCATGAGATGATCCCAATCGGGCGCGTTGTCGCCCCAGGTTCGAACAGTGCCATGAAGAATCCTCGCGCGCGCCGCGTCCGGCTTGGAGAATTTGAGATTGACCTCCATGCGGGTGAGCTCTTCGCCACGGGAATCGGAGACAGTGAACCCATCCTTCTCAGGCGGCAGCCACTCGAGGTGCTGCAAATGTTGATGGAAGCCGGGGGCGACGTCGTGACGCGGCAGGACATCAAGAAGAAACTCTGGCCTAATGACACGAACGTGAATTTTGACCACAGCATTAACGTGGTGATCGGGATCCTCCGGCGAGTCCTGCGCGATTCCGCCGATAACCCTCAATATATTGAGACACTTGCGCGCCGCGGATATCGGCTGCGGGTGGCGGTTGAATGGCTGGAAACAGACAAAGGAACCGCTTCGTCCAAGCCCCCTGGCCCGCTTTCGCCCACGGAGCCCAGCTTGATCGGCACGAAGGTCGCACATTATCAAGTACTTGAGCTCATTGGAGCAGGCGGCATGGGGATGGTTTATAAGGCCGAGGACCTCAAGCTCGCCCGGCGGGTAGCCCTCAAGTTCCTGCCGGAAGAACTGGCGAACGAGCCGCTCCCCCTTAAGCGCTTCGAGCGCGAAGCTCGAACGGCCTCCGCGCTAAATCATCCCAATATCTGTACGATCTACCAAATTGACGAGTATGAAGGCCGGCCTTTCATTGCCATGGAACTGCTTGAAGGAGATAGCCTCCTGCATCGCCTCGCCAGTTCCGGGATGAAGGCAACTGCGCTCGACTCGCTGCTGGATATCGCAATCCAGATCTGCGCCGGATTGCAGGCTGCCCATGACCTGGGAATTATTCATCGTGATATTAAGCCGGGGAATCTTTTCCTGACCCGGCGGGGCCAGGTTAAGATCCTGGACTTCGGTTTGGCGAAGGCAATCGCTTCAACGGAGCTAGTTGCAGGAAACTTGCCGGGAGCGCGTGAGGCGGCCTTCACAAACGCACAAATTCCGACGGCGGTTCAGGCAATCCTGTCTAACACGGAACTGCCGATGGGGACGACAGGATACATGTCCCCCGAGCAACTCCGGAACGATCCCCTGGATCCTCGCACCGATCTCTTTTCGTTCGGGATTGTCCTCTATGAAATGATGACCGGACGGCACCCCTTTGAGGGTACTGTAACCGCGGTCCACGACGCGATTCTCGCTCAAAATCTGTTGCCAGCGCACAACGTGAACTCTGCCATCCCGCGCCGGCTGGGCGCCATCATCGCGAAAGCGACAGAGAAGGATCGCAATCGTCGTTATCAGTCCGCGGCGGAAATACGCGCAGACCTGGAAAGTGTCCGGCAGTCGCTGCGGCCGGCGCGAGCGCCTAGCAGGATGTGGCTTGCGGCAGGCGCGTTGTTCGCACTCCTGGCCGCGGCCGCGGGGATTTATTGGCGATCCCACAGTCGGATCGCCTTATCACCCAATCAGACGATCGTCATCGGGGTCAGCAACCGGACGCGTGACTCCGCGTTCAATGACGCTTTGTATCATGTTTTACAAGTCGCGATGGAGCAGACCCCGTACTTCACTCTCCTGCCGCTCACGAAAGCCACTTCGGCGGTTAATGCGCTGCATCTTTCCGAGGATCCGATGAAGCTGTCGCCTCAGGCAGCGCGCCAGGTCTGCGCGCAGACAGGTAGCAAACTGGCGATAACCGGCTCCATTGTGGAAGCCGGCAACGGCCTCGGCTTGAAACTTCAAGGCATCGAATGTGAATCGGGAAGAACCATCGCCGCAGTGTCAGGAGAGGCTCACAGCAGAGCTCAGGTGGTACGTACGCTCGGCGAGGAAACCGCGGAGCTCCGTTTGAAACTGGGTGAACCGACGGCTTCGGTTGCCAGGTTCAATAAGCCCCTCGATGCCGCGACAAGTGGTTCGCCGGAAGCGCTCCAGATGCTCCTCGAAGGCCATAAGCGACACTTGGTTTCGGATTTTCCGGGGGCTATATTAAATTATCAGCGCGCCCTGAACCTGGATCCAAATCTCGCCGAGGCTCTTACAGTTCTTGCGGCTGCCCAGAACACTTTGGACAACGACGGCGGAGGCATCGCCGCTATAAAGAAGTCTTACGAGCTGCGCAATCGTTTGACGGACCCGGCTCGCTTCGAGACGGAAAGTCTCTACTACTTTATCGTCACCGGCGAGAAAGACAAGGAGTCTGCCGTTCTTTCGCAATTCGTACAGCGTTTCCCTGACAATTTCATCGCTCATACGAACTTCAGTCAGTGTCTGAGTGTGGTCGGACAGCTCGACCGGTCCCTCGCCGAAGCGCGCGAGTCGTCTCGCCTGTATCCCAGTCCCCTTAGTTATGCCAACGTCATTAATCTTGAGCTATTAACCGATCGGCTAGATGAAGCCGAGGCCAAATTTGCCGAGGCGGACGCGCAGAAGTTCGATAGCGTGTTTCTCCGCAAGCAGCGCGCAAGGCTCGCGTTTTTGCGGCACGACAACTCCAAAATGCAGGAGCAATGGGCGTGGGCTGAAGGTAAACCAGGTGCTGACTTTCGAATGCTTTGGCTGAGAGGTTTGATGGAGGCTTACTATGGACACTATCGGAACGCTCGATCTTTGTTGGCGCGAGCGAGAGAGTTGGCGATCAAGGAAAACGCGCGCTCGCTCATCGTTCTGCTCCGTGCTGATGACGCTTTGACGGAGGCCGAAGCGGGAAACCTGACGGAAGCTCTGCAACTGGCCGAGGAGGGGTTAAAGGGATCCCCGGTAGGTCCCACACGACCTGTATTCGCCCTTACCTTTGCGCGTGCCGGCCAGACTGCGCGAGCCCAGGAATTGGCGGATTCGATAAACAGTGACCATCCTCTTCATACTGAGATTCAGAACTACCTCCTGCCCACAATTCAGGCTGCGATTAAAATACACGCTGAAGATCCCGCCGCAGCGATCCAGATCCTGGAGCGAACCAAACAGTACGACTTCGCCTATCCACAGTCTTTTCAAAATCTTTACCCGGCCTATATGCGCGGACTGGCATACCTCCAGCTTGGTGAAGCGTCCCTCGCCCGAATAGAATTTCAGAAACTTCTCGATCATCCAGGCCTGGTTGAAGAAAACGTAATTGGCGCTCTATCGCACCTTCAACTGGCCAGAGCAATCAGATTGAGCGGAGACACTGCCGCGGCCCGAAAGGCGTACGAGGATTTCTTGACCCTCTGGAAGAATGCCGACGCCGATATTCCCGTCTATCAAGAAGCGAAAGCAGAGTATGCACGATTGTCGCCTCTCCCCGCGATGCGCTAATGTCCTCCGCCTAGCGGCACGAGGCAGGAAGCGATTCTACGTATCTGAGGACCGTGGATGCATCCATCATGAATACGCACCAGCCTGATCCCGGATGCAGTCAGGAATATTCCCAGATTAAGCCAATGAAGGATACGAGTGTTTCATGAAAACAATTTTATATTTTAGAAGTGATTTCGATATCCAAAATAATCTTGCTGCGCCGACGAAATTGTTACGGACCGTAAAGCCGGACCCGCGCATTCACATACGCAGCTGTGACTGAAGGCCAGCTTCGTGCGCGAGTTGGCACCTGTTCAGGATCTCCGAAAGGTCCGCGAAACAGATGGGTTTTGAAATGTAGTCATCCATGCCCGCTGCCAGGCAACGCTCGCGAGCCCCATCGATGGCTTCAGCGGTCATCGCGACAATTAGCGTGCGACGATCGACCGGTTCTCGGCGGCGGATTTCGCGCGTCGCCTCATAGCCATCCATTCTCGGCATCTGGCAATCCATTAGGATGAGATCGTATGGCAGCATTTCAAAGAGTTCCACGACTTCCCGTCCGTCCGCGGCGACATCGGGCCGCAATCCCAGCTTCTCAAGCATGCGCACCGCAACACGCTGATTGACGACATTGTCTTCGGCAATCAAGACGCGAATGGTGCGGCCCAATGGCACACTGGCTGCCGCGACCGGTTTCGCTGTAGCGACAATCTGACGGACATCCTCGCCCCGCGAACCATTCCGTGACGCCCAAGCGTTGGCGATAGTTTGCAGGAGTTCCGCCTGACGCACGGGCTTCATCATATAAGCGTCGCAAGGCGAACCGCGGCGTGCATCGCGGGAGTGGCTTACGGAAGTAATCATGATCACCGCTGTGCCGTGCAGCTTGGGATCGTTCTTGATGCGTGTGGCCAGGGATCTTCCATCCATGCCGGGAATCTCAGAATCGATGATCGCGATCGAAAAAGGGTGACCTTCGAGGCGAGCGGCCAGCAGGAGGCGCAAAGCTTCTTCTCCGGACTTGCAGCTTTCACCCCGCAATCCCAACCCCACGATCTGCTCGTGGACCACCCGGCGATTCACATCATTGTCGTCGACGATCAGGACGCGGGCTTCGCCCAGGACATCCACCGACGCTGGCGGATGTGGTTGGGAATCCAATCGCAAGGGGAGGGAAAACCAAAACGTGGAACCTTGTCCTGGATGGCTGGTGACGCCGATATCGCCTCTCATCAGCTTCACGAGCCGTTTGGAGATCGCAAGGCCCAAACCGGTTCCACCGTAATTCCGAGTTGTGGATCCGTCGACCTGGCTGAATTGCTCGAAAAGAATACCAATTTTGTTGTCCGGGATTCCGATCCCCGTGTCGGTCACCGAGATACGTATCCGCGGCTCGGGTAGGTTCTGCTGATCGCAATCGACCTTCACTAATACGTGGCCACTCGGAGTGAATTTAATAGCGTTGCCCACGAGATTGGTCACGATCTGGCGGATTCGTCCGCTATCGCCGACGAAGTGGCGCGGCATACTGACTGGATATTCCAGCAGCAGCTCCAGCTCCTTTTCTTCCGCCTTGGAAGCCAGTAACTCGTTCACGTCTTCAAGAGTCTGGCGGAGGTCAAAGGCGATTGATTCAATTTCCAGCTTTCCAGCTTCAACCTTCGAGAAGTCGAGAATATCGTTGATCACGGTGAGCAGCGCCGCTCCACTACGCCGGACCGTATCAGCATACTCGCGTTGTTCTTCGGTGAGTTCGGTGTCAAGCAGGAGTCCTGTCATGCCGATCACGCCATTCATTGGAGTTCGAATTTCGTGACTCATGTTTGCAAGGAACTCACTCTTCGCCTGGTTGGCGGCTTCTGCTCTGCGATGGGCTACTTCGGCGCGGTGTTGTGCTGAGCGGAGACGAGTCGCGAGCCGGGCCATGAGGACGAGCAAGGAAAGGAGCATTGCCAGACCTGCCAACAACAAGGTCGATCGGGAGCGCGCAACCTTGTATTGGAAGATGGTGGCAGCTTCCCCGCTCAAATTTGTGTGCCAGCGGAAGTCGATGTCAATAAGCGCTCCGTCGATTGCCATGCGACCGATTTCCTCGCGCAACAGATCCGCGGCTCGCCTCGCATCGGCCCGGCTGCGATTCGCCCCGACCCCGAACCAATAGGTGGCATCCGGAATCGGCATCGCTTGTAGAGGACCCTTCTTACAGTCACTGGTGCGAGCATCGGCGAGCGAACTCTGTGCGAGAACGCCGGCTTGAACTGTCCCGGCGCAAACAGCATCGATCACTTGCTCAATCGTCGGCAGAGTCTTGATCTTCGCGGCAGCAAAATAACGATGGACGATTCTTGAATCGAGGCTGATCGCCGACGAGGCTACGATTCCGGTTCCGAGCGTTTGGGAGTTGGTGATGTGCAGCGTCGTGGGGGAAATAAGTGCGTACCTCATCCGGACCCACGGCTCGCTGATATACATGATTGCGCGGCGCTCAGGTAGGTCGCCCACGATCGGCCACAAATCCAGATTCGCGGAAGTCATCGATCGCTCCAGATCACCTGGTGAATACACCCACTCAAGGGAAATATGCAAACGGCGTGCGGCTTCCCGAATAATGTCCACAGCAGGGCCACTCGGTTGGCCGCTTGCGTCTGGGAAATGATAAGGCACGGAGTTCTGATACCCGATCTTCAAGGTGCGAGAAATACCGGTGTTTTCGTTCACGAAAAATGCGCAAGCGAGCGTCACGAATACAAGCGCTCCCCCCAGGAGGGCGATGATCCGAAGCTTTCGACGAGTCAAATGCATAATAAGGAAGAGACAGCCAGGCCGATTCGCTCTCCGCTCCAGAATCCTGTTGCCTGAACAACAATCACTGTTTCGTGAAAACGCGCCGCACGTGCACACCCACGCCAAACTCGTTGCCAACCTTGACGCAATAACGCACCTCTGCCTCAGCGATCGAATAAGGCAGATGAATACTGACGATGGCACCGGACGGAAGGAACAATGGTACCCGCAACCCGAAACCGTCTTTTGCCTCATCCAATATATGGACTAAGAGCGATTCTGGTGCAAGCGAAGTGGTCATTAGAGCTGGGAGATCGCAAGGGAACCTCTGGTGACGCTTAACCCGCCGAGTGTTTTTCTTTTTAGTTTCCAATAATTGCATGATTTTCTTTCCCGCACATTCAGACTACATCGCGAATCGCAGCGATGGTATTCGCAAAAGCCCGCGCTTATCCGGGAGGATTCCCTCACTCTTATTGCCGTACTTCGGGGGAATAGTACCGAGATACCACTCCACCCAGGGCAAACAATCAAAAAAAAGGGGATGGGCCAGGTTTATGCAGCCTCGAATCGCTGCCCGCAAAACCGTTTATATCCCCGCGATGTTCTCTTTTTGGGGTTTTCTTCTGCTGCTGCGACTGGTAATTGATTGGTTCGTTGGAACTCGGTGAAGAGCCCAGAGGCTTCATTTTCCGCCTTGTCTGGCGGCTGGCCTCCCGTATTCAGAGGCCGTGGATGCACATCTCCTGATCTATAATTACGGTGGAACAGATAACAAAGGCCTCGCTAATCCATCCACTAGCTTGCGTATTTCAGCTAATAGAAATGGAAACAGTTTTTGTGCTCGACCGGCAGGTAGGCGCAATTCTGGATATCGTTGCGGAATCGGACGCGCTGCGAGCCGTTAAGAAGGAAAAATTCCGCGATTCTTCTCGTTGGACCGCATGCCGCTTCTGGCCGATGCGGTCGGCATGTATTCGCGGCGGTCCTTCGGCCTCCGCTGCTCAGCTTCACCACGCTCCCCAGGCTCCCGAACCATGGACGGGCATTGCATCATCAACTCCTGCCAACGGACGAGATTGATACCCCTTTGGCGGCAACGCGTGCCGCGGGAATACTCCCCGCAGGTTCATTGCCTTCGTCCGCACTCCCAGCAGAACGCTCGCTTATCATCCCATTCCTGGAAATCACCGCCGCAGGGACAACGATCCAGGATGAAGTATGTCCACCAGCTTTTGATCTTCCTTAGCTTAATCGAGACGAAGGCTCCAAGGCTCGCGGATCTTAAAGGCGCAGAATGCACGGTCAGGTGCATCCCGCTGTCAGAAGAGGACTGGCCGGCGTGGCGTTGAGGCCCGGGTCGTCGAATGAAAATCGGTGGCCTCATTGGTCCACCGATATTGTGTTTCCATTACCAGGAATCACTTCGAGAACAACGGCCCCATCGTAAAACTCGTCGCCCACCAAAACACGATGTCGCACCTCCGCCGTCGCAATCAGATGAAAGTGCGGAAGTTCTAACTCGTCCGGGTGCAGTGTTTCAGAAAAGGGGACGAAGCTCCGTCGCCGCGGCTCGGTTTTGTATTGCGTGATGCCCGCAACTTCAATCGGCATGGCTCGTGGAACTGTATGAAAGGTCAAGGTTGCTATCGACCGCCCGTCGCAGCGAGCACACAATCAAATGATTCCTCCAATGCCGATGCCATCACTCCGACATTCGACGCCCGAAAAATGTCGCGGTGATTACCGGGAACGTCGACTACACGCAGATTGGGCGCAACATCACGCCATCCGAAGGCCGCGTCAGCCTCGGGACCGTGAGGACGTATTTCGGCACGGAGGCTCAGCACGCGCCCGTCGTATGTACGCGGCACATACTGGCTAGCCGCAACCGTCAGGATCTGCTCGGAAACCCGCAAACGGTCTCCCACCCGGCGTTCCGTAACGAGGTGCATTCGATAAAGCATCCGCCAGGTTTGGCGGCGCAACTTCAGTTTGAGTGTCTTGATTCGTTCGGCAATGTATGTGATCCCGGACTTGAAGCTTAGGCGGGTGAGCATGTCGCCGTGGAAACGCAAACGGCCAAGTCTTGCGTTCCAGCGACGTTCGTATTTCGTCGCGGGATTACACGCATCCATCATCGCGACCAACAGAACCTCTTGCCCTTGAGCCCGAAGTTGTTGCGCCATCTCATAGGCCAGAATTCCGTCAGCGCACCATCCCGCCAAAGCGTAGGGGCCATGGGGATGAAATCTTCGTAGCGCTTCGACTTGACGGGAGGCGATCTCCTCCATTCGGAACGGCAGCGAAAGAGTCGCCGGATCGGGGAACGATAGTCCGAACACTGGAATGTCGCCAGACAGACAGCGGATCAACGGGTGGAACAAGGGCTGAAGGCCTAGAATAAAGAGCGGTGGCTGGGAGCCGGCGGTTCGAACGGCAATCACATTCGAAGCACCAAAATTATAACCGTTCGATGGCGATTCAAGCAGCAAGGAGGTCATGCTCTCGACGGTAGGCGCCTCGAACAGGCTGGAGATGCTGAGTTTCCTGCGAAATGTATCTTCGATTCGAATCATTAATTGCGTCGCAAGAAGCGAATCGCCGCCCAAATCGAAAAAATCTTCATGGATTCCGACCGGACTTCGGCCGAGCGTATCTTCCCAAATGTGGAGCAGCAGCATTTCTACCATGCTGCTGGGAAGCCCCGCATCCTCGGGACGCGCACTGCCGGAGAGCGGTCTGTCGGCTCTTCCTGCATGAACCGGCCCAGCCAGGCCGAGTTTTTCCGCCAGTCCGATTCGTAGTGACTTTCCCGTGGCTGCTTTTGGGATTTCTTTGACGAACACGATTTTTCGGGGCTGCCGCTGACCGGTGAGGCGGGAGGCAGCGAACTCCTGCAGATGGCGCTCAAACTGGCGCGAGGGGACGAATCCATCACGCAGCACCACTGCCACGGCGATTTCCTCACCTAAGTTCTTGTCCGGAAGTGCAAATGTCATCGCCTCTGCGACTGCCGGATGAGCGTGGAAGGCATCGTCGATGTACACAGGCGAAATTTTTTCGCCGCCACGATTGATCAACTCCTTGATTCGGCCGGTCAGGAACACGTACCCGTCCGGATCGATTTTTCCCAGATCGCCAGTCCGGAGCCAGCCGTTGAGGAAGGAGCGTTGATTGGTACAGGCTTCGCCTTCGTACGCCTTGATGACGCCCGGACCGCGCACGACGATCTCTCCAATCTCGTCCGCTTGCAGGAAGACGTCATGCTCGTCTACGGCCGCAACTTCGCATCCAACCGCGATTCCGACCGATCCTGGCTTGCGCTTGGCGTGTGCCAGTGGTTCGCCGGCGATCGTGGAACTCGTTTCGGTCATGCCGTACGAATCGAGCATCGGCGCGCGGAAAAGATCCTCGACTTGAGCAATCAAATCCGAATCAGCCGGCGCTGACGAAGACCGGATCACACGTATACGCGAACGGGAAACGACTTCCGAATGAAGTGGAGCACGGTTTAAAATGGAGCGTTGGATCGTTGTGGGTGCGGCGTACCAAGTAGGACGAAACTCATCAAGCCAGGCGAAAAAGTTCAGCGGATCGTAGCCCGGCGTGCAGACTGTGCTACCGCCCATCATGAGCGGTGAAAAAACCGAAACGAGAATTCCCTGCGTGTAGAACATCCCGGTCACGCACAGACAGCGGTCGTCAGCGGTAAGTTCGAGGTGTGTGGCGTTGTTCGTCGCTCCGGAGCAGAAGTTTAAATGAGTCAGAGGCACTATTTTCGGCCGCGACGTGGACCCGGATGTGTGCATCAGAAAAGCGACGTCTTCTGGCGCCGCAAATCCAGAGATCTTAGGTTTTTTTCGATTTCCTGCCTCTAGTGAAAAAACTCCGGCAGGCATATGCCGCTCGGCGAACAACCGGATAACGGGGATCCCCATCTCTTCCGCCACGCGTTTCGCGGCTGAGTCGCTGCCATTCTCGACGATGACGGCGTCGACCCCTAAGGCCGAGAAATGCTCCTGAAATTGAGACGCTGTACATCCGATATTCAGTGGGGCGGCCGTCGCCGCCGCAGCAACTGCCAGGTTACACGAGGCCGCATCCGGTCCATTTCCCAGCACGATCGCTACCTTGTCGCCGCGCCCGATACCGGCTTGATTGAGAGCGTGGACGGTCTGCTCGATTTGTTCAACTAAGCCGCAGTGATGCAGTATCTTGCGGCTTATTCCCAACAATGCAGCGCTCGAGCTGGACCGCCGTCCGGCAGCACACAACGCAGAATAAATCGTCTGTTCCAAGCTTCCACCCCATCAGGCCGTTGCCGTCACCGACTATAAACGAAATAATAAGCTCATATCGCAAATAAATCACATTTTCTGTAGGGGGGAATTTGATAAAAAGTCGAGAAAATAAATTGTTTTTATCGTCCTGACGCGAACGGCGGTAGAGTGGGACATCCCTGTCTGCCGGATGGCAGTGAGATCTCCAAGTAATAGTGAACGACGAGTCCAATGCTCCACGAAGAACGCGTTGCCTTCGATTGATTTCGCGGGTATAGGGAGCCCGCCGCGTTCAATTATTGACGAAAGATACGCATTTATCACGGAATCAGTTGTCATCCTGCATTTTTGAGCGGTTTATCGAAGAAAATTACCGATTCGCAGAGACGGATTGAAAGCGGCGTAGTTCACCAGACAATTCAGGGGTTCGGAATGAACGTAGGCCGTATTCACCCTGGCTACCTGCGCCACCGGCGCCATCGCTTGCGAACCGCCAAAAACCCTGCCCTCGGTGATGGGGTATTGGGAATTGAAAGACCAAGATATTCCGCAAAACAATGCGACCCGTGCAAGGCCCGCATTTTCTTGGCGATAGCCCTCTGCCGACCCTAAAAGCTTGTTTTCTGCCGTGAAGCCGGGCAGCTTTCGAGTGTTACTTCATTTGCGAGAGGTGAATCTCCGACGAGTTTAGCGAGGATTGCGAGGGATTTCAGACACTTTCTAGCTGAAATCGAAGTCTGCCTTGGGCACAGCCGGACCGCGTGATTGTTTTCAAATATTTACAGCCAGGTCGCGGCGCTCACCTGCGCCGTAGCTTCGCCGGGTTTCACCCTCGGTACCGAAGCCTTTTTCCGAGCTTCGGTCGGCTTTTTCGCCCAGTTCCTATCGATTCACCGCCATCAACGCAATCCGCCATTCTTTCGATCGTCTTGCATCGTATTCGCCATCGTCGCTGCTCTGGAACGAACCTCCCAAAACGCAAGTGCAGCGCGGAGCAATCTTACTTCGGCCACGCCGAATACTCGGCTTCTTTAGCAACGATACGCGGCGACTTCGACCCGGAGCCGCATGCACCTCCACCCGGTCGAGAATGACACCTTCACCTGCTCCAGGGCTCCTGGGCCAAGTAGAAGACGCCGCGTGGAAACTTCGTGAGACTTTGCGATCATCGTGCCCTACTCGAGCACATTCAACTCCACTGTCTTTGACCGATCGCCGTCGGCCCCATTTTCCTGTCATTCCACTGCGCGGCTCATTTGCGCGCGACCATCGTCTTTGGCGACGGCTGCGTATGACCCAGGATCCAGTGCGGCTCATATGCACTTTCCAGCACCGCAACTTCTTCCGCAGTAAGCTTCACGTCGACTGCCGCGATCAATTCGCGCAATTGCTCCGTCTTCGTCGCACCAATGATCGGCGCGGTTACCCCGGGCGCCTGAAGAATCCAGGCGCAGGCGATTTGTGCGGGTGTGACTCCACGCTTCTCAGCCACCTGGCGAACCATATCGGCAATTTTGAAATCGGATTCTTTGAAATAGAGCTGCTTGGCGAAGCTGTCGCCCTCAAAGCGCCGCGTTGAGCCTCCTTCTCTGGTCCGCGAACCGGTGAGAAATCCACGCGCAAGAGGACTCCACGGCACCACCGCCAGCCCCTGATCGATGCAAAGCGGAATCATTTCGCGCTCCTCTTCGCGATAGATCAGATTGTAGTGATTCTGCATGCTGACGAATGAGTGCCAGCCGTTTTCCCGCGATGTAAAAAGAAGTTTCGCGAGCTGCCAGGCAGCCATGCTGCTGGCGCCAAGATACCGCACCTTTCCCGCCCGCACCAGCGAGTCGAGCGCTTCCAGCGTCTCTTCGATCGCGGGCAATGGATCGAAACGATGGATCTGGTAAAGATCTACATACTCCATTTGCAAGCGCCGTAGAGAGTTTTCGCAGGCTTCGATGATGTGTTTGCGGCTGAGCCCGCGACGATTCGGACCCGGACCCATCGGCCCGTGAACCTTGGTCGCGACTACGATGTCGTCGCGAGATGCCATCTCTTTCAAATGCGCGCCGGTAATTTCTTCGCTCAGTCCGGCCGAGTAAACATCAGCAGTGTCAAAGAAATTCACGCCACTGTCGAGTGCGATTTTGAAATGCTCCCGCGCCTCGTCTTTGTTCACATGCCATCCCTTGGTGCCGCTCGCCCAAGAAGGGATGTCGCCGCCGCCGTAGCTCATACAGCCCAGGCAAAGCCTGGATATGGTGACCCCGGTCCCGCCTAATGTTATGAATTGCATCGATAGTCCTTGGAAGTTTCGACTGCAAATCCAGTTTAGCGCTGTACGTATCAGCGGCCATCCGTCAAGCTTAAGTGCGGGAACGAACCACAGTTGGGGCTTCTTCCAAGGAGGCGGCGGAATTCCAGAGGGCGTTCCCGCGAAAGAAGGTGGAGGACGTTCTGTGCTTCGCCGATGGGTCGCGGCGTTGGGGTGAACAGCGAGCGTGGAAACTCGAGTTTAGAGAGTAGTTCTCTTCACTGCGCCGCGGCGCCGCTAGTCTCGCGGGAGTAAATCTTCGTCACCGGAAGCACGATCTTCGAGCGTCCGTCGACCACCACTGTGTTCGTCGCCTTCACCGCCTGATCATAACTCTTCACGGGCTCCCAAGTGTTCGAGTGCACGTCGAAACGCGGTGAATTCGTGCTCTGCACCAGCACCTCGATCTTGTGGCCGGCATTGAAGACCAGAGCCGTGGACCAGAGATCGACCTTGATCGGATAGACCTTGTTTTTCTCGGGGCGCGCAGAGCCGCCTTTCTGGACCTGATACCGCAGCTTCGAACCCTGGTCCATCACCAGGGCCTCGTAACCGTTTGGATAGACGTCGACCAGCTTGACGATAAAATCGGTATCCTCAACGTCAGTGGAGACCGCCAGCTCCGCCGTGATCGGGCCGACGATTTCGACAGCCTGCTTCAGCGGCTCACTCTCGAACTTGAGCACATCGGCGCGGCTGCTAACCTTGCGTTGATCCATTGGCCCACGATCCATCATCAGATTATTGCCCCCGATCGCGGGAACCGGATCTTTGGGGTCGGAGACGTAGGAAAGTTTTCCGGCGCCCGAGGGTTTCGCGGACGAGAGCGTATGCGACTCCGTGAGGTAATAAGAAGTCGGTGTAGAAGTTGGCGGCCAACTGTCTGCCGTGCGCCACGTGTTGCCGGGCGCGGATTTGTCGAAAGTGTCGCCCATGAGGTAATAACGGACGGCAGGCTCCTTCATGACACCATTGTCGATACCCTTGAGCCAGTAGTCGAACCAGCGGATCGTATCGCCCGCACTGAGATTTCCGGCATCGGCTGGATATTTGAGTTCGCCCTTCAACGCTCCGTGGCCGAAGGCGCCCATCATCAGCTTTTGATTGCCACGCGCTTTGGGACCGCCCTCGGTTTGCAACGCGGTGAAGCTGTCGATCGTGCCTTGCTCGAAAATGTCGTACCAGCCGCCGACGTTGTACATCGGAATGTTGACGTGAGTGACTTGCGCCCGGAGGTCGTGCGTGAGCGCTTCCTCGTCATAATCGCGAATCACCGGCCGGGCGATATCGCCTGTCGGGACGCCTTGCGCCTTCAGCCATTCTTCATTCAGGTTCTTCAGGAAGACGCCGCCTGGATAGTTGGAGTACCGGAAGGTGGAGCTGGGGGCGACCTGCACGAACGCCGTCACCAAGTGCGGCGGAGCGGCGATCGCCGCCAGATTCTGAGTGATGCCCATGGCGGAAGGTCCCACCATTCCGACCTTGCCGTTCGACCAGGGTTGCTTGGCGATCCACTCGATGGTGTCGTAACCGTCTTTGATATCGTCGACAAACGCGGCGTACTTACCCTCGCTTTTGAACTTCCCACGCACGTCCTGCGCGACGCGAACATAGCCTTGCGCGAGATACTCTTTGTGCGCCTGCGGACCGTACATCATGTCTTTGCCGTAAGGCGTTCGCGTGAGCACGACCGGCCACGGGCCTTCGCCGGGCGGAAGATAAATGCTAGTGGCGAGATGCACTCCGTCGCGCATCGTCACCATTTCTTGCAGCACCGTCTGCGCAAACATTGGCAGCGCGGCGAATAGAGGCAGGAATAGTCTATTCGGGGACATGCAAAACATGATAATCAATCTTGTGACGCATGGGCCGGGCACCAGTTTGCAACAATCACCGATTTCAGAAAATCACGAACGGCTACACCGGGGCGGAGTGGTATCAAGCAACAGGTTGCCACATGCTTGCCTGGCCTCAGGTTTTGTCGTAAACGGGCTGCCAGCCAGTACTCGTTGACGAAGTCCCAATGCCGAGGGTTGCGATAAACTTGCATCTTTAGTCAAACTCCAACCCGGCTGAACTCTAATGCCAAGCCAAAGACGCATTTTCACGCCGTATGCCTGTCGTGAATGGCGAGGGCATTAGCGGCTAGCTCCTTAGTCGGGTCGAGCCGAGAAACCGGGCATGAACCTCGGGGGGTGAGGGAGAGGAATCAAGGTCATTTTCGTGAACTGAGAGGTCCGCGAGATTCAATGGGGGGAACGAATCGTATGAAACGACAACATGGCGGGGGAATTGCGAAGTGCGGATGGCTGGCGGCGATCCTGTGTGCGGCGGCGATCAGCCTGAAGGGGCAGACGCTGACCACCTTGGTGAGCTTCAACGGCAGGAACGGAACTACACCGAAAGCTGGGCTGGTTCAGGGCTCCGACGGAAATTTTTATGGCACCACTTCCGGCGGCGGACTCCCCGTCGGCCCCGCGGCCGGCACGGTTTTTAGCATCACTCCAGGTGGGTCGTTAACGACGCTCTACACGTTTACTGGGACGGCCGGTATCGTTCCCGCGACGGGTCTGGTCCAGGGAACGGACGGAAATTTCTACGGGGGCGCGAGTTCCGAGGGACAATACGGCGTCGGCACCGTGTTCAGGATTACGCCCACAGGTACTCTCACAACGATCTATAACTTCGGTGGGATCGCTACGGACGGTTTTGGGCTGGCCTCGGCAATGGTTCAGGGCGACGACGGGAATTTCTACGGGACAACGCCGGGTGGAGGGTTAAACAACATCGGCACCGTGTTCAAGATCACTCCAGCCGGGACGTTGACGAGCCTCTATCAATTCGGAACCACATTGACGGACGGCTCCAGGCCCTACGCCGGATTGGCTCGGGGCTCGGACGGAAATTACTACGGAGTGACGAGCGGAGGGGGCCTTTACGATCAAGGGACGGTATTTAGGATCACTCCAGGAGGCGCCCTGACGACGTTGTATCACTTCGGCACAGCCTCCACTGACGGAAGCGAACCAACAGGCGGCTTGGTTCAAGCCTCCGACGGAAACTTCTATGGCACCACCGGCGACGGGGGAACGGCCTGTTGCGGAACGATCTTCAGAATAACCACGGGCGGCAATCTGACAACGATCCATGCCTTTGACAACACGGACGGCAATTACCCGACTACTGCGCTCATTCAAGGAGCGGACGGGAACTTGTACGGAACCACGATCTCAGGCGGCGCGGACAGCAATGGAACCGTGTTCAGGCTTACTCTCGCAGGCGTGTTGACCACCGTGTACAACTTTTGCTCCCAGAGCAGTTGCGCCGACGGAACTTTTCCATCGGGGTTGGTCCAAGGTAAGGACGGGAACCTGTACGGAACCACGCAAGACGATGGAGGCAACGGTGCCGGCACAATCTTTCGGCTCCAACTCGCGGGTACCACTTCCACTCCGTACACCTGTACCAACACCACCCCTCCCGTCATCACCTCCATCGGCTCCGCCAGCGCCTACGGAAGCTACAATTACTTCGCCTCCGGCTCCTGGCTGGAAATCAAAGGCACCAACATGGCCGACCCCAACGATCCGCGACTTAGCGCGGCCACGAATCCCGGCCAATGGACCTCAGCCGATTTCAACGGCTCGAACGCACCCACATCGCTCGACGGCATCAGCGTCAGCGTGAACGGAAAGTCGGCATATATGTATTACCTCTCGCCCGGCCAACTCAATGTGCAGGCGCCGGAAGACGCCGCTACCGGTAACGTGGCAGTCACTGTGACCAACTGCAAAGCGTCCGGCAACCCGGTGATGTTCCAGCGACGCACGCTCGCGCCGGGGTTGCTTGCTCCTACGAATTACTCAGTCAACGGCACCCAATACATGGTCGCGACGTTCCAATCCGATGGAGCGTACGTGTTGAATACCACCACCGGCGCGACGTTCGGCCTTAACAGCCGTCCGGCAAAGCCCGGTGATGGGGTTATCGCGTATGGCATCGGATTCGGAGATGTGACGCCCTCGATCACGCCAGGCGTCATCGCAGGACAGAGCAACACTTTGGTAAATCCGATCACGATTTCGTTCGGATCGACCAAGGCGGCGATCGCATATCAGGGTTTGGCCGGCGGGTTCGTCGGGCTTTATGAGTTTTACTTTACCGTGCCCTCGAACCTGGCCAGCGGAGATTATCAGATCAACGTCATGCAGGGTGGTGTGACGTTGCCGCAGACTTTCTACCTTACCGTCCAGTCTTCGGGATCTACCGGGCCAACCACACCCGCCTTGCAGAGCGTGACTCTTTCCTCCAGTTCCGTTACCGGAGGCACCGCGGTGACCGGCACCGTGTCGTTGACCGCCGCCGCGCCCGTAGGAGGCGCGGTGGTGACACTCGCGACAAGCTCAGCCGCGGCGATTGTTCCCGCGAGTGTTATGGTTCTGTCGGGAGCAACCTCAGCCACCTTCCCGATTTCTACGTCGAGCGCCAGCACGGCTCAGCCGGTGACGATTACGGCGTCTTATCAGGGACATTCAGCGCAAGCCACTCTGATCGTGAATCCGGGAAGTTCCACGACGCTCCCGCAGTACAACCTCATCATTGCGAACGTCACTCTTTCTATCGCCGGCAGCGGTAATCTCCAGGGTCAGGTGCAGATCACGGCTGCGCCAGGAGGAGGTTACAACAAGGCGAACTTCAACGGGCAATTGTCACAGGATGGGTCTACTTCGTTTACTATAATTTTCCAGAGTGTTTCCGAAAATGGTCTAACTTTTACGCTTGGATCGCCGGAAGGCCAGGACAACAGCTACATAATCATGACGAATACGCTTTTCCCACTGAGTTCGGCATCGGCCACTATAACGTTGACCCCTGGTTCGTCGCCTGCTTCGGGCTCGACGGCCGGGACATTCAGTATGGTGAGCGCTATGGGAACAACGAGCGGGACAATGTCCGGTTCTTACCTTACGTCAAACTAATTCACAATCGCCGACATTGCCTGTCCCACAGCGGTTGAGCGTCTTCAGACGCTAATACTCGCAGTTTCGCAGCGACACGAACTCCCCGCGCTGGCACGGGGCTTTCCCACCGACCTCGATTGACGGAGATCTTTGGCGAATCTTGCATCACCACGATTCAGCTTAGGTCATCGCGGAGCGTCATCCGGTATGGGCATATTTCGGAAGATCTTCCACACGCCACCCGGCTGCCGCTGCCATACCGTAAGATACCGATGGGTCACATTCTGCCCGACTCCAAAGCTGATCTCCGACCGTCCCCATTCATAGACGAAGTCGCCCTGTTGAACAGAGCCCTGACTAGTCGCAGCAGCAAACGACGCGCGGCCGAGTTTGGCGATTCGGGCCCTCAGGTAGTCTTCAATCGCCGCGCGGCCCTTCACGCATTCTCCGGTAGCCGCGCAGTCCAGTGCGTTCTCCGCATAAGTTGCCGCGATCGGGGCGGCCCTGCCATCTTTCATGCCCGTCACCCAAGCCTGATTTCCAGCGTCAATGTCTTTCCTCGCCGCCGGCTCAATGGCTTCTGTCTGAGCCGCTCCAGTCGCCGCGAGAAGGGCGCCCAATACCAGAAAGCCCGCGGCACTGATCCCGCCTTTGCTCATGAATTGATCTCCTTGGAAACGAGCATCCTATAACTCCAGTGTCTCGGGCAAGGTCGCCGCCGCAGAATGTCCACTCGTCGCCGCTCAGATACGGCCTTTGGACGGGTCCCCGGCATGGATTCGAACCACGAACTTGACAAGATTTTCAAGGCTCGCAACTTATTGATTCTAAAAAGTTGTCGAAGTCGTCAAAAGCCTCAAAAGCAGGTCATCGGTACAAAAAGTGTACAAAATTTCTTGCTACCTAACCGGCATCGCATAAGATCCGGGCCATGACCTATAGTGGACTTGCTGTGTCGGTGGAAGAGATGACCATTCAGAGAGAGAAGGCGCACAGCTTTTCAGAGTAGCGCTTTCCCTCGCCCAATTGAGCGAGCTTAGCTCTCAGGCATTCCCGAACTTCGCCCCTGCCTCATTCCGACTGGCCCAGTCGGCCACGTCGCGGCTTCCATACTTGGTCCCGAATGTCTTCCGGTCCGTGCAATTCTCTTCGACAAGAATGCGGATCAGAACTGGTCTTTAGGCTGGCACCAAGACGCACCATTGCAGTCAGGCACCGCATCGACGTAGACGGTTTCGGGCCATGGAGCCTGAAGAGCGGCATGGTCCACGTCGAACCGCCCTTCGATCTGCTCGCCAGCATGGTTACTGTGCGAGTCCACCTTGATGCTGTGCCGGAAGCAAACGCGCCGTTGCTCGTTGCACCCGGTTCCCATATGCGCGGCAGAATTGCAACATCGGAAATTCCCGAAGTCGTTCGTCAATGCGGGATCATCACCTGTCTCGCCGGAGCAGGCGACATCTGGCTTTATGCGACGCCTATTTTGCATGCGTCGGACGCCGCTAGCCAACCGCTACATCGCCGTGTTCTGCAGATCGATTACGCCGTCGGCCAGCTTCCCGGCGGTTTGGAATGGCTGGGCGTCTGAGCCTTGCGATTATTGCCCTGGTTCGAGCGAATAGCTCGTGCTGCGCCCGCCCTCGGGGTTCTGGACCAGAACGTCGCGCTCGACCAGCGCCTGAATGTCGCGATGAGCAGTGTCCTGCGAACACTTGGTGAGTTTCGCGTATTTTGAACTCGTGAGCTTGCCTTCAAACCCGTCCAGCAAGCGATTGATCACGGAGCGCTGCCGCTCATTGAGCTGCACGTCTTTGATCCGATCCCAGAACCGAGCTTTGTCAATGACTACCTTCAAGGTCAAATGAGCGCCATCTATGGCGCGGCCCAGGCAGTCCAGGAACCAAAGCATCCAGCCAGTCACGTCCATGGAGCCTTTCTGTGTGTTTTCCAGAATGGCGTAATACTGCTTGTGCTCCAGCTTGATCTGCGCAGACATGCTGTAGAAGCGTTGCGAGCTGTGTTCGGAACGGGCGAGCGCCATGTCGGCGATTGCGCGCGCAATGCGCCCGTTGCCGTCCTCAAACGGGTGAATGGTGACGAACCACAGATGCGCGAGGCCGGATTTCAGGACCGGATCGATTGCGTCTTTGCCTTCGAACCACTTCAGGAAGGCGGTAATCTCTCTTTTGAGACGATCCGCTTTCGGTGCTTCGAAATGCACTTTCTCTTTTCCGACGGCGCCGGAGACGACCTGCATAGGCCCGGCGCTTTTGTCGCGCCAGGCCCCTGTTTTGATCTTCGTCATTCCGCTGCGCCCCGTCGGAAACAGCGCGGCATGCCAGCCGAACAGCCGCTCATCTGTCAAGGGCCGGTTATAGTGGCCCGTGGCGTCGAGCATCATTTCGACAACGCCTTCAACGTTGCGATCCGCCGGCTTGAGGCCGCCGATGTCCAAGCCCAGACGCCGCGCCACCGACGAGCGCACCTGTTCGGCGTCGAGCTTCTCGCCTTCGATTTCGCTGGTCTTCAATACGTCTTTGGTCAAGGTTTCGAGGACGGCTTCCTGCTGAAGGCGGAAACCAAGGCCTTTCATCTGCCCGATCAAGCCGCCCTGCCGATAACGGACAGAAGCAAGAGGCTCTGCGAGCTTCTCTATGTTCCAATGGAAGTCAGGCCAGTCCTTGCGCTCGTGGATATACATTCTCCGCACTCCATGCGGAGATTATACCTCGTAATCTCCGCCTCTGTCCAGATCTTCTCCGCGCACAATGCGGAGAATATGAGCGCTAATCTCCGCATAGACTTTGCCTTGATTTTTCAGCCGGATCGATGGGAGTTGCACGCGACCCCAGTTGGGGACGTGCATCCGGCTCCCTAATTCCAAATTTCGAATCCATGCTCGACGCGCTGTAGTAACGCCATCCGCGACTTCAGCCGCACACTTCGAGGGCATCTGTACAAAATTGGTACAAAGATCCAGCCGCCGTCTCTCAACTTATTGAATTTAAGACTTGGCTCCCCGGAAACCAGGGTTTCCAACAACCTCTCCGTTCGTAACTTATTGATTATGTTGAACGTTGATTTCGCGATTTCCACTGGTAGGACTGTCATCTGGGCAAGCCAGGAGATCCCAGTTGAATTGGACGGCCAGCGGTCCGGCGGTTCGACCACATGAGCGTTTGATTTTTCCACATTGACTGTTATACATTTTGTATAGCGATGCGGTTTGAATGGGACGCCGAAAAGAACCGGATCAACAAACAGAAACACGACGGCCTCAGTTTCGAGAGCGCGGCCCGTGTGTTCGACGATCCGCATACAATGTTCCGCAAGGACCGCGTCGTGGCGGGCGAACAGCGGTGGCACGCCATAGGAATGGCGGCAGACGCGCTCCTGCTGGTTGTCCACGCGTATCGCATGGAGAATGACAATGACAAAGAAGAAACCATCCGTATCATCTCGGCCCGCGAAGCTAATAAGCGTGAGCGCCGAATCTATATTCAGCAAGCCGCCGAGTAAAGCACAGAAGGCCGTCTTGTCCCGGATCGCGAAGCGGCAGGCTGCCGGAGATGATTCCGACATTGATTATTCGGACATCCCTCCTCTGACCGACGAGCAACTGGCGCAATTCCGCCGAACTCCGAAAGTGCTGGTGGCCGCTCGTATCGATAAGGAAGTTTACGACTGGCTCTTGCGGTATGGCAAGGGTTACTCCACCAGGATCAACAGCATCCTGCGCACCGTCATGGAGCGGGCTCGGTAGCTTGACGCCGCCGCACCTCGTTGCGATCCACAGATCGTTTCTTTCGTCCAGCCAGGGGTCGAATCGCGGAACCGGCGCACGCCTGGCGTTTCAAGTACCTGGCCTCACGCGGCGCTGTCAACAGAGGCGGCCGGAGTTGGAAAATAGCGTTCCTGGGACCCCGCGTTGGACAGGCCTGTCAACAATGGCGACCTGTCAACTGGAGAAACCGAAGAATTCGCAGTTGAAAACGTGGGGTTCGGCCTCAACCCTGGGGGTTGAGCTTGGCCCCGCACGATGCCCCTCTTCCAACCGGAGAGAACGTAAGACGCATGAAAACCTGCGAAATGTGGCGGATACAAGCGAGGTCGACCGCCAACGCTCCCGTCAACGAAAGGCGCCTGTGGAGTTGGAGCGGAAAAGTACTGGCTCCCCGGCATGGATTCGAACCACGATTCACGGCTCCAAAGGCCGCTGTCCTACCATTAGACGACCGGGGATCTGAGGGTGGGCGCTACCTTCTCTAGTGTATCAACTGTATCAGCCAACTCGCCCGATCACCACTCCGAATAGAGCGTCCCCGACATGCTCTTTTGATCGGACCGGCTTCGCACATCCCAAATCCCCGGCTCCGTCTGATCCACCGCCGTGATCGCGTCCTCCATCACCGTGATCCACTGGTCATTGCCGGTGATCGGGTCCTGCGGCACGGAGCGCAGGTATCCGGCCGTCACCAGGTCCTGCAATTGCTGAGGCGCTTTCTTCTTGTCGTAGGTATACTCATCGATGGTCGTGCGCAGCGTGAAGAGATTGTTCTTGAGCAAACTCTCCTTCGCGCCCACGATCGACCGTTGATACAGCGGCACGGCAATCGCGATCAGCACTGAGATGATCGCCATAACGACGATCAGTTCGATCAGCGTGTAGCCGCGCCGCCGATCCGGATTAGTTCCACTCTGAATAAGGCGTGCCATCGCGTGCTCGCTCCGTGCTCTTGGTGTAAACATCGAAAACATTTTGTCCGCCCCAGCTTTGCGATTTCGGATCGTCCTGCATGCTGCGCTTGCCCCAATCGTAAGTGCCGGTCATCGGGTCCATCGGGATGCGGCGCAGAAATTTGATCTCCTTGCCGGTTGCATCCTGCGACAGCTTCACGCCCTTCACCAGAATCTCGAGCGTTTCGGGATACCCTTCCGTCCCCAGCTTCACGTCAATCTTGCCCGCCAGCGATGCATCCTTATAAGCGTCGATCGCTTTGCGAATTTCGCGCAGCGCATACCGCAACTCGCGCTCCTTGTCGCGCTTCACCCGGTAGGACGCCAGCGGCACGGCCATGGTCGTCAGCAGAGACAGAATCGTGAACGAAACGATCAGCTCCACCATTGTAAATCCACGCTGACGGCTTCTCTTCATACTCCTAATCTACCTTCACCCGAAGCTCTCCTGGGGGCAACGCTACCGGCTGCAGTTGTGAGTTTTTCAAATTGAAATCCGGCAATGCGATGGTGCCGCTGCCTTTGCCGATTGCCGTGAAATTCAGCATCAGAACCGAACCCGTTCCCGAAACCCCTTTCGTCCCCGGAGCCCTGGCAATCGTCACCGTGGCTTCGCCCACTTCGTTGCGGATGTCCTTCACAGAAGTAATGTGCACGCCGTCCCGAGTGAACAGCTCACCCGGAGTCGCATCGTTCAGCTTCAGCAGCGCCGGATCGTATTTGATCCGGATCGGCGACGCGGAGAACAGGTCGGCGGCATTGTCGATCTGCACACTCACATTCACGGTCCCGCCCTGCTTGGCATCTACCGCCTCCGGAGCGAACCTCACGGAAGCGCGGCCCGCCGGAGCCGAACCTTGACCGGGAGGCACCGGAGGCACCGGCACGTTTGATGGTGGCGCTGCTTGCGGAACGCCCGGAGGAACTTGCGGCACGGTCGCCGGAGGCGCCGCAGCCGGAGCATTCGCTGCCGGAGCATTCGCCGGAGGATTCGCCGGCGCCGCACTCTCGTCCGCCTTTGGCGCGTAATACAACTTCACCACCTGGTCGGACCCGGCGTAAATTCCCCTCAGGTTCTCTGCCGTATAATCCGGCGTGCGGACAATATGTGGAATCAGGGCAATCATCAATTCGCCCGTCGTCTTGTTTTTCGACGAACTCCCGAAGAGGAACTGCCCCAGCACCGGAATATTCGTCAGACCCGGCAACCCGCCCACCGTGCTCGAATCTGAGTTCTGGCTCAAGCTGCTCAGCAGGTTCACCTCGCCGTCGCGTAGCCGGATATCGGCGGTGTTCTTGCTCTGCCCGATGACCGGCTGCGAAATCCCCCCGATATTCACGTACTGATCCACTTCCGATACCTCGACCTCGATATGCAGCGTGCACTCCTGCGTCGAGTGAATCTGCGGCGTGATGTTCAGTTTTAAACCGACGTCGGCATAATTGAACTGCGTCGACACCAGCGGACTGACGCTGCTCGACACAGAGACACCGGAAGAGAAGCTGCCCGTCGCATAAGGAATCCTTTGGCCGATAATCAGTTCCACCTTCATGCCGTCCGAAGCTCGCACCTGCGGTTTGTTCATCGTCTTGGTCCGTGCGTCGGACATCACCGCGTTTAGAATCGCTCCCGGTAGCGAAGTCGAAAACTGGTTGATCGAAAGATGCCCGATCTGGCTCAGCGGAATCGTGCCGTTCGTCGTCGCGGTAGTCGAGGCTCCCGTCGTGGTCGGAGTCGACGTGGTAGTCGTAATGCCGGTCGTCGGATCGGTGATCGTAGTCGTCGTCCCGGTATTCGTCGTCGTCGGCAGGAAGGAGATCGCCTGTTGCAATCCCGCCGTCCCTCCCGATGCGATGGTCGCCGCCAGACTGCGCGAATACTGACTATTCACCTGCATCACGATGACGTCGATCACGACCTCGGATTTCGGCTTGTCCAGATCGTGAATCAGCTTCTCCGTCAGCGCCACCTGGTCCGCGGTCCCGCGCACGATCAGAGCCTTCTGCGCGTTGTACGTGAACACGCGGCGTATTTCCGCCACCGTGCGGATGGTCGTCGCGATTTCTTGAAACTCCTGTACCGACGTCACATTGGTGACGTAAAAAACCTTAACCACTTCGTCTTCGTAATCGCGCCGCTTGGTGACGTTATCTTCCGCTACGAAAATCGTATTTGGCGAAATCGGCTTCCAAAAGGTGTGCGTCAGCATCGCCAGGTAATCGAACGCCTGCTCGATCGGCGTGTTGGTCGCGATATCGACGTTCGAATTGCGCTGCGGCGCCGTATATTGCGAATCGAACACCACGTTGATGCCCGCCATCTTTCCGATCGTCTCGTACAATACCTTCGGAGGCTGATTATTCATCTTGATCGGAGGAATCCTCGCCACCACCGGACTCAGATCCGGAGGCGCCTCGATCGACGCCACCTTCTGGTCGTCTTCGCGCCTCTGCCTCTCCGCGGGCGTCAGGTTCGCAGTGCCGGGACTCGCGGGCTTCTTACCACCCTTCATGTCGTCGAGCATCGCCTGCGTGCGCCTCATCTCCTGAATCGCAATCGACGACGACGGATCGGCGATAATCGCTCGCTGAAACTCCGCCATCGCGTCCTCCACCTTGCCATCCGTGCGCAGCTTCTGGCCCTTATTCACGTGCATCTGCCCGGCCTGAAATCGCGCCCTCCGCATCCCGATGGTATAGGCCAAATTGTTCGGATTCTTGTCCAGCGCGGACATATAAAGTGTTAGCGCCTTATCCCAATCGTTCTTGGCAGCAGCCGCCTCCGCCGCCTTGAAATCTTTGTCCCCTTTATCCTTGGCCTCTAAAAGTGCGCCCACAGCGACCAACAGAACGAGCGCGCACAGCACCGCCCGCAGCCGTTCGCCGACGCGTAAGTGTTTTCGGTTCATCATCTTACCGGATTATGTCCTGGAGGCTCGTGCTATACTGTCAGTTCGAGCCTCACAAGTTATTGACGCAGTTTGGGTTCCTGACGTGGAATCGAAAATCAAAATCCTGAGCGATAACCGGTCCGCCGGTCATAATTACTATCTTTCCGATCGCATCGAAGCCGG
>DATHOJ010000041.1:0-30676 GCA_035485055.1 Bryobacteraceae bacterium
CATCACGCACCGGAACAACTTAATCGTGCCACCCGAGAGCACAGTCACCGTCAGCACCTGTCCCGACAACTTCGCAACCACAGCAACCCCGTCGCCCTTGTATAAATTAAGCGCCGCCAGAGAAGAGGTAGTTACCTCGCCCGGATGAAATCCCGCCGCGCGAAACAACGCTTCATACCGAGCCACAATATCGAACGCCATCGTCACCGCCAGCACTTCCACTTTTTTACCACCAGACGAAGGCTGAACGTAATAACTCACCGCCGCCGATTCGATATCGAACGGAATCGTTTTCTTGATCCGGAATTTCACCAGCGGCAACTGGTCCGCCGGCACCGCCGGAAAAGAATCGAAATCCAGCACCGTGACGCGCGCCGCATAGTCCGGCAGGATCAACGCCGCCGGCCGTCGTTTTTTCACGCCGTTAGCCGGCGCGATCGCTCGGATCAACTCGGCCACCGCCTCCGGCCGCAAAACATTATCCACCGAGGGAGACGCCGAAATCGTGCCGGGATCAAACGCCTGAAATCCAGTCGCCGTTCCGTGGGCATACGAAATCCCCGCCTCCGAAATCTCGAAAGCATGCTCCGGCGGAGGATCTTTGATAAGCCGCGAAAGGGACTGAATTATGCTCATATAAGGCACCGCACCAGCGTACTTATGGTCATTTAACCTTCAATAAAGGTGACCTTATTGATCTCTTTCAGCGTCGTAATCCCAGTCCGAGCCTTTTCAAGAGCCGCCTCGCGCAGGAACGTCATCCCCTCTCCCGCCGCCTGCCTCCGGATTTCCGACGCCGGCCGTTTGTCCAGAATCATCTCGCGGATCCGTTCGCTCAAGTCCAGAAGTTCGTGAATCGCACTGCGGCCGCGGAAGCCGGTTCCGCCGCATTCGAAACACCCGGAACCCTCATAGAATGTGACGTCTCGCCATTCGGAGGGGTTCAGACCGCTCTCCACTAAATATTCGTCGGTCTGCTGGATCGCCTTCTTACAATGAGGACAGATGACACGCACTAACCTCTGCGCCAGTATGCAGTTAAGAGCGGAAACGAAGTTGTAAGGCTCGACACCCATATTAAGAAATCGACCTAATACGTCCAGCACGTTATTGGCGTGTACAGTCGTGAACACCAGGTGACCCGTAAGTGCCGCGTTAATAGCAATTTGCGCGGTTTCCTGATCGCGGATTTCACCCACCATGATCTTGTCCGGATCATGGCGCAGAATCGACCGCAGCCCGCGCGCAAACGTTAAACCCTTCTTTTCATTGACCGGAATCTGCGTAATCCCCTTGATCTGATACTCGACCGGGTCCTCAATGGTGATAATTTTGTCTTCGTCGTTCTTAATCTCGCTCAAGCCCGCATATAAAGTGGTCGTTTTTCCCGAGCCGGTAGGACCCGTAACCAGCACCATTCCATAGGGTTCCTTGATATAACGCCGGAATTTAACCAGGTCCGCTTCCGCGAATCCTACGACGTCCAAAGACAACTTCGCGAACTTCTCGCTCATGGACTCTTTGTCCAGAACGCGAAGCACCGCATCCTCGCCGTGAATCGTCGGCATGATGGAGACGCGGAAATCGATGAGGCGAGTCTTATACCGTACCCGAAAACGCCCGTCCTGAGGAATGCGGCGCTCCGCGATGTCCAATTCGCTCATGACTTTAATGCGCGAAATGATGGTCGAATGCCAGTCCTTGGCGATGGGAGGCATGGCGTAATGCAGCACGCCGTCAATGCGATACTTGATGGCCACTTCCTGGTCGCGCGTCTCGATGTGAATATCGCTCGCCCGGCGCTCTAACGCGTTGAAAATAGTAGTGTCAACCAGCTTGATGACCGGCGCAATGTTGGAATCGGTGGCCGCCAGCTTGTCGATCGAAAGCGTTTCATCCTGATTCTCTTCGTCGCCGACGACGTCGAGCGTGAAGCCTTCCGTGACTTCGTCGAGCACGCGCTGCGATTGCTCGGTCTTTTTGAGGAGGTCCGAAATCTGTGAAAGCGTGGCGACTTTGACCCGCAATTTCTTGCCCAGGAGGACCGCCAACTCGTCGATAAGATTGAGGTTACGCGGATCGGCCAGAGCGATTTCGAGCGATCCGTTATAAGCCTGAATCGGCACGAAATTATAACGGAACATGAGGTCGACCGGAACAGAATGGAACAGATCGTGGTCGATCTTGACCTGCCGCAGGTCGACGAACTCGTGATAATACCGCTCGGCGACGGCCTTTGCGCGCGCCGCCTCCGTCAAAGGATCGGTTGGGATAATTTGATCGCGGGTTGCCATTATGTGTGCACCGAATCCGCCAGAGAAAAGATTGGCAAGTACAATGAAATCAATACGAACGCTACAAAAATTCCCATCACAATCATAATGACGGGCTCGATCAGGCTGAGTGCCGCGGTGACCGAGTTAGAAACGTCTTCCTCGTAAAACTCCGCCACGCTGGTCAGCATTTGCGGCAGAGCGCCGGTGGATTCGCCGACTTCGATCATGTCGAGGGAAAGGCTCGGAAAAATCTTGGTTTTGCGCAGCGACTGAGACAACGCCTGCCCTTCGCGAACCAGTTTCACGGCCGAACTAAGCACCTTTTTCAACACCTGCGTCCCCAGCGAATCCGCTGCCGTATCAAGAGCTTGGAGCAAGGGGATGCCTCCAATCAGCAAGGTTCCGAGCACGCGCGAAAATTGCGCGACCTGATATTTCAACCACACCTCGCCCGCCACCGGAATCTTGAGCAAAAACCGGTCGATCCGTTCCCCGCCCGCTGGCGTTCTGGCCCAATATCGAAACCCGAAGATGGCACCCACCAGAGCCACAAATCCGAGGATCACGTAGTTTCTAGCGGTGGTTCCGATCGCGATCAAAATGCGCGTCGGCGCAGGCAATTGCGCGTCCATGGTCGCATAAAGCACGGCGAAATTCGGCACCACGTAGGTGACCAGGAACACGATCAGGCAAACGACTAAGAACACCAATACAGCCGGATAAAGCAATGAAACCAATAGTTTTTTTCGTACTGACAGGGACAGCTTCTGATACGAAATAAAGCGTTCCAGAACCTCAGCCAAAGATCCGCTGCGTTCCCCGGCCAGCACGCTTGTGACATAGATCGGGGGGAAAACACCCTGTTTCGCAAAAGCGTCCGACAGCAGCGCGCCATTGCGAATTTCCTCGCGGACGCCGTTTATGTGTTTCGAAAGCTTCGGATCCGTGAGCCGGTCGGCCAGCAAATCGAGCGCTTTGAGGATCGGCAAGCCAGCCCGGATGAGAGTGACAAACTGTTGATTAAAAATGAGAAACTTCTCAGTGTTGATCTTTTTCCCACTCGGCCGAAGAGCGCCCGCGACGCCTTTGCCTTCGATCCGCGGCTTGATGGAATAAATGAGATAGCCCTGCTGCGAATAACGATCCCGCAGCTCGCGCTCCGAACCCGCCTCCGCCACCTGCTGGTGAATCGCCCCCCGGGCATCCGCATATTTAAGAGTCCATTCAGCCATAGGCGACACGTCACCCTACCTATATGACGCACCTCCAACCGAAAGCGTGCAAAGAGATGGAAAGGGACTACTTAACGTAATAAAATCTGGCGTCGTCAACCCACATGTCGCCGATCGATCCCGCCATACTTACACCCCTCTTAAATCCGCGATGCTCGAATACGCGGCGCACTTCGCGAATGAACGGATTACGGTTGCCCATCAGGCGAACATCATCGAATAGCATGGACGCAGGATCGTTTGCGCGAACCGCGGCAATGAGTCGTCCGTAGGCTTCTCGGCCGCCCAATTTGTCGTAAAGAGGCGTGCGTATAACGAATTGCCAGCCTCCAAGTCCCCTCGACAGCACCCAGGCAGCGACCGTCACGGGAAATTTCGCTGCTTTGAGCAACTCAAGGATCTCGTCCCCGATCTCGAATTTTGGTGCTACCAGTATTGTGTTATCCATCGGAGCACACCAGCCTTGCGATCGTTAATCGCCGCCAGAAGATCTTCAGCCTTCTGCCTGGAATGACTTGCGTATCTACTCTCTGCTTTCCATTCTGTCACGATTTTCCAATTCTTTGCGAAATCCTGTTGCAACATCGCTGTTCGATGACTTGAGTCCGGCGGGGCCAAGCAACTCTATCGGATCGTGAGTGTGGCTGTCCATTACCGTCTTCTTTTCCGGAAAGTCATGGCGCTTCGTTCGCTTCGCGATGCACGCCTTGAGCGCACATTCCACCGCATAACCGGCGAGGTAGTATGCTCCGTCGGGATGGTTCGAACCGAGCAGTGCCTTTGCTTCCCGTAGACGAAGCTTCGCCAGGTCCTGGAGTTGCGGTTAATTGACAACGACGACAGGCTATCACATAAAATATTGCAAACTTCCCGGCGGATTCTCAGTATCACTCTTCATGGGCAACGATCTTCGGTACACCATGCGGACCCTCCGGCGCGATGCGGGGTTTGCGGTGATTGCGATTTTGATTTTGGGCGTGGGGATTGGTTCTAACACTGCCATTTTCAGTGTCTTGAATACCCTGCTGATCCGGTCACTGCCGTTTCGCGACTCCGGGCGGTTGGTTTGGATTGCCAATACTTTTAAGGGCGAGGGACTTTCTGGGTCCACTTCGCGGGTTTCGAATTTTAACGATCTGCGGAAGACCAGCAAGTCGTTCGAGGACATGGCCTCGTACTTCGCGTTTTTTGGCGATGGCGACGATACGCTGACGGGGCGTGGCGAGCCGGAGAGGTTGGGCGGGGTCGGCGTATCGCAGAACTTCTTCCAGGTTCTGGGAGTGCAGCCGAAGCTGGGGCGGTTGTTTGACGACGAAGAATCGAAGTGGCACGGACGGCCGGCGGTGCTGCTCAGCGAGAATCTTTGGGAGAGGCGATTTGCTTCCGATCCGAAAATTGTCGGCCAGACGATTCTGCTGAACGACAAACCGGTCACTGTGATTGGGGTGATCCCGCGAGAATTCGATTTCGCGTCGATTTTTTCGCCCAGCTCGCGGATCGATCTTTATGAGCCGTTTCCTTTGACGCAGGAAACGGACCGTTGGGGGAACACTCTGTCGATCGTTGGACGATTGAAACCGGGAGTGACCATCGAAAGCGCGCAAGCGGAGATCAACGTGATTGTCGAGAGCCTGCATCGCGAGCATCCGGAGCGCGGCAAGGATTGGGGCGCGCGGCTGACCGCGTTGCAGGATCAGGTGAGCGGGCGATTGCGAAGGGCGCTGGTGGTGCTGGGTGTTGCGGTGGGTGTGGTGATGCTGATTGTGTGCGCGAATCTTTCGAATTTACTGCTGGCGCGCGCGGCGGCGCGGAGGAAGGAGATTGCGGTGCGGACGGCTCTGGGCGCGGGTCGGTGGAGATTGATCCGCCAAATGCTGACCGAGAGCTTGGTGCTGTCACTGTGCGGAGCGGTGCTGGGGCTGGTGCTCGCATTCATCGCGACCCGAGCCTTTGCCGCGATGCCGAATTTGAGCATTCCATTGATGCGCTACATCTCCGTGGACCGGACGGCATTGCTGTTCACTCTGTTGGCCGCGATTTTGACGGGACTGATCTTCGGAATTGTGCCGGCGTTGCAGCAATCGAAGGGCGATCTGAACGAATCGCTGAAAGACTCGAATCGCGGATCGAGCGAGGGAAAAGGCAAGGGTTGGATTCGCAGCGTACTGGTGGTCTCCGAAGTCGCGATGGCCTGCGTGCTGCTGGTGGGCGCGGGATTATTGATTCGGAGTTTCCTGCGCGTGATGGATGTCGATCTCGGTTTTCAACCGGAGCGCGCGGCGACAATGAGAGTCGATCCCGGTCCAAATTATAAGACTCACGACCAGAGAAACGGCTACTTCACGGAAGTGCTGCGCCGGGCGCAGGAAGTTCCGGGAGTAAACGCGGTCGGGCTCACGGACGCGCTCCCTTTGGGGAAGAATCGCACCTGGTGCGTGGGGGCGAGGGGACAGACGTATCCGCCCGGACAGTATCCCTGCGAGTTCATCCGCATCGTGAGCGAAGGCTACATCCGCGCGATGGGAGTCCCCATGAGAGCGGGGCGCGAGTTTGAGGAGCGCGATGGAACCAGCGGCGTGAAGGTAGCGATGGTGAACGAAACGATGGCGCGGAAACTGTGGCCGGGGCAGGATGCGGTGGGGCAGATCCTGCTGAATCCAGATCCGATTCAAGTGGTGGGAGTGGTGGCCGACGTCAGGCATTTGGCGGTGGAAAAAGAAGCAGGGATGGAATTGTATCTGGACATGCGGCAGGGCAACGATTATTCGTCAGTAGATCTGGTGGTGCGAACGAAATCGGATCCGCAAACGCTAGCCGGGGCGGTGAGGGCGGCGCTGATACCGGTCAATCCTAGTTTGCCGGCGAATGAGTTTCGACCGCTCGAGATGCTGGTCAACAAAGCGGTGTCGCCGCGGCGATTTATAGTTCTGCTGCTAGGAGGGTTTGCGGCGATCGCATTGATCCTGGCGTCGCTGGGAATTTATGGAGTCATCTCGTACTCGGTGAGCCAAAGGACGCAGGAGATTGGGATTCGGATGGCTCTGGGGGCGTCGTCCTCGCACGTCAGATTGCGGGTTTTGCGGCAGGCGATGGCGCTCGCGCTGACGGGCGTGGTGGTCGGTGCGGTGGGTGCTTGGGTTACCGGGCGATTGTTGGGGTCGCTGCTTTATGGGGTTTCGGCTGGAGATCCGCTCACGTTCGGAGCGATGGTTGCATTACTAACTATGGTCGCGATGGCGGCGGCTTATTTTCCGGCGCGGCGAGCGTCGATGGTGGATCCGATGACGGCGTTGAGAAATTGAAGTCAGTAGGCTGCACTTAGTTTCGGCTAGCGTTATCAGCCAGCGGCATGAGTCTGTGCAAGGTAGGGGACAGACAGCCTTTTTCGCCACGAGTCCTCCCAAAATTCGCACAGTGCCTAGCGAAAAAGGTGTCAGTCCCCGAAGTTTGACGTTACCGACGAAAGCGCGGAGTGTTACTGGAAAGACGCGAGGCTCATTAGTCCTGCTACCAGGATCAGCCAGGGGATCGCGATGGTGATCAGAGCCTTGGAGAACGATAGTTTTTTGGCGGCGACTGAGAAGCCGATGGCTAAGAGGACGATGACCCAGAGGGTGAACAGGTCGAGCGAACCGGCCAGGCTCATCAGCCATTTTGGGTTGTCCTGACGGCTCATGTACGCGGCGGGGCTGAAGGGGCTTATTTGGATGTTGAAATCTTCGGGGGGTTTCAGGTAGGCGATCAGGATTAGCAGCGCGGAGTAGAGGCCGCGCACCAGGAATGCATAGGCTGTGATCGCGAACATCTGCATGAACTTCAGCTCGGTTCCCAGCAGCCCGTTGAAAATTCCGGTTAGGACGCCGGCTACGATCAGGGTGAACAACGGTGGGAATACAACTGCGCCGACCCATCCGATGACGGAAGCGGCTTTGGCTCCGCGCTGGACGATTTGTTCGCGCTGGTCCGCGGGGAGGTCGGCGACGCGAGAGTTGTTCGCCATGGATTGCCGCACCGTGGCTTCCCAGCCGATGTGCGAGCTGATGGTGTAGCTGACCGCGAGGGCGAACAAGATACCGATGACGACGGGCGCGAGCCAGCGGGGGCGTTCGGCGACGTCGGCGAAAACTTTTCCCGGTTCGTAGAAGACGCCGAACAGGCGAGCTGGCTCGTTCATGATCTAAGGATTATGTCAGATTTTGGCTACTTCAGGGCTTTCTCGATGGCGGAGGTGACTTCAGCGGAATCGGGCTTGACGGGAGACTCGAAACGGGCGATCACTTTGCCGTTGCGGTCTACAAGGAATTTTGTAAAATTCCACTTAATTTCTCCACCGGTTTTGGGGTTCGCGCCCGCGTCAGTGAGGAACTGATACAAAGGCGCTTTGTCGTCGCCTTTGACAGATATCTTTGAGTAAAGCGGGAACTTGACGTTGTAGGTGCGGGAACAGAAAGTCTTAATCTCCTCGTTTGTACCCGGCTCCTGCGCGCCGAAGTTATTGGCGGGGAAACCGACGATGACCAAACCCTGGTCCTTGTATTTTTCGTAGACGGCCTCCAATTGCTCATATTGCGGCGTAAATCCGCATTTGCTGGCGACGTTGACGATCAACATCACTTTGCCTTGGAACTTGGCGAGTGGCATAGGCTGGCCGTCGATGGAGTTCATGGTGAAGTCGTAAACGTTGGAGGCGCCGAACATCGCAGTGGACATAAGACAAATGGCTCCGATGAGTTTCTTCATGATTTAATGATTATACTCTCGAACCGGAAACAGTTCCGGGGGAGTTACAATCATTACGTTATGGAACTTACGAAAGTCATCGCCGAACTCCGTGCAGAACGGGCGGCAATCGATGAAGCTCTGGCGGCTCTGGACCGGATCGCGAGAGCTTCGGTCGGCAAGCGCAGAGGGAGGCCTCCGGCATGGCTCGCGGCGACGACCGGCGCAATGCCAATGGTGGGGGAGCCGCGAAAAAAGCGGAGTTTGAGCCCCGAGGTAAGGAAGAAAATGGCGGAGGCGCAGAAGAGGCGCTGGGCGGCCTATAGAAAGGACCAAAACGGCACGAAGTAGCACTTTCCTAACCGTAGATCGAACGAGAGGGCGTGGCTGATGTCGAATGTTTCGTTGGAGTTGGAGGGTCGGCTCGCGATCGTCACGCTGGAGCGTCCGGAGCGCCGCAACGCCTTGTCGTTCGATTTGATGGCGGAATTGATCGCTTGCCTGGAGGGTATCGCAGCGAACGCGGAAGTGCGGGCGGTTATTCTCCAGGCGTCGGGAAAAGTATTTTCTTCGGGGCACGATCTGGGCGAAATGACGGGCCGCGAGGTCGAGGATTACCGGCGCATTTTCGACATATGCACGGAGTTAATGGTGAAAATCCAGTCAATTCCGCAGCCGGTGATCGCGCAGGTGCAGGGAATGGCGACGGCGGCGGGGTGCCAGTTGGTGGCGACGTGCGACTTGGCAGTGGCGAGCTCCGAGGCGACATTCGCGACTCCAGGAGTGAAGATCGGCCTGTTTTGCACCACTCCGATGGTCGCGCTGACGCGGGCAATCGGGCGGAAGCGCGCCATGGAAATGCTGCTGACGGGACGGGCGATTGACGCGGCGACGGCGGCGGATTGGGGATTGGTGAATCGGGTGGTGCCGGCGGCGGGACTGGCATCGGAGACGCGGAAACTGGCGTTGCAGATCGCGGAGGCGAGCTCCTTCACGGTCGCACTGGGGAAGCAGGCGTATTACCGGCAGATCGATCTGGATCAGGCGGGCGCGTACGCGTATGCGAAAGAAGTGATGTCGCAGAACGCGTTGGCGGAGGATGCGCAGGAAGGGATTTCGGCGTTTTTGGGGAAGCGGGCGGCTTGCTGGAAGGGGAAGTGACCCGATGGGCAGGTCGGGAACCTGCCCCACTCAAGTTATCCTTTTAATTCATGCCTGAATTCAATCGACGTACTCTGCTTGGACTTGCTCCTACTATCGCTACATTGATCGCGTCCGAAGCTGGGCTCGAGGCTCAGGGGCGCGGGCAGCAGGATGGTCCGCAGAGGGTTTCTAAAGAACAGTTGAAGGCGGCGCTGGAGATTATCGGGCTCGATTTTACCGAGGCGCAGAGAGACCAGATGCTGCCGGGCATCAATCGGGCGCTGAGCGGGTATGAGTCGCTGCGCAAGATCGAGGTGCCGCTCGATACGGAGCCGGCGTTTCATTTCCGGCCTTCGCTGCCGGGGAAGGAACCGAAGGCTCGGGCGTCGAAGTTTTTGCCGACTCGGGTTACGAAGCTTACGTCGTTTAAAGATCCGGAGGAGTTGTGTTTTCTGCCGGTGACGGAGTTGTCGGCGCTGGTGCGGGCGCGGAAAATCACGTCGACGGATTTGACGAAGATGTATCTGGCGCGGCTGAAGAAGTATTCGCCGAAGCTGCTGTGCGTGATTACTTTGACCGAGGAACTCGCGCTGGAGCAGGCCGCGCGCGCGGATAAAGAGATCGCGGCGGGGAAGTATCGCGGCGCTTTGCATGGGATTCCTTACGGCGCGAAGGACCTGTTTAATACCAAGGGCATCAAAACTACCTGGGGCGCGGAGCCTTATCAGGAGCAGGTTCCGACTTACACCTGCACGGCGATCGAGCGGTTGGAAAAAGCCGGGGCAGTGTTGTTGGCGAAGTTATCGATGGGGGCGCTGGCTCAGGGCGACAAGTGGTTTGGAGGGGTCACGAAGAATCCGTGGAACTTGGAGCAGGGGTCGAGCGGATCATCGGCGGGATCGGCGGCGGCGACTTCGGCAGGGCTGGTGGGATTCGCCATCGGAACGGAGACGCTGGGGTCGATTGTCAGCCCGAGTACGCGATGTGGAGTTACGGGGCTGAGGCCGACCTATGGACGAGTCAGCCGCTATGGGGCGATGGGGTTGAGCTGGACGATGGATAAGATCGGGCCGATCTGCCGGTCAGTGGAAGATACAGCACTGGTGTTGAACGCGATGTATGGGCCGGATGGGCACGATGTGACGACGATCGACGCCCCGTTCGACTGGAATCCGGCGCTACCGCTGGAGGGCCTGAAGATCGGCTATTTGAAGAATGAGTTCGAGCGGACGGGTGGGTTCGGGCAGCAGGCGAATCCGGAAACGGTCGCGGCCCGAAAGAAGATTTTCGACGATGTTTTCGTGGCGCTGCGCAAGGCGGGCGCGAAGATCGAGGCCGCGGAGCTGCCGCAGATGAATGCGCAGCCGTTGGGCATCATCTTAACCGCGGAAGCTGCGGCGGCGTTCGACGATATTACGCGCGATGGGCGGGTGAATCAGTTGAGCGGGCAGGCGAATGGCGATTGGCCGAATAGTTTCCGGTCGGCGAGGATGATTCCGGCGGTGGAATATATTCGCGCGATGCGGGAGCGGACGTTGTTGCAGGAACATTTTGACGCGTTCATGAAGGATTGGGATGTATTGATCGTGCCGACGGGGACGCAGACGCTTCAGATCACAAATTTGACGGGGCATCCGCAGGTCGCGGTGCCGTGCGGGTTCCTGAATGGAAATAATCCGCAGAGCGTTATTTTCACGGGGCGTTTATATGATGAGGGCGCACCGTTGCGGGTGGCTCACGCATTCGAGCAGGCTACGGAGTGGCACAAAATGCATCCAAAGGTCGACTGGGCGTGATGACCCGGCGGATGTTCGCGGGGGTGATGGGCGGCGGCTTTATTTCGCGAGAGTGCTTGGTGCTGGAGGCTATCGCGGCGGAGAGGATGCCGCATCGGACGGTGATTTGGGGAGTGAAGAGAGCTCCATTTTTTGAGGTGAGGGATTACGGGTGGGCGGGGGTCGCGGAGGCTCTCGACCGGCAGGGAATGAGGGCGGTTTTATGGGAAAAGGGCCGGTTCTTGTTTGCTTTTGAATCCTTGGCGGAGAGGGAGCGGGCGTGGAGGGGAGTTCGCGTGGACGCGCCGCTTCGGGAAATTGCGGTTTATCGGACGGTCTGAAAAACACATTCACGCAAAGGCGCAAAGCTCGCTAAGAAGCCAGCTCATATAAGTAGTCGACTTGAGAGCGGATGGCTCCGGCGATGCCTTGGATTTTTGGATTCGCGGATTCGATGACGTAGTATTCGTTGGGGGCGTGGGCTCCGTTGCCGTGGCCGAGGCCGAAGTGGCCGGCGGGGAGGCGCAGAGGGTCGCCGGTGAAAATGTATCCAGGCCAGGAGCCGGCGAGGCGCGGCCACAGGATAGGATCGAGACCGGCTTTCCGATAGACGGCGGCCTGCGCGCGGATCAGCGACGAATTCGCATCGGTGGTGGTGGGATCGTAGCCGCCGGACATGTTTACTTCGATGTCGCCGAAGCCGCGCTTGGCGAGGTGCGCCTTTAGGGCGGCTAACGAACCCAGGGCCGTCATGCCGGGGACCAATCGCAAATCGATTTTCGCCACGGCTTTGTGAGGCAGGATGGTTTTGCCGCCGGGGCCGGTGTAGCCGGAGACCAGACCTTCGATGTTCACCGTGGGCCGGCCTACCAGCAGTTCTAAAGATTCCAGGAAGTCCACGTTATGGACCCAGTGTTCGACGCCGAGCTGCTGCATGACGACTTTCTCGTTCATGCGCTTGGAGGCCTCGCGGATCAGTGATTTATCGGCGGGAGTGAGCGGGAGCGCTTTATCGGCGTAGCCGTCGATTGCGGGCGTGTGGCCGTCCGGGCCGACCAGCGTGGCCAGGGCTTGGACCAGATGCCAGACGGGGCTGTCGACTCTCGCTTCATTGCTCGAATGAAGATCCTGTTTGGGACCACGATGCCAGTCTTCGGAGCTGGAGACAAGCTCCAGTTCGACCACGCCTTTCGCGCCCAGGTTGATGGTGACCGTGCCGTCCAGGGCTTGCATCGGCATGGGCATGTACACGCCGGTGCATTTTTTCAACGCCGCTAGAATGTCGGGACGCCGTACGACTTGCGTGAAGTGCGGAGAGCCAATTTCTTCCTCGCCTTCGGCAACAAATACGAGATTCACGGGCAGTTTGCGGCCGGCGGATTTGAAGGCGTGCAGGGCGGCGAGCCAGGTGGCTTCGGGTCCTTTTTGATTGACGGCGCCGCGGCCGATGAGGACTTTGCCCAAGCCCGGTTTATCGACCAGCGCGGCTTCGAACGGAGGAGAAGACCATTCCGAAGGGTCGGCTTGCTTCACGTCGTACATGAAATAAATGCCGACGGTTCTGGGCGCGCCGGCGTCGAGGGTGGCGAAGACTCCGGGATGGCCGTCGGTGGGGACTTTTGTGACCTGGTCGAAACCGGCGTCACGGAGGAGGCGCATCATCATGTCGCAGCCTTCAGTCATGCCGCGATTTTCGGCGGCGATGGAGGGTTGGCGAATCCAGTCCTGCAGGCGATGAATGGCTTCGTCGTGATGCTTATCGATTTCGGATTGGATGGCCTTAAGATCGTCCGAGGCGGCGGAGATGCGTTGGGCGACGGCTGCGGCCATGGAGCTTTGAAGGAAGCGGCGGCGGTTCATGTTTTGAGAGTATACAACGTGGGAAATATCCCCTTCCTGACGGTCGGGGCTCGGGTGGGCAGGTCGGGAACCTGCCCCACTTGACTAGTAAGCCTTGGCGATGACTACGCGACAGTCGACTGGTTCGCCGGTGACGATGCATTTTCCAGGGCCATCGTATTCGTCGACCAGGGGCGTGTTGCGAACGCTGGCTCTAAAGGATTTGACGCGCGCATCGGTTTCCGGATCGTCCTTCAGATGGGCCATTGCGAATTTTCCGTCGCTGACGGCGGATTCTACTTCTTCGATGGAGTTGGCCAGCACAGTGTTGTCTTTGAGGCGCTGTTTCGCGGCGGCGTAGAGGTTTTTTTGCATGGCTTCCAGTGTCGCTGAGAGTTTCGCGCCGGCTTTGGATTGCGGAATTATTTCCTTGGCTCCGGTATCGCGGCGCTTCATCACGATGCTGCTGCTGGCTACTTCTCTAGGGCCGAGTTCGAACACGACCGGGACGCCCAGGCGCTCCCAATGGAAGAATTTTGCGCCCGGGCTCATGCCTTCGCGAGTGTCGATATGGATGCCTAGATCGCAGGCGAGATTCACCGCAAGCTCCATGACTTGCGCGCGTTCTTCCTCCTTGCGAAAGATCGGCACAAGAACACATTTGCGCGGCGCGACCTTCGGAGGAAGAACCAATCCCTTGTCGTCCGAATGGGTCATGATCAGGCCGCCGACCAGGCGCGTGCTGACGCCCCAGCTTGTTTGCCAGACGTAATCGAGCTTGCCTTCCTTGCTCTGGAATTGAACGTTGAACGCCTTGCCGAAATTCTGGCCCAGGTCGTGGCTGGTGCCCGCTTGCAAGGCCATGCCGTTCTGCATCATTGCTTCGATGGAAAAAGATTTCAGAGCTCCGGCAAATTTCTCCGCTCTTGTTTTCGCGCCCTTGATCACGGGCATCGCCATGACATCCTCGGCCACTTCGGCGTAGACGTCGAGGATGCGCAGAACCTCCTCCATCGCTTCCTCATGCGTGGAGTGCGCGGTATGACCTTCCTGCCAGAGGAACTCCGACGTGCGCAGAAACATGCGGGTTCGCAATTCCCAGCGGACCACGTTGGCCCATTGGTTATAAAGCAAAGGCAGGTCGCGATAGCTCTGAATCCACTTCGCGAAAAAATGGCCGACTATTGTCTCTGAGGTTGGTCGGATTACGTACGGCTCTTCGAGCTCCTTGCCGCCCGCGATGGTCACCACGGCAAGCTCCGGAGAAAAACCCTCCACGTGTTCGGCTTCTTTTTGTAAAAAACTTTGCGGGATCAGCAGAGGTAGATAGATGTTCTGATGGCCCGTGGCCTTGAAGCGGTTGTCGAGCTCGCGCTGGATAATTTCCCACACGGCGTAACCGTTCGGACGGATCACCATGCAGCCTTTGACGACTTCGGCCGGCTCCGCCATATCGCCTTGAAGGACGACGTCTTGATACCACGCGGCGAAATCCTTGCCGCGCGCTGTGATAGGAGAATCTGTCATTTGATACCGATTTTCAGGGTATCAAGCGTGCGCGCGGTGGCGCGATCCAGATTCGCCGCGGCGATGGCGACGTCCGCTTTCGCGCGGACTTCCCGGGTGCGCGCGACGATAAGATCCGTCTGACGCTGAAGGACTAGAAATACGGTCGAGGTGCCGGCTTGAAACTGGCGCTCTTCGCTCGAATACTGCTCCTCAGCGGATTGACGCGCCAGAATCGAAGATGCGTAGCGTGCCTGCGAGGACGACGCGGTTTGCAGGGAGTTGCGCACGTCGGCCTCGATCAGCATCTCCGCTTGTTCGCGAAGCGCGCGCAGACGCTTCCCTTCGGCTGCGGCGATGGCGGCATTCGCCTCCGCGGTGCGATTGCGGATGGGAAACGAAAATTGCACACCGACCTGGACTGTCGGAAACGTTGCCGCTGCGATATTGGACCACGATTGACCGTAGCCTCCAATGAGATTCGGAGGAACGCTGCTGGCGAACAGCGACGTATCGAGCGGAGGAATGCCGGCGAGTTGCGAAAGCTCGTTCAACTGAGTGATCATCGCGCCGAATGCCCCGGTGATGGGGTTTGAAGCCTGGGAAGTGGCGAGCCCGGAGAGGCCCGCGAGACTGGCGTTCGCGAACGCATCGATCCGCGGCTTCGCTTGTTCCCGGCTGAGGCGCGCGTCGAGCTTGTTGATCACGATCGATAGATCGCTCTGCTTCAACTCGGGCCGCATGTCGAGAGCTTCTTTGGTCGCGGCCTGAATTTCCGGCATCGCGATGCTGACCGGCGCCGCGGTCTCCGGCATCAGCGCCATGCCCCACAGCAGATCGTTGCGATTCGCGGTGATCATCTGCTTCAACGTATTTTCCGCGCGCGTCAGCGCCTCCTGCGCGAGATAAACATTTTCGCGGAAACTCGCCATTTGGGTCTGCGCGGCCACCACGTCAATGCGCGCGAGCAATCCTTGTTCGGCCTGTCGGCGATTGCTCGCGAACTGCTGCTCCGCCAGGCGCACGGCTTCGATCTGCACGTCGAGATTGCGGCGCGCGTAATCCAGCTCCCAGTAGGCCTGCACGGCTTGCGTGACGATCTCAATCAGTCGCTGGCGAAGCTGCTCCGCGCTGAGGCTGCGATTCTCGAAAGCAACTTGCAGACGATGGCGATTGTCATCGTAGCGAAGTCCTCGCCACAGCGGCTGCGTCAGTTTAATGCCGATGGTCGACGGGTATTGCGGGTTGAGCGAAAGAAATTGATTGTCGCTATTCACGCGCGAAGTGGAGAGATCGAATTCGTAGGTCCCGCCCAGCCACGGCGACGCTCCGGTCAGGGACGGCGTCAGGTCCAGTTGCTTGTTGGTGAGCTTGCCGTTCGGTCCGCCGCTCAACGACGATGCGGCCGGAGAAACGCTTTTCTGATCGTCCGCTTTGAGGCCGGCTACGGGATCGTAATATCCGCGCGCGCCTTTGATGCTGTAACCCGCTTCGTCGAGGGCGATGCGGGAAACCGCGAGATCGCGATCGTTGGAGAGCGTGCGCTCGACCACTTCCTGGAGGGTGATTTTCCGTTCGCCGAGCACGCCTACGCGGGTCGGGACCGTTAGGGGTTCGAGTTGCGGAAGCTGCGGCGAATCCTGTCCGTGCATCGGCAGCGCGAGGATGGCGAGAAGCAGGAACATCGCGAACCGGCTGCGCAGGCTCTTGAATCCGGCGAAGATTCCGCGGACAAAGGAATGCTCGGCGATGTCTTCGAAGATGGAATAGAAAACGGGGACGGCGAGCAGCGTCAGCACCAGACACAGCAATTGTCCGCCCGCGACCATGACGCCGATGGTGCGGTTGGTGGACGACCCCGCGCCGGTCGAGAAGACCAGGGGGATCATGCCGGCGACTAGCGCGACGGTGGTCATCAGAATGGGACGCAAGCGGTCGCGATTGGCTTGCATGATCGCGTCATAACGATTGAGCCCCGCGGCGCGCAGCCCGTTCATGTGGTCGATCTGCAAAATCGCGTTCTTCTTGACGATGCCGAACAGCAGCAGCAATCCGAGGCCGGAGAAAATATTGAAGCTTTGATTGGCGATCAGCAGCGAGACGATGCCGAAAGGAACCGCCAGCGGCAGCGTGAGCAGAATCGTGATGGGATGCAGGAACGATTCGAACTGCGCGGCCAGAACGATGTACATAAAGATGAACGTCAGTGAGAACGCAAGGATGAAATAATATCCGGTGCGCTGCAATTCTTTCGAGGTGCCGCTGGCTCCGTAAGAGTATTCGGGCCCCATGTTGAGCGACTGCGCGTCTTCGCCGACCTTACTCAAAATGCCCGCCTGCGAACCTCCAGCGAGCATGTTGCCGGTCAGCGTCACCTGGCGCTGGCGGTTCAGGCGATTGATGGACGAGGGGCCGGTGCCGCTGCGAATCGCGACCACTTCGTCCAGGCCGACCGAGCCTTTCTTGGTCGACGGCACGGTCATCTTCGCGAGCCCTTCGACGGTGCCTCGCGAGCCTTGTTGCGCGCGCACCACGACGTCGTACTGATCGTCGCCGGTGTTGAACGTCGAAGCGGTCTGGCCGGCCACCAGAGTGTTAATCGCCTGCTCGATGTTCTCGACGGAGACGCCCAGGTCGGCGGCGCGGGCGCGATCGATCTCCACGTGCACCTCCGGTTTGCCGCTGCGCAGCGTCGAATCCGTGTCGGTGAGCGTGGGAATCGCCTTCATCTTGACCATCAACTGATCGGAATATTCAGTGAGCTTTTGCAGGTCGGGACCTTGGATGAAAAACTGAATATCGGCATTGCTCTGTCCGTTGGCGATCGCGTTCACCAGTTCGACGCTCGAGCGGATTTCCGGCGGATATTGTTTCAGCAGGTCGCGGGTCCGCTGCATGAGCTGTTGCTGCGACATTTTTCGCTGGTCCATATCGACCAGCTTCACGAACGTTGTGGCGTTGTTAACGGAGCGGTCCGTTCCCCCGCCGACGGTGGCCAGCGTGTGCTGAACGCCGGGCAATTGCCGGATTTCCTGCGAAATGCGCTCCACTAAATTCGTGGTCGCGGCGAGCGAAGTTCCTTCGGGCGTGCGGACCAGTACATTGAATTGCGACTGATCGTCTACGGGGACGAAATTTTTTCCGACGACCATGAACAGGGGCACGATGCTGATAACGACCAGCCCGCACAGCAGCACCACGGTTTTGCGATGGGCCATGGACCATGCCAGCCACTTCGTGTAATTGCGATCGAGGATCTTGAAGAAGAACGATTCTTTCGAGCCATGATCCTTTTCCGGCTTCTTCACGAAGCGCGAACACAGCATCGGGGTGAGCGTGAAGGAAACCAGCAGCGAGACTGCGATCGCGAACGCGGAGGTGAGTCCGAAAGAACTCATGAAGCGTCCAACGATGCCTCCCATGAATCCGACCGGAAGAAATACGGCGAGCAGTGAGAGAGTCGTCGCCATCACTGCGAATCCGATGTCTCGGGTGCCCTCGATGGCGGCCTCGAACGGAGACATTCCCTTCTCTTCCATGAAGCGATAAATGTTTTCAAGGACAATAATCGCGTCGTCGATTACGATGCCGACCATCAGAGTCAGCGCGAGCATGGTGATCTGATTCAACGTGAATCCGGCGGCGGCCATCAGTGCGAAGGTCGAAATGATCGACGTCGGAATCGCGACCGCGGCGATCAGCGTGGTGCGGATGTTCGCCAGAAAAAGAAAAATAATGATCGACGCGAGGATGCTTCCTTCGATCAAGTGATGACGGATATTATTCACCGAAGCTTCGATAAACACAGATTGATCGGTGACGATCTCGGCGCGCACATCTTTGGGCAACAGCGCGGAAATTTCTTTGAGGCGCGCCTTGATTTCCGCCGCGGTCGCGACCGTATTCTCGCCGGATTGCTTCGATACGACCAGCGTGACGGCCGCGGTTCCATCCAGGCGGGCAGCAGTGCGAGGCTCCTCGTAGCTGTCCTCGGCGTAACCGATGTCGGAGATTTTCACCACGTAGCCGCCGCGGTTGACGATCGCGATTTGATTGAACTGCGCGGGCTCGATGACTTTTCCCGTGGTTCGCACCGTGAACTCTTTCGCGCCCGCGTTGAGGCTGCCGCCGGGCAATTCGAGATTCTGCTGGCGGACTGCATTGAACACGTCGGTGACGGTCAGGTTGTAGGCGCGGAGACGATCGGGATCGACCACGACGTGAATCTCGCGCCGCGCGCCGCCAAGGATCGTAATCTCGCCCACGCCCTTCGCGTTTTCAAGCTGCTGCTTGATCCGCTTATCCGCGATCAGGGTGAGATCGCGGATCGGACGCGGCGCGGAGACGGCGATCTGAATCACGGGAGCGGCGTCAGGGTCGAGCTTCTGCACCACCGGAGGCTTCGCGGTTTGCGGCAGGTCCGCGACAATCAGATTGACTTTATTTTGAATTTCCTGTGCTGCGATATCGCCGCTTTTTTGCAGCAGGAAACTGACGATCACCACAGAGCGGCCTTCGGACGACGTGGAACGGACTTCGTCGATCAGGCTGATGGTGTTCACCGCGTCTTCGACTTTTTTGGTGATCTCGGTCTCCACTTCTTCGGGCGACGCGCCGGGATCGGCCACGGTAATCGTGACGGCTGGGATGTCGACTTTCGGAAACAGATCGACGCCGAGAGAGAAATAGGAAAACACGCCGACCACGACGAGAGCGAGAATCAGCATCGTCGTGAAGACGGGCCGGCGGACGCAAAGTTGCGCTAGGCCGTGCATTATTGCACCACCACGGGAGCGCCGTCGAACAGATCGGCTTGATGATTGGTCGCGACCGTTTCTCTGCCGGTGAGGCCGGAGAGAATGCGGATGGATTCCGCATCAGTTTCGCCGGTCAGCACAACGCGCAGGTGGGCGACGTTATTTTCGATCACGAAGACCTGATTCGAATCCGTAGTGCGGTCGTGCATCACAGCGGAGCGCGGCACGAACACAGCGTCTTCGAGTCCCGGCAGCAGCACGCGCGCCGTGGCGAACATGCCGGGGCGCAACTCTGCTTTCGGATTATTGAAATGAGCTTCCAAAATGAACGCTCGTGAATTGGGATCCACCGAAGGATTGATCGCCGATACCTTTCCCATGAAATCGCGATCCGGGAATGCGGAAACGTGCGCGACCACGGCCATGCCGACACTGGCGCGCGCGCTGCGCTGTTCCGGCGTTTGCAATTGCAGCTTCATGGTGCCGACGCGGACGATGGTCGCGATCTTGTCGGTGACGGCGACGTGTTCCCCCGCAGCCACCGGGCGCGCCGAAATGTAGCCGTCGAAAGGCGCATGAATAGTGGTATCGGCGACGCCTTTTTGCGCCTGCGCAAGTTGTGCGCGCATTCCTTCGAGCGAGGCCTGCGAGGTTTCCACTGCGCCGTAGCTCTGCCTCGCGGCATTTAAGGCGCCTTCGTATTGCTGCCTCGCAGCGTTGGCCTGGGCGTCCGCTGTCTCCTGTTGGGTGCGTGCCTTTTCGAACGCGCTGCGTGAAACATCGCCGGTGGTCACCAGATTCTCGTAGCGCTTGGCGTCGGCGGCGGCCAGGCGGGCTTGCGCTTGCGCCGATTCGTAACTCGCTTTGGCGGCGGCCACTTCGGGAACCAGGTTCGCGTCAAACGTTCGGCTCGCGTTCAGGCCGATGCGCGATTGCGCCTGGCGCACTGCGGCCGTGGCTTCGTCCAGTTGAGCGCGCATCTGGTCCAGCTTCAGTTGCGCGTCGCGACGGTCCAGCTCACAGATCGGCTGCCCCTGTTTGACGAAATCGCCAACGTTTACCGGGGTCGCGATAACCAGCCCGGCCACCGCAGGCGCGATATCGGAAGATTCATCGGCCACGAACGATCCGGTTTCTTCGAAACCGGCGGACACCTGGCGCAGGACTGCGGGCGCGGTGGAAATCGCGAGGGCTTTCGGCGCGGCAGCGGTCGATGACGCTTGCGCGGACTGCTTCGAACTGCACGCGCCGAGGAACAACGACGCGCCTATCAGGAACAACGCTACGGGTCTCATTTGGATTTCTTCTTTTCTTTTTTTCGTCCGCGGATACCGTCCATCATGATGCGGGTGAACGCTTCCACTACCTGCTCGTCCTTCAGTTCCGGGCCCCCCGGATTGGCGTTTCCGGCGTTGAGCGCGTAATAGTTCGCCATGCCGGCGATGGCCACGATCATCGCGGCGGAATCGATGTGCCGCAGCGCGCCGGAGCGCTGGCGGCGATCCAGATAGGCGCGCAGCGTTGCAAATATCGGCAGACCGAATTCGCGGCGATAGATGGTGGCCAGTTCATGGCCTTCCAGACTCGCGTGCAGCATCAGCCTCTCGAAGCGGGCGTCCCGGCGATGCTCCTCGATCACTTCCTTGGCGATCAGCCGGAACAATCCTTCGTCGTCGCGCCGCTTCATGCAGGCCTCGATTTCGGCCAGCACCTGCTTCGCGCCCGCGGAATGAATGTTGTGCTCGATGATCGCGGTATACAGGTCGCGCTTGGTGGCGAAGTGGCGAAAAATAATCGCTTCGGAGACGCCGGCGGCGAGGGCGATTTCTTTGGTGGTGGTGCCGGCGAAGCCCTTGCGCGAAAACAGGTCCATCGCCGCTTCAATCAACTGCTTCCGCCGGTCGGGCGCGGTCAGGCGATGGGGGGTAGAAGGCACCCGACCATTGTAAGTAAGTACTTACTTACATGTCAAGCCCGAGCCTGGATGCCTATTCTGAAGAGACATGGCCAAGCGCTTCAAGGATCTGACCGAACGCGAGATTCTGGCTCTCGCAATCTCGCTCGAAGAGGAAGATGCGCGCATCTTCGGCGATTTTGCGGATGGCCTGCGCGCGGACTTTCCGGCCACGGCAAAAATTTTCGAGGAGATGCAGGCGGAGGAATCCGAGCATCGCGCCAGCCTGTTCGAACTTTACAGGAAGCGTTTTGGCGAACATATTCCGCTGATCCGCCGCGACGACGTATCGGGATTCGTGCGCCGCAGGCCTTTGTGGCTCAAGCGGCCTCTGGGCATCAAGGCTGTGCGGCGGCAGGCCCAGTTGATGGAAATGGAAACGCGCCAGTTCTATTTGAAAGCGATTCAGAAGGTGACCGACGCGTCCACTCGCAAGCTGCTGGGGGATCTGGAAGAGGCGGAGCGAAAACATCAGCGGACCGCGGGATCGATGGAAGAAAAGCACCTGGATGAGCATTCGCGCGCGGCGGAGGATGCGGGGGCTCAGAAGCTTTTTTTATTACAGATCATTCAACCGGGGCTCGTGGGATTGATGGACGGGTCCGTGTCGACGCTCGCGCCGGTATTCGCGGCGGCGTTCGCCACTAGGAATAGTTGGGATGCATTCCTGGTAGGCCTGGCCGCATCGGTGGGCGCGGGGATTTCCATGGGATTCGCAGAGGCTCTATCGGATGACGGATCGCTGACCGGGCGTGGCCGCCCTTTGATTCGCGGATCGGTCTGCGGTCTCATGACCACGGCCGGAGGAATCGGCCACACGCTTCCTTACTTGATTCACGATTTCCGGATCGCCACAGGGATCGCTGGAATCGTGGTGGCAATCGAGCTCGCGGTGATCAGTTACATCCGGCATCGCTACATGGATACGCCCTGGTATTCGGCGGCGTTCCAGGTGGGCGTCGGAGGAGTCCTGGTGCTGATCACCGGAATCCTGATCGGCAGCTCTTAAAAAAATAAAAAGCGCGCAGGGAGCCGAAGCTCACCTGCGCGCTTGCTGCGGTCGGAGGAACTTTTAGTTACCGGCGGCCTCCGCGGAATCCGCCGCCACCGGCGTATCCGCCATGGAACCCGCCGCTGCTGAATCCGCCTCGATAGGCAGGAGCCGCTGCGACGCCGGCATGGTAGCCAGCGAATCCACGGTAACCAGCGACGAAGGCCGCTGGAGGGCGATAGCCGACGAAGCTTCTATAGCCGCCGCCATAGAAGCCGAACGGAGCGTAGCCCACGAACCAAGGCGAGTAGAAGCCCCAGCCGAACGGGTCGTAGAAGAATCCGTCACCGGGGATGAACGTGTAGGCGCTATACCAAGGATTCCAGTACCAGCCGGCGCCCCAGAATCCAGGGCCGCTTACGTAGGTTCGCGCAGATCCGATATTCGCTTCCGCAAGGTAAGAAGAACGCAAGCTGCTCCAGTTGTAGAGATCGCCCTCGGCCTTCTTTTTATCGAAGTCGTGCGCCTTCACCTTATCGGTCGCCGCGACGTCCAGCTCATGTCCGCTCTTTAACTCGATTCGATGGGAACCGTTCGTAGCCACCGCTTCGCCGTCGAAGACACGAACCTGATGCTCCGCGGCATCGAAATCGTACAAACCTTTCTTCTGCAATTCAATCGTGAAATTGCCTTGCAGCATGCGCAGATGATTTTCCGGGAAAATCTGGTCGACCTCAATCATCGCGTGGCCCTGATCGAGCTGGACTTGCGTATCCGCCAATCCGGCCGCAACCAGCTTCGCTGAGCTATTCGGACCCAGGCGCAAAAACACGCCGGGCGTTAGAAGAACTTCCGCTTTTCCACTGAGGGTCGTGATGGACTGGCCTGCGCCCATTTCCACGCCAACCGACTTCGCGTCGAGACCTTGGCCACCCATGGCAGCCTGCCCTTCGACGTAATTAATCGTACCGGGACGCGCTGGCGTATCGGCCCAAACCGGGGTCGATACCGAAGCCAGGAACATCCCTGCAACCGCTATCAACATTGACCGCCGCATCTTATTTTCTCAACCTCCACTAATAAAGATGCAGGGGTGATTTGGCGGGTTGCTGGCTCATTTCACGCGAAAATGGTGCTTTTCGGCCAGTTTTTCATCTCTCTGCAACTACGGGATTTCGAAGCTCACCCAGGCCTTGGATGCGGATGACGCATTCGTCGCCATCTTTCAGATAACGCGGAGGCTTACGGGCGAAGCCTACGCCGGACGGCGTACCGGTGGAAATGATGTCGCCCGGCTCCAGTGTCACCACGCCGGAGATGAATTCGATCAGCTCCGGGATGCGGAAAATCAACTCGCGGGTGTTGGAATTTTGCAGAATTTCGCCGTGGATTTCGAGCGAAATATCGAGCGTGTGGGGATCGGGAATCTCGTCTTTGGTCACGATCGCCGGCCCCATGGGCGCGAAGGTGTCGCACGTTTTTCCCATCAGCCACTGGGAGGTCGCCAGTTGCAGATCGCGCGCGCTCACATCGTTGACGATGGTGTAACCGAACACGTGATCCATCGCCTTGGCGGCGGGAATGCGTCGGCCTCCGGGTCCTATCACCACGGCGAACTCCGCTTCGTAGTCCGGCTGTGTGGATTCTTTTGGAAGCACGATGTTCTCGCCCGGACCGATCACGACGCTCGAGAATTTGCTGAAGATGGTGGGCACCTTCGGCATCGCCATGTTCGACTCGATGGCGTGATCTTTATAGTTGAGGCCGACGCAGATGAATTTCGGAGGACGCGGGATCGGCGCGAGCAGAGTCACATCGGCAAGATCGAACGATTCTCCAACCGGCTTGGGAATGATGCCGGAGAAAATCAAACGAAGCATATCGGTTCCGAGGCTGGTTACCTTGTTTTCGCTGAGCACGCCGGCGGTGGCGCCACTGCCTCCGTGGCGGAAAGTTACGAGTTGCATAACTTCTGAGGGTACACTAAAAGAAAATGCATAGAGACGTCATTCTGCGCTCCATTCTCGATATCGGAGTGGTACCGGTGGTTCGGACCTCCAGCGCCGAGAGCGCGATTCGGGCCATCGAAGCCGTGTATCTCGGCGGGATTCGTGCGGCCGAGATTACCATGACCGTTCCGGGTGCGATCAAAGCTCTGGAAAAACTGGCCGATGCGTTCGGCGACAAGCTGGTGCTAGGCGCGGGGACCGTGCTCGATCCGGAGACAGCGCGCATGTGCATGCTGGCGGGCGCGCAATTTTTCGTCACACCCGCGCTGAATCTGAAGACCATCGAGATGGTGAAGCGCTACTCGAAAATCATTATGCCCGGCGCGCTGACGCCCACTGAGATCGTCACTGCGTGGGAAGCGGGCGCCGATTTCGTGAAGGTATTTCCTTGCGGAGCGCTAGGCGGCGCCAAATATATCAAGTCGCTGAAAGCGCCTCTGCCGCATATCGAGATGGTTCCTACCGGCGGCGTCAGCCTGGAAACCACTGCGGCGTTTTTAAGGGCGGGCGCGGCGGCAGTCGCTGTGGGTGCTGAACTGATCGACGAGAAAACCATCCAGGAAGGGCGCTACGAAGTGTTCGAAGAGCGCGCCCGGCTGTTCCTTGCGGAAGTCGCGAAAGCTCGCGAGATTAATTAGAAAAATATTATGCCTCGGATCGAACGCGCTCTGTTGAGCGTCACTGATAAGACCGGTATCGTCGAATTTGCGCACGCGCTGACGGCGCTGGGCGTCGAAATTATCTCCACCGGCGGAACCTATCGCATTTTAAAAGATGCCGCCGTCGCGCCTCTACGCGAAGTTGCGAGCGTCACCGAATTTCCGGAGATGCTGGACGGGCGCGTGAAGACGATCCATCCACGAATCGCGGGAGGGATTCTCGCGATTCGCTCCCGGCCGGAGCACATGAAGGCGATTGAAGCACACGGTATTCCGAAGATCGATCTGGTCGCGGTGAACCTCTATGAGTTCGAAAAGATCGCCGCGGACCCGGATGCGCCGCTAGCGGAGCTGATTGAAAATATCGACATCGGCGGGCCGACGATGATTCGCGCAGCGGCGAAGAATTATCAGGACGTCGCGGTGGTGACGTCATCGTCCGATTACACGGCGTTGATCGAGGAACTGCGCGCGAACGACGGTTCGCTGTCGCGCGAGACGCATTGGAATCTCGCGAAGAAAGCGTTCGCCACGACGGCGGCCTACGATCGCGCTATTTCGCTGAGGCTCTCTGAGATTCCGCCGACGAACGAGCCGCTGCCGGTGATGCTCGACATCCGCGTGCCGCGGTCGATAGCGCTGCGCTACGGAGAGAATCCTCATCAGGCGGCGGCACTTTATGCGAATGGCAAGACCGGCATCGCCGGGGCCGAGCAACTGCATGGGAAGGAACTTTCTTATAACAATCTGGTCGATCTCGATGCCGCCTGGCAGTTAGTCGGCGAATTCGACGGACCTTCGGCGGCGATTATCAAACATACGAATCCGTGCGGTTGCGCGGAGAGTTCGACACTGGCGGAGAGCTATCGCAGGGCGTTCGAAGCGGACCCGGTGTCAGCATACGGAGGCGTGCTGGCGTTCAATCGCGAAGTGGATGCCGACACGGCGAACGAAATTGCGAAGACGTTTGTGGAAGCGATCGCGGCTCCTGGCTATTCAGGGGATGCGCTGGCGATTCTTACCGCGAAACGGAATCTTCGGCTGTTGCGCGTCACTGCGGCGGCGCTCGAACCGGTCGTCAAGTCGATTAGCGGCGGATATCTGGTGCAGACGCCGGACGTTCATCGCCTGGTTCGCTCTGAAGCGGAGGTGAAGACGAAGCGGGCTCCGACCGAGGAAGAATGGGCCGCGCTGGAGTTCGGGTGGAAGGTTTCGAAGCACGTGAAGTCGAACGCCATCGTGTATGCGCGGGCCGGACAATCGGTCAGCGTGGGTGCGGGACAGATGAGCCGCGTGGATTCCGTGAAGGTGGGCGCGATGAAAGCGGTGCTGCCGCTGGCGGGCACCATCGTGGCATCGGATGCATTTTTCCCGTTCGCCGACGGCGTAGAGGAAGCGGCGAAGCACGGCATTACGGCCGTAATTCAGCCTGGGGGCTCGGTGAGGGATGCTGACGTGATCGCGGCGGCGGACCGGTTAGGGCTGGCAATGGTGTTCACCGGAGTCCGGCATTTTAGGCATTAGAAACACAGACTAAAGTCTGTGCCGGCAATCGAAGAGATCGCGACCGGAGGAAGCGGTCTGCACGAGTTTTTCAGCAATCTCTTGCGGCATTTGTGAGGCTCACTTTTCGCTCTCTGTTGCCACCAGATTGTTCACCACACTGGTCACGCCTTTGGTCTTCTTCGTTAGCTTTTCGGCTTTCTCTTTCCCGTGCTCGGTGTGGACCTTACCGCTGAGTGTCACCACTCCGCTCTTTACTGCGACGTCTATGCCTGCGCCTTTGACGTCTACATCGTTGGCCAGTTTGCGGCGCACCTCGTCGTAGATCCGGTCGTCATCGGAGTGCTTAACCGGCGGAGGCGTTTGTGCTGGAGGCTGGGCAGCAAAAATGGGAACCGATAGGCAAGCCGCGAGAAGAAGGGAGAGAATGCGGTTCATATATATAATCCTGCCACACCTATTGTCCCGACATGCTTCGCCAATCGATGGCGGCGAGGAACTCGGGGTCTTGGCGCCAGTTGGGTTTCACCTTGACGAATGTTTGGAGGAAAATCTTACGCTCGAATGTCTTTTCCATCTCGAAGCGAGCTAGCGTCCCGATTTTTTTTAAGCCTGCACCGCCAGCGCCGATCAGGATCGCTTTCTGGCCCGGCTTCTCCACATAGATGGTCGCCATGATTTTCAGCAGCGTGGGCGTTTCCACCCAGGAATCGATCATCACGGCTACGGCGTGCGGCACTTCCTGCTGGGTGTGATGCAGAATTTTTTCCCGTAGAATTTCGGCCGCGAGAAAGCGCGAAGGCTGGTCCGTAAGATGATCCTCGGGATACATCGGCTCGCCTTCCGGGAGGCGTTTTACAATTTCCTTGACCAGCGTGTCGACGCCGGTGCCTTTCATTGCCGAGATCGGGATAATTTCGGCGAAGGGATGCAGAGCGCTGAGCCGTTCAATCAGGGCCAGCAACTGCGTCTTGTCCGGCAGCTTATCTACCTTATTCAGAACGGCGATGGCGGGCGCTTCGAGCTTCTTGACCAGATCGATGGCCTGCGCGTCCTCCTCACTGAACGGTTCGAGAACGTCGATCAGGAACAACACCACATCGGCGGAGGCTGAGGCGCGCACGGTGTCCATCATGCGTTTGTTCATCAGAGTATTCGAGCGATGAATTCCGGGGGTGTCGATGAAGACGATCTGATAATCGTCCGTCGTCACCACGCCTTGAATCGAGGTGCGGGTGGTTTGCGGCTTCGAGGTGACGATGGCAAGTTTCTGGCCAAGGACTGCGTTTAACAGGGTGGACTTGCCGGCGTTGGGGCGGCCGAGAATCGATACGAATCCAGTTTTCATTTATTTCACGGCTGCTTTCGCTACGCGCACCTGGTCGACGCGGAGATGATTCGCGGCCAGCACTTTGATCTTAATGCCTTCCCGCTCGGTCTCTTCCCCGACCTCAGGCACATGGCCGAGCCATTCGGTGATGAGACCGCCCACGGTGGTCGATTCGGTATCGTCCTGGGGATGAAAATCGAGCAATTCGCGCAGGCGGCCCAGATCGAAGCTGCCGCTGACGACATAGCTTCCATCGGGGTCCTCGCGGAAATCGCGATCGGGTTCGTGCTCATCGTGAATCTCACCGACGATTTCCTCCACCATGTCTTCCATGGTGACGATGCCGGCGGTGGAACCGTACTCATCGACGACCACGGCCATATGCGCTCCTTCTTCCTGCATCTCGCGCATGAGGTCGTTCACCGGCTTGGATTCGGGAACGGCACGAATCGGACGCATGATATCGCGCACCTTACGGCCGGCGCGCTGCTCGTCGTTAAGCTCGAACATATCGCGGACGTGAACGAATCCGGTGATCTGATCGATCGACCCGTCATACGCGGGGATGCGCGAGAACTGTTCGTGGATCACCAGGTGGCGCAATTCTTCAAGCGAGGCATCCTCGCGAATCGCCACGATGCGGGGGCGCGGCGTCATCACTTCGCGGACGGTCTTATCGCCGAACGCGACCACGGATTGGATCAGCTCGCGGTCGCCTTTTTCGATGATGCCTTCTTCTTCCCCGGCGGAGATGAGGGCTTCGATGTGTTCCTCCGGGCGCGTGGGATCCTCCTTGGTTTTGGCGTCGCCCAACTCGAACAGCGATTGCAGGAATTCGAGAGCCCAGAGAAGAGGCGTCACCGCGAGGAGTGTCACGCGAAAGAAGGGTATCAGCGGCGCCAGATAATGGCCGCTGCTATTGCGATAGGACAATTGGGGAACGATGTAGGTTCCGATTACCGTGTAGATGGCGGAGATGAGGCACGCGATGGCGAGGGATTCGCCGAGGCCGTTCTGCATTTTGACGGCGACCGCCATGGCGAGGCATCCGATGACGGCGAGGCCGATGTGCTTTACCAGCGAGAAAGCGAGCGAGCCGCGCTCCGTTTCGATTCCGAGTTTCGCCTCCAGCGTTTCCTTGAAGAATTGCAAGGCAGGCAGTTCGCGCGCGCGAATGCGCAGCGATTCCAGATACAGAACCTGCAAACAGGTGACCAGGGTGACGACGATCGACACCAGGCACGCCAGCAGGATAAGCAACGGGATCATTGGGCACGCTCGATCAGGCCCGAAGGCAGGCCGAGGCGTTTTCGCCAACGCGTTTCGGCGCGGCGCATCTCGCCCGAATCTTTTTCGTGATCCATGCCGCACAGGTGCAACAGGCCATGCAGGATCAGGATACGGAGTTCGGCGTCGAGGGAATGTCCCAGTTCCTTGGCTTGCGCGGCTGCGCGATCGAGGGAGATGGCCATCTCATCGGGCGGAAACGACAAGACGTCGGTGGCGTAATTTTTCCCGCGAAACTCGCGATTGAGGCGGCGCAGTTCCGCGTCTGTGGTGATGAGGCAGGTCACGGCGCGGCCGCGTGCCACGCGTTGGACGACATCCGTCAAAAAGTCACGCAGAGGTATTCTGCGCACGCGGCGCGACGAGTGACGGAACAACAAATGAGGATCGTCTGGAGACATGGATCGCCCTTAGGCGGCCGGCGCTTCGCTACGCGGCGTGGGCTCAATGGCCGCGGACTCTGCGGCCGGATCGCTAAGCTTTAATGACAACTGGCGATTGGCGCCGATGGCTTCGTTATATCGTTCGTAGGCACGCACGATTTTCTGGACCAGGCTGTGGCGCACAACATCTTTATCGTCGAACTGGACGAAACTGATTCCTTCTATTCCGCGCAGAATATCCACGACTTCAATCAGGCCGCTGCGCAGCCCTCCGGGCAGATCGATCTGCGTCGTATCGCCAGTCACCACCATTTTCGAATTGAAACCCTGGCGCGTGAGAGCCATCTTCATCTGCTCCGGCGTCGAGTTCTGCGCTTCATCCATGATGATGAACGCATCGCTAAGAGTGCGGCCGCGCATGAAGGCCAGGGGCGCGACTTCGATGGTGTTGCGCTCCAGCAGCATCTTCACTTTTTCCGGGTCCAGCATGTCGTAGAGCGCGTCGTACAGAGGGCGGAGATACGGATCGACTTTTTCCTGCAAGGAGCCGGGAAGGAAGCCGAGTTTTTCTCCCGCCTCGACGGCCGGACGAGTCAGAATAATGCGCGTGACGCGCTTCGACAGCAGAGCCGACACCGCCATCGCGACCGCGAGATACGTTTTTCCGGTGCCCGCGGGGCCGATGCCGAATACCAGATCATTCCGCTCAATCGCATCGACATAACGGCGCTGCGTCATGGTCTTCGGCGCGACAATTTTTTTGCCGAAGCTGCGCTGTTTGCCGCTATCGACCAAGCCACGCAGGGTGGTTTCCGAATCCGCCGTCACAACGCGCAGATAGCTGTTCAGATCACCGTTGTGAAAAACGTGGCCTTCTTTGACCAGCGCCGCGTAATCGTTAAGAATCGATGACGCGCGCGCCACGGCATCATCGTCGCCCTCGATTTCGAGCGAGTCGTTGAGCAGGCGCGTGCGAACCTTGAGTCCGTCTTCGAGGAGGCGAATATTCTCGTCCCGTGTCCCGAAAAGCGACTCGATGCCACGGCTAATCTGTACGTTGGACTTCATTCGAGGGATTGGGATTTAGACGCAAAAGAAGAGTGGGGAACCTTGCAGAACATCCGCTGGCGCGGAGGCAGGAAACACATCCACATATAGGATAGCAGAAATTGAATTTCAAAGAACCGGCAAAACTTAGTATCGGGAGCGCTCCCTTTAGCTGCTAGTTTCTGTTCCCACAGCGGAGAAGCTCGCTTCGTAACCCGCAACGAGCTGGGGCCAGACATTGACTGGCGGCAATCCAACGCACACAG
>DATHOJ010000042.1:0-194860 GCA_035485055.1 Bryobacteraceae bacterium
GCAACGAGCTGGGGCCAGACATTGACTGGCGGCAATCCAACGCACACAGACCCGTATCGAGGAGGTTGCTAGCATTTCCCCTACTGGTCGATCCCGCTCTCCGTTGGAAGAGCGCCTGGACTCCTTTCTGGTTTCAAGATAGCCGAGCTTGGCGGGAGGCGATGCGCGTAAAAACGCGATGTGACTGAAACGGGACAAGATCGAGGCGCGGAATTGGGCGCGAAGCAACTTGCCATAGGGCTAATCTGCCCTCTCAACAGGCCTCGCGCTGCCGATATGACTAGCGTATGCGTCTTCTGTGCGCCACTCTCTTCATCGTCTCCGCTGTCAGCGCCCAGCAGTTCTCGGTCGACCAGCTAAAACAACAGCCGCTCACTAATGAAAACATTGTGACACTGGCCAAGGCGGGGTTCGACGAGTCGTTCATTCTGCAATTGATCCGCAGCTCGCGAACCAATTTCGATACCAGCATCCCGGGATTGGTGGTGTTGAAGCAGGCCGGGGTGAGCGAGGATTTGATCCGCTTGATGGCGATGCCGCAAGCGAGTCCGCCGGCGGCTCCAGCGGCGGCGACGCCAGCCAAACCGGCCCCTAAGAAACATGGGTTATTTAAGCATTCGTCATTGGGGGCCCCGACCCTTTTTTAGAACGTCCGGTGCTGACCGCTCCCGGTGGCCGCAGGTCGTTAAGACTAATTGACAATCAGTTCGACATCGACTCGGACCGGTTTTAGGACTTGCCAGGAGGAAATGGTGATCGAAGCGGTGTAGTGGCCCGGTTTTAACCCGGTGGTATCGACTCGGAGATGGGCAATATCGTCCGCCATAGCCGATCCCAGGCGCGGCGTCGTACCGTGTTCGGGGGTCGCGGTCAGCCACGCGGCGTTGGAGGTAGTCATCCTGTAAGCGAGTCGCGGCCACGTGGCCGAAATCAGAATCTGCTGCTCCGCTGGAATTTCTTCGGCTTTGCATACGAAGGCGATGTGCGTCGGCTTGACCGTAATCACGGGAGCGCCGGTCACCACGAGGTTGAATTCCTTCCTCGCCAAACCGCAGCCGTCCGATGCGCGGACGGTGAACTTGAATTCGCCGGTATGAAGGGGCGCGCCGGAGAAATATCCCAAGCGCGAGAGCTGGATTCCAGGGGGTAGTTCGCCCGAAACTACGGCGTAGCCGACACCCCCATGCGGACAGGAGCCACTCACGCGTACCTCCAAAGGCGGCGCTTCGTAACCCTTTTCGGCGATGGCCCAAGGAAGATCGACGGTTACAAACTCGATCTCCGTTGTGGGTGGTACGAACAAGGCGAAGAGTACCGAAATAATAGAAAGCATGGAGTGAACCGGAATCCGGCCGATATAAGAGAGTGCGGAGCAACCGCATTTTTTCTCTGTCCGGAGGCTGCTGAAACTGTGAGTTCCCTTATTGACCTGATTTGTGCGCCGGAGGCGGCCGAAGCGCCCGTCGTCCCGCCGGTACCCGAGTCGATTGCCGACGCTGGAATTCCACCGTCTATCATCGAACATCTCATTCTGAAATATCTGTACTTTCGGGGCGAACTGGTGGGACGCGATATCGGCGCACTGATCGGGTTTCCGTTCAGCGTGATCGACGAAACGCTGGAGATGTTCAAACGCCAGCATTACGTCGCCGTGAAGAAGTCGCTGGGGATGGGCAACATGTCGGGCGTGTTCATGCTGACCGAGCAGGGCCGCAACCTGACGCGCGAGTTTCTCGAGAACAATCAATACCAGGGACCTGCGCCCGTGCCGCTGTATCAATATGCGGAGATCGTGAAGAGGCAGCGCCTGAGCGAGAACTGGCTCAGCCCGGAGCTTCTGAAGATCGCCTTTCAACACCTGGTGGTGGAGGCGGATGTTCTGGCACAGATCGGCCCGGCGGTCAACTCCAATAAGTCGTTTTTGATTTATGGAATGCCGGGGAATGGCAAGACGGCGCTCGCAGAATCGTTATTTCGCGTCGAGAATGCCCCGATCTACATGCCCTACGCCATCGAATGCCAGGGCAATATCATCCAGGTGTACGATCCGATTTATCACAATAAACTGGAGGACCAGACCTCTCTGCTCACCGCTTTATCGGAATCGAAGCCGCACGATGGTCGCTGGTTCAAATGTAAACGGCCGTGCATTATCACGGGCGGCGAGTTAACGCTCGATATGCTGGATTTGAGCTTCAACAAGCACTCGAAGGTGTACGACGCTCCATTTCAACTAAAAGCAAACAATGGCATTTATCTCATAGATGACTTTGGGAGGCAGAAGGCGTCACCCGCGGAGATCCTGAATCGCTGGATTGTGCCGATGGAGCGGCATGTCGACTATCTGAGCTTCCAGGCGGGCGGAAAAATGACCGTGCCCTTTGAGGCATTTCTCATATTTTCCACCAACTTACGGCCGGATCAGCTCGGCGATGAGGCGTTCCTCCGCCGCATCCAATACAAGATGTTTCTGCGCAGTCCGAAGGCGCCGGAGTTCATCCAAATTTTCGAGAGATACTGCCTGGATAAGAAAATTCTGTGTCCCGTGGGACTGGCGGCTAGCTTTGTGCAGAAGCACTACATTGATGTAAAGAAACCATTCCGCCGGGTCCATCCGCGCGACATCATTTCGCACGCGGTAGACATTCTGCACTTCGAACGGAAGCCGATCGCGCTCACGGCCGATGTCCTGGACCGGGCCTTCCATAGCTGTTTTGTCGAGAATGTCGACGTTAACGACTGAGGAATCGATGGTTTAAATAGTCCTTGACATGCGCGGGGAAGAGCCGCAGAATCGGTACTGATACTTTTCCTCGGAGGGACTAAGTAAAATGCCTAGATTGGGGTACCCCCATTCGGCCGTATTCGCGCCGGAAACGGACGCGGTATGAGCAGGTTCACGGTTTTTGCCCTGATGGTCGGGCTGTCGTTTTCCCTGAAGGCAACACAGCTTTTCACGAATCCAGGCTTCGAGACCGGGACCCTGAGTGGCTGGAATCTGGCCAGCACAGCCGGGAGCGACGACGATTTCTTTCCAGATAACACAACGACGACGCCCTTGAACGGCGATGACACCGTTGGCCCGGATAGCGGCAGTTGGTATGCGGTTAGCGACATGACCGGATTGGTCACACCGGAATCGACGTCGCTGACGCAAACCATTACGATTCCTCTCGGCACAACGAGCGACATTCTGTCGGTGGACATGTTTGTCAACGATGAGTTCGGCGGCAGCGGCCTCGGCGGAGAAATTGCCATCTGGGCGAACGGCGCTAATCCACTTGTAGCTACGCCTCTGTTTGTCGCTTTTGGACCGACAGACACTGCTGTGGCCGGCGGTATTCCCAATCCGTACGTAGTATTGAGCCTGGACGTTACGAGTCATCTCGTCGCCGGCACAACGTATGTGATCGGCGCTCTTGAGTCGGATTCCACGGGACCGATCAACGTAGGAGTTGACAACTTCTCTCTGGTGGCGACTTCGTCAGCCGTTCCCGAGCCGAGTACCCTGCTTCTTACGGGCTTTCTCGCGGTGGGAATGCTGATTCATCGCACGCGCCGCAAATAGATTCCCTAATCTCTCGGAGGACCTCTGATGAAGTTCGAAAAAGCTTTAAGACTGTTGCTGTTTTCCGGAATGGCCTCTGTCGTTTGCCCGTCGATTTACGCCCAGAGCGGAGCGTATGCGGTCATGCCGACGCCGATTGGACCGGGCATGGCACGGTCTTTCGCCTGGGTCGCCTGGACCGCCAATCCGAACGGAACCGTACGTGCGCCCGGACAAACCTGTGGATCCGCGCAAAATGTGTGCTACTACCTTCCTTCGGATATTACGACTGCCTATGCCACCGGCTCCATTGCCAGCGCCAACGGGGGCGCTGGAATAACGGTCGCCATCGTGGACGCGTTTTACAACTCCCAGACCGAGGCCGATCTTTTAACCTACACATCGGGGACGGGCTTGCCGACATGCTCCGTCGCGAGTGGCTGCCTCACTATTGTTAATCAGACCGGCGCAAGTTGCACCCCCACGCCCACAGTTTGCTCGACCGCATCAACTTTTGACGCTGAAGGGTGGGCTCTCGAAACAGATCTGGATGTTCAAGCGGTGCATGCGATCGCGCCGAATGCGCACATACTGCTGGTCACGGCGACGAATGACTCCAACGTCAATCTGTATGCAGCGGTCCAATATGCCTACGCGCACGCGGATGTCGTGACGGATAGCTGGGGTGGGAATGAGCAGGCGGGCGACGCTTCTGAGGAAGGCTTCTTTTCCCCTTCCACAGTTCCGATCCTCTTCTCCGCGGGGGATGCCGGCGCGGTCACAGAATATCCCTGCACCAGCGCGAATGTGCTGTGCGTGGGGGGTACCCACCTTATTTCGACCGCGGCGAGCTTCCGGAACGTCGAAAGTGCCTGGGGAGGATCTGATACCAACGGTGGAGGCGGAGGGGGCTGTAGCAGCCAGATAACCGCGCCATCGTTTCAAAGCGGGTTCAGCACTACCGACTGCGGCACCGCTCGCGGAGTACCAGATGTGTCCGCCCTGGCTGATCCGTATACGGGCCTGGCCATTGCCGTGGGGTCCTTCGCAGCCCTTGGGTTAAGCTCCACTTGTACTCCCACGATCTGCCCCGCGGGAACTTACGTAATCGGCGGCACCAGCCTCGCATCTCCGCTGACGGCCGGAGTGATTGCTCTGGTTGACGCTGACCGCGTGGCCCACAGCAAAGCGAAGCTCGGATCGAACCTCAATGCGCTGGTGTATCAGGCGGCGTCCGCCTCTTACCGATACCGTTTTTATGACGTGACGACAGGCACGAACGGTTTCGCTGCGGCCACGGGCTGGGACGAAGCCACCGGGCTCGGCGTCATCCTTGGTCCGGCATTGGCGACTTACCTTATAAGCTTGCCCTAACCGGCTTCACGATAGGCTTTCTCCCTCCTCCTTTTGGATAGGCTCAACAACTCCCGGGGTTGTTGAGCCTGGCAAAGCATTCTGGGGCTATAATCGCTTGGAAGGCGGTGACAAATGCGCATGCCGGTTTTATCGATGATGCTTCTGGGCGCGGTGCTGCCTGCGCTTGCCAACCTAAGTTTCACTTGCGATCCCAGCATCGATACTACCCAGGCGGGAACATGCGCGGCCTTGAACGGGTCCACCGTAGCGGGCGTTTATAACGGCATTTTTAACCTCAGCAGCCAAAACATCAACATCTATGTCACCTACGCGCCGATCGAAGCGTTCGGAGAGAGCTTTGCGAATTTCACGCCGGTTTCCTATGGGGAGTTTTACAACCGGCTTGGCGCTTCGACCGACAATTTATCCGCCTTCGGAACCTTGCCCGGGACAGACCCATTCGATCCGAACGGGAATGTCGACATCAGCCCTTCGCTGGCATCCGCTCTGGGCATCACCGAGAATGGAGCCAACACGGCCGGTCTCATGAGCGACGGAATCACCAACTGCACCTTAGGCACGACCGGTTGTTATAACGGCGTGGTCATGGTGGGTGAAAGCAACGTGACGGGCATACCTTGGTATTACCCGCTATCGCCCAGCGACCCAACCCCAGTGCTGCCGGCGGTCGGGATTGATTTTTTCTCCGTTGTGGAGCATGAGACGGATGAGGTTCTCGGGACTGTTTCCTGCATCGGCGCGACTTCAGTCGCCGGGACGAATGTTCCGTATAACCAATGCACCCAAAGCCTGGGCGGCACGGACGCGTCTCCAGCCGATCTGTTCCGCTACTCCGCCCCTGGGGTCCGCAGTTTTCTCGCCACCGCCAACGGAACCCCCGCCTACTTCTCGAACGATGGCGGCGTCACCGATATCGCCGACTATAACAACACTCCCAATGGCGGCGACTATGGTGACTGGATCCCGATATATCCTGGCCTGGTGCAGGACTACGAGGCTTCCGAGAACGTGAACCTGGACATCGCTACCGACGTGGGTACCAACTCCAACCACTATCCCCAACCGGAAGTAGCGGTTCTCGACGCCGTCGGTTTCAACTTGAATTCGGCCACGCCGGAACCCGGCACACTCGCTCTGCTGGGCGCGAGCCTTACGATTCTGGCCGCCATGCGCTACTTGCGTAGAGCGTCGATGTGATTGAGTAGTTTCGAGGCCTGCTGGGATTGAGCTTTATCCTTGGCCATCGCTTCGAACTCCAGCCTGGCAGGGGTCAATAATCCCAGTTCCTGGTTCACCGCACCCATTACCAGGTGGGAGCTGCCATGTTCGGCGCGGACTTTATCGAGTTCCCTCTGCTGACTTTCACTGAGCACTCGAAAGGTTCCCCGGTGCCTCACGCCGGCGGATTCCACTTCCCAGGTGTAGAGCTTGTCGCGGCTCAAAGCGCTCGGCGGGGTCCAGCGTGTGTCTTTGAGAGCTCCGCGCCGGGAAATGAGTCCTCGCGAATCGGAGAGCGAGACACTGTACGACGAATCCCCGAAAGTTTTCCAGCGCAGCGCTGGCTGCGTCTCGGCCACGACCTCAGAGTACGGATATTCCAGCACTGCATCTGCATTCGGTTCCAGCCCTTTGAGCGACGCGGGTCGGGTAATCCTTCCGGTATCGGCGAGCACTTCCTTGGCGCCTGCGCGCAGCGAATCCGGCAACTGGTCAAGCTCGGATGCGCTGAGCGCCTGTTCGATGAGGGGGCTGGGCTGCGCGGGAATTGTCGAATCGACAGCCGTACTGGTTGGTGCAAGGATCGCGCCTGTTTCTGTTGGAGGAGAATGCTTAGTCAAAGGAGTAATGATGAAAAAAGCCACCAGCGCGGCTGCGCCCAGCGCGTACTGAGGCTGTTTCAAAAAGGACCAGAACGACTGCTTTACTGTGACCGGCTGCGTCGCCGCGTACCTACCGGTTCGCACCGGGGCAGCCATCACCGGAGCGTACTCCTGATACGCGATCAACTGCCGTGCGCAGGGCGGGCATAAGCCAATGTGCGCCATCACCAGTTCGCGGCCGGCGGGTTCGAGGCGATCCTCCACCCAATCGTCCATTTGTTCGTAACTCAAGTGGCGGAATCGAGCCTGATCGATCCCCGAAATCACTGCTTTGGAAGACTTTTCTTCGGCGAGCGCGGCGAGCGCCGTCCGGCAAGGCTCGCAGCCGCCGAGGTGGGCATCCACGGCGACCAGTTCGCCCAATGCGAGCGTGCGATCCCGGTATCCCTTCAGTTGTTGTTCATTGAGATGTTCGGGCACGGTGGCTTACCTTCCTTCACCGTTTGAGGGCGGGATCCACGCAGCCATATTAGTGAAATATTTAATATCCCCCTCCTCTTTTTTCTGGAATTCCCGAATCGACTAGCGCCTTAGCCAAGTGCGTTCGCGCTACCATCCTCAAATTAATGACCTTTTGCGCTCCATCGAGCTCCATAATCTTAGCGATCACACCATCCTCAAGGGGCAAAAGGTTCCAGATCACGGCAAACCTTAACTTCGGGTCCATCACTGCGTCCAATGCCGGTCCGCCTTTGCCGTGGACGTCCAATTCGCGCCACAGAATCGCGTATTGCTGCGGCGTAAACCCAATTAGCACTTCCATTTCGGAGACGGTTGCGATTCCGTTGGCCGTAAAGACGGCGACTTCCCCGCGATCCGCCTTCTCCGCGTCTTCTCCGGGTGCGCTCCGAGGCTTCCGGGCCGAACCTCCTTTCATTACGGGAGGATTCAGCAGGAACGGCAGGATCCATCGCCGCGGCATGGTCTTCACTTCCGACCACAATTTCACGAGCTGTTCCCGAATCGCCATCGCCACATCCGGACGGGGAGCGGGGGCCGGAGGGTCCCAGGCACGGCCCTCATCGTCCGTCATCATCTCCTCGAAGGCCATCTCCCGCGAGCCCTTTACGCCAAACAAGACTCCGCAGATCGATACCAGATCGTCGAGCCGCACAGGTCCGTGCAGATACTCGAAAATACCCCGGAGCAGGGTATCCCACGCGGTTGAATCGAGCTCGCTCACCACCTCGCGTTTAGGAAGCGCGCTGCCGCGGATGTGTTTCGGTTTTTCGAGCAGAGCGCTGACCCGGTTCCCTTGCGCGATGGGCTTGCCGTTCCATTCCGCGGGTCCGCAAATCCAACCGAGCTGCTCCGGCGTCTCCCATAACGCCCACGAAGGCTGCTTTCTAAAAAAGCGGCTGAGCCGGCCTTTCAGATCCGCCCATCCGGGATTGTAGACGCGCCAATAATCGCGGCAACTGTTGCGGGCCACGGTCGCCGCGTAACCCTTCGCATCGCCGAACGTAATGCCGCTTCCGATGGCCTTGATCAACTTGACGGTGGCGTTCTGATAAACCTCCCACGCGGCCTGTTGATTCTCGCTTGATTGGGCGGAATCCAAGCGCACGCGAAACTTTTTCTCTACGAGCTCGCGCGCCCGCGCATCCATTTCCGCGAATAGCAGGCCTTGAGCCTCGGTAAAGGTTTCGCTCATGGACGACTCTGTCCCAAGGCAATCGCTCGCGAAAGCATCGTGTCCCCTCTACGCCGCACGGATCTGCGCGGGCTGATTTCGAACTTGATCTATCATTATGAACGAATGCACGGCGAATTGAAGATCCTGCAAGGGGACATCGTCACCTGCACGCTCTGTCCACGTCTTCGCAACCATTGCCGGGAAATCGCCCGCGTGAAACGCCGCGCCTATCTCGATCACGAATACTGGGGCAAGCCGGTGCCATCCTTCGGCGATCCCAACGCCCGCGTGCTGATTCTCGGCCTCGCGCCCGGAGCCCACGGCGCCAATCGCACCGGTCGAATGTTCACTGGCGACAAGTCCGGCGAGTTTCTCTACCGGGCCTTGTACGAAACCGGCTTCGCCTCGCAACCGGCGGGCGTTTCACGCGACGACGGGATGAAGCTTACTGGAGCCTATATCACCGCGTCCGCCCACTGCGCGCCGCCCGACAATAAACCGGCGCGCGAGGAACTTTGCAACTGCCGGCCCTATCTGGAGCGCGAACTAAAGCTCCTGAAAAACCTACGAGTGGTGGTCGCTTTGGGCCGGATTGCGTTCGACACGTATTTATCGATCGTCAACGAGCGCGCTAGATTCGGCCACAACATAATGCATGCTTTTTCGCCAATCCTGATCGCTTCCTATCATCCCAGCCAGCAGAACACGTCGACCGGTAAACTGACTGCGGAGATGCTGCGCGAGGTGTTCGAGAAGGCGCGAAGGTTATCCGCAATCACCGGCTAAAGCCTGTGTTATCCCGTGGGGCGGCGCAACGCGCTGCCAAAGCTATCATGAACTCATGCGATTCGTTTTGTTCTTTTTGGCAACGTCAGCGATCGCAGGCGAATTCACTACTTCTATTGGCGATACCTATCCATACACAGTTTCTGCCATCACTACGGATTCCGCGGGCAACACGTATATCGTCGGCAGCCGCCAACTCGGCACAACCGGGCCTGCCATCGTCTCCCCTTACGTCTCTTCCATCCCTCAGTCCGATGTTTTCGTCACCAAGCTCGACCCCAACGGCAAGCTTCTCTTCACCGACATCTTCGCCGGTAAAGGAGTCGACACGGGAAACGCTGTTGCACTCGATCCTGCGGGCAACATCTACATTGCCGGCACCACCACCTCCACCGATTTCCCGTTGAGCAAGGCCCTCATATCTCAATCCAACGCCTCAGGTACGGGATTTATCATCAAGCTCACCAACGACGGCTCCACGATTCTCTATTCGACTTATTTCGGAGGCTCGCTGGGCGCAACCTCCATTACCGCACTCGCCACCGATTCGAACGGCAATCTCTATCTCACCGGGTCCACTAACGCCGCCGATTTCCCGCATACCGCCGGTATGCCCTTCGGTCCTTTTTCGACAAAAACCGACGGTGCGATCATGGCCTCGATCTCCGCTGCCGGAGACAAGATTCTCTATTCCGGAGCACTGGTTGGAACCACCTCCGGCATCCTCAACTCCGGTTTCTTCTCGCAAATTACGACCACCGGAGCAGCGATCGCGGTCGACCCCGCGGGCAATGCGTACATCGCTGGAAACTCCACGCTCGCACTTCCCACCACCCCCGGCGTCCTCTCGCCCAAAGGGATCGGAGCCTTCGTCGCGAAGGTCAACTCCAGCGGCACCGGCCTGAGCTATCTCACATACCTCGGCTCGGAAATAAATGAAAATGAAATGAGCCCTGAAGCAACCGTCGGGAACGTGCTTTATGCGATCGCGGTGGACGCGTCCGGGAATGCGTACCTCGCCGGTGCAACCTCCGACCCGAAATTTCCCACGACCCCGGGTTCCTTTCTCCCCGGCTTCAAAATTCCGCCTTTAGGCCCCGGCCTTCCTCCAGTTGTTTATGAAGGATTTCTCGCGAAACTCAAACCAGACGCCAGCGGAGTGGTCTGGGCAACGTATCTCGACCGCGGCAACTCCCAAGGCAACGGCACGTTCATCCAATCTATTGCGGCGGACCCCGCGGGAAACGTGTGGGCCACCGGCATTACCGGCACCATCGTCTTTCCGGACCCTCTAGGCGTCTCCACCGGACCCGAGTTCGTTGTGGGCCTCAACTCCACGGGCTCCGCGTTAACCTACCAGGCAAACGACCCGATGGGAACTGTGGCGCAATCAGTCGCCCTCGATCCATCCGGCCTGGTTCACGTCGCCGGAATCAACGGATTCGTCTCTGCCATCGCGCCGGGATCCGAACCCGCTATGAAAGTCTCGAATTTTCAGAACGCTGCGGGAGGCAGTGTCACCGCGCGCGTCTCACCCTCGGAAGTCATCGCGATTTTCGGCCCCGGCATCGGACCGGCGACTCCTGCGTCCGCCACTCCCTCCGGCGGGTTCTATCCCACAACTTTAGCGGGCGTGCAGGCAACCATCAACGGGAGGAACATGCCTCTGCTCTATGTATCGGCCAATCAAATTAACGCCGTGGTGCCTATGGAACTCGCGATCAACACCGGCGCCACCGTCCGCGTTAGTAATGGATCGACCTTGAGCCCTGATTATCCGGTGAGGATCGTACCCTCGGCACCCTATGCTTTCGCGCCGGTGATCAATCAGGACGGCACGATCAACTCGACCAGCAATCCAGCGAAATCCGGCTCGATCGTCTCGTTTTATGCCACCGGTTGGCAAGACAGCTTCGCACCATTAGCCGACGGCCAGATCGCGACGGTGGCGCAGGACGCATGCCTGGGATCTTGCCAGGCTACGGTTCTAAACACGCAGAACCCGCAGAACTTCGCGGTCCTCTACGGAGGCGCAGCGCCCGGATTTGTTGCCGGAGTCACCCAATTCAACGTGAAGTTAGGCACCGTCGCCATCGATGTGGGTGAATTCGGAATCACGCTCAACGTGTTCGGAATATCCTCCTTTACACAGACGGTCTGGTATCAGAAATGACTCGAATCCTCCTCTTTGTTGTTTCCACCCTGGGATTTGCGGCGGGATTCACGACCTCGCTCGGCGACGCGAATCCCTACGTAATTTCCGCTATCGCCACCGATCCCATGGGCAACACCTATGTAGTCGGAAGCCGCCAACTCGGCGCAGCCACCACGATATCTGTCCTCAACGGCGCGATACCTCCTGTTCTGATCAATACGCCTAACGGCTCCGATGTCTTCGTCTCGAAACTGGACTCCAACGGCAAGCTCCTCTTCACCGACACCTTCGGCGGGAAAGGGATCGATACCGGAACCTCCATCGCCCTCGACCCTTCCGGCAACATCTATATCGCGGGCTTCACCACGTCGTCTGATTTCCCGTTGAGCAACGCGCTTCAGACGCAACCTGGAACAGCATTCATCATGAAACTCTCGGGCGACGGCTCGACCATTCTCTACTCAACATATTTCGGAGGCACACTCGGCACTACGGGCATCACCTCGCTGGCAACGGATGCTAACGGCAATCTTTATCTCACCGGCATGACTACCGCGACCGACTTTCCGCATACCGCGGGAATGCCGGCCGGTCAGATTCAGGACACACAGGAAATGACAGTCACCGGAGCCTTCGTCACATCGATTTCAGCCGCAGGCGACAAGATTCTATACTCCGGAGTGATTTCGGGAACCATGCCCGCGATCGCCACCGACACCTGCACGCTTAGCGTCAATGGCAATCTGTGTTTCCTGAGCACCGGAGGCGTAGGCATCGCAGTCGACGCGGCGGGGAATGCTTACATCACGGGAAATACGGAAGCGTCCAATCTGGCCGTCACGGCGGGCGCGCTCTCATCCACTGGCTTCGGCGCATTCGTTGCCAAGGTGAATGCAGGCGGCGCGGGATTGAGTTATCTCACCTATCTCACGCCTTCGCAGACACTGCCTACCCTCGCCAACGCAATCGCGGTCGATGCCGGCGGCAATGCCTACATCGGCGGCTATACCAGCGATCCTAAATTCCCCGCGACTCCGGGCGTTCTCGGCGCCGCGCTTGGACCTGCAACCAACGGGTTCGTGGCGAAGCTCAATCCAACCGGCAGCGCGCTGGTCTGGGCTACTTATCTCGGCAGCGGCAATGGAGGCGGCAGCGCGGCCGTGGTTCAATCGCTAAAAGTTTCTCCAACCGGAAACGTCTGGGCCGTCGGCTTGGCCGCCTCCTCCACCATTCCAAACACGAACGGCTGGACCACCGGCACTGCATTCTTAGTGGGACTGAACGCCGCCGCGTCTCAGTTCACTTACTCCGCTCTCTTCCCGCGCGGCACCGTCGAGCAGTCCGTCGCCCTCGACCCTTCCGGCCTGGTCCACGTCGCGGGCCCCAGCGGATTCGTCTCCGCCATCGCGCCCACTACCGCACCCGCCATGAAGATCTTTGGATTTCAAAACGCCTTCGGAGGCGACCTGACCGCGCGCATCTCACCTGCCGAAGTAGTCGCTATTTACGGTCCCGGCATCGGTCCCACGACCCCAGTAACCGCCGCGCCCACCAACGGTTTCTATCCAACCACGCTCGGCAGCGTACAAGTCACCGTCAATGGAGCGAACATTCCTCTGCTCTACGTCTCCCAAAACCAAATCAACGCCGTGCTGCCAATGGAGCTAACGGCGAACACCGCGGCCACCGTCCGCGTAATCAATGGATCTTCCGTAAGCCCCGATTACCCCGTCTGGATTGTCCCCTTCGCACCCCAGGCTTTCCCCACGGTTTTGAATCAAGACGGCACCGTCAATTCGCAAACCAACCCCGCGGATGGAGGCTCCGTCGTAACCTTTTACGCCACCGGATGGCAATCGAGCTTCGCGCCGTTAGCCGATGGCGAGGTCGCAACCGTCGCCCAGGACGCCTGTCAAGGAACCTGCCGCCTCTCGACCGAAGGCACTCTACTTTACGGGGGCGCCGCGCCAGGCATAGTGGCCGGAGTGACGCAAATCAACGTACAGCTCGGTCTATATCCGCCGTCGATAAATCCGTTCCTCTTCCAAATCTCCGTGACCGGCCCGTCGCTGGTAACCGAATCCCTCTGGATAAAATGATTTCCGGGCGCAACGCTAACATGAACACATGCGGTTCCTTCTAATTCTTCTTACCGCCGCACTATCAATTGCAGGCGAATTCACAACCTCGCTAGGCGATGTATATCCTTACACGATCTCCGCCATCACCACGGATTCCGCGGGCAATACCTACGTAGTCGGCAGCCGTCAGCTTTCCATAACACTGAGCTCAGCCCTCGAATACATTCCATCCGCGACCGACGTTTTCGTCTCCAAGATCGACCCCAACGGCAAGCTCCTCTTCACCGATACCTTCGGCGGCAAAGGTTCGGACACCGGAACGGCCATCGCCCTAGACCCATCCGGCAACATCTACATCGCCGGGACTACCAACAGTCCCGATTTTCCGTTGAGCAACGCCCTCCAGACCCAGTCCTCCATATACAGTGGCGTCTACGCTCCCACCGGCCTCACCACCGGATTCATCATCAAGCTCTCGAACGACGGCTCGACGATTCTCTACTCCACTTATTTTGGAGGCACCCAAGGGGCAAGCAGCATCACCGCGCTGGCAACTGACGCCAAGGGCAACCTCTATCTGACGGGATCCTCCGCTGCGTCTGATTTTCCGCAAACGCCGGGAATGCCGAACGGCTCGATCAGCTCTACGGCGACGCCGCTCATCAGCGGAGCAATCGTGGCCGGGATTTCCGCGGCCGGCGATAAGATTCTCTACGCGGGAACCATCTCCGGGAAAGCCGCGTGCCCCTTCACTTTCTGCACTACAGCGGGCACCGGCATCGCGCTCGATGCGTCCGGTAATGCCTATATCGCCGGGAATACCGACAACACCAATTTGCCGGTGACGGCCGGCGTCTTATCGCCCACCGGCGACGGCGCGTTTGCCGCGAAGATAGCCGCCGGGGGCACCGGATTGGCCTATCTCACCTATGTCGATTCCGGCCAAACCAGCTTCAACACTTCCACTGCTCCCATCACGAACGTGAACGCCATTGCCGTCGACGCATCGGGCAACGCGTATATCGCGGGATGGACCAACGATTCCAAATTTCCAGTTACCCCAGGTTCATTTCAGCCCACTTACTCGCCCGCGTACCCTACCAATTTTACGGACGCGTTTCTCCTGAAACTCAATCCCTCCGGCAGCGCCGTTGTCTGGGGGACGTATCTAAACGGCGGCGGCGGGGACAACGCGCAATCCATCGCCGTCGATGCCAATGGAAACGTATGGTCCAGCGGAACCACCCTTCCTGGGTTCACCAACGCCAACGGATGGACCACCGGACCCGACTTCTCGAGAACCGACTTCTTGATCGGCCTCAACGCCGCAGGCAACAAGTCGATCTACTCCGCCCTTTATCCCGCCGGCACCGTCGGCCAATCCGTAGCTGTCGATCCCTCGGGCCTGGTCCACGTCGCTGGACTCAATGGATTCGTCTCCGCCATCTCCCCGACAACCGCGCCAACCATGAAAATCTTCGATTTTCAAAACGCCTTCGGAGGCAACGCAACCGCCATTATTTCTCCCGCCGAAGTGATCTCCATCTACGGGCCCGGCATCGGCCCCGCGACCCCCGCAACCGCCGCTCCCACCAACGGCCTCTACCCGACAACGCTTTCCGGCGTCCAAGTCGCCATCAACGGCGTCAATATCCCTCTGCTCTACGTTTCCGCCAACCAGGTCAACGCGGTGGTTCCGATGGAAATCGCCCCGAACTCCGCCGCCACCGTCCACATCGTCAACGGAGCCGCCGTTAGCCCCGATTATCCAGTCCGGATCGTTTCTTCCGCGGCCCAAGCGTTGCCCACCGTCTTGAATCAGGACGGCACCGTCAATTCACAAACTAATCCCGCAAAAAGCAACTCGATTGTGACCTTCTACGCCACCGGCTGGCAAGCGAGTTTCTACCCGCTCGCCGACGGCCAGGTCGCAACCACTGCGCTCGATGTATGCGAGGCAACGCTTCGCACGCAGGCCTGTCAGGCAACTCCGCCTCCCGGCGTCTATTCGCCGCCGGCTACGGTTTTGTATGGAGGCGCCGCCCCAGAGATCGTCGCCGGAGTCACGCAATTCAACGTCCAGCTCGGCGCTGTAGCCGGCTCCAGCTCGCCGTACCAGGCTTATTACTCGATCGGCGGCGATTTCAGAATCTACGCGCCCTCCGTAGCGCAAACAATTTGGGTTGTGTCTTACTAATGTTGTCAATTGTTCCGTAACGGAGCCGCGACCAGCGGGCGCGGCCGGGTCCAAAGCTATCATGAGGGCATGCGATTCGTCCTCATCCTTCTTACCACGACACTAGCAATCGCAGGCGAGTTCACAACCTCGCTCGGCGATGCCTATCCGTACAACGTCTCCGCCATCACGACGGATTCCGCGGGAAACACCTACGTGGTCGGCAGCAGACAACTCGGCGGGCCAACTACCATCGCCATCATTAACGGTGCGGCCCCTCCAGCCTTTTTGACCTCCTCTTACGGTGGCACCGACGTCTTCGTCAGCAAGCTCGACCCCAACGGCAACCTCCTGTTCACCGATACCTTCGCCGGTAAAGGAACCGATACCGGAAACGCTATCGCCGTCGACCCGACAGGAAACATCTACATCGCAGGCACAACGACCTCGCCCGATTTCCCGTTGAGCAAAGCTCTCCAAACCCAATCGAACCCAACCTACGGCACCGGATTCATCATCAAGCTCTCGAACGACGGCTCGACCATTCTCTATTCCACTTACTTCGGAGGCACGCTTGGCGCAACCTCCATCAATTCCCTCGCTACCGACGCGAACGGCAATCTCTACCTCACCGGAATCACCACAGCAGCCGATTTTCCTCACACCCCAGGCATGCCCTTCAGTCCGCTGGCCGGCCCCAACAGCGGCGCGATCCTCGCCTCCATCTCCGCCGCGGGCGATAAGATTCTCTTCTCGGGCGCTCTAGTGGGCGGCCCCATACCTGTCGCCGGTGACTATACGATAAGCACCAGTGGCGTCAGCGTTGCGGTCGATTCCGCCGGCAACGCTTACTTCGCCGGCAACACCAGCGCCCTCAATGTGCCGGTCACTCCAGGCGTCCTCGGACCGACTGGTTCCTACACCGGTTTTCTCGCTAAAGTAAACGCCGCAACCACCAGCCTGAGCTCTCTGACGAACCTTCCCAGCCACGTTTACGCGATGACTGTGGACGCGGCGGGAAACGCATATATCGCCGGATTCAACGGCCAGGGCATCAACGGTCCCCTTCTGGTATCGGTAGCCAAGATAAATCCGTCAGCCAGCGCCATCCTCTGGACCAACAACCTCCAAGGCGCGGCCGGCAGCATTCAATCCATAGCCGTCGATGCCAACGGGAACGTCTGGGCAACCGGTATGGCCGCCTCCTCCGCATTTCCTAATCCCAATGGATGGACCACAGGCCCGGAATTTCTAGTCGGTCTCAACGCGACGGGCACTCAAATCACATACTCCGCTCTCTACCCCTTCGGCACCATCGCGCAATCCGTCGCCGTCGATCCCTCTGGCCTCGTCCACGTTGCAGGACAGAACGGATTCGTCTCCGCCATCGCGCCAACCACCGCGCCCGCGATGAAAATTTTCGGTCTTCAGAATCTCGCGGGAGGCAATTTGACCGCTCGCGTTTCGCCCGCGGAAGTCATCTCAATCTATGGCCCCGGTATTGGACCATCGACCCCCTTAAACGGTTCACCAGGCAACGGTTTCTATCCAAAAACATTATCCGGGGTGCAGGTTACCATCGACGGTATCGATATGCCTCTGCTGTTCGCGTCCGCGAATCAGATTAACGCTGTAGTGCCGATGGCAATTGCGCCCGGCGCGGCAGCAACTGTTCGCGTGATCAATGGAACCGCGGCCAGCGCGGCGTTTCCGGTATGGGTTACCGCAGCCGAGCCACAGCCGTTTTCGATCGTGGCGAATCAGGACGGCTCTCCTAATTCCTACAGCAACCCCGCGAAATTCGGCTCCATCGTTACGTTCTACGTCACCGGCTTCCAATCGAATTTTTCGCCCCTGGCCGACGGCCAGGTCGCAACCGCGGCGCAAAACCTGTGCGTTCCTTGCAGCGCCACGGTGCGCACCGCCGGCTTCCCTTGGAACCCTATCGTTACCTACGGAGGCGCCGCCTTCGGCATGGTTGCGGGAATCAGTCAGATCAATTTAAACGTTGGATCCGGAGCCGGCGCTACTGCGGGCGATTACCAATTTCTGATCGCAGGGCCTTCCTCTTCCTTCACCAAGCAAATCTGGGTCGAACCTTGACCCTGGTTCTCCTGCTATTGCAAATCGCGGTGATCCTGGCCGTATGCCGCTTGCTGCACGAACTGTGCGAGCGCATCGGCCAGCCTCCGGTGATCGGCGAAATTATCGCTGGATTGCTGCTCGGCCCATCGCTGTTCGGATGGCTGGCGCCAAATTTATTCGCAAGATTATTCCCACCCGCGAGCCTGCCGGCATTGAACGCGTTAAGCCAAATCGGCTTGGTCTTGTTCATGTTCCTGGTGGGTCTGCATCTCGACGTAGCCGAAGTGTGGGCTCTCCGCGGAGTCGCCGGGCTCGCCGGATTGTTAAGCATCGCCGTCCCCTTCGCCGCCGGATTCGCACTCGCCAAGCCTCTGCACTTCCTGGCTCCCGCCTCTCCGACGCTGCCTTTTTCGCTGTTCTGCGCGGTCGCGATGAGCATCACTGCATTTCCTGTGTTGGCGCGCATTCTCGCCGATCAGAAACTGACCGCGACGCGTTTAGGCCACGTCGCCATCGCCTGCGCCGCGTTCAACGATGTGCTCGCGTGGGCGCTGCTCGCCTGGATCGTGGCAGTGTCCCGTTCGGCTGAAAGTTCGCTGGTCGAGCCAATTGCCATCGTCGTAATTTATTCCGCGGTAATGTGGTTCATCGTGCGACCGCTTCTGCGCTTTGTTCCGAGCGAGTTAGCGACCATGCTCATCTTCGTTTTCCTGTCGAGCTGGGTGACGGAACTCGCCGGTTTGCACGCATTGTTCGGAGCATTTTTTGCCGGAGTGATCTGGCCGCGCGGCAGCCTTAAATTTGAGGAAGTTTCGGCCAAAATAGAGCCTATTGCGATGGCTGTGCTGATTCCTCTGTTCTTTAGCTATACCGGCCTGAGAACCAACATCGGCGTGGTGAATTGGAGCTATACGCTGGTTATTATTGGGGTTGCAGTCTTCGGCAAAGTCGGAGGCGCGTTTGCGGGAGCGCGGATCATGGGATTCGATTCTCGAAATGCGCTCTCTCTGGGTGTTTTGCTCAATACGCGGGGGTTGGTCGAGCTGGTGGTTTTGAATGTCGGACTCGATTTGGGAATTCTGACGCCGGAGCTGTTTTCGATGATGGTGGTGATGGCTCTGGTGACAACTTTGATGACTTCGCCGGCCTTAAATGCCCTTAAAGTTGCCAAGAACCACGCTGTGCGGAGCCTTAATCGACCATAATTATGCGTCCTTCGCGATCCAGGCGCAATTTGCGTCCCCGCCAGATAACGGTGTTTCCAAACAGCGCCACGATCCAGACCGCGACCCCGAAAAGATCCCTCAGCGGGATCAAATAAAACAACTTCAAAACGTCTTTGCTGCGCATTCGAAACCAGCCGGCGACAATGGCCATCGCCATGCGAATCACGAGGATTGCAGCGCCGAGCCGCCAATTCCCGCAGACCAGCGCCCAGAACGTCGCGTAGGTCACCGGGAGTCCCAGGTAGCCGTAAAACTTCGAGACCCGGATTGTTCTTGCCCAGCGGATCTGGTGTCTCCACACATCCAGCCAGCTTCCGCCCAAGTGCGTTTCGACAATTACATCCGATAAAACGCATTTCAGGCCCAATTTGTGGATGCGGTGGCCTAGCTGGTAATCGTCGGCTAAATAGTCCGCGATGCTTTCGAAGCCGCCGATTTTCTTCAGGTCTTCTTTGCGAAATACCAGCGTCGATCCCATTGCGAATTCGTCTACTCCGACCAGCCTCGCTACCAGCGTCGACGGCGCGAAATCGGTGGCTACTCCCAGGGCTTCGAAGCGGGCTGGGAAGGTATCGCCGAGGGCTCGATACAGGCAGGTTACTAATCCGACTTTGGGATCTGACAGAGGAGCGGTGACGCGTAGATAATCTGGCTCGACGCAGATGTCGGAATCGTTGACGATGATCGTATCGTGGGTTGCGGCTTTCGCCAGGTCGATCAGCACGCCTACTTTGGCGTTGGGGGTTACCGTTGAACTTATTACCAAGCGTGCTTTGGGAAATTCGCGGATGATTGCAACGGCTGGATCGTCGATGGAAGAGACTCCGCAGAGCAGTTCGGCGTCGAGCTTTGCATGTGACGCTAAGGCTTCGCGGAGATTTCCTCCGGCTCCGCTTACTGGCTTCAGGATGGTGACATTCCGGCTACTGGCTGCTGGCTGGTGGCTACTTCTTCTCCACAGGCACGCGATGATTGCGAATAGTTGATACGCGGCGGGGATCAGGAAAAAAATCACTGCGCTAAGAGTAGTACACCGCCTAGCACCAACAGGGCTCCGGCCCAGCGGCGGGCGTCTACGCGCTCTTTTAGGATTAACTTGGCCAGGATCGTTTCGAGCACCAGGCTTGCGGCGGAAACGGGGACGGCGAAGCTCAGGTCGGCGGTTTCCAGGAGGGTGATGAAGGCGAAGAAGGAGATCGCCATGAAAAAGATTCCCAGGATCAGGAACTTTTTGCGGGCCAGGGTTGCGAAGAGTTTGGGGAGTCCGCGGGGATGGAAATTTTGAATTTCTCCGTGGCGCTTCATTTCGATGCTTTGCAGGAGGTCGCCCAGCACGGTGGATCCGACTACGGTGGAGACCAGGAGCCAGGAGTTCACTGCCGCGCCTCGCCGAGAGACCGCGAGGGGCGAAAAATCTGGGACAGGCCGCTCTGTCCACGCGGCGGAGCGCCGTCTGGCGTTCCCCGCGGTAGCGAGTGCGCCTTGGGACAGAGTGGGCAGTCCCAGATTTTTCGCGCACTTACGGATCTGGGAAATCTCACAGTTCGTCTCCGGCGTGGGTGCCCATGCCTACTAAAATTGTTCCGGCTACGATCAGCAGTGTTCCGGCCCAGCGGTGCGGGGTGATGTGCTCGTTTAAGAGGAAATGGCCGATCAGGGCGCTGGCTACGTACCCCAGGCTGGTGACGGGGAGCACGTAGCTTAGATCGGCCCAGCTTAATAGGGCCATTCTGGAGAGAAGCCAGAGGATCAGCAGGGTGATGCCCGCCATCACCCAGGGAGTCAGGATTACCGAGACGTATTCAAAGGGCGTGGTGGTGACGCGGCCGTGCATTCCCCGGTCCAGAAAGAAATTCCCGAAGGCGTTGCTCAGGATTACGATGATGGCGAAGACTCGCGTCTTCCATCGCTGCGTCATCCGATTTTTCAGGCGCGCTCAGCTGCGGCGAGGCGGCCGGCTTTTTGCTCGGCCACGTACTTTTTGCGCTTCGCGCGGAGGCTTAAATAGTCCTTCGCTTCCTTATAGAGGCGCTTGCGTTCGTGGTTGTCGAATAGAGATTTGCGGACGATGCGCCAGGCGGCTTTGGGGCGGAAATAATACTCGCCGTAGAACCGTTCGACCCACTCGATCAGCTCGTCTTTTTCGAGGATGCCGGGATAGATCACGTTGGGCAACTGATGGCCTTCGTCGTCCGCCATCTTAATGCTGACCAAATTGTTCTTCTTGGCGAAATCGTAGAACTCGGTGCCGGGGAAAGCGTGGGCGATGGAAACCTGAATGGTTTCGACATCGAGTTCTTTGGCGAACTTGATGGTATTGAGAAGAGTCTCACGCGTTTCGCCGGGCAGGCCGACGATAAAATCGCCGTGGATGGTCAGGCCCAGTTTGTGGCAATTTTCCGTGAAGCGCCGGGCCATATCGATGGTCGCGCCCTTCTTGATGTTGCGAAGAATCTGCTCGTCGCCCGATTCGTAGCCCACGATCAGAAGACGGCAGCCGGCTTCTTTCATCGCTTTCAGCGTTTCGTAATCGGTGGTAACGCGGGAGGTGCAGGACCAGGTGAAGTTTAATTTCTTCAGCTCCGCGGTGACTTCGAGCGTGCGGGCTTTGCGGTAATTGAAGGTGTCGTCGTCGAAGAAGATTTCTTTAAGGCCGGGGAAGTTTTCGAGCACGTACTTGCACTCAGCGGCGATGTCTTTCGCGGAACGCAGGCGCCAGCGGTGGCCGGAGTGGGTTTGAGGCCACAGGCAGAAGGTACACATCGCGGGGCAACCGCGCGTGGTGTAGAACGAAATGTACGGATTCAGAAGAAAAGGAACGTTGTAACGCTTGAAATCCAGATCACGCTTGTAAACTTTTGAGACCCAGGGCAGTTCGTCGAGATTTTCGATGACCGGGCCTTCGGGATTGTGAACGTTCTTTCCATCCTTGCGATAGCTGACGCCGGGGAGTTCGCTCAGAGGAGTTCCCTTGGCGTAGGCAACGATCTGATGATCGAATTCGCGGCGGACGATGAAATCAATAGCGGGGGATGCGTCGAGGACTTTATCCGGCTCAATGGTGACGGGCGGTCCGACGAAGCAGACCTGCATTTTCGGATTTGCTTCCTTCATCATGTTGGCGATCCTCACGTCAACATGGAAGCCGGGCGACGAGGTGAACAGGACTAACAGCTCATAGTCCTTGGCCATAGCGATGGTCTGATCGATGGAGACGCCGTGAGCGGGCGCATCGAGCACTTTGCTGTCTTCGAGCATGCCTGCGGGATAGCACAGCCACACGGGATACCAGTACGATTCGATCTCGCGAGTGGAGGGCCAGCGCGAGCCTGCGCCTCCATCGAAACCTTCGAAGGAAGGCGGATTTAGAAAGAGCGTTCTCAATGACATTGAATGAAGGTTGTCTCCTCAGCGAGGCGCGAAGGCTGGTTCTTCCTCGGCGATCTCCGGCCGGGTGAAATTACTGAAATCCATGTTTAGCTCCGCGCGGCCCACCAGCCGTACGTCCGCCATGCTTGCGAGGTGTTTCGGGATGGCGATTCCATCGTGAATTTCGTATTCCTGCGTGAATTCGACTCTCTTCAGGAAGACGGAGGGTGTTTTCACGAATACGCCGGATTCCCGGACGGGCATTCCTGTTTTGGCGTCGAGCCATAAATCGCCTTTAAACAGGCCGACGCGCTTCTTTTTCGGGGTGATGGAGAACAATTCGGTACGGTGACCGGCCTGCTCAATGGTACCTTTATGGCGAAACTTGTAATTCGCTGGCGTGATGGCCATTTCTTCGCTGCGGGTTTGTTCGACTTCCGCCTGGATGAAGCGGGCGATCACTTCCTGCTTGATGGTGTCATCGCCTTGAAAACCAAGGATCTTATAGCCGATCTTCCCGAGCGTGGAGATGGTGCGCAGCGCGATCAGCTTACCCTGTTTTTCGAGCTTGGGAAGCTTGGCGTCGATGGCGACGTTCATCTGAGCCCCGCGCAGAGCGGCCTGCTGGGTCTTAGTGGCGTCCTGGTACTGGGCGATGATCGGGAGATTCGCGTCGTCGGCAACCGCCATTGCAGTCACAAGACCGGCAAAAGGCACTGCCACCAATAAAGACGCTAAAACTCCGACTAACTTACGCAATCTGGAACCCCTTGGAATGACCATAAATGTCACCCTTCTACTGATGTCATTGTAACAGATTAGGATTCCAGATCGGTCCCCAAAGGGAAGCTCCCTTAGACCACCGGGCGGTGTCCAGGATGAGGCGCTGTCCATCGGTGCGGACGGTAATGAGGCCGTCGAGATCGGTGCGCAGGACGGCGGCGTGGCGATCCTGAAGGCGGGCTAGTACGTCTTTGTGCGGATGCCCGAAAGAGTTCTCAAAGCCGTCGGAGATCAAGGCGATCGAAGGGGATACGGCGTCGACGAACGGCTGGGTGGTGGACGTTTTCGATCCATGGTGGCCGACTTTTAGGACATCGGAGTGAAAGTTAGAGCTTTCCTGGAGGATGCGTGTTTCCATGGGCTTCTCCATATCGCCGGTGAGCAAAAAAGACCGGGCGCCATAGACGATGCGGAAGGCCAGGGAATCGTTGTTGATGGCCTTGGTAGGCGGAAAATCGGGCGGGGGCGAGAGGACTTCTATCCTGGCGCCGTCCAGATCGAAGGTTTGCTCGGCGTGGTGGTATTTGACGGGGATGTTCAGGCTCGCGGCGCGGGCGAGCAGCGCGGGTTGCGGGTTTGCGCCTACCCATAGCTCTTTGGGCCGGAAGTTTTCGAGAATGGCGGGAAGGCCTCCGATGTGGTCCTGATGGGCGTGCGTGGCGACTACGATGTCGAGGCGGGAGATGCCTCGCGACCAGAGATAGGGGGAGACCACATCCTCGCCGGTGTCGAAACTGGTGGGGCGGGCGCGCCCGTATTGGAGGCGGCCTCCGCCGTCTATGAGCATGGTTGCTCCGGTGGGGAAGATGATGAGAAGGCTGTCGCCTTGGCCTACGTCAATGGCGGTTAGTTCTAAGAAGACAGGTCGGGGACCTGACCTAGCAGGCTGGCGAATCAATAGGATGAAGAGTGCAATCGCTACGGCTAGGGTGGGCCACCTCAGATACTTACTTTCGAGGACTACGGCTAGGATGATTAGCGAGGCTAGAAATGAGAGGGCCAGCCACAGAGGGGGGTCAGGGATGCGCCAGTTCGGGTCTAGATGCGCGTGCCAGTTTACGACTCTGGCGGAGACGTTCAGCATTCCGGCGGCTAGGGCTGCGGTCCAGTGCCAGTTGGTGAAGATTGCTAAGAATCCCACGGGGACCAGGGCGCCCATTAATGGGGTCACGATCAGGTTGGAGGAGAATCCGGAGAAAGAGATGCGATGGAAGTACTCGGCCATGGGGAGGGCCAGACCGATTTGCACCACTGTCGAGATCGCGGCTAGTTCGTAGGCGAAGAGGGCTATGCGCAGTAGGAGCGCCAGGGGCTGGAGGGTTAGAGGGTGGATGGTTTCGGCGATTAAGCGCAGCTCGACGCGGAATTGGGCGGAACGCGGGGGCATGTGGGGATCGGCATCGACGGCGGAGGGATGTTTTAGGGCTCTCACGACCGGAACGGATGTGGCGTTGAGGAGCGGGGCTGCGAAGGCTCCGATTACGGCTACGCAGAGGAAGGAGAGTTGAAATGCGGCATCGAAGAGTTGGCCGGGATCGTAGAGGAGGTAGAGGATCGCGATGGCGGAGAGGAGATTTAATACCCGGCCTCGGCGGAAGAAGAATTTCGCGATGGCATAGAGGGTGAATCCGGCGGCGGCTCTCACGGCGGGGGCGTTCGCACCGGAGACTAGCGCGTAGAGCCAGGCTGCGAGACAGGTGATCGCCAAAGCGTGGGTTGGATTCAGATTGCAGATACGTAGTAAGAAGAGCAGGCAGGCGGCCAGGATCGTGACGTGGAAGCCGGCGATGATTAGCGTGTGATACGTTCCGGTGCGGCGGAAATTTTCGGTCCAGACTTTTTCGAGCTTGGATTTTTCACCGATTAGGATGGCTTCCATCATGCCGGTCGCGTAGGGGTCATTGGGATAGAGCTTTTCGATACGGTCGACGGCGGCGGTGCGGATTTTGTAGATAATCGACCAGAATCTTGAGCCGCAACGGCCTTGGAGGATTTTCGCGGTGGTGCCGCGGGCCATGGTCGCGGTCCAGTAGATGTTTTGTCGTCCGAGGTAGAGGGCGTAATCGAAGGCGCCGGGGTTGTTGTAGTTGTGGGGCTGGCGGAGCCTGGCTTCGATTTCTACTCGGGTTCCGTAGTCTAAGCGCTGGGGCGGGGCGTCGTCGTCCAGGTTGAAAGTCACGCGGGCTTTGGCTTTGGGAGCTAGCTCCAGAGTGAATTGTTCTTTGGTTGGGGAGAAGACGGTGGGCTCTACTATGCAGCCTTCCAGGATCATGATTTCTTTGGAGGTCGCGTCGATGGTGGGATTCGGGCCTGGGCGGTTTAGGGATTCGGCCAGGGCTCCGGTGAAGAAGATGGCTACATAGGCCGAGGTTCGTTTTAGCCAGGTTGAATGTGCGGCGAAGGCGAAGATTGTCAGGGTTGCCGCGGCTGAGATAGATTCGCGGTTGGAGAAATCAAGATAGTGGGAGGCTAAGATGCCGGAGGCTATTCCTAGGACTGCGGGGATTAGGGGATCTTTCAAGTTAGGTGGTGGGAGGACGGAAAAAGAATTCTCACGCAAAGGCGCTAAGCTCGCCAAGAAAAAGAGATAAACTGTGGCCGTGAGTACTCGACGGGAAATGCTTTTATCCATTGCTGCGGCGGTGCCTGCGGCTGCGCAGCATGTGCGTCCGGATACTTCGGCGCCGGCGGCTTATACGACGAAGGTACTGAGCGCGGAGCAGATGAAACGGGTTAGCGCGCTGGTGGATTTGATTATCCCGCGGACGGATACGCCGGGGGCGACGGATGCCGGGGTGCCGGAGTTTATCGATCGGAAATTGTCGCTTGATGGGAGATTGAAGGAACAGTTTTTGAGCGGGCTGCGGGGGTTTGACGGCGTTTTGAAGGACTCGGATCCGTTCTCGAAGTTGCTGAAGGATTTGACGGTGGATGGGTATTACACGTCGAAGGAAGGGCTCGTCGAGGAGTTGGGGTGGCATGGGAACACCTTTGTCGCGGAGTTTAAGGGATGTACGCATCCGGAGCACCAGGGATGATGCAGGCGCAAGAAGTTCATGACGTCATCGTGATCGGGAGCGGGGCTTCCGGGGGGATGGCGGCTTGGAATCTGACGCGGCAGGGTGTCGATGTTTTGATGCTGGATGCGGGGGCTCGATTTTCGCGGGCGAAGTTTTGGACGCACGTGAAGCCGTGGGAGTGGAATGCGCGCGTGGATCGTGGAGATTTTCCGCCGCAGTTTTATGTCGATGCGAAGGACGCTCCGTTTGATACGCCTGCGGGGCAGCCGTTCGATCTGGTTAGGGTTTGGGGGCGCGGGGGTAAGACCAACGTTTGGGGACGGGTGGCGCTGCGATATTCCGATGTGGATTTTGCGGGGCCGGAGCGGGATGGATGGGAGATTCCGTGGCCGATCCGTTATAAGGACATCAAACCTTATTACGATCGGGTGGATCAGTTTATAGGCGTTTGCGGGGGGACGGACGATCAGGATTCGCTGCCGGGGAGTCCTTATATGTTGCCGGCGGCCGCGCCTCGGTGCGGGGAAAGGCTGTTGCAGAAGGCGGCGAAATCGGTTGGGGTATCGATTGTCGCGGGTCGAAGGGCGGTGTTGACGAAGCCTTTGAATGGGCATGCGAAGTGTCATTTTTGCGGGAACTGCGGACGCGGGTGCGACGTCGGAGCATTCTTTAATTCGTCGGATTATCTGATCGAGCCGGCGCTGGAAACGGGCAAGCTGCAGGTGCTGGATAACGCAGTGGTGGCTCGGGTGCTGGTGAACGATGAGGGGAAGGCGAGCGGGGTTCAGTATTTCGATCGGGTGACAGGGGAGGAGCACACACTGCGCGCGCGGGTGGTAATTGTCGCGGCGTCGTGCATCGATTCTACGCGGATTTTGCTGAACTCGAAGTCGCCTGCTTATCCGAATGGGATTGGGAATTCGTCGGATGTGATCGGGCGGTATTTGAGCGAACAGATCCGGTTTCACATGTATGGATTTTTGCCGGAGCTGATCGGGGGACCGACGCAGAACGACGACGGGATTGGAGGGGAGCATGTCTATATGCCCCGTTTCAATCATCGGGGAGCAAAGAGGGATTATCTGCGTGGATTCGGGTCGCAGTTCTGGGGATCGGGGGCGCAGGCGGATGCGGGGTTCGCGAAGGCTCTGCCAGGATTTGGGGTCGATTTTAAGACGGCGGTGAAGAAGCGGTACCCGGCGCTGGTGGCTCTGCATCCTTATGGTGAAGTTTTGCCGCGGGCGGACAATCGAGTGGTGGTGGACGAGAAGCGTCTGGATCGTTACGGAGTACCGGTGGCGCGGATCGAATATAAGATCGGCGAGAACGAGCAGAAGATGGCCATCGAGATGTATGACACCGCGGAACAGATCCTGAGGGCCGCGAAGGCTGAGATTATGCCGTTTCAACGAGGGCATCTTGACATGGCGGGAAGCGCGATTCACGAACATGGGACTTGCCGCATGGGCGCGGATCCGAAGCGGAGCGCGCTGAATGGGTTTTGCCAGATGCACGAGGTTCCAAATGTATTCGTGGTGGATGGGGCGGCGTTTACTACGGCATCGGAGAAGAATCCTACGCTGACGATACTGGCGCTCGCTTGGCGTGCTACGGATTATCTGGCGGAGGAGATGAAGAGCGGGCGGGTATGAGAAAGGGAGCGCACGGGCATCGGCTGAAGCCGATGCTGCAAGCTAAAGCTTGCGCCACCCTGATCCTATTGGCTGGGTTGGTTTCGGGGGCCGACAAATGGATCGATTACCGCATGGGGCCGTTCCACGTCATCAGCGATGCGGGGGACAAGGCGGCTCGCGAAAAGCTGAATCAGATGGAGCAGATGCGGTACGCACTGGGGGTCGAATTGGGCAAGGTCGGGATGGGCAAGGATGGCCTCACGACCATGTGGCCGATCGATATTCTTCTGTTTGCGAATCAAAAAGAATATCTGGCTCACGCGCCGGGGAAGCCGTTTATCGATGGAGGGTCGGCTACGTTGAGTGCGTGGAGCGGCGACACTCCTTTGCCCCGGGAGTGGCTGGCGGCGCTGACGCGACTGTTGATCGATGAAAATTCCAGCCGGATGCCGGATTCGATTGAGACAGCGCTGTGCGATTTGTTCTCGACGATCAAGGTGAAAGAGACGAAGGTCTCGCTCGGCGCCCCGCTTCCTGAAGGCGAGTTGCAAGGTCCCAGGCTGCGGGCGTGGGCGAAGATGCAGATGCTGGCCACGCTGCCGGATTATAGCGGAAAGCTGCGGGTTTACTTGAACAACATACAGCAGACCGGCGATGAAGGGGTCGCGGTGCGCAATGCATTCGGGATGTCGGCGGCCGAGCTCGATTTGAAGCTGAATGCGTATGTGAAGGCGGGGAAGTTTGAGGCGTCGACGACCGGGGGAGAGCCGCTGAATCCGGAACACGATTTCGTGGAGAAGCCGGTGGAGAAGGCGTGGGTCGATGGCGTGTTCGCGGAACTGGCGGCGGGAGGGAAGAACTTTCCACCAGATAGTCCGCGAGGGCTGGTGGAGAAAAATACGCACGCTTCGCTGGAGCTGGCGATCAAGGCGAATCCGAAGTGGGCGGAGCCGCAATTTAAACTGGCGCAGATCGAGACGGACAAGTTAGCGAAGATGAGGGAGCTGAAGGCGGCGGCCACGCTCGACCCGCGCAACGCGGTTTATTGGCAGGCGCTGGCAGAGGCGCAAGCCGCGACGGACGATTACGAGGGGGCCGCGAAGTCGTGGGCGCTGGCGGAGAAGGCGGCGAAGGATGAGGCGGAGAGGGCTCGGATCCATATTGCGAAGATGGCTCTCGATGGGGCGCGGGCGGATTACACCGAGGCGGAAAAGAAGAGGCGTGCCGAAGAGGCCGCGCGCGATCTGGAACGAGTGAAAGCGGCAGCGGCGGCGGAAGTTCATGCGGCGGAGGCCGCTGCGAACGCTCGATTGAATGAGGGTCGAGGAGCTTACCAGAAGCCGCAAGCCTGGTGGGATGAACCGACAGGACAAAAGGTGGAAGGGAAGCTCACACGCGTCGATTGTTTGAATGGCCCCTTGCGGTTGACTATTCAGAAAGAGGGCGGTGGGATTGTCAAAATCGCTGTGCGGGATTTGAATAAGCTCACGGTGAATGGAGCGAGCGAGGCGAAGTTTGGATGCGGCGTCGCGAGGGCTCCACGGAAGATTCGATTGACCTACGATGCGAAGCCGGATGCGAAGCTGGGAACGCTGGGGGACGTGCTGGTGGTAGAGTTCCCCTGATGCCTCAGATTCCGCTGCGGTTTGCACTCAGATGGACGGCAATCATTCTTTTCCTTTCTGCGACGATGTTGAATTACCTGGACCGGAGCTTGCTGGCGGCTCTGGCGCCCACGCTCGAAGCCAAATTTCAGCTCGACCACACGCAGTACGGTTGGATCGTCTCGGCGTTTTCCCTCGGCTATGCATTCACGGCGCCCTTGGCCGGACTGTTCATTGACCGGGTGGGCTTGAACCTGGGCGCAATGATCGCGGTCGCGGCGTTCTCCTGCATGGGAGCGGCTACCGGATTGGCGGCCGGGTTTCGCGGACTTTTGGGGATCCGTACCGCGTTTGGAGTCACCGCGGCGGCGGGCCTTCCCCTTTTCGGCAAGGCGAACGCGATGTACCTGGAACCGAGCGAAAGGGCGTTCGGTACCGCGATGAATCAAGTCGGGATTAGCCTGGGCCTTACATTCGCGCCGCTGATCGTGGCCACGCTGACACCCCGTTATGGATGGCAATCATCATTCGTGTTCTGTGGCGCGCTGGGATTGCTATGGGTTCCACTCTGCTTATTCGTGGTGAAGAAAGTGCCGGCGAAGGAAATGGCTCCGGCGGAAGCAGGCGCGGCAACGCTAAAGGAGCTGTTGCGAGATAAACGAGTTTGGGGACTGGCGTTCGGGACCGTGTTCATCATGTCCCTCTATACCTTGTGGACGAACTGGACCACTCTCTATTTCGTTCACGACTGGAAGATGACGGGCGAAGAGGCGAATCTGCGCTTCGCGTGGATGCCATCGGTGGCGGGCGGATTGGGCGGATTTTTCGGCGGCTGGCTGGCGTACCGGTCCATTCGCGCAGGGACGGAGGTAGTGGCTGCGCGGCTCAAAGCCTCGTGGCTGAGCGCGGCGTTCTTATTGATCACGGCGGCGATTCCCCTCATGCCGACGCGTGGGCTCGCCGCGGCGGCGGTCAGCATGAGCTTCTTCTGGTCGGTGTGCATTTCGGCCAATCTTTACGCGCTGCCAATCGATCTGTTTGGTCCACGGCGGGCGGCCTTTGGGGTAGCTGTGCTGACCTTCGCATACGGTTTGCTACAGGCATTCGCGTCGCCATTGATCGGCGGGATGGTTGGGCATTTCGGATTCAACGCGGTGTGCGTCACGATGTCGGTTCTGCCACTGGTGGGGGTAGGGATTTTGCAGGCGACTACCAAGAGGGTCGTGTGAATTGCGGGATTGGTTTCGCTGCGACGACGCAGGCTGAAGCCGGCGCTGCAAGCTGAAGCTTGCGCCACCAATGAGAAATGGATTGAAGCGGTGGTTATTTGGGCTGCTCGGAAAAGACTCCGAGGCGGTCATCGTGTGCCTGCGGTCTCAGGATGACGCGCTGTCGGATGCGATGGTCGCGGAGATCCGCCGGCTCGAGCCGAGGCGGCGGGTGTTTGAAGCGCGCGCGGATGAATCGTATGGGATGCTGCGGGCGAGGTTCCGGAAATATCGCATCGGGCTGATGCCTGTGCTGATGCCGATTCCGCGTGTCGCGTGGCTGCTCGCGCCGACCAGGATTCTGGCGTATGACACTCGGCTCGAACGACATCATCTGCGATTGTCGATTGCATCGTGGCTGTTTCTACGCGGCGTTCCGCTGGACCGGATTTTCCTGCGGCCGTTCAGCCGTGAGACGGTGCGTCCAGAGGGACATCGTCTGATCGAAGGGCGAGCGCGAAATGCGAAACGCAAGAGCATCGCGGTGCTGACCCCCTATTTTCCGTATCCGTTATCGCATGGCGGAGCGGTGCGGATGTTCAATCTGCTGCGCGAGACGGCGCGGGAGTTCGATGTGACGCTGTACGCGTTCACGGAGGGTCCGGTGACGGATCTGGAGCCGGTGCTGGAATTTTGTTCACGCGTTTATCTGGTGGAGAAGCCGCGGTATCGCGAGCCCCGGTGGTCGACGATCGCGCCGCCGGAGGTGGGGGAATATGATTCGCCGGAGATGGTGAAGTTGTGGCGCGAGCGGGAGGCGGATGTCGCGCAGGTGGAATATACGTATCTGGCGGCGTATGGCGGCGATGTCCTCGTCGAGCACGATGTGACGTTCGATCTTTACTCGCAGATTCGCGCGCGGCGAAAAACTTTCAGCGCCTGGTGGGACTGGTGGCGGTGGCATCGCTTCGAGACGCGGGCGACAAAGGGGTTTCGTGAAGTGGTGGTGATGTCGGAGAAGGATCGCGCATTACTTGGCGCTGGACGGGTGATTGAGAACGGAGTCGATCTGGCCCGGTTTGTCCCGCAGGCGGAAAAGGCAGGAAGGAAGCTGTTGTTTATCGGGTCCTTTCGGCACTTTCCGAATATCGTGGCATTTCGGTATTTGACGGAAGAGATTCTGCCGTTGGTTGCGGACGTCGAATTGACGGTGGTTGCGGGGCAAGACGCGTGGCCGCACTGGTCGCAGCATACGGGGACGCTTCGGCCGGCGGGGAGTTTTCGCATTCTCGAATTTATCGCCGATGTGCGGCCACTTTATCACGAGGCGAGTGTCGTGGTGGTGCCGACGCTCGAATCGGCGGGGACCAACGTGAAGGTCCTGGAGGCGATGGCGATGGGGCGCGCCGTCATCTCGACTTCATCGGGATGCGCGGGGTTGGGAGTGGAGCACGGCGTTAACATTTGGATCGCGGATTCGGCGGCGGAGTTCGCGGCAGGAATTGTGAAGTTGCTGGAGGATGAGCCGCTACGGTGGAGGATCGCGGAGGGCGGACGCAGGCTGGTGGAGCAGCGGTTCGATTGGCGGGCGATCGGATTGCGCCAGAGGGCTCTTATCAGGGAACTCGCGGGAAATCCGGTGGAAATCCGGGCGGCCACGCGGGACGATCTGGCGGCGATTGCGGCGATCCAGAGTTCTTCACCAGAGGCGTCCCAGTGGGAGGCTGCCAGCTATCTGGACCAGGACTGCCTTGTGGCAGTCGTGAGTGGACGCGTGGTGGGATTTCTGGCTACGCGAGCAACGGCTGCGGAGGAAGGGGAGATCTTGAACATGGCGGTGGAACCCCAATTCCGGCGGACGGGGATCGGGCGGATGTTGCTGGAAACGCTGCTTGCAAAGGGTCGGCGCGTTTGGTTTCTGGAGGTTCGCGAATCTAATTATGGCGCCATTAATCTTTACAAAACATTAGGGTTTTTACCGACGGGCCGCCGGGAAAACTATTACCACGACCCTCTTGAAGCGGCTATTGTCATGAGAGTTTTTTCATGATATCGTCATGTTGCATAGTTGGCCATCGGTGACCGGCTGTGCCTAGTTACTGAATGTTGATGAACAACTACCCACCGAGCCCGATTCAATCCAACCAACCAGACTCGGCGTGGCATTTCCCTTACAAAGGAGAGCCGTTGATGGAGACCAATCAAGACGAATTGAAGGCGCACTTGATGGCGACGAACGAAGAGTTCCGCGCACTTGCGACGCAGCACTGCCAGTATCACAAAGAACTGGAGCTGTTGGAAGCGAAGGCGCACCTGACCGATGAGGAGCAGGCAGAGGAGCATCGTTTGAAGAAGGTGAAGCTGCGTTTGAAGGACCAGATGAACGAGATTCTGGGCCGATACAAAACGCAGAAAGTTGCCTGAACCTATTGGGTGCGCGTAAGTAGATTTCAGATTTTAGAAAAAAAAATGGCCGGGCTGCCGTAATGGGGCCCGGCCTTTCAATTTGCCGCACTTGAGGCAGCGGCAAGAAGGAAATGGCTCTTTTGCTGAACGTCCTCTTTCACTGAACGTCGATGGACTCCACGTTGACGAACTGCCCTTCGAGGGCGCCGGTCACGGTTGCATGCAGGTCGGTTTTCTTGAGGTCCTTAACCGCGCTTGCAGCCATCTGGTTTCCGGCGGCGTTGAGGATCAATACCTTGGCGCCCGCCAGTTCGATTGCGAACAAGTGAGTGGCGGTGGACGCACCGCAGCTCGCAGTGAAGGAATCCTGGCCTTCGTTAGTGGCTTTGCAGACCGCGTCGACTAACCTTCCGCTCCAAGTTTGTGCAGCGGCGAAGGCAGCAGAAAGCAAGAAGGCAACTGCGATCGATACGATTTTTTTCATGACGGATACTCCCGGATTTATGAAATCAACTGACCCCTCGACCGGCTAAACAGGCGCATGGCATGAAATCGCGTCTGGCAACCGGAGCAACGATAAGCACGGATCAGAATTACCGTGGCGGCCAGATCCATCCAGCCGGTGGGGCGAGACGGTCGAACCTTGATCGCGCCACAGTAATAACATTGGGGGATCTGGCGGCCGCGAATCAAAATCATGATCAGCGACAGGAAGGCGATTGCGGCCACCAGAATTGCCACCGGTTCGACAATGACAAACATTTGGCGTATGAGTGCTTTGTCCATAAGAAGCAGTGTTGTGACTATCGCGGGAGAAGCAATCGTTTGTCCTAAATTCCGCGGGTATAGCCAATACGGATTGAAGCCATTCATTAGACTAGGGTTTCTCACTTAGAGGCGGCGTCGGTACGTATAGGACCGATCGCGAAGAATTTACCGTGGTTATTGTGCACTCGCCTGCAAGTGGGGGGAGTAGCACTGGTTGCGAAGAAAGTATGGGGTCGCAAAAATTGGAGCCGCATCGGGAAAATTTTCAACAAAAAATAGCCGGGCCGCCCAGGAGCGCCCGGCTTTAGGCCGCACAAGTTTCGCACGGCGAGAAAGATTGCTTCCGCTCGAACGCCCTCAGGCTCGTGAATTCTTGAGGTGTTTCTTGCGGGTGAAACTTGCGATCAGACTGAGGAAAATCAGGCCGGACCCGATCAGGGCGATCGAATTCGCTTCGGGAGTTGCGCCGCCCGGGTCAAACGGATCACTGCCCATGTCGACTGTTACTCCCAGGCTTTCAAGGTAAGCGGCGGGGATGATCCAACTGTTCAGCGAACCCTGGGGTTGCAGGACAAAGCTCGGGACCGGAAGACCGCTTTCGGGCTCCGTGCCGCCTGTTGGGATCGTGCCGGGCGCTGTAGGCAACGAACTGCCTGAAGTACCCTGCGACTCTCCTGCCAGTTGGTTGATGTACTGAGTGGGAATCATCCAACTGTTGCTGGCGGCGGACGCCTGGGCCTTGGCCGTCGTCGGCGAAGTAGACGAGGCAGTCGAGGAGCCCGCGGCCTGGGTGACGACGTCAAGCGCATCGGCGGCCGTCGAACCCAACTCCCCTACCGTAACGTGAATCGCGCCGGATGAGGTTGTTTCTGGTGAAACCGCACCAAGATTGGAGCCGGCCGACAGACTCGCTCGGGACACGTTCGTGAAATTTGTTTCGAGAGCCTGGCATCCGACGCTAGAAGTCTTCTGAGTTACCGATGCCGACTGAGGGCAAGATGAGTTCGTCGCAAACACCGGTATGATGACTAAACAGAATGAAAGGGCAATGATTTTCATGTTGTAGGTCCTTTGAGACTCATAGAGCCGAACGAGTAAAGAGACTGACCGCGTGAAAACGGGCGCGGCACCCTTCGCAGCGGTAGGCGCGAATCTGAAATAAGGCAGCGGTGAGATCGAGGAATCCGATAGGGGGAGAAGGGCGCACCTTCACGGCGCCACATTCGAAACAGCGAGGTATGGAGCGACCGCGCAGAATCGACGCGGCCAGAAAACCGAGGGAGATGAGGGTAAGTAAAATAGCTCCCGGTTCGAGCAGGTACAACATGTGGCGCACAGTCAGTTCCTCCGACAAAACGACCTTTTACCCGCGTGGGCACTGCACGAGCGAGCCCAATTTTCGACGCGTTTCTTAGGTTGATCTGCTGTAAGCTATTGATTTATAGCAGTTTCCTGTGATTGCTCCGGGCGTGAATCCTCGGCATTTTCCCAGGAGGGTGGCTGTCGGTTGTGGAACCGTCTACTGGTCAGTGTCCCAAGTGCAAGGCTAGGGCGGAGTTTGAGAAGTGCAAAAAACGCTCGCGACCGATGCAAAATCTTCCGCAGGGAGGAAAGATTTACAGGAGTCTTTTCGCTCAGATCTGGAGGATCGCGGGGTTACCAGAGATAGGATCCGGCTTCTGGTTTGCCGCTTCGCGTGTTGGATCAATGACGCGGATAGCGATGCGGTTGGGCAGGCCGTTCCGAAACCGGAAGGCGACTTTAACGACTCTGCGGGGCGGAGCAGGTGGTGCGGCGGGCGAGGGTCCAAACAAAAAGAATGCGTGGAAACGCTCCCGGCAGCCTCCGCATCGGAAAGGCCGGATCATGAAAGCGTAGCCGCAGGTGTCCCAGAATCCCACCGGCCGGGAGGAGCGAACTTTCTTGGCTCCGCAGGAAAAACACTCCGGAATTTTGTGGCCGCGCACCAGCATCATCGCCAAAATAGGAAGGCAGATCAGTCCAATCAGTGCTGCCCCAAATTCCACGAAATAGTCGACGTGTTCCATGGTGTTGACGGTAGAGAATTCTCCTACCCGTAAACATTATCGGTGCCATACGCCCATCCCCTTATGAGGGTAGGGGAAATACTAGAACAACTATAGCGTAATTCCCAGGGGATTTCACATCTGCTAAGCGGGCTGGTCATTTTGACATTACAATACAAGCATGCGAAAGCTCGCCCTTGCACTGCTCTCCGTTTCGGCACTATTCGCCGCGCCTCCCTACCAGGCATCTTTTTTAAACAGCCGCGATGCCAACGCCAAGCAATGGGAAGTGCAGCGCGGCATTGCGACGCCGGACACCCAAATCCAAAGAGAGGGTCACGCGTCGCTTCGCGTCGAGCCGAACGGAGTCTCCGACGCTTTCGTTCAATCGACACCGGTGACGTTGACGGTGGGTAAGAGCTATGAGGTGTCGGGCTGGATCCGGACGGAAAAACTGGACGTGCGCGACACGGACCGTTCACCGATCGCGACCGGCGCCTCCATCGGAATGGCTTCGATGCCGTTCGATGTGCACACCGAATCAGTAGGAGGGACCAGGGCATGGACGCGGGTCAGCCTGCGGTTCATGGCGACCCGCGCCGACGACCAAGTGGTGCTGAACGTGGCGGGTGGAGGCGCCTTCACGGGCAAGTCGTGGTTCGAGGGAATCTCGGTGGAAGAGGTCGCGCAATCCGGGGTCTTGCCCCAGAAAGCATCGCTGCGCACCTTCGGTCCCGCTTATCGCTATCCGCGCGGAGGCTGGCTTTACGTCCACATCGAGGGCGCGCCCTACGAACGCGGCTATCAGCACGGGTATTTGCTGGCTCGCGAGATTGAACAATATATCGACCGTTGCGCGTCGCAGCTCGACGCGAAATCAAAGACCACCGCGTGGAACAACGGACGTACAGTGGCTAACGCTTTGTTCCTGCGCGGGTTCGACAAAGAAATTTTGACGGAGATGAAAGGGATCGCCGAAGGTGCGGCGGCGGCGGGCGCGAAGGTCAATGGGCGGACCATCGATTTGGTGGATGTGGTCACGCTGAACACCATCACGGAATTGGGCGAGCTGCGGGCGGCGATGCCGATGACTCCTAGCGGCCTGGAAGGCCTGAACCTGATGAAGCCGCGGTACGACCCGTCGAAGACCGATGTCCCGGTAACGGCCCGATGCAGCGCATTCGCGGCGACGGGCAAAGCTACGCGCGACGGAAAGATGGTGATCGCGCACGTCACCATGTGGCCTCTAACGCTGGCTGAGCAGACCAACATCATGCTCGACGTGGTGCCGACGGAGGGTCATCGAATCCTGATGCAAAGTTATCCCGGAGGCATCCAGAGCGGAACGGATTGGTATCAGAACGATGTGGGTGTGGTGCTGACCGAGACCACGATCGAGCAGAGTCCTTTCAACGTGCAAGGTACGCCGGTGGCGTATCGCGCCCGTAAGGCGATTCAGTACGGCGACAGCGTGGCCAAGGTTGTCGAACTGTTGTCGACCCGGAATAACGGGTTGTACACCAATGAATGGATCGTCGGCGATGCGCGCACCAACGAAATCGCGATGCTGGAGCTGGGCACTTATAAGACCAAGCTGTACAGCAGCGCGAAGAATGAATGGTTCGGCGGCACCGAGGGATTTTATTGGGGCTGCAACAACGCGAAGGACCTGAATGTCCGGCTGGAATATGCGCCAGATCCGCACGGAGCGCCGGAGGATCTGCCGTTCGTGCCTGCAGCGCGCGACATCAAATGGCAGGAAATGTATCAGAGTTATAAAGGCAAGATCGATGAAGGCTTCGCGGCGCTGGCGTTCCGCACCGCGCCTCTGGTGAGCTCGACGACGATGGACGCGAAGATCGCGACGTCGGAAATGGCGAAGCGCATGATGATGTGGGCTTTGTTCGGCAAACCGAATCAGCGGGAGTGGGTTCCTTCGCCGATGCAGAAGGAGCAGTTCGCGGCCAACGACGGTTTGTACTCGTCGGGCTATCGGATGTTCCAGGGGCATCCGGCTGATGCCATTAAGATGCTGCTGGACGGCGCGCCGAAAGCTTCGGCGATTTCCGCGCAGGCGGGCGGCGAAGGCGGTGGGCGTGGAGGACGTCGTGGTCGTGGCGGCCGCGGAGCCGCTTCGGCGGAGAATGAAAATTTGTGGAAGGGCTGGATTCTTCCCGCCTCCGACGCCGACGTTTGGCTGACTGCGGGAGCGACGGAGTATCACTCCGTGGCCGGCGCTGAGGATATCGACAAGCGCTTGGAATCGTACCGCGCTCAGTATCGCGCGGCGGCCCTGGATGGAGAACAGCCGCTGTCGAAGATTACCGCGTCGACCACGTCCTCGAATTGGCACACGCTCGCTGAGTCGAAGGGCGTTCTGCTGCTCGATGCGCTGCGCCGATCGATGGGTGACGATGCATTCTACGCGTTGATGAAAGATTTCTTCAACAAGAACACGACCAAGACGGTGCGCGCGGCGGACTTCATCGCAGCCGTTGGGCCTTCTCAGCAGGCGCTGATTGCGAAATGGATCAATGAAACGGGATTGCCCGGCACGGGCGACGGACCGATGTATACCGCCGGCGATCTGCGGCGGCGCCTGAGCTCGACGATCATTATTTACGGTACGCACCTGGAAGCCGGGGCGAATCGCTACGCAGCGGAGCAGTGGCAGAAGCTGTTTCTCGATCAGTTCGAAAGCGCGGTACCCATTCGCAAGGATTTCGAGGTGACGGATAAAGAACTGACAGATCACGATGTTTTGTTTATAGGGCGTCCCGAGACGAATTCCGCGCTCGCGGCTTGGGCCAAGCCCCTGGCGCTCGATTATGACGGTGTTGTGTTCCAGCTCGCGGGCAAGGATCATTCGTCGGAAAACGACGCCGTGGTTTTTGCGGCGACGAATCCCATGAACAAGAAGCGAATGGTGCTGGTCGCGGCAGGCAACAGTCCTCTGGGTACCGTGTTGCTAACGCGGGCGGGAGGTTTCGGGCCGACGCAATATCAGATTTACGATTCCGGAAAGCCGGGTGAGTCCGGATTCCTGACAAAATAGATTGTGGATTTAGAAAAAACACTACTGCGCAAAGTCGGCGAGGCCGTTGCGAAATTTAAGATGATTCGCGACGGCGATCGCGTGGCGGTAGCCTTGTCCGGCGGCAAGGATTCGCTCACCATGCTGGATGCGCTGCTGCTATTGCAGAAGCGCGCGCCGGTCGATTTTACTGTCTGCGCATTCACCGTGGAGCAAGGCAAATTTCTGCATCCTTTTGAACCGATGGCGGAATATCTGAAGGCGCGCGGCATCGACTGGAGCTATCATCGCGACAATCCTTCGTTCCGTCTGCTCGAAGAACAGCCCGACCATGGTTGCGATTTGTGCAGCCGCTATCGCCGCCGCGCGGTGTTCGAGATTGCGCGCGGGCTCGGCGCGAACGTGATCGCGTTTGGCCACACCGCGGACGATATTTGCGAATCGTTCTTACGAAATGCGCTGTTCAATGGGCGCATCAGCGCTCTTCCGGCGATCACCTGGTCGCGCGAAAAGGATTTTCGGATGATCCGTCCGCTGGTGTTCGTTCATGAGGATTTGACCGCGAAATATGCGGCATCGATGGGCGCGCCGGTGATTCCTTGCGGCTGTTCGCAGCGGACGGGGACGGTGCGGCGGTCCCTTCGCGATCTGCTCGGCGGATTGGAAGCGGAGCATCCTCATCTTCGGGAGACGCTGCTTTCGGCGATGGGAAACGTCGAGACAGGCAGGCTGCTGGATCCACGCTTTCTGGATCTTGACGGCTATGCAGAAGATGGAGTTAAGGAAAATCCTCTTATTGTTCTCTAGGACTCCTAGCCCGCATGCTGACGCATGGCGGCTCTGCTGGATGAAGGGTAAAATCGAATCTTGCCGCCTCCTTTGGTAACCGTTGTCGTGCCGACGTTGGCCGCCGACGACGCACTGACGGACTGTTTGCGCGCTCTTGAATCCCAGACGTTCTCCCGCTTCGAAATCGTGGTGGTGGATAACAGCGGCGCGGGGCGCGCCCGGGCGAGCGGTGAGCGGATACGGATGATCGTCAACGAACGCAACGCCGGATTTGGAACCGCGATCAACCAGGCAATTCGAGATTCGGAAGCTCCTTACGTCGCGGTGCTGAACGACGATGCGAATCCGCATCCGGAATGGCTGGCGGCACTGTTCAAAGCCGCGGAGGCTCGTCCGAAAGCAGGCATGTTCGCGTCGCAGGTGCGGCTGGCAGGCACGGATCGTCTGGATTCCGCGGGAATGCTGATCGCGCTGGACGGTTCCAGCAAGCAGAGAGGCCATGGCGAGCCGCCGGCGAGCTTTGCAGCCGATAGCGACACTCTCTTCCCGACTGGATCCGCGGCGCTGTATCGCAGAAAGATGCTCGATGAGATCGGGTTGTTCGACGAGCGGTTTTTCCTGTACTGCGAAGATACCGATTTAGGATTGCGCGCGCGCTGGGCGGGATGGGAAGGCCAATACGTGGCCGGCGCCGTGGTGGATCATGCATACTCGAAATCAGCCGGGCGCGCGTCGGCGCTCAAAGCATATTATGTGGAGCGTAACCGGCTCTATACAGTGATCAAGAATTTTCCCTTTTCAATGCTGGCGCTGGTCAAGTTCTACGCGCTCGCGCGCTACTATTGGCACCTGGTGTTCATGATCACCCGGACCGGCAAAGCGGCCGAATTTCGCGAGTCCGGTCATCCGCCGTGGCTGCTACCGTTTCTCGTTTTGCGGGCCCACGCCTCGGCGACGGTTCGATTGCCCTATCTTTTCCGCGAGCGCCGCAGAATCTTCAAGACGCGCCGGCTAAGCTCGAAAGAATTTCGCGCGTTGTTGGCCGCGTATTCCATATCGGTCCGTAAGGTCGCTGAGCTGTGAGCAGAGTCCTCATTCTCATCCCGGCGTATAACGAAGAAGGCGCTATCGGAGGCGTCGTGAACGAAGTGCGGGCGGTCATGCCGGGCGTGCCGATTCTGGTGGTCGACGATTGCTCCACGGATGCGACGATTCATACCGCGCGCGCCGCGGGAGCGCGAGTGCTGTCTCTGCCGCACCACCTTGGCCTCGGCGGCGCGGTGCAAGCCGGATACAGGCTGGCGTTCGAGCTCGAATACGATTACGTGATCCGCGTGGACGGCGACGGCCAGCACGATCCGCGCGACATTCCGAAAATGCTCGAAACGCTGGAGCGCGAGAAGTGTGAGATGGTGATCGGTTCGCGCTTTATCGATGGGTCGGGGACGCATTCGGGGTTCCTTCGCGCCGCCGCGATCGTTTTCTTTCGCGCGGTGCTGCGCCCGATTCTGGACCATCCGGTGCACGATCCGACGTCCGGTTTTGTCGGCGTCAATCGCACCGCGCTTTCCGTTTTCAGCCGCAGTTTCCCTTTGGAGTATCCGGAAATTGAAGCGCTGGTCGTGTTGCAGCGCAGGCGGTTCCGGTTCGTCGAAGTGCCGTGCCGCATGCGTCCCCGGCGCACCGGGCGCAGCACCATCACGCCATTTCGATCGCTCTATTACATGGTGCACGTGCTGCTTGGCGTCTTCGTAAACGTGCTGAAATTTGAAGGACGGAGAAAATAAATGGATCGCCTCCTGAATGTGATGACTGGCTTCAGCATCCTTTTGATTGGCATGGTGCTGCTTTCGGTGCGGCGCGCGCACATTCGCGTCGAGTATTCGGTGAGCTGGCTGGCCGCGGCGCTGGTGCTACTGGCTCTCTCGCGCTGGCGCGTGCTGCTCGACCGGATTGCGGGCGCGATGGGAATCGACGATGCGCCCGTCGCTCTCCTGGTGGTCACCGGCGCTCTGTTTCTGCTTGTCCTCTATCGATTGTCGATGATGATCTCCAGCCTCAAGGATTCCAACATTGCTCTGGCGCAGCGCCTGGCGATCCTCGAGTTCCGCCTCGAGTCTCATGAAGAAGCAAAAACGCCCAGTAACTAAAGCCGCGGAGCAACCCGCGCCCGCCGCCGTTTCCTGGCTGCCCCCGTGGTGGACCTGGTTGATCGGCTTGGGCTCGCTGTTCCTGGTGTTTGAAGCCTACGGACCCGCGCTCCATAGCGCGTTCGTTCTCGACGATGTGTATCTGCCCTACGCGGATGTAGACGCGCCCCGCCTGCACTTGACAGACTGGCTGCGTTACCCGCGTCCGCTTTTGATGTTCAGCTACTGGCTGAACTATCAATCGGGCGCAGAGGACCCGCACGTCTACCACACCACCAACGTCCTGCTGCATTTCCTGGTTTCGACTGTGGTTCTGTTGATCGCGTGGCGTCTGCTCGAATGGGTTGGCGTATCCGGCCGAATGCGTACTGCGCTCGCGGTATTTGCAGGCGGCTTGTTTCTGTTGCATCCGCTGCAAACGGAATCGGTTGCTTATGTCGCCAGCCGTTCCGAAGTTTTGAGCGTGCTCTTTTACTACTCGGCCTTCGCGGTGTTTATCTATTCGAATCGCGACCGGATGAGCTGGCTGCGCGCGATCTCGATCGTCGTTTTGTTCGGGGCCGCGGCCGCGACCAAGGAACATACGCTCACGCTTCCCGTGTTGATCCTGCTTACGGATTTCTTCTGGCATCGCGGAGGAATGCGAAAAAACGCGGTTCTCTACGGCCTTCTCGCCGTGGCCTGCGCGGCCGGAGGAGTGGTGGTGGGGAAGGTGCTGTTCGGAGCGAACACGGCCGGCTTCAATTTGAAGGACCTCTCGCCCGTGTCCTATTTCTTCACGCAATGCCGTGTCGTCTGGATCTATGTCCGCATGTTCTTTTTGCCCTACGGACAAAACGTCGATCCGGACGTTGCTCTTTCGACGGGACCGGCTCCCGCCGCCATCTTCGGACTCATCGCGATGCTGGCGGTCGCGGTGGCTGCGTGGGTTTATCGGAAACGCTGGCCCCTGGCCTCCTTTGGAGTGTTCGTATTTCTTTTGCTGATCGCGCCGACCTCGTCCGTGATTCCGATTCGCGACGTACTCGCGGAGCGGCGCGTTTATCTTCCCTTTCTCGGCCTCATCCTGATCGTTCTTGAACCGCTGCGCCGCTTGCGGTTTGAGCAGGCCGTCGGCGCCTCCGCCGCGGTGCTGGTCGCTTGCACTGTGCTCACCTACCAACGAAGCGACGTCTGGTCCACCCCTCTGAACCTGTGGCAGGATTCGGTGGCGAAGTCGCCGGGCAAGGTGCGTCCTCGGTTTCAACTCGCGTTCGCTCAGTTCCGCTCGGGCGATTGTGCCGCGGCGGTGAAAAATTTCGACGCGGCATCGCGCCTCGCGCCGCCCGATTATCTTTTGCTCGTCGATTGGGCCAATGCGCTCGACTGCGCCGGAAGGGAGACGGATGCGATTGGGGCGTTTGCGCGCGCAATCGAGCTCAACGGCAACCGTCCGGAGGCATACGTCGGACTCAGCGCGATCTATGGCAAGCAGCGCAGGGCAGCGGAAGCGCTGAACGTCCTGGCGCGAGCCGAGGCCGCCGATCCCGGCGTTGGCCAAATCTATTTAAATCGCGGCGGCGTCTACGAGATTTTAGGGAACTATGCAGGGGCCATCGCCGAGTATCGGCGCGCGGCTACCATCGATACCTCCAACCGCGCCGCCCGGGAAGCGCTGAAGCGCCTGGGCCAGTAAATGGCGCGCATCGGGATCAACGCTCTGTACTTGATTCCCGGCGGCGTGGGAGGCACGGAGATTTATCTTCGCCAGTTGCTGGCCGCGCTCGCTTCGATCGACCGCGACAACGAATATTTCATCTTCACTAATCTGGAAACGGGACAGGATTTAGTTCCGGCGCAGACGAATTTTCACTGGAAGCCGCAACCGGTGCGGGCGCGATTCCGGCCCGCGCGAATCTTGTGGGAACAAACGATTCTACCCGTGGAGGCCGCGCGTCACCGGCTCGATGTCCTCCTAAATCCCGGATTCACCGCGCCCGTTCTTGCTCCGTGTGCCTCTGTGACCGTCTTTCACGATTTGCAGCATAAGCGGCACCCTGAGCATTTCCGCTGGTTCGATCTGCCCTTCTGGAAACTGTTGTTGTGGGCATCCGCGCATCGGTCGCGGCGGCTGATCGCCGTGTCGGAGGCTACGCGTCTGGATCTGATTCGCGTCTATCGTCTCCCCCCAGAGCGAATCAGCGTGATTCATCATGGCGTCGATCGGGATTTCTTCTCGCTGGATCGAACCCACACCGAACCGTTCGTTCTCTGCGTCTCGACATTGCATCCGCACAAAAATCTCGATCGGCTGATTCGGGCGTATTCACGCGGTAAACACCCATGGCGCCTCGTCATCACCGGAATGCGCGGCTTCTTTGCCGATGCTCTGGATGCGCTGATCGCGGAGCTGGGAGTGCAGGACTCCGTGCGGCTTACCGGCTGGATTTCACGGGACGAATTGCTTCAGTTGTACGCCGGAGCGCACGCGTTCGTCTACCCCTCGACATTTGAAGGATTCGGGATGCCTGTTCTTGAAGCCATGGCTGCGGGGATCCCGCTTGCCTGCTCCGATATCCCTCCGCTCCGGGAGGTCGCAGCAGACGCCGCTCTTTTCTTCGATCCTTTGAACGAGGGCGCCATCGCCGATGCGCTCCATCGCATCGCGACAGATGCAGCCCTTCGCGAGCAACTCGCACAGGCGGGACCAGAACGCGCCCGAAAATTCTCCTGGGAGAAAGCAGCGCAAGAAACGCTGGATGCGCTTCAGCCCTAACTGGGCGGGAGCATTTTCGACAAGTCGTTATACAACACGAAAACTACCACGACCATCAGGAACACAAAGCCGACCTTCAGCACCGCTTCTTTAACCTTCAAATCCAGGTCTCTTCGCAGCAGCATTTCGATTAGCAGCATCAGAATGACGCCGCCGTCCAGAATCGGAATCGGCAGCAGATTGAAGATCGCCAGGTTCAGGCTCACTCCGGCCATTAAGACCGTGAACTCAACCGGGCCTTCGCGCGCCGCCTGCCCCGACATCTGCGCAATGCGGAACGGCCCCTCGATGGATTTGGGCGACATCCGCCTCTCGACGATTCCTTCCAGGACTTTAAAAATCAGCTTGGCGTTCTGCATGTTCTGGCGGCATGATTCGGTGAACGCCTGCGGTAGCGGAAGTTTCACCACTTCCATCGGTTGCTCCAGCAGCACGCCGATCATCCAGCGCTGTTGTCCTTCAATCTCCCTTTGCGCCGGGGTCAGCGTCACCTCGTGGACCACACCTCCACGCGAATAAGTTAAACTGACCGGCGCGCCCTTGGTCTGTTCCAGCACTTCCTGGAGCCGCGACGCGCTTCGCAACGGCTGCCCGTTGATGCTCAACAGAATGTCGCCTTTTTGCAGACCCGCCTTCTCGGCCGCGTCGTTTCCCTTCAGGTATCCGCCAACCTGCACCTGAGATTCCTGCATCCATCCGGCTTGTCCGGCTCCCAGTTTCTCGTCGTACGCGGGTGTGACGGTGAGATGCATCAGCTCGCCGTTGCGCTTCACCACCACCCGGATCGGCTCGTGGACCCCGGCGATCTCCTTCATCATGATGTCTTCCCAATTGGGATTATCGACATCGTCGATCTGCACCACCCGGTCGCCTTCGCGAACCCCCGCCTGATATGCGGGGCCATTCGGCGTAACCACACCCACGATGGGTGAACGCGGCAGAGGTATCCGCAGATAATGCTGCGTGAACAGACCGGTCATCAATGCGACGGCCAGCACCAGATTGATCGCCGGACCCGCGAAAGAAATAATCATCCGCTGCCAGCGGGGCTTCGCCAGAAAGTTCCGGGGATCGTTATTCGCGTTCTGGTCGCCCGGATCGCTCATATCCCCGAACTGCTCGCCCGCCATCTTCACGTATCCGCCGAACAGGATCGCGCAGAAGCGGAAATCCGTCTCCCCGCGTTTGAAGCCAAAGAGGCGCGGCCCAAATCCGAAGCTGAACGCCTCAATTTTCACGTCAAAGAAGCGAGCCGCCCAATAGTGGCCCAGTTCGTGAACCAGGATCATCACCCCGATCAGAACCAGATACCACCAGATGTTCTGTAAAAAAACCATGCCTTATGCTTTCTACGTCCGAAACACTGCTTCGGTTGTAACTTTCTTTCCCCAGCGGGTCTCGATCACCCGCCTCGCCGCCTCGCGGGACGCACGATCTATTTCTAACACTTCCGCGATCGTTTGTGGATTCCGCGTAGGAATCCGGTCCAGCGTCTCGGCCACCGTCGCCGCAATCGCCGGAAACGGAATGTTGCCGGCCAGAAACGCCTCCACCGCAATCTCATCGGCCGCGTTCAACGTGCACGTAGCCGATCCTCCCGCCTCTTGCGCTTCATACGCCAGTTTCAACACAGGAAACTTTTGAAAATCGGGAGCCTCAAAGTTCCACGTCGCGCTTTCCGACCAATCGAGCCGCGGCACCGGCGCGTCGGCGCGCTCGGGATACGTCAACGCGTATTGAATCGGCATCCGCATATCCGTGGCCGATACCTGCGCAATCACGCTGCCATCGGCATACTCTACCATCGCATGCAACTTGGACTGAGGATGCACCACCACTTCTACTTGTTTCGGCGGTAGATTGAACAGCCAACAGGCCTCGATGACCTCAAACCCCTTGTTCATCAGAGTCGCCGAGTCGATCGTGATGCGCGGTCCCATCTTCCAGGTTGGATGATTTAACGCCTGCTCCGGTGTCACTTTCGCCAGAGCTTCGGCCGGAGTCAATCGGAATGGGCCGCCGGACGCGGTCAAAATCAGCTTTGCGACCTCGTCCCTCCGCCCCGCCCGAAAGCATTGGTGAGCGCCGTTATGCTCGCTATCGACCGGGAGCAACTCCGTGCCGGAAGCGCGGGCTGCTTCAATAACCAGCTTGCCGCTCGCCACCAGTGTCTCTTTGTTCGCGAGACCGACCCTCTTGCCGAGCCGTACCGCCTCGTAAGTGGCTTCCATGCCTTCCACCCCGACGATGGCCGACATAACAAATCCCGCCTCAACCGCCCGGGCCGCGTCAATTCGAGCCTGCGCACCAAAAGCGAGTTGGGGAACGTACGAACTGAGCCGTCCGCGCAGGTCCTCAAGAGCCGTTTCATCTGCCACGACCGCGACTTGCGGACGAAACTCGGCAATCTGTTTCGCTAGAAGTTCAGTATTTCGACCGGCAACAAGGGCGAAAATTCCAAATCGGCCCGGCCATCGGCGCACCACGTCCAGGGTGCTGGTCCCAATCGACCCGGTCGAACCCAAAAGTGTAAGAAAAGTCACCCTTGCCCGCTATTCTATCACTTTAGCCCGTTTAACGACCCTCTAACAAGACGACCGTTGATGTACTTTAATGAAGGCTGCTACCTCTGGACCGCCTGACCTCGAACCCCAAAGGGGCGCCGGGGAGGATTGCTTCAGGGGTCTTTATGAGGTTAGTCTCGCTTTGGTGGGAGTTTGGCCTCCCCGGCTTGATTCCAATATTAGGATATCCCGATCCAAAAAGCAACAGTTTTTTGTAGGGAAACCTTAAAATATTTTTACCACGCAGCCCACGTGTTTCTTACAACCATGTTTCTATTGGACATATGGCTTACTGCTTTTTAACCTCCACCTTAGCCCAATCTTCCAAAACCCGGATCACGGAGCAAAAATCATCATCCGCGCGCCCGGAAGCCATATTTGCCCGCAACATCTGCTCCGTCAACGCCGTCACCGGCAGCGGCACCCCGAGCTCCTTCGCCGATTCAAGCGCCAGGCCGACGTCTTTGTGCATCCATTTGGTCGCAAAGTTCGTCCCAAAGTCCCGTGACAGGATGTACGGCGCTTTGAACGAGATAAGGCCGCTTTTGGCCGCGCTATTGTCGAGGATTTCGAGCATCAGGCTAGGGGAAATCCCACCCTTGGTAGCCAAAACCATCCCCTCGGCGAAAGCCTGCATGATGCTCGCCAGGATCAGGTTCTGGGTCAGCTTGGCCTGCAACCCCTGTCCGGCCGGTCCGCAATAGTAGAAAACCTTCCCCATGATTTCGAAATACGGTTTTGCCCGCTCAAACGCCTCCTGTTCCCCGCCCACCATGAATGTGAGCGTCCCTTTTTCCGCGCCCGGCTTCGATCCGGTACAGGGGGCGTCTAAGAAGTGGGCTCCGTGGTCCGCGAACTCCTGGCCAATCTCCCTGCTCACCGCCGGCGAGATAGTGCTGCAATCGGCAACGATGGTTCCTTTTTGCGTTCCTTCCAACAGACCCTTCGGACCGAGCGTGATCTCCCGCGCCATCTCCGTATCGCCCACGCAATAGAAAATCACATCCGCGACTTTGGCGACCTCTTCGGGTGTCGCGCAGGCCTTCCCCGCTCCTTCCTTCGCCAATTCCTGAGCCTTCGACGCCGTGTTCGACCACAAAGCCACGTCGTGCCCCGCTTTCAGCAAATGCCGAGCCATGGGCGCACCCATGATGCCCAATCCGAGAAATCCTAGTTGTGCCATAGAATAAATTCTATCGAATGAAACCCTCCGTACTCGTGACAAAACGCATTTATCCCGAAGCGGTCGATTTTTTGCGCCAGCATGCCGATGTTGACGACGTCGGAACCGATGAAGGCCTCACCGCCGCCGAGCTAATCGAACGCGCCCGCGGAAAAGACGCGATTGTCAGTCAACTTACAGACCGGCTCTCGCGCGATGCCATCTCTCAGCTCGATCCCAAAGTTCGCGTGATCTCGAACGTCGCCGTCGGCTACGACAACATCGATGTCGCCGCCGCCACCGAACGAGGCATCTGGATAACCAACACGCCCGGCATTCTCAGCGACACCACGGCCGATTTCGCGTTCACCCTGCTCATGGCGGCCGCCCGCCGCGTCGTCGAAGCGCATGAATTCGTGCATTCCGGCAAATGGACCCGCTGGGGAATCGACCTCCTGGTCGGCCAGGATGTCCATCACCGAACCTTAGGGATATTCGGAATGGGCCGTATCGGGCAGGCCGTGGCGAGGCGCGGCCTCGGCTTCTCGATGCGCATACTGTACGCCGGTAATAAGCCGGTGGAGACAGACTTTCCCGCCGAGTTTGTGTCCAAGGATACGCTCCTCCGCGAGTCGGATTACGTCAGTCTTCACGTGCCTCTCAACGCCGGAACCCGTCATCTGATCGGCGCGGCGGAGCTGAACATGATGAGGAAAACAGCCATATTGATCAACACCGCGCGCGGACCCGTGGTCGACGAAGCAGCCCTCGCGCAGGCTCTAAAGGATCACGTAATCGCCGGCGCAGGGCTCGATGTGTTTGAGCGCGAGCCCGAAGTGAATCCCGTTCTATTGCAGTTGAATAACGTTGTGCTGGCGCCGCATATAGGCACCGCATCGGTGGCGACGCGGACTCGTATGTCCATGATGGCGGCGGAAAATGCCGTGGCGGCAATGGAGGGGCGTCGCCCTCCGAATGTGGTCAATCCGGAAGCTGCTTCCCGGACAAAAGCCTGAGGATCAGCAAATCGGACGGTTGGAAGGTAGTAACAGGGACGTTGGTCAGGTCCTCGTCGCGCTCCACCACGTGACTCCGGATCATCACGCGGAGTTGAGCGACGGAAATCCCGAGCTCTTCGGCGGCTTCCGTCTCCGAGTATTGGGATTTCCCCGTTCTCGTCAATTGCAAGATACAAATCCTCTTTTCTCTACTATTTGCATTGTAGGGTGAGGGCATAGGCACCCCCAATCGGGGAGAGCGCTTATTTACGCTACGGTATCGCCTAAGGTACCTATGTACTAAGACATGCCAAAGGAGGGTCTATTCTACAGGTATATGCTCCGTCCGCCTACTGAAGTCCTTACCCGCGGTTTTGACCCGACCTTGTCCGTTGGTTCCGCTCGCCCGGCGGTTTTCCGCAGTTCGACCTATGTATTCTCCAGTCCCGAAGCCGCCGAACGCGCCTTCGACCTGATGGCTGGCCGAGGCACTGCGGAACAGGGTGAGCAGGTCGATTTGGTCTACTCGCGCTTCAATCATCCCAACGCGGAAATCCTGGAGGATCAGATTCTCCCTCTCGAAACCGGAGCTCAAGGCGCACTAGCGTTCAACTCCGGAATGGCCGCAATCATGACCGCGCTGTTCACGTTTCTCAAGCCCGGCGATTCGATTGTATATACCGTCCCTATTTACGGCGGCACCCAAAAGCTCATTGAGAATTTTCTCTCCGAATGGGGTGTCAAGGGTGTTGCTGTGGAAGCAGGCCAGACGGAGTCCATCGACGCGGCTATTCGCGATACCAAGAATCTGCGCGTGGTCCTGATTGAAACTCCCGCCAATCCTACCGGCATCATGACCGACATCCGCCGTGCAGTGGATACTTCTACCGCCCTTCAGAACAAGCCTGTGGTAATGGTCGATAACACCATGCTAGGCCCCGCCTTCCAGCATCCCTTCGAACTGGGCGCGGATCTGGTGCTTTATTCCGCCACCAAATACCTCTCCGGCTTCAGCGACCTGATCGGAGGCGTTATCTTGGCAAAAAACCGTGATTTTGTCACCAAAATGCATGCGAAGCGGAGCTTATTCGGCAATATTCTTCAGCCTGACGAATGCTGGATGCTTAACAGCCGCCTGCCCACGGTCGGTCTCCGGATGAATCGCGCGAGCAAGAATGCCCAGCGAATCGCTGAGCGCCTGGCTCCGCATCCGAAAATCAAGAAGGTGCTTTATCCCGCCCTATTCGAAGATTCCGAACAGCTTCGTATTTACCAGGCCCAATGCGATTTCCCCGGTGCGATGTTTTCATTGGATTTGAAGGGAGGCAAAGCCGCCGCCTTCGAATTCCTCCGACACTTAAAGATCGCCCACAACGCGGTCTCGCTCGGCGGCGTCGAAACGCTGGTGTGCCATCCCAAGACCACAACGCACTCCGGATTCACGGAACAGCAGTTCGCCCAGGCCGGAGTAACAGACGGCCTGGTCCGCGTATCCATCGGCATCGAAGACTGGCGCGACCTGCTCGCGGATTTTGAGCAGGCCTTGGAAGCCGCCTGAACACAGACTAAAGTCAGCGCCCTGACTGCTAAGGTGGCACAGGCTTTAGAGATTGCTGAAGAAGGTCGGGCAGATCGCTTTCTGCGGTCTCTTCGAATGGTGGAACAGGTTTTGCCTGTGGGCTTCTTAAGACCGGAACAATACATTCTCATTCTCAAACTGCCTCGTCGCAATCGCATAAGCGATCGCAGCGTACACCAGATTCGCCGCTGTCGTGATCGCAAAGTTGGCCGTCGAAACGTCTCCCAGCAAAATGCCGCGAATCATCTGGCTCGCGTTGAAAATCGGAATTAAACACAATGCCGGAGTCATTTCCAGTCCGGACACCCCCCCCATCAACGCTGGGAAAATCACCACGAACACTAGAGGCGTCAAATAGCTCTGCCCCTCTTTATAACTCCGCGCGAACAGGGCGATCGCGAACATCAAGGCCGCCGCGAACATCGCCAGAGGGACCAGCGTCAGGGCAATCAACGTCACCGTGTGCGCATCAAGCGGAATGGTCCGCATCATTTCCTGCATCTCCGGCGACTTTGATGCCAGATTGCTGCCCTTCAGTGAATAAACCATGCTCCCCAGTGTCAGAATAGCCGTGATGAAAATCGCCGTCATCGCCGCGAAATTCTTTCCCAACACAATCTCCTGCCGCGAGGCCGGCGACGCGAGCAGAGCCTCCATCGTCCTGCGCTCCTTTTCTCCCGCCGTCATGTCGATCACCGGGTACATCCCTCCGGCGAACATCAACAGCAGCAGAACATAACCCAGCATGCTGCCCCATATCATCCCCGACATCTTCCTCGCGCCGGCGATGTTAGTTCTTTTCACCACGAACGGCGTCAGCACGCTCTCCGGAATCCCGGAATTCTTCAGCGATTCGCGCACCTTTTCGTCCTTTAGATCGTCCAGGGCCACGCGAACCCGAGCCGCCGCCGCACTTGAAATTGGATTGGAATTATCCGCGTAAATCTCAACCTCCGTCGGCGTCCCCGGAATCTCCTCCACCCCTGCCGCCGCGGTCTTCTTCAGCACCGCGTCCTTCAAATCGTCTTTTTCGACCATCTGTATCTGTGCTTTTTCGAGCGCTTCCCGCAACGCAGGCGTTGTCACGCGAACGGCCACCGCCATCGACTTCGCTTCGTTCTCCGCATTCTCCTGCATCCGCGAAATGAGCCGCGTGCTCACGTTCAGCAGCAGCGGAATTACCAACAGAGGCACCACCACCATGCTGATCAGCGTGCGCCGGTCCCTCACCAGGTCGAGCATCTCTTTCTGATAAATCGCGCCCACCATCGACAGTCGCATGCTATTGCTCCAACCCCAACAGATCCAGGAAAATCTCGCGCAGCCTCTGCTTCCCCGTCGCCGCGCGTAACTCCTCCATGGTGCCTACCATCTTCATTTTGCCGTCGCTGATCACGCCAATACGATCGCACAGGTACTCTGCTTCCTCCATCACGTGAGTGGAGTAAAGTACACATTTCCCAGCACTTTTCGCCTCGACAATTGACGTTTCGATGGCCCGCGCCGTGGGCACATCCAGGCCTGAGGTCGGCTCATCCAGGATCAAAATCGGCGGATCGTGCAGCATCGTCCGCGCAATCGCCGTCTTCTGTTTCATACCCGTCGACAGCTTGTCCGTGCGAATTCCGGCGAAGCTTTTCATATCGAGCATCGTCATCAATCGTTCAATTCGCGTCGCGCGCTGGCCAGCGTCCATCCCGTTCAGCTTCCCGAAAAAATTGAGGATCTCGATCGGGGTTAGTCGCAGGTACAGCCCCATGTCGCCCAACAGAAATCCAATCTGCTCGCGAACTTTTTGGGGCTCCCGCGTGATTTCGAACCCGTTCAGCGTCGCCGTCCCGCTCGATGGCTTCAGCAGCGTCGAGAGCATGCGCAGCGTCGTTGTTTTCCCCGCGCCATTGGGGCCTAGCAGCCCGAACACTTCGCCCGCGCGAACTTCAAAACTCACATCGTCGACCGCCAGTCGAGTCCCGTGCTTCGAATCCGAGAACACCTTGGACAGCCCGCTAACTTGAATCATAAGGGCTCAGTTCGCCGACTTTATGAACTGCGTGATGTCGCTTTTCAGTTTTTTGTGCGATGGAACGTCGATATAAAACATGTGGCCGGCGTTGTAGTATTCGAACACCACATTCTTCCGCACGCTGGGATGCAGCCCCATGTGGCTGAAGGTATATTCCGCCGCGAAATACGGCGTCGCCATGTCGTAATATCCGCAACCCACAAACACCTTCATGTGCGGATTCTTCGCAAACGCGCTGCGCAAGGAATCGGATACGTCCACAAAGCGATTCTTATTCTGCTCCCCGTAATCCCAGCTCAGAATCCCTCCGCCCAGAACATAATAGGTCAGATCCGTTTTGTATCCCAGATCGGAATGCACATACTGATTGAACATCGCCGTATAGGGAGGACGAATCGTCGTCATGCTGGGATCGAACTCCGCAATCTCCGATGTATTCAGAGGCGCAGGCCCGATGATCCGGCTATCGAGCCTTCCCGCCATCATCTTCTGGTCCCTCAACAGCTCGCGCAGGTAATGCATCAATTCCATGCGCAGGTCCGAATTATCGACATACTTCGGATCCACCCCGGTGAGCCTGGCGACCCTCGTGACAATCGCCCGATAGTCCGCGTCGGTCAACTGATCGCCCTTCGCCAGAGCCTCATTGTACGCGCCGACGGCCAGTTTTTCGGCCTCCTTCAACGTAATTTCGAAGCTCTTCTGCAACTCCGGCGACAGCTTCTTGTGATAGAAAGCCGTGGCCGCGTAGCTCGGCAGGTACAACATGTAAGGAAGATCGTTGCCGTGCGTGAACAGAATCGTCTCGAAATTCAGCACGGTGGAAAGCAGGATCACGCCGTTAAACGCGACCCCTTGATCCACCAGGTAGCCGGAAAGACCGGCCGCGCGCGTCGTCCCATAGCTCTCCCCCGCGAGGTATAAAGGCGATGCCCAGCGCTCATTGCGTGTCAGAAAAAGCCGGATGAACTCGCCCACCGATTGGACGTCGCCCTCCAGGCCGTTGAACTTGTGTTGCAGCGTCTGGTTCGCCGCGCGGCTATAGCCCGTGCCCACAGGATCGACGAACACCAGGTCCGTCTGATCGAGCCACGTATTCTCGTTATCGACAAGCTGATACGGAGCCGCGGGCAGCTCGCCATCGTCCATCATCTTGACGCGCTTCGGTCCGATGCAGCCCATATGCAGCCACACCGACGCCGACCCGGGTCCTCCATTAAACGCGACCATCAAGGGCCGCTTGGAATAATCCGCAGTCCCATCGAGCACGTACGAAACATAAAACAGATTCGCCTCGATCTCGCCCGTCGCGCTCTTGATCGGCATCATGCCGGCGGTCGCCGTATAGCTTAGCGTCTTCCCGCCCGCGTGAATTTCATGATGGGTAACGATCGGTTTTTCTTCCACCAGCGGCTTCTCGGCCACCGGTGGTGTCGCGGCAGGAGTAGCCGCAGGAGCCGCGCCGCGCCCTGCTCCTGGAGGTTGGGAAAACGCAAGGCCCGTGAAGATCGTAAACGCTACGAAGGCTTTCATCAGGCCTAGGCTATCACGCTACTCTGGTCCAACAATCGATAACACATGCCCATCCGGATCGCGAAAATCCGTCGCCCAAGTCGTTCCCGTAATAACCCGAGGCTCCCTCTTGAACTCCACCCCCAGCGCGCGTAGCGCCAGATGCGCCGCCTTCACGTGCTCCACCGCAAACGCGATCTCGACCGAGGTTAAGTCGGCCACTTCGCTCTTCGGACGCCCTCCGCGCAACGCGATGGTAAATCCACCCGCGTCGAAGAACGCGAAATCTTCATTGGTGCTGGTCATTTTCAATCCCAGCCGGTCGCGGTAATATTCGATCGCCCGCGGCAGATCCGTCACCCCCAGAATGACAACCGACGCCTTCGAAAGCCGGAAGCGAGCCTCGGATTGCCCGAAAGCCGCCAGAGTCAAAAGAGAAAGTGCTGCAAATTTAGTGAGCCACATGGCCCAATTCTAGGCGAGCAAGGAAAAAACATCTTCTCGAATCTTGCGAAATTGCCGAGCCGCGACCGCAGGAAGCGATCTGCACGACATTTCCCGCATCTCCGCGAGCCTTTGGGCCCTTCTCCGTGGTGGCACAGGCTTCAGCCTGTGTTTCGCGGCACTACTCCCTCTGCGACAAATCCGTATAGATCACACCCGGCGGCGGTGTGAACTTGAACATCGCTTCCGCGATCGGCGGATTCCGCTTCTCCGCCGAAAACGCGAACTCGAGCTGCGACCCGTCCTGCCCCTTCACATTGATCCACCGGATCGTGAAATTCGGGTCAATCAGAAAGGTGACCTCCGAATACGGCATCTTGTCGGACTTCGGTGTCGCCGTGATAAAGGTGCTCGGCCCATCCTCCTGCGTGCGGAACCCTCGGAACTCTTTATCGAATTGCAGCTTCCCCAATAGGAACGCCAGCGGAGCCCGCATGTCGTCGGTTTCCTTCAGGCTCATTTTGTCGAACCGCTTTTCATCGGGGAAGTACGCGTAAGCGAATTTCCCGTCGGATCCGAACAACTTTCCCTGGGGGATTTTGTATTCCCACCGCGTGCGGCCCGGCTTCCGCAAATATAGTTCGCCCTGCTCCGTGTGCTTGCGGCCGTGGTTGGTGAACGTCTCTGCGAACGAGACTTCCAGTGTCTCCGTGTGGTTGTAGCGTTCCTCTACGCCCTTCAGCATACGCGCGACGTCTTTATCGGCCGGAACATCCCCCGCGTGCGCTTTAGGGAGACAGACGATCCACGCTCCAGCTACCATCGCGGCGCCTGCGATAACGCACGCGGTCGTGGAGGCGGAACGCGCCACCCTGCCAGAACTCGATTTCGTTTGGATGGACACGATAACCTCCCCAGTTTGTAGGACGCTCCGGATCGCCCTTTGGATACTTTTCCTCAATCTTCTTTAATTTCTGCAACAGAAACTCCCGCGAAGGAATCACCGAACTCTGTTTAGAAATCGCCGCGCTGAACCGGCTGCCCAGTGGCCGGCTCTGAAAATAGGCGTCGGATTCTTCCGCCGAAACCTTCGCCACCCGCCCCGTAATACGGATCTGCCGCGCCAGAGCAGGCCAGAACAGCACCAGAGCCGCGTGTGGATTCTCGCCCAACTCGCGACCCTTACGGCTATTGTAGTTCGTGTAGAACACGAAACCGTGCTCATCGAAGCTCTTTAAAAGCACCACGCGCGCTGAAGGTTTTCCCTTGCGCGTTGCAGTTGCTAGCGTCATAGCGTTCGGCTCTTTGAGCTTTGCGTTCACCGCCGCGTCGAACCAGCTTTTGAACAATTTGATGGGATCGGAATCTGCCAACTTCCAGTGTAAGCTGAAGGCATGAAGAAGACTGACGATGATTGGAAGAAACAACTCACTCCGGAGCAGTATCAAGTCGCGCGTCAGTGCGGCACGGAGCCTCCCTTCAGCGGTAAATACTGGAACCTGCACGACGACGGCACCTATCACTGCGTCTGCTGCAATGCGAAACTGTTCAGCTCCGGCACGAAATTCGAGTCCGGCTCCGGCTGGCCCAGTTTCTACGCTCCCATCGACGAAAACAATCTCAAAATGATCGACGATACATCCCACGGCATGCGCCGCGTCGAGGTTCAATGCGCGCAATGCGGAGCGCATTTAGGCCACGTCTTCCCCGACGGTCCGAAACCCACCGGCGTCCGCTTCTGCATAAATTCAGCCTCGCTAAATTTCGAAAAGAGCTAGAGTCTTATTCTGGCTACTGGCTACTGGCTACTGGCTACTGGCTACTGGCTACTGCTTTTCCTGTACCCTGAAGCCATGGGAATCTTTTTTCCGTACAAATCCGTCGGCGCTTTCTTATTGGCGGCAGCGCTCGCCTGCTCCCAAACCCCAGCTCCGCTGTCCTTCGAAGTCGCGTCCGTCAAACCCGCCGGTCCGCTCAACCCCGGCGCCATGCAAGCGGGCAAGATGCCGCGCATCGGCATGAAGGTTGACGGAGCCATCGTCGACATCGGCAGCTTCACCCTCAAGGACCTCATTCGCACCGCTTATGAAGTCAAGGATTACCAGGTCTCGGGTCCGGATTGGCTAGGGAACCCGATGAGCGCTGAACGCTTCAATATCCAGGCCACTCTGCCGGAAGGGGCAACAGAGAAACAGGTCCCCCAAATGCTCCAAACACTGCTGGCGGATCGGTTCAAACTGGTCGTCCATCGTGAAACGAAGGATCATCCGGTGTACGCGCTGGTCGTGGCCAAAGGTGGTCCGAAAATGAAGGAAGCCGAGCCCGACCCGCCCGCCTCTTCAACGCCAACCGAACCCGCGGAGCCCAAAAAGGGCGAAACCGTAATCGGCCAGGGAGCCAGCCAGGTTCGCATCAGCGGCAATATGGAAGGCGGAAAAGGCGTCACCATGCAGGGCGGACCCATGGGCCAGATGCGCATGTCCATGGCCGACGGCCGCATGCATATGGAAGCCTCTAAAGCCAACATGACCACCCTGGCCGAAACGCTTACGCGCTTCGTGGACCGGCCCGTCGTTGACATGACCGACCTAAAGGGGAACTACCAAGTGGTTCTGGACCTCGCCATGGACGATTTGAAGAATGCCGCGAAAGCCGCCGGCATGGGCGCCATGATGGGAGCGCCGGGAGGAGACGGCAAGCCCTCCGCCGAGGCCTCCGAACCCGCCGGCTCGTCCATCTTCACCTCTCTTCAGCAGATGGGACTGAAGCTGGAGGCGCGCAAGACCGCGATGCCGGTCATCGTGATCGATCATCTGGAAAAAACCCCCACTGAGAATTGAACTAAAGTTTTTCCCTTACCAGCCGATGGACGGGCTGAGGAGAACTTCACGTGGGTCCGATGGAAGCCATCATGAGCGGCGTAATGACGATTTTCTATTACGCCATGGTAATCGCCGTCGTCTGGAAGCTGTTTCAAGTGGCGACCGACTTGGGCGAGATCAAGACAATGCTCTCCGAAATGCGCCGCACGGCAATCGTCCCGCAGGTGAAGCCGGCCGAACCATCCTTTGCAACGCCTTCAGCGGCGCCTCCGCTTCCTCCAGTCATGGCCGGACCAATTTCGCTCGCATCAGCCGAAGCCCTGCTGCGCGAAGTCGAAGCCGAATCCCACGCCCTGGCTGCCGCCCAATCCCCGAAGACCACCGCGTAGCCGTTTCTACTGCTGATCTTCTTTAATAATCATCCGCCTGTTATCCGGCTCGATGACCGTGTAATCCGATGGAACCTGGAACAGCGTCGGCGCCGGCTCGCTGCGGTTGATGTTGGTGAGTCTATAGGTGGTCGTGCCGGTGCGTGGATCGGTGCGCTTGGTCATCACCGTGACTTGCAGCTCGGGCGAATACCAGCGCTCGGTTTCTGTGACGATGGGTTTATCGTTGCCGATTTGACCCGCGGGAATCGTGATCGTGGTCCGCGTGCCCTCGGCCGAGACGCCTTCGATCGTCTGTGTACCCAGATTCTCCACCACTGGTTTCACTTTCGAGGAACTCACTTCCTGGTTCGAGAAGTAAAACGTCTCCGGTCCATTGCCCGGCGAGTTCATCACGAACGTACGCGTCTCCGTCGTGACCGCCCCGCCGCGTCCGCTGCCCGCGCCACTGCCGCTCCCAGTTGAGTAGCTGACACCCACGGTTTTCTGCGCATTCTTATGAGCAATCTTGCTGTTCGTTTGCAGCGAATAGCTCACGCCGTCCACCGGGTCGCTGATGAAGATCGATCGGCCATTGGCTTCTTCCCGCCTCTCTCTTCCCTGGCTGTCCCGATAGATCGTCGATGTCGAGCTGTGCGAGATGCGATTCCCATCGGAGAGAGTCTGTACCATTTCGTTCACGGACTGCGCCGAATAGGGCGCTCCCTTCACCGTCGGGCCGTTGATCATGGAGACGTCCATGACTCTTAGTTCGTCGAGTCTGGCTTTCGCCTCCGCCAACTTTTTGTCAACGGCAGCGGGATCCTGCGCGGACAGCGAAATAAGGCTAAATAAGGCTCCGCAGAGCGCGATTTTTGTCATTTTAAGCTCCCTCAAGGTCGATTAACGTTTGTGTTTACGAACCGGATGGCTCTGGCGAGCCCCTCTTGCCCCACGAGAACGTCCGCTTGGACCATGTCCGCCAGGCGATCCTCATCCACCGGTAGCCCGACGCCGCGCATGGCGGCAGCAGGCAGGCTGACCCGCAAAAGCTCGCCTTGTTCAAAGGGAGGTGCATCCTCCATCAGCGAGTAAAACTCGGTCACAACTTCCGTCGGACGAGAGCTGTGGAGAACCGTCTTTCGGGGTGCCGTTTTGTTCACCGCCAGCACCGGGACTGGAGGCGTAACTACCGCAATTTCCATCGTTTGCGGCTTCTGAGGAGAATAAACTAACAGCGCGATGACGACCGAGGCCGCGACGGCGAAATAAGGCCACTTCGGATGTGCGTATTTCCTTCGAAACGCTGATCTTAGCCGCAATTCGACCGTCTCCGGAGCCTCCCGCTGACGGTCATGATCGGCCAGGGCTTTTAGCAGCTCGTTCATACTCTTACCGCCAATTTCTGAGCCAACATCGATCTTCCCCGATTTAACCTGGACCGCACGGTGCCGATCGGACAATCGAGCACCAGCGCGGCGTCCTCGTAGCTCGTATCTTGCAGATCGCAAAGGACAATTGCTTCGCGATAGACCGGCGGAAGACTCAGCACCGCGCGCCGGACGCCTTCGATAGTTTCGCGCCGGGTGAGATCGTCCAAAATATCCTCCGGCCCTGCATAATCTTCAATCTCCGCAGTTTTTTCGAGGCGCCGCAAGACCATATTTCGCGCGATCCCGTAAAGAAACGAAGCCAGCGTTCCCCGAGCCGGATCGTACTTGGCCGTTTTCGAAATCAGCGCCATAAAAACTTCCTGCGTAACATCTTCCGCAATCACGATATTTCCGGTCATTTGCAGGGCGAACCGATACACCGGCCCCTGCCGGCGTCGATAAAGCATTGTAAATGCTTCTTCGTCACCCGAGAGCATGAGCAGCAGCAGTTCGTAATCGGTCTGTTGCACTTTCTGTAACGACTTCAGTTTTGAAGAACTGTTAGTTCCAAATGCTACACTGAAAATAAAATGACCTACGACGTGATTGTCATCGGGAGTGGTCCCGGTGGGTATTCGGCTGCGATTCGCGCCGGACAGTATGGACTGAAGGTTGCCTGTATCGAAGCAGATCCAAGATTAGGCGGCACTTGCCTTCTGGTCGGTTGCATACCGACCAAATCGCTATTGCATACCGCGGATGTTTGGGACCGGTTCGTGCACTCGGAAGAAGAGGGGATTCATTGCGAAAATCCCCGGCTCGATTATCCGATGGTGAGCGACCGGAAGAACAAGATTGTCACCAAACATTCCAAGGGGATTGAATTTCTCTTCCGCAAGAATAAAGTCGATTGGATCAAGGGATGGGCCCGGCTGGCTGGACCTGGGAAGGTCGAAGTCACGGCCCCGGACGGGTCCAAGCAGGTTTACGAGACCAAGAATGTTGTGCTGGCCACCGGCTCGGCGGCGCGGATGCTGCCGGGGTTGAAGCCGGACGCAAAGCGTATTTTGACCAATGTCGAAATACTTGATTTGCGGGAGGTTCCGAAGTCGCTGGCGGTGCTGGGCGCGGGCGCGGTGGGCGTCGAATTCGCATCGTGCTTCCATCGGTTTGGGACCAAAGTGCAGGTTTTCGAGATGCTGCCGCGGATTGTGCCGGTGGAAGATGAAGAGGTCTCGAAAGAGCTGGCACGGCTGTTTAAAAAACAGGGGATTCGCGTGGAAACGGGGGCTCGGGCGGAGAATATTCAAGTTACCGATAGTGGCGTGAAGTTCGACGTCGCGTTGGCGGACGGGAAGCGTGAGACGGTCGAGACAGAGGCGCTGCTGGTCGCCGTCGGGCGGCGGCCGGTTACCGAAGATGTCGGGCTTCAGGGCACCAAGGTCGAGCTGGATCGCGGATTCGTGAAGGTCGATTCCATGCAGAGGACCGGCGAGCCGGGGGTTTACGCGATCGGCGATATCGTCGCGGGGACACCGCAGTTGGCGCACGTGGCGACGGCTGAGGGGATGGTCGCGATGGCGCATATTGCAGGGAAGCCAGTGACCCCGATCAATCGGCTGCGAATTCCGGGTTGTACTTACACCGATCCTGGAATTGGCAGCGTGGGCCTGACGGAGGCGCAGGCTCGGGCGGCTGGATATAACGTAAAAGTGGGGAAATTTCCGTTTGCCGCGAACAGCAAAGCCACGATTTTGGGTTCGCACGACGGGTTCGTGAAGATCGTGTCGGACGAGAAGCATGGAGAGGTGCTGGGCGTTCACATCATCGGCCCGGAAGCGTTCGAACTGATCGGCGAGGGCGTGCTGGCGATGTCCGCGGAGGCTACTGTGGATACCGTGATTCATACGATTCACGCGCATCCTACGCTTTACGAGGCGGTGGGCGAGGCGTTTAACGCTGTGTATGGACAGGCGCTTAATGCCTAGTTTGGAAGTTCAGGCAGAGACGCAGAGCGCGCAGAGAAACATTATGCAGATGGGGCGAAAACCCGGGGACAGACCGCTCTGTCCACCCGGCGCGGAACACCAGCCCGCTTGCACGGAGCCAGATGGCCGCCTTGAGACAGAGTGGTCAGTCCCCAGGTTTTCGCAGACCAGTTTTCAAGCCGGGATGTGCGAGATTCGCGACCTGGGACTTATGCCTTGGGCTGAGGCTTGGGAACGGCAGTGCGGATTTGTTGAATTGAGGAAGAGCCGGGCGGTTTCCGATCAGTTATTGATTGTCGAGCACCCCCATGTCGTGACTATGGGGCGGAACGGTCATCGCGAGAACATGCTTGCGGAACCTGAGCTGCTGGCGCGGTCGGGGATTTCGTTTTTTGAGACCGACCGCGGAGGCGATGTTACTTATCATGGACCGGGGCAGATTGTCGGTTATCCGATTCTCGATTTGCGAGAATGGAAGCGCGATGTGCATGCTTACGTCCGGGCCATCGAGCAGGTGATCATCGATACGCTTAACGGGTTCGGTATTACTTCGGGTCGCGAAGCAGGGGCTACGGGCGTTTGGACCAGCTCAGGGAAAATCGCGGCGATTGGGGTTCATATCAGCCGCTGGGTTACCTCGCATGGGTTCGCTCTGAATGTGGATACGGATTTGAATTATTTCCGGTACATCGTACCGTGCGGTTTAACCCGGCCGGTGGCCTCGATGCGAAGTTTGGGATGCCAGGCTCAGCGCGGGGAAGTGGTCGCGGCACTTATACAGAATTTCGGACGCGTATTTGAAAGGCAAATGGAGACCGTATGATTGACGTCGTCATGCCCCAGATGGGCGAAAGCATTGTCGAGGGAACGCTGACCAAATGGCTGAAAAAGCCCGGGGAGACGGTGGGGCGCGATGAGCCCCTGTTCGAGATTTCTACCGACAAAGTGGATACCGAAATTCCGTCGCCGGCCGCTGGGACGCTGGCCGAGGTTCTGATTGAAGAGGGCAAGACGGTGGGGATTAACACCGTTGTGGCTCGGATTAATGATGGTGCGAGTGCGCCTGCGCAGGCTCCTGCTGCTGCTCCTCCTCCGCCACGGCAGGCGGAACCGCCTGTCCCGCCAACACCTGTTTCTGAGGCGGATGGGTCGCCTGAGCCAGTGGCAACCGTTGTCGAAGAGACTGCCGGGCCGCTTTCGCCGCTGGTGCGGAAGATGGCTCGGGAGAACAATATCGATTTGAGCCAGGTGAAGGGGACGGGCGCGGGGAATCGGATTACCAAACAGGACTTGGAAAATTATCTGACTTCGAAGGGTGCTCCGCAGCAGAGGCAGGCGGAACCGCCTGCCCCACCTCCTCCACCTCCTCCTCCACCTCCTCAGGCCGCTCCTGTTCAGGCGGCTCCGGTTCAGGCTGCGCCTCCGCCCCCGCCCCCGCCGCAGCAGGCTATGGCTACGATTCCGCAGACGGTCGAGGTTGCTTCGCCTCCTCGGGTTGGTGAAGCTCCGGGGACTCGCGTGGAGCCGATGAGCATGATGCGGCAGAGCATTGCCAAGCACATGGTGTTCAGCAAGCAGACTTCGGCGCACGTGACGACGGTTCACAAAGTTGACTTCACGAAGGTTGCCAAGGCTCGCGACAAGGCGAAGGGCAACGTGCAGGCGCAATATGGATTTTCACTGACGTTTCTGCCGTTCGTTCTGAAAGCCACTTGCGTGGCGCTGCGGCAGTTTCCGATTCTGAATGCCTCGATCCAGGATACGAACATCGTTTACTATCGCGATATCAATCTGGGGATCGCGGTGGCGCTCGAAAACGGACTGATTGTTCCGGTGATCCGTAATGCGGACGAGAAGAGCGTGATCGGGCTGCAACGCTCGGTTGCGGATCTGGCGGCGAGAGCGCGTTCGCGGCATCTGAGGCCGGAGGAGGTGCAGGGAGGGACGTTCTCCATCACCAATTTCGGCAGCTTCGGCAGCGTGTTCGCGACACCGGTGATCAATCAGCCTCAGGTGGCGATTCTGGGCGTCGGCACGGTGGAGAAGACTCCAGTGGTGATCGACGACGCGATTGCGATCCGGTCTATCGCGTATCTGGCGTTGACGTTCGATCATCGATTGATCGATGGGGCGCTGGCGGATCAGTTTACCGGGAAGATCAAAGCGATTCTCGAGGGATGGTCCGAAGAGATCTCCTAAGAAGGAGTCAGAAGACAGGAGTCAGGAGTCAGAATGGCGGACATCGTACGGTTGACTGATCCCGAGCATCTGACTGTCGTCAGCATTGCTACCGATTTTGGCAACATAGCCTACTCGATGACCGTGCGCGGGCAGGAGATTTTGTATAAGCCTGCGCCGGACTTGGAGGCTTGGAGGGCTAAGCCGGGGCTCGGCGGGATTCCTTTGCTGTCGCCTTGGGCTAATCGGATCGATGGCGATTCGTATTGGGCCAATGGGAAGAAATATTTGCTGAATCCGGGGCTCGGGAATGTCCGGTATGACGGGCATCATTTGCCGATTCATGGGCTGGTGTCGTTCACTTCCAAATGGAGGGTGGTTAAGAGCGACAACTCTTCGGTGACATCGCGGCTCGACGTTTGGAAGGAGCCGGATTGGATGGCTCAATTTCCGTTTGCGTATGCTCTGGAGGTCACGCACCGGTTGCATGGAGGGGCTCTGGAGGTCGCGACTACGGTGGAGAATTTGTCTAGCGATCCGATGCCTTTATCGCTGGGATACCATCCATATTTTCAGTTGAGCGATTCGCCTCGCGATGACTGGAAGGTGCACCTGGCGGCCAAGGAGAGCGTGGTGTTGTCGGATTTGCTGGTTCCTACTGGCGAGCGGAAGCCGATCGAGTTTTCGAATCCTTACGCGCTCGCGGGGCATGTGCTCGACAACGTGTTTACTTCGTTGACGGGCGCGGAGTGGGCAGTGGAGGGAAAGAAGCAAAAGATCGCGGTGAAGTTCGGGCCGAAGTTTCCGGTGGCGGTGGTTTATGCGCCTAAAGGGGGCTCGTTTATTTGTTTCGAGCCGATGGCATCGGAGACCAATGCGTTTAATTTGACGCATGCGGGGAAGGATGCTTCGCTGCAGACGATTGCGCCTGGGAGTTCGTGGAGCGAGAGTTTTTTTGTTACTCCTACGGGATTTTGAAAAGGCCTTGTCAGCCGCTGATGAACACTGAAAAGAAAGCGGCAGTTTCGCATGACCGACTGCGAAATTTGCGCTCTAAAGGAAAGCTACGGCAGGATTGTTGAGGCGAGATTATTCAGGCGAGGGTCCTCTTCGTCTCGGAACCTTTGGGTTGCTAGGCGGATAGGCGTTTTCGTTATCAGCGTTCATCAGCGTTTATCAGCGGCTAACCATTGTCTTGCTAAACTTGAATTTACCCCTTATGGTTACGGAGGCGGCTACTTCTACGTTTGAACGGCTGGAGCTGGATTGCGGCGTTACGCTGGCTCCTGTGGAGGTCGCGTATGAGACTTACGGCACTCTGAACGCCGATACATCGAACGCGGTTTTGGTGCTGCACGCGTTTTCGGGCGACGCGCATGCTGCGGGCGAGGGCGGGTGGTGGAACAGCATGATCGGGCCGGGGAAGGGGTTCGATACCGATCAACTTTTCGTGATCTGCTCGAATATTTTGGGCGGGTGCAAAGGGACCACGGGGCCTTCTTCTATCAACCCTGAGACGGGCGAACCTTGGGCGATGTCTTTTCCCGTCGTGACGGTCGCTGACATGGTGCGATTGCAGAAGATGCTCATTGATTCGATGGGGATCAAGAAGCTGCTGGCGGTGGCCGGAGGGTCCATGGGAGGGATGCTGGCGCTGGAATGGGCGGTCGCCTATCCCGATAGCGTGGGCGCGGCGCTGCCGATTGCGACGACGGCGCGGCACAGCGCGCAGCAGATCGCGTTTAACGAAGTGGGTCGGCAGGCGATCATGGCCGATCCCGATTGGAACGAGGGAAATTATTACGGCAAGAAGCCGCCCGCGCGAGGATTGGCGGTTGCCCGCATGGTCGGGCACATCACGTATATGAGCGACGCCTCCATGCGCGAAAAGTTCGGGCGTCGGCTGCGGGCGCCGGATCAATTCGAGGTCGAGAGCTACCTGCAGTATCGAGGGAGCACGTTCGTCGACCGGTTCGACGCGAACTCGTATTTATACATCACGCGGGCGATGGATTCGTTCGATTTGACGCAGCGCGGGACGCTGCCTGCGCTGTTTGAGCGGATCAAGACACGGTTTCTGGTAATTAGCTTTACTTCGGATTGGCTGTACCCTAGCTATCAATCGCTCGAAGTGGTGAGCGCGCTGCGGAGCCGGAATTGCGATGTCGCGTACTGCAATTTGGCGTCGGATTACGGGCACGATGCGTTTCTGGTCGAGGTGAAGGAGCAAGCGGAAATCGTGCGCGGATTTTTGGCGAGCACGCTGCGCAAGGCCGGGCATGCTTGACGTGTTCGGGCGGCGCGATTACGCGATTATCAGCGAGTTGATCGAGCCGGGGACGCGGGTGCTGGATCTCGGGTGCGGAGAAGGCGAACTGCTCGCGTGGCTGCGGGACAACAAGAACGTCGACGGGCGCGGCGTGGAGTTGCGAGGCGCGAGCGTGCAGAAGGCGATTGCGCGCGGCGTATCGGTTTATCAGGGCGATCTGGAATCGGGGCTCGAAGATTATCCGCAGCAGGCGTTCGATTACGTGATTCTCAGTCAGACTTTGCAGCAGACGCGCGATCCTTTGAAGGTGCTGAAGGGAATGCTGCGGATCGGGAAGCGGGGCATCGTCGCGTTCCCGAATTTTGGGCACTGGCGGGTGCGGATGGCGCATCTTTTGACCGGGCGGTCGCCGCGGACGGAGCTGTTTCCTTATGACTGGTACGACTCGCCGAACATCCATTTTTTGACGGTGTTGGATTTTGAGGCCCTGGCGGAAAAGGAGAGATGGCGGCTGGAGAGGCGCATTTTCGTGGCGGGGAAGCGCGAGGTTCGCCTGCTGCCGAATTTGATGTCGGAGGTCGCGGTGTTTTTATTTTCGGGGAGCTAGACGACCGCGACTTCGAATCTTTTGCGGAGCATTTCTTCGAGCTCTGCTCCGTGGACTGGATCGGCCAGCGCGAATTCCACGAAGGCTTCGAAGTAGCTGGCGAAGTTGCCGACGTCGTAGCGGCGCTCTTCCGGAGTGAGTTGGACGGCGTAGACGCGGAGGCCCGCGGTGCACATGCGCTCGATCGCGTCGGTGAGCTGGATTTCTCCGCGCTTGTCGGCTTCGACACGGCGGATTTCGTCGAAAATTCGCGGCGAAAAAATATAGCGGCCGGCAATCGCCAGACGGCTGGGAGCTTTTTCGGGGCCCGGCTTTTCGACTAGATGCGCGACGCGCACAGCTCCCTTTTCGAACTCGGCGGGCGCGACGATTCCGTATTGTCCGGTCTCGGAGAGTGGAACTTCCTCGACCGCGACGACGCAGGCGGCGGCGTTTTGTTCGAACACCTCGATCATGCGGGAAACGGCCTGGGACTTGGCGTGCAGGCCGAGGATCGAGTCGCCGAGTGCGACGACAAAAGGAGCGTCGCCCGCGAAATGCTCCCCGGCGAGGACCGCGTCGCCCAAGCCTCGGGGAGTGCCCTGGCGGGTGTAGAAAAATTTCGCCGTCTTGGGGGATTCGCTGGCGCCGATGTCGAAGTGGTCCTCGATGGAGGTTTTGTTGCGGCCGGTGACGAACAGGATCTGCTGGAGGCCGTTAGCTTCGAGCTCGTCGATCACGTATTCGACGACGGGTTTGCGCGCCACGGGCAGCATTTCCTTGGGCTGCGAACGGGTCGCGGGCATAAGTCTTGTGCCGAGTCCGGCGACGGGAACAACAGCGCTTCGAATCATTTTCCTTTAATATTTAGAATACACGAGTGGCACTTTCCTTCCTCGCCGAAACGGGCGAACGCCTGGATCATTTCCTGCAAGCCCGGATGAGTGGTTATAGCCGCGCGCGGATTCAGGCGTGGATCAAGGACGGCCTGGTGAGCGTCAACGGCGGGGCGGCCAAGCCTTCGACGATCTTGCGCGGAGGCGAGCGGATCGAGGTGAGCCCCGCGGATCCGCCTCCGCTGAAGGCTCAGCCGGAGGATGCGCCGATCGAGATTCTGTACGAAGACGCCTCGGTGATCGCGGTGAATAAGCCCGCCGGACTGGTGGTCCATGCGGGGGCGGGCGCGCATTCGGGGACGCTGGTGAACCGATTGGTGCATCACTTTGCGTCGCTGTCGCAAGTCGGCGGGGAAATGCGGCCGGGGATCGTGCATCGTTTGGATCGGGGGACCAGCGGCGTCATGCTTGTGGCGCGGACCGATGCCGCGCATCGCGCGTTGGCGGCACAGTTCAGCGGGCGGACGACCGAGAAGACCTATCTCGCGTTGGTCGAAGGACGCGTCAATGCGGATTCAGGGCGCATCACCAAGCCGATTGCGCGCGATCCCGCGCATCGGACGCGCATGACCGCCAGGCTCGACCATGGGCGCGATGCGCTCACGGAATATCGCGTCCTGCGGCGGTTTGAAAAATTTACTTATCTCGAAGTGCGCATCGGAACTGGCCGCACCCATCAGATTCGCGCACACCTGGCGAGCATCCGCCATCCTGTGGCCGGCGACAAATTATACGGCGCGCAGATCGCGGATAGAATTTTTCTCCACGCGTGGCGGATCCGCTTCGATAGCCCGTCGACCGGAGAGCGCATTACCGTGGAGGGCCCTCTGCCGGAAGAACTAGATCGCTGGCTGGGGGCTATAATTTAGTTAACCTCGCATGAAACCAGTTGTAATTTTCGCGTTGACGCTGACGCTCGGCGCGCAGCAAAGCGATCAGTCCCGGTTCTCGGCGGACGTGACGCGCGTCAATCTGCTGTTCACCGTCTCCGACCGCAAGGGGCGCTTCGTCAATGATCTATTGAAAGACGATTTCGAAATTCTGGAAGGCAAGAAGCAGCAGTCGATCGTCGAGTTCACTTCGGAAACCAATCTGCCCCTGCGCCTGGCGATCCTGATCGACACCAGCAACAGCATTCGGGAGCGCTTCAAATTCCAACAGGAAGCCGCGACCGATTTTATCAACGCCGTGCTTCGCCCGCGCCAGGATAAGGTGACGGTGGTCAGTTTCGATATGAGCGCGGAACTGGTGGCGGACATGACGGACGATACCGAGAAGCTCGCGGCAGCGATCCGCGGTCTGCGGCCCGGCGGAGGCACTGCGCTGTACGACGCGATTTATTTCGCCTGCCGCGACAAGCTGATGCAGGATCAGCCCATGAACAAATTTCGCCGCGCGATGGTGATTCTGTCGGATGGCGACGATAATCAGAGCCGCTGGACGCGCGAACAGGCGCTCGAAATGGCGCACAAGGCGGACGTGGTGATCTACTCAATTTCCACCAACCGGACCGGCCTTGAGACCGACGGCGACAAGATCCTCAAATATTTCGCGCAGGAAACCGGGGGCCTCGCGTTTTTCCCGTTTAAAGCGCAAGACATGGCGCAGGATTTCTCGAACATCGCCAGCGAACTGCGCCATCAATACAGCGTGCTGTTCCGTCCTGAACCGTTTGTCGCCGATGGTCTTTACCACGCGGTGAAGGTGGTGGTGAAAAACCACAAGGACCTGGTGGTCCGCGCCCGGCACGGCTACTACGCACCTACCGTGAATTAGTGTTCGGACAAACCTACAGCCCCACCGATCCTCTGGTTATCGTCACGCTGGTCTTTTTCGAAGGCCTGCTCTCCATCGACAACGCCCTGGTTCTGGCGCTTTTGGCGCGGCGGCTGCCCGAAGCGTTGCGGGCCAAAGCACTGACTTACGGGTTGGGAGGCGCGTTCGTTTTCCGGTTCATCATGATCGGGCTCGCCCAGTACCTTCTTCAATGGCGAGTAGTGAAGCTGGTCGGAGGAGGCTACCTGCTGTGGATCTCCTTGCGCTATTTCTTTTTCGAGGAGCCGAAGCCGTCGGGGGACGACCATGAGGGCGCGCCCCCAGTCGGGCGGGAAACGGGATTCTGGACCACCGTGGCGCTGATTGAGGTGACGGACGTCGCCTTCGCGGTCGATTCCATTTTGGCGGCGATTGCATTGGTAGGCAACGCGCCGGTGGGCCACGTGGGTCTTCATCCGAAATACTGGGTGGTCGTGACCGGAGGCATGATCGGCGTTATGCTGATGCGGATCGCGGCGTCCATGTTCATCCGGCTGTTGGAACGGTTCCCGCGTTTTGAAACGTCGGCGTACCTGCTGGTGCTGGTGATCGGAACAAAACTGCTAGTGGATTGGGCGGTCAACAGCGCACAGCAGCCGAACCGCGCGGATTTCCACACTCCGTCGTCGCCTTTGTTTTGGGCGTTCTGGTCGCTGATGGCGATTTGCATCGGAATTGGATTCGTGCCGAAGCGGGCGGCGGCATGAAGAGATCGCTCCCTGTGGTCGCGGCTCGGTAGAATCGGACGAATTTCGGGCGATGACTTACGTCATTACTTTCGCTTGCTATGGATGTCACCTTCATGGCGAGTCCACGGGCTCCGTGGATCCGGATCACAACGTACCTGGGAGTCGTTTTGCCGGAGAGAATGCAAATCGTGCCGCTTGGGCGCGTTCGCGACGAACCCCGACGCCCAGCGGTCCTTGCCTCTATGATCGAACGTTGCGTGGATCGAACATGGATCTTGCTGGCCGCACACGTGCGGACCAATCATGTCCATATCGTGGTCGAAGCGGAAGCTCCGCCTGAGAGAGTAATGAACGATCTAAAGTCATTCGCAAGCCGGCGTTTGAACGAGCTCCGTTTTGACGAAGTAGACCGGAAGCGATGGGCGCGGCATGGGAGCACGCGATGGTTGTGGAAGCGAGACGCTGTCTTGGCTGCGATCGAGTATGTGATCGACAAGCAGGGAATTCGAATGGCCGCCTACGAGAAGTAGTGCTCTACCGAGCCGCGACCGCAGGGAGCGATCTCCGTCAGATCGCGCCCGCGTACAACTGGAACGGACCCCAATAAAATGGCTTCTGATACACCTTTCCGCCGTGCAGAAGCTGGAGTTTCGCGTGTCTTAGCGCTTCCACGGGCGCGGTATCGTGCGCGAGTTGATCGTAAAAATCAGCCATCAGCGACGCGGTGGACCGGTCGGTTACGTCCCACAGTCCGGCCACCACCGACCGCGATCCCGCGCGCAGGAAAGCCCAGGAGAGCCCGACTTGTCCTTCGCCTGAATACGTTTTCGCGCCCGCGCTTCGGCAGGCGGAAAGCGTCACCAGGCTCGCGTTCAAGGGGACATTCATCACTTCGCGCGCCGAAAGTTGATAGCCATTGCCGCGGCGGGAAAGAATCAGCGCCGAGTCCAAAGGACTGGTTCGGTTCGCGGCGGCGTGAGCGGCGAAATGAATCCAGGCGAACCGGGCTGGCTGCGCGTCGCGATAAGCCGCGGGAAAGGCGCGCGACCCTTCGATCACCATCTCTTTTCTCGGCGCGGCCGCTTGCGAAATCAGCTTGATTTCGCTGCCCGCGAACGGCAGCCGTGGATATTCTTCAACGGCCTGCTCCGGATCGCCGATCAGTAGCAGAGACTCGCCTGCGGCGGGCGCGGGGCGATGGCCAGCCAGCATATTCAGCGATGGAGCAACCTCCATGGTCGTGCGTTCGATGAAGTATTTCGACGGCCTGTCCGGATCGGGCAACGTCTCGAAATTCAGCGAGTGGAGCGAACGATCCGGCACCAGCACGACACGTTTCGCCGAGGCAAGCACATCGCGCGCCGGCCGAAGCAGAATCTCAGAGAGCTTGTTCCCCGCCGGATACTCGGATTGCAGCGGATCGCGCAGGTTCTCGATAAACGACCGGTATCCGGCTACCAGCGGCGTAATCACGCTCTCCGCCGGAAGTTCGGAAGGAATGATTTCGTCCCCGGTGACGGCCCAGAGAAACGATCGTTTTTTCCCCAGCCAATAGGAGAGAAACACGGTATGCGAGGTGCGCGCCAGTTCGCGCAGTTCCCGCGCGCGGACCACCGGACGGGCAGACTTCGATTCTAAACGCTCGTCGAGCACTCGCGCGCGACTCGATTCGGCGACTTCAAGCGCCCTCTCCGGCTGCTTCCGCTCCATTAGAAAATTGATGTAGCGATCGTAGAATCGGATCAGGCTGGCAAGATACGTCATGCGATTGTCGGCGCTGGCCAGGGCTGTACGCCGGCTCTCCAGATGCGTCAGCGCGACGCGGAACTGCTCATCCGCCTGTTCGAAATCCCCTTTGTCGGCGAGCAAGCGGGCCAGTCCTGCTTCAGCCTCGAGCATCTGCACGGGGCTCATCCCCTCGTGGTAATCGGTGATCAGTCCGCGAAACAGGCCCTCAGCCCGCGGATCGCTGCGGCCTGCCGCGATGTAAGCTTCATTGACGCGCGGATAATAGTCGGAATCGTTGGCGATTGCCTGCCGGAGGCGGAGCGCTTCCCGGTTATACTCTTCGGCAGCGGCGAAATCGCCCAGTTCAATCGACAGAGACGCGAGATTGTAATACCACCAACTGGTCAAATCCTTTTCGTCCTTGTCGCGCGATTTCGCAATCGCTAGCGCCTGCCGGAACTTGGACGCGGCCGCTTGAAGGTCGCCGCGGTCCGATAACACCTCGCCGCTATTCCCGACCCAATGCTGCTCGCTGTAGGTGTCGCCAATCAGCTTCGCGTGCTCCTCGGCTTCATGATATTTCGCGAGGGCCTGGTCGAAATCGCCGAGCCGCTGATAGCAGGAGGCCAGGTTTCCCAGCGTGATGTAGTAGTTGTCCGTTGATCCCAGTTGCTGGAAGATCACGCGCGCTTTGTCGAACCAATAAATCGCCTCCTCCAGTTGGAATGCGTTCAGAAACAGCAGGCCGAGGTTGCCCATGGCCGCGACTTCGAGATAAGGATCCTGGCCTGCCGCGACGTCGATCACATGGCGGAAGCTCCGCTCCGCTTCATCCATCCGCCCCTGCTGAATCTCCAGCAGGCCCATTCGATTTTCGATCAGCGCTTCGAGCACTGGAAGGCCCAACGGCTTCGCGATCCTGGCAGCTTCCTGGAGCAGCGCCTCTGCGTTCGAATAGTGGGATGCCAGCCGCTCCAGCCAGCCCTCGTCCGCGCGCAGCCGGGCCAGCGATTCTTGGTCCGACGGAGGTATCGGAAAGGCCAGCAGGGCCTTCGCCTCACTGGCTTGAGAGCGTTGGATCAGGATGTCGGCTTTGAGAATGCGAAAGCGCCACGATGGCTCCGCCCGCGTACCGGCATCGGCTTCGCGCATTGCTTCCTCGAGCTTGCCTTGCTTCAATAGCAGGCGCCCATTTTGATAATGAGCATCCGGCGACACGCCGCAGGCGGCAAGGATGCAAAAAGCAACGGCGAGGCGACGGAGGTCCATCGGAGGACGCTTCAATCCGCGTTAGCTGCTTCCGGGATATCCCTGCCCGTTGGAGCCTGAGTCACCGTAGCCATTACAGCCCTCGACCGAACATCCCAGGTCCACGTGCAGCATGCGCAGCCTGCGCGAGGTCGCGCTGATGTAATACTCCGCCGCGTAAATCGTTCCGAAATGGGGGACGTAAATGCCGTGATCCTTGCGCGTAATCCCGCGCGGCAGCGGCTCCGGAAAACTGGCCAGCGTGCAGGCAAACATGCCGTTGCGGACGGGAAGCTTGTCCCCTTCGGTTGGATGCATGGCCAAGGCATTGATCTCTTTGCGGACAACCGGATCCTTTTCGAACGCCGTGTTCAGCTTCTCCCAGGTGCTCAACTCGCTGAACAATCCCACGGCCAAATCGATCGCAATTGAGTGTCCCGCGATGCGCAATCCATCGAAGTGCGTGCCGTGCAGGATGAACGATCCCGGTCCCTTGCCGTCTTTCGGATGTTTCGACGTGAGCCTGCTGACCAGCCGGTCGCAGGTGACCACGTTGAGGTTATTCAAATCCTCAATCACCACCGATGCCAGCGTGCCATGGGCGTTGTCCTTCTCACTGAAGCTGCTGACCACTTGGGTCTCAATCGATCCGATCGTCAAATAGTCCAGATGCCGGAAATTCTCGACACGCGCCTTACCGAATCCCGGGCCGATCGCCGAAGCGATGGGAGCCTGGAGCGGCATGGTGTCAACTACGGGGAGCGTTATATGTCCGGAGGCTCCCACTGCCTCCGTGTGATAGAGGAAGGTTGTTTTGGGCATGTTTAGGGAATTAGCTTACTTGATTTGGAGCGTGTATGGAAAGCGGGCGAGCTCGGTCTCTTTATCAGCGCCGCGGCCCATCATGACCAGCACGTATTTTCCGGATGCTAATTTGTTCGTTGGAACCAGTACGTGAATGGAATCCTCCGGCGAGCCCGGAGCCACCGGCACCGAAAGTTTTTCCGCGCCTGATGCGTCGCGGACCGCCGCGCGATAGGAGCCATAGTCGCCGTCCCAGTTCTTGTCGAAATAAACCATGTAGAATTTCGACCCCTTAGCCGGTGAAACGATTGTTTCCTCGCCGCGCGCCTGCGCGTAGAGAGGATACTCACCCACCGATTGAGCGCCTTCCCGCGATTGAAAACCGAGGTACCCCGCGAAAACGCCGATCACCAGCGCAGCGAGCGCCATCCCCCATCGAAGACCAAAAAATTGAGGCGAAAACCCACGCCACCAGCCTGCCGCGCTCTGCGGCACGGACACGCTTGCGGGAATCGGGGCCAGATCCTGCTCGACAAATACGGCTCGAGCATTCTCCTGAAAAACGCTCAGCGCCCTCAGCTCCTCCGAGCACTGAGGACAATCGAAGAAATGCCGTTCGAATTCTTCGACCTCGGCCACGGACAGGTCGCCGAGCGCATACCGCTCAACAGCCTTTAGTTTTTCCGCGTCCAAATGATCCATCTTCCATTCGCCTCACGTAGTAGATGTGTTTTCAACAGGCCTTCCGTTTCATACCACGGACATATTTCAAGGCTGATCCCGTCCGCCTTTGTCGAGCGCCTCGCGAAAACGGATCTTCGCTCTATGTACCAGTACCCTCAGATAGTCCCGGTTTACGTCAAATCTCTTGCAAACCTCTGATTTGTCCACATCCTCCAGGAAAACCGCCCGCAAAATCCGCCGATCCTTCTCCGGCAGCGCTTCGAGGATGCTTCGAACCAGTTCCTTGCGCTCCCGCGTCACCACTTCGCCCTCCGGATTCATGCTCCGGTCCACCAGGTGATGCGCATCTTCCGGCATCGCGGGATGACGCGTGGAAGCACGCAGCAGCTCCATCATCACGTTGATCGAAACCGAGTGGACATATGCCCCTAGCCTCTCCGGATGGTCCATCGACTTATCGGATCGCAGGAAGTTCAGCACCCGCAGGAATGTTTCCTGCCGGATATCGTCGATCAACTGCCAGGACCTCAAGCGATACCGCAGCGACATCCGGATGGCATTGCTGAAATGGAGAACAAAATGGCGCTCGGTTTCCGCGTCGCCCTGGCGCAAGCGGACCAGGTAGTCGTTGTCGAACGGCGTCTTGTTCAAGAATTTTAGGATACTCCAGCCCGCTAACCGAGCGTCTAAACTGGTTACAGTCCCGATGCCCCTCTCCCGCTTCGACAGCCTCACGCAACGCTGGTTCACCGGCCGCTTCTCCGCGGTCACCGAACCTCAGTTGCTGGGCTGGCCGGAGATCCAAGCGGGCCGCGATGTACTGATTTCCGCGCCCACTGGATCGGGGAAAACCCTAGCCGCCTTCTTAATCGCCGTGGATTCCCTGGTCCGCAAGTCCCGCTCCGGGGAGCTGAACAACCACACCGAAGTCCTTTATGTGTCGCCTCTAAAGGCCCTCTCGAACGACGTCCAGAAGAATCTCGACGTGCCTTTGTCCGGGATAGCCGATCTCGCCTGCCAGGAAGGCATCCTGCTCGCCCCGATCCGCACCGCCGTCCGCACCGGCGACACGCCTGCCGCGGAGCGCCTGCAAATGATGAAGCATGCGCCCCACATTCTGGTCACCACGCCCGAATCGCTCTTCATCCTCCTCACCTCCGAAGGCGGCCGTAAAATGCTGCGCCGGGTGAAGACCCTCATCCTCGACGAAATTCACGCCGTCGCCGGGTCGAAGCGAGGCTCGCATCTCGCGCTCTCCGTCGCCAGGCTCGAAGCGCTCGTCGAAGGTCCGCTCCAAAAAATTGGTCTTTCCGCCACGGTGAGTCCGATTGAACAGGTTGCTCAATTCCTCGGACGCGATCCGAAAATCATCCAGGTCGGCCATCGACGCGCCATGGACTTGGCCGTCGAAGTCCCCCGCGACGAGCTGAGCTCCGTCGCCAGCAATGAGATGTGGAAGGACATTTATGACCGTCTCGCCACGCTCGCTCTGGAACATCGCACCACTCTGGTCTTCGTCAACACGCGCCGCCTGTCCGAAAAAATCGCGCATCACCTTGCAGAAAGGCTGGGCGAGACCGCCGTTCTCCCCCACCACGGAAGTCTTTCCCGCTCCCTACGCCTCGAAGCCGAGCAGCGTCTCAAACGCGGCGAACTCCGCGCCGTTGTCGCCACCGCTTCTCTCGAGCTCGGCATCGATATCGGCACAGTCGATCTGGTCTGCCAGATAGGTTCGCCCCGTTCGATCGCCGCCGCTCTCCAACGCGTAGGCCGCGCCGGCCACTGGGTCGGAGCCCTCCCGAAAGGCCGCCTCTTCTGCACCACCCGCGACGAAATGATCGAGTGCGCCGCCGTCGTCCGCGCCATCCGCTCCGGTTTTCTCGATAAAACCGAAATCCCCAACGCCCCCCTCGACATCCTCGCGCAGCAACTGGTCGCCATTTCCGCGACGGGCGAATGGAATGAAGACGACCTGTTCAATCTGGTCCGCTCCGCCTATCCCTATCGCGATCTAACGCGCAAAAGCTTCAACTCCGTCATCGAAATTCTCTCCGAAGGCATCGCCACCATGCGTGGACGCCGCGGAGCGATGCTGCATCGCGATCAGGTCAACGGCGTCATCAAAGGACGCCGCGGAGCCCGCCTCATCGCCATCACCAACGGCGGCGCGATCCCCGAAACCACGCAGTATCAAGTCATCGCCGAACCTGAAAACACGCTCGTCGGCACCCTCGACGAAGACTTCGCCATTGAGAGCCATTCGGGCGATATCTTCCTGCTCGGCACGAATTCCTGGCGCATTAAACGCGTCGAAGCCGGCCGCGTCCGAGTCGAAGACGCCCACGGTATGCCTCCATCGATTCCTTTCTGGAACGGCGAAGCCCCGGGCCGCACCATCGAGCTTTCTCGCGAAGTCGCCCGCCTCCGCGAAGACATCTTCATCGCAGGCGAAACCGCCTGCGCCACCAAAGCAGATCACCAATTTGCCAGCAGGGTGGGGCAGGCGGTTTCGCCTGCCACCGAACCGCCATGCGTAAGCATGCGGACCAACGCCGTAGCTTTCCTAGAACGCGAATGCTCCCTGGACAAACGCGGAGCCGAGCAAGCCGTCGACTACGTCCTCGCAGGCCAGCGAGCCCTGGGCGTAATCCCCAGCCAGGACGTAATCGTCGCTGAGCGCTTCTTCGACGAAGGTGGAGGCATGCAGCTAGTCATCCATTCGCCCTTCGGCACGCGCATCAACCGCGCCTGGGGCCTCGCTCTCCGCAAGCGTTTCTGCCGCACCTTCAACTTCGAGCTGCAAGCCGCCGCCACCGATAACGGATTGGTCCTCTCGCTCAGCGATCAGCATTCCTTCCCACTCGAACTGGTCTTCGATTTTCTAAAAACTCCCACCGTCGAACACGTCCTCACGCAAGCCATGCTAGATTCGCCCCTCTTCGGCGCCCGCTGGAAATGGAACGCCCAGCGAGCTCTAGCCGTCCTGCGCTTCGCCGGTGGCCACAAAGTTCCTGCGCCTCTCCAACGCATGCGCGCCGACGACCTCTTAGCCGCCTGCTTCCCCGATCAAGTCGCCTGCGCCGAAAATCTGACGGGAGAAATTCGCATCCCGGACCACCCCCTGGTCAACGAAACCATCGCCAACTGCCTCGAAGAAGCCATGGACCTCAAAGGTCTAATCAACATTCTCGACCGCATCGCCGACGGCTCCCTGCGCACCGTCGCCATCGATACCCCGGAACCCTCGCCCTTCTGCCACGAAATTCTCAACGCGAATCCTTACGCGTATCTCGACGACGCGCCTTTGGAAGAGCGCCGCACCCGGGCCGTCGTCATCCGCCGTACTCTGAACACCGAAGACGCGCGTGAGATGGGCGCACTGGACCCCTCCGCCATAGCGCAGGTTGCCGAAGAATCCTGGCCGGTCGTCCGCGACCCCGACGAACTGCACGATGCCCTGCTCACGCTAATCCTCCTGCCTCCAGCCGAGCACTGGCAATACTTCTTCGCTCAACTAAAAGCCAAAGGCCGCGCAAGCGTAGTGAACGGCCAGTGGGTAGCAACCGAGCGCCTCGATAAAATCGCCGACTACGTCTCGATCTGCCGAGGCTGGATGGATTCCATCGGCCCGACAACCACCGCAGCCTTAGCCAATCGCCTAAGTCTCCCTCCCATCGAAGTCGAGATCGCGTTAGCGCATCTGGAAGCTGAAGGCCAAATTCTGCGCGGCTCCTGGACGCAAACAGAGCCGCGACTATCAGGAGCGGTCAGCTCAGAAGATTCCACCGAATTCTGCCACCGCCGCATAGTAGCCCGCATCCATCGACTGACCCTCGGCCGCCTGCGCAAAGAAATTGAACCCGTCACCGCCGCCGACTTCATGCGCTTCCTCTGCCGCTGGCAGCACATGGCGCGCGGGACGCAACTCCACGGCGTCGATGGCCTGTTTCAGATCCTCAAACAACTGCAAGGTTACGAAATCCCCGCCTCCGCGTGGGAAACCTCGGTCCTGCCCCGCCGCGTCGTCGATTACGATCCCGAATTGCTGGACCGTTTGTGCCTCTCCGGCGAAATCGCCTGGGGACGCCTCTCGCCTCACAAAGCCTTCGATCCCGATTCGCCCACCAAGCGCGTCCGCCCCACCCGCAGCGCGCCCATCGCGATATTCCGCCGCGAAGATTTTTCGTTCTTGGCCGCCGCGCGCACGGAAACGCCTCTGTCCCATCAAGCCCGTGACGTCTTCGAAGCCCTCCAAAAACGCGGAGCCTCGTTCTTCGTCGAACTGGTCAAATCAAGCGGCCGCCTGGCCAGCGAAGTCGAAGACGCCCTCTGGGAACTGGTAGCCGCGGGATTAGTCACCGCCGACGGCTTCGACAATCTCCGCGCTCTCCTCGATCCCAAGCGTCGAGCCGGAGGCACCCAGCGCCCCAGACACTCCGCCGGACGCTGGGCATTACTCGACCATACCGGCACGGAATCTGTAAATGTAGAATTCTTCGCCAAGCAGTTACTAGACCGCTGGGGCGTAGTCTTCCGCGATCTGATGCAGCGCGAGCCTTTGGCGCCCGCGTGGCGCGATCTTCTCGTGACGTTCCGCAGAATGGAAGCAAGAGGCGAAATCCGCGGCGGCCGTTTTATCGCCGGATTCGTAGGCGAACAATTCGCGAGACCCGAAGCCGTCGACCTGCTAAGATCCGTCCGCCGCTCCACCTACATGGGTGAAGAAGTAGACGTAGCCCTAGCCGATCCCCTAAATCTAACCGGCATCGTAATCCCCGGCCCCCGCAGCAGCGCATTAACCCAAGGCTCCATAATAGTGGGGCAGGTTCCCGACCTGCCCTCCGTCCCGCTTCAATCCTAAAGGAGCGGAGACATGTAATAATATTTCACCAGCAGCAGGAATATGTCTTGAAATACACTCTATTTACCGCGTAATAAAAGTGTATTATTTCCACCGGACCGCAGTTAAGTAGACGCCTAATGAAGCGGAAAGATCGTAAAAAGTGTCCATCTTCTGGTGGGTTCATGAACCGCGATGAAGAATACTCTTGGCGATACTAAGAAACGGCGATAGCAATTGAAGCCAGGTCCGCATCGCCACCATCAGCAGAGGCAAGCACCAAACCACCGATAAATTTGCAGCATTCGCCAAAATGAGAAAGATCAGCAGCGGAGACAATACTCTCCCGCCTCCCAATGCGTCCTGATAAAACCCTTCGTTGAAACAAACCGCAAGTCCCGTGAACAACGCGGCGGCAATTTCCAAAGGCCCGAACGGATTCCGAAACAACATCAACACCGCGAGCACGCACGCCAGCACGACACCAGCCATCGATAGGTATTCCAATCCCAGAATCAGCGCGTTCACCGCCGCAGAATATTGATACGGAAACGGATGCATGGCCCAAGTCGCGATTCCCGAAAACGGCACCCGAAACCAACTCCCAAGAATCGCCTCCGTCCGCGAATTGACGTACAAATACCAAACCACAGTGGGCAGAACCGCAGTCGAGTAAAAAACAGTCTGCGTGTATCGATGTTGCAGCAATCGCGAAAGACAATACGCAACAATCAAAATGATCCCCGTCTCCCGGCACAGTCCCGCAGCAACCAGCACCGCATAGAGCTTCCATCGCGCTTCGATCTTGGCGTAATAAGCAAACCCCATCGCGAGCGAAGTCAGCGCCAGGTCCACCGTCAAGCGATCCAATGAAGTAACCGCCGCCGGCACTGCTACAAAAAGAACCGCCCAGAACGCACTGAGCCCCGACAAAACAAAATACCGCGCGACCCACCATGCGCCCAAAAAAAGAAATAACAAGTTGCACGCGATAAAGCATTTATCGATCGCCGCTTGCTGCCCGAGCGCCATCAGAAAAGCTGAGGCCGGCAGCAAGATTCGGCGATAACGCAATCGTGGGCTGTCGATGAATTTTGCGAAGCCGTGGCGCATCAACGGGTCATGCGCAATGTAATGATACATTTGGCCGTCGTAACCGGCGCTGTCGGGAAAGACGTAAAGTTTTTCGGAGGCGAGCGCGGGCGGGACCGGAAATCGCGAACCCGTTAAAAACAGGGCGTTCCAATTGCCGTCGCGGTTGTAGTGGACGGTTAAAGCCTGCCACGTGAATCCGATGCCTAGGCAGATCAGCGCCGATAGCAGACTCTTCGTCATCGTGCCATCCTAACATTGTGCGACATTTCTTCCGCCGCGACGTTCCGCCGCTGACTCGCGTTCTGCTGGTCGAGAGCGGTTCGCGCCATTTGTTCGACACGTTGATTCCCAAGCTTTATCAGATCTTTGGCGATACTATCGAGATCGACTTAGTCACCTGTTTTGCCGGCGTTCCCCAAGGATTTCGCGGCAAGGTGTCGCGTGTGACCGATTACACGGAACCGGCTACTCGCGCGCAATTCCTCAAGGAATTGAAGTCGCGCGATTACGCTGCGATCGGGATTATCTGCGCGGCGGAACCGATCATGACCAAGTGGAAGTGGTGGCTCGCGGCGAAAATTCCCGCTAAACTCTTTGTCGTCAATGAGAACTGCGATTTCTTCTGGGCCGACCGTGGCCAGTGGCGGGTCATCATTCACTTTCTGTTTTTTCGCGCAGGCCTTACCGGCGCGGCCGCGGTTCCGGCGATTGCCCGCTTGCTGTTCTTTCCTCTGACTCTCAGTTATCTGCTTCTCTACGCAGGGGTTGTGCATCTTCGAAGGAAAATCTATGAAAGCTATCTACATTGAACAGACCGGCGGTCCCGAGGTTCTCAAATATGGAGACATGCCAAAACCCGAGCTTCAACCGGGGCACGCGTTAATAAAGGTCGCGGCGTCGGGGGTGAACTTTATCGACACCTATTTCCGTAGCGGTTTGTATAAGATACCGCTGCCGGCCATCCTCGGGAGCGAGGGCGCGGGGACGGTGGAGGAAGGCACGAATTTCAAAAAGGGAGACCGTGTCGCCTGGGCGATGTCGCGCGGATCTTATGCGGAATATGCCGTCGTGCCGGAATCGTTGTTGGTTGCGCTTCCGGGTCGCGTCAGTTTCGTGGACGGCGCGGCGGCGATGCTGCAAGGCATGACGGCTCATTATCTTACGCATTCCACGTATCCTTTGAAAAAGGGCGACACCGTCTTGATTCATGCAGCGGCGGGAGGCACGGGCCGGCTGCTGGTGCAGATCGCGAAAATGCTGGGTGCGCGAGTCATCGGAACCGTTGGAACTGAAGCAAAGGCTCAACTTGCGCGCGAAGCGGGGGCCGACGAGACGATTCTTTATTCGACCCAGGATTTTGTCGGGGAAACCAAGCGGCTGACCGAGGGAAAAGGGGTCGATGTGGTGTACGATTCTGTGGGTAACACTACTTTAATGAAGAGCTTAGATTGCCTGCGTCCACGCGGCATGGCGGTGTCATTCGGGCAATCCAGCGGCGCGGTTCCGGCGTTTGAACCGCTGTTATTGACGCAAAAAGGCTCGTTATTCTTCACGCGGCCATCCTTACCCAACTATATTTCCGACCGCAGGGAGCTCGACTGGCGTTCGGCTGATATTTTTCAATGGATTGAGGAGAAAAAGCTGGTTTTGCGCATCGATCACGAATATCAACTGGCGTACGCGGAGCAGGCGCATCGGGATCTGGAAGGACGGCAAACTTCCGGTAAGTTAATCCTCCTTATTTGACCTTAAGGTGCGCTGTGCGAGTTCTTAAACGAGCTTAAATTGCGCGTTTTTCCAGCATCACGATGGCCTGTGCTTCGGCCGATTTTCCCTCGCCGACCGGGCCGACTCGTTCGGCGGTTTTGAATTTCACGGAAACCTGGGTGACCTCGAGACCCAGGGTGGACGCGAGCGCTTCGCGGATCGGCAAACGAAAATCTTTCAGCTTGGGCCGTTCTAAGATTACGGTCGAATCCACATTGACGATCTCATGGCCTTTGTCGCGAACCAGCCACGCGGCGAATGCCAGGAATTGTTTACTGTCTCCGCCTTTCCATTGCGGATCGTTATCGGGAAAGTGCATGCCGATGTCGCCGAGCGCGGCTGCGCCAAGCAAGGCGTCGGTGATGGCATGGGAAAGGATATCGGCGTCGGAGTGGCCGTCGAGGCCGAATTCAGAAGGGATGGTCACGCCGCCCAAGATTAGGGGACGGCCCGCGATGATGCGGTGCACATCCCAGCCTTGCCCGATTCTCACGCGGGCTTTCCCGCCGTTTCCTCATCGAGAAACAAGCGCGCCAGTTCCATGTCGGTGGGCTTGGTGATTTTGATATTGCGGTCGCTGCCTTGGACGACGCTGACTTCGACTTGCTCCAGGCGCTCCACGAGGCTCGATTCATCGGTGCCGAGGAAGCTGTCTTCGCGCGCTAGTTGAAAGGCCTTTTTCAAAAGATCGAAACGAAATACCTGTGGAGTCTGCGCTAATACCAGGTGTTCCCGGGGAAGCGTGGCGCGAATTTTGTTCTTATGAATCCGTTTTACCGTGTCGACGGGAACGATGCCGACGATGGCCGCGCCTACTACGGCAGCTTCGGCGATGACTTGCTCTACCAGCGAAGGCTCGATGAAAGGACGCACAGCGTCGTGGACGGCCACCAGGTCGGTATCGGGAGTGAGCACGGCCAGCGCGTTTTCGACGGATTGTTGACGGCTATCGCCGCCTTCAACGAATCGAACGGATTTTACGGGGTGTTCCTGGAGGACGAGTCCACGGGCCCAATCGAGGTCTTCGGCGCGCAGGGCCACGATAATTTCCGTCACGGATTTACATTGCAGGAATTTGCGGATGGTGTGGATCAGGATCGGCGCGCCTTCGAGCAACATGAATTGCTTGCGGCTGATGCCGGATTTTTCCCGACCCATGCGCGTGCCTAGTCCTGCCGCGGGGAGGATGACGGAGACTTTCATAAACGAAGTTTGATTTTAGCTTACATCGAAGATGGGCATTGTGGACGGGGCGAAAACCGGGACTGACCGCTCTGTCCACGCGGCGATGGTGCGATAGCGCTTTTTGCAGGTAATGCGGCGCCTTGGGACAGAGTAGTCAGTCCCGGTTTTCCCGATGCGCAGTGCTCTAAGGATTGGTCAGGCGCCGGCGGCGGGGGTTACGTGTTCGCGGGTGCTGGGGCGCTCTTTTTCGTGAACGGCGTGGGTGCGTTCATCGAAGCGGCCGAAAATCATTTTTCCGGCGGTGGTTTGCAGGACGCTGGTTACGGCGACGTCGATAGTTTTCGAAATCATTTTGCGCGCGTTGTCGACTACCACCATGGTGCCGTCGTCGAGATAGGCAACTCCCTGGTTGTATTCTTTTCCTTCTTTTAGAATGAAGACGCGCATAAGTTCGCCAGGAAGCACGACGGGCTTCAGAGCGTTGGCCAGATCGTTGATGTTGAGTACTTCGACGCCGCGAAGCTGCGCTACTTTATTCAGATTGAAGTCATTGGTGACGATTTTCGAGTCATAGACTTTGGCGAGCTCAATTAATTTCATGTCCACTTCGCGGACATTCGGGAAGTCATCTTCCAGAATCTGAATGTTTAATTGCGGCATCTTTTGAATGCGCTGGAGGACGTCGAGTCCGCGGCGGCCGCGGTTGCGCTTCATGGAATCGGAGGAGTCGGCGACCAATTGCAATTCGCGCAGGACAAATTGGGGGATGACGAGCGTGCCATCGACAAAACCAGTCTCGACAATGTCGGCGATGCGGCCGTCGATGATCACGCTGGTGTCGAGAATTTTGAACGACGCTTTGGGCGCTTTTTCAGCGCCAAAGAGGCTGCCAAAGGCGGACAGGTTTAGCGTCTCCCCTTTTGCCGCGCCGACGACGAGTCCGCAATACATCATCCAGGCGAGGAGCACGAGTTCGATGAAAGGAACGGTGGTGGTGTTGTCGGGCACGGCGCGGCCGAGAACGAGCGAGATCAGAAACGCTCCGAAAATTCCCAGAACGCTGCCAACAGCGGCGCCGATCAAACGGGTGAGGCTCACCTGCTTGATGCGGATTTCGAAGAAAACGACGCCGAGTCCAAAAGCCGCGCCAACGGCGGCCGCGATGGGCGCGGAAAGATTGAACGGCTTGAGAACAAATGCCGCGCTACTGAGAACGGCGATAAACAGGACGCGAATGACGAGAAGATCGTTCAAAGCATCACCTTCCCTTCGGGGCTCCGCATCTTTTAAGACACACAGTCCCGCCCTTTATTGACATACAAATTAATAATTCAATACTTAGCGCGCCAGTATAGCACCTATTTGTCATTGGAAGTTGTCAAGCGTCGTTGGCTCGGAAAAGACCATTCACGCAAAGACGCCAAGCTCCCAAGGAACGAGAAGGCTATTGATTGGACGCGTCGGCGGGGGTCGAGGGGATGCTTTCGTTGTTCTTGAGGTCTACGGCGGTGACTTGGTAGCGATATTTCTTTCCCGGTTCGATTTTGTTGTCGCTATAGGTGGGCGAGGGAATCAGGTCCGCGATTTTTTCGAAGGGTCCGCCGTCGGTGGAGCGGTAGATGTTGTATCCCTTGAAATCTTTTTCGCTGTTGCGGGTCCAGGCCAGTTCGACGGTGTTGACGCCGAGGATCGCGGTGAGAGCGGCGGGGACGGCGGGGGCGAACGTATCGATGGGCGTGATCGCGACGGGGCCGGTTACTTCGCTGCCGTGCAGATCGTCGGTGATGGCTTGGACGCGATAGCTGTAAGCCTTGTCGTATTCGGTGGTCTCGTCAACGTACTCGGGGTGGTCTATGTCGGCGAGGCGTTCGGGAGCCGCTTCGGCTAACGCGCGGAAGATGCGGTACTTGGGCGCGGAGCCTTGCCAGGTTAGTTTGACTCCGGCTTCGACGTTGTCGGCTTTGAGGGCTGTGGGTGTGGGAAGAGGCGGCTCCACGGTGAAGAGTTTGACGGTGGCCCATTGTGAAGGCTTTCCCTTGGGGCCGACGGCGCGGACGGAGATCACGACGTCCTTCTTCACCCATTCGGCTGCCGGGATTTCTGTCGCGATCGGGCCGGGAGCGGGGTTGGCTACAGGATATTGTTTGGCGGTTTCGGCCCATTTTTCGGTGGTAAAAGGCGAGGGGCCGGGGCCGACTCCAACGACGAGGGATCGCACGTTGTGGAGAGGATTTCCCTCGGTGGTGAGGTCGGGGAGGGTGAATTGGACTAGGATTTTGTCTCCATATTCGACGGCGTTGACGTAGGAGACGGAGAGAGGGATATCGAGAAGAGGGGGGAGGACGGGGCCGGGGTAGCCGCAGTTGGTGAGGAGGAGAAGTACGACGGCCGCGGATAATGAGGACGTTGCGAGAAATGGGGACAGACCGTTCTGTCCACTGGCGCAGGACTGTGAGATGGCTGCGGACAAGATCCGGGCGCCTTGGGACAGAATAGTCAGTCCCCATTTCTCGCGCTTTGTCGCGTCGTATGGCAAGGCGTTTTACAGTATGTAGCGGCTCAGGTCCTGATCCTTGACGATGGCGGCTAGCTGTTTGCGGACGTAGACGGCGTCAACCTTTACATTTTTCTTCTTGAGGTCGGGGCCGTCGAAGGAGACGTCTTCCAGCAGCTTTTCGAGAATGGTGTGGAGGCGGCGGGCGCCGATGTTTTCGGTGGATTCATTAACCTGCGCGGCGAAAGAGGAGATTTCTTTTAGCGCGTCCTCGGTGAAGACGAGCTTGATTCCTTCGGTGTCGAGCAGCGCTTGATATTGCTTGATGAGGGCGTTCTTGGGTTCTTTTAGGATGCGAATGAAATCGGCTTCGGTGAGCGATTTCAACTCGACGCGGATTGGGAAACGGCCTTGCAATTCCGGAATCAGGTCGCTGGGTTTCGAGACGTGGAACGCTCCTGCGGCGATGAATAAAATATGGTCGGTGCGGACGAAGCCGTAGCGGGTGTTGACGGTGGTCCCTTCGACGATGGGCAGGATATCGCGCTGGACGCCTTCGCGGCTGACGTCGGGTCCGTGCCCGCCTTCGCGGCCGGCGATTTTATCGATTTCGTCTAAGAAGATGATGCCGCTGCGCTCCACGCGCTCTATGGCGACGCGGGTGACCTGATCCATGTCGACCAGCTTTTGTTCTTCTTCCTGAACCAGATAATCGAGCGCTTCGCCGACGCGCATTTTCCGTTTGCGGGTGCGCCCGCCGAACAGGCCGGGCAGCACATCCTTGAGATTGATGTCCATTTCCTCAATGCCAGTGGCGGTGGTGACTTCGAAAGACGGGCCGCGTTCCTTGACGTCGATTTCCACCATGCGGTCGTCGAGTTTGCCGGCGCGGAGTTTTTCGCGCAGTTTCTCGCGGGTGCGGTCGGCGCTCTCGGTGGTTTCGGGCTGCATGGGCATCAGCAGATCGAGCAGGCGTTCTTCGGCGTTGCGCTCCGCGCGTTCGCCCACTTCATTGAGACGCTCTTCGCGGACCATGTCGATGGAGATTTCGACCAGGTCGCGAATCATGGATTCGACATCGCGGCCGACGTAACCGACCTCGGTGAACTTGCTGGCTTCGACTTTGAGAAAGGGCGAGTTGGCTAGCTTAGCGAGGCGGCGCGCGAGCTCCGTTTTGCCGACGCCAGTGGGGCCGATCATGAGGATGTTTTTGGGCATCACCTCTTCGGCCATTTCCGGTTCAAGCTTCTGGCGGCGGATGCGATTGCGGAGGGCGATAGCGACAGCGCGCTTGGCGTCGGCTTGGCCGATGACGTATTTATCGAGCTCGCGAACGATTTCGCGAGGGGTCAGTTCGTCGAGAACCGGCAGATCATCAGCGGCCTGCGAGGGAAGATAAATTACCATCAACCGAGCTCCTCATAGACGATGTTGTCATTGGTATAGATGCACGTTTTGCCGGCGATGGCCATGGACTTTTCGACGATTTCGCGCGCGGAAAGTTTCGTATTTTCAATGAGGGCGGTGGCGGCGGATTTTGCATAGACGCCGCCGGAGCCGATGGCGGCGATGGAATCATCGGGGTCGATGACGTCGCCGGTGCCGCTGACGATATAGGTAGCGCCGACGTCGGCGACCAGGAGGAGGGCTTCGAGATGGCGGAGCATGCGGTCCGTCCGCCAGTCCTTAGCGAGTTCGACGACGGAGCGGGCGAGGTTGCCGTTATGCTGTTCTAGTTTCGATTCGAAGCGGGCAAAGAGCGCGAAGGCGTCGGCGGTAGCGCCGGCAAATCCGGCAATGATCTTTCCGTTATATAGACGGCGAAGCTTTTTGGCGGAAGCCTTGAGAACCTCCCCGCCTTGGGTGACCTGGCCATCGCCGGCCATGACGACCTTGCCGTCGCGACGCACGCATAAAATGGTGGTCGAGCGAATTTTTACTTTTTTTGGCACGAACCTTCAGTTTGGCACACTCCCATCCGATGTACGCTTCTAAGTAGATATTCATGCTGCGCGAGAACCTGACAGCCCTGTTGTTGCTTTACGTGCGTCCAGTCGCGGCGATCAGCCGGATTTTGGACCATGGGCGTCTGTGGTTCGCGATTCTGGCTGCAGTTCTGGTTTCGGTGGCATTGCAAGCATCCGATGTGGTGACGCTGGCGATGGATGGGATGCGCAGCAATATGAAGGCTCCCGTGGTTCGCGAGGGCTTTCGAAAAATGTCTAAGCAGGCGCCGCTGCCGCCGGACGTGGATAAAATGGTCAAACAGTCTGAGGAAGAGGCAGAGCATCCTGTGCCCGTTCACTTCGGCAGGGATGCAGTGGCGCGGTTCGCTTCCTACGATTCCTGGGGGTTCTTTTCGGCGATCTGGGCGATTGTGGTGGGATTCGTCCCGGGAATCATTGCGCTGCGGGCGGCCACAGGATATGGAAGTTTCGGCGTGCTGATGAGGCGGGATTATTTGTCGCTGCTGATGTGCACGCTGCTGTGCTGGTCCGCGGTGTACCTGGTGGTCGCGATTGCGCAGGGGGTGGTGTCGTATGGCAGCGGAGCGCGCGCTTCGATTCACGTGGTGGGGGTGTTTGCAGCGGCGGCCATATATTTTTTGGCTTTGACCGCGATCGCGATCCGCACGTCGCTGGGAACCACGCTGGGGTCCGCGATCGGGCTTACGGCGGCGGGGTCGGCGGCGGCGATCGTGGGTGCGGGATTTTTCGGTGTCCTGGGAGGGTCTTTATACTTTCTGGCGTCGCCGTTCGTGCTGTTCTACGCGTGGCGGATGTTGGGGTCGGAGGTGTCGTCACTGGGCGACGGTCTGCGGACGCGGCAGCATTTGCGGCAGCAGATGGATATCGCGACCACGAATCCGAGAGACGCGGACGCGCACTATCAGTTGGGATTGATCTATCAGCAGCGCAGACAGTATACCGAGGCGATTGCCCGGTTTCAGAAGGCCATCGAGATCGATCCGACGGAAGTTGAAGCGCAGTTTCAGCTCGGTCGCATCGCGAACGAGCAGGGAAGGTTCGACGATGCCATCCGGTTCTTGAAAACCGCCGCTGGCTTGAACGACAAATTGTCATCTGGTGAAGTGTGGCGTGAACTAGGGACGGCCTATTTCGGCGCGGGCCAATTGCAAGAGGCGGCCGCGGCGCTTCAGAAGTACACAGAGCGGCGCTCCTACGATCCCGAAGGGCTCTATTGGTACGGGAAGACGCTCGCAGCGCTCGGAAAGGCGATAGAGGCTCGCGACACGTTCGGGCAATGCATTGAGGCCGTCGATACCATGCCGAAGCACCGCCGAGCTGAGGTTCGCAGGTGGAAAGGACTTGCTAAAACGGAACTGAAAACGGTAGCGACTTCCCGTTGATGGCGCGGAATCCGGCCAGGCGGACCAGCGGACGATCTCTATAAGAGATGAGCGGCATCAATCCCTGATCGATCAACGCCAACACCTGGGTTTCGGTCATGAATAATTCCGCGCAAGGCGTCATGATCCACTCCGTGTCCTGTTTATAGGTGTGCGCGGGCAACCCATCTAGGTTGAGATTCTCCGCTTCTCCACGCGCCAGGACGGCTAGGCAGGCGAGGGCGCCGTTGCCCCACAAATAATGCTGATGCACTGGTGCGCCGGGCATTTCCTCAAATGCGAAAGAATCGATGGGACTGGTGTGCGATCCATAAGGCAATCGCAGCAGCAGGCGGGGAAGCGCTAGGCCGAGATGCGAAGCTTCTGGAATATCGCGAAACAGTTCCGCCGCGATGCCAGGCGAGCCTTCGGAGAGAAAAGGAACTGAAGCGTCGGCGGCTACCAGGGCGATTCGGGCCATCAGTTCGATTTCATGCTCGACGAAAGAAAAAAGGCCGATTGCAGCGGTCCAGCGGCGGGAATGGAGGAGGGCATACAGGCGAGTGGCGCGGAGATTATCGGAGGCCAAATCGATGATCAGATCTTCTTTTGAGAATTGGGCGATGTGGATGCGAGCCACGACATCGTCCATCTGGCGGATGGCGAAATCGACGCCGCGCCACACGGATTCGAGCGCCTGAAATCGCGGGTGGTGCAGCAATCCGTTCATGCGCTCGCAATAGGCGGCGCTGCGGTCGACGCTTTTTTTCTGCGGCGCGGAATGCGCGCGGGCCAGGTCCTTCACGTATTGCTCGAAAGGATCGCTACCCTCCGCGATCCGGTCGAGGAGGCTGGTGGGGCGAAGCAGCGCGGCGATGTCGGCTTGCGGCGTTGCGGGTAGTTCAGGCTTAGCCTCAGCCTCGTGCGGGTCGGCCCCGCCCATCTCCAAACGCTGAAACAAACGGTCCGGATGAAAATCGTCGAGGTCCCGAATCTGCATGCCCCCGGCGTTGACATGCAGGATCGAGAGAACGTCGTTGATGCTGTCGCGATCGACTTGCTGGATGTCGGTCCTGCGACCGCCGAAATCGCCCAGGACAAGATATCGGGCGGGCTCGCCGGCCGGGGCCGCGATCTTGGTGCGGCGGGGCGCGACGTCGACTTCGATCATGGGCTGATTATACTGTCAACAATAAGTTGCCTGCCGAATCGACCCGGAATTTCCATCCGGGCGGCACCAGCGTAGTGGATCCGTAGTCGAGCACCAGCGCCGGCCCCTGCTTCCCGTGACTGGTCAGGCTCCCGCGCTTCCGCGCGTCGAGCTTCTTCCATCCGCCGCCCACCCAGATGCGCCTTTGTTCCGGTTTGGCCGTCTCGGGGGCGCCGCTGCGTATGAGCTTCGGCTTGTCGACTCCGATTCGCGCGCGGACGCGAATCGTGACGATCTCCACATCGCGATCCCGATTCGCATAGCCGTAGATTTTCTCGTGCTCGGAATGGAAGAGCGTCGCGGCGTCGCCGGCGTTCCAGGGAACATTCAGCTCGTAGCTTTGGCCGCGATAACGGAGGTCGGCGGTCCGCTCGATCTCCGCTCCGGGCGATTCGCGGCGCGCGCGCTGCTCCAGAACCGCGAACATCTTCTCGATATCGCGCCGCCCCAGTACGCCTGCCGCGTGATCCCGCACGGCGTCCGCCATCAACATGCCGAGCGCGGAAAGCGCCCCAGCATATTCCGGCACAATGACGGTGCGGATACCGAGCTCCTGCGCGATTTCGCAGGCGTGCAATCCTCCGCAGCCTCCGAAAGCAACCAGCGCAAAGTCGCGCGGATCGTGGCCGCGCTCGACGGAAACCACGCGGATAGCGCGTTCCATATTTGCGTTCGCGACACGTAAAATTCCAGCCGCGGCTGCCGCGAGATCGATCTTGAGACGCGCGGCGATGCGTCCCACCGCCGCCGCGGCACGCTCCGCGTCGATGGTCATCGCGCCTCCTAAAAGCTGCGCCGCACCGATGCGTCCCAGCACCACGTGTGCATCGGTCACCGTCGCTTCGGTGCCCGTGCCGTAGCAAGCCGGACCCGGATCGGCGCCCGCGCTTTCCGGACCTACGCGCAAAAGACCACCTGCATCGACACGCGCAATGGATCCTCCGCCTGCGCCGACGGTGTGAATATCCAGCATCGGCACGCGAATCGGATAGCCGTCGATAGAGGCTTCCGTAGTATGGCGCGCCACGCCGTCCACCAGGCTCACGTCAGTCGAGGTGCCGCCCATATCGAAGCCGAGCACTCGCGTGAAACCGCTGGCCCGCGCGGTTTCGAGCGCACCCACCAGGCCGCCGGCGGGACCCGAGAGCACCGTTCGCACCGCGTGCTTTCGGGCGTCGCGAGCCGAAAGAAATCCGCCGTTCGATTGCATGATCGCGATCCGGCGCCCTTGCGGCGAGCGTTCGAGCTGACCCAGGTAGCTCTCCATCAGCGGACCGACGTAGGCGTTCACCAGCGTGGTGGACCCGCGTTCATACTCGCGAATTTCCGGACTGATTTCATGCGAGGTGCAGAGATAAACACCGGCCTGCGCGAGTGCTTTTGCGGCCGCCTTCTCATTCGCGGAATTCTGATACGCATGCAGAAAACACACCGCGATCGACTTCGCGCCGGACTTTTTTAATCGCGACGCGACGCGTTTCCATTCGGCCGCCGACGGTTTCCGCGCGATGGAACCGTCGAAGTAAATCCGTTCCCGCACTCCGAAACACATGTCGCGATCGACCAAAAGCCGGCGCGGCGCGGGCATCAGATTGTAGAGCTCCGCGCGATTCTGACGGCCGATCTCGATGATGTCCTCGAAGCCCTCCGTGGTCACGAACGCTGTTTTGGCGCCCTTTCGTTCCAGGAGAGCATTGGTGGCGACCGTCGATCCATGCACCACATCGGCCTTGATTTTTCGGGCTGCGCGCTCGATCCCAGCTAAGATCACCTCGGCAGGGGCGCGCGGGTTCGACCGCATCTTGAACGTCTCGAGGCGTCCGTCGTCGTATAAAACAATAAAGTCAGTAAACGTTCCACCCGCGTCGACCCCGATGCGCATACGTAATTCATCATACTGATATCAGTGATTGTTCTTCGGGGAGTTTCCAAACAATTCGAGGGTAAACGAAAGGTGACCGCGCTCGAACGCGTCGACCTCACCATCGAGCGGGGCGAACTGGTCGCCCTGGTGGGGCCTTCCGGCTCCGGCAAGTCCACTATGTTGAACCTGATCGGCGCGCTGGATCATGCGACCCAAGGCGACATCGAGATCGACGGTGTTTCGCTCGCGTCCCTGAACGACGACGACCTGACGCGCGTGCGCCGGGACAAGATCGGATTTATCTTCCAATTTTTCAATCTGCTGCCGACGCTGACGTGCCTCGAAAATGTGTCCCTTCCGTTGCATCTGCGCGGCTGGCCTCGCAAGAAAATCGAGGATCGCGCGCGCGAACTATTGGGACTGGTCCAGCTTGGCCAGCGCCTCGACCATCTTCCAGATGAACTCTCCGGAGGTGAACGGCAGCGCGTGGCGATCGCGCGGGCCTTGAGCGTTTATCCTCCCGTCCTGTTGGCCGATGAGCCCACCGGAAATCTGGATACCGCAACCGGCACGGAAATCCTGAAGCTGATCCACGATTTGCATGAGCGGCTGGGCGCGACCATCTTGATGGTCACGCACGACCCGGCGGTCGCCGAAAGCTGTGAGCGCACCATCCATATTCGCGACGGACGGATTCAGCAGGACGTCCGCCGGTGATCCTGCTTCGCCTGATTAGTTGGCCGTACGCCCGAAAACACCTGCTGCGTTGTTTCCTCACCATCATTGGCATCGTGCTGGGCGTCGCGGTGTTCGTCGGGATGCACACGGCGAATCAGAGCGTGCTGGCCGCGTTCCGCCAGACCATCGACCGCATCGCCGGTTCCACGCAACTGCAAATCTCGGCAGGCGAGCCTGGATTCGACGAAGCGGTTCTCGAAAAGGTGCAGAATCTTCCGATGGTGCGCGCTGCCGCGCCGGTGATCGAGGCGACGGTGCAGTTCGGCAAGGGCAATCTGCTGATCCTCGGCGTGGATATGCTCGGCGACCGCAATCTGCGCAGTTACGACCTGGAGAACACGGACGAAGCGATCGACGATCCTTTGGTGTTCCTGGCGCAGGCCGATTCGCTGTTGATCACAAAATCATTCGCCACTGAAAATGGTTTGGCGCTGAACAGCCGCGTTTCGATGCGGACCATGGAGGGCGATCAGGTGTTCACCGTACGCGGCATCATGAAACCCGGCGGCCTGGCGAGCGCGTTCGGAGGCAATCTGGCGATCATGGATATTTACGCGGCGCAGAAAGTTTTCGGGCGCGGCCGCAAATTCGATCGCATCGATATTGCGTTGCAAGACGGCGTTTCGCTCAATGACGGCCGAGCGAAATTGCAAAGCGTTCTGGGACCGGGCCTGGAAGTGAATCTTCCCAGTTCGCGCGGCGAGCAGTTCGAAGCGACGTCGCACATTTACTCGCTGGCGTCGAATATTACCAGCGTCTTCGCACTATTCATCGGAATGTTCATCATCTACAACACCTTCGCGATCGCGGTGACGCAGAGGCGCAGCGAGATCGGCATTCTGCGGGCGCTGGGCGCGACGCGTTCGCAGATCCGGCTGCTCTTTTTGACCGAGAGCGCGATCGCCGGACTCGCGGGGACGGTCGCCGGCGTTGCATTCGGCATCGCCCTGGCGCGTGCCATGGCGGGCTATATCGGCTCCCTGCTCGCCGATGTTTATGGGATCGCGCAGCAGGCCGAGCACCTGGAAATTGATCCCTGGCTGATCGGCGCCGCGGTCGCGATGGGAGTGGTCACAAGCCTGATCGCTGCGGTGATTCCCGCGCGCAACGCCGCCGGCGTCGATCCCGTCAAAGCTTTGCAAAAGGGCCGCTATCAATCGCTGAGCGAGGGCGAAAATCGTATGCGCCGCAGATGGGCGGTCGCGTGCGCAGCGGCTTCCATCGCGACACTCGCGCTCAATCGCTACTCGCTCATTTTCTATGGAGGCTTCTTGCTCGCGGTGCTCGCCGCAGTACTGCTTTCGCCCGCGCTGGCGCATTGGCTTGCCCACATCATGCGTCCCGCGTTTGCGCTAATCCTGCCGGTGGAGGGGGCGCTGGCGGCCGATAGCTTGATTCAGGCGCCCCGGCGCACTTCCGGAACAGTCTCCGCGCTGATGCTGTCATTGGCGCTCGTGGTTTCGCTGAGCGGTCTCACGCGCGCGAGCTACGATTCGATTTCCGAATGGATGCGCATTGCTCTCAATCCGGATTTGTTCGTTTCGACGGCGGAGACGGTGACCGCCAGAAGTTTTGTATTTTCCGCGTCCTTGGGCCCGAAACTTCGCGCAGTGGACGGCATCGCCGACGTGCAACTGGTTCGCAGCGTGCGGGTCCTGGTGAAGAAGACGCCCATCATGCTGGTGGCGGTCGACATTGCATCGCTCGCGCGGCACGCGAAGCTCCCCGCGGTCGAGGGCGATACGGAGGGAATGTACCGGCTCGCCGCTGAAGGAAAAGGCGTCATCGCCTCTGAGAACTTCTCACGCTTGCATGGATGCAAGCTCGGTGAGATTCTGGAAATTCCGGCGCCCGCCGGCTTGCTGCGGATTCCCGTGGTCGGCATCGTACGCGATTTTTCCGATCAGCAGGGCAGCCTGCTGCTTCAGCGCGACGTATTCATCCGTTATTGGAACGACGATTCGGTGAACGTTTTTCGAATTTATCTCAAGCCCGGTGCGGATGGCGTGCGCGTGCGGCAGGAGATCCTCGATAAATTCGGCAATGAACAGCGCCTGTTCGTTCTGACCAACGCGGATCTGCGCCGCTACATCATTCGTGTGACCGATCAATGGTTCGGGCTGACCTATGTTCAGATCGCGGTGGCAGTGCTGGTGGCGGTGCTCGGCATTGTCAATGCGCTGACGGTTTCGATCACGGACCGGCGGCGGGAGTTAGGAGTTCTGCAAGCGGTGGGCGGATTGCGCTGGCAGATCCGCCACACCATTTGGCTGGAGGCGGTCGGCGTGGGCCTGATCGGACTCGCTCTCGGTATGGCTCTGGGCGCCGTGCAGCTCTATTACACGGTGGAGATGGCGAAAAGAGATCTCGGCGGAATCGAAGTAGCGTACGTCTACCCATTCAAAATGGCACTGGCGCTGATACCGGTCATTCTGGCCGCCGCATTCCTTGCCGCTATCGGCCCAGCGGAAGCAGCCGTCCGCGCGCGGCTGGTGGAGGCGCTCGAATATGAATAAAACAGTCATCGGCATGATTGTTCTTTGCACAATGGCGTTGGCGCAGGATCCGAAGCAGATCATCGAGGAAGTGCAGCGCCGCTCCCGTTCCAATTCGCAGCGCTATGAAGGCACGCTCGAAGTCATCGGCGCAGGGAATCGCATCGCCACCAAACGCTGGACCTTCGAACGTATCGGGTCTTTCGGAGACAGCAAGGCGATGCTGCGATTCACCGCGCCCGCGGAGGTCAAGGGCGTCGCGCTACTAATTGTCAATCATCCCGACCGGGCAAGCGATCAGTGGATGTGGCGCCCCAGTATCGGCCGCGACCAGCGTATCGCGTTGCAGGACCGCTCCACGCGATTCTTCGGTACCGATTTCAGCTTCGAAGATTTAGAGGAGCGCGACGTCCAGCAGTACGATTTCAAACTTCTCGGCGATGAAAATGGACAATGGAAAATCGAGTCGCGTCCGCATAAAGCGTCGCAATATACGTATTCGTATTTGTGGGTGAAGAAGGACAACTACACCATCGTAAAGGTGGAAGCGTACAACAAAACCGGTCTGGTGCGCGTGATCGATTATCGCGACTTCGAATTTTCGAGCAATATCTGGACGGCGCGCACGATCGAAGTGAACGACATCGCGCGCAAGAGCCGGACGATTCTGAAGTACGACAAGCTCGAATATAATCTTCCTTTGAAAGAGGACGATTTCACACTACAGGCGCTGCGCAGATCGTCATGACCGGCGTTTTTCTGGCATTGATGCTCGCGCAGAATTTCGAGCAGCGCGGATTCATCGAGGATCAGACGCTGGTCTATCCGCAGACTGCTCCCAATGATAGCGGGCATATCGTCAATCAGATCCTGCTGCGATGGGATGTCTCCGATCAATTAACTCCGTGGCTTAAACTTTCCGGATCCTTCGATGCGCGCGCCGATTCGCACGAACAGACTGAGCGTATCTGGAGCCTCGACGTTCTTGACCGATCTATTCAGCGTCCGGCGTTCTCCCTGCGCCGCGCCAGCGCGACCCTGCACAAAGGGAAATTCACGGCGGAGCTGGGCCGCCAGTTCATCCGCTGGGGCAAGGCCGATATTCTGAATCCTACCGACCGCTTCGCGCCAAAAGATTATTTGAGCAGCGTGGTCTCCAGCGATTTTCTCGGCGTGGTTGCCGCGCGCGTCACTTACGAATCGGGCTCGAACACTATCGACGCGGTATGGCAGCCTCTGTTCACGCCCAGCCGCATCCCCCTGCTCGATCAGCGCTGGACCGCACTGCCCAGCGAAGCGCAAGGCATCCCGATTTTCGACGACGGCGCGCGCTACCCCGGAGGTTCGCAATACGGCGTGCGATTCAATCACGTCGGTTCCGGTTACGAAGCGTCGGCTTGCTTCTTCGATGGCTACAACAATCTGCCGTACTTCTCGGCGTTAGAAACTGTTTCGGGAGTGGACGTTCAGCGCTACTACCCGAAGCTCCGCCTCTATGGCGCGGATCTCGCCGTCCCTCTGCCGTGGTTCACCGTGAAGACCGAAGGCGCGTATTTCACGTCGACCACCCCCGGCGCGGACGAATACGCGCTCTATGTGATTCAACTGGAGCGGCAAGTGAAAGAATGGTCCTTCGTCGGCGGATACGCCGGTGAGATCGTGACCCGATCCTCCGGCAATCCATTGGAGTTCGCGCCCGATCGAGGCTTTGCGCGCTCCTTCCTCGGCCACGCCAGTTGGACGATCGACGCGAATCGCAGCCTCGCCTTCGAAGCCGCGGTGCGCGTGCACGGGTCCGTGGCGAAGGCCGAATACTCCCAGGCGTTCGGGCAACACTGGCGCGCGACGGCCGGAATCACCTGGATTCGCGGCGCGGAAGCCGATTTTCTAGGCCAGTATCATCGCAACTCCTACGGCGCCCTAACCATCCGCTACAGTTTCTAGCCAAGTGGGGCAGGTTCCCGACCTGCCCACCGTACTTCGCCTGCCCTGCTACGATGACCACATGATCCGGTCGCGCACGAAATTCGCGTTAGTCATCTTCGCATACGCCACCGCGACCTCGCTGCTGGAGTTCACTTATCGCTATCTCGATGTCGTTTCGCGCCAGAGGCACGATCCCTGGATGGTTTCCTTCATTGAACAGGCGACGGGATGCTACGCGTCCGTAGTCATCACTCTTCTGGCAATCTGGGCGACGCGCCGTTACCCCCTCGACTCGCCGTCCTGGGCGCGCTATCTCCCGCGGCATTTTGCGCTCATCCTCGCCGGATCGGCCGTGCACACGAGCCTCAACTGGGGCTTGCGGGCGATGATCTTTCCGCTGGCGGGCCTCGGCCGCTATGACTACGGACTCATGCCGACGCGCTATTTCATGGAACTGCCCGTCGATGTCATCAGCTACGCCATCTGGGCCGGTCTCACCACTCTCTTTTTCCGCCAGTTCCGCGCGGCGCAACTCGAAAAAACGCTCGCGCAGGCCCAGTTGCAGAACCTGCGGCTTCAGCTCAATCCGCATTTCCTGTTCAACACGCTTAACACCATTTCCTCGGTGATGTACGAAGATGTGCGCGCGGCGGACCGCATGATCGCCCGCCTCAGCGACCTGCTGCGTTCCACGCTCGACCAGGGCGACGCGCAGGAAGTCACGCTCGAACGCGAGATCGATTTCCTCCGCCTCTATGTAGAGACCATGAAGGCTAGGTTCGAGGAACGCCTCGAGGTCGCGGTCGATGCGGGCGAAGAAACGCGCGGCGCGCTGGTGCCTCCGCTGGTGCTCCAGCCTCTGGTCGAGAACTCGATTAAACACGGCGCCGACGATCGGTCGAAGGTCCGCATTGAAGTGCGCGCGGCGCGGGAAAACGGATCGCTGTGGCTCCAGGTCCGCGATCACGGCCCTGGTCTTTCCGGGACGAAGGGCCGCGCTCTCGGTAGCGGCATCGGCCTCTCGAACACAGCGGAGCGCCTGGAGCGACTGTACGGAGGCACTCATCGCCTGGACCTCCGCAACGCCGATGACGGCGGCCTGATCGTTACCTTGCAGGTTCCTTTTCATGTCGATTCGAACGCTGCTGGTTGACGATGAGCGTCCTGCGCGCCGAAAAATGCAGCGGTTTCTCGACGCGACGCCGGATTTCGAAGTGATCGGCGAAGCGTCCGACGGAGCCGAAGCTCTCGCCGCGATTGCCACCCTCCGTCCCGACATCGTGTTCCTCGATGTCCAAATGCCGAAGCTCGACGGATTCGCCGTCGCCGCCGCGCTGACGCCCCCTTTACCCGAAATCGTCTTCGTCACCGCCCACGACCAGTTCGCTTTGAAAGCGTTCGAAGTTCACGCCCTCGATTATCTTTTGAAGCCGTACGACGACCAGCGCTTTCTGAAGGTCCTCGACCGCGTGCGCGCCCGCCGCTCCGGCGATATGGTCGAACATTTGCAGCGCTTGATCGCCGACTTGAAAAAGCACTCCGATTACTCAGACCGCGTTCTGATCACCGAAAACGGGCGGGCTTTTTTCATCCCCACCACCGGCATTTCCTGGATCGAAGGCGCCCGAAACTACCTCGTCCTCCACACGCCGGAAAAATCCCACACCATACGCGGCACCCTCGATACCTTCTCGAAAAAACTCAATCCCGCCGAATTCGTGCGCGTCAACCGATCGGCCATTGTCCGCCTCGATAGCATCCGCGAATTGCAGCCCTGGTTTCACGGCGAATACAAAATCGTCATGAAAGATGGAGCCACCATTCCCTGGACCCGACGCTACATCACCGCCGACGCGTCCCGCCGAATCCTGACCTGACGGCCGTCTCGTCCCCGCCTCAGGCCCGCTCGTCCCAAATCCCGTGTAACGTCCGCCCGTTTCCTGGATACTCGATTCATGCACGCAATCCTCGCCCTTTTCCTGATCGGTGACGTGGACTGGACTGCCTACGGCCGCGACGCCGGCGGCACACGCTACTCGCCGCTCGCGCAGGTCACGAAACAGAATGTCGCGCAATTGAAACCCGCGTGGGAATATCACACCGGCGCGCTCGCCCTGAAATCCGAGCTCAACAGTAAAGCCGCCTTCGAAGCCACGCCGATCATGATCGATGGCACCCTCTACCTCTCGACCCCTTTCAATCAAGTGATCGCCCTCGACCCCGCCACCGGCAAAGAGCGCTGGAAATTCGACCCCGATATCGACCGCACTCACGGCTACTCCGAAGTAACTTCGCGCGGCGTCTCCACCTGGCTCGATTCCACGCGCAAGCCAGCGGACCCCTGCCGCCGGCGCATTATTTTCGGCACCATCGACGCCCGTTTAATCTCCATCGACGCCGCGACCGGAAAAGTCTGCGACGGCTTCAGCGAGATCGATCTCACGCAAGGCGTCGGCCTCAAAGATAAGGGTGACTATCAGGTCACTTCGCCCCCCGCCATCGTCGGCGACCTCGTCATCACCGGCTCCTCCATCGGGGACAACCGCCGCGCCGACGTCGAACGCGGCATCGTCCGCGCCTACCACGCCCGAACTGGAAAACTGGTCTGGAGCTTCGACCCTCTCCCTGCCGAGCTAAAGAATGCCGGAGCCGCCAACGCGTGGTCGGCCATCGCCGCCGATCCGGAGCGTGACATGGTCTTCGTCCCCACCGGCAGCGCCAGCCCCGATTTCTATGGCGGCGAGCGTCCCGGCAACAACGGCTATGCGAACTCCGTCGTAGCGATCCGCGCATCCACCGGCGAGGTCCTGTGGGCCTTTCAAGTGGTGCACCACGACCTCTGGGATTACGACGTCGCCTCGCAACCCGCCCTCGTGACCTGGAAAGGCACTCCCGCCATCGCCGTGACCACGAAAATCGGACACTTCTTTGTGCTCGACCGCATGACGGGAAAATCTCTTCTGCCGATTGAAGAGCGCCCCGTCCCCCAATCGAAAGTCCCCGGCGAGCAGTCCTCCCCCACGCAACCCTTTCCCAAGTACGACGTCCTCGCGCCGCAAAAATTCAGCGCCGCCGACGCCTGGGGAATCACGCCCGCAGATAAAGCCTGGTGCAAATCGCGACTCGAAGGACTCGACTCGCAAGGCCTCTTCACCCCGCCAAGCCTCGGAGGAACCATCATTTTCCCCGGCAACGTCGGCGGCGTCAATTGGGGCAGCAGCGCCTACGAACCCTCCCGCGGATTTCTGATCGTCGCCTCCGATCGCCTCTCGACCATCGTCCACCTCATCCCCCGCGACAAGCTGAAGGAAGAAATCGACACTGCCCGCCAGAACCGCTTCGATTTCGAAGTGGGCTCCCAGCGTGGCACTCCCTACGCCATGATGCGCGAGCATCTCCGCGCTCCCAGCGGCCTGCCCTGCAACCCTCCTCCGTTCAGCGAACTCATCGCCGTCGACCTTGCCACCGGCATGAAAAAGTGGTCCGTGCCCCTCGGCGGAATCCCTCTTCCCACCGGCGGATCGATCCCCGGAGGCCTCGCCATGGGTGGTCCCATGGTGACCGCGGGCGGCGTCATCTTCGTCTCGGCCATCACTAGCGAACAGAAACTCCGCGCCTTCGACATCGACACCGGAAGTGAGCTCTGGTCCGGCGACCTTCCCGCGTCCGCCCAAGCCACTCCTATGACCTATTCGGTCGGCGGCAAACAATATGTAGTGATCTGCGCCGGCGGCCACGGCAAAGCCGGCTCGAAAATGGGCGATTCCGTAGTAGCTTTCGCCCTTCCCTAAAGCGCTGCTTGATCCGCGTATCATTCAGATAGTGTCAAAACACTGCGAGAAACAGGGACTGACCACTCTGTCCCAAGGCGTTCATAAGGCCTCGCGAAAGCCCTCCCGATCGCTGCGCCGGGACAGAGGGGTCTGTCCCTATTTCTCGCCCCGGCCGCAAAATCTGCTTATCCTGGCTGCGCTTGTTATCCCTTTCGCTCAAGCCCAAAACTTCGGCGAAATGAACATCGAGAAAATCGCGAAAGGCTTCCAATTCACCGAAGGCCCCGCCTGGTCGAAGGAAGGTTTCCTCCTTTTCAGCGATTGCAACACCAACAAACTGTATAAATTCGTCGGAGGCGCCGGCGCCTCCGATTACGCCGAAATCCCAGGAGGCCCGAACGGCAATACTTACGACGTGCAGGGCCGTCTGTACACCTGCGAATTCCACTCCCGCCGCGTCACCCGCACCTCGAAGAAAGGAGCCGTCGAAGTCCTGGCTTCGAAATTCGAAGGCAAGCGTCTGAACGCTCCCAACGACATCATCGTGCGTCGCGACGGCCACACTTATTTCACAGATCCGGCCTTCGGCGATCAGCAAGATAATCGCGAGCTGGATTTCTTCGGCGTCTATCACATCACCCCGAAAGGCGACCTCGAAGCCATCGCGAGATGGAAGACCCGTCCCAACGGAATCACATTGTCCCCGAACGGCAAGATCCTCTACGTAGCCGATTCCGACGCCAGAGTCGTGCGGGCCTTCGATCTGGACAAATCCGGCGCGGCTTCCAATGAACGAGTGGTAATAGAGAGCATCCCAGGCGTCCCGGATGGCATCCGCACGGACGAAAAAGGCAACATCTACGTAGCCGCCAAGCACGTTTTCGTTTATTCCGAAGACGCGAAGCAAATCGGCAAAATAGAACTCGGCGAAACCCCGTCCAACCTGACCTTCGGCGACGCCGATCTGGAAAGCCTCTTCATCACCGCCAGAACCTTCGTCTATCGCGTCAGGCTAGGCGTAAAAGGAGCGTTGCAATATTAGCCGCAAGTATCCGAAGCACCCCCTCCCCGGCGTCGGCGCGATCATCATCCGCCGCAATTCAATTCTCCTGGTCCGACGCGCCCGCAGCCCATTAAAAGGTTACTGGTCCCTCCCCGGAGGCCTGATCGAACCCGGTGAGAAAATCGAAGAAGCGCTGCAACGCGAAGTCCAGGAAGAAACCGGCCTGATCGTCAGCTCCAAGAAACTTTTCGAAATCTTCGAACGCATCATGCCGGATGCAAAAGGTCAAACCGAATATCACTACATCCTCCACGATTACCTGTGTAGAGTGGTGGGAGGGGAGCTGAAAGCCGGAGACGACGCCGGCCAAGTAGCATGGGTACCACGCGCAAAACTAAAAGACCTCCAGCTAACCGAAGGCACATTAGCAGTGATCGAAAGAGCATTCGCGGTAACCCGTCCTTAGGTGGCACAGGGCAAGTTCCCGACCTGCCCAACGGACACTCCCACTAATGCACCCCAACCCCGTCCTAGAATTCGAACCCCTCCGAGCGTTAGTAGCCCGCTACGTCCGCAGCTTCCTAGGCCGCGCCGAACTGGCAAACGTCAACCCCACCTCCGAAGGTGGCACAGGCTTCAGCCTGTGTGCAGTGGGGCAGGTTCCCGACCTGCCCAACGGACACTCCCACTAATGCACCCCAACCCCGTCCTGGAATTCGAACCCCTCCGAGCACTAATCGCCCGCTACGTCCGCAGCTCCATAGGCCGCGCCGAACTGGCAAACGTCAACCCCTCCTCCGAAGGTGGCACAGGCTTCAGCCTGTGTGCAGTGGGGCAGGTTCCCGACCTGCCCAACGGACACTCCCACTAATGCACCCCAACCCCGTCCTAGAATTCGAACCCCTCCGAGCACTAATCGCCCGCTACGTCCGCAGCTCCCTAGGCCGCGCCGAACTGGCAAGAATCAACCCCTCCTCCGACCGCGCTGAAATCGAAAACGCCCTGGCCGACACGCAGGAGGCAGTAGCGTACGTCCGCACCTCCTCCAACCCTCAGCCGGCCTCGAGAGGAGCAGCCATCAGAGTCCGCTTCGACGACATAGCCGAGCTAGGACCAACATTAGCCCAGCTCCGCATCGAAGGCGCGACCCTGGATGCAACCGAAATCTACGAGCTCTCCCGCCTCCTCGACCTGGCCGCCGAAGCTCGAGGCATCCTCCTCTCAGCGTCGGAAAAATTTCCGCGCCTGGCCGCCCACGCGACCCAAATCGCCGACCTTCGCGAACTGGCGCACGACCTAAAGGGCAAAATTCTCCCCGATGGAACGTTGGCCGACCACGCCAGCGTAGCACTCGCTCGCCTCCGCCGCGAATACGAGAAACAGCGTCACCTCATTCAGGAGTCTTTAGAACGGTTCCTCCGCGCCCATCGCGAAGACGGCACGTTGCAGGAGGATTTCGTCACCATCCGCAACGACCGTTTCGTAGTTCCAGTGGTCACTGGCCGGGAGCGCCGCGTCGAAGGCGTAATCCACGGCGCCAGCGGCAGCGGCCAGACTCTGTTCGTCGAGCCTCTGGAAACCATCAACCTCAACAATGAGTTGGTCCATCTCCACGAAGAGCAAATGCGCGAAGTGCATCGCATTCTGCGCGAGTTCACCGCCCGTCTCCGCGAACACGCAACAGAAATCGCTTCGACCGCCGGAGCGTTAGCCAAACTGGAACTTCTCTTCGCCAAAGCCGAATTCGCGTTGGACTTCAACTGCATAGTCCCGCGCCTCAGCCCCGATAACGGAAGAAAGCTGGTCCTAAGCCGAGCCCGCCATCCCCTGTTAGAAGACATCCTCCGCGCAAAAAGAAAAGCAGTGGTGCCGGTATCCCTGTCACTCACTCATGATGAACGGACGCTACTGATCAGCGGCCCCAACACCGGCGGCAAAACGGTAGCCCTAAAAACCGTCGGCCTGCTAGCTCTGATGACCCACGCCGGCCTTCCCGTACCTGCCGTGGAAGCCGAGTTTCCTCTCTTCGATCAAATCCTGGCCGATATAGGCGATCATCAATCGATCCAGGAAAGCCTCAGTTCTTTCTCCTCGCACATCTTGTCGATCAGCAAAATGCTGGAAGACGTAACCTCTGATTCCCTGGTCCTGGTAGACGAGCTTGGCCGCGCGACAGACCCCGAAGAAGGTGGCGCGCTCGGCGTAGCCGTCCTCGAAGCCTTTCAAAATGCCGGCGCATTCACACTCGCATCCACGCACCTAATGGCCATGAAAGTTTACGGAGCCTCCACAAAAGGCGTCCGCAACGGATCGATGGGTTTCGACGACGCAACGCTCGAACCAACCTACGAACTTCGCTTAGGTGCGCCGGGCAAATCCGCCGGCTTGGACATCGCCAGCCGCCTGGGTCTAGATTCCCACCTGATCGCAGTTGCCAGATCCCGCATGACCAACGTCGAACGCGACGTCTCCCGCTTCCTGGCCGAACTGCACGACCGCATCGACGTACTGGAGCGCGAACGCACCGAACTAACCGCCCGCACCGCAGCCATCGAAGCGAAAGAAAAATCGTTAGAGCAAACCTGGGAAAAGAAATACGCCGCAAAAATTCGCGAACTGGAACAACGCGCCTCAGAACTAACCGAACAGTTCGAGCAGCGCGCCGAACAGACCATAGGCGAGCTAAGTCAAAAAGCCCACGTAAAAGTAGCCAAAGCGAAACGCGAGTATAAAGAGGCTGTAGAAGCCTTGGCGCCCGCGATCCCTTCCGCACCGCCGCGCTTGAAAATCGAACCCGGCGCAAGAGTAAGACTAAAAGGCATCCGCCAACCAGCCAGCGTCCGCCGAATTCTTCCCGGAGACATCCTGGAAGTCGACGCCGGATTTCTGAAGATGCAAGTGTCGATGTCCGATGTCGAAGAAGTGTTGGCCCCAGCCGACAAACCGAAACAAAGCGTGACCTTCCGCCAAGGCCCAAGCTTCGACGCCGGCTACCGCGAAATCAACATCATCGGCCAACGCGCCGAACAAGCGGTGGAACAAGTGGACAAAATGCTCGATAGCGCAGCGTTAGCGCAAGTGGAAAGAATCCGCATCATCCATGGGCACGGAATGGGAATTTTGAAGAAAGCGATCGCGGATCTATTGAAGCAGAATCCGCACGTCGAGAAATTCTACGTTGCGTCACAGGATGAAGGCGGTTCCGGAGCTACGATTGTAGAGCTGAAATAAGCGCAATTTAAGGTCGAATAAGAGTTCGCTGAGCGCGATTTATCGTCATTTAACGGTCTCTAAGGCCAGTGCCTGTTGCCGTTGCCATGCCAGTTTGCCCTGGTATTCTTCCCACAAGGTCGTGCAGCCGGCCCAATAATACCCTCCGACGAACAGCATCAGGAAGGGAATCGCCAGGAAGTTGAAAGACTCGATTGCAAACACGACCATGCCCAGAAAGTACGTGCCTACAGCAAGTTCCGCGTAAGGCAGCCACCCGCTGCGCCGTCGGTACTCGATGTTCTGAATCTGCACCTTCTGTTGCCCGCCAATGGCATACTTAGCAGTCCGCGCAAACGCGGTCTGATAACCGATAAGTGCTTCAAAAACAGCCCTGGAATTGATAATAGTGAGAGCAACTCCGGCGGCCATTAGCGCAGGTAAAAACAGAAATGCCCGCATCCAAGTCTTTGGATACAAAGCGCGATGCGCGATGACATAGAACGCCGAGATCGACCAAAAGGACGCCACAATCAGGGGAAGGTCGATCAGCACCATTTGCAGCCATCCCTGATAAAACCGGACGATCATCACCGGTAGCATCAACGCCGAGACTATAATCATCAAAGGATAGGAAATATTGGGAGTTAGATGGAAAAAAGCCTCGACTTTTACGCGCCAGGGAAGGTCCGATTTGAGAATCTTCGGCAGCAGCTTCATCGCGACCTGAGTCAGGCCTTTCGCCCAGCGCGATTGCTGGACCTGGAATCCGTAGGTCTCAACCGGCAATTCCGAAGGGCACTCGATCGACGGTAAGTATACGAATTTCCAACCCTTTAGCTGCGCGCGATAACTAAGATCGGAATCCTCCGTCAGAGTATCGTGCTGCCAGCCGCCTGCATCGTCGATCATGGAGCGGCGCAAAGCGCCTGCAGTGCCGTTGAAATTGAAGAATAACCCTGCGCCGCTGCGGGCAACATGTTCGAGAACGAAATGCCCGTCTAGCAGCATCGCTTGGACTTCCGTCAGTACGTTGTAGTAACGATTGAGATAAGTCCAACGGGTTTGCACCATGCCGACTTTCGGATCGGCGAATTGATGAACCACCCGCTCCAGAAAATCGACTGGCGGAATAAAATCGGCGTCGAAAATAACGACAATTTCACCGCTGGCGGTTTTCAAGCCGTTTTGGAGCGCTCCGGCTTTGTAGCCCTGCCGGTTGTTTCGATGAATGTACTCAATAGGATGGCCGTTGGCTTTGTATTGCGCGACCAGGCTTTCCGTGAAGGGATGCGTTTCATCAGTGGAATCGTCCAGGACCTGAATTTCCAGCAACTCCCTTGGATACCGCATTTTGCTGGTGGATTCGATAAGACGCTCGACAACGAATTGCTCGTTGTAAATAGGAAGCTGGATGGTAACGCGCGGCAACTGCTGATAGCGCTGCGGAGGAACTTCGGAAAACTTTTTGCGATGTTTCCAATAGCCGCGGATCATCTCATAACGGTGCAGACCATAGCAGGAAAGGATCAGCAAAACCCCGAAATAGGGGATCATCATCGCCCAATCGAACCACTCCAGATGATGAATGCCGGAGAAGGTGTTATCGAACAGCGCGTCGATGAACGAGGGCGATGTGCTTTTTGCAACGAAAAATGCCGGTATGAAGGACGCGGACACTTCTTCTATTATATCTTGAGAAGTCACCTATCATGAAGCAAATTCGCTACTCTCTCAACCCGTCCGCTCTCGCGACCACGCCGGATTCGCCAGATGTTCGCTATGGGCCTCCGAGCGATGCGGTCACCCCCGGAGTCCGCCTGCTGCCGCCTTGCGCTCCAACCAAGATTGTTTGTGTGGGGCGGAACTATCTGGAGCATGCCAGGGAGCTTGGCAATGAAGCCCCTTCGGAGCCTTTGATTTTTCTAAAGCCTCCATCGTCGCTGATCGCGTCGGGTGACGCGATCGTTTATCCGGCGCTTTCCGAGCGCGTGGATTTCGAGGGCGAATTGGGAATCGTGATTGGAGACCGGGCGCGGAATGTTTCGCGCGAGGACGCGCTCGATTACATTCTGGGATTTACGATCGTGAACGACATAACGGCGCGCGATCTGCAAAAGAAAGACGGGCAGTGGACCCGCGGAAAAGGGTTCGATACTTTTTGCGCGGTGGGGCCGTGCGTAGTGTCGCGGGAGGAAGTGGATTTCCCTTCGTTGCGCATCCGGACGCTGCTGGACGGCGAGCTGAAACAGGACGGGTCCGTGATGGATATGATTTTTCCGCTCGATGCTATAATCGCCTACATTACGGCGTTTATGACTCTGGAACCGGGCGATTTAATCGCCACGGGCACGCCTCCGGGCGTTGGTCCGATGATGCCGGGATCGACGGTACGCGTCGAAATAGAAGGCATCGGGGTGCTGGAAAATCCCGTCATCAAATAATATGAAATTTTTTCTCGACACGGCCAATCTGGACGAATTGAAGGCGGGCGCCCGCTGGGGCATTATCGACGGAGTGACCACGAACCCGTCGTTGATCGCGAAGGAAGGCGTTGCGATGGAGGATCAGATCCGCCGGATCTGCGAAATTATCGACGGGGATGTGAGCGCGGAGGTGGTGGCGACCGATGCCGACGGCATGCTGACGCAAGGGCGAGCGCTCGCGAAGATCCATAAGAACGTCGTGGTGAAGGTTCCTTTAACGCGCGACGGGATTCGGGCCTGCTCGATTTTTCACAAAGAAGGAATCCGCGTGAATGTGACGCTGTGTTTCTCGGCGGGGCAGGCGATTCTGGCGGCGAAAGCGGGGGCGACCTATGTGAGCCCGTTCGTGGGCCGGGTCGACGACATTGGCGGGAACGGGATGGATTTGATCCGCGATATTGTTCTCATTTACAAGAACTATAATTTTCAAACGCAGGTGCTGGCGGCGTCGCTGCGCAGTTCGACGCACGTGATCGAGGCGGCGAAGGCTGGCGCGCATGTGGGCACGCTGCCATACAAAGTAGTGGATTCGCTGTTCACCCATCCGCTGACGGACAAGGGGCTCGAACAGTTCTTGAAGGACTACGCGAAAGTGTTTGAAGAGGTTCCGGCGGGGAGATAAGGCGTGACTTCACGCGGAAGCAAGAAAGACGACGCTGTGGACTGGGCGAAAAAGGGGACAGACCTATCTGTCCACGCGGCGTTCGGATTCAGGAGTGCTTTCGCGGGTGCAAGTGACGCCTTGGGACAGAGTGGTCAGTCCCCGTTTTCGCGACAGGGTGCCGTTCTATGACGGAGGGGGTTCAAGTTGCGGCGTTGTGCGGCGTTTCGATTGCGCTGATCGCGCTCGCGATCTGGATCGTGATGCGGGTGCATGGGACGCCGGAAAAGCGGGAGCGCAAACGGCGATTGAATGTCCACCGGCAGGGGCGTCTGGGGGATGCGATGATTTCCGAGGCGACCGAAAGCACGCTCTATTATTTCTACACCGTGCGGGGCGTGCAGTATACGGCGTCGCAGGATGTTTCGGCGCTACGAGAATATTTACCGGCGGATCCGGACCGGCTGATCGGCGTTTCGGGGCTGAAGTATTCTTCGAAAAATCCTGCGAACTCGATTCTGGTGTGCGAGGAATGGTCGGGATTGAGGGCGCCGGCGGTTAAAGAAGAAGCCAGTAGCCCGTCCGGGACGGACGCAGAAAACGCGGAGCCAGGAGCCAGAATTTCGGAACTGTAGCTGTTGCGGAGGGCAGGTCGGGAACCTGCCCCACTGACGCTTTTATCGCAGCGTCGTCGGTTTCAATTTTAGGTTCTTTTTGGAGAGACTTTGATGAAGGTGACGCGGCCTCCGCGGGGACCGGTGAATCCGCAGCCACCGATCTCCGCGTCCGGCCGCGAGTGTAAGGATTCGCAGGTGGTATCAAAGGGCTGTTTGCGGTCGTATTCGAATTGCGCGGGCAAGGCACGCTGCGTCGCCAGGAGGATCGCTGCGGCTAGGAGCGGTCGCATGGTGCCGATTATTGCATGAAGCCTGGGCTGAGACGGGGATCACCTAAGAAAAAAACGGGGGCGGGTCGGGGACCCACCCTACTGGGAACCCAGGTAGAGGAAGCGGGCTATGAAGAGGAGCGCCAGGACGTAGACTAGCCATTGGTCCCGTCGGAATTCGCCTTTGAGGAGTTTTAGCAATGCATAAGATGTGAAGCCGAAGGCCAGGCCGTTGGCGATGCTGAAGGTGAGTGGGATGGTGATTAATGTCAGGAAGGCGGGGATCGCTACGATGGGGTCGTTCCAGCGGATTTCGGTGACTTGAGACATCATGAGCGATCCGACGATGATCAGGGCCGGGGCGGTCGCTGCCGCGGGGACTGCGCCGACTATCGGGGCTACGAAGAGAGCGGCGATGAAGAGAAGTCCGGTGACGATCGCGGTAACGCCGCTGCGTCCGCCGGCTACCACGCCTGCCGCGCTTTCGATATAGCTGACTACAGTCGATGTGCCGGCTAGCGATCCGGCGATAGTGGACGCGGCGTCGGCTAGCAGGATGCTTCTGATGCGAGGGATTTTGTTGGCGTTATCGAAGAGGCCGGCTTTCTTTCCTACGCCGACTAGTGTGCCAATGTTGTCGAAGAGATCGACAAAGAGGAAGACGAAGACGATCTCAAGGAAACCGAGGCTCCAGGCGGCTTTGATGTTCAGTTTCCCGGCGGTGGCTGCGATATCGGTAATGCGGTAGCTTTCAGGGGTCCAATGCGTCAGGCCGCAGAGAGCGGCTAGAAGCGTGGTTGCGAGGATGCCGATCAGCATCGCTCCCTTGACGTTCCACGCAAGAAGTCCGCCGACAAGGATCAGGCCGGCGATGGCGACCAGGGTGTTCTTGTCGCGAAGATTGCCCAGGGTCACAAGAGTCGCGGGGCTCGCGACGATGATGCCGGAATTGCGAAGCCCGATGACGGCGATGAAGAGTCCAATGCCGGCGGCGACGGCGGCGTAAAGTTCCTGCGGGATGGCGTTAAAGATCAGCTCGCGGATGCCGATAAGAGTGAGGAGCAGGAATGCGACGCCGGAGAGGAAGACGGCGCCGAGGGCGGTTTCCCAAGGGACGCCCATCCCTTTGACGACGGTGTACGTGAAATACGCGTTCAGGCCCATGCCGGGTGCGAGGGCGATGGGGTAACGGGCGAAGACTCCCATGACGATGCTTCCGAAAGCGGCGCAGAAACAGGTGGCGGCGACTACGGCTTTGAAGGGCATGCCGGCTTCATGAAGGATGGACGGGTTCACGAAAATGATGTAGGCCATGGTGACGAAGGTGGTCAGCCCGGCCAGGATTTCGGTGCGCCAGTCGGTGCCGAGTTGTTGGAATTCGAAGTAACGTTCCAGGCGGTGGCGCATTATGTTTCGACAGGGTAGCAAATCCGTGCTAGAATTTTCCCTTCCGGTGGTGCCATAGTGATTTCTCGTCGTTCGATTTTGAGGGCAGGGGCAGTGTCTCTCGCTGCGCCCTTCATCAACACGGGCCGTTTTTCGCTTTTTGCGCAAGGCGATACGTCCTATTCTGTTCGCACCCTGGACCTGGTGCGGCAATCGACCGTGATCGACATGCTGGGGTTGATCACGCTGAATTACAGGAAGCTGTCGGCGTGGGAAGGCGATCCCAAGCGGTTTCTGCGCACGGATTTTCTGCGGCTGAAAGGCTCCGGTATCACCGCGCTGCATCCGGCGGTGGGATACACGACGGGGGACATTTACGCGGAGACCCTGCGCGACATCAGGGGCTGGAATTTATTTCTCGCGGCGCATCCGGAGCAGTTTCTGCGAGTAGATAATGTCGGCGATTTCGAGCGCGCGAAGGTCTCCGGGAAGATCGGGATCGTGATCGGGCAGCAGAATTCGGTGCATTTCCGGACGGTGGACGATGTCGACCGGTTCTATGAGCTGGGCCAGCGTGTTTCGCAATTGACGTATCTCGGGAATCGAATCGGCGGAGGGTCCACGGGCTCGAAAGACGTCGGGTTGACGGAATATGGCGGGGCGATTGTGGAGCGGATGAATCGGGTGGGGATGGCGGTGGATATTTCGCACTGCGCGGACCGGACATCGCTCGACGCGATTGAAGCTTCGGTGAGGCCGGTGTTGATCACCCATTCCAATTGCCGGAAACTGGTGCCGAACAGCACACGCTGCAAGACCGATGAGACGATCCGGCAGATGGCCCAAAAGGGCGGGGTGATGGGCGTGACCATGGTTCGCGGGTTTGTGACTCCGGGAGGGCCGGCAACGATCGAGACGGTGCTGGATCATGTCGATCATATCGCCCGGCTGGTGGGTGTGGAGCATGCGGGCGTAGGAAGCGACGTGGATCTGGACGGCAGGGATTCGCCGGCGAATTCACCCCGCAAATACGATCTGGACGGGATCGACTACTCGAAGAAGATTTTCGACCTCACAGAAGGCCTGGTGCGAAGGAATTATTCGGATCAGAATATCGGGCTGATTTTGGGCGGAAACTTCCAGAGGGCTCTATCGGCGATGTGGGTTGCGTAATTTATTTTTGCGGCAGGGATGAATTTGGCCGGATTTTGCATTTAGAGAGGTATGAAACGAATTCTCTCTCTCGCAATTCCCGCGCTCGCGATAGTCATCGCTGCCCGGGCGGCTGATGTTCCGGCGGAAGGCTCCAAAGCTCCTGATTTTACGCTGCAATCACAGGAGGGCAAGACGGTGAGCCTGAAGGATTTCCACGGCCAATGGGTGGTGTTGTATTTCTACCCGAAAGACATGACCAAGGGCTGCACGATCGAGGCGCATAACTTCGAGCGCGACCAGGCGCAATACACCGCGAAGAAGGCGGCGATTGTCGGGGTGAGCGCGGATAACATCGATTCCCACCAGCAGTTCTGCACCAAGGAAAGTTTGACGTTCAAGCTGTTGGCCGATCCGGAGAAGAAGGTGATCGCTGCTTACGGCTCGACGATGGCACAGAACCCGAATTTCGCGGCGCGCAATACGTTCCTCATCGATCCCAGCGGCGTGATCCGGAAGGTGTACGTCAACGTCAATCCCAATGAGCACAGCGCGGCGGTGCTGGCCGACCTCGCTGCTCTGGAGCACTAGAGCGGAGCTATAATTGCGGCTGGAACGTGTTCCAGAATGACTTCGAACGTCTGATGATGCCGGAGGCACCGCGTCTGCTGCGGTTCGCGCGACGGCTCACCTGCGATATTCCCGGAGCGGAAGACCTGGTGCAGGAAACCCTGCTGAAGGCATGGCGGAGTTTCCGTCAATTTCGAGAGGGAACGAGCCCGAGGGCCTGGCTTTACCGGATTCTGGTCAACTCCTTTTACGAGGACGGTAGGAAAGCGCGCGTCGTGCCGGTATCGTTGGACGATCGGATTCCGGCGGGCGCGAACTCCACGGCGATTGAGAGGCTGGAAATGAACCAGGCGCTCGATTCGCTGCCGCTCGAACATCGTACCGTGCTATTGCTGGGCGTCGTCGAAGGATTCACGTGCCGGGAGATGTCGGAAATCTTGTCAGTGCCGATCGGCACGGTTATGTCGAGGATGAGCCGCGCTCGACAATCGCTGCGGGAGAAGTTGTCGCGCGGCCTCGCGGCGGCGCAGGGTCAAAGGGATATTCGATGAATTGCAGAGAGATTGAGGAGTTGGGGCCGCTTTATTTGTCGGGGGAGTTGGAGGAGGATCGGAAGGCGCCGTTCCGCGCGCATTTGGCCGAGTGCCGGAGTTGTGCTTCTCTAATAGAGCGGCAGATCGCGATCGATAACCGGCTGCGCGATGCTGTCTCGACCGAGCTGCCCGATGCGATGGCGGTGCAGCAGGCAGTTCATCGACGGATCCGGGTGGAACGCGCCTGGCGATTCGCTGCTGCGGCTGCGGCGCTTGTGTTCGCGGCCGTATCGGGATATCTGGCCCTGCGGCAGCAGCCGGTTTCGCGCTTGTACGCGGATGCCGCGCTCGACCATCGCCTGGAAGTAATGGAACATCAGCCGCGCCGCTGGCGTTCCGATCCGGCGGAGATAGAAAAGCTCGCAGCGCGATATGAATTGTCGAATGTGGGCGCGCTGGCTCCACAGGGTTATCATTTGGAACACGCGAAGATGTGCGGAATCGACGGCCGGCCCGCGCTGCACTTGGTTTTCACGAATGGGAGCAAGGAAGTTTCTGTTTTTATCCGGGCGCGGGCGGGAAGCGATAAGGTTGTGCACGCGGTCAGCGTAGGGTCCGAGCAGCTGGCGGGGTTCGGGACGGACCGGGTGGATGCGATCGTCGCTACGGGCGGATCGAGCGGGGAATGTTTGGAATTTGCGCGGTTCGCGGCGGGCGTGTTGTGATTACCGCACTACGCCCACTGCAGGGCTGCTCGCCGACGCGTAGAGCTTCTTTTCCATGCGTCCTGACAAGTAGGCGTAGCGGCCGGCTTCGACTGCCAGTTTCATCGCCGTCGCCATGCTGACCGAGTCCTCGGCGGCGGCGATCGCGGTGTTCATCAAGACTCCGTCATAGCCGAGCTCCATCGCAATCGCCGCGTCCGATGCGGTGCCGACTCCGGCGTCCACGATCAGGGGAACGTCGGTGATCATCTCGCGCATTATACGGAGGTTGGTCAGATTCTGGATGCCCAGTCCGCTTCCGATCGGCGCACCCATCGGCATCACCGCGGAGGCTCCGGCGTCGATTAAACGGCGCGCATTCACTAAATCGTCATTGGTATAGGGCAGAACGACGAATCCCTCTTTCACCAGAACCCGGGTGGCTTCGAGGAGCCCGGCGTTGTCGGGAAACAGGGTCTTCTCATCACCGATCACTTCGAGTTTGATCCAGTTCGACAAACCGACTTCGCGGCCCAGACGAGCCGTGCGAATTGCCTCGTCTGCTGTATAGCAGGCGGCGGTGTTCGGGAGGAGAAAAAACTTCGACCGGTCGATATGATCGAGCAGGGATTCCTTCGTTCGATCGGTCAGATTCACCCGCCGAACCGCCACGGTGACGACTTCTGCTCCGGATGCTTCGTGGCAGCGGGCCATTTCAGGAAAACTGCGATATTTCCCTGTGCCGACAAACAATCTCGACGTAAACTCCCGTTCGGCAATCCTCAGCGTACCCATACCCTCCATCTTAATGCCCCTGTAGAAATCCGCAAATCCGTCCGATGTAGGGTTAGGGGAAGAGACATACTACGGGCCATATATGAAAAAGAACAACATGCTGAGGCTCTGGGGGGTCGCGTTGGTGGTCGCCATAGTTGCGACCGGCATCTTTTACGGCCTCGTTGTCAACAAGCTCAGCAGCAGCACGGGTAGCGGAAAGACCGTCGTCGTCGCCACGCATCCGCTGAAATCGGGGATACTGATCGCTTCTGCGGACGTGAAGACAATTTCGTGGCCGGGGCAGCAAACGCCGAAAGGCACATTCGAAAAGCCGGAGCAGGTGATCGGGAAAACGGTTTTTGATGCGATTGGAGACGAGGAACTGGTGTCCGATATCCATCTGGCTTCGCAGAAATCCGGGGGAGGCTCCGGTGTGCCGGAGGGGATGCGCGCGGTTACGATTCACGTGACCGATTCGAGCGGCGTCGTTTCGATGCTGCGCACCGGACAAAAAGTGGACGTTCAGGTGGTCCTCGGCAAGGCCGGAGCGGAAACGACGGTACGCACCGCACTGGAGGATTTACAGGTTTTGGGCGTCAATCCGACCGCAGAGGGAACTTCTCAGGGAACGATTCTGCCGTCGGTGACGCTGTTGGCCGGCCCGGCGCAGGCCGACGTTCTAGCCGCGGCCGACTCCGGCGCCAGGGTTCGTTTGACGCTGCGTAATCCGCTGGACGATCAGACGCGGACGAATGCGCCAGTATCGTTGGGGGCCGTGGTTCATTCGTCTGTAACAGTGGGAGCAGCGCCAAAAATGACGCCGGTAAAGCCGGGCGCGGGCGCAACTCAGCCCTGATTCCGGTTTCAGAAGAACTTCCATGCTGATCGTTTCCATCTTCCTGTTCTTCGTTCTGACGTTTCTGCTCGCGTCGATCGCGGTGGCGATCGCCTGGATGGCATTTCTCAAGACTCGCGCCGAGGAATCCGAAGCAGAGCTGGGAGAATTGGGCGCCGATGAAGGGCGGCCGCTGATCCGCACGGAGCGGCTCTCCACCATCAACTTCTGGGACAATCTTCTCGCGCGCTTCGACTTCATGGAAATCCTGAAAACGCGCATCGCGCAAGCCGACCTCAATTGGTCGGTCGGCCGGGTGACCATTTCGATGGCCCTGGCGGCGGCGGTCGTGTTCCTGCTTCTCGTTCGGTTTCTGGGGATCTTGCCGGCGCTGGCGGGAGCGGTTCTGGCGGGCATGGCGCCTTACGGCTATGTGCTGCGGCTCCGCAACAAAAGGTTCCGCAAGTTCAGTGAGAATTTTCCCGACGTACTCGATTCGCTCTCGAGAGCGCTGCGCGCCGGCTATCCTTTATCGGCATCGATGGACATCATTGCGGCTGAAACAGTCGCTCCGGTTTCGACGGAGATGCGCAAAACGTCGGCCGAAGCGAACCTGGGGGTCGGATGGAACCGGGCCTTGGAAAATCTGGGCCAGAGGGTGCCTCTGCTCGAAGTGAATCTGTTCATTTCCGCGGTGGAACTGCATGCGCGTACCGGCGGCAAGCTGAGTGACGTGATGGGCAATCTCGCGGAAAACATGCGGGAAGGCATCGCCCTGCAAGGCGAGATCCGGTCGCTTGCCGCGCACGGTAAGATGACGGGCCTGATCCTCACCATTCTCCCGATCGTCATCGCTCTGATGATGATGTACGTCAGCCCCGGCTACATGGAGGTGCTGTACAACCATCCCAATGGAAAGAACCTGATTACAGCGGCGGTGGTTTGCTTGATTTTGGCTCATTTCGTGATCCGCAAGATCGTGGACATCAAAGTATGAGCGCGCAACTGTTGATCGGGCTGTTCGTCTTCGTACTCGCCGCCGTGAGCGCGGTGGGATATGTGTTCGTTTTGCGCCCGTCCCGCAACGATGCGGGAACAGTCCTGATTCCGACGCCGATTGCGCTCGATCAGCATGAGTTGCAGGGAACGCACGGCGCCATCGCCGATGTGTTCCGTCTTATCGGCGAAGCCATTCCAGGCGGCCGGGAAAAGGCAAACGAAGCTCGTCAAAAACTCATGATCGCGGGCTATCGCTGGCCCTCGGCAGTATCGGTCTTTCTCGGTATTAAATACGCCAGCGCTGTTACGCTCGCCGCGGCGGGTGTTTGGGCAACGGTTACCTTCCGTCCGGACGCGGATCTGGTGCAACTGGTCTTACCCGCGATCTGCGGAATCGGTTTTGGATTCCTCCTGCCCGATCGCGTGCTGGCCCGTCTGGCGGTCAATCGCGTGGACCGGATGCGCCGCGGTTTGCCGGCGGCTCTGGACTTGATGGTTCTGGCGATCGAAGCGGGCCAAGGGCTGGACGCGGCAATTCTCGATACCGCGCGCGGCCTGCGCGCGACCCATCCGGACCTGGCGGCGGAGTTCACCCAGCTTCAGCTCGAATTGCGAGCCAACACCACGCGCGCCGAAGCCTTGCGCAACCTGGGCGAACGCAGCAAGGACATGGAATTGCGCAAGTTCGCGAACCTGCTGATCGACACGGACCGCTTCGGAACCAGCCTGGGACCGGCACTGAAAACTCACGCGCGTTATTTGCGCATCCGCTTCCGTCAGATGGCGCAGGAGAAAGCGCGAAAAGTCGGCGTAAAGCTGATTTTCCCCGTGTTTTTCCTGATTTTCCCGTCGGTGATTCTCGTCACGCTGGGACCGGCGGTGATTCTGATCTTCACCCAGATGCAGCACTTGCTGGAATAGCCGGTTTGCCCCCTTCCTGACGGGTCTGTGTGAAAAGCCGTTCGACAGGTGAAACCGCCTGTCCCACCGTTCTGTAACCGCTTGCTTTGTCGTGGTGGGGCAGGCGGTTCCGCCTGCGAATCACAGATCCCAGCGACCTTTCACACACATTGACGATCGGGGCTCGGTTTGGAGACCGGTTTGTACTCCTACCGAACCCGGCTGTCAAGGAGGGGACAAGCGCAATTATTGAAGCGGCACGCCAGCTTTTTTGAAGACAGCCACACTAGATTCGAGGCACAGCTTCGCGCTTTCCTGCGGCGGCATTTCTTTCAGCCCGCGCCCAAAAACTTCCACGCTCAGCGAATCTTCGTAGCCGATTTTTTGAAGCGCTCTCAGAAAACCGGTCAGATCGATAACACCTTCTCCCGGCAGGAGACGCTGGTTGTCGCGGATCTTATCCGCAGGCAGGTCGGGTGCGTCGTCGAAATGCACAACTACAATCCGCTCCTTCCCGGCCGCGAGGATATCGGCGACCGTGCCCCCCGCGTGATGCCAGTGCCAGGCATCGAGAGTCAGCCCGACATTCGATCCGCACTCCTTGGCGAATTCCAGCATCTCATTCATCTTCCAGATAAACTCGTGCGGAAACTGCGTGCGGATGTGAAGCGGCCCAAGAAACTCGAGTCCGAGGCGGCAATGAGACCGGGCCAGAATGTTCGCGCACTCGGTAAAACGCGCCTTGTAGAGGCGCCGCAGCTCATCCTTCGGGGTTTCACTCGACGAACCGAGGTAGGTCATCATGCGCGGGCAGCCGATAGCGGCGCAGAAGGGCGCGGCGTCTTCCAGTTTCGCCAAGCCTGCCCGAAACGCCGCGTCGTCCTTTCGAAACTCCACGGGAAGGCTGGCAAACGCGGGTCGCAGATGAAGTTCCTTGAGCAGGCTCCGCGTTTTCTCAACTCCGTCGGCCATGGCTGGGCCGAGCATGAGATCGACGCCTCCAAATCCGGTGGACGACGCCAGCCGGGCGAAATCCGGCCATGACAGATTGCCGCCGATTGGAACGCCATTCAGAGCCAGATACATGAGAGCAGCCGCTGTCCATGCTATCAAACAACGTGGGCAATCAAACAGCGTGGGCTATCAAACAACCTGGCTATTAAACAATTTGGATTACTAAACAAACAGGGCGATCAAACAAACTTGACTTCGAAGCACACATTTTCCATACTGAGTTCAATTTTTACCAAGTCAGTATCGGGAAGAGTGGCTCCATGTTTGATGAAGGCGCAGGCGACACGACCAAACCCTCCAACCGCGGGAACGCTCCGCTTCGTCCGCCTTCGATCAAGGACATCGCGCGGATCGCGAGCGTATCGCACTCCACCGTATCGCGCGCCTTGCAGAACAGCCCTCTGGTAAACGCCCGGACCGCAGAGAAAATCCGGCGAATCGCGCACGAATCGGGCTATCGCGCGAGCGCCATCGCCCGCGGACTAGTCACCAAGCGGACGCGCACCGTGGGATTGGTCGTAACGACCATCGCCGACCCCTTCGCGAGCGAGGTGGTTTGCGGCATCGAGCAAGCCGCCAACGATCACGGCTATTCGGTATTTTTGGCCGATTCGAATGCCGACCCGAATCGGGAGCAGCAGGTGGTGCAATCGTTTGCAGAACGTCGCGTGGATGGCATCGTCGTGACCTCTTCGCGCGTGGGAGCGCTGTATCTGCCGCTGCTCTCGGAAATGAGGGTCCCCATCGTGCTGGTCAACAATCAGCACCCCGGCGCTTTTGTGCATTCGGTGATGATCGATAACATTGCAGGAAGCCGGCAGGCGGCGAACCATCTGATCCGGCTGGGGCACCGCCGTATCGCCTACCTCGGCGATCAATTCGGCTATCAATCTGATACCGAACGGTTTGCTGGATATCGCCAGGCTCTGGACGTGGCGGGGATTCCCTTTGTCCCCGAACTTGTGGTCCACGGAGACGGCAAGCCGGAGGAGGCCATTCGCGCCATGGACAAGCTGCTTGGCTTGTCCGATCCTCCCACAGCGGTGTGCTGTTACAACGACATGTCGGCCTTGGGGGCCATGAAATCGATTCACCTGCGGGGCCTGCGTGTCCCCGAGGATGTTTCCGTGGTAGGTTTCGACGATCTTTTCCTGGCATCCTACACCGAGCCTAACCTCACCACCGTCCGCCAGCCCATGCGCCGAATGGGTTTGCTGGCTATGGAGAGCCTGTTTCGCCTGATGTCCGGGGAGGATTCCGAGATCCGGATCACCGTGGAAGCCGAACTGATTGTAAGAGAATCGACCGGTGCCTGTCCCCTAGCCTAGGGCCCAAACCAAGAACCTCGTAATTCCACTGTAACAAACGTGTGCAAAATATTTCGCGGATTGCTGGCTTTTCCCTGACTTTTGGCATATAGTGGCTCTAACGCTTTTAGTCTTTGGGTGAAAACTCTAGGTTTGAGAAAGGTCCGTCTGTTCCATGTGGAAGTCCAAGTGTGTGCGTCAGAGTGTGCTCCAACTTAGCTGCTTAGCTATGTTGTTTCTATCAGTTACCAGTGTTTTTGGGCAATCCGATAACGGTTCCATCGCCGGATTTGCCAAAGATCCATCGGGTGCGATCGTTCCCAAGGCCAAAGTGACTCTGAGGAACGAGTCGACGGGCGTCCTTCAGAGGGACTCGACCAACGATGCCGGATATTACGTTTTTAACAGCATTTCCCCTGGGCTTTACACGGTCAGCGTCGAAGCTGCGGGATTCAAGAAATTCGATAGCGTTCACAATAAACTGGACGCGAACTCCACCTTGGAGCTCGACGCCACGCTAGCCGTCGGCTCGGCCGCGGAGACGGTGGAAGTGGTTGCATCTGCGCAGGTTTTGCAGACGGAGTCTTCGGCGGTCGAAAAAGACGTGACCCGCTCGCAGATCGACGGTCTGGAGTTGAACGGCCGCGATCCTCTGTTCATGGCCTCGCTTCAGCCGGGCATGCGCAGTGGCTCTACGTTAGGCGACTTCAGCTTCAGTCTGACCAACGGTGGATATTCGGTCAACGGCGCGCGCAGCCAGGAAACCACCATCACGATTGATGGCGCACCGGCGGTTCGCACGCGCGCCAACGGCACGGGAATCGCAGTTGCCGACGTGGACTCGACCGAAGAGATGCAGGTGCTCACGTCGGATTACGCGGCAGAGTACGGCCGCTCCGCGGGCGGGCAGGTTCGCATTGTAACCAAGGGCGGCGGCAGCGCTTTCCACGGCGCCGCGTATGAATATTTCCGCAACTCGGACATGAACGCCAACACCTGGAGCCGGAATCAGAGCACGTTTACGAACTTCGCGTCGCCGTTCCGCTACAACCAGTTCGGCTTCAACGTCGGCGGCCCGATTTATATCCCCGGGAAGTTCGATCGGGACCGCAATAAGTGGTTCTTCTACTTCGGCGAAGAGTGGGCCCGTTACCGCAACGTCCAGACGCAGACGCAGGAAGTCCCCACGGCCCTGATGCATCAAGGCAATTTCAGCGAATTGCTGGGCTCGAACATTTTCTACAGCAAACCGGAGACGATTTTCGATCCGAAAACGTGCCCTTCCGTCGGCGCGGCAGGCTGTACGCCTTTTCCGGGCAACATCATTCCCACCACGCGGCTGAGCCAGAACGGCATGGGAATTATCGCTCTCTATCCCGCGGCGAACGGCCTGGTCAATGGCAATCAGAACTGGATCGCACAGGCCTCCCAGCCGGAAAATCAGCGCAAAGAGACGATCAATTCGGATATGCTGCCGTCGAGCAAGGACCGCATTCAATTCCGGCGCACGGACTTGGCGTACTACGAGTTGGACCCGTTCGATCAGGGCACGAATGAAACTCCCAAGGCCTTTAACCGTCCGAATCAGGTGAATTCGCTGGCTTGGACGCATACGTTCAGCCCGACCCTGATCAATGAAGCGCGCTTCACGCTGAGCATCGACGATGTCGAAATTCCGGTCATCACTTCCGCGCCGGGCTTCAACCGTCAGTTGTTCGGCATCAACTATCCGTATATCATCCCGCAGGGCAAGGATCTTCAGAATAAAGCGCCGACTATCACGCTTCCCAATTTCTACTCCTTCGCTGCCGGACCTTATCCGTCGCACTCCAGCGGCCCGATTTATACTCTTTCCGACACGCTGACCAAAGTCTGGGGAAAGCATCAGTTCAAATTCGGCGGCCAGTTCGAACGGTCCGGTGAGAATGACGGCGATCAGATCAATGTCAGCACCGTGCCGGGAGGCGCCAGCGACCAGAACGGGAACTTCGTATTCTCCGATGCTCGCACCGGGCTGGGCGCCACCGCTGGCGTCGGCATCGCGAACCTAGCATTAGGGCTGGCCGACAGCTACACCGAAATCGGACAGCGCGCCGAGACCGACTATCGTGGCTACCTCTACGAATGGTTCGCGCAGGATTCCTGGAAAGTATCGAGCAAACTGCACATCGATTACGGCCTTCGCCAGACCATCACGATTCCCTACAAAGCTCTCTGGGGTAATCAGGTGTTCTTCGATCCGACGCTCTACAGCGCATCGCAGGCCGTCACCGTGAATCAGTCCAGCGGCAACGTGGTGGTGGGTTCGGGCAACCAGTACAACGGCATGGTGATTCCCGGCAGCGGATGGCCGGGCAACGCGTTGGGCCACGGGATCGTGCAGGCCGGCACCACCACTTACAACAGCTTGTTCCACAACTACCCGAATTACTACGCGAACGTCTACGCGCCGATCCAACCTCGCGCGGGCGTCGCCTATCAGCTCAACGACAAGACCGTCCTGCGTGGCGGAGCCGGACGCTTCATCAACCGGATGGGCCTCTGGGACAACATCTTCCCCGGCGCCAATTCTCCGTTCCAGCCGTTTGAGACCGTCAACAACGTTTCCGTCGATAACCCAGGCGCGGCGCTGAGCGCTTCCTCCGCGGCTCCGATCACGGTAACCACCATCGCGCGGAACCTGAAGTCGTCGGAGTCATGGCAGTGGAATGGCACGGTGCAACGCCAATTGCCGTTGAAATCGACCCTCGAAATCGCCTACATCGGGCGCCGCGGCCTGCATCTGCCGCAGGTATTCGACATCAATCAGCCGACCGCGAACGCGTTGCTCGCCAACCCTGGCGTCAATGTGAACGCTCTGCGCCCCTACAAGGGCTTCGCTTCGATTCAGATGGAAGAGTCCACCGCGACGTCGATGTACAATGCTCTCCAGGTCGCCTGGAACCGGCGCTTCAGTAACGGGTTTAGCTTTGGCTTCTCCTATACGTTATCGAAGAGCGACGACAGCGGCTCGAATTACCGCGACATTCTTCCCGATACCTACAACACCAGCAACCTGTGGGGACCCTCGGAATTCGACGCGCGGCACATGGTCGTGATCAATTATCTGTATACCCTGCCGATCTTCAAGGAAGGCAACGGTATGGCGCATAAGGTTCTCGGTAACTGGCAGCTCAGCGGCGTGAACCAGTTCCAGACCGGAACGCCCTGCGGCGTCGGCGTCAATACCGATTACGCGGGTGTCGGCGAAGTCGGCAGCTTCGGCTGCGGGAGTGAAGGCCAGTTCTGGAATATGAACGGCACCCCCTCGATTCTGCACCAGTTCGCCAACAGCACCGCGAGTCCGAATCAGTACTTCTCGACCACCAGCTCCGGCGGCGCGCCGATCTTCACGCAGCCGGCGGCGGGCACGTTCGTTCTTCAGAAGGGCGTGCGCGATTCGATCTACCAGCCCGGCTTCCAGGACTGGAATCTCGGCCTGTTCAAAGCCTTCGCAGTAACCGAAAAGTCCGGCTTCCAGTTCCGTGCGGAAGCCTTCGATGTTAACAACCATCCGAACTGGGGCGGTGTCGCGAGCTTTACCCCCACCTCGTCCTCCTTCGGGAAGGTGACCAGCAAGACCGGTCTGTCGCGCAACCTGCAATTGTCGCTGCGTTACTACTTCTAAACCCGGCGCAGTTCGAAAATAAATGCGGCTCTTCGGCTTCGGCCGGGAGCCGCATTTTTGTTTCTGGTGGGCCCTGTTGGATTTGAACCAACGACCAACGGATTATGAGTCCGCTGCACTAACCGCTGTGCTAAGGGCCCATTTTCTTGATTTCTTGAGTGTACCGCGAGGCGATTCATTTAGTAAAATTAAACGATCGCGTTCCAGGAGCCTACTTCTCAAGGAGCCACCATGGACCTTCGGCAACTCGAACTCTTTCTCGCCGTCATCGACACTTCGAGCGTCACTCTGGCCGCGCAGAAGATGTACATCACCCCCGGCGCCGTCAGCCTCCAGCTCCATAATCTCGCCGCGGAGCTGCGCACGGAGCTGTTCACCCGCGCCGGCAAGCGCCTCCAGCCCACTCCTAACGCCCACCGCCTGGCCGGCCACGCCCGCGGCATCATGAACCAGGTCCGCCAAATCGAGCAGGAGTTCGAAAACGACCCTTCGAGCGACACCCGCCCCTTCCGCTTCGCCACCGGAGCCACCACTCTCATTCACCGCCTTGGCCCGCCTCTCCGCCTGCTCAAGAAAAAATATCCCGATACCGAAATTCAGGTTACCGTCGTCCAGACCGAAGAGATTGTCGCCGGCTTGCTGTCCCGTCAATTCGATCTCGGCCTCATCTCCCTCCCCGTCGTCAATGAGCAGCTCAAAATCCTTCCTCTGTTCGAAGAGGAGCTGCTCGTTCTTCGCCCCTCCCACGCGCGCGTCACCGGCAACCGCGTCGGCACGGTCGGAACCGAGGAGCTCGCGGGCGCGTCCTTCGTTCTCTATCCCAAGCGCAGCAACATGCGCTCTATCATCGAGCAGTTTTTCCTGAAAGCCGGCATCGCCCCGCGGGTCATCATGGAAGCCGACGATACGGAAGCGATCAAAAGCCTGGTCGAATCCGGCTTCGCCTATTCGATTCTGCCCGGCTTCGCGTTGCGAGGCTCAAATCGATTCTTTCACGTGATGCGAGTGACGGGCCACTCCCTGATCCGCCGCCAGGCGCTGGCGATGGTGCGCACGGATTATCCCCGCGCACTAACGGAATCAATCGCCCTATTCCTCCAAACCGCCCTCGCCCCGCGCTCCCGGTAACCTGCTGACAGCGAAGTTTGGGTGAGACTCTGATGATTCGCGGTGGACCTATTCGTAGCGCAACGCGATCATCGGATCGACGCGTAGAGTACGCCTCGCCGGGATGTAACAAGCAAGCATCGCGACCAGGACCAGCGCGATCGCCACCACGGCGAAGGTGAGAGGATCGGCGGCGCTGACTGAAAAAAGAAGATTCGCCAGTAATCGAGTCAGGCCAAGCGACGCGCCTAATCCGATGACGACTCCCGCGCCAGCGATTCTCGCTCCCTGCGCCAGAACCATGCGCATCACATCGGTCCTCTGAGCGCCGAGCGCCATGCGAATCCCAATCTCGTGGGTGCGTTGCGCCACTGAGTAAGAAATGACGCCATAGATTCCGATGGCCGCCAGCACCAGCGCGAGCGTGCTGAACAGCCCGAGAAGAATGAGTGTAATCCGCCGCGTCGATACCGAATTAACGATCAGTTGCTCCATCGTGGAAATGCCGAAAATGGCCTGATCTTTGTCGATCTCCCGAACCGTGGCGCGAATGGCGGAGGTGAGCGCGGCGGGATCCAGCGCCGATTTGACAACCAGGTCCATATGACCCGGCACCGACTGGCGGAACGGAACGTATAGTTCCAGGCGCGAAGGATTGGCAAGCCCGTAGAGCCTGGTATCGCCGACCACGCCCACAATGGTCATCCACTTCGGAGTGCTTGCCGAAGGATGCCCGAACATCACTCGCTTGCCCACGGGATTCTCTTTTGCGAAATATTCCCGCGCCATCCGGGCATTGATCATCGCAACGAGCGGAGCATTCTCATTGTCCCCGTCCACAAATTCGCGGCCTCGCAAAAGGGGAACGCCAAGCGTGTGTGCGTAGCCCGGACTGACGATGTGAGTATCCGGATGCGGAAAGCTACCCGGTTTTGGCAGCGCCATTCCTTCAATCGTGATGTCGGCGCGCGAGTGGTTGTCCGTCAAAGGAATCGCGGTGCCCAGCGCTGCGGATTCCACTCCAGGCAGCGTGCGCACGCGGTCGACGGTCTGCTGCCAGAAATTCAGTTTGCTGATGTCTTTATCGTATTGCGAGGCGCGCAGGCTCATTTCCATGGTCAGCACGCGGTCGGACCGAAAACCCGGGTCCACGGCCAGCAATCGATAAAGGCTCTTCATCATCAGCCCGGCGCCAACCAGAAGAACCAGCGCGAGCGAAATCTCCGCTACCGCAAGAGTCGCGCGCCAGCGATTCTGCCCCGCGCCCGCCGCGGTTGTCCTTCCGCCGTCCTTCAACTCCGACTGGACGCCGGCCTTGGCCGATTGGAGGGCAGGCGCAAGTCCGAAAAGTAGAGCGGATAAGACCACCGCGCCCGCGGCGAAGAGAAGCACCCTGCCGTTCAGATTGATGTTCGCGCCTGCCAGCGCGCCGATCGGGACCAGCCGCGCGATTCCATTCGTTCCCGCGGCGGCCAGCGCCAGACCGAAAACCCCGCCGAGCATGGCAAGCATGAAACTCTCCGCCAGCAACTGGCGGATGATCCGTCCACGGCTCGCGCCAAGGGCGATGCGTAGCGCAATTTCCTTGGTGCGGCCGGCGCTGCGCATTAGAAATAGATTCCCCACGTTGGCGCAGGCAATCAGCAACACGAACATCACCGCGCCAAAAAGAACCAAAATTGCCGGGCGTATGCCACTCACAAAGACCTCGCGAATAGGTTGGAGGGCAACGCCGAACTGATCGTTGCTGCCAGGATATGCCTGCGCCAGCCGTGCGGCGATCCCATCCATTTCCGCACGAGCTTGCGCGAAAGTGGCTTCCGGCGCGAGGCGTCCGATGACGAACATGTCGCCTCGATTGCCTCGCTCAGTGGCGCTGGAATTCCCCGTGAGCCATACGCCGATTGGCTCGATGACATCGATCTTGTCCGGGGCGCGATAGTCGGGAGGAAGCACGCCGATGATGGTGTAGCCGCGGCCGTCGAGACTGATGGTGCGTCCCAGAGCGCTGCTCTCTCCGCCGAACTTCGACTGCCAAAGCGGATAGGTCAGTAAAACTACTGGCGCCGCGCCAGCTTTTGCTTCGGAGGGTTCGAAGTCGCGTCCGAGAAACGGTCGCAAACCGAGCAGGGAAAGGAAATTCGGTGAAACGGCTGCGCCGGTGATGTTCTCCGGTTGATCGATCCCGGCGAGATTGAAACCGACGCCACACACCGCGGCCATATCCGAAAAGGAGCGGCTCTGCCCGCGCCAGTCCTGAAAATCGAGATACGACACGCTGATCGTGCCGACCTTCGGCGTCGTCTCATTCAATGCGATCAGCCGCGAAGGATCCTTGTAAGGCAGCGGGCGCAGCAGGACGCCGTCGACGATCGAGAATATCGCGGTGTTTGCGCCGATTCCCAGCCCCAGCGTCAGTAGGGCGACGCAAGTAAAGCCCGGGGTTTTTCGCAAAGTCCTCAGAGCATAAAGAACGTCTCTCAATAAGGTCTCCATAAGTTGCACGCCACGCGCCTCCCGGCAGTCTTCCTTCACTTGATCGATGCCGCCAAATTCCATCCGCACCAAACGCTCCGCCTCATCGGCCGTCATGCCGGACTGCACGTACTTATCGCGCTGCTGCTCGGCGTGAAAACGCAGTTCATCATCCAACTCAGACTCTGCGGCACGGTAACGGAAAAGAGATCGAATTCGAAACGCGAGATCGCTCAGCATCACGGAACTCCTTAAGCCGGGCCCAGGACCTGGGCCACCGCAGCCGTCAGCTTGTTCCAGGAATCTTTCTCCGCTTCCAGCTGTTTGCGCCCATTTTTGGTGAGTTCGTAATATTTCGCACGCCGGTTGTTTTCGGACGTTCCCCAGCGGGGCTTGATCCATCCGCGACGCTCCAGCCTGTGGAGTGCCGGATAAAGCGATCCCTGCTGAATGCGCAATACGTCGCTCGACATCTGCTGAACGCGCTCGGAAATGCCCCACCCATGCTGGGGTCCCAGGCCGAGGGTCCGCAGGATCAAAAGATCCAGAGTGCCTTGGGGTAGATCGATTCGCTGCACTGGCATTTCACTTCCCTTCTGCTTCTACAAGGAAGATACACCATCTCTTGTCGAAGCACAAGGGGACTGTCGATTCCCGCAGCCGCCTATATGAAGCCGATGGCCGCAGTTCCCTCCACCGCGGCCAGAGCCGGCGCGACTTTCGCCATGATCTAATGCGGCGGATAATTCCACGGAGTGATCGCGCCCACCACGCCCGCGGCCTCCCGCACCACCAGCGAGTTCCAGCTTCGCATAGCTCGACGTGACCAGCACCGGTGGCCCTGCGAATCAACTTCCGTGCCGCCGCTATCTTGTCGAGCCACTCCGCACGCTCCACCGGCGCCGTTTCAGGCGTCGACCGCCAAGTTGGATGCGCGGCGCCAGCCTCCGTCGATATACAACTCGGTAGATCGCATCATTCTGGTGCCAGTATACTGTTTCCAATGAACGCCGCCATTGTCGATTCCTTTGACGCGCCTCCCCGCTACGGATCTTTCGAGGACCCTATTCCAAATGGGAAAGAACAACTCGTCAACGTAACGGCCGCCGGTCTGCACCGCATCGTTAAGGCGCTTGCGAACGGAACGCACTACGGCAGTACAACGAAGCCGCCGTTCATTCCCGGCCTCGACGGCGTCGGCCGGCTTTCCGACGGCACGCGAGTCTACTTCGGCGCATCGAGAAGTCCTTTCGGTTCTTTCGCGGAGCGAACTGTCGCGGGATTTACTTTCCGTTTACCGGACGGTCTAGACGATGCGACCGCGGCCGGAATTGCGAATCCGGCCATGTCTTCCTGGGCTGCTCTTAAGCTGCGAACACAATTCGTTCCTGGCGAAAGCGTCCTGATTTTGGGAGCGACGGGTGTTGCGGGGCGGCTCGCGATTCAAATTGCTAAACGGTTAGGAGCAAAGAGAGTTGTCGCTGCTGGACGAGATCCAGAAGGCCTCGCAGAGCTCGGAGCCGATGCGGTCATTCCCATCGATCGCGACGCGTTCCGCAGTGAACGCTGCGATATCATCCTGGATTATTTATGGGGCCCGCCGGCGGAGATTTTGATCGACGCGATTTCCCAAAAAGGCTTGCAGCAAACCACTTCGCGGGTTCGTTATCTTCAGATTGGGTCCGCCGCCGGACCTAAGATCTCCTTTGCGGCCGAGGCTTTACGGAGTTCGGGACTGGAAATGTACGGCAGCGGTTTCGGCAGCGTGCCAATCGAGAAGATTCTAGCGTCCGTCGGAGAGTTTCTGGTCGAGGCGTCAAGTAAACCCTTTAAATTCAGGCTAAAAGCAGTACCATTGCGCGAAGTGGAAACGCTTTGGAACGACCAAGAGCGCCTGGTGTTCCAGCCGTGAGATTGGCCGTTCTGCTGCTGACAATCCCTTTATTTGCACAAGTTCCCGATCATGTGCCACCTAAGCGGTCCTCCCAGATTGAGAACGGATTCGGCATCAATTCTGATTTGCCCCGGCAGCCGTTTCTTCCCTGGGATCGCTGGTGGTGGACCCGTATGTTCGACGCCGGGGTCAGTTGGATTCGCATCGGACAGTACGAAAACAGTTCCGATCCAACAAGTTGGGATTGGGTGGAGCAGAAACGCGGGGTTTTCGCCCTGGCGCCGGAGATTGACGATTATGTGGATTCGCTGATCGAGAATGGCGTCAAAGTACAGGTCCAATTGATGTATGGAAACCCAATGTATACAGGACCTTCCGGGATCAAACCGGACCGGATTACGCCCAAACCGGGTGGCTTTCACAACGACGACCGCAGTATCGATTCGATTTTCTGGCCTCCTAAGACCCCGGCGGAAATCGAGGCTTTTCTGCGCTATGTGAAGTGGATGGTGAATCACTTCAAAGGTCGGATCAAATATTATGCACTTTGGAATGAACAAGATATCGGTTACTGGAATCCCTGGGGCAATCCTGAGGAATACGGGCGCCTCCTGGCGGCATTCGCGCCCGCAGTCCATCAAACCGATCCTCAAGCGAAAGTGATTTACGGCGGCCAGGCTGATCCGGTCAGCGATTTCGCGAAACGGGCCCTGGAGGAGTGCAAATGCGCGTCCCAGATCGACGTTTTTGCTTATCACACCTACCCTGGGTACGGCCAAAATATGCATCCGGAATCGATGGATTACGGTGCTTACGGAGTCGAAACGACCCTTAAATTGCGTAAAACAGTGCTCAGCGAACCCTTAATCGACCATAATATTGAGTTCTGGGACGATGAATTCAACTCAATTCCTTCCTGGCCCGGGTCCGATGAATCGGTGCAATCGAAGTATATTCCCCGGGGCATCCTTTATAATCACGCGGCGGGTGTTCGCACATTTGTCTGGCTGCTAGCAGCGGGAGTGGATGGAAACGAATACGACGATTTCGGGTTCATCCACGGCAAGCGCGGGTTAGCAGATGATTTTATGCCGAGGCCGGTTTATTTTGCGCTTCAGAATACCAACGCATTATTTGCAGATACCAGGTTCGACGCCAACATAAGAATTGAAGCCGCCAATGTTTCGAAGTCCCGTGAGACTGAATTTCTGCATTATGGATTTCGCAATAAGAACGGAAAGGCGATCGTCGCTTACTGGCTGGCGGCTCACAGCGTACCGGGCGATGTTTTTCCGCCGCTTACCGTGGACTTCGTTTTGCCGAATTCAGGGATCTCGAAACCAGTGTTGATCGATGTCGTCTCGGGGAAAATCACGCCGCTCACCTCTCTGAAAGCGCTGCCGCTACGGGATTCCGTGATGGCGATCACCGACGCCAGTTATTTCGATTGGCCAGTGCTGCCGGAAGCACCAAGCGGATTGGTTGCAAACGATGTTTCCTTGAAATGGGAACTGCATGGAGCCGGCAAATCCGCAGTTGAGCGGCGGATCGGAACTACCGGGCGCTGGGAACGGATTGCTACGATCCCGGGTGCGTCCTACGACGACGCGTCGGCTCCACGGGGGCTGATTTGTTATCGCGTGCGCGCGGTCAACGATGCGGGAGAATCAGCATTTTCGAACATCGTAAGAATCCAGCGCTGATCAAATGCGGTTCGATCGAATTTTGTTTTCCCCGATCAGGTTTTCCGGAGGCGTCCAAGTCACCGTGTAGGGATCGTTGCTGCGCGGGTACATCGGAAGGGGACGCCCCAGGAGACGGGATATTATGGGGTGCGTGCGCGAAGGCCCCAAGGCATCCCTTTTCGGCTTGCCGGTATAGTATTCGCCGTGATCGAGCCCGGTGTTGACGTTGTTCGAGAGCCGCACGTCCCAATACGACCGCGGGTTGCCAAATCGTCCCACCGCTTCGGACCAACTATCGCCCAGTTGTCCGGCGCGGAAATAACGTTTTAGAACGGTGTCTGCGGGGGAATGCAGGATGTATCGTTTTTCGGCCGCATCAGCGGCGGGGCGAAGTGCGCCGGCGGAGGAAACGTGGGTTACTGGTACCGCGGCTGCCATCAAACAGATGGCCTTCACCGAGACATTGGCAGTAGAAAGGTTTCGGATTGTCTCGAGCACCACGCGGCATCCTAGTGAGTGGGCAACGAAGAGCACTTCCATAGATTCGCGGCCGACGGCGACGCTGTTCAAAAAGCTTCCGAGCGCGCGGCCGATGCGGACCGCTTTGCGGACCTGCGCCGGATACGAAAATGCCGAAAGGGCCGTCCGCTTCTTCCCGCTGATGTTGACGTACCCTGGCCAATAGACTTCCCAAACACTGCGCAACACGTCCGGGTTCGGTACCAGCTCTCGCAGAGACTCGAACAGAATATCGTAACTATGAGCTGCTTCGTCTTCATCGTTGTTGTATCCGTGCACAATCAACACCAGGCGAGATCCGTAGAGAACCATGCTCTCCGGCGGAACGTTCACTTTCCAGCCGGGCGGGTCAGGAACGAAGTTCAAAACCGGATGCTTACCCGTCACGAGGACCTTCTAAGACGCTCAATAATCGCGATGATATCGCGAAACACCATCGCCAGATAACCAGAGACAATACCGATGAGAAGCGATGACACGAGCAGCGCCGCCCACGATTCGGAGGAACCCGCCTTTCTGCCGGCGAGTGAGACTGCAAATGCCAATGCCGTGCTCAATCCAATCGCGAAGACACGAATCATCCTGCGCCAACGATCTCCGGTGGCGATCTGACTTCGATCGATGTTGCGCTGCACAAAGAACGCAACGGTATCCCGGTCCTTCTTGCTGTGAGGCGTTCCATATGCTGCGTCATCGGAAAGTGTCTTGAGCAAGGGCGAATACAGGGAGGGATCAGCGAAGGCAAGCTCCACAGCAGCTCCGATTTGTCCACAGACTTGTTCAATCGGGAGATTCCAAAAAGCTGTGGCTTGACTCGGAGTGGTTAACCTTAAGAGCTTGACTAAACTTGGATCCATCTGCGCGGAACCGAAGAGTTGGCGACTCATCTCCGCCGCATGAAACCAGCCTCGAAATGGCCAGAGTGAGCGCAGGACTTGAATCATACTCATAGTCACAAGGCCGATGAGGATCAGGGCAACGAGCGTCCCCTGGGCATTTACGAGCGTGAAGGTAGCAAAAGTCCCGAGACCGGCCACCAGATTTTTCAGAACATAATATCCAGCCAAGACTAGGAGAATTGCGACAATTACGGCGAGTCCCAATCGCCAAAAGCCGGACGAATTCGTGCCCTTTTCCATGAAACGCCTCGTTTCAAGATCCTATCATGGGATCATTGCACGCGACTAGTTAGTCTGGACAGCAGGTTTCCCCGGAAGTATGGGGAATAAATGTATAATTCCACACAGTGTCATAGGAAGGTTGACGCAATGGATGCAATCTCCAAGTTGGGTGGGCTGCTGGTGGTCGTGCTGGCTGCCGCCGGGTCGATCTGTTTCCTGCTTACCATTATTTGTGGCTGGCGAGAGCCTTTTTCAATTGACCGAACCGCCACGACGCTGGGGGGTGGAAACCGTACCCAGCTCTCGAAACCGATGGTGTTTGCGATCGGCGCGCTACTCTGTTTCGGATTGGCGGCGCTATTAATGCTGTATAGCACGCATGCGGGCTCTATCGTAACCGTCCAACCCGATGCAACACACTGAGCCGCTTCGAGTCTCCTTCAACGAGGTTGTTGAGCCGCTTACGCCCGCTTCCGCACGAGCGTTCAAAGACGGGATGACCGCGGAGAACCGCGAGTCTCAGTTCGTGCGCTGTCAAGGCTACGGGACACTCAAGAAGCTTCTTGCGGACTATTGCGAGGGGCGGATTCTGGGGCACTCAGTCCTGATCGGGGGCCACCGCGGGAGCGGTAAAACGCAACTCACCCATCTTGCGATCGAGTGTGTCGAGGAACGGTTGAAGAAGGGCTCTGATAGAATGCCCTTCGTGGTCTCTCTGCATGGGGGGGATTTGCTCTGTCCGCCGGGGAAGTCTCAGAGCTCCGCAGTGGAGCACGCAGTCCAGCAGATTGTATTTGGGCTGCACCGTTCCTTCGCGGACACCATCCTAAAGAAGTTTGCTTCCGCCGCCGGAAGCAAGAATGCTGAGCTTACAGCTCAATTGACTGTGCAGTTGAATCATCATCCCGGATTAGCGGAGCTAAGAGCCGCTTGGTCGGCGGCCGGCCTGCTAAGCACTGGGGGCGTGCTTCAGACAGACGATGCAGGCCAAGGTCCCAGGGAACTTGTCGCGCTTCATACGCTGGACCAAGCGGTCCGCACCGATCCGCGGGATGTAGGAATCTCTTTCGACGTTCCGGTAAGTAGTAAGGCAGAAGGCAAGGAGGAAAAAGTATCGCTCCGGGTCCGGCATATTCACCATCTCATCCGAGTGTTGGCTCCGGTGTTAGGGGTTGTTATCGGGCTTCTTGCAGTCTATTTCTCGATGGGAAAGGTTACTGAGCCCCTTACTCGGGGTTTGATATTCTTCGCGACAACTTTCATCGTGAACCGATTTTTGCAGGAGTTCTCAGCGGCGGGCCTTGATGAGGCATTGTCAGAAAAAAACACGCTTCCCGACCTCGACCGATTGTTACCAATGATGGTACGGCGCGTAGAGGACGCGGGCTTCGCGCCGATCTTTGTAGTGGAGGAACTGGATAAGATATCTGACCTGGCGATGCGGCTCGCCGGGTTTATGCGGCATCTTAAGTACTTTGTTACGGACCGCGCGTTCTTCTGCTTCCTCACGGATCGCAGGTATTTCGAAGAGTTTGACAGCCATCTTCGGCGTCAGCCCCATCCGCCGGAGGAAACATTCTTCGGGGAACGCATTTTACTTCACTACACGCCGCGAGACTTCTATGCGCATTTAGACCGGCGGCTGACGCTGCACACGCAGACTGCGAATCAGCTAAGCGAGGCCGCCTTGTTCCGCCGGTTGTTGCTATTTCGTTCGCGTGTTCATCCCGATCTTTTACGACAAGCGATCAGCGCGAATCTAGGTCAAGATCACATCGTGATGGACGGTAGTCTATGGCGAGTCTTCGGCTATCTACTCGCCGTGTATATGCAAATTGCGGTGGAGGCAGTTTACGACGATCCCTCGACGCAGCTTCGGATACGTCAGAAGCCGGAGTTTAGCCAGTGGGTCTTGGATACTCTGTACTATCCGGCAACTACGTGGGAGGACGGCAACGCAACGTTCTGCATCTCCCGCGAGAGCCTTCGGCGGCACCTCCATCGGCAGATCGCGCCGGTGAGAAGTGATGGCAGAACAATCGCCGAGATGGTGTCACGTGAGCCTCAAATGAGCGAAGGCAGCGATGGAGACGTTCTCTTTGAGGATGACCTTCAGTTCCTTTGGGGCAAGCTGAACGAACTCGTGAGTCTTTTGTCCAGGCCAATACAAGCCGGTGCTAACTTATTGATCGATGCAACACTACTTCTAGGTAAGGACGAGACCAATGCCGCCAAAGCAGCCCTGAACCTGGTGATCTGCCTAGTAATCCCGCCCGCGATCTCCGCCATGGAGGTAGAGTTCACAGATGCCGAGCACCCCGACGAGACATTTCATTGGCGTTTTGACCGCCTCGGGAACGGGCTTGCCCTGTTCGGGGACACGCAACCATATCTTCGAGAGATTCAAAGCGGCAGCCTAAGAAGTATCGCCGTCATGCGCTTCGCAAAATTATTAGCATGGGAGGCAACTATCCAGGAGATCTGGCCGCAATTCAGGTACAACACGTTTTGGGTTAACTCCGGGAGTGGCGTCAAAGAATCCGATCCTCCTGAGCATGTGACGAAGCTTCCGGAGATCCTACTTCGCGATATCGGGGATAAGGTCTTAGATGTCGTTTCAGCAGCCGAAGCTGCGTTGGAGACGGACGCCTGGCACCTGGATCGGACCTCGCTATGGCAGCTTAAGCGAGACTTTCTCCAAGCGACCCTCTCCAGCACCTCCGATCCGCCGGAGCGAATGGGTTCCTGCAATGCTGACTGGATGCTTCCGGATCTGCCGCCTCCACTTCAGGTCTTGGTCGAACTGTTCCTTCAGGTGGGTTTCAAGACTCGATGGGACTTGTTAACCAGGATCCATCGGGAGATGGGGAAGCTTTACCCCGACGGGCAGGGCGCACACGGCTAGGCTCGCGAGAAACACATTACCGAACAGTGCAAAGGACGGAACGGGCTAACGATCTTGCTGCGGCAGGCTACTACGCGCCTGTGGTTTCCTGGAGTCAGTACCGGTAGCTGTCGATGACGTGCATCAGGTTCGTCGTCAGAACGTTGCCTTTATCGATGATGTGGATGTGCGAGTAGGGGGCTAGCTCCACGCGATCCCGGTCTTCGAGAAAGCCGGATAAAAATATGATCGGTACTTTAGGGTCGACTTTGCGCAGCATGTGAATCAAAGTAACACCGATCCGCTCAAGTGTCTCAGCAGTGGGAATATCGTCAAGACTTAGCTCTTGCGGGTCTTTGAGTCTCATGGACTTGTCGAGGATGGCTATCCTGAACGGGATGGGCTTGCGATAAATCTCGCGACGCGCATCTTCGTGATTATCGATTGCATTCACGGTGTGTCCGTTGGCCTCGAGTGTGGCAATGATTGCGCGGAGCGAAGCCAGTTCATCGTCTACCAACAGAATGATCATGTCAGTTCATTGTCCTCTCTTTCGGTGCGCCAATTCGGCCGAGCCAGGAGCATCGGGATGCGGATGGAAAACTCAGTGGGGACGGCGCGCCGGGTAATGGAGATGGAGCACCGATGCAGGCCCAACAGTCTACGCACGACCCACAAGCCGAAGCCGGTTCCGGCTTGATAAAGGTGAGCCCTCGGGCCACGAACACCGTCCTCGAACAAGACTTCAGGGTCCTTCACATCCGCGTCGATACCGATACCCCAGTCCTGCACTTTTATCCAAAAGGCGTCGTCTCGAAACTCGGTAACGAACCTAACTCGAAACTCCTCGGGTTTGGAAGGCCGGGCATACTTGATGGCGTTGTCGATGAGATTAAAGACTACCTGTTGAAACATGAGACGATCGAGATAGAGGCGCCGGTCCAAGTGTTCAAACCGACCGTATTCGATACTGGGGGAACCATCGGCCCGGCGAGGCTTCAAGGACTTGTGGGTCCGCAAGGTCAAACTTAACATTCTGACAATGGGGGCGACTACGTCCTTAACCATTACGACAGGCTCGATATGGAGCGCGACGTTCGAGCGGAGATAGTCCGGGTTCGTCACAATATGAGACATCAAGTTGCACCAGGAGGACGCGTCGTCGATCCAGGGATAATCGAGCATCGGGAATCCGAAGCGTTCCTGCCGTTCATTGAACTCTTTGCCGATCAGTTCCACGGCGGTCCGTATGGCTATGATGGGGCGCTTCAGCTCATGAGTGATATTTCCGATCTGGCTGCGGCGGTCGTCCTCTGCGCGCAGGCTGAGAAGGCGAGGCATGGCGACGTGGAGAATGGAGTCCAGGATGGCCAGGTCGTTCGGGTGGAAATAATAGATCGGAGGCAGCTTTCCTCCACAGCGAACAATGCCGATGCAATCGCCCTGAGCGTCGATCATGGGAAAATGCAGAAACTCTTTCGCGCCGGTGCCATGGTCCTGGACGCAAAGCTCGCTTTTCCATTTTTCATGGACGGAGGGTAACTCGCAAAAGCGAGGAAGCGCCCGTACCCAGGCCTTCACTGTGTCCGTGTACGTGTCGGTGCGCAGATAAAAGTGTTGACTGAGCTTAAGCTCGGGATTCCATTCGAGCACTTCGTCGCTGCCTACGTCGCGCAGAACGGTTAGACTGGGGTCCGCGATGAAGATCGCGACGGCCTCACACTCAATCGCGGCCGCGATGAGTTTGCGCAGTCCTCTGGCGAACTCGGAATACCCTTCGTTCATCGCGGCGATGCCCGCTACGGCGCCCGCCTGCCGCTGGCATCGTTGATCGAGGGCGCAATCAAGATGGCGTCCCAGAATATCCGCGAGTTGCCACGCCGTTCCGGCGTGCTGCCATCGAAGGGGGGCGTAAAAGTCCAGGACAAAGCGAACGTGATTGTGGTTATGAGTGTTTAAGATAGGGATCCGATAGCGGCGAAAGCTCTGAGGAACCTGCCGGTCCCAACTTTGGCGCTGTTCGGGGATCTCTTCGACGATGGGAGCAATGGCGTTGACCAGGTCTTCATCGCGTGGAGAGGGAGGAGGCGATGTGCGGGACTCGCTGAGATCGGCGCCTGGGAAGGCCGCGAGCAGCGTCAGATAATCAGCGCCTTCACGATACGCCGACAGCGCGACGAGACGGGGATCGAGGAGGTCCTTCAAGGGCGCGATTGCCTCCGAGAAGGTCGCGTCGTTTCGCTTGAGCGAAAGATCGTCCAGGTGGCGCCGATAAGCGAGCTCGATTTCGCCTCCTGGAACCGGCTGCATGGTCACATCAACCGTAGCCTCAGCTTCGCGAAGCTTCGCATAGCCCCGCGACGGCATCTTTCCCCATTGCACCAGCGTTCGAGCCGCGCCGTAGACTTCCAATTCCGGAGACCTCTCCGCGAAGTCCTGCTCGACCACCACCCATAGGTCCGGCGAAAAGGCGGGAGTCGACACGCGATCGAGGCATTCGCGAACCTTGGCAACCCCGTCTCCCAGAGAAGTTAATCCTCTGAACGCGCGGTAGGAGGCATGTCCGAAGCAGGAATCCCATGCCTTCAAATGGACGGCGGCGAGCCGCTCGCGGAATCGAAAAACAGCTTCGACGGGATCATCCCCGACAATCGCGAAATGCGCAGTATCGGGCAGCAGGAGAAGATGGCCCGGAAGTTGATTCAATTCCGGATCTTCGAGAAACCGGATCGCATCGTCGAGGCGATGGATCGGCTTGAACACGTGAGGGTGAAGAGCGACGGTGTAGCCCTGTGCAAGCGCCTGGTGCTCCGCTTTTTCGAAGCGGTCCGCATACAAGTAGGGTTCTTTTAACTCGCCGAGGAAGCGGGTGCGTTCGGCGATGGTGCCTCCCGCAAGGCCGATTAAGCTTAATTGGAATCGAGAAAGCAGTTCAAGGAGGGCGTCAATCTTTCGATTTGGGACAATTTCGGCGGGCGATTGAAATAACTCGACGCCAGCAAACCCCGCATCTGCGATAAAACCGAAGGTGCGTTCCCAATCTTTTACGTGGCGACCAAAAATGATGGTCTGATATCCGAATCGCATATCAATGATTTAGTCGTTAGCGCGAATTGGACGAATTAAGCAATTCAGATAGCGTATCATCAATTGTCGCTATGCCAACTGGCCGTTAATGTCCTTTACAATTTCCCGAACTCGACAAGAGGCCGCCCGCCAAGCGTTCAATTCCCGGCTGGCGTAATCGTATTTCGGCCCGAGCGGAGGCATTCTTGCCGCGCTGACCGTCTGCCGTTTCGGTGTGGCAGTTCGCGCGAAGGATGGACGTAAAATGAAGTATGCGGTTCACGGTTTTATTCCTGATCGCGTCGGCCGCATTCGCCCAGGATGCGAATGAGATCATCCGCCGCGCGACGGATCGCGATTTCACGAATTACGAAAATCGCAAAAACTATACCTACCAGGAGCGGACTGAGCTCCGGGAATACAACGCCAAAGGCAAGCTCACCAAAACCGACGTTGAGACCCACGAAATTCTGATTCTGGAAGGCCAGCCTTACGAAAAGCTGGTGGCGCGCAACGACAAACCTCTGCCGGATAAGGACGCACTGAAGGAACAGAAGAAGATGGACAAAGAGGTGGAGAAGCGCAAAAACCAGTCCTCGGCGGAAAAGGCGAAGCTGGACAAAGAGCGGCTGGAGGAGCAGAAATATTTGCGGGAGTTCACGGACGCGTTCGATTTCAAGGTGATCGGCGAAGAGGCGATCAGCGGTAAGCCAGCCTGGGTGATCTCGGTGACTCCGCGGCAGGGATATCAGCCGAAGCTATCCGACGCGAAGATGTTTACGAAGCTGCGGGGTAAAGTTTGGATCACGAAGGGCGAATATCACTGGGTGAAGGCAGAGGGCGAGGCGATTGACACGCTCTCCTTTGGATTTTTCCTATTCCGGGTATCTCCAGGGGCTACCGTGAGTTTCGAACAGACCAGTGTCAACGGCGAGGTGTGGCTGCCGTCCCGTATTTCGGTGCGGGCGGAGGCGCGGATCGCGATTTTACGGAAAATGCGGGCCGAAATCGATATCACCTATCGGGAATACAAGAAATTCCAGGCTGATTCGAAGATTGTAGGGGAATCCTTAGACCCTCCAACTAAGAAGAACTAAGGTTTTTCCCTAGTACCGCCGATTCCTTGTAAAGGCGAGAGGTTTCCCTCCAGGAACCCACTCCACTAAAGGACAATGGCGCAATCTCCCATCCTCGATCCACCTGCATGGGTGGAGCGGCGAGCCGGCCGGATGATAGACCCGGTCGAACGGCTGCGTTTTCTAAGGAGCCAGATGACCGCGCAGAGAACTGCACGGCCGAGACAGGCGATAACGGGCAAGAGAAGGGTCTTGCATGTCGCTTCGATCGTCGGGTGCCTGATAGTTCTGGTCGCGATCGTCCCGCTTCCAACGGGGACCGCCGAAACGCTTGCCAAAGAGCGGCATCTGATTGTGGAAGCGATGGCGAAACCCGCGGCCGCCCCGGCGCCTCGGGTATGGCTGGTGGACCGGTCCGGCTCGCTGGAACTTTACAGCAATGGCCTGCGAATCGATGTGACATTCGCGGTGTCCAACCACCCCCGTAAGAGTTTTGGCACTTACTCACTGGCGGGAGGGCCGGAGCCGGTGGATCAAGGTAACGCTCCGGTGGGGATTGTCTACCACACGACCGAAAGCAACCTTGCGCCGTTCGAGGAAGAGGAAAACCACCGCTTACAGCGGCTGGGCCGCAACCTAATGGAATTTGTGCGGCAGGAGCGATGCTACCACTACTTGATTGATCGCTTTGGACGGGTCTACCGGGTGGTGCAGGAAGCGGATGCGGCGAATCACGCCGGCAATTCCATCTGGGCCGACAGCCGGGGTGTTTACATCAACTTGAACGACAGCTTCCTGGGTGTTTCCTTCGAAGGGCAAACGGGCGCTGTGGATGAAGTGACTCCAGCTCAAGTCAACGCCGGCAAGGTGCTGACGGAAATGCTGCGGTCGCGGTACGGCATCGCCACCGAAAACTGCGTGACTCACGCGCAAGTCTCAGTGAATCCACAGAACATGCGCATCGGAGAGCATACCGACTGGGCGGGTAAATTCCCGTTTGCTGGTGTGGGCCTGCCCGACAATTATTCGATTCCGCTGGCTAGCATGGCCGTGTTCGGATTTGAGTACGACAAAGTTTTTCTCAAGGCGACCGGGACACGTTGGCACGGGCTGGACATGGCGGAGATGCAAGTCGCCCGGCAAGCGGCCACGGAGGGGTTGGAGACCGAGCGATATCGGGCCATTCTTCAACATCGTTACAAGGACATCGCAAGCGCTCTTAAGGAAAAGAGCGAGGAGTCAGCTAAATGAGCAACGCCAATCAATTTGAGGGCAATTCCGTACTCGGTCTCGATGTCGGGACTAGCCGCATCGTGATCGCGCAACGCGCCGGCGACGATTTCCGCTACGAGTCACAATTGAACGCGTTCGTCGCGATTCCGTATTCGAAGATTACGGAAGGCGTGCTGGAGCGCGAAAGGATTCCCCACACGGTGCAGGGGGGCCAGATTATCGTGCATGGCAATGAGAGCGAGAAATTCGCCGGATTGTTGAACGCCGAGACGCGGCGCCCGATGACGGGCGGATTGCTGGACGCGAAGGAGCCCGAAAGTCTGAGCATGATGCGTGAGATCCTCACCACGATGTTCGCGGAGCATCGCGGCGAAAGGCGGGAGAAAGTGTGTTTCACTGTGCCTGCACCTCCTCTTGGCGCGGAGAGCTCGCTCACCTATCATGAGGCCACGCTGCGGCAGATCTTGAGCGACCTGAATTACCAGCCCGTGAGTATCAATGAGGGTCTGGCCATCGTCTACAGCGAACTAGAGAGCTCGAATTATACCGGCATCGGGATCAGTTGCGGGGGCGGGTTGTGCAACGTGTGTCTGGCGTACTTATCGGTGCCGATCATCAGTTTCAGCATCCCCAAGGCGGGCGACTACATCGATTCTAGCGCGGCGTCCGTTACCGGCGAACGGGCGAACCGGATTCGACTCACGAAAGAAGATTCGTTCCATTTCAATGGGTTTTTCGCCGATAAAGTCCACCAGGTGCTGGGGGTCTATTACGACGATATGATCCAGTCGCTGGTGACCGCGCTCAAGGACGCGTTCACACGGACCTCGAACCTGCCAAAGTTCAATCGTCCGATCCCGATGGTGCTTTCGGGCGGAACGGCGCTTCCGCCAGGGTTCCGCGACCGGTTTGAGAAGCTGTTGTGGGCGCAGGATTTTCCGATCACCGTGTCCGACATTCGCCTGGCTCAGAATCCTTTGCATTCGACGGCGAAGGGCGCTCTGGTCTGCGCGCTGAGCGATGCTTAATATTTAGTTTGCTAGCCTAAAGGCGAGGAGTATCGATGTGCGCTCTCTCGCCTTCTTTTTAATCCTTCCCTGCTGTTCGTCCGTGTGCCACGCTGCCGAGTCGGACGCCCTGTCGATTCTGGCTACCATTCAAGCGCGGCATCTTCCGTACGGGACGATTCTCGATCCAATTTTTGCGGGACCGGACAGCAATCAGATTATCGACTATACCCGGTGCGGCGATTCCGCGATCTGGACGGGCCATTATCTTGCCGCCGAGGCGTTTCGCTATAAGGTGACGGGGGCCGCTGACGCGCTGGCCAACTCGCAAAGTGCGATCGCCGGATTGACACTGCTGACCGACGTTACGGGCACCAATGTGTTGGCGCGATGCGCGGTTCCGGTCAATTCCGAATACATTCTGAGCATCGTCCAGCAGGAGGTTGCGAACGGATCCTTTGTGGGATCGGCTGCCGACGGGAGCGCCTACACATGGATCGGAAATACATCGCGCGACGAATATCTGGGAGCGTTTTTCGGGCTCTGCGTCGCCTACGACATGATCGGCGATGCGCCGACGCGGGCCCAGATCGCGGCGCTGATTACGCGGCTGCTGGATAATCTAGTCGATCACGTATGGACGGTGGTGATGCCCGATCTTTCGGTCAGCACGACGTTTGTAGCTCGACCGGACCAGCAATTGACGCTGCTGCAAATCGGCCGGCACGTCAATTCGAAATACAATGATGCGTACAGCGCACTCGCGGTGCTGGCGCCATCGGTGATCGCGCCGATCAGCATCGACTGCTCCGACACGCACGGTTCGTACTTCAAGTTCAATCTCGATTACATCTCGTTTTATCACCTGATCGGACTGGAGACGTCGAGTATCCGAAAATTCTTCTACACGGAAGCGTACGATATTCTTCGCAATGCCACGGGGACCCATTTGAATGCGCATTTCGATGCGATCGACCGGTCGATCCGCGGGCCGAACACGGGGCGGGACTACGATACCCGAAATTTTCTCGACCAGTGGCTGACGCGTCCACGCCGAGATCCGGAGGTGGATCTGGTCGGGGTCTATCCTTCCTGCGGGTCGTCAGGGACAGAAGCGTGCAATCCGATCCCGGTTCCGGCGCGTGTTCCGACCGATTTTCTGTGGCAGCGCGATCCATTTCAACTCGCGGGCGGCGGGAGCGGGACCATCGAAGGAGCCGGCATCGATTATATCCTTCCTTATTGGATGGCCCGCTATTACGGGGTTGAAACACAATGACCAAAAAATGCTTGCGTCTTCTTGCGGCGATGGTTCATAGTAGGATTCTGGGCAGTTCCCAATCTATGGACTCGGGCACTCGATGGCGGAAAAGTTTTTGTTCCTCACCGAAATTCTGGGGCTCAAGGTCTTCGACCTCAAAGGGCGCAGGATCGGTGTGGTCAAAGACGCCGCGGTGGTTCCGCTCGTCGATCCGGTTCGCGTCGATCGCTATCTGATCGGGGGCGTGGGAACGGCGTGGCTGACGGTTCGCCACGACCAGATCCGGTCCATCTCACTCGACGGCATCCACCTGCGCGATGAGAACCTCACGCCGTATCATTCGGACGAGTATATGCTACGCATGGTGCGCGATCTTCTGGACCAGCAGATCATCGATGCGCAGGGGCGCAAGGTGGTGCGGATTAACGATGTGACGTTCGAGCGCATGATTGAGGATGGCGCTGACGCGTTATGGGTCCTGGAGATCGACATCGGTATCCGAAGTATCTTCCGGCGCCTGCTGCAAGGCGTGGTGCCGCCGCGGTTGGTCCGGCGTCTGCAGGGGCGGATCGCACCGAACTCCATCCGTTGGGAATTTTGCAATATCCTCGAGCCGGATCCTCAGCGGCGGCTGCGTCTGAATATTTCCAATCGCTTGCTGGAGGATATGCATCCGGCCGATTTGGCGGATATCGTCGAAGAGCTTTCGCCGGACGATCGCGAATCGATTTTCGAAAACATCGACAGCGAGGTTGCGGCCGACGCGCTGACGGAGGTGGACCCGGATATTCAGGCGAGCATTCTGGAATCGCTGGAGACGGAAACCGCGGCGGACATCGTGGAAGAGATGTCGCCTGACCATGCGGCGGACGCCCTCAGCGAATTGGGGGCGGAAACCAGCGAAGAGATTCTCGAGGAAATGGAGAATGCTCCGAAGACGGAGGTCCGGGAGCTGCTGGAGTTCGAAGAGGACAGCGCGGGCGGCATGATGAATACCGAGTTCGTTTCGCTTCAGGAGCACGCGACCGTGGCCGATGCGTTGCAGGCGCTCAGGCAGAATGAAGATTTGCTGGAGAGTTTGAATACCATGTTCCTGGTGGACGAGCATGAGCGTTTAAGGGCGGCGATTCCGCTGGCGCGCTTGTTCCTGCATGAGGGCGTGACGGAGCTGGCGTCGCTTGCGACAGATAACCTGGTAGACGTCCAAGTCACGGAAAAGCAGGACCGCGTGACGGAAATTTTCGATAAGTACAATCTGCTGACTCTTCCCGTGGTCGATGACGACGGTAAGCTTGCAGGCGTGATCACGGCGGACGATGTGATTAGCGTGCTGAGGCAGCGCTAGGCGCTTTTCGAGCGGTGAGCTCGTAGCTCGCCTTGACCAGTTCAGTGATTTCCTTCCAATCGAGCTTTCCTTGCGCGTGGAGAGAGATCCAGCCGTTGTGGTGCATGTACGGTGTCTTGAAAAAACGCGGATCTTCAAGAAATATGCCGGCTTCACTCTTCAGGACCTTAAAAGCGATAGCGGGTTCATCCTCTTTTCCGTGGAACACGCAGAATGGCTTTTTCTTGAAGCGGAAAAAGGGATGTCCGAAGTTAGTTGTTTCGGTAGCGCCGGGAAGGGCGAGGCAGATTCTTCGTAAACGCTCAATCATTGTTTTCTAGCGAATTTCTCGATTCCGCGCGTCGCGTCTTCGGTCATTCTGGCAAGCGCGTTCGCTTGCGCACCAGCTTCAATGGCCGCCTCAAAGGTCAGGCCGTCGATGTGATAGAGCAGCCGTTTCGTGAGGCCGACCGCGGAGGCCGATTTCATGGCGAGAGCGTCGAGGTATGTTTCGACGCTCGCCTCGAAGATTGCATCGGGAAAGATGCGGTTGATCAGCCCGATTGCTTGGGCTTCCGTCGCGCCGATGGGCTCCCCGGTGGTGAGGAGCTCAAAGGCGCGCTTTTCGCTGACCGAACGGCGCAGAATCGCCATTACCATTGCCGGGATGAATCCGATCTTCACTTCGGGATAACCGAATTGCGCGGATTCCCCGGCCAGAATAAGATCGCAGGCGGTTGCTAAGCCACAGCCTCCCGCGAAGGCGCGTCCACGCACCGCGGCGACGACCGGTTTCGGATGATGCCGGAGCGCTAAAAACACATCGGCTAACTCATGCGCCGTTGCGAGATGATCCAGCACGCCCGCATCGGACGTTCGATCGAGCGCGGCGAGGTCGGCTCCCGAACAAAAATCCTGACCGGCTCCTGTGAGCAACACGACGCGCACCTGCTCATCTTCCGCGGTGAGAGCGAGACTGTCTTTCAGCGCACCGAGCAGCTCATCATTCAAGGCATTGCGCTTCTCCGGACGATTGAGGGTGATGCGCGCGACCGCGCCGTCCACGCTATAAAGAATCGACATCGATTTCCATCCGCAACAGTGCCGAGCTGTACGTTTTGCCTTGAGGGTCTGCCTTCAGCGAGAGTGTGCCGCCTCCATCCAGACTTTCATGGAGGAGAAAATTGAGCGCGCCGAGATTCGGCAATTCATAACGCTCCACCGGGCCCAAACAAACACCGGCGAAATGTTCTTTCACCCGTTCGGCGGTGACCTCACGGACCAGAACAGGATAATACTCCGGTTTACGCGCGATGATGCCGACATTCGCGGTGTCGCCTTTGTCGCCGGACCTCGCATGGGCGATTTCGATCAGCTTGTGCTTGGCCATACCGTCACCTCCGGCGTCACCTCGCGCTTGGGAATCAGCGCCGGCCAGTACGCCACGATTTCTTCGACTCTCGGTCGTCCGCCGCCCAGTCCTCCCACGACCGGTGGTCCGTTCAGAGCCAACGGTGCCAGCTCCTTGGTAAACCGTTCCACAGCCGCGCGATTTTCCGATCGAACGCCGATCCGCATTACAACTTCAGCCAACTGCGCCGCGATTTCAGGAGGAGGTTCAGCGGCCGCGATGCCGTGGCACGCGTTGGCGCCGAGAAACTCCGTACGTATGGCGTCGAAGCGCAGACCCAGCCTCTCCAATCTTTTGCGCAAAATCTGGTCTGCCGCGCGAGCTTTCTTGTAAGCATCGGGCCATGCGTAGACCATCGATCCGATGGCTTTGAATCCGGCGGAATAGCTGATCGATACCTTATAAAATTCCGTCGCAGGGCGGCCGCGAATGCCCGAAAATCGCACGCGATCCGGACCGGCCTGATCCAGATGAATGGTGGTGAAATCGGCCACGCAATCCGGCGTTATGTACGCGTGCGGATCGCCCATTTCGTACAGCAACTGCTCTTTCACAGAAGCGACGGTCACGCGTCCGCCGGTGCCCGCGTGCTTGGTAAGACAGAACGTTCCGTCAGCCTCGGCTTCGATGATCGGGTAACCGACGTCTTCGAGATGAGGAATGGTATCCCAATCCACCTGGCAGTTTCCACCCGTGGATTGCGCGCCGCACTCGATACTGTGGCCGGCGATGGTTCCGGCGGATAACCGGTCCCAATCGTCCGCTTTCCATTTGAATTCGTGAATCATGGGAGCGAGCGCGAGACCGGTGTCGGTTACGCGTCCGGTAATGACGATCTCCGCGCCCTGGGCAAGGGCATCGACCACCGGCCACGCACCGAAATAGACATTCGCGCTTTGCACGTGCGCGCGAATCGCGGCCAGAGACTCGCCGGTATCCATATTCTTCAGCTCGATGCCACGCGCCAGAAATGAGTCGAGCCGGTCCATAATGTCGTCGCCCGCGACGGTCGCAACGGTTATCTGGATTCCCTGGCGCTTGGCTATATCGAGCACGGCGTCCTTGCAGGCAGTGGGATTCACGCCGCCGGCATTGGCGATCACGCGGATCCGGCGCGCCTTCAAATCAGGAAGCACGCGAGCGATCATGTCCACGAAATCACGGGCATAGCCGGCCTTCGGATCGCGCGATTTTTGCTTTTGCAGGATCGACATGGTGACCTCTGCCAGATAATCGAGCGTCAAGTAATCGATGGGGCCGCGCCGTACCTGTTCCACGGGCGCTTCGAGCGAGTCGCCCCAAAAACCTTGTCCATTCGCAATGCGGATCATATTTGATAAACGCTATTCGCGCGATGCAACCGCGGCCTTCGCTTTCACGTGCAGCCGGATCGGTAACGGTGCAGCGTACGAGTTCTGTTGGCCGGAGCGCGTTTCGATTGCACCTGAAACATAAATCAGTTGGTCCACCGGCTCCGCATTCGGCAGCGCGTCGATGGTGAAACTACGCTTCGATTCGTCTTCATTCAGCAATACGCCGTTCAAGCCTACATCCAGCACTCTCACGCGGGGCGGCAAATTGCGCACCTCGACAGGAACCCGTCCACGAAAATCGCCCTGCCGCGCGATAGAGACGGTGATCTGCGCGGTTCCACCGGGTTCGAGGGTCACTTCCTTCGTCTCGGCCGTCATCAGGATATCGGCGCGGGGCGTAAGCGAGATCAGCTTCAGACGATCGTCGGGATTCGCGAAGCGCGTGACGGTCGCGCCACCGATCGAAGCCCTGCCCGTCGCTTTCAGGGGAACCGCAGCATCCAGGGTCGCATTCACGTCGGCACTCAGCGCGATGGTTGTTGAAACCTGGCCCGGCGCGATCGAGGCGCTTGACGCGCGAAGGCCCGAGGGCAGATCGCCAAGCGACACGTCGATCGGTCCATCGAATCCGTCGATGCGAACAGCGGTAATGGTAATCGGAATTGCGCCGCCCTTGGGCACATTTGGATTTCGAGGATTCACGGTCAAACGGAAGTCCGGGCGAGGATGACGCGCTGTCAGGCGATAGGCGTACCGCTCGCCGCCCAGACCCTGAACATCGCGAATGCAAACCGTATATTCTCCTTCGGCAGGCGCGACAAAGTGCAGCAGCGAATCCTTACCATAGCCCGGACCACCGTCGTCGTTGCGGTAGAACAAGTGAGCGATCGGCAACCCGTTGGGCGAAAGCTTCATGCCCGGCGGGAGAATTTGGACCTTGTACACGGCCGAGTCGACTGCATGCGCCTCGCCGGTCGTATCGAAGAATGTCAGCCTCTGTCCATTGAAACCTTCGAAAACAGTGTCGTTATCGGGCGAGAGGGGCAGGGCCTCGGCGCGAATAATCTCGCCGCCGACCATAACGTAATCGCCCACTTTGATTCCATCCCACGCGAGAAGGCGCATACCGCGTCCCGCCGAATCATGATCGCGCAGTGTGAGTGCGGTTGACCAGACCGGCCGCGCGATCGCGCGCTCAATCGGTTGTTCTTTTGCGTCGAGAATCTCGAGATAGGAATCCAGGTCGCTACCGAGGCGGCGCGCATTCACTTCGAAGACGAGTTGCTCGCCTTTCGAAGCATGGAAACGATAGCGATTCTCGACCCCGGGTTTCTCGATCCGTCCGTTTATCGTCGCGGGGATCGCGATGGCGCCACCTTGCGATTGCACCTCCGGCTCCGCTCCCAGCGCGACACGTACGGTATTAAATGCGTTTTCGGGCCGGAGGATCAGAGTGTCCTCCGATTCCGGAGACTGGTTTCCTTCGACCTTGAGTTTCGACAACGTGTGATAGCCGCGGATTGCGAGTTCCGCGCTCGATCCTGATTGCACGCCAAGCGGATACGCGCCAAGCACTAACGGAAACTCCCCGACGATGATGCGATAGAAATTCGCGGCTCGGCCGCTGCGCTGATAATCTTCGATGCGAACGAAGTAGCTGCCTGCCTTGTCGAACTTATGCGCGAACATCACCTGTTCGGAGCCGCCGTTTTGGCCGAACTGCGAAACCAGGTTCAGATCACTGTCGAAAATAGTGACGACCGGCTGCAACTGCGAACCGATGAGCATGGCGCCGTTTAGAAACGAGAGCTCCTGGCCTGCCTTGACTTGAATTTTGTAGTAATCGATGTCGCCGGGACGTGAAATCGTGCCTGCCAAAATAGCTGGGAGGAAGGTTTCGAACGCATTCTCGGGCGTATCGTTCGGCTCTTTATCGGGAGCCTCGCCGTAATAAGGCTCGATCAGAAACTTACCTTCCGGACTAGTTCCGAGAGGAGTCTGCAACCGGAAACTGACCGGGCCAATCTCCGCATCCGGCGAAACATCGACCTCCACCGTCACCTGATTTCGCGGCGGCAGAGGGCCTAAATCGACGGTGGAGAGAGTGCCGTTCGAGCCAAGGCGAACATCTGGCAGATCCGGCAACTCCTTCACGCGGACGATGCGGCCCGTGACTCCCTGCTCACTGAAATAGATGGCGCTCGCCTTCGCGAGATTGAGCCCTTCCGTCGTAATTTCGACCGTGGTGCCGCGCGCGACGCCAACAGGGGAAACCGAGTTCAAAGTCGGCGGAGTGATCCGGCTGCCTGTCGGCTGATCGGCGGCAATCAACGATGGGATGGCCAGAGCGATGCTATTTAACAGCCACGACATTCGCATGTTCGACCTCGTAAATCTCCAAAGCCCCGTTAAATAAGCCCGCGGCGAGCGAACGGCCGTCGGGAGAAAACTCGAGGCCGAACGCCCAGTCCGGCTGATTCGCGATGGTCCGGACCTCGCTCAGATCCTCGGCGTGAAACAATTTGATCGTTTTATCCGCCGATGCCGAGGCCAGGTATTTTCCATCGGGCGACCAGGCAAGCTTCAAAATCGCGTCCTCGTGCGCGATGAGAGTATTTTCGAGCGTACCTTCTTTCTCGCCGAGCTTCCAAACCCGAATTGTCTTATCGAGACCGCCCGCCGCCACGCGGGACCCATCCGGCGAAAGGGCAATCGTATTGATACCGTCCGTAGGATCTGACAGAGTATAGAGCCGCGCGCCCGTGCCCACATCCCAGAGTTTCACGGATCGGTCGGCCGCGCCGGACGCGAGACGCTTACCATCAGGCGTGAATGCCAGCGCGTATACGGAATCCACGTGTTCCCGCAGCGTTCGAATCTCCTTGGCGGTTGCGACATCCCAAAGCTTGATTAGTTTGTCGTAGCTCGCGGTGGCTAGGATCGTGCCATCTGGCGAAAACCCAATCGCGTAGATACAGTCGGAATGACCCACGATTGTAGTCCTTAACGCCTTGGTTCCCGCGTCCCAGATTTTCACCTCGCCTTTCCGCGCGGGCAAACCGCCGGCAGCGGCCAGCAACTTCCCGTCGCGCGAAAATGCGACGGCGCGAACCGCCTCCGCACTTCCGGTGAGTGTCGCTACGATCGTCTTCGTACGAGCGCTTACGATTCGCGTCTCTTTATACTCGCCGAGCGCGATGGTCGCGCCGTCCGGCGCCCAGGCAAGCGAATAAATCTGACTCGCGGGAGCGGCGAGAGCAAGCAGGCTCAGAAAGTGCGCAGCGAATCTCATCTAATGATTGAATAGGAATTCTTTACTGGTCAGCATCGCCCACACCATATCTTCCAGGGCCTGCCGATGTGCATCGCGGCGAGTCTCTTCCGTACCTTTTTCAACCCGCGTTTTCTCCAGCGCAGCCGTCAGCGCCGCGCGTTCCGAATCGGAAGGATAACGGCTGAAGGCCGCCAGATACATGTATTCGAGAATGCGCCGGTCCGATAATCCGAGCTTCATAGAGAGCGCAATGGTCCCGTCGGGAGCACTCAATTTCTTATTCAGGGTATCGCCGTTGATTACGTGCAGTGCCTGGGTGATCGTCGGGTCTGAGGCGCGTTCCGCCGCGTCGCATAGCACTCGCGCAGGGCGTCCGAACGACGCCAGGAAGTCCGATTTTACCTGCGTGTCGGGCAGTTGAAGCGCTCGCGTCCCTGCGGGATAGCCGGAGAACGCGGTGGCTGCGCCCGTGACCTGCGACATGGCATCCAGAATCACTTCCGCGTTCAAACGCCGAATGATGTGCTTCGAATAATAGATATTGTCCGATTGATTGGTCGCATTCGCTTCACTCGAGAGCTGATAGAGGGTCGAGTTCATGATCGTTCGGATCAGCCTTTGAACATCGTACCCGTGCTCCACGAAATCCTTGCTGAGCGCTGCCAGCAACTCTTCGTTGGACGCGGGATTTGTCGCGCGGAGGTCGTCCATCGGGTCGACTAATCCGCGGCCCATGAAGTTCGCCCATACCCGATTAACGATGGTGCGCGCGAACATCGCGTTGTCAGGGCTAGTCAGCCAGTTCGCGAAAACAATGCGGCGGTCTTCGGTGGAATCGAGGGGAATACTCGCGCCATCGAGCGGCGCGGGCGGCAGGGGACGCGCCAGCTTCGGATGCAGCACGTCGCCAGAGACCTTCGCAAACACGATGTTTTCGCCCGCCATGCTGCCGTTCTTCACACCGACTCGCGCGAAGAGATTGGCCATCTGGTAATACTGCGTCTGCGTCCACTTTTCAAGGGGATGATTGTGGCAGCGGGCGCACGTGATCCGCTGACCCAGGAACGCCTGGGTCGCATTTTCGCTCAATTCGATCGGATCTTTATGCAGGACAAAGTAATTGAGCGCGCCGTTCTCGCGAGTACTGCCCGAACTCAAGAAAATATCCCGAGCGAATTTGTCCCAGGGCTTGTTTTGCTTCACCGATTCGCGGATCCAATCGTAAAACGCCCACATCGCGCTCGAATTCAATCGCCGGCTCGAAACCAGCAGCAGATCGGACCATTTGTAGGACCAATAATCGACGAACTCCTCTCGTTGGATCAGCCGGTCAATCAACTTCGCGCGTTTGTCCGCAGAACCGTCCGCGAGAAAATTCTCCACGTCTTCCGACGTCGGCAGGACGCCGATCGCGTCGAGGTAAGCGCGGCGCAAAAACTCGGGATCATCGGCGATTTTCGAGGGCGCGAGATGCAGGTTCTTCCACTTCGCCACCGCCAGATCGTCAATGAAATTGCGGCGCGGATATTTGTCGTACGTGTTCGCGCTGATTTCATTGGCGAACGGAACGGAAAGGCGCGAGTACAATACGCGGCTCGAATACCACAGCGTGATCGCCGCTTCGCCTGAACCGTTCATCTTTACGCGGCCCCAATCGTCGACGGTTGCCACACCTTCATTGCTCGAACTGAACTTCACCCATCGGGTGACGTCTTCTGAATGTCCGTCTGAATAGCTTGCGCGTACCACGATTTGCTGTTCAGCGTCCGGCGCCAGCACGGCCGCTGCTGGGAAAACCTCCAAGCTGCGAATCTGTACGTCGTTTGTTGAAGGAGGGGGCGCGCCTGCCGCAATCCATTCTTCGATGACCCGGTATTCCAGCGAATCCTTTGCGAATCGCTTGCCGCCTCCATGCGGAATCGCAAAAGATGGCTTGGCGACGATCAGGCTCGACGGTGGATCGGCCAGTGATACGCGTCGGCCCACCGCGCTTCTCGTTAACGTGTCGTAGTCGGCATCGGGATCGTATCCGCGCAGGGTGAGCTTGAATCCGTTTTTCCCGGCAAGGGCTCCGTGACAGGCGCCCTGATTGCATCCCATCTTGGTCATCACCGGAATCACGTGATTGCGAAAGCTCCAGGTGAACGGCGCATGCGAATCCTTGACGTGAACATCGACTGCCGCGGTGATTCCCTTCACGCGAGCCGTGATCTTCGCGTCACCGTCAGAGACGGGGCGCACTACTCCATGCTCGTCGACGATCGCGATTTTTGGGTCGGACGATGACCATTCCGCGTTGCGGGTCCAGTCCTCCTGATGATTGGAAAGCCCGGCTTCGGCGATCAGTTGCTGCCTCGCCTCTGGACCGGTCAGCTCGACCGACGGCGGCAGCACGGCGATTTTCTGCGCAAGCAAGGGCACTGCGCATAACAGCAACAGCCTCACGCGAACAACTCCCGCACCGGCTCCACTCCGCGGTCGACCAGCGGAATCGGCCTGCCCTGCGCGCCCGGCAACTCCACCGCCAGATCGATCCCGAGCCCTTTATAAACCGTCGCAGCGATTTGCGCGGGCGTTACCGGCAGATCGCGGGGCGCGGCTGCGATTTCATCCGACGAGCCGATCACCGTTCCACCTTTCAATGGGCCGCCGCCCATCAGCATGGTCCAGCATTGCGGCCAATGATCGCGTCCGCCCGCGGGATTGATCTTCGGCGTTCGGCCGAACTCGCCTGTTGCCACCACCATGGTGTTCGATAAGAGGCCGCGCTCGCTTAACTCTTCAAGCAGCGATGAATACGCCATATCGAACATCGGTCCGACCAGGTCGCGATAACAACTGATCGGACTGAAGGGTTTCGAACCGTGGATATCCCAGGTAATTTCGTCGAATACCGTCTCAAACATGTTGACGGTGACGAATCGGACACCAGCCTCGATCAGACGCCGCGCGAGAAGGCAACTTTGCCCGAATCGATTCATGCCGTACTTTTCGCGAATCTTTTCCGGCTCGCGATACAACTCGAAGGCTGCGCGAGCCTTCGCAGACGACATGAGGGTATAGGCTTGATGAAATGTCGAATCCAGCAGGCGCGCATCTTGAGAGGTCTCGAACTCGCTTACCGACTTGTCGATCATCTCCCGCCAGTTGCGGCGCCGGTCGACCCGCAGCGGCGTCAGATAATCCGGCGGCAGCATGTCGGGAACTCTGAAGTTCGGATCGGAAGGATCCGCATTCAGCACGAACGGATCGAACCCTTTGCCGAGATAGCCGGCCGTTTGCCCATGCGGCATGTTCCCGCCGGTATTGCCGATGGGGCGCGGCAGCAGCACGTGAGCGGGTACGTCGCCGTTCGGTCCTTTCAGCTTCGAGAGCACGCAGCCATAATGCGGATGCTCCACGCCGCCTTGAAACAAGCGGCCCGTCTGCATCATCTGATGGCCGGTATCGTGCACCGCCGCCGCCGTATGATACATACTGCGAACCAGGGAAAATTTGTCGGCATGCTTCGCGGTGCGCGGAAAATTCTCGGAAATCTCGATCCCTGGAACGTTGGTCTTAATCGGCTTATACGGCCCGCGAATCTCCACGGGAGCGTTCGGCTTCATGTCAAAGGTGTCGAGCTGAGACGGCCCGCCGATCAACATCAATAGGATGCAGTTGGTATCATTCGGCGGCGTTGCAGCGTTCTGACTAGCAGCCGAAGCGCGCAACGCGAACCAGTCCGTCAAGCTCAGCCCCAGGGCTGCCAGCGACCCCGCGTGCAGGAAATCTCTCCTCCGCAGCCCGTCGCAAAACTCCACCGGACGGTCGGCATCCAGACGAAACATGATTTGCCTCCCGGCGAATCGATTCTATCACTCCTGCTGCCTTGCTAACCGGCCAGTCGTCAACTCGATTTAACATACGATGTTGTACACTGAAGGTGTCGGTTGGAGGTGGGTCTTCTCAAGTGCCCTGCTGACCAATTTTGGCCGGTCTCTTCTGCCTTTCGCAGAAAGGGCTTTTTGCGGCCTGTTCCCCGATGATTGCCGCGTCTGCGGCGCGCCTCTCCACGAAATTTCCCGCATCCCGGTTTGCAGCGCCTGCTTACGTCACCCGACTCCATTTGCGGCCGATTACTATTGCTCCGATTGTAAAACTCCATTTCGAAATCGCTTTCCGCTCGATGAATCTGGGCGCTGCTCCCTTTGCCGCCTCGGCATGACTGGTTTCGATACGGTCTACACCTTCGGCTCCTATGAAGAGACGCTGCGAGAGCTGATTCATCTCTTTAAATACAGCCAAATCCGGCCTTTAGCCAAGCCCCTCGGCGCACTAATCGCCCGGGCGATCCCACGCGAGCACCGTTTCGATCTGATGATTCCGATGCCTCTCCATTGGAAAAAGCGCTGGAGCCGTGGGTATAACCAGTCGGAATTGTTAGCGAGGGAAGTGGCCCGGAGGTGGGGAGTTCCAGTCGCAAACGTTGTCCGCCGTGTGAAACCGACCGCCCCACAAGCCGGCCTTAGCAACTCGAAGCGCCGGCTGAATGTGCGCGGTGCGTTCGCAATACGTAAAGGGCAGAGCATAAAAGGTTTGCGAGTACTGCTGATCGACGATGTGCTTACGACGGGCGCCACGGCGAGCGCCTGTGCCCGTGTATTAAAGCGTGCCGGAGCAAGTCACGTAGCGGTAGCTGCTGTGGCCCGCACCGATCGACGAATGGAGTCCAAATGATTGCCAATCATCAGGAACGCGTGCTGCAACGCCTTCATAAACCTGTACTTGTCCTAAATTCCAGCTATGAGCCGATCAACGTCTGCGCCGCGCGAAGGGCTCTGGTGCTGGTGCTAAAGGGCGTGGCGTCGGCGGAGGAGCACGCCAGTGCGCAGGTCCATTCCGCGCGGCAATCGATGCGCGTCCCGAGCGTAATCCGCCTGCTCGAATATCGCCGTATCCCACACCAAACAAGGGCACTTTCTCGCAAAAACATCCTGATGCGCGACCGTTATACCTGCCAATATTGCCTGCGTACCTTCAACTCTGGCGAACTAACGCTCGACCACGTACAGCCGCGATCTCGTGCGGGGGAAACAACCTGGGAAAACCTGGTCGCCTGCTGCCATCCCTGCAACAACCGCAAAGGCAGTCGAACTCCAGAGGAAGCGGGAATGCGCCTGGCTAGAGCTCCGCGACCGTTCAGCCTTCATACCAGCCGTCATTTGATGAGGCTGCTCGGCAAGAGCGACGATCAGTGGCGCAAGTATCTCTTTTATTAGCTTGCGCATCGCGATTCTATCCGATATCCATGGAAACCTGACGGCCTTCGAAGCAGTGCTGGCCGATCTGCGCGAAACCTCGCCCGACCTGATTTTCCATGGCGGTGATCTGACCCACGGTGGAGCAAATCCGGTTGAAGTCGTCGACCGGATTCGCGATCTGGGCTGGCCGGGTGTCCTGGGGAACACCGATGAAATGATGTTCCGGCCAGATTCGCTGCAGGAGTTCGGTAGCAGCCTTCCGCAGTTCCAATCCCTGTGGGATGTGATCGAAGAGATGGCTTCGGTGGAGCGCGAAAGGCTCGGCGAAGGAAGGCTCGCGTGGCTGCGCGGCTTGCCGGTTCAACAGGAACACGATGCCATGGCGCTGGTACACGCGAGTCCCGATTCGTGCTGGCGTGCCCCGATGCCGGAGGCGACCGATTCCACTTTGGAAAAAGTCTTTTCTCCTCTCGGCCGATCGATTGCCGTTTATGCGCATGTTCACCGGTCCTTCGTGCGAACGGTTTCATCAATGACAGTGGTGAACACGGGCAGCGTCAGTATGTCGCACGATGGCGATAGGCGCTCATCCTATTTGCTGCTCGACGATGGGAAGCCGGAGATTCGGCGTGTGGAGTATGACGTCGACCGGGAGATAAAAGCGCTTGCCGATTCCGGTATGCCGCATGCCGATTGGATTGCGAGGATTCTCGAGAGCGCTCGCCCGCTGATGCCCTAGCTAAACCACCGTCATGGAGCGAGCCGCACTACGCCGGCTATCCGATGTTTTCCCGGCTACAGACAGATAACTGTCGTAAGCGCGGTCCGCGATCGCACTCCAACTGAAGTGATTCTCCGCCGTCCTTCGGGCGCGTTCTCCGAGACTCGATCCCGGCAACAGCTCACACAGTGCGTCTGAGAAACCCGCCCAATCGCTGCGAATCGCGATATCATGTCCGTCCTTCAGATCCAGGCCCGCGCAGCCGACCGGCGTCGAAACGATGGTCTTGGCGCATGCCATCGCTTCCAGCACCTTGATGTTCGTGCCGGCGGAAACCTCCAGCGGAACCGCGACCACCGCGGCGCGTTCATACAGCGGACGCAGATCTTCCACAAAACCGTGGACCGCAATCCGCGGATCGAGCCCACGCAGATCTTTCGTTCGCCCGAATTGCCGCCAATAACGCTCATGCTCCGGACCAGCCACTACACGCAGGCGCGTATCCGGCGCCTTCTCCCAGACGCGCGGCATGATTTCCCCGCACAGCCTCTCAAATCCAATGATGTTGGGAAGATGGCGGAAGGAGCCGACGTAGAACACCTCATGCGTTCCTTTATGCGCGCCGCAAGGCTGGAACCTGTTCACGTCCACTCCATTGGCGATGGCGAACGTGCGCTCCGGAGCGCGGCAGCTCTCTTCGATTGCACGTATTCGGTCGGCTTCAGAAACCGTCCAGACGCCCTCATAGGCCGCGAGCCACTTGCGCTCGAACGCCAGCCATCGTTCGTATTCGCGCCAGGAGGCTGGAGTCGAATTCTTTTCGGCGAGCTGGCGATACAGACTGAACGTCAGGTCATGCTCGACGAGAAGAGCCGGCACGCCGGGGGCGCAGTCACGGAACCCGGCGAAGTGGGTGAACTCGATCTGAAGCAAATCCGGCAGCAGCTTCTCCGACAACTGCGCGATCAGGGCGCGCAGGCTGCTCGACTCGCTCGCGGAGACCTGCGCCGGAAGGTTCTTGTCACCGGAGGTCCGTTCGTCCTTGTCCACCACGTGTACTTCGCGAAACACCTCGTGCAGCCGCGCGTAATCCACCACGTCGTTCGCTTCGCGCATCGCGACCAGAGAAAAATCTACGCGATCCGATAGCTCCCGGCACAAGTTGAAGATGCGAACTGCGCCTCCATGCGACAACGGATACGGCAAAAAAGGCGAGACGATGAGCACTTTCAATCGCTCTGAACCCCAATCTGCCGCCGGCCGGAAATCCTTCGCCGAAAAACCGATATTGCCGCGAGAAAGCTCCTCCTGTCGTGGCGAGAGACGGCGCAACGCCGGATCGAAGAGCGTGTGAAGCACGAACGCCGTATCCTGTATCGGCGACTCCGGCTGTTCTGGAACGCTCCTCCGAGGCGGCGAATGTTGTCCGACGCTGTACGAACGCCATCCCGCCGCCGCTGCCTTCCAGAACAGAATCAACCACGCCGTGCCAGGCATACTGGAGCGCGGAACGCCGAGCGCCAGCAGCTTTTTCCGATCTACCAACATCGATTCCGCCATCGGGGCCAGAACACGCGTGGCCTCGCCGGCTTCGAGCGTGCGAAACGGCGCGGACGGTACGACCATTTTCTTCCAGCCTCGCAGATGCGTCTGGCGAGAGACTCCGAACGTTCGCTCGTCGTTAAACAAGGAGACGCCAAATAAGGAGACAGAGTCGGAAATACCATCGGCCTCTGTGCCACAGTGCCACAACAGCCAGCGCGCATCGCTCGACCCCGCCGCTTTTTCGAGCGCTGCGCCTTCCCACTGCGGACCGATCTGCCGGAAACACACCACCGAGTTTCCATCTGGCGCATCCACGTCGAGCGTCAGCGGCTGACGGCCGTGGAGACGCCGGAATAGAGCAAAGTGCGGATTCGACATCCCATGCAGCAAGCCCGACGCTACGCGCAACGTGGTCGCGGACGACAATTTCGAAAGCCCCCGGAACAGATCGGCCAAGCGGACGCGCACGGGATGAATCGCCCATCCCAAACGCTCACGACCCGTCTGGATCGCCTCCTCGACCCGAACCCGCCCGTTATGAATCGCTTCGCGGGATGCACGTGCGCAATGAAGGAGAACATTTGCCGGTGTGCCGCTAAAAAAGCCACCGTCCCGGTTGAGGATCAACACGCGAAAGGGCGGAACCAGAAAGGGAGCCAGCTTGATAGTCCAGCCGCCCGATCCCGTCCACGTGCCCACGCTGATCGCGACGCAGTGCTCCCAGAGGCGCCGTTCGGCGTCGCATACCAGCGCGATCGCATCCTTGTTCCGGTAAACGCGCTCGCAAAGAGCCTCGGTTTCCGGAAACGGTTCTGCCGTGGTGAACAGCCAGACAGGAACGTCAGGCGCACCCCTGCGCAGATGCAAAACCGCTTCATGGGAGGCCGCCGCGTTTACGCCGAATACGCTGGCAATCTTCTTTTCACCCTTACCGGCACACTTCAGCCAGTACTTTAGCCGGGCCTGTAGCCGGCCTTTGAAATGCAACATCTATAATCCCCGTATAACTCGCCCGTTCCCCGTGACCAAGAAGTATACGCTGGCGCTCTGCTTCCGTCTACTGCGAACGGTACTTATTTTTGTAAAATTACCGGATGAACCCTTATGCTCCTTTCCTCGGTCCGCGCGACCCTCGTGAGGTGATCGCATCTACCCCCGCGCGACTTGAGGCGATGCTCAATTCCCTCGGCGCCGAAGGGGCTCAACGGTCTCCCGCTCCCGGAAAATGGTCGGCGCGCGAGATCCTGTGCCATCTTGCCGATTGCGAGATCGTATTCGCCTATCGTCTTCGCCAGACGCTGGCCGAACCGCATCACGTGATCCAGCCCTTCGATCAGGACCTGTGGGCCAGGAACTATGCCGCCTATGATGCCCAATCCGCGCTCGCTGTCTTCACGGCGGTTCGTAATTTCAACGTGAAGCTGATCGGCTCGCTTGCGCAGGAAGCGCTTGCGAAGCCAGTCACGCATCCGGAACGCGGAAGTATGACGTTTCAGTCAATCATTGAGACTATGGGCGGCCACGATCCGAACCATATCGGCCAGATCGAGGGGATCGCGGCACGTTCTTAAGGAAGCCAACGCGCATCAGTGCTTTGTTTTCAATCTGCGTTCATCAGCGTTTATCGGCGTCAGAATTGTTTTGATTTTCAATCAGTGCGTAGCTGACAGCTGTCCCGACGAACTAAACTAGAAGAATCTATGTCCATCAAAGTAGGAATTAACGGCTTCGGCCGCATCGGTAGAAATGTGGTCCGAGCCGGGTTGCATAACCCAAATATCGAGTTTGTCGCCGCGAACGATCTTACGGATACGGCTACGCTCGCGCACTTACTCAAGTACGACTCCACTCTCGGCATGCTTCATGAGGATGTCAAAGCCGAGTCCGACGCCATCATCGTCGGCGGCCGGAAGATCAGAGTTTTCGCGACCAAGGACCCGGCTGAAATCGATTGGCCCGGCGTCGGCGCGGACGTTGTCGTCGAATCCACCGGCCGCTTTACGGAAGCCACGGATGCCTCGAAGCACCTGCGCGGCTCCGTGAAGAAGGTCATTATCTCGGCGCCCGCCAAGGGCGAGGACATCACCATCGTGCTCGGCGTGAACGACAAGGCCTACGATAAATCGAAACATCACATCGTCTCGAACGCGTCCTGCACGACGAATTGCCTGGCTCCCGTCGCCAAGGTTCTGCACGAGACGTTCGGCATCGAAAAAGGTTCGATGACCACGATCCACAGCTACACCAACGACCAGAACGTGCTCGATTTCCCGCACAAGGACCTGCGCCGCGCCCGCGCCGCTGCTTTGAACATGATCCCGACCACGACCGGGGCTGCTAAAGCGATTTCGCTGGTGATCCCGGAGCTGAAGGGCAAGCTCGACGGCTATTCGATGCGCGTCCCGACGCCAGACGTTTCCGCGGTCGATCTGGTAGTGGTCACAACGAAAAATACTACCGACGCAGAAGTGAACGCAGCATTGAAGGCCGCGGCTGACGGTCCACTCAAAGGGATTCTCGCCTATACAGCGGACCCGATCGTCTCCACCGACATGCTGCACAACCCCAACAGCTCCATCGTCGATTCGCTGATGACGAAAGTGCTGGCGGGCAATCTGGTGAAGGTCCTTGCCTGGTACGACAACGAATGGGGCTACTCCATGCGCGTTGTCGATTTGATATCGTTCCTGTTGAAGTGACTGAACCGAACGTCGAGCAAGCCGTCCCGTTTTTCATGGTGACAAACATGGAGTTGTCATTGCGCTTTTACGTGGACGGCCTCGGCTTCGAAATGACCAAGAAGTGGACTCCCAGGGGCAAGATCGAGTGGTGCTGGCTTCAGTTCGGCGGAGCGGCCCTCATGCTTCAGGAGTATCGTGAAGGCCGTGCGCCGGAAGGGAAACTTGGCTTGGGAGTGTCGGTCTGCTTCCAATGCAAAGACGCCCTGGCGCTCTATCACGCATTTACTTCACGCGGGATTCAGGTGAGAAATCCTTTCGTCGGAAACGGGATGTGGGTCGCCATCGTTTCCGATCCGGACGGCTACAAGCTGGACTTCGAGAGTCCAACCGATGTGCCGGAAGAAACCGAGTACGACGGAGCTACGCAGAGTAATTCCTGTGCACGCGAGGTGGGGCAGGCGGTTTCGCCTGCCGAGCCTACCTCATCCCAGCAATGACTCCGCTAGTAAACCCTTCTGTGCTCGCCTTGCCCCCTACATCGCCCGTCAGCGCCGACCCATCCGCATAAACTTTCTCAATGGCATCCTGTAGCCGCCTCGCCGCCTCAAGTTCTTGTAGATGGATCAGCATCATTACCGACGACAGCATCATCGCCGTGGGATTCGCGATCCCTTTTCCCGCAATATCCGGAGCCGATCCATGCACGGCCTCAAACACCGCATGATGCTCGCCCATATTCGCGCCGGGGACAATCCCGAGTCCGCCGACCAGGCCCGCGGCCAGGTCCGACACGATGTCGCCGTACAGATTCGGCAGCAACAGAACATCAAACTGCTCCGGGCGCATAACGAGCTGCATCGACGCGTTATCGACGATCAGTTCCTTATATTCAATATGCGGAAATCGCGCCGCAACTTCGCGGCAGCAGCGTAAAAACAGCCCATCGGCCAGCTTCATGATGTTCGCCTTGTGAATCGCCGCGACCTTCTTCCGCCCCAGGCGATTCGCGTAGTGGAACGCATACTCGGCAATCTTGATGGACGCGACGCGCGTGATCACTTTCAGGCTGGTTACCACATCCTTTACGACTTCATGTTCCAGGCCCGAATAGAGGTCTTCCGTGTTCTCGCGGAAGATCACCATGTCGATCTTCACGTCGGAGAAGCGCGTCGCCACGCCGGGCAGCGATCGCACCGGCCGCACGTTCGCATACAAGTCGAGCCTCTTCCGCAGAGCAACGTTGACGCTTGCAAATCCGCCGCCAATCGGAGTCGTCACCGGACCTTTCAACCCGACGCGTGTGCGTTCCAGGCTGTCGAGAACGTGCTGCGGCAGCGAAACGCCGGTTTTGCGAATCACTTCCTCGTTGAGTTGGACGACCTCCCAATCGATGGAAACGCCGGTGGCGTCGACGGCGCGGCGGGCAGCCGAAGAAACCTCCGGACCAATACCGTCGCCGGGAATCAACGTAACTTGGTGGGACACGAGACCATTGTATATTCAGACCATGGCCGATACTGTCGTGGAAGCCCTGATCCTCGACCTTCTCGATTGGGTCGCGCGCCGCGAGCGGACCTATGAAGAAACGATGGATGCGTGGCGCACATCCTGCCCTAAACTTCCCGTTTGGGAAGACGCGAACGATCGCGGATTCGTGAAAATAGAGGCAGGGATGGTGAGGATCACCGCATCCGGCCGCGCCCTTCTCAATCGGCACGATCGTTAGAGATGAAGATCACCATACTGGACGATTATTTCGACACGCTGCGCACTCTGCCGTGTTTCGAGAAGCTGAAAGGTCACCATGTCGACGTGTGGAACGATCACGTCCAGGAAATCGACGCGCTCGCGGAGCGATTGAAAGATACCGAAGCTCTCGTGTTGATCCGCGAGAGAACCCAGATTCGCGCTCCTCTTCTCGATCGGCTCAGCAACCTGAAACTCATCAGCCAGCGCAGTGTGTATCCGCACATCGATGTCGACGCCTGCACTCGACGAGGCGTGATCGTGTCCTCCAGCCAGCATCCGGGGACGCCGTCTTACGCCGCCGCGGAATTGACCTGGGGTCTGATTCTCGCCGCCATGCGCCGCATCCCCCAGCAAATGGCGGCGCTCAAAGCGGGGACCTGGCAAACTGACGTCGGCAGCACATTGCGCGAAAAAACGCTCGGGATTTACGGCTATGGGCGAATCGGTCGCGCGGTCGCCGGCTATGGGAAAGCGTTCGGCATGAACGTCATCATATGGGCTCGCGAGCCTTCCCTCGTCCAAGCGCAATCCGACGGATACGCTGTCGCACCCAATAAAAAGGAGTTTTTCGAGCAGTGCGACGTCCTCTCCCTGCATCTGCGCCTCGTCCCGGCGACCCGCGGAATCGTGACCGCGGCCGATCTCGCGCGAATGAAGCCATCGGCGCTAATCGTCAATACCAGCCGCGCTCCGCTCATCGAGCCGGGCGCGCTGGTCGACGCTCTGAAGGCCGGGCGCCCCGGCATGGCCGCGGTCGACGTGTATGAACAGGAGCCGGCGCGAGACCACCCGCTCCTTGAAATGGAAAACGTCATCTGCACGCCGCACATCGGCTACGTGACGCGCGAAGAATATGAGCTCCAATTCGCCGAGATCTTCGACCAGATCGCTGCCTATTGCTTGGGCAATCCCATCAACGTTGTGAATCCGGAAGTGCTGACCTGATGTCTCTTCCTCCGGCGGTTCTGGACCGCATTGCATTGCTAGCCGCGCACTCGCCGGACCCCGAGGGCGTGCGTGCCGCACTCGCGAGTTTCGAACAGAGACAGCCCGATGCGTATCAGCGCATCGTCCATTCCACCGCGGCGTTACAGTACTTGATCGCCGTTTTTTCGCGGAGTAATTTTCTTACCCAGGAGATTTTAGATGCGCCGGAATGCCTGGAGCAGCTTCTATCGGGCGGCGATATGCACCGCGTCCGCTCCACCGACGAGTTTCGCATTCTTCTGGAGCCGCAAATCGCTTCCAGCGCCGCCCCCGATCCACTGCCGTTCGCCCGCTTCCGGCGCCAGCAGATTCTCCGTATCCTGATCCGCGATGTGCTCGGCTTCGGAACGCTCTCCGATGTAACCGCGGAGCTATCGGCGCTCGCCGACGCAATCGTCGAGACGGCTTATGAGCGCATCCATCGCGATCTCGTCTCGCGCTACGGCCACCCCCGATCGAAAGGACTGGAGCCCGCGCATTTTGCGGTCATCGCTCTCGGCAAGCTCGGCGGCGAGGAACTGAATTACAGCTCCGATATCGACCTGATGTTTTTATATTCCGACAACGGCGTCACCGATGGCCCTGCAAGTCTGACCAACAAGGAATTCTTCAAGCGAGCGGCCAATGAGCTCACCGCGCTGCTGTCCGCCTATACGCCGGAAGGCATGTGCTACCGCGTCGACCTGCGCCTCCGCCCCGAAGGAAGCTTGGGGGAGGTTTGCATCTCGCTCGATGGCGCACGCCAGTATTACGAATCGCGCGCGCGCGATTGGGAATTGCAGATGATGATCAAAGCTCGCGTCGCCGCGGGCGATCGCGTTACCGGCGCCGCGCTCCTCGATTTCGTCGAGCCGAAAATCTATTCCACTACCCTCGACTTCTCGGCGATCGAAGCCCTCAGCGTGACCCGCGAGCGCATCAACGAAAAACTTGCCGCGAAAAAGCGCACTCGCGGAACCCGCGGCCGCGAATCAAATGTGGACATCAAACTCGACCGCGGAGGCATCCGCGATATCGAGTTCATGGTCCAGTGCCTGCAACGCCTCTACGGCGGCGCCGATCCCTGGGTGCGCCACGGCGGCACCCTGCTGGCCATCGCGCGTCTTCAGGACAAAGGCTTCCTCTCCGAAGCCGAGTATGGCGGACTCGCCGCCGCGTACCAGTTCCTGCGGCATCTGGAACATCGCCTCCAATTCGCCGACGACCGGCAGACCCACACGCTGCCATCCGATCCCGCCGCGCTCGAAAAGATCGCCCGCCGCATGCCCGCCGGCGGCGGCTCGGCCGAGTGGCTGATGGCCGAGATAAAGACCCACTTCGCACAGGTGATCGAGATCTACGAACGCGTCGTTCACGCGCGCGTGGGCTCTGTTCCGGAGACTGCGGGGCCGCAGTCAAGCAACGTTGTGCGAGCCCTGGAGCAGACAGCCCCTACTCTTTCGCGGTCGCTCGCCATTGCCGAAATGCAGCACGGCTACCGCGCGTTCGAACATTTTCTCGAAAAACTATCGGCCGATGAGCCGCGCCTCAAAAGGCTCAACGAAGACGAGGCGCTCACTGCGCGAACGCTGGATCTGTTCGAGCAGAGTCCTTATTTCGGCGAGGAACTGATCCGCACGCCGGAACTGATAGACGCGATCTCAGACGCTCCCATGGAAGACGATCTTCCGAAGGATGCCCGCGAGCTGCGCCGCTGGTATCGCCGCGAAATGCTGCGCATTCAGACGGCCAGCATCTGCGAATCGCAGCCGATTTTTGAGACGCTGGAACGCACTTCCGCGCTCGCGGATACCGTGATCGCGCGCGCGTACGAAATTGCAGTGACGGATATCTGGGGTGAGTCGCCGCCCGAAAAGAAACTCTGGGTGATTGCGCTCGGCAGGTTGGGAATGCGCGAATTCGACCTAGCCTCCGACGCTGACCTGGTATTCATCCTCTGCGATTCCGAGTCGCGCAGAATGGAGCAATGGACGCGAGTCGCAGGCCGGCTAATCGACTTGGTGACGGCCTACACCGGCGAAGGAGTTCTCTTCGCGGTCGACACCCGCTTGCGCCCCAACGGCGGCGACGGTCCCCTGGTGCAGACCGAAAGCGCCGTCAAGGATTATTTCACCCGCACCGCCGAAGCCTGGGAAGGCATCACCTACATGAAGTCCCGCGCCGTGGCCGGGGAGCCCCTCAGCGCCGACCTGTTTCTTCATCACCTGCAAGCAATCGATTGGGTCCGCTACGGTCAAAGCGGACGGTCGCGCACCGACTTGAAGCAGATGCGGCAGCGCCTGGAAAAAGAACAAGCTGCGACTCATCCTTTGAAAGCCGGCCGCGGAGGATATTACGATATCGACTTTCTGCTCATGTATCTGCGCCTCAAAAGCGCGGGCATCTTTTTTCAATCGTTGAATACGCCGGAGCGTATTGAGGTTCTCGAAAGCATGCATCACCTCGATCGAACCGAGGCCGGATTCCTGCGCGATGCCGCCAATTTCTATCGCGCGCTCGACCACGGACTGCGTGTGCGTTCCGGCCACGCGGAGGGCAAACTCCCGATTGGCGCGCAGCGCGCCGCACTCGCTACTTTGATAAAACGATGGACCTCTGCGCCGCTGGATGCCCTGGCCGATATTCAAGAGCACACTCGGGCGCTGTTCGATCGCGCGTTCGGCTAGCGGCTACTTTTTCTCTGCCGCTTTGCTCAGCAGCGCTTTGATTTCGGCGGGCGGGTCGAACCGGTCCGGCGGGATCGGCTGATTCGTTTTCACATCCGAAAGAGTGATGACGATCTCCTGTCCGGCCAGCTTCTCCGTAATTTTCGTCGGCACCAGTATACCGCCCAGAGTCTTATAGTCGCTGGCGAACATCTCAACCGGCGCCTCGCCCATCGCGCTCACGACGGTCGTCACGGTTTTCACCGCAAGTCCGGATTTCTTCTGAAAGTACATGGTCTCCGCGGGAGCCTCCGTCGGCGTCAAAACCACCTTATACGTGAGTTCGCCGTCGATCGTCTCGGTGCCCACCGTCTCCACCTTCGAGTTCAATTCGCGCCAACGAATAGGCGAGTTGAAGGCCGCCTCGCGCACGTACTGCGCCTTTTCCTGGCCAGTCTTGATTTTCGGACCCAGCATCGGATTCTTGTCCCATGCGACTCCCTTGTCCAGGCCGTCCTCGATCTTCCCCACACCCTCGATCTCAACGATCGAGTATGCCTCGGCAGGATCGGCCGCATAGCGCAGCACGGTCCCCTTCAGTCCCTGAGCTTTCAGCTCGATCGTTCCCGTTTCGATCTGATTCTTTCGCTTTTCGTAAGCCGCCTTGCCGCCAGTGACCTCAATATAGTGATCGAGTATAGTTTCAGCCTTGGGCAGCGGCTCGGTCTGCGCAAAAGCGAAGCTGGTAATCCCGGCGAGAGCGGCGACTAAATAACGACGAGTCATTTTTTCTTCCTAATCCACTCTAACGCAGCGTCCAGCACCGCATCATGACCCGCCAGCAGCCCCTCCCTGGTCAGCTTCACCTCCACGTCCGGCGTCACCCCGACCCCTTCCAGCGGCTTGCCGCCTTCGGAAATATAATTCGCCGTCGCGTACTGAAATCCGTCGCCGTTCGGTAGCCGCTCAAACACGGAGGGCAGAGCAGCCGCGGCTGTCTTGGTTCCAAACACGCGCGCCCGCCCCAGGTCCTTCAACCCCTCTGCGAAAATCTCCGACGTAGATGCCGAGCTTCCGTCCACTAATACGGCCACCGGCCCCGCAAATACCTCGGCGCGCGGATTGATCACGAAGTTCAGCGTCGCATCGCGCATATACATAGTGCCTAGGCGTTCATCCGGCTTGTCCACCAGCCATCCAGCCATCCCCATCGCCATGCCGCCGATGCCTCCGGGATTGCCGCGCAGATCTACGATCAACCCGTCGCACTGCATGCACTGTTGCACCGCTTCGCCAAAACTGCCCATCACCCGCACCAGGTCCAGGAACATGTTGAATCGCACGTAGCCGGTATTGCCGAACTTCTTCGATTCGAAGAATACATGCAAAGGCGGTAGATTGCCGAATCGCGCCGATTGCCCCCGCTCCATGCCGAGTTCCAGATTGCGAGTAACCTCGCGATTGGAGCCGTCCAGAAACACGATGGCCAACGTATCGCCGATCATCCCCGTCAATCGCGCGTGCACCGCGCGCTCCAGCGCTAGCTCGTGAATGTCAGCATCGGATTCCAGCTTTTGAATCACTGGCCCCAGCGGCTTGCCGTTGACGCTCTGGACTATCCAGCCGCGTTTCACGCCAGCCCTTTCGGCCGAAGATCCAGGATCCAGATCCATCACTACCGCTTGGCCGCCCAGCACGCGCGTCCCGATTCCCGCAGATCCGTCCCCACCGCCATCGCCTTCTACGTCGTTATAAACCGCGGCCGGGAAGATCCCGAAATGCGTCTGTTTTAAACGCCCCAGCATTTCGCGCATGATGGCCAGCGCTTCTTCGTCGGATCTCGCGTTCAGAATGCGGGGATAAAACTCCGCGTGAATCGCCTGCCAGTCCAGTCCCGCGGGATTTTTCTGCCAGTGCTTGTCGCGAATTGTCGTCCAGACTTTTTCGAAAGAAGCAATCTGGCGCTGCTTATCGGAGGAGAGTGCCTGGCCCTCTAGAACTCCGGCAACCGCACACAAAACCACTGCCCAAGCCCACCCGCCGACCGAACCCCGACTGTCAGGCAGGGGGCACTTGCGCAAGACCCTCATTTGGCAGATTGGATGTTTCCCGAACCCTGCCGGATGCGATATAGATTCTTTTCCGACCGGATATAAATCGAATCTCCGGCAATCGCCAGCGACGCCACCACGTCTTCGCCCAACGAATTGGTCCCCAGAATCTCGTGTTCCGGACCCGCCTTCAGCACGTAGGTATCGCCGTCCTGGCTGGTAATCAGCAGTTTCCCGTCAAACGCCACGGGCGCAGCCGCAAAGTGTCCCGGAGTTGGAAACCGTTTCGATTCATACTGCGGCTTGCCAGTGACGGCGTCGACGCAGGTCAACAATCCGGCGTCGGTCATGAAGTAAAGGTAGTCTCCGTAAAGAATCGTATTGGGAATATAGCCGGTCCCTTTTTTGTAGGTCCATGCCACGCGCTCCTCACCCGGAGCCGGATTTAATCGAACCGCCATCACGTTCTTGGTCGGATACCCCGTCGAAACGTACACCATGCCGTGTCCGAACACTGGCGTGTGCACGGAATTTCCGCCCACTCCCTCCGTGCGCCAGATTTCTTTCCCGGTGCGGGGATCGTAAGCGATCAGGTTCTCCGTACCGCTGACAAGCAACTGCGGCTGCTTGTTTACGTCCAGAATCACGGGTACAGTCCAGGAGACTTGCGCCTGACGGGCGATCTTCCACGCGATCTTTCCATCGACAGTCGAAACGGCGGCCAGGAACGAATTCTCGCCTTCATCCTGATCTGCCAGGATGATCACCTTGTCCCCGAACAACACCGGCGAAACCCCGTTGCCCACGCCCTCCGTAAGAATCGGACCGAGCGACATCTTCCAGATTTGCTTGCCCTCGAAATCGTACTTGTAGAGTCCCTGCGATTCGAAGTATGCGTAAACGAACTTGCCGTCGGTCACCGTCGTTGCGGAGGCGTAGGAGTTGAATTTGTGAATCTCGTCGGCCACCGGCCCGTTGTACGCAGTGTTTTCCCAAAGCTTCTTGCCGGACCTCGTATCGAAGCTCATCACCTTGAGAATGTGCTTGTGGTTCATACCGGTGCTGTCAGGATGCCGGAACGGCTCCCCGCGAATCCGATGCTTCGGAGGAATCGCCCCTTCCACCGGGTCGCCCTCAATGTCCGCGGTCAAGAAAATCCGGTCGCCCCACACCACCGGCGATGACAGTCCGCGTCCTTCGAGTGGAGTCTTCCACGCGACGTTGCGCTCCGCGCTCCAGGAAGACGGAACGTTTTTGAGCGGCGAAATACCATTCGCCGTTGGACCGCGCCAACCCGGCCAATCGTCCGCAGCGGCAAGCGCAAGCGCGCTCAATAGTATCGGTACAAGAAGCAAGCCCATGGATCTTATACGATAGTAAAGCTATTTCGTTTGGAGTGCTGAAGAAGGGGACAGACGACTCTGTCCCCGCTTACGAGACTTTCGTCCCCGTTAAGCGGCGGACGTGGACAGAGCCGTCTGTCCCCTTCTTCAGCATTCCAATTAGGGAAAGGGATCTTCTAATAAAATGAGCGAGCTCGTCAAGTACACGAGAGACGGCAACGTTGCCATCATTACCATCGATAATCCACCGGTCAACGCCTTAAGCCCCGGCGTGCCGGAGGGCATTCTCGAAGGAATCGAAAAGGCCGAGGCCGCGCCTGAGGTAGCCGCAATCGTCGTCATCGGCGGAGGGCGAACCTTCATCGCCGGAGCCGATATAAAAGAGTTCGGCAAGATTACCTCGGGCGCCAGACCGCGGCTCGCGCTCTATCCCACGCTGCTCAAAATCGAAGATTCCGCCAAGCCTGTAGTCATGGCGATTCACGGCACCGCTTTCGGCGGAGGACTCGAAGTCGCGATGGCCGGACACTATCGAGTGGCCGTAGCGTCAGCGCAGGTCGGGCAGCCTGAAGTGAAGCTCGGTATCATTCCGGGCGCCGCGGGAACCCAGCGTTTGCCGCGCTTGGCGGGCGTCGCCAAAGCAGTCGAAATGTGCGCGTTCGGCGAGCCGGTGGAGGCGAAGACCGCGTTATCGGTCGGTATCGTCGACAAAATTATCGACGGCGATCTGCTCGAAGGCGCCCTTTCATTCGCACGCGAAATAGCTGCCAAACCCGCACCCAAAACTCGGGAGCGCGATGAGAAACTGAAGGACGCCGCCAAGAACGTTACAGTTTTCGCCGTCGCCCGCGAACACGCGCGCCGCACCAAGCGCGGACAAACGGCTCCGCTAGCCGCAATCGAAGCCGTAGAGGCGTCCACCAAAGGCACTTTTGCCGAGGGTTGCGAGCGTGAGGCGCAGATCTTCCAGGAATGCCTGTTCTCGACGCAATCGAAGGCGCTCATCCACGCGTTCTTTGGAGAAAGAATCGTCGCCAAAATTCCGGACATTCCGAAAGACACCAAAATCTACGACATTCGCAAAGCAGCCATCATCGGCGCGGGCACCATGGGTGGAGGCATCGCCATGAATTACGCCAACGCGGGAATTCCCGTAATCATCAAGGAGACCACCCAGGAAGCGCTCGACAAAGGTTTCGCGACCATCAAAAAGAACTACCAAAACAGCGTAAATAAGGGTCGTTTTAGCGCTGAAACCATGCAAAAACGCCTCGATTTGATCACTTTATCGCTCAATTACGACGGTTTTGAACAGGCGGATATCGTCGTCGAAGCGGTTTTTGAGGGTATGGCGCTGAAAAAGCAGATTTTCAGCGAATTAGATAAGATCGCGAAACCCGACTGCATTTTGGCCTCGAATACCTCGACCTTGAGCATCGACGAAATCGCCTCTGCCACCACCCGCCCCCAAATGGTCATCGGACACCACTTCTTCAGTCCCGCTAACGTGATGAGATTGCTGGAGATCGTGCGCGGAAGGGAAACCAGCAAGGAAGTCATCGCGACCTCCATGGGCTTGGCGAAAAAGCTCAATAAAGTGGGGGTCTTAGCCGGTAACTGCCGTGGATTCATCGGGAACCGCATGATCCACTGCTATGGTCGCGAAGCGCAGTTCCTGGTCGAAGAAGGCGCGACAGTGGAGCAGGTCGATACCGCCCTCTACGATTTCGGGATGGCCATGGGCCCCCTGGCAATGGGCGATCTGGCAGGCCTCGACGTAGGCTGGCGGATCCGCAAAGAGTTCAAACATCTTGAAAAACCAGGAGTTCGCGTCCCGCTAGTCGCCGATCAGTTGTGCGAAATGGGCCGTTACGGCCAAAAAACCGGCGCGGGCTGGTATCAATACGACGAAAATCGCAAACCCGCCGGCGACCCGTTAGTAACGGCGCTCATCGACAGGCTAGCGCGCGAGGCGGGGATCGAGCGAAGGGCCGTTTCCAATGATGAGATTATCGAGCGGACAATTTATGCGCTGGTCAATGAAGGCGCGCGAATTTTGGAAGAAGGAATTGCATTAAGGTCCGTCGATATCGATATTGTTTATTTAAATGGCTATGGATTCCCAGCCTGGCGCGGAGGACCGATGTTCTATGCGGACACTGTGGGAATCCCGAAAGTTCTCGCGAGGATCGAGGAGTTTGAGAAGAGCCACGGCGAATTGTGGGCCCCGGCGCCTCTGTTGAAGAAACTCGCGGCAGAGGGAAAGACGTTCGGGGATTTCGATAAAGCCAAGGACTCTTAAAAACATTTCACGCAAAGGCGCCAAGCTCGCTAAGTTTTCCCTCTGTTTTCTTTGCGAGCTTTGCGCCTTTGCGTGAGCCTCTTTCTTAACCGCTGCTCGCGTTTCTCCAGATCCAGGGATGGTTCGAACGATAGCGCATTGCAGGTGAATTCCAACGCTTTGACGTAATCTTTTTCCGTGTGCTCGGCCCGCTTCGCTAAAGCGGTTAGCGCCTTCACGCGATACGGATTTCTTGACGATGCCAAGTCGGTCCAGATTTCCAGTGCCGCGGACTGATCCAGCCTGGCGATGTCCCAGAGATTCCGGAACAGCAGATCGTCCCGAACTCCGGAGGCTACCGCGCGGCGGAACAGGGGCAGCGCGCGATCTATTTCGCCCGCTTCCATCAGCCATCGGGCGATGCCCGTTAACTCGGCTCCGTTGGTGCGCGACGACTCGTCTTTGAATGCGTGCGGGACGATTCCGGTCAGGCAAGCCAGCGTCAATATGTCCAGTGCATTGTGATGGAAGACCGGCACCAGGCGCTCAATCCATTTGGTGCGGAGATACTCGAAATAGACGTAGGGAATCATCGCGCCGGGTATGTCACCTTCGCGCTCAAAGCCGAGGATCTCATTTTCCAGATCGACTAAGCGGCAGCTATCGAACCGGAGTTTCCAGAGCCGGCGCGCGCTGTGCAGCAAATCGAGATGAGGGAGCCGCGTAAAGGGCGAAGCGGCGCGATTCAAGCGATAGCGCGATTCGAGCAAAGGCTGATCGAACGTCGCGCCGTTATAGGTGATCAGGACCCTGAAATTTTTGAGGTGACGCGCAAGGGAGTCCAGCAGACTCGCCTCCTCACTGTAGCTGCGCATGAAAAATTGCCGGACGCGGAAGCCTTCTTTCGTGATGCGGCCGACGCCCACTAGAAACGCGCAGGTGCTGATACTGCCGGAAAGCCCGGTGGTCTCGGTGTCAAGGAACGCCCATGTTTCGGGCGCTCCCGAGGGCATCTCACCGATGGTTTCGAGAAGATCGTGCGGCAGCGACGCCAGCGCTCCGATATCGGCGCTGCCATGATGGCGATGATGCTCCCACAGTTTCTCGGTTTCGAAATGCCGCCCGAAAGCGGTCTCGACTTCATCGCCCGGTAGAAATTCTTCCACCGGCGCGCGCCGTAGCGGAGGCAGCGGACGAGCGTCATATTTGCGGTTGATATTTTCGATGAGCTGCCGTAAGTCGTTCATTCGCCTTTTCTTCACAGTGTAGCAGACCCTTGCAGGCATGGGGTCCGGTGCATCGGCATGTGGAAAAACCCCGAAAAAATAAGGGTTTCCTCGCATATTTCCCTTTACAGCGGGTTTGCCGATCCCTTATCATTTAGTTGCAAATGCGGGTTTCAGGGGCGTTCTAGAGGCACTTGGAGCCGCATCGGGAGAATCAGACCAAAGGAGAATTATGGCAGTAACAAAGATGACGCAATCGCAATTGATCAAAGAATTGGCGGCCGCGGTGGAAGTACCCAACAAGACGGCGAAGGCGTTTACCGTCGCCTATGCCGAACTGGCCATCAAAGAAACGAAGAAGAATGGTGTAAGCGTGTTGCCTGGCATTGGCCGGCTGGTTCGTGTCGATCGCAAGGCGCGAATTGGCCGCAACCCGGCGACCGGCGAAGCCATCAAGATTCCGGCTAAGAAAGTCGTGAAGTTCCGCGTCGCAAAAGCGGTGAAGGACGCGATTGTTCCGCCGAAGGCGAAGAAATAATTTCGCTGCCCAATTAAAAACCCCGCGAGGCTTATCGGCCCGCGGGGTTTTGTTTATTTCGAAAAACCGATTGAGGTCCGCCAGTACTTCAGGCGGCGCCAGGAAGCGCTTATGCCGGCTTCTTATCGTCGGGGTGCTCGTCTTCGCCCTTCAAGGACGACTTGAAGTTACGGATACCTTCTCCCAAGCCTTTGGCAACCTCGGGAATCTTCTTGCCGCCAAACAGCAACAAGGCGACTACCAGGATGACTAATAGCTCAGGTAGACCGATGGATTTTAGCATGCGGCCTCCTTCAGCTTCTAATGTAGCATAGGCGGGTATGGCGAAACAGAAAGTCAAAATCGGCACCAAATTCGACCAGAAGAAGGAGGTGCGGGCGATTGCGCGCGAACGCGTTGGTCCGGTGAAGGCTTCGCGGACCATTGTGCCGAAAACGAATCGGAAGAAGCCCAAGCATAAAAAACCTCCGGAAGAAGAAGTGAACGCCGATTAGGACGTGGTACAAAAACAAATATGGCATTCGTGAAAGTTGGATCTCTGGCGGCGCTGCCTCCAGGGTCGGTGATGGAAGCTGAGGTCGGTGAAGGCACGTACGCGATCTGCAACATCGGTGGAGAGTTGAGCGCGCTCGACGGGATTTGTCCCCACGCCGGCGGGCCCATTGGACAAGGCAACGTCGATGGCGACAGGGTGGTGTGCCCGTGGCATGAATGGGCATACTTCTGCAAGACGGGCGTGAACGACTACGACGAGAATGTAAAGCTCGCGATGTTTCCGGTGAAGGTGGACGGGGATGATATTTTGATTGACGTGCCATAGAAGACTTATTAGCCGCTATCTTGTTTTCGATCAGCGTTCATCAGCGGCGAAAATGGGTTTTAAATAATTGCCCGAGTTACCCGAAGTCGAAACCGTTGTCCGAACGCTTGCTCCCTACCTGCTAGGGCGTCGCATCGTCTCCGCGCGATTCACCTCCCGATTCGTTACTCCCGGCAACCGTGCCAAGCTGGCTAGGCAGGTTGCAGGACGAAAAATCGAATCCGTCGCGCGCCGCGGTAAGTTCATCGTGGTCGCGCTCGATCAGGGCAACCTGGTGATGCACCTCGGCATGACCGGAAAACTACTGACCTCGGGCGTCGAGACGACCCATACCTACGGAGTTTTCACGTTGGACGACGGCGTACTGCTGTACGAAGATCCGCGGCAATTCGGCCGCATCGAGTGGGGCGACGCGCGTGTCAAAAAGCTGGGGCCAGAACCGATGGTAATCGGGTTGCCCGAATTCTCAGCGCGCCTCAAAACCCGGAAGACGCGGATCAAAGCTTTACTTCTGAATCAGGCTTTCCTCGCGGGCCTCGGCAATATCTATGTCGACGAGATTTTGTTCTCGTCGGGAATTCATCCGCTAGCGCAGGCCTCGCGGCTAAGCGCGGCGCGCGTGGCGAAGCTCCATCAGGCGATGGTCGAGACGCTGACCCTGGCGATCCAACATCGCGGCTCGTCGATCTCCGATTATGTCGATGCAGACGGCAATCGCGGAGATTTTCAAATGTTGCATCGCGTCTATGGGCGCGAGGGCGAGCCCTGCGTCAACTGCGGCACTCCGATCAAGAAGGTCGTCGTAGCTGGCCGTGGGACACATTACTGTCCGGTTTGTCAGAAGCGTTAGCAGCATCGGCGCGAAGGATTTCGTCGGCCACCTCCACCACCGCCTTCATCGCCTTCACATCGTGAACCCGGACGATGTGCGCGCCGTTCAAAATCGCCGCGGCGACGGCGGCGGCCGTGGCGAACTCGGTTGCGTCGGTCGATTCCTTGGCGACGAAATGTTTGCGCGAGGGGCCAATCAGGATCGGCAATTCCAGGCGAGTCAGCTCTCCGAGCTGCGCAATAATCTCCGCATTCTGCTCGCGCCGCTTGCCGAAACCGAGCCCAGGGTCGACGACGATTCGCTTGCGGTCGATTCCCGAAAGACTCGCCCGATTGGCGGCTGCGTCAAGTTCCGAGCGCACGGTCCGGATCAGATCTTTTAGCGGCGGCAGTTTGGCCCAAGTCTCCGGCGTGCCGCGCATATGATTCAGAACCAGCCCGGCGTTGGCGTGTGCGACTTTCTTGGCGAGGTCGGCGTCGAAGGTAAGAGCGCTGGGGTCGTTGATAATTTCCACTCCGAATTCGAAGGCTTTTTCGGCGATACCGGCTTTGTAGGTATCGACGGAAATAGGGATGGACAATTTTCCTTTCAGGCGCTTTAGCACAGGTACGATGCGGCGCAACTCCTCGGCCTCTGAAATGCGAGTCGAACCCGGGCGGGTGGATTCGGCTCCAATATCGATGACGTCCGCTCCCAGTTCCTCAAGCTCGACGGCTCGGGCAAAGGCGCGGTCGGGGTCCAGATAAGCGCCGGCGTCGGAGAAGGAGTCCGGCGTGACGTTGAGCACGCCGAAAATAAGGGTACGGTCGCCAAGGTTAAGAGTACGGTCGCGGAGCTTCCATTCGAATCGCTTTCTGATCACATTCCAGAGTAACAGCCGCGCTCCGGTCCGGCGCTTGTAGCGCGCGCCTCCAGGTGTGCCGCGTCGACAGTCGTGTCGTCGCCATTACAGCTGGCGCCAAGCGTCGAATCCGTTAGCATGTGCCACTTGTGGGGCGGCCATTTTTGGCGGCAGCCGCGTTTCAGGCGGCTTTCATCGATCGGCCAAAAAGTCTGCTCAAAGGCAGCCTTCCGCCATAATTGGCCGCCCCACAAGACTAGAGCAGTCCTTAATTGCGCTAATGAGAGAATAGAAATTCATGGTCGAAACAATTGAGTGGACCGATGCGGGCGTAGTCATGATCGATCAGACGCGCCTGCCCAGGGAACAGGTGTTTGTCACGTGCCGCAGCTACGTCGAGGTCGCCGTGGCGATCCGCTCCATGGTGATTCGCGGGGCTCCCGCGATCGGCGTGGCAGCAGCGATGGGAGTGGCGCTCGGCGTGCGGGAAGACGCGGATTTCGATCGCGTATGCGAAACGCTGGCAAGCACCCGGCCCACCGCGGTGAATCTATTTTGGGCCATCGAGCGGATGCGGACGCTCCGGGCCTCTCTCAAAGCTCTGCCGCGCGAGGAGCTCGTCGCGCGCATGATCGAGGAGGCGAAAAATATCCGGCTCGACGACATTGCGATCTGCCGGGCCATGGGAAAGCACGGGGCGGCGCTGGTTCCGGACGGCAAGACGGTGCTGACCCATTGCAACGCGGGCGCGTTGGCGACGGCCGGATATGGCACCGCACTGGGCGTGATTCGCGCCGCGGCGGAGGCCGGTAAAAAAATTGACGTATTCGCCGATGAGACCCGCCCGTTTCTGCAAGGCGCGCGCCTGACCGCGTGGGAACTGCAACAGGATGGGATCGCGACCACGCTGATCACCGACAACATGGCGGGACATTTTCTGCATTCGGGCCGCATCGGATGCGTGGTGGTAGGCGCGGACCGGATCGCGGCGAATGGCGATGTGGCAAACAAGATCGGCACTTATTCGCTGGCCGTGCTGGCAAAGGAGAACAATGTCCCGTTCTACGTGGCCGCTCCGGTTTCGACCTTCGATTTGACTCTCAAGTCCGGTGACTCGATTCCGATTGAGCAGCGTTCGGCAGAAGAAGTGACGCACGTGTTTGGAGTGCCCGTCGCTCCCGAAAACATCGCGGTGGAGAATCCCGCGTTCGATGTAACGCCGGCCCGCTATGTGACCGCGATCATTTCAGAGCGTGGCGTGGCGCGGGCTCCGTATGAGGAATCGCTCAAGAAGCTGGCGGAGATGAAAGGATGAAATCCCAACGAAGCATTAGCAGCGTAGAACTCTGGTGGGGCAGGCGGTTTCGCCTGCCAGTATGGCTGTTATGCGCGACGCTACTGAGCGCCGCTACGCCGGAGTACACGTACAAAGTGATCCATGTATATCCTCACGACCGCACTTCGTTTACGGAGGGTCTGGAATACCACGGCGGATTCCTTTATGAGAGCACCGGCGAAAAAGGGCACTCCGTACTGCGCAAGATGAAGCTGGAAACCGGCGAAGTGGTGCAGGAGATCAAACTCCCTCCGCATCTTTTTGGGGAAGGAATCACGATTCTCCATAACGAGATCGTGCAGTTGACCTATCAGACGCAGCTCGGATTCGTCTACGATCTGGCCACGATGAAGCAGAAGCGCACCTTCATTTACGAAGGCGAGGGTTGGGGCCTGACCAACGACGGCTCGCAGATTTATATGGACGACGGGTCGGCGCAGATTCGCGTGTGGGACGGCGCGACGCTGAAAGAAAAAAGGCGCTTCACGGTTCATGACGATAACGGGCCCATTGAGCAGGTGAACGAGCTCGAATGGGTCAATGGCGAGATTTATTCCAATGTCTGGCAGACGGATCTGCTGCTGAGGATCGCGCCCGCGGATGGCAAGGTGCTGGGACGCGTAAATCTGGGTGGCCTGCTGACGGCCGAGGATCGCAGGGCCGGCCGCGTTGACGTGCTGAACGGGATCGCCTACGACGCGGCGGGCAAGCGGCTGTTTGTCACCGGAAAATGGTGGCCGCATCTGTTCGAAATCCAGATTGTGCCCAAGAATCTTGCTCCGGGCAAGACGAAATGATACTTTGGGCTCATGCTTAAGTTTTCCGCGGCGCTGCTCTGCGCCGCATTGTCGTTGCCTGGCCAGCCACTGGCGAGCCAAAGCCTCTCCGGCCGAAGGGCGCCGAGTTTTTCGCTGCCGGATTCGAAGCTCCAGCAGCATGACATCCTCGATTACCGCGGTCGATGGCTGCTGCTGGATTTCATGTACACGGCTTGCCCGCACTGCAAGGAATTGTCGAAGACGCTCGAAGGCGTGATGACGCGGCACGGCGGAAAAGTCGCGGTGCTATCGATAGTGGTTCCTCCGGACAATATCGCGTCGGTGACGAAATATATCGCCGAAGTGAAGATCACGTCGCCCATTGTTTTCGATTCCAGCCAGGTGGCCATCCCGTACTTCAAAGCCACGCCACAAACCCAGGGATTCGATACGCCGCACCTGTTCGCCATCGATCCGAACGGCATGATTGTGCGCGATTGGGGCCAGGCCGCAGTGGAAGCGCCCGGATTCCTGAACGAGCTCGAACAGGTGTTGAATAAGAAATAGAGGTGTTTCCGTGCGCGGCTGGTTCTTCGCGTTTGCCGGGCTGATTTTCGCAAGCACGGGTATCGAAGAACTGCATCGCGCCGCGCGCTCCGGCGATCTGAAACAGGTCCAGTCGCTGATCGAAAGCGGCACGCCGGTCAATGGACGCGATTCCCTGGGAGGCACTCCGCTGCATGACGCGGCGTGGGCCGGCGAGGCGGAGATCGTCGAATACCTGATTCGCGCCGGCGCCGACGTGAACGCGCGCCATTCCGAAGGGCTATCGACGCCCCTCGATTACGCGGTGCTGATGAACCGCATTGAGGTCGTCGAGATTCTGCTGGCGCACGGCGCGCAAATCAACGCAAAAAGCCTGACCGCGCTGCATCTGGCGGCCCGCGGAGGAGAGACGCGCATCGCGAAACTTCTGATCGCCCATGGAGCGGACGTGAACGCACCGGATGAAAGCGGCTCCACGCCCATCGAAGAGGCATCCTGGCGCGGCGAAACCGCGATGGTTCAGTTGCTGATCGAAAAGGGAGCCGACCCGAAGAGCGTGAATCGGCAGAACGGCGTCACGCCCCTCCATGCCGCCGCGGTGAAGGGGCAAATCGAGGTCGCGGCGGTGCTCCTTGCTGCCGGGGCGAAGATCGACGCGCAGGATAAAGACGGCACCACGCCGCTCGACGACGCGCTGCATTATCGCCAGATCCGCATGGTGGATCTGCTGATCGAAAAGGGCGCGAAGCTGGAAACTACGCGCGCGCTTCATGATGCCGTGATGCGCGGACAAGCGGACGTCGTCAGTCTGCTGCTCGATCGCATGGGGCCTCTGGGATCAACCACTCTGTTGCACGACGCCGGTCTGAAAGGTCACGTCGAAATTGTGGAACTGCTCATCGCCCACCACGCCGAAGTGAATGCCCGGAACGCGGAGGGAGCAACGGCCCTGCATGACGCGGCCCTGGCCGGAAAATGCGCGGTCGCGGAAACGCTCCTGAATCACGGCGCGGAAATCGACGCGTTGGATCGCGGTGGGCAGACCCCGCTCGAACGAGCCGCGTCCTGGGGCCGCAGCGACGTCGTCGAAATGCTCCTGGCGCGCGGTGCGAATCCCGCACTAAAGGATAAAAACGGCAAAACCGCACTGGACCTGGCGGTTTCGAGCGGACAAAGCGACGTAGTGTCGGTACTAATGAGAACGCCTTAGTCCGCCGATAGTGTCGAGTGTGCAAGCGGAGCAGCTATCGCCCGAATTGGCCGACGCGGCCGATGTATTAAGCGACCAGTTACGCGTTCATTTACATCGCTTGGCAGTCCTGCTGGAGCCGTGCACCGATAAAATCGATCGAAAATTCCTAAATCGCCTGCGAACCCTGGAATTTCAGCCGAAACAGCGTCTCGCGCTCGCGGCGATTACTCCCGGCGCAGCCGCGCGCATCCTTTCGCGAGGCCAGCCGCCGCTCAAATTCATCGAACAGGTGGAGTATAACGGGCGAAGACTCGCCAAGCTCAATCTGCCGCCCAGCGCGATTCTGGAAGCGCTGGAAGAGTACGATCAAATCCTTTCTCCGGTCCTCGAAACGCTGAATCCGGATGAGAACTCGAATTTCCAATGGGTGAGGGAACAGCTTCATTTTTGTGTCATCCTGACCCTGAACAACGCGTATTACCAGGTGCGCGAAGCGGAAACGCAGGCCTTCTACGAGTTGTTTCGCGTAGAGTTGGAATCGCGCAATCTGGACGAATTGTTGCGCCGCTTCCTCGATTCGCTGGTACACGTCTGCCGTGCCGACTCCGGCCGCCTGTACATGCTCAACGACGAATCCACGGCATGGGTTCTCAAAGCCGGCACTCCGAAAACAGCGGAGCTATCGGTCTCCAATCAGCCCGGGCTTATCAAGAAGCTTTCCAAACCCAGGCATCTGACCGGCGACGGCTTGACCTCCAGCATTTTGCTGGATGCCACCTGGCACACGCGTTTCGAATCCTGCTGGTCGATTCCTCTGGCGGCGGATGGGCGCACCGCGGGCGTCATGCAATTCGGGTTCTCGAAGCCCTATGAATGGCTGCCGCGCGAACAGGAGCTGCTGGCCGCAGCCGCGGAGCGCTGCCTCATGGCAGCCCAAAAGGCGCGCCTCATGGAGGATCTGGCGCAGCGCGAAGAGCAGGTGCGCCGCCTGGCGGAACACATGTTGCACGTCGAGGAAATGGAGCGCCGCCGCATCTCGCGCGAGCTTCACGACGAAGCCGGACAAAGTCTCCTCTGCATACGTTTGCAAATCGAATTGATTGAACAGTCGCTGCCGGAAAGTGAACAGGATTGGCGGGGAAAGCTGCGGGAAGCGCGCGATTTAACCGAGCGTACGATTCTCGAAATGCGGCGGTTGATCTCGGCGCTGAGTCCGGCAGTGCTGGAGCAACTAGGTTTGGGCGCCGCCCTGCGGCAGCTCGTCAACCGGTTTCAGCGGCTCCATCCCTGCCGGGTCAAGCTGCAACTATCGAAAATGGGCGTGCTGCCGCAACAACTTGAGGTCATTTCCTATCGCCTGGTGCAGGAATGTTTTAACAATATCGGCAAGCACTCTGCGGCCACCAATGTAAACATTTCCCTCGCAACCGCCGATGGAAGGTTGAGGCTGGCGGTGGAGGACAACGGGGTCGGCTTCAACGTGCCGGAAGCATTGGCTAAACGCGAGTCGTTCGGCCTGTCCGGTATGCGTGAGCGAGTAGCACTATTGGGCGGCGAGTTCTATGTGGAAAGCCGTATGGAAGGCACCAAGAAGGGTACAAAGATTTCCATAGAACTGCCGATAGCAAAATAGAGGCGATTCACCTTAGGTGATCCCTCGGAGGAAGTAGGGCACAAACGATATGGCCAAGATTCGAATCATGCTCGCGGACGACCACACGCTGTTCCGTCAAGGAATCCGAACCCTCATCTCGGCGGAGACCGATATGGAAGTGGTTGGAGAGGCGTCGAACGGCGGCGATGCCGTAGATAAGGCCAACGAAGCGCGTCCGGACGTAGTGCTCATGGACATCGGCATGCCCGGCTTAAGCAGCTTCGAAGCCACCCGGCAAATCAAAAAAAATCGCCCCGAAACCAAAATCCTGTTCCTCACCATGTACGACGACGAGGATTATCTGGTCGAAGGAATGGAAGTGGGCGCCAGCGGTTACGTATTGAAGGATAGTCCCAGTCAGCAGTTGGTCGCCGCAGTGCGCGACGTCTGCCGCGGTGGAAGCTATCTGAGCCCTCGCATGCTTTCGCAGTTGGTTGACGATTTCCGCAGCCGCATCAAGTCCGCCAACCGCCTGCCGAGGTTCGCCACCCTAACCACGCGCGAACGCGAAGTCCTGAAAATGCTAGCCGAAGGCAACTCAGTAAAAGAAATCGCCTGCGACCTGAACCTCAGCGTGAAAACCGTGGAAGCGCACAAATTCAATCTGATGCGCAAACTCGACATTCACAACAAAGCGCAATTAGTGCAGTACGCCATCCAGAAAAAGATCATCAAGATCCCGAACCTGGTCTAATAACGCGCCTGCTTCCACGCTGAACCGCCATGCGTGAGAATGCGGGCAGACGCGAAAATTCTCAGTAAGGAGCCGGTCGTAACGTAGTTGATCAAGGCAGCGTCTCACGACCGTGGCGCGCGGAAACCCAATTCTTCCCTTCTGCTTGTGCCTCTCCACGTCGGGCCTAGCCCAAACCCACTGCCCGGAACCGCCTTCCAACTTCGCCATCACCTTCGGAACCAACGTCACAGTAGTGACCGTCCCTGTAGTGGTCCGCGGCCGCGACGGTCACGTTATCGGTGGCCTGAACCGCGACGACTTTCAGATTTTCGACAAAGGTAAACGCCAGGTCGTAAGCAACTTCTCCGTGTCGGAGGCCGCCGTTTCAAAAACCGCCGCAGCGCTGGCGACCAGTCCGGAAGTCCCTCTAAACGCAGCCGATTCCTCCGCGGCCGCTCCTTCGAACCACCCCAATAAGGAAAGATACGTCGCCTACCTGTTCGATGATCGTGACGCCGCCTTTCCTGATCTGGTCGCAGTTCGAGAGGCCGCGCATCGCCACTTCAAGACCATCCCGCCCGGCGACCATTCGGCGATTTACACGTTTTCCGGCCGCACGAAACTCGAATTCTCGAGCGATAAAGATCAACTTGACGAAACTGTAAAGAAGATCCAAATCCAGCCAGGACAAGGTCACGATGCCGGAACCCCCTGCCCGAACGTCACCTACTATCTTGCGGATTTGATCGTGAATGCCAAAGACGAGCGGGCGCTCAATGCCGCAACCCGGCAGACAATGCAATGCCTGCCTACGGACGAAGGGAGGGCAAGATGGCTCGCGTTGTCGACGGCCAGGAAGGTTATCTCGCTCACCGGCCCGGAGGACACGCGCGTGGCCCTGGACACGTTGCGTGCAACCATCCGCCGGCTCGCGGAAGTGCCGGGACAGAGATTGATCGTCCTCGCGTCACCCGGCTTTTTCCCGCGGACGCCAGACGAACGAAGCGCGCTAGGAGAAGTTCTGGATCTGGCGGCCCAGAACAATGTCATTGTCAGCACCTTGGATATCCGCGGCGTCCACATGACGCATCACGACAATGCCAGCCAGCCGATTCCGTCGACGAGCGTGGAAGAGCAGTATTATATTCAGAGCGCACTCGCCAGCGGCGACGTGTTGGAAGACCTCGCGCACGGCACCGGCGGCACGCTTTTTCACAACAACAACGACTTGACCACCGGCTTCGCGCGAGTGACCACCGTGCCCGAAATCTATTACCTGCTCGGATTTTCTCCGCAGGACCTCAAGCCAGACGGCAGCTTTCACGCCCTGAAAATCCGGCTGCCCAATCGAAAAGGTGCCGGCATTCAGGCTCGCGCGGGTTATTATGCGCCGGCTGCGCTCCCTACTTCCAGGAAGACGCCCGAACAGGAAATCCACGACGCCGTTTTTTCGCGCGAGGAGCTAAGCGGGATTCCCCTGGACATCGCGGCGCAGATCTCTAAATCCGGAGGCGATAGCGCGCGCGTCTTACTGGTGGCGAAAGTGCACGTGGAGTGCCTGCATTTCCGCAAGTCTGACGGCAGGAATCGCGACTCTTTGACTATCGTCTACGCCATGTTCGACGATACTGGGTCCTACGTCGAAGGCAACGCCAAGACCGTCGACTTGGCGCTGCGCGACGAGACCATGGCGCTCGACGCCGCCATCAACCAGGAGTCCGCCTTCGTGATGAAACCGGGTAGGTACGTTGCGCGAGTGGTCGTTCGCGATAGCGGTGGGAAAACCATGTCCGCCCGTAATCTCGTCGTCACCGTTCGCTGAGCTTTTTTAAAAAGCGCCGCTAACGCTTTTCAAGCACCACGGCAGCGCCGACAATCACCCCGTCATCGTTAAGAATAGTCGAGGTATTACAATTTACAGACACGCTGGCCCCGAATCGGTCGATCATCGATTGACGCGTCACACCGCAAATAGCTTGTTCGGCGAGAAGGCATGACATCAAGTCGACGGGTTCACCGGACTCCGCACGCACGCGGCAGATCTTTTCAAGAGGTAGCCCGATCGCTTCCTCTTGAAGCCAGCCCGTAAGCGTCTCGGCTGCGCGGTTCATAAAATCGACATGCCCCAAGGCATCTGCGGTCAAAATGGCTCGAGTCCACGATCGGAGCAAAAACTTCATGCGATCATGCTGTTTCTGGATTTCCATTTCGAATTTGCGGCGCTCCGTAATGTCGAACAGGCCGGTGCGGATTCCAATCACCTCTCCGGCGAGATTTTCGATCAGATTCTCGTGAATTTCCACCCAAAGATAGCTGCCATCCGCACGCCGGAATTCGCGCATAAACACGGCGATGGGTTGTTCCCGGGCGACTTTTTTGGCAATTCCGCTGCGGGACGCCTCCCGGCATTCCATAGCCAGAAACTCCCAAACCGGATGCCCGATCAGTTCGTCCGCCGCATAGCCCAGCAGGTCGCATTCGGCCTGATTGACGCTGCGGATAATACCTTCGGTGTCAATTTCGTGAATGGCGACAGAAGAGTCCTCGAACAGTTGACGGCGGCTCTCCGCTAGTTCCGGAAATGAGTTCGTGATGGAAAAAGCGTTCATAATGACTTTCTTTATTGATTGGCGGTAGCACCGGCCTGCACCGCGGAGAATTTATCGAGCTTTTGCGTAATCTGTTCTACAGTCAAGTTGGCCATGTTGGCCAGCATCCAGGACGAGCCGATCGGCAACAGGACAGATCGCCCGCCCAGTTCTATTTCCTGCTCCATTCGCGTCGATACAATTCGCGCAACTTCGGCGCGGATCGCCATCTCCGGACCGGTGCGTTCGAGCAGAGCCAGAAACCCCGGACCTCGCCAGCGAAAGAGACGGTCGGTTTGCGACATACGTTGCGCAAGGTGTTGCCCGAAAATCATGAGAATGCGATCCCCGACAGAGAATCCGAAACGACTGTTGATCACTTCTACGCGCTCCACGCAAAGGAGGACGGCGTACGTATTGGTTTTCGCGGCGCATACTTCGCGAATGGCCCGTTCAGCGGCGCTAGGATTCGGCAAACCGGTGACCATATCGAGATTCGCGACCGCCTCCGACATCACGGCGGCGGCTTCTGGCCGGCTCATTGCGTCGCGAAGCTGTTCAGTGACTTGCTCCGTGCGTCGCTCCTGCTGGACCGCTTCTTCGCACAGCACTTCGAGCGATTGTTGCAGTTGAGCTTTGATGGTGCGTAAATCCGCTGCCTGGGAAGACTTTTCGATCTGTCGTTCAATCTGTCGAAGCGTGGTAGAGGACGCCGCGCTCCCTTTTGATATCTGCAACATGGAGCGCGTAAACAGGGAGACGATTGACTGCAACTCCCGTACCTGCGAGCCCAGCGACTGCTGAACGCCGCGATTGTAAGTTTCAATCGATTTGATTGCTTCTCCGGTCAGCACCAACATCCCTGCATCGCTGGTTTCCTCCATTTTCTGGGCGATTTCACGCAAGCAGGTTTGGAACACCTGGCGTTCCCCTGCATCGGACTCGACGGCATGGCAGGCAACGGCCTCCAGAATCAACCAGGCAAGGCGCGAGTGCGATTTGGCGTCGTCCGCATCCATAGCGAGAAGTCTTTTCAGTGAGATCACAGGTTCCCACCACCTTATCGTCCCGGTGCACGGCAGTTGTTAGTTAAAGTGGTCGGTTGGTGGAAACGAAGCCCAAAATCGTGCTGCTGGTGGGCTTGCCGGGGTCCGGCAAGTCGACCTGGGCGGAATTGAACGTGATTCCCGGCGTAAGCGGGACCCTATCGAGCGATGCGTTGCGAGGCCTGCTGGCCGATGATCCTGATAATCAGAACATTCACGCCCTCGTGTTTAAAGTGCTGCGAGATCTCCTGCGGCGCCGCCTGGAGCTGAAGCGTCCCATCACCTACATCGACGCCACCAATCTGACGCGCAAGGAGCGCCGGCCCTATATCAAGCTGGCTGCTTTGTTCGATGCCGAGATCGAGGCGGTATTTTTCGACGTTCCAGCCGAGGAATGCATCCGCCGCAATCGCGGCCGGGAGAGAATCGTGCCGGATACCGTAATCAGGATGCTGGCGGCCAAGCTGGTGCCTCCCACGACGAGCGAGGGATTTTCGAGGGTCCTTACTGTTCGTTAAATGACCAAAATGTGATCTTAAACACCGCTCTGCGGAGCCTTAAACGACCTTATTTTGGCCCATAACGCGGCTAGCTCGGAAATGCTCATTTGTTCGGCTCGGAGGCGTCCTTCCGGGAGCGACGCAAGCTCATAAAGCGGAGCCAGATTGTTGCGGAGCGTCTTTCGCTTGTGGCGGAAGCATAAGGAGGCAAACTTCAGAAAAGAAATGGGATCCTCGACTTCTGGAAGACTGCGGCGTTCCAGCAGAACCACCGCGCTATCCACTTTCGGAGGAGGCCGGAAAGCATCGCGCGGGACCTCAAAAAGTATTTCAGGCCTGGCATAGATCTGGGTCTGAACGCTTAAATAGCCAAAATCGCGATTTCCCGGTTTTGCGGTTAAACGCTCGGCCACTTCGGATTGCATCATGAAAACGGCGCGGTTCCACGCCTCGCCGAGTCCGAAGACTTTTTCCAAAATAGGCGACGTGATGTAATACGGAAGATTTCCGGCGATCACTGCGCCGGAGATGTCTGACTTGAGGACGTCGCCTTCGATTACTTCCAGGCGGCCTTCCTCGATGGGCTCGCGGAACTTCTGGTGCAAGTAGTGGACCAGATGCGGATCCACTTCGATGGCGATCACCGTATCGGCGCGCTCCAGCAGCGATTCGGTCAGCGCGCCTTTGCCGGGGCCGATTTCGACGACGCGCGGCGCACGATCTCCGCAGGCGGCTTCGGCGATGCGATCCAGAATGGATTTTCTAAAGAGGAAATGCTGGCCGAAGCGGCGGCCCAAGTTAGTGTCCTGTCTCTAGGGTCATTCTCACGCAAAGGCGCAAAGCTCGCAAAGAGCACATATAAAAATCTTCGCGGGCTTTGCGGCTTTGCGTGATACGGGGTTAGCCTTTTACGTCGACTTCGCTGTTGCGGAAGTAGAGCCGGAGTTTTCCCGATTTGGCGTGGCCGAATTGGGTTACCGGTTCGAAGGTCGTGAAGATCAAGCGGTTTTCCAGACTTCTCTTGATTTGCTCGCTGGTCAGGACGTTGAAGCCGCTGACCACTTTATAATCGACCATGCGGCCGGTTTCATCGATGGTCACATCCACCACCACTTCGCCGCAACTGCCGGCGAGGGGCATGGTGGATTTCACGGTCGCTTCGGTAGTCAGAGCGGTGGGGATGTCGGAAGAGTCGTCGGCACGCACCGGAACCATCGGTCCCAAACAAATGCTGAAAAGCGCCACAGTGGAAAAAATGCCTCCGGCCAGAGGCAGCGCGAGCGGGCGCATCAAATTGGTGGCCCACAAATTGAGACGGTCCTGCCAACTGATTTGGCGGGAAAGAAGACGGAGCCGCTCTCTGGATGCGAGTACACGCAACGACGTCCGCAGTCCCGATGGTGGCATGCGCGCAGGCAGGTGGCGCAGAACCTGACTTACCGAATCGATTGGATCGCGTGACATAGACGAGTTACAGTTCCCTTATCATCCCAATGGATGACCATTCCGAATGCGATGCCGGCTCTAGCCGGCCCGACAAATGTTTCTTTAACGCTTCCCGTCCTCGCAAGATACGCGATTTTACGGTTCCGAGGGAGATTTCCAGAATTTCTCCGATCTCCTCGTAGCTCATACCTTCAATTTCACGAAGCACCAGCGCGGCGCGGAACTTGGGATTCACCTCCGCCAGTGCCGCCTCGATCAAAACCTGCGTTTCGCGATCGAGCGTCAACTCGAACGGCGAACGGCCGGGATCGGGCAGAAAATTCTGATAGCTGGTCTGATGCCCTGCCTGGTAAGCATCGCCCGGCTCACCGGTTTCCAGATTCACTTCCTGGCGGCGGTGCCGGCTGAACCAGCGGCGCTGATTCCGAGCCTCATTCACCGCGATCCGGTAAATCCAGGTCTTAATCGAACTCTCGCCGCGGAAGGCCACCACGTTGCGAAACACCTTCAGGAAAACTTCCTGTACCACATCGGCCGCATCGGCCGGATCGTCCAGCAGGCGGCTGACGATATTGAAGATCGGCTGCTCAAAGCGCTGGATCAGCGTCTCATAGGCAGTCTCATTCCCGGTGCGGAGGCCCCGGAGCAGGGCAGTATCTTCCTCCCGCGCACGGACGGCCGTTAGAACGTCGAGTTGGAAGCCAACCACGCTGTCTGCCACTACCGTCTCCAAAATAGCAGCTTCCGAAAAACAAGGCTACCTTTTGCCTGTATCCTTTGACGCCGCGTGCCACGGATTTGTTCCCACGGCGCCATGACTAAGACTTTTCACGCAAAGGCGCAAAGCTCGCAAGGGAAGAAATTTTTTATCTCCTTTCCCTTAGCGAGCTTAGCGCCTTTGCGTGAAATGTGTTTGCTCTTCTTTGCAGTACTCTCATCTCAGAGGGACGCACCTCACCGGGCGTTCTTTGACAGTTTTTTTCCTGCGCAGGAAAAGTCGTATTACGGTGGTGCTGAGCTTCCGGAGCCCGTGGGACGGCGACGGTCGGGTCGCTCACGAAAGTTCTTGCGGGATAACCACGTTTGTAGTAGATTAACTAACGTGAGTAGTTCACTCCCGAAATTAACCAAACTCGAGCTCCAGATCATGGAGGCTCTCTGGACCCTTGGCCCGTGTTCCGTACGGGAGATCCAGGAGTCGTTTCCGGCAAAAAAGCGGCCCGCGTATACCACGGTGCAAACCATGGTCTACCGGTTAGAGATTAAGAAGGCTCTGCGGAGAATCAAGAAGATCAGCACGGCGCTGATCTTTGAAGCAGTAGTCTCACGCGAAGCCGCGGAGCGGAAGCTGATCGACGACTTGCTGGCCATATTCGGGGGACGGAGCCGCCCGATTGTGGCTCATTTGATCGAATCAGGCTCGCTGACCATCGATGACATCCGCGAGGCCGAGAAGCTTTTGGAGAAGCCGGAATGAATTTAGTTGCGGATCATCTATGGCAATCAACGCTGTTTGCGCTGGTGGCGGGATTGTTGACGCTGGCTCTACGAAAGAACCGGGCGAGGGTGAGGCATTGGGTTTGGGCCGCGGCTTCGTTCAAATTTCTGATCCCGCTTTCCATGCTGATCACGCTCGGTAGTCATATTGAATGGCGGAAAGCTCCGCAGGCAGCCCCTTCCAGCATTTCGGTGGCGATGGTTGAGGTCAGCCGGCCATTTACGGCGCAGCCGGTTGGCATGGCGACTGCACCGGCTCGGAACCGGCTTCCGGAGCTTCTATTGGGAATCTGGGGTTGCGGATTCATCGGGATCGCCTGCTCCTGGTTGGTGCGCTGGCGGCGGGTACGGCTCGTGGTTCAAGCCGGGTCTGTTGTGCAGCTTGAAACGCCGGTGAAGGTGATTTCCTCTCCCGCGCTTTTGGAGCCGGGAGTTTTCGGAGTGTTTCGGCCGGTGCTGATGCTGCCGGAGGGAATTTTCGATCGGTTGACGGCGGAGCAGTTGAGAGCGGTGATGGACCATGAGCTTTGTCACGTGCGGCACCGGGACAACCACGTCGCCACGATCCAGATGCTCGTAGAGACAGTTTTCTGGTTCCATCCTCTGGTGTGGTGGATCGGAAAAAGGATGGTGGAGGAAAGGGAGCGCGGCTGCGACGAAGAAGTGCTGCGCCATGGAAGCGAAGCCCGCGTTTATGCTGAGGCGATTCTTAATGTTTGCAAGTTGTATGTGGAATCACCGCTGGTGTGCATGTCCGGCGTTTCCGGCTCAAATCTCAACAAGCGAATCGAGCAGATCATGTCGAACCAGACTGGCCTTAGGCTGACCTTCGCGGGGAGAGCGTTTCTTGGAACGGCTGCGGTGGCCGCTGTAATTGCACCGATTGCGGTGGGGATGCTGAATGCGCCCGCGGTCCACGCTCAATCCGCGCAGATGGCGCCGGCCGGTCCAAAATTCGAAGTTGCTTCGATTAAATCCGCCGCTCCCTCTGGGCACTTCATGTTCGGCGTTCGCCCCCTGCCGGGCGGCCGGATCAACGCCACCAACGTAACTCTAAAAATGCTGATCCAGAGGGCTTACGAACTTCAGGATTTCCAGATTTCCGGCGGGCAGGGATGGATCGAAACCGCGCGTTATAACATCGAAGCCAAGCCCGATTCGCCGGCGGGTCCGAACGAGTGGAAGGAGATGCTCAAGAATCTTCTGGCCGACCGTTTCCAGCTCGCCTTCCACCGCGAAACCAAGCAGCTTCCGGTGTACGCGCTGGTGCTGGCGAAGAAGGACGGCAAGTTGGGTCCGGGGATGGTGGCATCGAAGGAAGGCGGTTGCGTCGCGCGCGATCCGTCGAAGCCGGGGCCGCCGGATCCAGGCCAGCCGCCGTACTGCGACAACGTCTTGGGTGGACCATCGCAATTGACTGGGACCGCGGCGACCGTCGATGGTATGGCCCAGATGCTCTCGGTATATCTCGGCTGCAAGGTGATCGATAAAACCGGTTTGACCGGGAAATACGACGTCACGCTGAAGTTCACGCTGGACGAAAGTCAGCTCGCGAGGTGGAGGATGCCGGGCGCGACGCCGCCACCTGCGCCCGCCGACGCGTCCGGTCCCTCGTTATTCACAGCGCTTGCGGAGCAGCTCGGATTGAAGCTCGAATCACAGAAAGCGCCGGTGGAGATTTTGGTCATCGACCGGGCGGAGAAGCCGTCGGAGAACTGATATATGTTTCTCGCTTTCTTCGATCATTTGTGGCAATCGACTCTGTTCGCGCTGGTGGCGGGATTATTGACGCTAGCTCTGCGGAACAACCGGGCGAGGGTGAGGCATTGGGTTTGGGCCGCGGCTTCGTTCAAATTTCTGTTTCCCCTTTCGGTGTTGATTGGGATCGGCAGTCAGATGGAATGGCGAACGCTTCCGGCACCGTCCAAAGTACCGGTCGTGATGGTCGAGGTGAGCGAGCCGTTTACGGCGCAATCGTCCGTAATCGCAGCCGCGCCGGCGGCTCACAGGAATACACTTCCGGCCGTATTGTTCGGCGTATGGGCATGCGGATTCGTTGGAATCAGTATTTCCTGGCTGGTCCGCTGGCGGCGGGTCAACGCTGCTGTTCGCGCAGGTGCGCCGGTACAGCTTCCGATTCCGATCCGGGCAATCTGCTCGCCGACCCTATTAGAGCCGGGCGTCTTTGGAGTTCTGCGGCCCGTGCTGATGCTGCCCACAGGGATTTTCGAGCGATTGACGCCCGCCCAGCTAAACGCCGTAGTGGAACATGAGCTCTGCCACGTGCGGCATCGGGACAACCTGATCGCCCTGATCCACATGTTCGTCGAGACGGTTTTCTGGTTCCATCCTCTAGTGTGGTGGATCGGGAAAAGGATGGTGGAGGAAAGGGAGCGCGGCTGCGATGAACAAGTGGTAAGCGCAGGCGGCGAGGCTCGGATTTATGCGGAGGCGATTCTTAACGTTTGCAAGCTGTATGTCGAATCGCCGCTGGAGTGCATGGCGGGCGTTACGGGAGCGGATCTCAAAAAGAGGATCGAGGGAATCATGGCCCGGCGCATTTCAGTGAGGTTGAGCGTCGGGAAGAAAGTAGCGCTGGCCGGTGTGGGAATCGTGGTGTTGTCGGTTCCGGTTGTGGTTGGGGTTATCCACGCACAATCCGCGACGGAGAACTTGCCGAGGTTCGAGGTCGCTTCGGTGAAGCCGGCCGGACCGAGCGATGGCGGCCTCAAGAGCGAGGGTGGACGCGGAGGGCCGGCTCGGGGCCTGGAGCACAGGAGGCTGAGCATCCGCATGAACCTCTACTCGCTGATCGTCAATGCCTACGGCCTTAGGAGCTGCCCTCCCTTCGGAGAGTTCGCGGGATGCCACCTGCTTTCCGGAGGCCCGGATTGGCTGAGGAAAGACCAATTCGAAATTGTCGCGAAGATGCCGGACGATTCTCCCGACTACACGGGCAAGCAGTTCGTGAACCTCGATGCGCCGCAGCTTCAGCTTATGCTGCAAGCGCTGCTGGCGGATCGGTTTAGCCTAAAGGTCCATCACGAGACCAAGGAGCTTCCGGTGTATGCGTTGACGATCGGGAAGAAGGGACCGAAGGTCAAGAAATCGGATGGGAGCAAGGAAAGCAGGATCATGTTTCGGGGCGGATCGCCGCAGCCGGATGGTACTAAGATTATTCAATTAATCGCAGAGAATGGATCCATGCAGGAACTGGCGGATCTTTATGCGAAGTTTATGGACCGCCCGGTGGTGGACCGAACGGGGTTGAAGGATCGTTACGAGTTCAAGATGGATTATGAGGCGAATGCCGATGCTCCCGGTGCCTTCACGGAGCTGACCGGGCCGGCGTTATTTAAAGCGTTTGAGGAGCAACTGGGGTTGAAGTGGGAAGCGACGAAGGGAACCGTGGAGGTGCTGGTGATCGACCATGCGGAGAGGCCCTCGGAAAACTGATTGCCTTTTGTTACAATAAATTAAGGGGATACTGGCCCCTTAAAGGATTTTCGGTTCCACATGGCCACCAAACCTGCCTTCGCGCAAGGCGCACAAGTCGAGCATCCCAAGTTTGGCTTAGGGAGCGTCCTATCTTGCAGCGACGAATATATTGTTATCAAATTTGACGATCACGGGGAGAAGAAATTCGTCCTGACGATCGTTCTGCCGAACTTAAAGAAGAGCGACCGTACGCCTCCTATAGAGAAGCGACGAACAACGAAAAAGAAGGTTGCAGCGCCGGTCGCGGCCAGCTAAGTTTAGGAAGAGCGGGAATCAAGCGTGAGGGGGGAGAAATTCAGTGGCAGAAAGCCAACTTCCCTCCGCCCCCTTTACTTTCTTTAACTTACACGCTTTACCGTCCGGTTTACCGGTAATGCATGCGAAATCGTGAGATTCATGGCTCACGTCGATCTCCTTGCTGGCGTTGCGATCGATTTCGCAAGGAATACCAGGAGATGTCATCTGCGTGGCGACATTCTTCGTTGACCTTGCACTTTCCGCCCCAAGGACACTAGATGCCGCGTAGCGTTTTGGGAAAAACCGCCGATGGCCGGACTTGGGCAAGAAGATCCATCAACTCCGAGATGGGCTTGGCATCGATTTGCTGCACTGCCTGAATCAGCTTGTTGCGTAGATTCGCGTCGGCATAACGCTCACTGAGCCAGTGGAACTTCTCGACGATTCGATTCCACGACATAGGTTGGTCGAGGCCTCCCTCGTAGCCTAGATGTTCCTTCACGAGTGTCCGCCCATCCTTCGTGCGGATTGTTATGCGTGCGGCAAGCTCGCGGGGGAACCGAGCGGTGAGTTGAGGATCGGGCTGTACCTCGATCCGTGCGACCATCGCCTGAGCATCCGGCGACTGAACGCGCTCTGGTGTCAGTTGGTCTGGTCCAACCTGATCGTCGAGCAACGCCGCCGAGATAAGGTACTTCAGATTGTAGTCGCCTTGCTCTTTCAGCCATGGGTGGTCCTTCGAGCCATAGGTGCCGCCTCCGGCGAAGTCGTAGCCGGCCTGGAAAGTGTCACATCGCACGTGCTCAACGTCGATAGCCGCGAGACCATTGCCGCGCCTCACATCCAGCACCGCTTCTATGACGGGCTGTCCATGAATCAGCGAGCAGTATTTCTTCAGGACTGTCTGCTTTACGACCTCCAGGGAGGGATCTTCCCAATTGACCGGAATCGACTGGGCGAACATATATTCCAGCCCCCAGGGGCCCTCGAAAAGACCCATCGGACCCGTGAAGCCATGCTTCGCCATCGAGGCAGCATAAACAGCCCTCATCCCCGTCCATCCTGGAGAAAAGCCCTTCCACTGAGAAACGGGTTCGACATGGATACAAGCAAGCGAGACATTGTCTGCCGTCGCGATGGAAATGGCGTTTGCAATTTGACTGGCGGAAAGCCCGAAGAGCTTCCCCGCGCTAGCCGCCACCGATATCGCGAGTTGAGTCGCGTGGTTGAACCCCTTCGCCATCACGGGCACTGCGGCCGTGAATCGACATTGAATCTCGTACGAAACGGCAAGCGCCAACATGAATTCCTCGCCCGACGCTCCAGCTTCTTCGGCTGCCGCGAGAACGGCACCGAAATTGTCACTGGGATGACAGAGTCCGCCATTGGACATGTAGCTGTCGAGAAGATCGACGTAACGCGTAAGGCCGGAGTTGAAGAGTGCCGCCTGATCCGCAGAGGTCTTGCCGCCACCGATCAAGGTGCAGCGACCTGGCGCGCGGTATTCTTCGAACTGTTCGCGCAGTGCCTGGAACGGCCTGCCTGGCAACGCCGCGATCGCGCAGCCGAGGCTATCAAGGATATTGCGCTTGTAAAGTTGCCGGATTTCTGGTCTCAGGCTGTTGGGCCGGGCCGAAGTGGTGAACGCGGCTATGTGCTCGACAGCCGATCGAGTGTCGGTCTTCTGCCTCGGTGCCTGAGGGTCTGATATGACTTCAATCACAGTGTTTTCTCCTTGAACGAATGACGTTCGGTTCTCTCGCAGTCGACTAGTGCATGCTCCCGGCCATACTCTTTCGATCGAGAGGCTCATTGAGAATAATCGAGCTTAAGCGAACTTCACCGGATTGTTGTCAACCCGCGGTCAAGTATTGGTGTCCCTCCCCGCTCTTTCGACAACCGAGACGAACTGCTTACCGGGAACCCGCGCCTTTCTCTCTCTCCGTGTGTAGGCCAGAGCTGCTTTTTTCGGGTCGCGAGTACTCCACGCATCCCCGGTGAAGCGCAACCTCTGAATCGTGCTCGCGGGCGTGAATAGGGCTGGCGGCCGCCAATTCCGCCGATCGGGCTTGGTGCGGCGGCCCGAGGTAAGGGAACGAGGCGAGCAGGTCAGTGTGGACTCCGACGTTATCTCGTGTCACCTTTCCGTTGGTGATGATGGAAATGAAGACATCCATGACATCATCCGTGAGTTTCCGGCCGTTATTCGGATAAGATGCCGGATACCGGGGGTCGTAATGGAGGATGTCTGGCAGCAGTTTCCTTGCCACTCGCGTTGCTTGATCCGGTGTATATCCACCGGTGTGCTCCAACGAGTGCGCGAAGACGGCGACAAAACGAGCATCGTCCGCCGGCTCCGCAGCGAGATAGGAGCCTTTCTCCTCTCCGGTGAGGAATACAGATTGCGAAGGGAGTGCGCCTCGGTCCGCCTGAACCCATTTCCCGCTCGCACCGTCCAGCGTCCGGCACCACAGAGCGAGTTTTTTCCCTGCCAGGGCGGAGTTGGGTACTTCCAACACGATGCTGCAGACGTCCTTTTCGGTGAAGAAATCGTTACCGGTGAACTGGAAATTGTTTAGGGCTCCCATCGTGTCGAAGAAAAAGGAATCGCTGCGCCAGCCGGCGAAGAAGCGGTAGTCCCCCGCCTCCGTCACCTGTGCATCCCGCCCCGTCGAGACCGGTGCTCCTTCGAGGATGGTCTGCCCGCCGTCGCCCGTTCCGGCGGCCTCTATGCCTTCAAC
>DATHOJ010000043.1:0-3129 GCA_035485055.1 Bryobacteraceae bacterium
TGAAATCCTGCGGCTGAAAATAGCGCTCGGCGCGTTCCGGATGATCGCCGTGCTCGCGAAACCGTTCCCACAATTCGCGGTACCGCGGATAACGCCCGATCAGGTTCTGCGGATTCGCCTGAAACAGATATTGCAGCGCGAAGCGGCGCTCCTCGAGCGTCAACTCCTTTGCCGGCTTGGCCGCCACGCGGAGAAACGGATCTTGCGCCGTCCCCGCTGCATAGTCTTCGATCTGCACCATCAGCGACGGCACCAGGTTGAAGTTCTGGTGGACGCTGGGGAACTCGTCCAGCAACTTCACCATCCCGTAATAGTCTTTGAGCGCGTGCAGCCGCGTCCACGGCAGACGATATTCCCCCGTAACCAGATCCTTATAGAACGGCTGGTGCTGGTGCCACAGAAGAATGACGCGCAAAGCAGGCATGGCTGGAGCAGCCAGTCTAGCATGCGAGGAATTTCGGAAACCCAGTCGACCCGGAGTCGCGGCCCGTGGCCTTTATTCTGCAGTTGCCGACGTGAGCGAAACTCGCCGGCGGAACAGCACACGATTCTGGGAATTGTTATCCAGGCGCACATAGTACAAGTACGGATGATCGCCAATGACCGAGAAATTGAGGTCGGGCGCGTCCGGATCAATCAACGAAAAGTACGCGTAGAGCCAACTCCCCTTCGGGTCTTCAGAAAGCAGATCGCTCACCGTAACCACCAGCTTCGGCTTGGTCCAATGCACCATATCGCTCGAGGTCGTAAGGTACATCCCCGGCGGCCCGCCCAACGAGTTATCCCAGTAATCCCACAACACCGCGACCACCACATTCAAAGGCTGATACACATAGATCCCGTTCACATCCGCCAACCACTGAACGGGTGTATAGACATGCTCTTCCGGATGCTCCACCGAGTTCGCGTACGGATCGGCAAACGACACCGAGAACTCCTTACCGTTCCAACTGCGCCACGACGCCGGGTCGAAAACGTTCTTCGTGCGCAGCGGAGCCCCGCCGTACTGCACCAGACAAGGGTTCGCCCCGCCGGTCCCGGTACAGTTCGGAGGCCAGCTATTATCCGTGGCCACCGCGTAGTACCACCCGCCATACTGCACGATGTTGGTATCGACGCTGTATCCCATGGGTCCATCGCCGATCACATACTGATAAGGAAATCCGGCTAAGAAATTTCCCGGAACCTTGGGCGTGTAGAAGTGATAGCCGCCATCGTGCGAGAAATGAAAAGTGTCGGAATCGTATTCGCACGCGGAGTACTGATTGTTGCCCTGAACGTTGCACTCGCCTTTGATCGCCCAGCCGTGATACTCCGTGTGTCCCAGAACCGCGATATTTTTGCCGTCAAGCGTATAGAAAGAATCAAGCCAGACCTGATCGTTGAAGTCCCCCGGATGGAAATCGTTCTGCGAACGGTACGCGACGTCGCAGCTGTGCTCGACGGTCTCGAGAGTCGGGCCCAGGCTTTGGAACAGTTCCGAACTCGCGCTTGAGAGGTGAACCGTCCCAGTGTAGTCACGAAACGCGCGGGCCATGGCGTCGGGAAAGTCGTTCTGGTTGCAAGAATCCCGGGGCGCAACGAAAACAGGAGTTCGGGTACCATCCAGTGCGCCTTTGATCGTAGGAGTCGTCAGGGCCACATCATCTCCGGGCACACTTTGAGCCTCCGAAACCGCAATCAGCGCGAAGACGCACACTACGGGGAGCAAGCCTTTCATGGCGGTATACAGTCCTTGTCGTTCTCGATGTTGATGTCGTCGGTCGCACTTACTTAACCCGACTCCTCGCCGCTCCACTCGCTGAGTGCAAATCATTTTTTCGTTGCAACACCGGCCCGGACAAGTGCCCGCAAACCCAGCGATTCCAATCAGCCTGCCCGTCCGGTAAACTATCGGCACACATCATGAGCCCTGACGCTGCTTCCCTGACCTCGGCCGCCCCGCAACTCCTCACCGACCAGGACCTCTACCTCTTCAACGAGGGCAGCAACTACCGCATGCACGAAAAGATGGGAGCCCATCTCGTCACGCTCAACGGCGAGTCGGGCGTCGTCTTCAGCGTCTGGGCGCCCAACGCCCGCTCCGTCTCGGTGGTCGGCAGTTTCAACGATTGGAACCCCAAATCGAACTACCTCACCCCGCGCGGCTCGTCCGGCATCTGGGAAGGTTTCGCCCCCGGCGCAACCAAAGGCGCGCTCTACAAATTCCACATCGAATCTCACACCAAGGGCTACCAGATCGATAAAGCCGACCCGCTCGGCCTGCTGCACGAAAAGCCACCGCGCACCGCCTCCGTCGTCTGGGACCTCGACTACCAATGGAACGACAGCGATTGGATGCAGAAGCGCGCCGCCCGCAATTCACTCCGCGCGCCGCAGTCGATCTACGAAGTCCATCTCGGCTCGTGGATGCGCGTCCCCGAAGAAAACAATCGCCCGCTCAGCTACCGCGAAACTGCGCCCCGCCTCGCCGAATACGTCGGCCAACTGGGTTTCACCCACGTCGAATTCCTCCCTGTCATGGAGCATCCCTTCTACGGTTCCTGGGGATATCAGACCACCGGCTACTTCGCGCCCACCTCCCGCTACGGCACGCCGCAGGATTTCATGTACCTGGTCGACTACCTGCACCAGCACAACATCGCTGTGATTCTCGACTGGGTCCCGTCGCACTTCCCTTCCGACGCCCACGGTCTCGCCTACTTCGACGGCACGCACCTCTACGAGCACGCCGACTCGCGCCAGGGATTTCATCCCGACTGGAAGACGCACATCTTCAACTACGGCCGCCCCGAAGTACGCAGCTTCCTCATGTCGAGCGCCATGTTCTGGCTCGACAAATATCACGTCGACGGCCTGCGCGTGGACGCAGTCGCCTCCATGCTCTATCTCGACTACTCGCGCAAACAGGGTGAATGGATTCCCAACAAATTCGGCGGCCGCGAAAATCTCGACGCCATCGATTTCCTGCGCCGCTTCAATGAGGAATCCTACGGCCAGCATCCCGACATTCAAACCACCGCCGAAGAATCCACTTCCTGGCCCATGGTCTCAAAGCCCGTCTACATCGGCGGCCTCGGCTTCGGCATGAAATGGGACATGGGATGGATGCACGACACGCTCCGCTAT
>DATHOJ010000044.1:0-36900 GCA_035485055.1 Bryobacteraceae bacterium
CAGCGGAATAAGATGCAAGAACGCACATGAAGAAGGATATTCACGCTGTCTCCTCCCGGTTTCAGGCCCGCATGGTCATCGGGCCCCACCCCCTCAGAACCTGACATCGGGCAACGGTCCCTTCGCGTCCACATCGGTCGAGACGCTGACTTCCCGCCAGCGCTCCGCCTCTTGCGCACGCGTGGCCTCGGCCTGGCCGGCGTACTGAACGGCATCGCTGCCGAGCAAAAGATGCGCTGGCAGACGTTCGCTGTCAACCAGACGCAGGATGAGTTGAGCCACCTTGGCGGGATCGCTCATTTCGTGGCCCCAGTAGGAGGCCAGCGCCTTGATCACCGCGCCCACGGAGGGTTCATAGTCCGGCATCAGTTCCGGCGTGTCCTGGTTTGCCCGCGCGCCCCAATTCGTCCGCATGCCGCCGGGTTCGAGCGCGCACAGCTTGACGCCAAAGGGCGCTACTTCCTGCGCGACAGATTCTGTAAATCCACCGACTGCCCATTTGGCGGCATGGTAGCCAGCGCTGCCCGGACGGGCCAGCCGCCCGCCGACGGACGAGACCTGAAGGATGCACCCGCTTCTTTGCTTTCGCATGATCGGGAGCGCAGCGCGGGTCATATAGACGACGCCGTAGAAGTTCGTATCGATGAGGGCCTTGAACCTATCCGGGCTTAACTGCTCGAACGGAGCGATATCACCATAGCCTGCGTTGTTCACGACGACATCGAGACGCCCGAAGGCATCGACGGCAACCTGCACGGCCGCATTGGCCGCAGCCTCGTCCGCCACATCCAGGGAAGCGGTGCGGATCTGATCTCCGTACTTCTTCACGAGATCATCAAGGCGACGCGGATCGCGGGCCGTCGCCACGAGGCGAGCACCCGACGCGAGGACTGCTTCAGCGATGTTGCGGCCGAGGCCGCTTGCACTTCCTGTTACTAACCATACTTTTGACATAAGAATCTCCTTTAAATGTGTCTGCCGATCTCACCCAGTTTGCTTCATCCGCTGCTCATCCTTCGGGAAGTCTGTCGAAAAAGCGACTTCCCTCTGTGCTTCGAGGGCGGAAAGGCGGTCCGTCAGCGCCTTGTGGATTGCACCATAGGCGTCGCTGCCGAGCGCGATCCGCTTCGGCGCCGGATTGTGATCGACGCTGCCGATAATGACTTTCGCCATCTGAGCGGGATCGCCGGGAGGAAGGCGCGACGTATCTTTGATCATCGTGTGAACGGGGGGTGTGCCCTTGTAAGCTTCGAGCTGCGTTCCAACCTGCGCGCCGCCAAAGCGAAAGTTCGTGCAGGCGCCGCCGGGCTCTATGATCGAAACGCCGATCTTGAACGAAGCGAGTTCCTGGGCGATTGAATCGAGAAAGCCTTCCAGCCCCCATTTGCTCGCATGGTAGAGGGACCCTCCCGGAAGCGCCGCCTGCCCGCCATATGTGGACAGGCCGATGATACGCCCGCCGCCTTGGGCGCGCAAATGAGGCAATGCAGCGCGTATAAGCTGGATCGGCCCGAAGAGATTTGTGGACAGCTGGTGAGTGACCTGTTCGTCGCTGAGTTCCTCTGCTGCACCGAAAAGCCCATAGCCTGCATTGCTCACGATTACATTGATCGTGCCAAGCTCAGCGAAGGCTTTGTTTACCACGCTTCGAACCGCGGGCAGGTCGGTCATGTCGAGACTTGCCAGCCACAGGCGATCCCCGTATTTGGCCTTGAGGTCATTCATCGCGTCCAACTTGCGGACAGTGCCCGCCACACGGTCGCCGCGTTCGAGCAGGGCCCCGGTCATGAGACGGCCGAAGCCGCTATTGACGCCGGTGATGAGCCAGGTTTTTTGTGTCATTGCATTCTTCCTTTCTATAATTCCAATCTTGCTCGGGAGTAAGTCAAACCGTCGGGATCGTCCCGCCATCGATCACGATTTCCGTTCCGGTGATCGCAGAAGCTCGGTCCGAGGCAGCAAAGGCGACCAATTCCGCGACTTCATCCGGCCTGTTCGGTCGGCCAAGCGGGATACCGCCCAGCATGTCCATGAGCTTCTCTCGGGCTGCTGCATAATCGCTCTGGTCCTTGTCCGCCATTCCTTCAATCATGCGCGTGGCGGCGTCGGTCTCGATGAATCCCGGTGAGACGGTGAGAACACGGATGCCTTTCGGACTGACTTCATTCGAGAGCGCCTTGCTGTAATTGGTCAGTGCGGCTTTCGCGGCCGCATATGCCAGGGTGGAGTCATAAAGCGGCATGGTCCTCTGAATCGAGGAGACATGAATAATGACGCCGGAGCCCCGTTCGATCATCGAAGGAAGCAGCCCCCGGTCTAGCCGTACGGCGGGATACAGGTCTCGTCAAAGGCTTGCTGCCACAGTTCATCGGTGACGGTGCTGAATCCACCGCTCGGCGCCGACGAGCCGCCGACATTGTGAACGATTATGTCCACGCCTTTAAACCGGGTCAATATCTCCCCGATGATGTGCGCCGTACCCTCGCGCGTCGAGACATCTGCTGGGATGAAATGAGCCGCAGTTGCCTCTGCCGGAGCCGACCGTGCGGTTATCGCGACGGTCGCGCCTCCCTGGAGAAAGCGGACCGCGATAGCCTTGCCCGCGCCTTTCGTGCCGCCGGTCACCAGGACGCGCTTGCCCTTGAATTCACTCGAAACACTCGTTCCTGTGTCTAATGCCTGCATGGCTTCCTCCTTCACTGTTGCCATAATCGTTTTCTTTCCGACGGTTGGTTGATCTATCGTTCCCAGGCAGCGGGTAGAGGCACAATCGGCTTGTTTTTGACCGGTTTCGCGGCTGGACGCTTGGTCCGAATCGCCTTTACCCTCGGCTTCTTGCTGCTCTTTTGCTTCATGAGTCTAATTTGCCAGCGAGAGACCGATACGTCCAACAGACCTTTACTATCAGACTGATCGCTTTAAGATGTCAGTATGGAACTGCGGCATCTCAGATACTTTGTGGCGATCGGCGAGGAAGAGAACTATCGGCGCGCGGCGCAGCGCTTGAACGTCGCCCAGACGGCTTTGTCGACGCAGATTCAGGACCTGGAAGCCGAACTGGGGTTCAAGCTGTTCGACCGGCTGCCACGCGGAGTCAAGCTGAGCGCCGCGGGCAAACTGTTCCTGGAAGATGCGCGGCGCATTCTTCAGCAGGTGGGCGAAGCGGCTGCCCGCGCCTCGCGCGTGGCGCGCGGTCAATCGGGGACATTGCGCGTGGGCTTCACGGAGAATGCTTCATGGCGCGGCGTCGTACCGGAGTCCCTCCGGCGTTTCCGCGAGCGGCAGCCTGACGCCGAGCTGCAACTGACCCCGGCGACTAGCCTGGAGCAAATCGAAAGCCTTCGGTCTGGACGGCTGGATGCCTGCTTCGTGTTCAACATGGCGAGAGCGGATGCTGAACTGGACTATATCCCGGTCGCCTTGCAGCATGTTGAATTGGCCGTCCCGAAAGGGCATCCGCTGACAAAGCTGAAGAAGCTCAGGTTGCGGGATCTGGCGGATGCGCCATTTATATGGTTCCCGCGGCGGGAGGCGCCGGCGTTTTACGACAGGCTCATGCATGAATGTTTTCGCGGAGGACTGAAATCGCCCCGGATCGTTCAGGAAGGCCTGAACGAATCAACTATTCTGAGCCTGGTATCGCACGGCATGGGCGTCGGCTGGGCCAACGGCACGGCGCGCGGGCGGTGTCCGGAAGGCGTGGAGATACTGTCTATCGCCGACCTGAACATGCCTTTACCGCTGGCCTTGGCCTGGAGAAGAGACAATACCTCTCCTTTGCTCGCAAACTTCGTCGCGGAGGTTCGGTCTTTGGCGGACGTCAGGGCGCTCGCGAAGAAGTGACTTCGAGACCCTTACCGGGGCACGATGCCCTTACTGTCCGAGTACATGCCGGTGGGAGCGTCGTCGGCGAGCAGAACAACGTGGCCGAGCTTCGGAAAGTGCCACTACACGGGGAAATTCGCGCCTCTCCGCCATAGCCCGAAGGGCGACGGCGGAACCTTCGGCCTGCCGCCAATGCGCGCGATAATCAAACATCCGTCACGATGAAGATCGCCACCTATAACGTAAACTCCATCCGCCGTCGCCTGCCGATTGTTCTCGACTGGATCGCCGCGTACAAACCCGACGTCATGTGCTTGCAGGAAACCAAGGTCCAGGACCACGAATTTCCTGTCGATGCAATTCGCGATGCCGGATACCACGTCTCTTTCCGCGGGATGAAGGCCTATAACGGCGTTGCTACGCTGACCCGCTCGCCCCCGGAAAAAGTCATTCACGGACTGCATGAGGGGGCGGACAACGAAGATTTCCGCATCATTCAGACTGTTGTGAGTGGGATTCCCATCATCAATAGCTACGTTCCGCAGGGGTACTCGATTACTTCCGAGAAATACGCTCTGGAACTCGCCTGGTTCCGGCGCCTGCGCGCCTATTTCGAAACGGCCTTACATCCTAGTCGGCCGGCGGTCTGGCTGGGCGATCTCAACGTCGCCCCCCCAACCCATCGACGTCTACCATCCGGAAAAACGCGTGAACGACCCCGATTTCCACGTCGACGCCCGCAACGCTTACAAAGATGCCGTCGCGTGGGGATTCGTCGATGTCTTCCGCAAGCTTCACCCCGATGTTGTTCAGTACACCTACTGGGATTTCTTTCGCAACGCCTTCGAGCGGAACTTCGGCTGGCGGATCGACCATATCCTGGCGACGGGCGTGATGGCGGCTCGTTGCCGCACCGCTGAGGTTGATATGTCCCCGCGTAAGGTCGCCGGCGCTTCCGACCACACGATTGTCTGGGCTGAATTCGAATAGCGTCTCCGTGAGCCCGCGGACCTCCGTTCAGTCCCGTCCAATCGAGCGGAAGACTCTTGACGGCAAAACCGCCAGCTCGATTATTCGATCGTCTTTCGCAAAGCGCGTAGCTTAGTTGGCAGAGCGGTTGCTTCCCTTATGTGGCACGTGCAACAATTGCGCCGCCCTCTGCTTTGCCACTTCTCCACGACGATCGTACCGAACGGTCGTCTGAACGTTGGCATGGTTCGCCAATTGCTGCACCGTCGAGATATCAGCTCCGTCGTCCAGCAGGTCACTGATAAGAGTCCGTCTCAAATCGTGTGGAGAGAAGGATACAACTCCAGCTTGCGAGCCCCGTTTCCGTAGGATGTGGAAGACAGCCTGATCCGTCATTCGGCGCGCAGCGATCTTTCCTCCCTTCTTGACAGCAAGGAAGAGGGGTCTGGGCTCATTGCCACGAAGCCGCAACCAATCAGCCAGCGCATCGGCGGAACCGCTACAGGCGTATCCCAGTCGGTCCTTGCGGCCCTTAGCGCCCCGAATCGTGAGTTCTCCGAGCTCGATGTTGTAGCAAGAGACATCGAGAGCAACGGCCTCGGATCGCCGGAGTCCTGCTGCATATAGGAGAGCGAGCAGCGCTGCATCCCGAGTCCCGGCCGGCGAGATATCACTTGAGCAAGCGCGCATCAAGGCTGCGATTTCGCCGGAAGCCAAGGACCGACCTCTCGGGAGCGTCTGAGCCTTAATTGTCGGAACATCCGTAGTTCGGTGAAAATCCAATCAACGCAGCCCGAATCGCAGCCGTATGCTGATAGCGGAGCGCGGCCCACGGCAGATTCTCGGCGTCGAACTTGCCACTCGTCAGAATCGACGCGATGATATTCAGGGCTTCGCGCATCGTTCGCCGCGAACCGGAGCCAAGGCGGGCGATATACACGTGAACGGGATTCCGATCCGGCGGAAGGGCGGCGGCGGCAACCGGTGGGAGAGATTCAATGACGGTTAGATGTTCCATTAACTATTGAGAACACACACTCTCATGAGCAACGAGATCATGCCTCAAGCGCCAACTGGTGGCGGGAGGGAGAAAGCTGAATCGTCCGACATGGCGGTAATCCGTTCCATTGCTTGGGCTAGACGCTGGGCCTTAACTGCTAGTTTCTTTCCGCCGCCGAATTGGCGAGCAAGACGGAATCCACGGCAGCCTTTAATCCCCCGAACGTACATGCGTCTGCAAGCCGTTGCACGCTGGAGATTCCGAGCGACTTAGCGCCTCCGAATTCTTCGTTCAAGCGTTTGGTTGGCACGATGTAGAACTGCCAGGTGGCAACATCGTAAACGCTGATCTTAGCCCGGGCGGTCTGTTGCTCGGTGTGAACGCAAAAGATGTAGACATCGGACGAGCGAGTCGGCTCACCCTTGTACTCTCCGGTCGCGGCTTCCCAACAAATCGCCTTGCGAATACTGAACAGAATCGGTGAAAGCTTTTTCTGGGGCCAGCTTTGGCAGTGCGCTGAAGACTTGACTTCAATGTTGACGCCGCGATATCGGAGATCAACTGCGTCCCACTCCACTCGTGGCTTTTCGACGACTCCGAGCGCCACACCAACGAAATACTCCGCAAGAACGGAACGGTTTCGGTTCGAAAGCAGGTCGGAATAGGCCCATTGCCAAAAATCGCCGATTTTATGTCCGCCAAGGCCGGGAAGGAGGTGCCCCGGACAAAGAAAGCCTGAGGAATCCTCGGGCCCAGGAACCGCGACGGGTTTAGATTCGGCAGGTTGGGTCATTGGGGCATCGACCATCTACTTATAAGTAGTATGTGTTTACGTAGAGTACCTCCAAACTGCTGGAAGTGCAACGGGAGGAACTGCAGAGGCGTTTGGGAGACCGAGTTCGCGATTTACGACAGAAGAGGGGCTGGAGTCAGGACGTGTTCGCCGATAAGAGTGGTTTTCATCGTGCGCAGGTGGGAGCCTTCGAACGGGGCGAAATGAACCTGACCCTGGCGAGTTTGCACTTGCTTGCGCAAACGCTCGACGTCCGAATCGTCGATCTTTTCAAGGGGATCGAGGACTAAACAGCGGCGCCGGGCGCGATCGGTTGACTTCATGGCAGGGAAGAGCGTTCATGAGAGTGGCCAAGCTCATGCCCGCCACCACCCATTCGAACACGGATTCTCTTCCACGGAAGGACACCCTGTATGGCGGTCTATCCGATCTGAATCGAAATTTTGAACAAGTTCTGTTCGATCTCGAACGACTGAAAACTTGCGGCCTATTCAGAAGCCGCTTTCAACGAGATTCGCTCGCGACCTGCCGGGCGACCATCGAAGAGACCCGAGCTTGGCTCAATTTCGCAGCGACGGAAAGCCTTCACGAACAGGAGGAGCGGGATCGCGCGCACTTCGGCCGCATTCGCCGCCGATTAGAGAAGAAATATGAAGATCCGTACGATGTTCTGATCGAGGCCGAGCGCTTCAAGAAGAAGATCGCGAGAGGCGAACGCTCGCGCTAATCGTCCTTCCGTTTGTGCAGATGCTGCCCCAGTCCCGCGGGACGCTTGGGGAATCAACGGCTGTCTTAGAAGATCGCTGGTCCTGATCGCTCACCTCTTTGGGGCCGCATCGGAAACTCCCGCGCGATTAAATAGCCGACGGCATCGCTGACATGCGTTCGCATGGGGTCGGATTTATCCAGTTCGACAAGTGGGCTTCCGTGGGGATCCGTTTTCCAGCACACCTGTTCGAAGTCTTTGATCAGTTCCTTGCAGCCAGGTTGGACCAGCAGGCGGTACTGGCCGGCATGATTTCGCATTTTCGCATTCACGCAGTTCACGCGATCCTTCACCGGAGGATTCGCGCTGGGAATGCGGAACATGGCGTGAAAGCGCTCCGGATACCGACCGAAGAACTCCTTCACGATTTGCCAATCGGTGCGCGAGGCCGAGGTCCGATGTTGCTCGCCCGTGGAATCTCCATATACGCGGACCGCCAAAGGCATTCCCGAAAACCACTTTTCGGTCCGGCTCAAGAACTCTTCGCAAGCTGCCAGCGTGTTTGAATCCGGCAAGATGAGTTCTTCCAAAATGACGACGCCGCCTTTTTCGTGGACTTGCGCGATCACCGAGCACAACGGGTTCATATTGAAGTCAAGCGACCAGGACAACGCCATGTGGGGATTGACTGGAAATCTCTTCACGGCATGAACACGATCGAAAGCGTAATAGGCTCGACCTACGCCCATAGTTTCGAAACTCGCCTCAAACTCCTGTCTATACGTACGTTCATCCAGCTCCTGCGCGGCGCTCGCCAGTTCTTTCGGTGATACGTTCCCACCTTCAGCGGTGGTGAATTGGAATGTCTGCCAGTCGTCCTCACCTTCCGCACTTTCGACCAGTGTATGAAAGTGATTGAATCCCTGAGGAGTGCCGATGAACAGTGCTCCACCCTGGCGGTCGGCGAGCGCCGGCCGCAGCACTTCGGTCCATGCTTCGCGTGAGATGGACGCATATTCGTCCAACACCACGAAGTCGAGGCCATCGCCACGAAGCGCATCGTAGTTATCGGCGCCGCGCAGACAAATCGTACCCCCTGGAACCAGTTCGATGCGGAGGTCTGTCTCATTTGGTTTTGATGCCCAGTATTCCTTTGTCATCTTCTTTAACGACTTCCAAATGATCCGCTTCGATTGCTTATTCGTGGGACCCACATACCAGACGAGGCGGCTCGGACCCCAGGCCGCTCGAATGAGTTCCACCATCGCGAGATAAGTCTTGCCAAACCTGCGGCCGGCGACCAGTACTCGAAAACGCTTCTCGCATTCAAAAACGGTCCACTGCGGAGGTTTGAGAGAGATGTTCATACAGCCTCCTTGTCGCGTGTGACTACGAAATCGGGAACCAACACCGGTCCAGTCACCGGCGTCGACCGTGCTCGCCGGGCCGCTTGGCGGTTGAGGTAGTAAATTGTTGCGGCGGGACGTCTGCCCGAGATCGCCATCTTATAAAGGGTTTTACCGACCTCGATGTCGGCTCCAATCCTGCCGCGATCAAGTTCTTCGCGGAAATGCTTCCGTAAAGTCTTCGGGGAGCGGAGTCCCACTTCTGTTGCGATATCTTCTTGCCGGATGCCACAAGCGGACATCACCTTCACGACCCGCCGCTCGTCCGCTGCGGGTTCAAAAGCTTTTCTTGCCATTGTTCACCTTCCCGAAAATCAAACGTTGGACGCCTAGGTTGGTCCCACGATCGCAGGCGTTTCCTGCGCTTCGTCGCGCTCCTGCTGGTCCTCGGAAGACTAATCGAGATGTCCCATCCATTAACAAGGTGTCGTGGGAGCGGCGAATGTGCCGCTCCCATCTTGATCCCGAGAGCGCCTGCACGCTGGTTTGGAACCAGACCGCCTAAAATTCAGGCAGCCTTTTTCTCCTGGGACACCACGAAATTGGGAATGACTGCAGGCCCCGCATCGTGGGCCTGTCTTTCGTGAAAACCGCACCGGGTTTTCGACCAAAAGATGGTGGCGGCCACTGCTCCTCCGCCAATGGCCATCTCAAACAGAGTTTTGTTGACCTTCATATTGGCTTCCACCTTCGCTCGGGAGATGTCCTTCGCGTGGTATTTCAGAAGAGTCTTCACGGACAGGCCGAGGTACTTGGCGATATCGTCGGGCTCAATTCCATAAGCGGACATGGATCTGACTTTGCGACAATCCTCCTCGGTGGGCATTAGCTTTGCGCGGGGCATGGAAGCACCTCCTCGACCTGCTTGCGCTCCTCCCCAATCTGTTCAAAAGTACGACCGTCGGCTTCTAGCACAGCTTTTTTGCCCGTCAACTCCTGCCAACGCCTGACGATTACGTCCACATAACAGGGGTCGATCTCGAGGCCGTAACAGATGCGATCGGTGAGTTCCGCAGCGATGAGCGTGGTGCCGGAGCCCAGGAACGGATCGTAAACGATATCCTTCAGGCGCGTGTTGTTCAGAATCGGGCGGCGCATAACTTCGACCGGCTTCTGAGTCCCATGACCCGTCGCGGGTTCATTCTGCGAGCCCCCGAAGGGATTTAGATTGGCCACTTCCCACACCGTCGACTGCTTGCGATCTCCACACCAGTTCGAGGATTTTCCCTCCCGCACAGCGTACCAGCAGGGTTCGTGGCCCCAGTGATAATCGCCGCGGCTGAGCGCGAAATGCTGCTTCACCCAGATTATTTGGGCGCGGATGCGAAAACCTGCGGCTTCCAGGCTGGCGGCGACCTCCGCGGCGTGTACGCCGGCGTGCCATAGATATGCGACATCGCCGGGAAACAATTTGTAAACCTCCGTCCAGTCTGCGCGGTCGTCATTCTTGACGAGGCCGGTTTGTTGAGCGCGTCCCAATCCGGCGCGCTCGCGCCAATTAGGGTCATAGTTCACGCCGTACGGAGGGTCCGTCAGAAGCAGCTTGGGACGCTGCGGCCCGTAGAGTTGCGCGACGGACTCCTGTGACGTCGCGTCGCCAGCGAGGATGCGGTGCGAGTCGCAGATCCACAAGTCGCCCAGTCGGCTAACGGCAGCCTTGGGTAACTCCGGCGTTTCCTCTGCCGAGGAGTCGGCGGCATCCGGAAAAAGGAACTCGTCAATTTCGAAAGGATCAAAGCCCGTCAACCCGAGATCAAAATCGACGGCATCCAGGTCCGCGAGTTCCAAGGCAACCAGTTCATTAGCCCAAGTTGCCCAAGTGGCCGAGCGGTTCACAAGCAGGCGGAAGCCTTTCACTTGCGCCTCCGTCCAGCCGTCGCAGAAGACGACCGGAATGGTGGTCATCCCGAGCTTGCGTGCGGCCTTCACGCGCAAATGGCCGTCTATAATTTCAACTTTCTCCCCGCGATGACGCCCAAGGATCGGAATCGGCATTCCATATTCCTTGATCGCGGCAATCATGCGATGGACCGCTCCGTCATTCTTGCGCAGAGTCCGGGGGGAGGGAGTCAATTGATCGACAGCAACATCAAGAGTCAACATTTTCTTGACCTTCTAAAACTAAGTAGTCTCGATCCCCTAAGCAAGAGGGGCCGCCCAAGAACGCCATTCTGCTTTCTCAGACCGCTTCGGAATATCGAGCCACTCACCTAGTCGAAGGGGGGTGGAAATTAACAAGGTGGTCGATTCGGTCCTTGGGAACAACGAACTCGCCGAGGTTATTGACCGTCGGGGTCACCCCCCAATCGAGGTGCCGATCACGGGCATGGAAAGAGGATCTGGCGAGGGTCGAGAAGAAGGCTCTAGGGTTGCCTGATTGGCGAAAGCGGACCTACTGGCGCGGAACATGGACACTCAACGACGTTCGGCAGAATGACCCCTCGTGCGTACCACATGGTTCCCCTTCAGTCCCTTGCGGTACCTGGCCGCTCCTTTTGTGGTCCCTTTGATCGTTTTCAGGAACATCCAAATTCGAGAAGCGTTCACCGCGCGCGCGGTCATGCCGATGTTCGGTTTCGCACAGCGCCACAACGAGTTACGGGCTTGAGCTACTTGGCCAAAGATCCGCCGTGGACGCGCGCTTTTCGCGACATTTTTACCGCTTTCCCCGCACTATATAGAGGCGGTAATAATTCTCCGGAGACGGGCTCGTCTGGTCTTCCTGGGGAGCCAACCTAAGTCCTTTATTTTCAATGCAACCATTTGACGACACGCCACTTGCGGCGTCGTGCTAACGCTGGCCCGCCATTTTATGAATTACCCATCCTTACCCGAATTTCCTATTCTTTGACCCCTGGGGTACCCCCAGTTTCCCCCCAGTGATTTCGTGTCTCGCCGTCGCCTAAAGCTGAGGGCTTTCCCCGAAGAGTTAATCGAACACCGGTTTTCGGAGAGCAAATCTCGGATTACTGATCAGTCGGCGTGAGTACCCGGATTCGGTTGTGATCGGTCACATAGACCCTGCCTCGGACATCCACGGCGACACTGGTTGGAAAGATCGGAGCCTTCAAGGCGGGCCCGCCATCGCCTGAAAATCCCGGCTCATGATTTCCCGCGATGGTGTGAATGGTTCCATCCCGCGTGATTTTCCTCACCCGCCAGTTCGCGCGATCCGCAATATAGATATTTCCCTGGGAATCTATGGCCAGCGAATCGGGCGCTGCCAATCCGGCCTCACTGGCGGGCCCCTCATCTCCGGTAAATTCCTGCTTGCCTGTGCCCGCTATCGTGCGGACCGTTCCATCAGGGTCGAGCCGTTTGATGAAGTGATTGAAGGTGTCTGCGATGAACAAAGTATCCTTGGCGTCGACGAACACACCGTGCGGGCACTTAAGGCCTCCAACGACGGTTCGAATCATACCGTCAGAAGAAATCTGACGAACGCTGTTGCTTCCGCAATCGGCGACATACACGTTGCCATGGGAGTCCACGGCCAGTCCCGATGGACTGGAGAGCCGCGCCTCTCGGGCGCGTCCACCGTCCCCGGACGAACCCGCCTCACCAATTCCGGCAATCGTTTCGATAATCCCGTCAGCGCTCACCTTTCGAACGCGATTGTTTATTGCATCGGAGATGTAGAGAGTCCCGTGAGAATCGACGGCCACGCCGAACGGATAATCGAGATCAGCCGCAAGAGCCGGACCACCATCACCGCTGAACTGTGGGGGTGGGCCGAGCCCTTCGATCCGGATGATCGGCTCGCCTTTCCCGGCCACGCGGTGAAAACGCCCGTCCGCAGCGATACGAACAATACGGTTCATATCGGAATCGGCGACGAATATGTCTCCGGCGGGACCCGCCGCAACGCTCCACGAGTTCGACAAGCGCAAAGTGTCGGCAGGACCACCGTCCTTCTCGTCAGGCAAAGCACTCAGACCGGCGACCACGGCCAACGTGCCATTGGGGCTCATTCGCAACACAACGCTGCGCCCGGAATCGGCCACGTAAACATCTCCGTGCCGATCAACCACAATATCGTCAGGTGAGCCCAACCGCATCTTCAATGGGTCCAGGTCTGCCCCCGGCAGGCTATCGCGCTGCGACCCAAGAACGGTCGTGACGGAGCCATCGCGACCAACTTTTCTGATGTTCTCCGTCGCGATGAGAAGATCGCCGTTCGGATCAAGAGCAACAGCTCTTGGGTAGCCGAGATTTGTCGCAAGCGCTCTACCGCCGTCAGCGGAGCCAGCCCGGCTGAGAGAGGGATGGAGGCCATCACCTGCGACTGTCGACACCGTCCCATCACGGCTAACCTTGGCGACACGGTGATGATCCCGATCCGCGACATAGATGTTGCCATCTCGATCAAGAGAAATTCCGCTAGGGAAATCAAAAGGCCCAGCAGGATTGGCGCTACGCTTGCCAATCGGAGCGGATCCCGCGACCTTTGTGATCACACCATCTGGAGTGATCTTACGGACCAAATTGTTTTGGCTATCGGTGAAGTAGATGACATCGGAGGCATCGATTGCGATCCCGTCCGGCCAGTTCAGTGTGGCATTTATCGCAGGGCCTCCATCTCCGCCATAACCTCGCTGTCCTGTTCCGGCGAATGTCGAGATTGTGCCCTCGGGCGTCAGCAACCTTATTCTGTTGTTCTGAGTGTCCGCAATATACAAATTGCCGTGGGAATCCAGCGCGAGGCCTCTTGGGAAGAGCAACTTCGCTTGCGTGGCCGGTCCTCCGTCTCCTCCGAATCCTTCAGCGCCCGTACCCGCAATTGTGCGGATCTTGCCTGTCGCTTCCACAAGCCGGACCACATTATTCCAAGTATCGGAGATGTACAATTCCCCCAGTGGACCTAGCGCCAAGCCGCTCGGTTTGTTCAGCCGCGCGTGAATGGCAGGACCTCCGTCGCCCGTGTAGCCGGTGAGCACCGCACACCCTCCGGCAAGTGTTGAGATCGTGTACTGGTTCTGCCCGTTGAGAAATGATGCGAAAAAGACAAGGCCTATAGTCCGAATCACAACGAAATCACCTCTCACGTGCTGCTCCCCCTCTTCAGTCTTGATGGTAGAACGCACGGTTACAATTGACTCTCTGTGTATCAGACGTTGCACTCTGTAAATCGTGTAATATTTTCTACCCCGAACGCTACAAGTACTTGATGCCGTCATCGAAAGAGTGGTCGCAAAGAGCGGTGACTCGTGTAGAATCAAATCCAGAGGCTCGGTTCGACAGGCGAGCGCAAAGCGCACCCTCCGAAAGGATCCTTCACTTTTGACGTATTGGAAGGTGAGGCATGCTTTTTCAGAAGGTCGCGCAAGAATCACGGTTCCCCAGAAATCCCAGATGCCACTCGGACGTGTACGACGTGCCGACCACGGCAGGTGAATCGTCGACGCGGGTGGCCGCGTGAAGGTCGAGATTCGCCCGCTGAGCGAAATCCGGCCGTATGAAAAAAACGCGCGTAAAATTCCGCAGCGTGCGGTCGACAAAGTCGCGGCGTCCCTCCAAGAGTATGGCTGGCAGCAGCCGATCGTAGTCGACAAGCTCGGCGTGATTGTGGTCGGGCACGTTCGCCGGCTTGCTGCGCTTCAACTCGGCTGGACCGAGGCCCCGGTCCACGTCGCGGACAAACTGACGCCGGCGCAGATCCGCGCATACCGGCTCATGGACAATCGCAGTCATCAAGAGGCGGACTGGGACCTCGATCTTCTCGGTCCGGAGCTCGCCGAACTCAGCGCGCTTTCGTTTGACCTAAGTTTAACGGGGTTCAGCGTGCACGAACTCGACGTGCTGCTGCGCAATCCACTGGACGAGGAGAAAGCAGACCAGGCGCCGCCGCTGCCGGAGATCGCGACCACACAGCCAGGTGATCTCTGGCTCTGCGGCCATCACCGGATTTTGTGTGGCGATGCGACGAGCGTTTCCGACGTCGCGCGGTTGCTCGGCGATCGCAAGCCGCGCCTGATGGTGACAGATCCTCCGTACGGGATAAGCCTGGACAGCGAATGGAGGGATCGAGCTGGCTTAAATTCCTGCGGGCCCGCTGAAGCGTCGTACATGAAAAAGCGGACCGAGGGCCATACAGAAACTTCGATCTCCGGCGACACGCGCGCCGACTGGTCAGAGGCGTTCGAGCTGGTGCCGAGCCTCGAGGCTGCATACGTATTCCATGCGAGCGTCTACACCCGCGAGGTGCTCGAAGGACTGTTGCGGATCGGCTTCTTGTACCCGCAGCAAATCATATGGGACAAGGGGCGAACGGTGCTGACGCGGACGCACTACTGGTATCAGCACGAGCCATGTTGGTACGTCCGAAAGAAGAACGCCCCGTGGTTTGGGAAAGCGGGAGAGAACTCGACGGTCTGGCAGTCGCCGAGTCCGAAATTTATCATGGGCGGATCTGACGAAGAAAAATGCGATCACCCCTGTCAAAAGCCTGTGGAATTAATGCGCAGGCCGATTCTCAATCACACACGCCGGGGAGAGCTCGTGTACGATCCATTCCTCGGCAGTGGGACGACGCTCGCGGTCGCGGAGTTGACGGAGCGCGTCTGCCTCGGCATCGAGCTGGATCCGAAGTACTGTGACGTCATCGTCGAGCGATGGCAGCAGCTAACGGGCAGAGAAGCGACGCTAGGCGCGAACGGACGGACTTTTGCGCAGATCAAGGCTGAACGAATGGGGGTTGCGGCATGAAACGAAAAACGCCGCCAGGGCGAACCCGGCGGCGCGAAGGAACGGCGATGGTCAGGGGGCTAACCGGCAATCCGGTAGCAACGCTCCTTCTCCTCGCTGCGGAACGACTCCACCTTCAGCCCCAGCTTCTTGATCAGCGTCCCGCTGACGAACCCGCGAACCGTGTGGGGCTGCCAGCCGGTAGCCTTCATGACCTCCGCCAGAGTCGCACCCTTGGTACGCCGCATCAGGTCGACGACTTCGGCTTTCTTGCTGCCCTCGCGGGCGACGTTGGCCGTTTTCTTCGCGGCCGGGCGCGCCGTGTCGCGTCGTTTGGGTCGGGCGGGGGCGTTTTTCCCCTTTCCCTTCGCTGGCGCGACGTCGGGCGCGGGTTGCGCAACGGTAGGAGCCAGCCGCTGGATGGCGTCCCAGATCCGCGCAACGGCCGCCTTGCGATCCGGGAGTTTCTTGACCGGCTTCAGATTGCCGAAGGGCGCGACACCGGCGAAGCTGTTCCAGATTTCAACCAGGCGAGTGGCGGACCAGGAACCGGCCAGCTTGTTCAGTTCCCGGGCGGAGCCGAAGTATTCGGCGGAGTTGATCTTGGCGGCAGTGGCTTCCTCTTGCGAAGCAAAGACCGCGATGTTGTTTGCAGAGTCGATTGTGAAGGTGCTCATGACTGACATTCATCCCTCTGCTCCGAACAAAAGGCAAGCAGAATGTTCGACTTGGAAGGGAGTGGCAAATACTTCCCGCCTATAAAAATCCATGCCGCGCGGACAGCCAAAGTACCAGCCGACCGAATCCGACCGCAATACGGTCAGATCGATGGCCGCGACCGGCTTCACTCATGAGCAGATCGCGACATGCTTGGGGACTGCGGGCATAGATCCGAAGACCATGCGCAAGCACTTCTCGGTGGAGCTTGCGACGGCAGCGAATAAAGCGAATGCAGCCGTGGCGAACAAAGCCTACCAGATGGCGGTAACAGGCAATCCTCCGGCGGCGACCTTTTTCTGGTTGAAGTGCCGCGCTCGCTGGAAGGAAACCACCCGAGTCGAACACACCGGGAAGGATGGCCGGCCGCTGGTTCCTGTCGAGGCTGCCCGCGCGTTGCTGGAAGGCGCTGCGGCTTCGCGTCCCGCCGAAGATGACGATGAGGACCCCATCAAAAAATAAGACATCCACTTCACTAACCGACCCGGTGCACTTCGCAAGCGATGTACTGGGCTCGGTTCTATGGCGTCGCCAGCGGGACATAATGCGCGCGGTGGCGACGAAACCTCTTGTCGCGGTCAAAGCCTGCCACGCGAGCGGCAAGACGTATCTGGCAGCCCGGTTCGCGCTTTGGTGGCTGCTCCGCTATTCGGAGGGAAAGGTCATCAACACCGCGCCGGGCTGGCGGCAGGTTCGGCTGATGTGGGACGAGATTCGATTGGCCGCGAGTCAGTCGCGCATCGAGTTCCCGATTCCCAGCGCGACTGAGCTGCGCATCAGCGATGCCAATTACATTCAGGGCATCTCGACGAACGAGGCAGTGAAGTTCCAGGGGATCCACGGCCGCCAGATCCTGATCATCGCTGATGAAGCGCCGGGAATCCGTGCTGACATCTGGGACGCAATCGAGGGCGTCCGCGCTGGCGGCGACGTCCACGTGCTCATGCTGGGCAACCCGGTGATTCCCAGCGGGTATTATTTCAACTCTTTCGGCCGCGGCAGAACAATCTGGACCACGTTCACGATCAGCGCCTTCGACACACCAAACCTCGAGGGAATAAGTCTGGAGCAGCTCCTCGCGATGAACGATGACGAACTGGCCCATCCTCCGGCGCCGTATCTGGTGACGCCGCGCTGGGTGAAGGAGAGGGCGCTTGCTTGGGGCCCAAAGCAACCAATGTTTATGGCGCGCGTGCTCGGCGAGTTTCCAACCCAGTCTGCCTACTCAGTCTTCAGCCTGGAACTGATCGAGCGAGCGAAGCGCGATCCGACAACCGCGGAAATCGAGAAGCTGAAGATCCTGCCGATTCAGGTCGGGATCGATGTCGCCGGACCTGGGGAAGATGAGACGGTGCTGGTTGCGCGCTCGGGTGGCGCAATCCTGGAGACTCACGCCTTCGCTGAGCACGATCCGCGCGGGCGGGTTGTGCAGGTGCTTGGACGCCTGAAGCAAACCGGCAGGCTGCTCTACGTGGTTGTGGACGAGGTGGGCATTGGTTACAACTTCGCGCTGCACCTTGCTGATCACGGCTTTCCTGTGTTTCGCTTCAACGCCGGCCATCGGGCAATCGACGCAGAGCGGTTCGCGAACGCGAAGGCTGAAGGATACTGGGGTCTCCGAGAGTGGATGGAACAGGGTCAAGTTTGCAGACTCAACGACCTGGAAACAGAAGCGCAGCTTTCCGCGATCCTCTATCGAGCGACGCCGTCGGGGAAAACGGAAATCGAGAGCAAGGAAGACGCGAGAAAGCGCGGACAGTCGTCGCCCGATCGCGCGGAGGCCCTCGTCATGGCATTCTACAAGATCGTGCCCAGAGAGCAAACGATCGTGTTCAGCGAGCGCGTCGTGATCTCGCAGTTTTGAAATTGTGGCATCCTTTGCCGACAAAGCTGCTCCTCAGCCCGTGATATTCTACCGGTGAACGAAAGAGCAGAGGATAGTTGCATAAGTGGCAACACGGGCGAATACGCAACGCCGAGCGGCGACTGGAAAAACACCGGCCGCCACTAGAGGCGCGCGACAGGGACCGTCGGGCCTGAGCACCTACACGTCGCACTTAAGGAATATCGGGCACGCGATAACAATAGGTACAACGCTTCCCGTTAGTTGGTTCCGTGGACATCCCAAATCCTTTGGAAATCTGACGCCAAGTGTTTATCGGATTCCGCCGACGGAGAGAGGCGGCTATCGCGAGTTCTGGGCCACCGAGCGCTTTCGCTTGCGAGCGGGTTCCGTTGGAGCAATGGTTCCGCGGTGGGACGATCATCTTCGGTGGTTGCTTCTCATGCAACACTTCGGCGTGCGAACGCGGCTACTTGACTGGTCCGAGAGCATCCTCACAGCCTTGTATTTTGCCGTAGAGTCCTCACCCGATTGTGCGGGAGAAGTGTGGTGCATCCGTCCTGACGCGCTGAACAATAAGAGCGGCCTCTTTTTGAGTTCACAGGATAGGCCACAGATTAATTACCTCGCCGCCGAGGCATACTCAAATGAGAGCGATGCAGCGAAACGTACGAAGTTCGCGCGCGACCTCGAGATATCGACAACTCCACATTATCCGATCGCATTTCTTCCGCCGATGGAGTTTCCGCGTATGCGCGCTCAGACCAGCCGGTTCACGATTCACCCCCGACCCGAAAAGGGCAATACGATCGAGGAGTTGCTCGAGGCTCCGAAAGAGATTATTCGATATGAAATTCCAGCCAACTGCAAACCCGCGCTCTCCCGTGACCTAGCGGAATTGGGTGTAACTGCGGAAACACTGTTTCTAAGCCTCGACGGTTTGGCTAAGACCATCGAGGCGGAAGTTTACGCGGCAGATCGTGGCGAGGGCTATCCTCCTCCCCCGCTGTTCGACTGACGTCGAGGCGGGCGTGTAGCCCAATCCGATGATGCGCGGCAGGCCGCCCAACGTGGCGAAAGCCACCTTTAGCCGGCCAGAATGTTCGTCGGGTCCCTGACGATAATGTGTATTATCTGGTTCTGTGCGCAGATGTTCGCTGTGTGTATGATCGTGGCTGCGAACTTATCGCCGACGGGCGCCTTCGGCGTGGGACCATCGACGACCTCGCGATTCCGTTGACTTTAGTTGCCGCAGTTGTTACGCAGTTCGTTGGGAGCGCCTGCGGGTGGCACGCTGGTTTTGTTGTCGATGCAGGGGATCACACTCAAATAAGTCCAGATGGCTTCAAGATCGTGATCAGTCGCGTCCTGAAAATCAGGCCATGGCATGACCTGGAGACGGCTCCCGTCGACCGGCGGCGGAATGCAGTTTGCCGGTGCGATCGACGGCGAGAATTGTGTGCACGTTGGATGGATCTTGTCCAGGTCGACACCGGTGCGCAAGATGGTCATGAATTGAGTCAGCGTGTGCCCGCCTTCGGGCAGCCCGTTCTTGTCCGGAGTCAAGTTGCGGGCGATAATGTTCGGACCCAGATAAGATCCGTAATTCGTCCCTCCTTGAACATTAAAAGGAAGAGCTGTAAAGAAGTTGTTTCCTCCGGCGAGATATGTAGTCGGGTCCGTCTTCTTTGGCCCCTGACCAAGAAAGTATGGGTTGTGTCCCATCTCGAAGTTGAAGTTGGGAGGGCCGCCGCCCATGTGGCAGAAATTGCAGTCGTTCGCGGCGTTGACCAGGTAGCTGCCCAATCCCACGAGATCGAGTTGACTCTGATTCAAGCCTCTCAAATTGAGCGGAACCGGCGCCACCGCGAACCCTTGTTGGATCCTCGATTGCTCATTGTCGAAGCTGGAGCTTCCACTCTGCGCCCGGCCGCGCGGCGAGTCAATTACTACGAAAACGAGGGTCGCAAGGGCGATCGATGCCACAGCCCCTCCGCCCCTTAGAAGATTCTTCGTGGTCATGTTCAATTTCCTCCTGATGAGAACAAATCATGCGTCAGCTCTTTACGAAAGTCGAGCCTTCGGGTGTCATTTCGAGAGAAATTCTGATCTCACCAGCGAAGTGCCTGATTTAGCTGACCTTGTTCACAAGAGTCATCAGCTGAATCGTGATGCATAATATGGTGGAGATGAAATGTCACCGGTTCGGCCCGTTTGACATCGACGCCGAAACCGGAGAGTTGCGCAAATACGGCGTCCGAATCAGGATTCAAAAGCAGCCATTTCAGATTCTGCTAACACTCGTTGAGAAAGCGCCCCTCCTGGTTAGCCGCGAGGACCTGCGCCAGGCTATTTGGGCGAGCGATACTTACGTCGACTTCGACCATAGTCTCAACGCCGCCGTAAATAAGGTCAGACAAGCCCTTGGCGACGCTTCCGACCGCCCTCATTACGTCGAAACCGTGCCTGGCCAAGGCTATCGCTTTGTTGCTCCCGTCGAACGACCACCCGCTGAAAAAATCGAAGATGCATCAGCACCTCTCGATTTGCCGAAGCGCCGGAATGCTCTGCTGGCCGCCGCCGCGGTGGTGGCCGTGCTGATCGCCGTCTTCCTCTCTTTTCACCGCGCTCCGAAACTGACGGACAAGGACACCATCGTCCTGGCGGATTTCGTCAACACCACGGGCGATCCCGTCTTTGATGGAACACTCCGCCGCGGGCTGGCGATCCAGCTGGAGCAGTCGCCATTCCTCAGCCTCATTCCCGACGAACGAGTGCAACGGACGCTGCATCTTATGGGACAACCGGCCGATGCTCGCATTACGCCGGAACTAGGCCGCGAAGTCTGCGAGCGAACCTCCAGCTCGGCGGTCCTCGAAGGCTCCATCGCGTCCCTCGGAAGCCAGTACGTGCTCGGCTTGCGTGCCAAGAACTGCCGCACAGGAGACATCCTCGACGACGAGCAGGTGCAGGCTTCGAGAAAGGAAGATGTCCTGCATGCTCTGACGCAAATCGCAAGCAGGTTCCGAACCCGAATCGGCGAATCGCTTGCGTCTGTCGAAAAATACGATACTCCGCTCGCGGAAGCGACTACGCCCTCGCTCGAAGCCTTAAAGACTTACAGCACGGCTTACAAAATCCTTTCTTCAACCGGGTCCCATGCCGCGCTCCCGTACTTCGAGCGCGCCATTCAGATCGATCCCAAATTCGCCATGGCGCACGCCTTCCTGGGACGCCTTTACGCTGATGTTGGAGACTCCGTCCGCTCGGCCGAGGAAACCCGTAGTGCCCAAGGGCTTCGCGACCGCGCGAGCGAACATGAGAAGTTTTTCATCGATGCTTCCTACGATCTGCAAGTTACCGGAAACTTCGAGAAAGCCCAACGAACATGCGAGCTGTGGACGCAGGTTTTTCCGCGAGCGGCAGGCGTCTTTACGGCGCACGGGTTTCTGACCGGCTTTACATATCCTGTTTTTGCCAGGTACGAGAAAGCAGTCGAAGAAGGAAAGAAATGGATTGAGGCCGATCCGGACTTTGCCCTAGCGTATCTCGGACTTTCTTACAACTACCAATCCCTCAACCGTTTCGACGAAGCTACCTACTCTATTAAGCGGGCGTCCGATCGCAAACTGGAAATCCCCGATTTCTTCGTTCAGCGTTACGACCTCGCATTTCTAAAGGGCGACCGGCAAGAGATGGAACGGCAAGCGTCCTTGGCGCACGGGACGCAGGCCGAAGACTGGATTCTGGACCACGAGGCTTATGTTTCGGCTTACTTCGGACGCTTGAAAGAGGCCAGAGAATTGGTGAGGCGCGCGGCGGATTTGGCGCAGAAATCGTCGCAACACGAACGGGCTGCTCTGTATGAAGCGGGAGAGGCTCTCTGGGAAGCCTTTTCGGGAAACACGGCGGAAGCGAAACGGGGAGCAAGGGAGGCGCTGCAACTCTCCAAGGCCAGAGATGTGGAATTCGGCGCCGCTCTTGCCCTGGCCTATTCCGGCGATTCTCCTTTCGCCCAAAGACTAGCCACAGATTTGGACGCGCGCTTCCCGGAGGATACGGCGGTAAGATTCACTTACCTTCCAGAATTGCGAGCCCTCCTCGCACGAAACCGGCACGATTTCGAGCCAGCGATCAATCTCCTGAAATCCGGCCCCGTCGATGAACTGGGTTCGCCTCCCAGCACCTTTTTCGGTTTCTTCGGCGGCCTATATCCGGCGTATCTGCGAGGCGAAGCCCGCTTACTAGCCGGTCAAGGCGTCGAAGGTTTGGCTGAGTTCGAGAAAATCCTCAATCACCCAGGGATCGTCGTCAGCCAACCGATAGGCGCACTGGCGCATTTGCAGCTAGCCAGAGCACTACAGTTGGCCGGCGATAATGCGAAGGCGAAAAGCGCCTACGAGGCGTTCCTAGTTCTCTGGAAAGACGCCGATCACGACATCCCAATCTTCGTCCAGGCCAAGGCCGAATACGGGAAGCTCTACTAGCCGATAATGCTACTTAACGTGGGGCGCTATCAACCCGCAGGGTCAAAACTCGTCGAAAGTCCTACGATCGCACTCGAAGCGCGTGATCGCGCTCTCTAGCTCGACCGAGTAACCGAGCGATCGCCGCGCGCAGCAGACAATAGACGCTCCCGTACTGGGCTACGATTACTTTTGGAGGAAGCAAGTTGAGAGTTGCGGCACTCAAGCACAAGGCGGACAATCCCGGCATCTTATCCGTGGCGTTTGGTTTCCTGTCACTGTGCGTCGCGCTTGCACCCGCGCAGATCCTGATCGATACCGTTGCCGGCGGAAAACCGCGGTCAGGCGTTCCTGCAAACGATGTAGTCCTTGGATTAATCGAGGGCATCACGAAGGATGCAAGCGGCAATGTCGTATTTTGTGAGGACCACGCCATCCGCCGAGTGCGAGTCGATGGGACGGTCGAAACCATCGCGGGCACTGGCGTGTCTGCCTACGCAGGAGATGGCGGACCAGCCTCAGCGGCCTCCTTCTTTTGGCCCCGTAGCCCGCGATTCGACTCTAATGGGAATCTGTATTTCATTGACGAAGACAATGCTCGCATCCGTCGGATCGATCCATCAGCCGTGATCACGACTGTTGCTGGGATTGGCCAGGCAGGATCCCTTGGCGCGAGTGGTCCTGCCGTCGCGGCGCAGATCGGTTTTGCAGCCGATTTAGCGATTGATAGCTCGGGAAGTGTTTATCTCTCCTTCCAGGGCAACTATGGCAATCAAATCAAACGGCTCCCTCCCGGAGGTGTGCTGGAGCCCTATACGGCTCTGGACCTTACCGGAATCGCCTCTGACGGCGACGGCGGCCCGGCGATCAACGCCCACGTTCGCACTCCGGGGCCAATGGTATTCGACGGAGCTGGCAACCTTTATGTGGGCGAGCCTTATCGGGTCCGTCGCATATCGCCCGATGGGATCATTTCCTCGTTTGCCGGTAATAACTTACCTGCGTCAGAGGGTACCGGCGATGGAGGCCAGGCAAGCGCTGCCACTTTTCGTGCCGTTGTTAGCCTTGCTGCGGATTCTCGAGGAAATGTTTTTGTGGCGGACCAGTTCTCCAGCGGGCACGGACGGATTCGGCGCATTTCTCCGGATGGCACCATCAATACCGTTGCCGGGGTTAGCGCGGGGCCCACGACGGATGGTCCCGCTTTGCAAACCCAACTGAACTCCGCGTATTCGCTTTTCGCCGATGCCTCGGGAAACGTGCTCTTTTCGGATGGCACACGGCTCCGTATGCTTACTTCACAGAACACCATTCAAACGGTCGCCGGAGGTTCTCCCGTGGCAGCACCAGATGGGATGCCCGCGAACGCATCCTGGCTGATTGCTCCGAATGCAATCACGGTCGATCACAACGGAACTCTATACATCTCGGAGCCGGCGAATTGCACTATCCGCCAAGTCGGCTCGGATGGTGTTCTTTCCACGCTGGCGGGAACCGGCGAATGCTCGTCATCCGCGACGGCGGGTCCGGTGGCGACCACCGGTTTGACCGCGATTTCGAGCCTCGCGGTGGATAGCAAGAATCGCATCTATGCGGCTGATGGTTCCGTAGGACCAGTGGGCGCAACGTTCTTGAATCAGGCGAACATCTATGTCATTTCGCCGGGCGGAACTGTTGCAGCGGTGCCGGGATCGCCTTTCCCGCCGGGCCCGCCTGCGCGGCTCGCGGTTGACTCAGAAGACCGGCTGTATATTTTGACGAGCACCAACGTATTGCGGGTACCTCCAGGATCTGCGCCAGAGATTTTTCTGGCTGCTCTTCCTCCCGGACCATATAACTTTGCCGCGATCGCGATCGACGCCGCGGACAACATATACCTAATGGATGTCCGAAACGACGTTGTTCTCGTCTTCGGCCAGGATGGCAGAAACTCGACGGGTTTACCGACGAGGTCATCGCCATTGGCGATCGCAAGCGATCCATCAGGCAACTTATGGGAGGCGGGTTCACTCGGGATTGCCGAAGCCAACTCCACCCTCCTTCGTGATGTCAATCCAGCGACTGGCTCAGGATTCTTCGGCGACGGCGGTCCATTCGCATTGGTTCGCGTCTCCTCCCCGGCCGGACTTTCTTTCGCGCCGAATGGTGATCTCTACATCCTTGACACCGGTAACCGTAGAGTTCGCAAGACCAGCGGCTCACCTCCAAAGAATGCGCCATTGATTAATTCGGGAGGCATTGTCAACGCGCTGTCCTTGAAGGGCGGGGCCGTAGCACCCGGCGAAATGATCTCGATCTTCGGATCGAATCTTGGTCCGCCTATCCTCAGCACATACTCCCCGAACAATAATTCGGTGCCCCAGGTGCTCGGTAATGTGACCGTGTACTTCAATCAGTATGCTGGACGCGTTGCTGCCGCAGTCTCAGGTCAGATCAATGTTTTCGTGCCCTATGAAGTTGTCGATTTTACGGCCGTGGAGATCATTGTCGATATCGATGGAGCCCGTTCTCCTGCGGTCACCGTGCCCGTAACCGCCTCCTTCTTTGGGCTTGCCACCGCGGACGCGAGCGGACATGGGCAAGGGGCGATTTTGAACCAGGACGGCTCTTACAACGGCAAGGCGAGTCCCGCATCGCGGGGTTCGATTGTGACGTTATTTGGAACCGGAGAGGGGCTAAGCACGCCGCTTCTTCCCGATGGAGCATTGACCATCGCAACACCATTTTCAGTGCCTGTTGCGCCGGTAGCAGTCGCTATTGGTGGAATAACGGCCGACCTCCTGTATGCGGGCGCGGCGCCTTTCTTGCCCGCCGGAGTCTTACAGGTCAATGTGCGAATCCCCGATGACGCGCCCACCGGCGACATTGCCATTACGGTGTCAATTGGCGGAGTCCCAACCAGTCAGCAGGTGACCTGCGCGGTGAAATAAGCAAAAAGGAGCGTCGACATTCAAAGCGACCAAGGCGCCGTCCCGACTGGGCCGATAATGTGCGATAACGGTTCGCGATAGGCGCAAGTGAACGGTTGACGTGTCACCTACTTCACGGGACTGACCTTCGAACGATGTCTACGGGCTCCCATTCTCCGAGTCGCTGGATGTTTCCGTCGCTTCGCGCGCACACGAATATTCGGAAGCACCCGTTTTCTCAGGACTCGTAAATAGGCGCCGCGGCCAACAAGGCTACTGTTCCACGAGCTTCATCTGTTGTTCGTTCATGCGACCGCCCTGCACCTTGAACTCAGACAGAGACGCTGAATGTGGATGAGCTCGCCTCGATGGCAGGTATGGCAGATCGACTCTGCATCATCACTTCCGTGGTCTCACAGCAATGAGTCCTCTTCAGTTTCAAAAACAGCTTCGGCTGCACACAGCGCGGCAGAAGATGCTCACAGAGGATTCTTGATGCTGCGAGCGCGGCGTTCGCGGTGGGATACGAAAGTCCAAGCCAGTTTAATCGGGAGTACAAGCGCAGCGCGTGTCCGTGTGATCGCGAAAATCGATCACGATGCCACGTCCGGGGCTTAATGGTCTGCAAGTCCGTGACCCCGCGCGGCTTGGTCCCAGTCGGTCAGAGAAGCCGTTCGGCCACCACCTTGACGCGTTGCCCCAACTCGCCGATTGGGCGACCCGGCAGCGGCACGTCTCAAGATGGGCATCGGGCTCTTCGCCCAAAGATGTCCGCACTTCCTATAGAATGTATCGATTCGAGGTGGGGACTATGGACCGCGACGCACCTTCTAGCCCTGGGAATGAAAATGGTGAGACGCAGACGTTTGAGCACGTGGCGCAGTCAGCGGCTGACGACGGTGCGAGACAGCGGTCGCTTCGCGGCCGGATCGGCAAGTATCGCATCATCCGCCTGATCGGGGAAGGCGGCATGGGCGCGGTATATGAAGCGGAACAGGACCAGCCGCGGCGGATCGTTGCGCTTAAGGTGATTAAGAGCGCTTGGGCCAGTCCCGCGCTTCTCCACCGCTTCGAGCAGGAATCGGCGGCGCTGGGGCGCCTCCATCATCCCGGAATCGCCCAAGTATATGAAGCCGGCACGGCGGATTCCGGCACGGACTCGCTGCCATACTTTGCGATGGAGTACATCGCTGGCGGGCAGACCTTGACGGCGTACGCCAAAAAGCATGGGCTGGATACGAATCAGCGGCTCAACCTGATGGCGGAGATATGCGACGCTGTGCAGCACGCCCACCAGCGCGGCATCATCCATCGCGACTTGAAGCCGGGAAATATCCTGGTGGATGAGCACGGCCGTACCAAGATCCTGGATTTCGGAGTGGCACGCGTCACCGACAGCGATGCCCAGGCGACGCGCCAGACCGACGTCGGGCAATTGGTAGGCACCCTGGGATACATGAGTCCCGAGCAGGCGCTGGCCGACCCCCTGGCGCTCGACACGCGAAGCGACGTCTACACCCTCGGCGTAATCCTGTATGAGCTCTTGACAGGGAAAATGCCCTACGAATTGAGCAATAAGCTGCACGAGGCGGTTCTCACCATCCGCGAGAAAGAAGCCACGGCGCTCAGCTCGGTGAACCGCATCTATCGGGGTGATATCGAGACGGTCGTCGCCAAGGCGATGGAGAAGGACAAGGCGCGGCGCTACGCATCCGCGGCAGACCTCGCGTCGGACATTCGCCGGCACCTCAAGGATGAGCCGATCGTGGCGCGGCCGGCAAGCGCAAGCTACCAACTCTACAAGTTCGCGCGCAGGCACCGTGCGCTGGTAGCGGGAATTGCCGGTGTGTTTGTGGTCCTGCTGGGGGGCATGATCGCCAGCACGCTGGAAGCGGCCCGAGCCCGCAGGGCGGAGCATGCCGCGGTGTTTGCCGGGCAGACCGCCACCAGCGAGCGCGACCACGCGCGAACCGCGGAGCAGCAGGCCATCCAGGACCGCAACCGCGCCGCCGCCGCCGAACACCAGGCCGAGCAGGATCGCAATCGCGCGCAGCGGTCGGAAAGGCAGGCTCTGCGCGACCGCAATGTGGCGGTGGAACAGAAGAAACGGGCCGACACGGAAGCCGCGACCTCGGCAGCAGTGAACGAATTCCTGCGAAACGATCTGCTAGCCCAGGCCAGTAACTTGACCCAGGCTACGCCTGACAGCAAGCCGGACCCGAACCTGACGGTGCGGGTGGCGCTCGACCACGCCGCTGCACGAGTGGAAGGAAAGTTCGCGAACCAGCCGCTGGTGGAGGCGTCCATTCGCGAAACCCTCGGCGAAACTTACGACGACCTTGGAGTGTATCCGGAGTCGGAGAAGCATTGGCAACGGTCCTTCGAACTGCGTTCTCGGATTTTAGGCCCAGAGCACGCGGATACCCTGCGCTCGCAAGTTCGGCTGGCTGCTGTACTAAATGATGACAGGAAATTCGTCCAGTCGGAAACGCTGCTGATGAAGGCGCTGGAAATAGAGCGCCAGTTCTTCGGTGAGAGCGATCCTAGAACCCTGGAAACCATGAGCGAGCTGGGTTCGAGCTATACTGCCCAGTCAAAGCTCGCGCAGGCTGAGGCCCTGTTGCGATCGGCGCTCGAGCAGTCGCGCCGCTCGCTCGCCAAAGATAATCGGGTCGAACTAAAAATAATGACCTACCTGGCGACCACTATTCAGCGGGAGAGAAAGTACGCTCAGGCTACAGAACTGTTGACGGACCTGTTGCAGACGAACCGTCGCGTGAATGGCCCCGAACATCCCACTACGGTAGGGGCTATGCACAATCTGGCGTACAACTATCTAAACCTGGAACAGTATGCGAAGGCCGAAGAGCTTTTCCTCCAGGTGATCGAGATCCAGGGCCGGGTCCGCGGGGTGGACCATCCCAACCGTTTAAGCACCATGGACGGTCTGGCATCGGTATATGAATTGGAAGGGAAATTCGAAGAAGCGAAGCAACTCAGGCTGACATTGCTCGCAGCCAGCCGCCGCGTGTTGGGTGACGAACACCCCACCACACTGGTTTATATTAATAATCTGGCGGTGCTATACTCCGCACGCGGACAGTACGCAGATGCCGAGCTATTGCTGGTAAACATGCTGCCAATCTCTGGGCGCGTGAGGGGGGAGGAGCATTCGGGAACTCTCACGGCCAAGGACAATCTGGCATTCGCCTACGTCGAGCAGGGTAAATACGAACAAGCCGAGCCCATCTTTAAGAGCGTTGTTGAGGCGAGGCGCCGCGTTTTGGGGGCCGAGGCACCCGACACCCTGGGTACGGCCTACAAGTTGGCGGATATGTATCGGCGGCAAGGGAGATACGCCGAGGCTGAACCGCTCTACGTGAACGTAGCCCAGGTGCGGCGGCGCAAACTGAGCCCGCAGCACGCCGATACCCTGAATGCTTTATCCAACCTTGGGTTCGTGCGGATTCAATTGCACAAATATTCGGAGTCGGAACCCGTGCTGCGCGAATTGCTGGCCGGGCAGGAGAAGCTCATCCCGAATGAGTGGATGCGCTATAACTCGGTATCCATGCTGGGCGAGAGCCTGGCCGGACAGGGGAAGTATGCCGAAGCTGAGCCCCTCCTGCTGTCCGCTTACGCCGGTTTAACCGAGCGCGAGAGCGCAATTCCGGAAACGTCCAGGTTCAACTTGGAGAACACCGCTACATGGATCGTCGAACTCTATCAGAACTGGGGCAAGCCCGAAATTGCCGCCGGATGGAAGCAACGGATCCAGGAACGGAAACAAAGTCCAGGAAGAAGTGATGGCCGACAGTAAGCTCGATTATACGTGGGTTCCGACCGGAAAACAGCGAAGCGTTTACCTGCCAAGTTGACGGCTTGTCGCCATCTCGCTGATTTGATCCATTTGGCTCCCGCATTGGGCGGATAACGCGGTACTCGTACGATGGTCCAGCCACGTCGCGTGGACTGCATGATTCCTCCCGTGAAACGCCGTTCACGCCCCGCCGGTCGGGATTCCGGCGCAGCTGGACGAGAGTCGAGGATAATCGGGCCGCACGTCGATAATGCCAAAACATCGGGCTTTCGGTTTCGCGCAGCTTCCTCGCAACAGCGGCGTCGAGATGTAGCGTTCTGCGAGAATATTGATGTGCGCCTTCCATGGCTCCTCGCGTTTGTCTGCGTTGGGATCGGATGGGCGCAGAGCAATTGCCCGAGCGTTCCATTCCCTGCCGCGAAATCTGCTGCGCTGCTGCCTTCCCCTTCTGCTCACCGATTCCTGGTGAAGCAGGCCGACGGTTCTTTCACGGCCTAGGAATTGTCCAACACCCCGCCTTATGCTGTCATTCGGATCATTCCGCACTTCGACATTCAACTGAGCTCGTGCGCCCCTTCCTCGACAGCGATTTATACGTCCGTCATCGTTACTTCGGTGACACCCGTCCCGTCAGGTGGCTACTTCGTGACGATTGTCAACCAGGAGACGCCGTTCTTCGATGTCTTCGATGCATCCTTCCATCTGATCGCGGAATCGAGTAGCGTTCCCGGATTTATGTTCGCCGACATGAACAGCGACGGAAAGCTGGACGCCATCAGCACCCCGTTCGTCAATCACAACGCAGCCATTTCGATCGCCCTCGGGAACGGAGGAACGTCGTTTCAGGCGCCCATGGTCTACGGGACGCTATATCCCAGCATTCAAGCTCTGGCCGTAGCTGACGTCAATCGCGACGGCAAACCGGACATCATGGTGCTTGGGTTCGGCCAGATCGCCCTCTATCTGAGCAAAGGCGATGGAACTCTTCAAGCCCCCAAAATCATCGCACAGCAGGAAATGCCTTCAGGCTCGACTTTGGCGCTAGCGGATTTGAACGGCGATGGCATCCCGGATCTCCTTTATGGGGGCGAGGGCCCGACTTATGAACCTGTCATTAACGTATCTCTCGGCAATGGCGATGGGACTTTCCAACCCAATTCCGCCATACATTTCCAGACGATCCTCTTCTCTCGTTCCGACCTCGGAGAACCGTTGTCGTTGGCTCGGTGAGCGCGCTTGGGCAACCCTTCGCGCGACTTCTCCTTCTCCGCGGAGAGCAGCCGCCCGCGGTTAACGCGACGAACGTCTCGGTTTCCACTTTTCGAACTCGCTGCGTATGTTTACAGCAGAGTGTGTCTCGCACACTCTAGCAACCACTCGACAGCGGAACGACCGCCAAGCGGACTTTCGTTGTGGTGCCAATCCACAGCGAGGTGAATCGTCTTGGGAATTCCGACTGAAGATTTGCGATCCATCGCTAGAATTCTCGCCGCCGGCTACCTCCGGCATCGCGAACAACTCCGGCGAGACGCCCCGCCACTTGCTAATTCCGCAACTTCGAGCCGTCATGGACACGAGGTTAACTGCGATGAGAATGGAGAACCACGTGGAGACGGCGATGCGGAAAGAGATTGATGAGCTGAGCACGATGCCGGTCGGCCAGCTCCGCCAGAAATACCTAGAAGTGTTCGGAGAGGAGTCCCGATCGAGTCACAAACAGTTCCTGTTTCGGAGGATCGCCTGGCGCATCCAAGCAATCGCCGAGGGAGGCCTTTCCGAACGCGCGCGCCGCCGCGCTCTGGAAATCGCCAACGATGCAGCTGCGCATCCGGGCACCCAAGACGAAGTTCGGCCCAGACCCCACCCCAAGCTGAGCGTCAGCCGTAAGGTGGCCAGCGCTCTCGACCCGCGGTTGCCGCCGCCGGGACCTATCTGGAACGCGAGTACAAGGGCCGCCGAATCATCGTGAAGGTTCTCGTGCACGGGTTTGAGTTCGACGGCGAGATCTACCGGTCCCTCAGTGCCATCGCCCACGAGGTGACTGGAACGAAGTGGAACGGCTTTCTCTTCTTCTCCTTGACGTCCACGGAGGAAAACCCCAATGGCACGGAATAGCGTTGCGCTCGCGCCGGCAAGGGCGTCCAACGGATCGGCGGACGCGAAGACCATCCGGTGCGCGATCTACACCCGAAAGTCCACGGAGGAGGGGCTCCAGCAGGAGTTCAACTCCCTGGATGCTCAACGAGAAGCATCCGAGGCGTTCGTTGCCAGCCAGAAAAACGAGGGCTGGCATGTGATCACCGACCATTTCGATGACGGCGGATACACCGGCGGAAATATGGAGCGCCCGGCGCTGAAGCGGCTCATGGCAGCCGTCGAGGCCCGGTCCGTGGACTGTGTCGTAGTCTACAAGGTCGATCGGCTTAGTCGATCGTTGCTCGACTTCGTTCGAATCATCGAGAGCTGTATCGGCCGGATCGTTCTTACTAAAAGCGAAAAAATCGATCAAATTCGGCTCTGCGGCGGACGTTCTCGAAATTCTGGTTATAAACGTCGCCGGCCCAATAACAGCCAAACAATCAGGATCAAGAGGACAAGGCCGCCGATTCCTCCTCCCAGGTAGGGGCCGCCATAGTAATACCCGCCACCCCCGCCGGCGAGAATCAGCAGAATCAAGATAATCAGAACTAGGTTCACGGAGGTCAGATCTATCGTGTGCCAAAGTGTTTCGAAAATAATCATTGGGACGGACAGCAACAAAGGGCGTTCTGTGAACTAGCCGATCATGTGTATTAACTGGCTGATGCTCGTCTAGGTTCAGCTCCCACATCGGAACTCGCTCGCGTCGCCCAAGTCTGAGCTTTGTACGAGTGGCGCGTAACCCGTTCGAAGTGGAGCTCGCCGACTTCAACGTCCCGCCGCATCAACTGCGGGCCCCGGAGCAAGGTGATAAAATTCGACAGAAATCAATCTGCAGATTGAGGAGTGCGTTTAATGAGAGCGCTTTCGATTGTACATTCGCGGCGATAGCGTCCGCCGCCGTGCTCGCCCCGGTTATTTTCGCCCAGACACAGTCACCAGGATTGATTGCGATCGGTTCCCCTCTTACCTTTGGAGGCACGAACTCGCCGGATACGTATTCCGCCACCACGACATTCAGTTCGACCCCCGTTCTGGTGGACAACGGCGCGGTGAAGATATGGCAAGTTCAAACAGCGACGGGGCCTACCTCGGAGTGGGACGTGTTCTACATGCAGACAACCAACGGCGGACCGCTTGCCGGAAACATCAATGCCAATTGGAACATTCTGATCAACTACACGCTCACGGCGCCGGTGTATTTCGATCAGGTGGTGCAGCAGTGGCAGGTGAACGGCGCGCCGGTGAGTCCGCTGACCAACGGGATCGGCTCGATCTGCTGCGCTTCAACATCAAACCCCGTCCTCCCGGGTCCGGCTTATTACAACAGCGGCTTTAGCTCGCCGATTCCGGCCGGATTGTTTTCGAACTCCGATGGGGGAAATTTGTGGCAGCAGATTTTCGTGGATCCTTACAGTTATGTCACCAGTGGAGGCATCAACCCGAGCACAGCCAACGGCTTCGTTTTTGGCTTGCACTTTACCAAGCAAACGCCGATGCCGGCGATCACCAATGTGATCAGCGCCAGCGCGTACGGCGCGTTTCCCGCGATTTCGTCCGGCTCCTGGATTGAGATTTACGGTACGAATCTTGCCGCAGCGCAGCAGACGTGGGGCAGCTCCGATTTTTACGGCGTGGTCGCACCGACCAAGCTCGGCGGCACTTCGGCTACGGTAGCGGGCCAGCCGGCGTTTGTCTATTACATAAATACGGGGCAAATCAACGTGCAGGTGCCTGGCGGAGTTGCCAACGGCTCGCAGCCGGTCGTGGTGACCACGGCGGCCGGGTCGAGTCCTCCGTACTCGGTGACGGTCAATTCCGTCGAACCGGGCCTGCTCGCGCCGGCTTCGTTCAACCTCAGCGGCACGCAGTATGTCGTCGCCGAGTTTACGAACGGCACGTATGTGTTACCGCCCGGCGCGATTTCGGGAATCACTTCCCAACGAGCCAAACCGGGAGACACCATTGTTATGTACGGAATCGGATTCGGGTCCGTTACGCCGACGATCCCGCCCGGCCAGATCGCCGAGCAGAGCAGCGCGCTCAGCCTCCCTTTGACGGTCTCCATTGGCGGAATTCCTGCGACAGTCTCCTACAATGGACTGACGCCGAGCTTCGTCGGCCTCTACCAGTTCAACGTGGTGGTGCCCAATGTTGCGGCGAACGACAAGACTCCGCTCACCTTCAGCCTCAACGGGGTGAGCGGCACTCAATCGCTTGCAATCGCGATTGGGAATTGAGCCAAAGCTTCGCGCGGAAGGGCGGCGCCATCACCCTGGTCACGACGGCGACGCATCACAGTTGCTCTTCTGGTGAGTCCGGGGATGCGAGTGGACGGATTGTCGGCAACCCTTCCACTATTTTTTCCCGGACGACAACTTCCGGTTACGCCGTCATACAAGACTAGACCCATTTGTTGACCCACAGCGATATACTTGTCGGCACTCTTATGCCGCTATCTCCCGGCGAGAAGCTCGGCCCCTACCAAGTCCTTCCGCTCATCGGAGCGGGGGGCGTGGGCGAGGTCTACAAAGGCGGTGATACGCGCCCTTGTCGGGGTTTGGCCAGCGAGAGGAGAAACCGTGGCGTCTGATGTCAGCGGTGTGGGAACCCGCAACTGGCTCATGAGCCGCCGCTGGTTCCTGGTTCCTGGTCGCGCCCACCCTCCTGTTCCTGTGGATCATCGCCCGGATCGACAAGACCAACGTCTCGCTCTTCATCGCCGATGCGAAATTCCTCAAGGAATTGAACCTTGTGGGACACAACGCCGAACTCGGGGGACTGATGTCGACCTTCTTCATTGGCTACGGAGTCTCGATCTTCGCATGGGGGTTCCTGGTCGACCGGTTCGGACCCCGCCTCTGCGCGTTGGGCGTAATTCTCGGTTGGGGCTGCGCGCTGTTTCTTTCCTCGAAGGCACACGGCATCCAGGAACTCCTGTGGATGCGCTTCGTGCTCGGCGTCGCTGAAGGCAACCTGTGGCCCGTCTCGAACGCGCTCACCAACCGCTGGTTCCCCGCACGCGAGCATTCGCGCGTGCAAGCGTTCTGGATCACGGGATCCAGTCTGGGCACCGCCATCGGCATCCCGGTCGTCACGGCCCTGATCCTCTCCAGCGGCTGGCGCGGCACGCTGATTTCTCTCTCCCTCGTCTCTCTGCTACCAGCCGCCCTCTTCTATTTCGTCGCCGATTGGCCACGCAAGAGTAAAGGTATCCGCGAGCAGGAATTGCGTGATATCGAGACCGGTCGCAAGAGTCCCGCCGCCCAGCCATTGAGCACCGAGCCCCTGAGGTTCAGCGAGCTCCTGAAGAGTGCTCCCTTCCGGCTGGTTACCGTCGCCCAATTCGCATCCACCACCACAATCTATACGCCGGTGCAGTGGATTCCCAGCTATCTCACTACCTTCCGCCACGTCCCCTTCAAGGATATGGGCAGATGGATCACCATCGGCTATGTTCTGGCCACAGTCCTGACGCTGCTGGTCGGCTACCTCGCGGATCGCACCATGCAGCGCGCACTCGCCGGCGCCTGGGTTTCAGCGGCTTTCGTGCTCCTGATCATTCCCGCGCAGATGCTCTCGACCACTGGCAGCGCGCTCCTGCTCTGCTCCTTGATCTTTGTCGCGAGTTCCACCGCCGCGTTGAACGGCGCACTGATGCACACCATGGTCCGGCCGGAGGCCATCGCGCGCGGCACAGGACTCTACGCCGGAATCGGCATGCTGAGCTCCGCGATTGGGCCGCGGCTGTTCGGAATGCTGATCGGCACGCTCTCGGGCAACTACTGGGGGGCTTCGCATTCCTGGCAGTGCTGAATACCACTGGCGCGATCGCCTACCTCGCACTGTACCGCTTATCCGCCAAAGTGCGCCGGACTCAGGAAGCCCGTACTGTCGAATCGTCTAAGGCTTCAGTCCCCACGCCTGGATGAACAGGTGCGACACGACCAGCGTCTCCGGCTCGCTCAGATGACGCTCGACCGCAGCAATAGATTCGGTAAGTTCCGATTCAGAGATCAGGCCTTCCGCCAGGATCCGGTCGCGAAGGTTGTTGGCAAACTGTACCAGGATTGGCCGCCGAGTGTGATCGAGTCCGTAAAGGTGAATCAGAGGGTTCACGTGAACATCGACCAGGCCCACGTTCTGCAACATGCGGGCAATACGCCGGCCGATGTACAGATCCATTCCTTTCCCTTCGGAGTAGCGAACCAAAACCTGGCTCAGCCGGTCCCACGCGGGCAGGGGCGGATCGCATACATGCGCCACCCAGTCAGCTTCGTGCAGAGCGACGGCACCTCCGGGCTTCACCAACGCGGCCATCTCGGAAACGATTTTCTCCGGCTCGGGAATGTTGACCAGAACCAGGCAGGCCGTGGCAAGATCGAACGATTCTCTTGGCAGTCCCGTCTCGGCGGCGTTCCCCTGGCGAACCTCCACGTTGTCTATTCGTCGCTCTGAAAGAAATTCTCGAGCGAGCTGGACAGCATGATCGCTCAGCTCGACCCCAATGACCGAGCCGTTGGGACCGACCCGACTAGACAGCAGTTCAAGGCAACCCTGAGGACCACAGCCGATCTCGACTACTCGGGATCCCTGGGTCAGTCCGATCTGATCAAAGAGTCGCCCCGATTCCTCGGCGAGTTCCTCGGCCTGTTTTTGCAAGCGTCTCTGCTCAACTAGGCTGTGGCCCAGAAAGTATTGGTCATTGTCTGGCATCTTAGCCGCGCATAATCTGATGGAGTTTAGCATAGGAGTGAGCTGTCTCCCAACGTCAATAATTTCGTATGTTACGGGCCGGTCGTCGCCATCGCCATAATCCAGTCGGGCAACCACTCGTTAGGCGGGCCGCACTAAATCCGGCGGGTTCCGGGCGGATGGTCGGCATTCCGGACAGAGCTCTGTAAGCAGCAATTGGCAGCAGCATTCTCCGTGTACCGCGTAACACGCGACTTGGGTATTTCCTGATCGGCTAAACTGAACTGGTTCATATACTATGCCGCTCCTGTCCGGTGACAAGCTCGGGCCGTATGAAATCCTCGTTCCCATCGGGGCGGGCGGAATGGGCGAGGTGTATCGAGCCCGCGACATGCGTCTGGACCGCACCGTCGCCGTCAAGGTGCTGCCGGAACACATCGCCAGACGTGAAGATCTGCGCGCCCGCTTTGAGCGGGAAGCCCGGGCTGTAGCCTCGCTGAATCACCCGAACATTTGCACGCTCTACGACATCGGCACTCAGGAGGGCGCCGGCTTCTACATGGTGATGGAGTGTCTGGAGGGCGAAACGATGGCGGCGCGGATCGAAAAGGGCGCGATACCACTGGACCAGGCGATCTCTATCGCGACGCAGATTGCTGACGCGCTCGACCGCGCGCACCGGGCAGGCGTGACACGCCGCGATGTGAAGCCGCAGAACATCATGCTGACGCGCGACGGCGTGAAGGTGCTCGATTTCGGATTGGCGAAATCGACCGCCAAGGTTGCGCCGACGGAAGAGACCCTGACCAAGGTGTTGACCACCGAAGGCACAGTCATGGGCACGCCGCAGTACATGGCTCCTGAGCAATTCGAGGGGAAAGAAGCCGACGCGCGCTCAGACATCTGGGCGTTCGGAGCGGTGCTATAC
>DATHOJ010000045.1:0-154299 GCA_035485055.1 Bryobacteraceae bacterium
CTGACTACCAACATCGAGGTGGGACCGGAATACATCGACGCGCACGCGGCGCCGGTGGCTGTTCCCAGGCACATCGGCGAGCCCTCAACGATCAAGTACGTGTTTCTGGTCATTAAAGAGAACCGCACCTACGACCAGATACTGGGCGACGTGCCGTGGGGCGACGGCGACCCCAAGCTCGCAATCTTTGGGTCCGGCGTTCCCAATCAACATGCATTCGTCAAACGCTTCCCACTGCTCGACAATGTCTACGCTCCCAGCCGCCAGTCGGCTGACGGTCATCCATGGATCGGGATGTCGGGGTCTTTCTACTCTAATGACATCTTGTCGCCGGACTGGATTCGTTCCTATCCGGGCGGCGATTCCGACGATGCTCTGACATATACCCCGAAAGGCTTTCTATGGACCGCGGCGGAAGCCAAGGGACTTTCCGCCAGGCTGTACGGCGAATGGAGCAACACCCCCAAAATTGCTAAGAAGCCGGATGGCACGAACTACACCTGGAGCGATTTCTACCGCACGGCACAATGCAAAGAGGGCAAAGCGCCCAAGTCCAGTTGCATCGTTCCGGACGATGCGATCCGCGTAAGCTCCGATATTCCTTCGGCGGCCAAAATCATGGACCCACATTATCCGCCGTTCAATCTCTTGATTCCCGACCAGTACCGGATGGATTACTGGATACCCGAGTTCCAGCGGCTGGATGCGGCGAATCAGGTTCCCAATCTGACGATTCTCTGGCTTCCGGACGACCACGGCGCCGGAACCACAAAGGGCCAACCCCTCCCGATTAACTACCAGGCCGACAACGATCTGGCGCTTGGCCGCATGGTGGAAGCCATCAGCCACAGCAAGATATGGGCGCAATCGGCAATCTTCGTCGAGGAAGACGATTCGCAGGGCGGCGTCGATCACGTGGATGGTCACCGCCAGCCTGTATTTGTCATCAGCCCTTACACCGCGGCTCCGCAGGCGCCCGGCCAGGGCAAGGCGATTCATACAACGTACACAGCCGAGAACATCAATCGCACAATCGAGAACATCCTGGGCATGCAGCCGCTGACTCAGTTTGATCTGGTGGCATCCCCCATGTTCGACGCTTTTCAAAACACGCCCGATCTGACGCCATACGACCACCTGTCTTCGGTCATCCCTCTCGACCAAGGACCAGGCCTTGCAGTCGGCAACACCCTTGGGTACAGTCCCTTGCAAAAAGCCTGGCTCAGGGCCACGGCGGAGGTAATGAAAGGCAAGTACGACAAAGCCGACGCAGTCGACCCGAACTTCCTGAACCACATAACGTGGTACTCGGCGACGGATTGGAAACGACCCTATCCGGGGGAGAGCAAGGTGGAGATGCCCGGGCCATTCGTCAAAGCCGCCAGGAAATACCGCGACGACGACGATAAGTAATGCCCCAGCGGAATCCGGGTTTCGCCTTGATGACCTTCAATCGCCCGGTGCGGCTTCGCATCGCTCGCTTCTTCCAGTTCCAAACACCACCTTAAACGGCAAAAGGCGCCGTGGTTGAAACGGCGCCTCTTTCGTGTGTTTATCGGACTGGTTTATTTCTTGGCCGCCTCCGCAACCGCGACGGTCACGCTATTGCTCCGGATCGTAGTCCCATCCGGCAGAGTGATCTTCAGATAAAGAGGAACGTCGGCGCCCACGGGAGCCTCGCTGGGCACCTGTGCGAGGACCTGGTAGAGGCCCACCGTTCCGGGAGCCAATCCTGCAAACTCCGGATCGATCTCTACATCTCCCAGAACCAGCTTGATCTTGTTCTGGGTCGGCACGAGCCGGTTCGAGGGCGCCGCCGTCCCCGCGTTCACGCCATCCACTACTTCGCCAAGGCCGCTCGAGTGAATGGTCACATATTCGCCGCGCTTGGCGGGCCGTCCGTCCGTGGCCGCCGTCGCGATCTGGTTTGTCCCGGTGATGGTCACAAAGCCGCCATTGCCGGCGCCCCTCTGGAACAATAAGGGCGTAGCCGTCTGCATCACCGTTTGAAGCACGGCTGTAGCGGCGCTGGTTGCGGATTCCACCTGGATCTCCAGTACGGTTCCCGCCGGAAGCACGGGGCACTGGAAGTTGATCTGTTTGCTGGAAGCGAGCAGGAGTGGCGCGGGAACACCGTTCACCAGGACCTGCACTCCGGCCAATTGCGCAGGCAGCGGAGAGGTAGTCGAGCTTTGGACTTGCCCACTCGTAAACTGAGTTCCTAAAAGGGTGGCCAGGCCGCCCGGACTGCAAGCGTCGCCTGCTTGTCCTGTCGCGATCATCGCCAGTACCATCGAAGGCGTGGGCGCCGCAATGTTGGCTTGCTGCGCCGCCTTCGCGGTTGCAGCCTGCGCAGTCAGGCCGATCGGTGCCATCGAGGGCGCCGAAGCCCCCAGAATCTCGACTATGCTCAGGTTGTAAGGATCGCTCGTCGGAGCCGAATCGCTGATGGTCACGCTGCTACCGGTCAAGGCGGTCGGGCTGCTTATGCTTTGCACCCAAGAGCTGCTGTTTGTTGGAGCCAGGTACTGGTGCACGATGGTTTGACCAGCTCCGGGGGTTCGCGCGATCGCGTTCGCCGCGTCGGTTCCGACTCCAAACACCCAGGAATTGTTCCGCGTCGTTGTTAACGCGGCATTCGGAGCGCCGGAGGCCGAATTTCCGCTCGCCGTGGCGCCGATAGCGCCCGATCCATTGGTGCCGGACGTATTCACGCCGGCGAAACTCATCACGGTCATCGAACTGCCCGCCGACTGCGATAAGGTCGCGGTTACGGAGACTCCATTCAGCGGCGCCGGCGAAAACGCCCGCCATATTTCGGCGGTGCCGTTTCGCACCGCGGTGCGGTTGACCAATACCCACGTCAACCCCCCGCCGGAAACCCCTGTGACCATCACGTGCGCCAGGCTCTGTACGAGACCAGCAGAGGAGGAGCCGGTACTGACGAATGCCAGAATTAACTCGTTGCCCGAAACCGTCGAAAGCGCCGAGACCGAGACGCTCTTGCTGGCTGTGGGATTGTCCTGTGAAACAGTAGCGTCGATCGTGATCCCGGTCGGCACGGCTTGCGCGGAGAAATTGGCTGTCAAGCTCGCCCCGCTGACCGTCACAACCTGGCTGGCCGGAGTGAACGTATAACCGCTCAAGCTCGGCGTCAGCGTGTAAGAACCGTTGGCCAATCCCGAATATGAGTAAGCGCCGGAAGTACTCGCCGTGGTCGTCGCCGACGAAGCGCCTGTCAGAGCGACGGTAGCGCCAGCGATTCCGGTTGCGCCCGAGAGTGTCCAAGTCTGAAGAGTCGCGGTGAAGTTCACCGCCGTCACACTCGCGCCGCTGATTGTCAAAGACTGGCTCGCCGGACTAAAGGCGTAGCCGCTCAGACTCGGCGTCACGGTGTAAGTGCCGTTCGCCAACCCCGTGAACGTAAAGGTGCTGCTCGATACCCCAAGCAGCGAACGGGGGCCCGGAGCGCTGGCCGTCGTCGTCGCATTCGATGCTCCTGTCAGCGCAATCGTGGCGCCGGTGGCCGTACCTGCGACGGCGCCGGAAATCGTCCACATCTGTTGTGTCGCGGTGAAAATCGCCGCCGTTACATTCGAGCCATTGACCGTCACCACCTGGCTGGCGGGACTAAATGTGTAGCCGCTCAGGCTCGGCGTCAACGTATAAGACCCGTTCGCCATGCCCGGGAAGCTATAAGCGCCTGAAGCGTTCGCCGTTATCGTCGAGGATGACGCCCCGGTCAGAGACATCGTGACGCTGCCGGTCCCCGCTGCGCCCGAAATGATCCAGGTCTGTTGCGTGGAGGTGAAGTTCACTCCTGTGACACTGGCGCCATTCACCGACACTACCTGGCTGGCAGGACTGAATATAAATCCGCTCAGGCTCGGCGTCAAGGTGTAGGAGCCGTTCGCCAATCCTGGGAATGTGTAAGCACCCGAAGCATTAGCGGTCGTCGAGGACGATATGTTGGAGGGCGGCATCGTCAGGCTGCCCGGTGATCCGCCGGTAATAGTGATCGTCGCGCCATTCGCCGTGGTTCCTACTCCACCCGAAATGCTGGAGCCGGCCGCCGAAAGGTTCAGTGAGAAGGTGCTCGAAACACCCGCCGCGCTTGCCGTAAGAACCGCTGTTTGGGACGTCGATAGTGTTGCCGCCACCGTAGCTGAGAAGCTTGCGGTTGTGGCGCCGGCGGGTACCGTGACACTCGCTGGTACCGTGACATTCGGATTGCTGCTCGAAAGAGCGACCGCGAATCCGCCCGTGGGAGCGGCCTTATTCATGGTTACTGTGCACGCGGAAACTGCCGCGGCGCCGACAGTCGAAGGCGTGCAGGTCAACCCGCTTAAAGTTGATTGGGTGATCGAAAGCGTGCTTCCGGTTCCCACCGTGGAGATCGAGTTGCCTCCCGCATCGGACGCTACTACACCGGAGATCTGTATCGGGGTTGAAGTATGCAAGGAACCGGACGCGATGGTAAACGTCGCATTGGCCACCGCTCCATTGCCGATGATATTTAAATTAGGTCCGTAAACGATACAGAGGGTAGCGGTGCTGGTGCTCGAGCAAGTGATGGCCTTACCTGCGGCGGTCGCGCCGGCCCCGGCCGTTATGCTCACGCTGGAGACATCGGAGGACGAATAACCCATCGTCCACTCGATGCCCGCGGGTTGCGCGCTTCCTGATACGGTCAATGCGATCGGTACAGTGATACTAGCGCCGGGCGCGGCGCTCCCTGCTCCAACGGAAATGCTTACCTGTTGTGCTAAGGCTTGAGTCGCCGCCGCCGATAAGAGTACGCACATTACGCGAAAACCCTGGTGCGATCTTAAGGAGTGGTTTAAAACGTTCATGCTGTCTCTTCGGCCCGGGATTGCCGATTTTTGAAGACACATGTCGTATATGCCGCTCTGTGAGCCGCGCTATTCCGTCGACTCGATGGGTCGACGCGCACGACGATAAAGGACACGGCGACGCCCCAAGGCGCAGCGACTTCCGTAAGAGCACCCTCTCCTGCGACGACGCGAGGACAGAGTGGTCCTTCCCTGGCGCGGCTCGCGGCGACCACCGGAATTTTTGCGATTCACACTGGTAACGTAAAGAGCTAGGTGGACTATTGCAAACTTCGTTTAGCTCCGTATCGACCAGTCCCTGGCGGCCATTAAGATCCACGACCTTCCGCAATTTACTCCTTGCGAACCTCGTCTCCGATATCGGTACATTTATGCAGAGCGTAGGTGCCGCCTGGTTGATGGTGTCGTTGAACGGCGGACCCATGTATGTGGCTCTTACGCAAACCGCTTCCGCGCTGCCGTTCTTCGTGCTCGCGCTGCCCGCGGGTGCGTTTGGAGACATCCTCGATCGCCGGAAAATCATCCTCTCTACCGAAACGTGGATGGTCCTCGTGGCGATGGTCGTCACGGTGTTGACGATGGGGAAGACCATGTCCCCGATGCTGCTCCTGGTGCTGACCTTCGCTCTGTCCGCCGGAGACGCGTTTGAATCTCCTACCTGGCGCGCTGTTTTGCCGGAGCTGGTCGAAAAGCCGGACCTTCCCTCGGCGTCGGCTCTGAATGGAATCGAGTTCAATTTCGCGCGCGCAGTCGGCCCCGCACTCGCCGGCATAGTGGTTGCGTTCGCCGGCGTCGGAACCGCGTTCCTGATCAATACCGTTTCCTTCGCCGGAGTAATCCTGGTCATCGCGCGCTGGAAGCGGCCGCCAGTCAAGCGCGCAACACCACCCGAAACCGTCGCGGGAGCCACTCGCGCGGCCCTTCGATATGTGCGGTACTCCCCCGGAGTCCGAGCGGTACTTGTGCGTGCGGGAGCCCCGATGTTTTTCGCGAGCGCGCTGCTCGCCCTGCTGCCTTCGGTCGCTCATCGCATCAACGGCGGTCCGATGGTCTACGGACTACTCCTAGGAGGCTTCGGCTGTGGAGCGGTCCTCGGTGCGTTGGTGCTGCAACGCGCCCGGGCCCGCTGGTCCGTCGACGTGATCGTATCCACCGGCATCGCCATTTTCGGTCTCGCGACCATCGCCGCGGGAGCGCTTCACCAAGTGTCGCTGCTCGCGGCGGCCACGCTCGTCGGAGGTGCGGCGTGGGTATCCTTCATCTCGCTATTCAACGTCCAGGTGCTCAACCAGGCGCCGGATTGGGTGCGGGCGCGAGTGCTCGCTGTTTCCATGCTGGTGCTGCAAGGGGCGGTCGCCGGTGGAAGCGCTACCTGGGGTGCGATCGCCGCGCGATCAGGCGTGAGCCGCGCGCTACTCTACGCGGGCATCGGAGCGATTCTGACCATCGGACTCGCGCCATTCCTCCGCCTCTCCGATACCAGCTTGGACCTCACACCCTGGAATCATTGGCCGATGCCTGTCGTCCCTTCGGATATCGAGGGCGATGGTCCCATACTTGTCACTGTCGAACATAACGTCGCTTCCGCCCGCGTGCCCGAGTTCCTGGAAGCAATGCGCGATTACGGAAAGGTACGCCGCCGAGACGGTGCTTCGCGATGGGGCATTTGCCGCGACCTCGAAGTTCCCAACCAGTATCTCGAAACGTTTATCGTCAGTTCCTGGGAGGAACACCTTCGTCAACATGACCGCATCACTCGGGCAGATAGCGAACTAGAACTGAGAATCCGCGACTGCACCCTGAGTGAGCCCAAGGTGCGGCACCTTCTCTACCTTTAAGAGGCGGTTAAATGGGCGATTAGTGTGCAGCTTTTGCCAGAAGAAATTCCTCAGTAACCTTAGGTACCGACTCAGTGAAACACCTCATGCTCGGACACAACGCCAACAGGTGCTCCGGTCGAAACCATTTCTCAGACCATCGCGACTCTTCGTCCAGTCCGACTTCCACAAAGAAGCCCAGCAGCCGGTCGAACGTGCACGATCTCACAAACCCATGTAAAGCATGGACTTTACCGCTGACCCGAATTTTCGTGCCCGGCGACACGGGCGCTTGCGTGAGGATCAGGGCACTAAACTCCCCGATTTCCTCCAGATTTCCGTCCTGCTTTTGTGCTTTGCCGTCGCCTGACAGCCGCGTTAACGACACTAGCTCAGAACAGAGATGATTTCTAAAAAAGTTATGAACCTGCATGACCACCCTAGCCTGCAAGTACTAGTCCATTTACTTAGTACGGTAATTTATTCATAACGCAGCGCAATCATCGGGTCCACCTGAGCAGCCCTTCGGGCCGGTACATAACAGGCCACCAGCGCGACCAGCGCAAGCACCAGCGGCGCCCCTCCGATGACCAGCGGATCGACACTCGGTATGTCATAGAGGACGCCCGCCAATACTTTTCCAAGCGCGATCGCCAGCAGCAACCCGGCTCCGATACCGACCATGGTCACCTTCAGCGCGTCACCTAAAATCATGCGCAGCGTGGATGAAGTGTCCGCACCCAGCGCCATCCTGATGCCAATCTCCCGTGTCCTTCGAGCCACGGTATACGCGTTCAGCGCATATAATCCGATGATCGCCAGCAGCAGTGCCACCGAACCGAAAATCTCCAGAATATGGGCTCCCGTGCGAACCACCCAGATGTCCTCACTCGATTCCAGGTGCCCGCGCATCGTCTTCAGCGCGAGCAGCGGCAGTTTGTCATCAACGGCGAGAATCTCGCGCCGTATCGTATCCAGCATCTGGCCGTCCCCGCTCACTTTAATGTGGAACAGCACTTCTGCCTGATACTCGCGTCCAAATGGAACATAAAGATGCCGCGCCGGACCATCGCCGATAATATTCTCGAGAATATTACCCGCCACGCCGACAACTTCGAGTTCCTGCTTCCCCTCGTCGATGCGGATATGTTTTCCCAGCGCCTCGCCGCCCGGCCACAGCTTATCCGCTGCCAGTTTGTCGATAATCGCAACGTTGCTCTTCGATCCGGCCATGCACTCCGCGCTCGTAAAGGGCCGTCCACGCAGCACCGGAATCCCCAGAGCCTGAAAATAGTCTTCGCTAACGATGTTGTACCGCGTGCTGAGAGCCGGATGCTCTTTCGAAGCCGCAGTGTCGGATGGCGTGATATTCTTTCCGAGCTGAAACATGCCAAACGGAACCGTGGCGGCGATCGCCACCGCTTCGACGCCAGGCACCTGCCGCAGCCGGTCCTTCAGCGTCGCGTAGAGCTGTTTGCCGCGCGCCTCGTCGTAGTCGATGAGGCTGGCATCCACTTCGGCGAGCACCAGGTTCTCAATCGAGAACCCCGGCCGGACATTTCCCGCCCGCACGGCGCTATGCACAAACAGCCCCGCAGCCGAAAGCATCATCAGCGACAACGAGAGTTGCGCCATCACCAGCAGGTTGCCGCGGGAAAACAACCGCCGCTTCCCGCCCGCCACGTCCTCGCCTGTATTCTCTTTCAAGTCGATCCACACATCTGGCTTTGATAATTTCCACGCCGGAAACAGTCCGAACACCACCGTGCTAAGCACGCAGAACAACAGCGTGAACCCCACCACCCTCGCATCCGGTCGAGTGTCATAGACAATATCGATCGGCGCAAGATGCGCCAGCGACTGAATCAGCAGCGTCGCGCTCCAGGAAGCCAGCACCAGTCCCGCCGCTCCGCCCAGCAGCGCCAGCAGCAATCCTTCCGTTACCAGTTGCCGCACGATGCGCCGCCTGCTTCCTCCAATCGCGAGGCGGATCGCCAGCTCCTTCCGCCGAGCGGTGCCCTTCGCCATCATCATGTTCGACAGATTCAGAGAAGCGATCAGCAGCACGACAGCAGCAAGCGAAAGCAGCATGATGGCCGGTACCCGCAGGATGCCTTCGTTGTTCTGCGGGCTGGTCGAGATGCCCATACGCGGCAGCGGCCGGACCACCAGAACCTGATCTTTGTTCTCCGGATAAGCCTTCTCCATTTGGGAAGCGACAACGGCGAGCGTAGCCTCCGCAGCCTGAGTGGCGACTCCCGGCTTCAAACGCCCCGCCAAAATCAGCGCATGGTTATCCCGCGCCATCAGCGGCTTGCCATTCCCTATGAAGTCGTTCATCACCATCCCATATGCACCGAGAGGAACAAAAATCTCCGGACTGACCAGAGCTGTCGTTCCGGTGAATCCTCGAGGCGCGATTCCGACGATGGTGAAGACGTGCCCGTTGATCCGCATTGGCTTCCCTACCAGTTGCGGATCTTCCCCCTTTTTCTCCCAGTAGCTATAGTTCACGATTGCAGTCAACTCTGCGCCTGGCTTTTCCTCTTCTGGAAGGAACGCCCTGCCCCTCGCGAGCGTCACTCCCAGCGTCGAGAAGTAGTTGGAGGAGACCGTGGCGGCAAATGTCCGCCGTGTGCTATCCCCTTCCTGGACGCCGATCAAAGCCAGATTGAGCGCCGCCAGGCTCGAGAACGCCTGGTTATTGTCGCGGATGTCGACGTAATTCGGATAGGAAAATGCGCGGTACGTATCAGGGTGCTTCGTGTCGCGGCTATACAGCCCCCGCAACTCCTCCGGCTTCTGCACCTGAATCGGCTTCAGCATCATGGCATTGATCAGGCTGAAGACCGCGCTATTGGCGCCGATCCCCAAAGCCAGCACCAGCACCGCCGCCGCCGTGAACCCAGGCTGGTTCGCCAGCATGCGAATCCCATACCGAACGTCCTGCCAAAGGTGATTCATATTGATACTTTCTACGAGTAAAGCACCCCTGGAGTTCCGCCAAACTCTAGCATGTTTGGCCCGCGCCTTCAGTCGTGTCGACGTTCCGTCACCCACTCCCCGAAGTGGCCGAAGCCCGCAACGGCATTCCCCGCGTAGCCAGACGTTCGAGCAGCGATTCATGAATCGCCTGATCCAGCAGATAGAACCTCTTCCCCTCTTCCTCCTGCACCATCGCGAGCTTCTTCCCAACCAGCACCAGGCACAACTGCTGCTCGCCTCCGCTCAGCTTCTCCGCCTCTACCCGCGCCATTCCGCGCATCGTCGGTGTCAGTTTGTTCAAAAACCCACGCACAAATATTTGTTCGTCGAGTCCCTCTAAAGCCGCCGATGCAGCGATCCAACCTTCCTCACTCGACCCGAAGAAATAAGGACCGGACGCAAATGCCAGCAGAAATACAATCAGGTCGATAAAGGCCGCCAGCGCAAATGAAAAAACGTGCCGAGCCGTCGGAGCTGTGAACAACTCCTGAAACGAAATCAGCAAATCTTCCTGCCCGGTCACCGAATGATCGATAAAATCCGCATACACCGGAACGTCCGGACGTTCCATCTTCGCCCCATGCAGAGCCTCGGTCACATCGCTCCACGGCATCGAATCGTAAAGCTGACGAAACCCGCGCAACTGGCTCTCCGTCGCGTCGAGCGGCTTCAACCGGTCCCGAAATTCCGTAATCGCATTCTGCGCGCTTCGCAGCCGCTCCGCCGATTGCCGCGCAAGCTTTGTATAGCGGTCGAACGCGTCGTAGCGCAGCCCCGCGCCCGATCCCTCCGGATAATTCTTCGAATAAGTCTGCGCCTCCGTCGCCACCGCGTCGCGCACCCCGCGTAAATAAGGATCGGCATCCTGTGCCCGCGAAATAAACCCTACCGACTTCTCAGCCGCGCCCATTTCTTCCAGCGCGAGCACATGTTTCTGCGCCTCCGCCGAGGCCGCAGCCACGAGTTGCTGCGTTTTTCCGAGTGAATTATTCAGCTCGTCGTATAACTTGCGTTCCACCGCCGCCGGACGCTCCCGCGCTGAAAACCAGGTGTACAAGCTGACATAAGAAAATGCGATTGATACCGTAGCCGTGATCGCGTACACCACGCCCAGCAGCGTCCGCTTGGACCGGTTCAATCCGATGAGCCACGCCACCAGCACCAGCGCGCCCTGCACTCCGAGCGATGCCAATACCGCGAACCAGGGAGAAAGGTACAACGCCATCCCTTGTTCCGTCGTGTACCAGGAAACAATGGAAAGCAAGCACGTGGCCGCAAACAAACCCTTCACCATCGGCCGCGTAACCTCTGCCGGCGCCTGCATCTGTAGAAATGAACGCGGACCCTAGCCGAAAAGTTCCAGAATAGTGGCCGCTAATTCCGCACCGTCCAACTAGCGCTTCCGCACGATCTACATTCCCGAGCATTAGGATTCAGCCGAGCCCCGCATCGAACGCAAACATGCATAGGAGCCCTCCCGCCTCGTCTTGCCTGAAACATCACCAGCGCCCCCGCCGCCGCAAGGAATAACACGACGACAATCCATGACCCCGTGTAATAGTACAGCGTCAGCACCGCGAGAACCGCCGCCGTCGCGATCAACCACCAGCGCTTCTTGCGAGGAGAGTCAATCATCTAAGGACACCCGCAACAAGCCAGCCGCACCTCTCCGAACGTAGTTCCAAATGCGACCAGCATCACATCCTCAGCCCGAATCGCTTTCCCATCGCCGCTAGAAACCCGCAATTCGAATCCCGATTTCACGAGTCCATAATCCTGGAACCGTTCCGCGATATCAGGCCGCGTGACAGTCGACAAGCTCGCCGACACCGCCCGCCCGCTCATCACCCGAACTCCCTGCGTCTCCGCTTCACCCTTCCACGGAGCCCATCCGTCGATCACCAACATCGCCCCATCGCTCGAAACCCGGTCAACCGCCCCGTCCGATCCCATCGCGCAAACCCCAGCCTGCGCAGAACCCGCCTGCACCTTCCGCGCATTGCGAACCGGCGTAAACACCTCCACCGGCACCTGGATCACATCCGCCTGTGGCGATTCCGGCCGTCCGATGTCCCGCAACTGAATGTGCGCGTACCGATTGAATATCTGATTGAACCGTCCCGCGTCCATTGCCGGAAAATACGAGCGGAACAGCGCCAGTTGCGGCCTCAACAGCACATGCGCCACAGATCGGAATCCCAGCCCGTTCAGCGTAGCCCCCTCCGATTGCGCGACCAACACCCCGCCCGGCGACCCCGCTGCTTTCGCGCGCAGGTCATGCAGAGGGTCCGTCTCCGGCACGTCGAAAATCGGACCTGCCGGTTGCAGCGGATTAAATCGCCCAAACGCATACACATTGATCATCGCCACCGTGAACAACAACAGCAGCCCGCGCGAGCCCTCCGGCAGCGACCACGCCGCCGCACCCATCGCAATCGTCACGCCGCAAAGAAGAATGTCGGGACGGCAATGGTACAACGCCCCTTCGACGCTATCACCTTTGTGAATCATCAACGCAAATTTCAGCACCGCCGCTGCTACCGGCCCCACCAGCACAAACAACCCGATTCGCAGCGGAGTCACCGAAATAAGTTTGTTGCTCCAAATCGACAGCGCCGCCAAAGTGAGCAGGAACCCCGACATGAACAACCAGCGCTGCGCCGGCCCCCGGTCCCACACCAGGATTCGTCCAATCCACCAGGGCAACGGCGCCAGTTCCCACAATGTGACCGCAACGAACGCGCCAATCAAAATCAGCACCGTCCGCCGGACCGCCGCATTCTCCCGCAACTCCCGGTACCGTAGTAGACACAGGGTCAACAACGGCAGGAAACTCCCCACCGATCCGATCTCGCAAATATTCTTCTCGGCGAGCTCCTCGTAATCCCGCAACCGAAACGATAGGTACGGGAAAATCTCCGAGTACACCCCCAATACCGGAGTCCCTCCCGCATACGCGATTCGCCGCCCCGGATAAACCGTGTTCCGCATCACCGTAAGCACATCGCCATAGTAAAAAAACACCACGATCCCCACCACCAGCGCGCCCACCGCAACCGCAATCAGATTTCCCGGCGACCGCAGCACCTCCGGCCGGAAAGCCCAAATCAGAAACAACCCTCCCCACGCCATGATAATTAGCGGAGCCGGATAAACATATGCCAGAACAAACGCCGGAAACGCCCACGCCGCAAGCAGCACTTTCACCCAAGCTCGCATCGGCGTAAGAATCAGCAGCAGCACCCACGGCATTCCCGCCAGCAGCGGACCCAGCGTCGTCCACCAGAATTGCGTGAATCCCGAAAAGTAAACGATCAACGCGCCCGCCACGGCCAGCCACGCCGACGCCCCCAATTGCCGGAACAACAAGTGGTAGCCCGCCAGAAACGCGCACATGAAAAACGTGAAGTAAATGGAATAGGCCGCCGCGGCAGGCAGTACGAAGAACGCCCAGAGCTGAGGTTTAAACACCAGGCTCCAGTCCTTCAAAGGCAGTGCAATAAAATTCCGCAGATCTTCGCGGTAAAAGGAAGCCTCATTCACCCGCCGGAATCCATTCCGGACAGCAGCCTGAAAAAACGGAGTATTGACTGCCCACTCATCGGACCGAATCGGCCGAGCCTCACCCACCACAGGTCCAAACTCCTGCGCCTGAAGCACGTTCAAAAACGTCCCATAAGAAGACGGCGTCAGCTCGAAGCCAACATAGATCAGCCCCACCAGCGCCACCGCCGCCAGAAACCCCACCGTGACTTGATTCTCCGGTTTCATCACATCCTACGCACCGTGCAGCGCGCGAAAACCGGGACTGACCACTCTGTCCCCAGGCGCCACAAACCTCGGCGAAAGCACTTCACAGTCGAGGCCGCGTGGACAGAGTGGTCTGTCCCTGTATTCGCCCCGTCCACGCATTCGGGCCTTCACCCACCGTTACTCCACCTTCCAAACCTCAAAACAACTAGCCTCACCAGACCCCCAAACCCACGGCAAATACCCGAACGGACTCGAAAAAAAGCCCGCATGCCCCTCAAAATCCATCACCCGCCCCCACGGAGTGCTCGCATAACACAATCTCTTCTGCACCCTCTTCCTCGTCCACCGCTGCTCAAAAAAAGGAAAATCGATCTCGCTCACCACAATCACATCTCCGAATTGCGGCAGCGGAGGCTCCAGCGTAACCGCTTTCGCTCCAGCCTTCTCCGCATACCACTGGAACCCCCAATGCCCTGCGAACCACACCTGCTCGCCCGTTTTAATTTGCGGATCGATCAACTCCACCACCGCGCGCCTCTGCGTCTCCGCCAGGTCGCGAATGCCGATGAGGATCAAGAATCCAAGTACCACTCCGGCCGCGACCACCGCAGGCATCAACCACCGCGTCACCGCCCTCTGCGCCTCCGGCATCGCCCGCACCACCAAAATCGCCGCCGCCGGAACCGATGGAAGCAAGTATTTCGACGGCAAGTGGACATAAATAATCACCGGCATCGCCAGCAGCAGCCACACCCAAAGGGCTAACTGCACGCGGTCCCGCCTCTCGATCGCATCCCATAAGATATCCGCCAGCGCCACGCAACTCGCTCCCGCGGCGAACGCCACCCAGCCCACTCGATAGGACAACACCGACGCGCCGATCAGCCCAAACAGCGGTAGCCATCCCGGAATGCGGCTAAACCGCATCGCCAGCCACGGAATTGTCAGGGGAATCACCAACAGCCAGTCCGTCAGAAATGCCAATCCGTTCTGCGCGAACAAATGCAGGCTCCCGAACGCGCGCAGCATCGGAAGAAAAATCCTCTCGCCCGTATCCTGATCGCCCGTGACAGTGGAAACCGTCAGAAATGCCACCGGCGTCAGAACAATCGGCAGGAAGCGCGCCGGAAAACGGCGAAAGGATGCGCGTAGCTCTTCCGCTGTGATGCCGTCCAGCAGCATCACGAAAGCCGCCGCCAGAATCACGATCGTGTGCGTGCGCGTCAGCGCGGCCAGCGTCAGCCAGCAAGCCGCCGCCAGCCCTTGCGACCATCGGCGCTGCTCCCTCCACACGATAATTCGTTCCATTCCCAGAGTTGCAAGCAGCATCGCCGGTACATCCGGCATCACCGTTCCCGCCATGCCCAACACTGCCGGACACGCCGCTACCAGCAAAGCGGTCAGCCGAGCTTGTCCGTGGTCGAGCCCCAGCCGCAGAGCCGTCAAAGCCGTAACGAAAAGCGCCGCCAGCAGCAACAACAGCTCCGTCAAATGTCCCACCCACTCTCGGCTTCGCGCGAGCGCAGTCGGAACCAGCAGGTACGGCACGAAAATTCCACCCGGCAGAATCTGCGAGGCTCTCAGATCCCGATCCAGAGACCACACCATATTGAAGGCCTGCGGATGCAGAGGATCCTCCAGCACCTGCTGCGCCTCTCTTAAATAAATGGGATCGTCAATCGTGAACGCCGTATTCAGAAATGGCGCGAGCAGCACCGCCGCCAAAACCATAGCAGGCCACGAACACCAAAGCGCAGACCGAAATTGTATGTCGATCATCGCAACGGCCGGGCCCTGGTTCTTCGTCTCTTCATGCTCGCGTGCAGAACTCAGAATACAATGACACCCCAAGGTGGCGCGGGGCTTCAGCCCGCAGCGAAGGCTTCAGCCATCGTCCGCATCCCGCTAAAATAAAATCTCTCTCTCATGAGCCTTGCCTCCTCGGCGAAAATCCTCCTCTGGTCCGCAGCCGCCCTGACAGCGTTCCTGCGCCCCTCGATCGGCGAATCCTTCTTCCGCCGCCTGGACCTTCGAATAACTCGCATCGCCCATCACCGAACCCTGACCTGGCTATCCTTCGGCATCCTGGTCCTCCTGCTAAGAGCCGCCCTGCTCCCCCTCTGGCCAATCCCCAAACCCGCCATCTACGACGAATTCAGTTACCTCCTCCAAGCCGACACCTTCGCCCACGGCCGCCTCACCAACCCCACCCATCCTCTATGGCCCTTCTTCGAAAGCGCCTACGTGCTGCAACATCCCACTTACGCATCGAAATATCCCCCAGCTCAATCGCTAGCCCTAGCCGCCGGACAAGCGATCTTCGGCGATCCCTGGTTCGGCGTCTGGCTAAGCTGCGGCATCATGGCAGCAGCATTGATATGGGCCATGCAAGGCTGGCTCCCTCCCTTCTGGGCCGTCATTGGCGGATTCCTCGCGCTCCCTCTAGCCCTCGATAGCTATTGGATGAACAGTTACTGGGGCGGAGCGGTATCGGCCATCGGAGGCGCTCTCGTCCTTGGCGGCTACGCCCGCGTTGTAAAAAGGAATCAACCCATCTACGCGCTAGCCATCGGAATCGGCTTAGCCGTCTTAGTCAACACGCGCCCCTACGAAGGCCTGATATTCAGCATCCCCGTGGCGATTGCGTTTCTTCTCTCTCGTCCGCAATGGCGAGCCGTCGCCCTGATCGCCGCCGTCCTTATCACCGCCTTCGCTGCCACGGCCTACTATAACCGCGCCGTAACCGGAAATCCTTTTCAACTGCCCTTCACCGAATACGCCCGCCAATACGTCCACATCCCTCTCTTCAACATCCAGCCCTTGCAACCCGCCCGCGTCGATCTTCCTCCAGCCCTCTACGACCTCCACCAGAACTGGGAACCCTCCGAGTGGAGAGAAGCCCGCAGCATCGATCTCATCCCAATGCGAATCTTAGACTGGAAGGCGGTCGCTTCCACCATCCTCGGCAGCGCGTTCATCGGCCTGCTGATGATAATATTTCTGCCGAACCTCTGGCGCGACCGTCGAATCCGTCTGCCTCTGCTCTGCGTCCTCGCCGCGTTGGCCGGTTCGCTAATCGAGGTCCGCTATTATGAGCATTACGCTGGCCCCGTCACCGCGGCCCTTCTGATCCTGACCGTCCAGATGTTCCGCCACCTCCGCCAGTGGAAGCCGGCGGGAACTTTTCTTGCCCGCGCGCTTCCAATCATTGTGGTCGGCACAGCTCTCGGCGCGCAGGCAGCGATGCTCATCAAACATCAACCCCCAGAAAACCTGCAATCGAGGAATGCCCGCCGCCCCCAGGTCGCCGCCCTCTTAAACGAGTTCTTAGAAAGGCACGTAATCCTGGTTCGCTACACCGGCAACCAGAGTCCCCACGAAGAGTGGGTCTACAACGGAGCCGATATCGACTCCCAGGACGTCATCTGGGCCCACGACCTCGGCCCCGTCCAAAACGCCCGCCTGCTCGAATACTACAAAGGCCGCAAGATCTGGCTCTTCGAGCCCGATAAAGATATGTTGCGCCTAGAACCCTACGGAGACAAACCATGAGCTTCCTCGACAACTTGGAAAATAACCTGAAAGCGCTGGAGAGCCAGGATGAGAAGGACCCCGAAAAAGTAGCCCGTGACCGGGAGCGCCGCGAGTCTGAAAGAAACGCAGCGTTGCTTCGCGCACCGTTCGTCGAAGCCCTGAAAAGTTCTCCCTTCACCGACACTCTGCTGACCGAGTGCCGGTCCGTCGGACGCGAGCAGCGAGTCCTGGTTCAATTCCTCTGGATCGGCGAAAACCTTCGTCTCAACGCAAAAAATAAACGGATGGAATTGATGCCTTCGCCCGAAGGAATTATCGCGGTCCAATCCGTCGACGGTCTCGAAACCGGCCGGACTACGGTCGATCCTCAAAAAGACGATCCCGCCGCCCTAGCCCGCCGTTGGCTATCGAATTAAGGTCAAATAAGAATCTGCACCGCGACATTTCGAACAGATTATGGTCATTTAAGGATGCGCAAACACAAGATCGCAGTCATTCCCGGCGACGGAATCGGCAAAGAAGTAATCCCAGCCGGTGTCAAAGCTCTCCGCGCCGTTTCGCGGGATTTTGGGTTCCAATTCGACGAATTCCCCTGGGGCAGCGACTACTACCTCCAAACCGGCAAAATGATGCCCGCCGACGGCCTGGAAATCCTCCGCAATTACGACGCAATCTACTTCGGCGCCGTCGGAGATCCCCGCCTCCCCGACGATTTAACCCTATGGGGTCTTAGACTTAGGATCTGCCAGGGCTTCGATCAATACGCCAACGTCCGCCCCACGCGCCTCCTGCCCGGAATTACCTCTCCGTTACGAGGTTTAAAAGAAGGAGATATCGACTGGATCATCGTCCGCGAAAACAGCGAAGGTGAATACGCCGGCCATGGAGGCCGCGCCCACCGCGGTTTTCCCGAAGAAGTCGCCACCGAAACCGCTATCTTTACGCGTGCTGGCGTAACCCGTATCATGCGCTTTGCCTATGAATTAGCGCTTTCCAGGCCACGGCGCAAACTCACCATCGTCACCAAATCGAACGCCCAGCGCCACGGCATGGTCCTGTGGGACGAAATCGCCGCCGAAGTTGGCAAGGATTTCCCCGCAGTCGAAACCGACAAAGCGCTGGTCGATGCCGCAACCACCAGAATGGTAGGCAAACCCGCCAGCCTGGACGTGATCGTTGCGACCAACCTCCATGCCGACATTTTGAGCGACTTGGCCGCAGCCCTGGCTGGCAGCCTGGGCATCGCACCCACGGCTAACCTCAATCCTTCCAGGAAGTTCCCGTCTATGTTCGAGCCCATCCACGGTTCTGCGTTCGACATTATGGGGAAGGGAATCGCCAACCCCATCGGCAGCTTCTGGACCGCTGTGATGATGCTCGAACACCTCGGCGAGCAAGCCGCCGCACAACGTTTAATGGCCGCGATTGAACAAGTTACCGCAACCTGTAACCTGCCTCCAGATCTCGGAGGAACAGCCACCACTGCGGAGATCTCAGATCAGCTTATGCAAGCGCTGGCGAGCCGACCTTCTTAAGTCGATCACCCTCTGCCGGTTAAGCCCCAGCCTAGCCGCGATTCTTAAGTCGTCTAACGGCAAGCCCTTCCAAACCCTGGTCAGTTCCTCGACCGACATTTCCACCGCGGCGGCGATCTGCGCGAGCGTCGCTACGCCGGTCGCGGGCAATAGCGTCAGCGCAGCCTCGCCCCTTTCGTCTCTTAGGTTTAGTAGCAGCGAAATCCGCTGCGCCCGCGGCAACCCGCCGATCTCGCTCCATACCCGTTTCAGCCAAGCGCGCTGCGTCAACTTGGTTTCGACGCTCGGAGCCTGATGCGCCAGCTCCGGTCCGCGAAATTCCGGTTTGTCCGATATCCGCCAATGCGCCGCGACGCGCTCCACCAACTCATTGAAAGCAATCGGCGTGCTCGCCTCATCCAGGATTCTCTCGACCAGCCGGGAGGCCTCCCGCGAACTCGCCCAACTCTCCGGCTTCGCCAGCGGTTCCAGGCGCGGCAAGCCTTTTATCCGGGTTTTGCTGCCGCAGATCCACTCGCCATCGGGAGCAACCCAAATCGCCAGGCGAACATGTTTGCCCAGCAGATAACGCAATTGATTTTCCAGCCGGTGGCGCTGCGGAAACGCGCGCCGGTAATATTTGTCGCACCCGTGATAGGCGGCGACGGCGGCATAGGCGCGAAAATCGCGAATCGTTTCTCCGGATTCCTTCAACTCACGTAACCGCGAAATGAGATCGGCAATCACTTCGCTGCGAACGTCTTCGGCGATCGCCAGACGGATTTTAGAGCAGACCACCCGTTCTACGATGGGCGCTGCCTGTTCCTGTATCAACCTCTCGAGTAATTTCTCAGATTCCACCGGATCGGAGCAGTCTAAAAACTGCGGCAACAGATTCATCGTCGCCTTACTACTTTTTCCGGATGCGTAAGCACAATAATCCCCACATTGACTAAGGCGAAAAACAAGGCTGGGATTTTCCCCTACAAGGGCATAATGCAAGCTAATCGCCCTCTTCAAGAGTTAAACGGGGATCTCGAACCCTCATGCGAAACACTCTTTGCATTTCTATTGTTCTTATCAGCGGCTTGCATGCGCAGACCGTAACGGTCACGCCCGCCGAACCGTACGTTGGCGTGGGATTCACGCAGCAGTTTCAGGCCACCGTCACGGGGTTGTCAAACTCCAGCGTCACGTGGTCGCTGCTCGGCATGGCGCCGGTCAATAATCCAAAGCTCGGCACCATCACATCGGCCGGTCTCTATACCGCGCCTGCCACGCCGCCCGCGCAGAATCCTGTTACGGTGCAAGCGACCGGCTCCGACGGCAAAACCGTCGGCATCGCTTATGTATTGATCGAGCCGCTGGGGCCGATCTTGAGCACCGTTTCGCCCAACCCAGTGAATGTCGGGAATTACAGCGTCACGCTTAGCGGTCACGGATTTGAGCAAGGAGCTCGCGTTATCGCCGGAGGGATCGCGCTCAGCACGACTCTTGTTTCCTCCACGCATTTAACCGCCAGCGGATATCTGGGTACGGCTGGCACTGTTCCGTTCTCGGTGACCAATCCGGGCACGCTCGCGTCCAATACCGTCAATGTTACTTTCGTGACGCCTCTGACGGTGACTCCCGCGAGTGCGAGTGTCGCCCTGGGTGCTTCGAAAACCTTCAGCGTCGCCGGCCAGACCGTGACGTGGAGCGCATCGGCAGGGACGATCACCTCCGGCGGAGTTTTTACCGCGCCCGCAACGATGCCGTCTCCGAGCGCGGTAACCATAACTGCAACGGGTAGCGCCGGCCAAACCGGCACGGCCAAAGTAACGCTTACGCAGCCCGAATCGACGGTCGCCACGCCGACCTTCACTCCGACCGCGGGAACCTACACCACGGCGCAAACGGTAACGATCGCGAGCGCCACTTCCGGCGCGTCGATCCGCTACACCACCGATGGCAGCACGCCGAGCCAGACGGCTGGGACCTTATACAGCGCGGGGTTCTCCGTGGGCTCGACGACGACGGTCAAAGCCATCGCGTACAAGAGTGGAATGATCGCGAGCGCGGTTACGTCCGCGGCGTACACCATCAATCTGCCGGCGGTCACGATTTCAGTCTCGCCGCCAACGGCAAGTTTGTCCGCGACGCAAACGCAGGGCATCACGGCGACCGTGACCAATGGCACAAATCTCGGTGTTTCCTGGACCATCAGCGGTCCTGGAACTCTAAGCGCCACAACTTCATCCTCGGGCTCGCCGATTACTTATACGGCTCCTGCGAGCATCGCCGGCACGTCCACGGTAACAATCACCGCAACCAGTTCGGCCGATGCGACGAAGACGGCTGCCTCGACGATCACCTTGAATCCCGCCGTATCGATCACCGTTTCTCCAACCACTGCGACGCTATCCGCAACGCAAGCGCAGGGCCTCACGGCGACGGTGGCGAACGGTACGAATCCGGGCGTTAAGTGGACGATCAGCGGCGCCGGCACGTTAAGCGCAACATCCTCGACTTCAGGTACGCCGATTACTTACACTGCGCCCGCGACGGTAGCCGCCAAGACTACGGTGACCGTCACAGCCACCAGCTCGGCGGACGCGACGAAGTCGGCATCGTCGATCATTACGCTGACTCCAGCGGTGGTCACCGGTGGACCGATCACGGTTTCGCCTGCGACAGTGTCGGTGGCACTGAACGGGTCACAGACTTTCACCGCATCGGGACAGAGTTCTGTGACGTGGAGCGCGTCCGCGGGCTCCATCACTTCGCTGGGCGTATTCACCGCGCCTTCTGTGACGACTTCGACCGGCACGGTCACCATCACCGCTTCCGGCACCAACAATCAATCGGGAACGGCTACGGTGACTCTGACCGGGGGAGGGACGACGCTGGTTCCAACCGCGACCGCGCAGCGATTCCTGCAACAGGCGGCGTTCGGCCCGACTAGTTCCGATATCGCGAACGTGCAAGCCTTGGGCTTGCCGGGCTGGTTGAGCCAGCAGTTTGCGATGCCCAAGGTCTCGAATTACGCGAACTTGCCGTACACCATGCCCACGCGTTTCCTGACCAACGCGGTCACGAATCCGGATCAACTGCGCCAGCGCGTAGCGTTCGCATTGAGCCAGATCACCGTGGTTTCATTGAACTCGCTGATTTTTCCGAACAATGTTACTCCGTTTGAGGAATTACTTCTGAACGACGCGTTTACGAATTACCGGCAGATTCTGGGCGATGTGACACTCAGCGCGCCGATGGGCGGCTTCCTGAACATGGTCAACAATGCGGCCGCGAATCAGGCGCTGGGCACGGTGGCGAATGAAAATTATGCGCGCGAGTTGATGCAGCTCTTCTCGATCGGCACGGTGATGCTGAATCAGGACGGTTCCGCGCAGATCGGCTCCGACGGGCTTCCGGTTGCGACTTACAACCAGACCAACGTGACGGAGCTTGCGCGGGTTTTGACGGGATGGACGTTCGCGCAATCGGGGAGCGCTCCGTATTGGGGGGCGGGCATCAACGACGGCAATACGGACGTGACTTCGCCGATGGTAGAGATGGCGCAATATCACGACAACGGGTCGAAAACGCTGCTGCCGGATTATAAGAACGGCAACGGAACGGCGCCCTACGTGGCTCCCGCAGGGCTCGCGCAGTCGGCCGATCTTTCGGCGGCGATCGACAATATTTTCTATCATCCGAACGTCGGTCCGTTTATCGGGAAGCAACTGATTCAGCATCTGGTGAAGAGCAACCCGCGTCCGCAATATATTTCGCGTGTTGCCGCGGCGTTCGCGAACAACGGACAAGGCGTGAGAGGCGACATGCAGGCGGTGATTGCCGCGGTGCTGATGGATCCGGAGGCGCGCGCCAATGACGCCGGCGGAAACGATCAACCGACGGACGGCCACATGCAGGAACCGGCTCTATTCGTAGCCGGCATCATCCGCGCGTTCAACGGAACCGTGAACGATCAAAATTATTTCGCGTACGACCTGGGCAATATGGACCAGGACATTTTCAATCCTGCGAGCGTGTTCAACTATTACGCGCCGAACTACGTGGTGCCTGGCGGCTATATCACACCGCAGCCCTCGGTCGCCCCCATGGGAGGCGAGTTTCAGATCTTCGACACGTACACTTCAATTTATCGGGCCAACTTCGTCGCGAATCTTTTCGCTAGCTTCTCGAGCCCTCTGCTGACGTATGGACCCGGCACATCGATCGATCTCACTTCTTATCAGGCCCTCTACAAGAATCCAACGGCGCTGGTCAACGCGATGGACCAGACGCTGACTCGCGGCATGTTGCCCGCGCAGGTGAAGAGCATCATCGCAACGGCGGTTGCGGCGGAAGATCCAGCGGGCTATACGGCCGGGATGAAACAGGTGGAGACCGCGCTGTATTTAATCGCGACTTCGAGTTATTACAACGTTTGGCACTAAAAGGAAAAATATATGTTGATTCGTTCCAGACGGGATTTTCTGAAAACTACGTTGAAATCGGTAACCGCGCTCGGCGCGGCCTCGGCATTCGGAGGCATGCGCGCTTTTGCAGCGGGCAGCAATTATCAGGCGCTGGTGTGCATTTTCCTGACCGGCGGCAACGACGGGCACAACACCGTGATCCCGATGGCGACGGCGCAGCAGAATTATTCGCTTTATGCTACGAACCGCGGGCCTTTGGCGTTATCCCAGGGCTCCCTGCTGCCGATCGCGGCGGGGAACGATACTTACGGACTTCATCCCAGCCTGGTTGAAATCCAGAGCCTTTATAACGCGAAAAAGGCGGCGATTTTGGCCAATGTTGGTATGCTGGTGGCCCCGACCAATCGGACCTCTTATTTGGCGGCGAATGGAGGGGCTTCGGTTCCGGCAGCGCTGTTTTCGCATTCCGACCAGGCCAGCCAGTGGCAAACCTCTGTCCCTAATGGACTTGGAGCCACAGGGTGGGGCGGGCGCCTGGCGGATACAATGCAAGGGGCCAATTCCGGGGCTCAGTTTCCTCCGGTAACCTCGATTCAGGGGTGTGGGTTGTTCTGCACTGGAAACAATACACTTCCGGCGACGGTGCCTCCTACGGGTCCGGTGCAATTGAATGCAGCGGTCACGGATTCGAACGTGCAAACTGCTGTCAATGCGTTACTTACATTCAGTAACGGCGTTCAACTGGTGCAGGCGGCGAATACGATCGTCACACGCGGGGCGAACTATGCCAATACGCTGGCCTCGCAGATTAACTCGGTGACGATAAACACTGTGTTTCCAGCGAATAACCCACTTGCGGCGCAATTATTGATGGTCGCGAAACTGATCGGGTTGCGGAACACTTTGGGAATGACGCGGCAGATTTTCTTTTGCAATCTGGACGGGTTCGATACGCACGGGTCGCAGCTTGAGACGCAGGTCACGCTGTTGCAGCAGCTTAGTCAAGGGGTTAGCGCGTTTTATAGCGCTACGCAGGAACTGGCTGTCGACAGCCAGGTGACGACGTTCACCGCGTCGGAATTCGGGCGCACTTTGAGTCCGAACGGCAATGACGGGAGCGATCATGCCTGGGGGAATCATCACTTTATCGTTGGCACCGGCGTAAATGGAGGGGCGATGTACGGGCAGTTTCCGTCGCTCGCGTTTGGGAGCCAGAACGACACCAATACGCGGGGTACTTTGATTCCGACTACGGCGGTGGACCAGTATGGGGCTACTCTCGCGAGCTGGTTCGGAGTACCTGGCTCTAGCTTGGCTGCCGTGTTCCCGAACAGCGTTAATTTCCAGGCTTCGAGTTTGAATGTCGGCTTTATGGGCGCTTAAGCGACCTTAAATTGCTGGATAAGGGATTCTGCGAAGCCTTATCCGACCTTAAATTCGCCATCGTATTGATGAATGGATTTTGCGGCGGCGGCGAAGAGTTCCATCGACGATTTGAATTTCAGATTGTCGGGGTAGGGAAACGTCATTCCTTGAGCGAGGCGGGCGCATTCCACCAGGCGCGGGCCCAGGATGGGATGGTTTAAGTACGCCTCGGCTTCGGCTTGGGAGGAGATGGCGTATTTTTGCGACATGGCGCTGTGGCCGAGGCCTTTCAGTTGGGGGAAGATGAACCACATCCAGTGGCCGGTTTTTTGGCCGGCTTTCAGTTCCTCCAGTACGGAAGTGTACACGGGGGCTTGGGCTTCTACGAAACGGTTGAGATTGAAGGGGTCGGCCAAGTGAATACTTTCGCGTCTACGCGGACGCGGGTTGGGGGCAGGTCGGGGACCTGCCCTACTGGACTAGAAGTATAACTTGAGCGCCAGTTGCAAATTGCGCGGAGTGTTGATTTGACTGCCGCTGCCGGTGAGGACTCCGAATTGGGCGTTTTGTAGCTGGGTGTTACCGGTGCCGAAGCGGACCCGGTTGAAGACGTTGAAAGCTTCGGCGCGGAACTCCAGGCGCGAATGTTCTTTGATGGGGAAGCTGCGCGTGACCGACATATTCTCGTTCAGGTTCGGGAACAGGCGGAGCTTCGGATTGTAGCGGGTGTCGTTACCGATGCTGTTGTAGGCAGTAGTGAGACCTTGGAGCGGGAACGGCCCGGTGCCGTAGGGGACGAAGAAATTATCCTTGGCCGGATCGAACTTGCCGCTATAGCTGGGCTGCCAGCCGGTATAGGAATTGACGTAGGCGGGGATGCGGGTTGAAGCGGCATCGCCAGAGGCGTAGATGGGAAGCGTGTACGAAGTGGTGATGGCGACAGGCGTGCCGCTATCGTAAATGTTGATGCTCGAAACTCGCCAGTTGCCGAGGATCCAGGAGGCCGGTCCCTGGGTCAGCATCTGGCGCCCTCTACCGAACGGAAGATCGTAGACGGCGGCGAATTTGAAATCGTGAGTAACGTCGTAGGCGCCGATCGATTTTTCGAGATGGCGGTTGAACTGATCGGCGGCGTAGCCTTGTCCGGCTTGGAGATCGCCCCAGGCGGAATCGGCGTCGGTGAGGATTTTCGAGAACACATAGGAACTCTGGAGGGTCAGACCGGCAGAGAGGCGCTTCTGAAATTTGAGCAAGAACGCGTTGTAGGTGGAGTGGCCGCTATGATCGCCCTGGCCCGCGTAAGTATCGATCACTGTGTACTGCGGATAGGGACGGAGGGCCTGCGCTACGGTTGCCCGGGATCCCCAAAGAGTGTTAAACGTCGGGAAGGGAGCTGTTACTCCGGCCGCGTTGGCGGCGGAGGAGCCGACGAGGCTGTTCAGGACCGTGGTGCTTTGCGCGATGGTCCCATACTTGGTGAGATAGCTGGGGCTGATCTGGTTATAGTCGAGCAACTCGGCTTGGAGATGGTCGCCCATGACGCCGTTGTAGGAGGCTTCGATGACCATCGAGCTTCTGAGCTGGCGCTCCAGGGAGAAGTAAAAATTCTCGAAGGCGGGAAGCAGAGTGGTTTCGCCGCCCTGGAACCACGCGACGCTGGTTCCGTTCGAGACGCCGGGATTGATGAACGGTGGAGCGGTCCATGGAGGCATTCCCTGATCGAGCGTATAGGTGGGGAGAATACCTGCGTCGGCGGAAGAGAAGGTCTGCGTCAACGTATAGCCGCTGTTGTGCGTGGAGCCGCTGACGGAAACCAGGGAGCCGTAGGAGCGCGCGTAGGAGGCGCGAATGACGGTCTTCGAATCCCAGGAGTAGGCGATGCCGACGTGGGGTCCGAAACCTTTCCAGTTGTAGTTGGCGAGCGTACGAGTGCCAACGCAGCCGCTGCAATTTCCGGAGAACAGGACCGCGCCGAGAACGCCGACGGGGTTGGGCGTGGTGGGTCCGAAATCGGTCCAGCGGTTGTTGAGACCGGTGGGAGGGAGGTTGGAATCCCAGCGGAGGCCGATGTTCAGGGTTAACTTGGGACTGATCTTATAGTCGTCCTGGAAGTAGCCGGCGAAATAGTAAAACTGCTGACCGATGAAGCGCGGCGTATCGATCTGCCCGCTATCGGCGTAGCCGAGCAGAAACGAGGCGAAGGCGTTGCCTCCGGCGTTGGGATTCGATCCGCCGGGAACACCGGTTTCCTGATAGCTGAAGCCGACGCATCCGGCTTCGCACTGACGGCCGAGTCCGTTGTAGTGATTGAGCTGATACATACCTCCGAACTTGAAGGTGTGCTTTCCTTTGATCCAGGTGAAGTCGTCGTTATAGGCGTAGACGGTGTTTTCCGAACCATTGTCGGCTTGGCCGCCCCAGGTGCTGTAGTTATCGCCGGTGCCACCGGAGAATAGATTTACGAGGTTCTCATTGCAGTTCGGGACGTTGGTGAGGCAGAACTTGTTTTGCCAGTTGCCGATGTATTCCTGAGGAGGTTTGTGATCCTGCCGCCAGTTATTTCCGCCAGCATAGAAATAATTGATCTTGTTGGGAGCGAGCGTCCAGGTCCAATTGAAGCGGAGCACGTCGCTATCCTGGATCAGGTCGTTGTAATTCGAGTAGAGACCGGGGAGTGTGGGAGGTCCGTCGGGTCCGTAGGTCTGATGCTCGCGATCGTTGCCGTAGTAACCGGAGATGCGGTGTTTCTGGTTGAAGACGTGATCGCCCTTGATGCTCCACTTGTTAACGGGATAGATCTGGGTGCCTTGGGTTTCAAGGTAGTTGTTCGAGATATATGCCGCGGTTCCGGGCGTCGAGCCATTATTGGGTGTTAGCGCACCGCTCGATTGGAAGACACTGAGGGCCTTGATTGCCGCGGGACTGAAATCCGTCTTGGGAACGATGTTGCCGGGGAAGACCTGGCGCGTGTAGGAACCATCGGCATTCTGTACCTGCGAAAGAGGATTGTAGATGGGGATCTGCGTTCCCGTGGAGGTGACCCATTTGCTGAAATCACCGTTATACATTTCCGGGATGGGGATGGTGAAGGCGGTGCCGTTGGCTCCGGTGCGATTGCGGAAGCCTTCGTAGGAGAAGAAGAAAAACGTTTTGTCCTTGCCGTGATAGACCTTGGGAATCCAGACGGGTCCGCCGAAGGTAACCCCGAAATCGTTTTGTTTGTAAATCGAAATAGGGATCGCGGAGGAGTTGCTGAAGAAGTTATTGGAATCGAAATCGTTGTTGCGTAGGAATTCGTAGGCCGAGCCATGGTATTGATTCGTTCCAGATTTGGATACGAAGGTCATGACGCCTCCGCCGGCGTGGCCGTATTCCGCTTTATAGCCGCCCGAATCGACGGTGAACTGATCGATGGCCTCGACTGACGGGGAGTTGGAGGCGACCCAACTTTTGGAAAGAGCGCGCGAGGTGTTGGCGGAGACGCCGTCGAGAGTAGTGCCGTAGGACGCGCCCTGGCCTCCGCCGAGGGAGAAACCATTATCGCCTCCGAGATTCTTCGCGTCGGGAGTGAGCGCGGCGAGATCGAAAGGCGTGCGAACGGTGCCGCTGACGACGAGAGGCAGATCGTTGACAAGCTTGTTTTCCAGCGTCACACTCGACTTCGCGTCTTCGGTCTGAAGAGAGATCGCCGCGGCCTGGACTTCGATGGCCTGCGTGGAAGAACCCAATTGGAGCGTCGCGTCTGCCTTGACGGTTTGCGCTGCGTCGAGGTTCAGGCCTCGCTCTTCGGAAGGACGAAAGCCTTGCTTTTCGACACGCACCAGATAATTGCCGGGCGCGAGGTCCGGCACCGTGAATTCACCCGAATCGTTGCTGGTGACATGCACGGCGACGTTGGTCGCCATGTTGGTGATGGTGACGCTGGCGGATGGAATTACGGCGCCGGATTGATCGTGCACCGCGCCGGTGATGGTGCCGCGCTCGGATTGTGCGGACGCGAGTGCTGCGAAAAGAACGGTTAGGCTCACCCACTGAGTGGCCTTCAGAAAAGTGCGAGAGAACTCCATGGTTACCCCCTTTTACTGCCCCGTATTGTCAAACCCAATTAAGCAACCGCTTCCAGGGGTCGCATCCCGCTGTCGCGAACAGAGGAAGGTCTTAGGAGAACAGGCGATCGTTGATCCGCTGATTCTCCTTATCCCACTGGGGTGTCGGCTCGAAGTACCCAGGCTCGAGCAGATGCTGTTTCATCACTTCATCGTTGAGAGTGATGCCCAGGCCCGGTTTATCGGGCACCGTTACGAATCCTTTATTAACGATCGGCTTTTCGACACCGTCGACCAGATCGCTCCACCAGGGGACGTCGACGGAATGGTTTTCGAGGACCAGGAAATTCTCCGTAGCGGCGGCGCAGTGGACGTTGGCCATGCAGGAGACAGGCGAGCCGGCGAAGTGCATCGCCATGGGGACTCCAAATTCCTGGAGCGCGTCGCCAATTTTCTTAGTTTCGAGAATGCCACCGGAAGTGGCGAGATCGGGGTGGGCGATATCGATGGAATGATTTCTTGCGAGCTCAATGAAAGCTTCCTTGAGGAAAATGTCTTCGCCGGTGCAGAGAGGGACTTCGATGTGATCCTTAATCTCGCGGAGCTGTTCCGTGCGCTGCCAGGGGATCATGTCTTCGAGCCACGCGGGGTTGTACTTTTCGAGCGCATTGGCGAGGCGGATGCAGGAATGGACGCCGATGTGGCCCAGGTGATCGACCGAAAGGGGAACTTCCCAACCAACATGTTCGCGGACGACGGCCATGAAGTTCGCCATTAGCTCCGCGCCCTTGTGGGTGATTTCGATGCCGGTGAACATGTGCTCCTTGCGGGCCCCCATGGTCAGTTCTTCGCCGGCGGGATAGGTGAGCGCGCCGGGGACATCCTTGACGAGGTCGACACCGAGGTCCATTTTAAGCCAGGTGAAACCCTGCTCCTTACGTTTCTTGAGGCGGTCGCCATAGACGTTGGGATCGTCCGACTCTGTGGTGTCGGCGTAGCAGCGAATCCGGTCGCGAAACTTCCCGCCGAGCATTTGATAGACGGGAACGTTGTAGGCTTTGCCCGCGAGATCCCACAGCGCCATTTCGATAGCGCAGACGCCTCCGCCCTGGCGCGCGTGGAATCCGAACTGTTTTATTTTGCGGAATATTTTATCGACATTGCAGGGATTTTCGCCCAGAATGCGGCTTTTCAGCATCAATGCGTAGGTTTTCGACGCGCCGTCGCGAACTTCGCCGAGACCGTAGATACCTTGATTGGTATCGATGCGGATCACGGGGCAAGTCATGGGCGCGCGCGCCAAAGTGGCCACGCGGAGGTCGGTGATTTTCAGTTCAGAGGGCTTAGAGGCAGTGTTGGTGTACTGCATCATCGCATCGAGAGTGTTGCCACCCCAGATGGTTGCAGCGGTTACGCCAGCTGCGCCACGCAGGAACATCCGGCGCGATTTTAGTGGGATCATCGTGGCCCCCGTTGGGTGTATTATACATAAACATTACAGTTCTGCAACTGTAAATTTGTAAGGAGCGTACGACCATGATGAACCGGCGCGAGGTATTTAAACTCTCTGTGGGAGCCCTGGGATTCGCTCAACGCGAGGGGGCCGCGCAGGAGAAAATCGCAAAGGCGGTTCGTGGTTTGCCCTCGCCGAAGATTAAGGATGTCAGTGTGATCGCAACTGCGCCGGCGGGGTTGCGGCTGGTGGTGGTGAAGGTCACCACGGATCAGGATGGGTTGTATGGCTACGGATGCGGAACGTTTACGCAGCGCGCGGATCTGGTGGTTCCGGCGGTGGAGAAGTATCTAAAACCGTTTCTGATCGGCAAGCCGGCGGATCGGATTGAGGACATTTGGAACGCGAACTATAACAGTTCCTACTGGCGGAATGGGCCGGTGCTGAATAACGCGATCAGCGGCGTGGACCAGGCGCTGTGGGACATCAAGGGCCGGCAGGCGAACCTGCCGGTGTATCAACTGCTGGGGGGGAAAGTTCGCGAGGCGGCCGATTGCTACGGACATTCGGACGGCGCCGATTATGCGCAGACCATCGAGAGCGCGAAGAAGTGGATCGAGCAGGGATTTCGATTCGTGCGGGTGCAGGTCGGCGTGCCGGGGATGGCTGGATATGGATCGCGCCGCGCCGATACCGTGGTGAAGGGTTTGCACAGCGGTCCGGTGTTCGAACCGGGAGTTTATATCCGGCGGGCGCTGAAGTTGTTCGAGGAATCGCGGAAGGCGCTGGGGGACGATATTGAATTGCTGCACGACGTGCACGAGAGGGTCACGCCGATTCAGGCAGTACAGTTCGCGAAAGATGCGGAGAAGTTCAAATTGTTTTTCATGGAGGACGCACTGTCACCGGAGGATATCGCGTATTTCCGAATGATCCGGCAGCAGTGCGCGACGCAGCTTGCGATGGGGGAATTGTTTAACAGTCCGCATGAGTGGCGTCCTTTGATTACGGAGAGACTGATCGATTTTATCCGCATTCACGTTTCGCAGTGCGGAGGCTTGTCGCCGGCGCGAAAGATTATCGCGGTCGCAGAGCAGTTCGGAGTTAGAAGCGCGTGGCATGGGCCGGGGGACGTGTCTCCGATCGGGCACGCGGCGCAGATTACTCTGGACGTTACGGCTCCTAACTTCGGGGTACAGGAGTATTCGCCGTTCAATGAGCGGACTCAGGAAGTGTTCCAGGGATGTCCGGTGATGAAGGACGGATATTGGTACGTAAACGAGGCTCCGGGGTGGGGCATCGAAGTGGATGAGAAGGCGGCGGCGAAGTATCCTTACGGGTTCGGCGAGAATGGCGAGAGGAAGACGCTGAACGGCGGGTGGGGAGAGATCCGGCGGCTGGATGGGACGATCATCAAGCAGTAGCTTATTGGCTTAGCTGTTTGAGGATTTGCTGAGCTTTTTGTCGGATCGCGGGATCGTTTCCTGCGGCGGCTTTTCGCAGGTTTTGAGTCGCGCCGGCCAAGTCGCCGGTTTCGGCCTGTGCGATTCCTAAGTCGAGATATCCGCGGTTGAAGCCAGGCCGTACGCGGATGGCTTCGCGATATTCCTGGAGCGCGGCTTCGGAGTGTCCTTCGTTCTTGAGTATCGTTCCCAGAAGATCGTGAGGTTCGGGTAGGGAAGGGTTAGTCTCGATGGCCAGGCGAAGTTGATGCTCGGCTTCTTCAGGATGATTGAGGCGAGCCAGCGTTATCGCGAAGTTACAACGCGCTGTGGTGTTTTGTGGCTGGGAGCTTAGCGCCCTTTCGAAATGTTCGGAGGCTTCTAAAAGCTCGTTTTTCGAGGCGAGAAGGATTCCCAAGTTAGCCTGGGCGTCGGCTAGATCTGGCTGGATGCGGAGGGCGGATCGGAAGGCTTTCTCGGCATCTTCCACGTTACCTGACTCAGCTAGAGTCGAGCCGAGTGAGTTATAAGCATCCGGAAGGTCGGAGTCGAGTTGAACGGACTTCTTGAAGGCGGCGATGGCGTCGGCTTTCTGTCCGGACTCTGCGCGCAACTCGCCTAGGGCATACCAGCCTCTGGCGTCGTCCGGGGCGGCTTCGACGGCTCGCGTCAGGATAGCAGCGGCGCGAGACCGTTGACCAGTCGACAAGAGCGCATCGGCTAGTCTCCTTAATATCCATGCCGAGGTTGGATCGCGCTGCGAGGCTTGTTCGTAGGCGGCGATGGCTTTTGAGGGATTCCCTTGGTGTCTCCACGCCTCTCCCAATTCAAAGTAAAAGTCCGCGCGGGCTGGCTTCTGTTTGTCGATCGCGGAACTCAGCAGGTCGATTCCCTTGTTCAGGTTGGAGTCGTGCTGGACTTGGGCAACGGCGAGGTATAGAGAGTCGATGCTTGCGGGATAGTAGGGAACTACTTCGCCGTGATAGGCGGTTGCCTCAGTCTCGTGAGTTTCCGGAATCTCAGCGAGAAGACTTGGAGGGGGTTGGCGCTGGATCAGGTGATCTGTCATCACGGCGTGAACGACGTCGTCGGTACGACGCTTCGGCATATGACAGGGGATGCAATTCGATGCGGTGGTGTGTTTGTCACTCAAAGTATTGTGACAGGAGCGGCAGGCTGCATTGTAGTGCATTGATGCTTGCTCGCCGCGAGGGATGTTGTGAGGGTCGTGGCAGGTCAAGCATGTTAGAGCACCCTTACTTCCCAGGAAACAACGGGATTTACGCAGACGCACAACCGAGCTTACGATTTCAAACTTCGGTTGAGGCTCAGAAGCCCGATCGAAGAACAGTACGAAGCCGGCTAGAGGCTCGCCAGCGCGGTAGGAAAACGGACCTCGGTCGAATCGACGGATCGCGGACGGAAGGCGGAGGCTGGTAGTCTGTAAGTGACATTGCATGCAGACCTCCATTTGACGATCGCCAGTGAGCCGCTTGGGATTTAGGATAGATTTGCGAAGATCGTCGGCGGTAGCTTTGGATTGAGCTAGCTGGATATGCCGGGAACCGGGGCCATGGCATCGCTGGCAATCGATTCCTTCCGGGAGAGGGTACGTGTAGACCGGAACACTGTTCTGACGGTCGTGCCCGGCGGGTATCTTAGGGTAAGCATTATGGCAGAAGATACATTCGTAGGCGATCTTTCGTGGAGTGATGAAGCGATCGGTGTCATATCCCGGATTCATCGCCCAGAAGCCGTTGTTTTCGGAATACCAGGCTAGAGGGAGTTCCTCTAAAGTTCCATTCTCACCTCGATGCAAATAGGTCCGGACATGGTTGCCCGAACCCATTACGAAGTCGATTTGCCATTCCTGAAGATAAGCTTGTTTGCCGTCGCGGTCCGGTTGCCATCGACGCTGAAAGTATATGCCTTCCCGCTGCTGCATCGAATAGTATGCACGGGTAGGCTTATGATAGAACGGCTCGCCGGTCGTAGGTTCGCTGCCCGGGCGATAGAAAGACCGCGCCATGCCGGTGTTCCGGTAGGTCCGATAGACTTCAGAGTGACAGGTATTGCAGATCTTCGAATCGACGTAGGCGGGTTTCTGTTGTGCGAAGCCCGGAGCGGTTATGAACACGCAGACAAATAACCGCTCCTTGAACATCCTATTAGGATACGCTTCTTAGAAATCGAATCGGCCTACCAGTTGCAGGAAGCGAGCCTGGCCCGTACCCGTGATCAATCCATAGGTGGGGGCATTGAAAAACGGTAGCCCAGCGGAATTCGCCGAAATGGCGAGCGCTCCGTTTGGCGCCGAGAAATTGGTATGGTTCACGGCGTTATACGCTTCGGCTCGGATGGTGAATTTCAATCGTTCCCGAAGTTGAAACGCGCGGCCTACGGAGACATTGAGATCGACCTGGCCTGGCCCGCGCACGACGTCCCGACCCAGGGTTCCAATGCTCACGGGAAGCACCTGGACGCGGCTCGACCCTGAACCCGAAAAATAAGGTCCGGTAGGAGCAAGCGGAAAATTCGATGCGGTTGCGGGCAGAAGATACTGTACGCCGGTGCCGTTAGGAGTCTCTGGTGTATAGAGACTCACGCTGGGATTAATGTCATTCGGCCGCTGTTGGTTCGTTCCGGTCTGGGAGGCATTTTCATTGCTTTGACCGATATAAACCGGGAGTCCGGTGTGGATCGTGAACATCGGAAAGATCTCAAAGCCTCTGACCCATTTGTTCCCTTTCGTGCGGTATTGAACGGCCGCGGTGAAATCGTTGGGACGGTCGAATTCGCTCAGGCCCTTGTTCAAGCCGAGGAACTGTTGAGGAAATTGTCCTAAATTGAGTCCGGAAGGTTGCGAGAAGCTATAAATACCGCTGGCGTCGTCGAGAGACTTAGAACGGGTGTAGTTCGCAACGAAGGTCAGATTATCACCATATTGCTTGCGCAAACTGGCCTGGAGCGCGTTGTAGCTGGACGATCCTTCCATGTTCAGAGAGTTGAAGCTACCGATGGTCGGATAAGGCCGGGCCTCCTGGCTGGCCAGGGTGGTGTTCGCGAGTCCTACCGCGGAATCAATTGCCGGATTGTAGGGCACGGTGTTGGTAGGCAGATTAACGGCAAGGTGCACACCCTTGGTCCCTACATAGTTCACATCGGCGACCAAGCCTTTTACGACCTCGTGCTGCACTCCGAAATTCCACTCCTGCGCGTACGGCAGCTTGTTGACCTGCGTAAAGCCGTCGTAGTCAGTCAGTGTCAATGGATTGGCCGGCGTGCTGAACTGGGCGATGTTCGCTTGCGGGTTTTGGACGTTGTTGGTCACCACGGAAGGCTCTCCCTGAGAGAGTTTGAAAGGTTGAGGAATGCCAGTTCCCAGATTCGGGAATGACTGCACGACAGTATATCCGGGGAAAAGAACCTGACCGCCGAGATCGGAAAAGATTCCCGCGTAGAAGATGCCGTAGCCGGAGCGGATGACCGTTTTGGGCCTGGGACTATACGCGAACCCAACACGCGGAGCAAAGTTCAGTTTCGATGCGCTGAGATTGAGAGTGTTCGAAACGCCGTTCTGATCGGCGAACAATACTTGCCCCGTAGTGGGATCCACGCGTGAGTATTCGTTATTTGCGGAGGTGAAGGGAGACTCATACTCCCATCGAAGCCCTAAATTCAAAGTGAGGTTGGGGCGAATTTTCCAGTCGTCCTGAACAAATAACCCCACATTGTAGTTGCGTCGGCCGATGAGAGGCTGCGCGAGAGAGTAGGTGCTGGTTTTGATGTCTCCCAGCAAAAAATCCGCAAGCGCATCGATGGCGTCGCCGGAGGTATTTTTCGCCGAAGTGATGGAACCGTCGAACGAATAAGTGCCATTCACGTCGCCTGTGGGGTTACGGTCGTCGAACTGGTTTTTACGCAGTTGACCGCCGAATTGTATCAAGTGGTTCCCTACCGATTTCGAGGTGGTGAGAATGGTCTGGTAATTGTTATCGATTTGCGTTCGCTGCGTGTTGCTGTTGGAACCTAGCTGACTGAAACCACTAATGTTGATTTCCGGCGCAGCCTGGCCATACTGAGTACCGATTCCCAGCGTGGTCGCATCGTTGATGCCGAAGCTTGGCGGGAGGATTTCGGAGTTGTTGCGGAAAAAGCCAAAACGAAACTCTGTTACCAGGGTTGGGCTCCACGTTCTAGTCACTCCAAAGGTCGACTCATAACCAGTAGTTTCACTATTTCCAACGGCGTTTTCGAGCGGACTACCGGGGAAGATTGGCTGAATGGGCGAGTAGTTGTTGAAGTGGACGAGGGTGCCGAAGAAGCGCATCTTGTCGGACAGAGCCTCGTCCAGGCGAACGACGCCTGTGTTGGTTGTAGGGTGGCTGGATCCGATGGACACGAAATTATTGGTCGCGATGTTGTCGGTTGCGTTCGTGGTCCCAGGGGAGTTCGGCGCAGGAACGAGTCCGAGAATCTTCAAGGCCGCGGGATCGATCAGAGAGGACGGAATGACATTGCCGGGAAATGGCGCCTTCGTAACCGGATTGTAGACCAAGGTGGGCGACCCGGAGAAGTTTCCCGTCGCATACGCCCCGCTAGGTACCGAAGAAGTATTGTTAAACGCCGACGCTTGAATTAGACCTTCGTAATTAATGAAGAAGAAAGTCTTGTTAGCTCCGTTGTAAACCTTCGGAATGGATACGGGTCCGCCAAGTTTGCCTCCAAACAAGTTATAGCGGTCTTCAGATCTCTTCTTTCCGAGCAGGTTATTGAAGTAAGGATTCGCATCCATTGCTTCATTGCGGAAGTAGCCATAGGCTGCGCCGTGGTAAATATTGGTGCCGTTGTTGGTAAGCAGAGTGACCACCGCGCCCGCGCTCCTTCCGTACTCGGCGGAATAAGAGGACGCCAGCACCTTAAACTCGCGAATGGAATCGGCAGGAGGCAAGGTCTGTGGCCCACCCGTTGAGCCAGTGATTACCGAGACACCGTCGATCGTGAATTCGCTGTTGAGTGTCCGGCTGCCGTTGACCGATAGCTGGGAGGAACTGATTCCGCCCTGGCTGGTGATATCGCCGCCGGAGGACACACCGGGCGTCAGGCTGAGAAGGTTGAGAACATTGCGGCTCGGCAGAGGCAGGTCTTGTAGTTGGTCCGGGGTGATGGTATTTCCGAGCGATGAGGTATCCGTCGCGAGTTCCGCCGCCGTGGAACCTTCCACCGTGACCGTTTCTGAAACCTCGCCGACCTGCAAAGTTAGATCGACATCCGCACGCTGGTCCACTGAGAGATGCAGATTTGAAATCTGTTGCCGCTTGAAGCCCGGAGCGGAGGCCACCACATTGTACTGACCTACGGGTAGATCGGGAGCGCGGAAAACGCCCGTTGCGTTCGCATGCCCAGTCCATACGACCACGCCAGTATCGGCGTTGGTGATGGTGACGGTGGCGTTGGTAATCGGCGCTTTGGTGGGATCGCTGACGGTGCCGGAAATGACGCCGTTCACTCCTTGAGCGCACACGGAGGAGATAATAAAGACGAGAGAAAACAGGCCGAGCCATAGGACCTCGAACGGCCGGGACGTTGCAACCAGGCAACGATTCATAATGTACCCCTTTCCAGCAAACGAATTCGGAGGTCTCACATTGTGAAACTCCAGAGTTATGACAATTTTATTGCGGAGCGCGGGAGCGTGTCAACCCCCGCATGGCAAAGAGACCGTGAACGCCCTAGCGTTGGTAGCGATACAGCTTACCGGCCTTCATGACGAACACTACGCGGCGGACGGCGGTGATGTCATCGAGAGGATTGCCGTCGGTGGCCACCAAATCCGCTTGGAAGCCGGGCGCGACGGTTCCAATTTCCTTGGCCATGCCGAGAGAATCAGCGGACAGGGACGTCGCGCTGACGATCTCATCCATCGGTTTGTCGTGCGCGTCGCGGACGCGGTAGATGAACTCCTCGGCGTTGCGGCCATGCGAGCCGGCGACGGCGTCCGTGCCGAAGGCTACTTTGACGTGATGGGCGCGGGCTCTGCGAAGGACATCCTCAGTAGGTGCGATGCCCTTTTCCAGCGTGGCCAGCGACGCAGCGGAGAAAGTGTAGCTTTGGCGGTTGTCGAGATAGTTGTGCAGGACCAGAAGGTTCGGATCGAAGAAGGTGCCGCGCTGGGCCATTAAGTCGAGGGTTTCATCCTTTATAAACGTGCCGTGTTCGATAGAGGTGCATCCGGCCAGCACGGCAGCACGCGCGCCGGCGTCTCCGATGGCATGGACCACGGAGCGGAGGCCGACGGCTTTCGCTTCGGTGCAAACCGCTTGGATCTGTTCGTCGGTCATGCTCTGATCGCCGCCTGCGCCTAATCCGGTGGTCGCGAAGAGTTTGATCACGTCCGCGCCATCCTGTTTGGTTTTGCGAACCAATTCCCGCAGGGCTTCGGGGTCGGGTCGCGTTTTGTCCTGATTGGTCCCTTGAATCTGGCGGAAAGAAGTGAGAATTCTAGGGCCGGGCAAGAGCCCGCGATTCACATAATCTCGGACGGACGCGTCGATGGCCGCGCCCACGCTCTGCACCGTGGTGAATCCTCCGGTGAGCGTGGTCCAGGCATCGGCGGCGGTGGCGAGCGCCATGTCTTCGGGCTTACCTCCATTGTTGACGGACTTGTTGTTGGCGTCGAGATGCCAGTTCAGATGAATATGCGTATCGATCCAGCCGGGCATCACGGTGAGGCCGCGAAGATCGTAATCGGGCTTAGCAGTGCCAGGCGCGACAACGCGGATTTCGGAGCCTTCGATCACGATTTGCTGGTTCTTCAGGATGCCGCCCTTGCCGTCGAGGATGGTGCTGGTTTGGATGACGATGTGCTGCTGCGCGAAGCAGGCCGCGATGGTGAGCAAGGGCAACAATAGCTTCTTCATGTGTCGCTATTGTCCCCCAAAATCGGTTATCCGTGACGCAGCGCGACCATGGGATCGACGCGCGCGGCCCGGCGGGCGGGAATGGAGCAAGCTAGCGCGGCCACCGTGCCGAAGAGGAGAGCCGCGGCGATAAACGATATCGCGTCGTTGGTGCGGATCCCTTCAACTAAGGAACCAAGGGTCCGGGTGAGGATCAACGCGCCCACGATGCCGGCTGCGATTCCGGCGGCGGCGAGGGTCATGCCGTGACTAAGAACCATATTGACAACAGTTCGGGAAGAGGCTCCCAACGCGATCCGGATCGCGATCTCCTGCAAGCGGCTATTCACGAAATAGGCGATGACCCCGAAGATGCCGACGGTGGCCAGGATCAATGCTAGCGCGGCGAACACGCCCATAAGAGTCATGTTGGCGCGCTGCGTGGATAGCGAATCGTGGAGGCGGTCTTCCATGCTGGCGACGTCGAAAACCGGCTGATTAGGGTCGATGGCGTGAACCGCTTTCGACGCGGATGCGACGAGGCCGGACAGCGGAAGATCGCTTTTCACGATCAAATACGTTTCCGGCTCGAAGGAATCGTGAAAAGGAGCGTAAATCATGAACGGATCCACAGGCCTTCGTCCCAGTTCCTTGACGTTGCCGACGACACCGATGATCTCGCTCCAGTTTCGCGAGGAACCAAACCGGAGGTGTTTCCCCAAAACGTTCTCACCCGGATAGAACTCCTCTGCGAAAGCCTGATTCACGATAACCGCCGGTTCGTGTTCGGCGCCGCTAAAAAGCCGGCCCCGTAGGAGCGGAATTTTCAACGCTTGAAAATAATCCGGACTCACGCCTGAAACGGGCAGAGTCGGCCGGCCGCCCGTTGGCGGTTCGGGACGTCCTTCGAAAGACACGCCGGCCGCGCCGCCGCTTCCGATCAAAGGCAGTCCTCCGCCGATCGCCGCTGCCTGCACTCCGGGAATCACGCGCGCATTTTCGAGGATTTGCGCGTAGAACTCCGACCTCTTTGCGTCCGGATATTTCCGCGGGGAGGGAGCGACTTTCAGCGTAAGGACGCCCTTCGGATCGAAGCCAACGCCGGCGGTCGCGAGCCGCACGAAAGTGCGGATCAACAGGCTGGATCCTATTAATAGGACCATTGCCGCCGCGATCTCGGCGATAACCAGGATGCCGCGAATCTGCCGCTGTCCGGGACTGCCGCTGCTGCGTCCTTCTTCTTTCAAGGCATCGTGCAACCCGGCGCGTAACGCGGCGAGCGCCGGCACGAGTCCGGTGATCACGCCGGCGGCGAGAGTGATGGCCAGCGTGTACGCCAGCACCGTTGTATCGAGCCTCAGCATATCGGCAAGATGCAAGTTCGCCGGGAGGAAGGTTCGCAATGCGCCGAGACTGAGGTAGCCGATCAGCAATCCCGCGAGTCCGGCAAGCGTGCAGACCAGAAAATTTTCGGTCAGCAACTGGCGGACCAGCCGCGCGCCGCTTGCGCCTACGGAAGCGCGGACCGCGATTTCTTTTTTCCGGGCGATCGCGCGAGCCACTTGCAGACTTGCGATATTCAGACACGCGATCAGCAGCACCATCGCGACCGCGCCTTGCAGAACCAGAATCATCGTCCGGACGTTCCCGGTGAGCCACTGGCGCAGAGGCGTCACGCGAATCTCCATGTTCTTCCGCATGACCACCATTCGCGGGGGCTCTTCGGATGCCGTGGCCTGGATCGCGCTGGTGAGTTCCTGTTGCAACGCGGATAAAGAAACGGCAGGTTTGCGCCGCACCAGGACGCGTAGGAGCCGGAAATGTTCCTGGTCCTGCCAATTGGGATTGACGGGCAGCGACATCGGCACCAGCAGTTCGTGGCGATAGTTATTGTCGGGAAATTCGAAGCCCGCGGGTAGCACACCGACGATCGTTCGTTCGATCCCGTCCAGTTGAATCACTTTGCCGATCACGTCGGCCGAAGCGCCGAAGCGCCGTAGCCACAGCCCGTAGCCGAGAATGACGGTGGGCGCGGCGCCCAGGCGGTCTTCCTGTTCGGCAAAATTGCGGCCGGCAGCCGGCGTCGAACCTAGAAGGTCCAGCAACTGCCAAGTCACCATCGTTCCTTCGATACGCTCCGGTTCACCGGCTCCTGTCAAGGTGAGCGAGCTTGCTCCGCCGCCGTACGCAGCGATCCCGTCCACCGATTTGAGGTTCGCTCGCCAGTTTGCGAAGTCGGGGCTGGGCGGCCCGGGGACGATCGGCTCATGCGGCCAATATTCGGTGACGTAAACCAGGCGGTCCGCAGCGTTGTAAGGCAGTTGCTTGAGCAGCAGGGTATTTACCACACTGAACAGTGCCGTGTTCATTCCGATTCCCAGAGCCAGAGAACCGATGGCAACGATCGTGAAGACGGGACTTTGCCGTAGAATGCGCAGCGCATAGCGGAGATCCTGAGACAACTCGTCGAAGAAGCGGATTCCAGCGGTGCCGCGAACTTCATCCTTGAATTTTTCGCGGGAACCGAGTTCGAGCCGGGCCTGTCGTTCGGCGGAATCTTTCGAATGGCCGGCGCGCGCCAGATCCGCGGCGCGGAGTTCGAGGTGAAGGCGTAGTTCGTCGTCGAGGTCCTGTTCGAATTTGTTGCGATGTAGGAACGCGCGTAGGCGGGAAAACATTTACACCTCCTCCGGACGGGTCGCGAGCGCGGTGGTCATCGCGACCACCAGGCGTTCCCATCCTTCGCGTTCGGAGCGCAATCGCTTGCGGCCTGTGGTGGTCAAGCTATAAAACTTTGCTCGCCGGTTATTTTCTGAAATTCCCCATTCCGATGCGAGCAATCCCTGATATTCCAGGCGATGCAGCGCCGGATAGAGCGCCCCTTGCTCGATCTTGAGGGCTGCGCCCGAGATCTGTTGGATCCGCAGCAGCACTCCGTAGCCGTGATGAGGTCCCAAAGAGACGGCCTTCAGGATCAAGAGGTCGAGAGTTCCGGGTAGCAACTCGGGGGACGATGGCATCGCGTTCTCCTAATCTAGCTAGGAGAAGCATATTCCTATCTCTCCTAAGTTGTCAAGGAGAGCGGTCAGACCTTCTTGCCCTTGGCTTGTTCCAGCAGATGATCGCAGCCGCGGGCGCTGAGCGCCATCATCGTGAGCGTCGGATGCTTGTCGCCGGTGGAGGGGAACGCATTGCCGCCGAACACATACAGATTCGGAATGTCGTGGGTCTGGCAGAAGGAGTTCAGCACGCCTTCTTTCGGGTCAACGCTCATGCGCGCAGTACCGACCTCGTGAATCGCTCCTCCGAGCCGATCGCGCGCCACGCCGGGGGTTGCGTCGGGCGACCCCGGACCGCCTGGAAAACCCGCCGGACCGCCGCGGCCCCCTCCGGCAATCACTTCGCCTCCGGCTTTGCGAAAAAGCTCCTCCGCTTTTTCTTGAAAATCCGCGATCAGTTTCCGGTCGTTATCCGAATGCGTGAAGTGAATCTTGAGCACCGGGATACCCCAATGGTCCTTCACTTCCGGATCGAGCTCGACGAAATTTTCCTTCTGCGCCAGCATCTCCGCGCCGGCGTTCCACACGCGAGCCTGTGCGACGTAGCGGCTCTTAATCTCTTTCTTCCACGCCGATCCATAACCCGGAACGGACGCCGCGTATTGCGGATATTCAGTCTGTCCTCCCGTCGCGTTCATGACATAGCCGCGGATGAAATCCTTGCGCGCGGTTAGTTTGTCGATGTTTTGAAAATTGGGGATGGTGATGCCCGCGGACTTCCCGTCGTCGAGGCGCGCGGGACCGCCGCGGAGCTTCGGAAGAATGCCGGAGACAGCGCCGCCGCCCACTTGGTCCATCATGTAATAACCCAGCAGACCGCTCGAATTGGCAAGGCCGCCTTCCGTAGAAAGCAGCATCAGCCGGGTATTTTCGAGCGTCGACGCCGCCAGGATTACATACTTCGCGTCGACATCCACCGGCTTATTTGTGAAACGCTCTATATAAGTGACGCCCTGCGCCCGGTTTTCACTATTCATCCGGACGCGCGCCACCACGCTGTCGGTGAGCACTTCCAGATTTCCCGTTTTGAGCGCCGGCGGCAACGTCACGGCGACGGTATTGAACATCGCTCCGACATCGCATCCGTTGACGCAGTTTCCGCAGTAATGGCAAGGCGGTCGATTGTTGAGCATCCGCGTCAACTGCGCGAGCCTCCGATGCGTTGTGCGCCAGCCGAGACTCTTCGATGCGGCGGTGAAAATCGTCTCCGCGCAGTTGAGATTCATGGGCGGAAGAAACTCGCCATCGGGAAATTGCGGCAGGCCCTCTTTCGCGCCGCTCACGCCGATGAAGCGCTCGACGCGGTCGTAATACGGTTTCATGTCCGCGTAATCGACCGCCCAATCCATGCCGTAGCCATCGCGCGACGCAGCCTTAAATTCGTAGTCCGCCATGCGATCGCTCGCGCGCGCCCAGTGCATGGTGCGTCCGCCGAGGCAGCGCGAGCGCGTCCATTGATAACTGGTCCCCGGCGACGTCGTGTACGGATTCTCTGTGCTGTCGAGCATGATGCGGTAATTTCGCTCCGTGCCCGTATAGCGCCGCAGCGCGCCAGGCCGGTTTTGCCCGCGAAACTCCATTTCGTATAAGAACCGGTGATGAAAATCGTGCGCCGGAACCACGTTCGATCCCGCTTCGAGCATCAGAACCTTCAGCCCCGCTCTAGACAGCTCCATCGCCGCCCAACCGCCGCAGGCGCCCGATCCGACCACGATTGCGTCGTAGCTTTTCGCCATAGCTAAACCACGTGGTGCTGCGGATGATCGCAGGCTGGAAAAGTCGTGTTGTAGGAGTTGCCCTGGTATTCCAGCGCCTCAATCATGCCCGCGCGCGAAGTGTAAAAAGCGAAGGTGTTCTGCTGTTTGATCAAGCGATACGCGAAAAACGCAGGATGGGTGGCGGAGCGGTCCCGCTCCGGCTTCGACATCTCTTCGACCAGTTGCGCGCGCGCCTTCGCGTCGGCGTCGTGAAATCCGGCTTGTTTCAATGCGGCCATCGCGTCACGCCACTGCTTCTGCATCTCCGGCGCGACATCGTCTGCGGCGTGCAGCAGGTAGTCGATGTAATGGGCGCAGTGCGCTTCGCGGGCGCCCGGCGTATCATCGGTGGGGATCAGGATCTCAGTAAACGCCTGCAAGGCGGCAAAATCCGCGGCCGGGAAAAATTTCGGCTGATAATTGCGCAACAAAGGCGGCTCCGGAGGAGCATCGGCCCCATGGTGATGATCGTCCGCCGCGCGCAGCCAGGCGGAGAAAAACTCCGCGCCCCCCGGAAGAGCGGCGGCGCGAACGGCAAGGTTCAAAATATCGCGGCGACTTGGCATCGCCGATAGTATATCGCCTTCGTTCCGCTCCCAAAGTGCATCTGGTCCGGCTCGTGCCTATATAATCACCCAATGTCCACAGTCCAGACCGCCCGCGGCCCCGTCGATTCCGCCGACCTTGGCACCACCTTGATGCACGAACACGTTTTCGTGCTCGATCGGGAGATTTCCGAAAACTTCCCGGAGGATTGGGGCGGGGAGGAGCCTCGCATCGCCGACGCCGTCGCCCGTATGAATGAGCTGCATTCGCGCGGCGTCGATACCATCGTCGATCTCACCGTGCTCGGCCTGGGCCGCTACATCCCCCGCATCCAGCGCATTGCCGATCGCACCAACCTGAACATCGTCGTCGCCACCGGCATCTACACTTATTGCGATCTTCCTCATTATTTCTCTTATCGCGGCCCCGGCACTGTCCTCGGCGGTCCGGAGCTGATCGCCGATATGTTTGTCCGCGACATCGAAGAAGGCATCGCCGACACCGGAGTCAAAGCCGGCATTCTGAAATGCGCCACCGATGCTCCCGGCCTCACTCCGGGCGTCGAGCGGATCCTCCGCGCCACTGCGCAGGCCCATCGTCAAACGGGCGTCCCGATCTCCACCCATACCCATGCCCGCCGCCGCGTCGGCCTCGATCAGCAGCGCGTGTTCCATGAAGAAGGCGTCGATCTCACGCGGGTCGTAATCGGCCACTCCGGCGATACCACCGAACTCGATTATTTATGTGAGCTGATGTCAAACGGCTCCTATATAGGGATGGACCGCTTCGGGATAGACTCCATTCTTCCCTTCGAAGATCGGGTCGCGACGGTGGCCCGTCTGTGCGAACAGGGCCACTCGAACCAGATGGTGCTCTCGCACGACGCCGCGTGCTACAACCACTGGCTCCCGGAACGCCAGCTTCCGGCGATGCTTCCGCGCTGGCATTATCTGCACATCCACAACGATGTGATCCCCGCGCTCCTCAGCGCCGGTGTCTCCCAGGCCCAACTGGACGCCATGCTGATCGAAAATCCCCGAAAAATTTTCGAGCGCCAGGGAGGTTACTGAATCCTGTATCATGTGTTTTTGAAAGGACCACCATGCGCTTCTCTTCTGCCCTAGCAACCGCAGCTCTCCTGCTGCTCCCAGCTTTCACGTATGCCCAGGACGAATCTTCACGCAGCGTCGCCGGAGGAGGCATCACCGTCCCAGGCTGGACCGGCAAAGTCGACGCCGCCGAAACCAAGGCGGGCAAAACCATTAACGACGCGAAGTTCGCCAAGGAAGGCAACGCGATCCACGTCACCACCGGACCCGAGGGGAGCTATTGGAATCCCGCCAATAAAGCCTCCGGCGATTACACTGTCAAAGCCACGTTTAACGAGCCGAAATTCCAGAACCTCAACTCCCATCCCCACCCCTACGGGATCTTCATCGGTGGAACCGACCTGGGAACGGACAAGGACAATTATCTCTACTGCGCCGCCTACGGCAACGGGAACTTTATCGTGCGCGGCTTCGGCCCCGCGGCATTTCAAATGAACGGCCGGCGCGGCGAAGCGAACGCCGCCGTACATAAAGCCGCCGCCATTGGAGAGCCCGTCACTCAGGAAATCGCGATTTCCGTGAAGGACGGCAAAGTGGATTGCTCCATTAACGGAACCGTGGTCGCCAGTTATCCCAAAGCCGACGTAACTGCCGCCGGGAAACTGGCCTCAACCGACGGGATTTACGGTCTCCGCTTCGGACATAATACGGAAGTTATTGTGACCGGCTTGACTATGACAAAGAATTGAAACATTCCGGAACAAAAGTTTAAATATTCACGCCTTTAGTACTTGAGTACCTAAGGTACATAGGATAAGTCAGGCCTTTTCCTTGAGGTCTTTGTCTGAGTGCTACGTAGTCCCCTTACCCTTAATATCGATCCATGCAAGCACTCACGCTCCTCTCGCTCTATCTGAAACGGTCCTGGAAAGACAAACGCGGCCAGGACTTAATCGAATATGCTCTGATGGCCGGCTTCGTTGCAGTTGCTGCGGGAGCCATCATGCCCAACATCGCCTCGAGCATTAGCACCATCTTCAGTTCGATCGCGTCCGTCATGACCGGAGCCGCATCGCAAGGAAGCTAGCCTCCCGTCTTACCCACGGGAGCGGCGGGGACTGATTTATTCCGTCCACGCCCCGATATTCAAACATAGAGGCCGTTCATTCCCACCCGGAACGAACGGCCTTTGTTATTGGAACTTTCGTACGATTAAAAAAAGTACTATCCCGCTATTCCCCACTCCTGCCCCGTCGACGATAAATAGTATGTTCAATGTCGACCGAGCCTTTTGTAGATCATTACGAGACCATGCAGATCAGCCCCAACGCCGATCTGGACACGATTCATCGCGTCTATCGCATCCTCGCCCAGCGCTACCACCCCGATAATCACGACACCGGGAGTTCTGAGTTATTTCACTTGCTCGTCGACGCCTATCAAACCCTCAGCGACCCTGTAAAGCGAGCCGCCTTCGACATTGAGCACCGCACCGCGCGCCGCCTTACCTGGAAGATTTTCGACCAGACCACGTCCGCGCAAGGTGTCGAAGCTGAACGCCGCAAGCGTTCCGGCATCCTCGCCCTTCTTTATCGCAAGCGCATCGCCCAGCCGGATCAGCCCTCTATGAACCTCAAGGAATTCGAGGATCTCCTCGGCGTTCCCAAAGAGCATCTCGAATTCACCCTGTGGTATTTGAAGGAAGGCCAGTACGTCACCCGCAGCGACAACGGCCGCCATTCGATCACTCTCAAAGGCGTCGATCTCGCTGAATCGATGTCCGAAGCCCGGACCGAACCCCTGAAACTAAACGCCCGCGTCGCCTGACCCCTCTTATAATAAGGAGTGCTCTGCTACCTAGACGCCTTCTCCGGCATCAGCGGCGACATGACCGTAGGCGCGCTGCTCGACGCCGGGGCCCCCTCCGCCGCCCTAATCGACGCCTTGGAATCCCTGTCCACCGGTGCGAAATTCGCAGTGGAGAAAACCAGCCGTAGCGGTCTCGCCGCCTCGAAATTCAAAGTCCACCTGAGTCCCGAGCCTCAGAAACATCGGCATCTCCACCATATCCTAGCCCTCATCGACCAATCCAAAATCCCCACGTGCGCGAAACACAATGCGGCCGCCGTGTTCCAGCGCCTGGCCGAAGCCGAGGCCAGGGTCCACGGAGTAACGATAGAAAAGGTCCACTTCCACGAAGTCGGCGCGGCCGATTCCATCGCGGACATCGTCGGAGCCTGCGTCGCCCTCGACCTCTTGAATGTTGATGACGTCTGCTGCTCCGCCATCAACGTCGGTTCCGGCACCGTCCTGACCGAGCACGGCGTGCTCCCCATCCCCGCGCCCGCCACCGCGAACCTGTTGGCCGGAAAACCCATCTACGCCCGCGGTCCCGCCATGGAATTGACCACCCCCACCGGAGCCGCCCTCGCCGCGACCCTATCCACCAATTTCGGCTCCATGCCCCCCATGCGTATCGCAAGCATCGGCCACGGCGCAGGAGACCGCGATTTCAAGGAATCCCCCAACGTTCTCCGCGTCCTGATCGGCGAACGCACCGGAGCCCCTGAATCCAAAGTCGTCAGCGTCATCGAAGCCAACATCGACGACTCCAGCCCGCAAGTCTTAGGCTACGCATTAGAACGCCTGATGGAAGCCGGAGCCCTGGACGCATCGCTCTCGCCCCTGCAAATGAAAAAGAACCGCCCCGGCTCGCTGCTGCGGGTAATCGCGGCTCCGCAAGATCAAGAGACGCTAGCCCAACTAATCTTTGCCGAGACGTCTACGCTAGGCCTCCGCATCTATTCCGCCGAGCGCAGAATCGAATCCCGCCGCATCGTCGAAGTAGAAACCCAATACGGCAAGGTCCGTATAAAAGTCTCCGGCCAAGGCCACTACGCCCCCGAATACGAAGACTGCCGAGCCATCGCCGCCCGCACCGGCACGCCCCTGCAAGAAATCCTATCCGCCGCCCAATCCGCCTATTCGAAGACCCAAACCTAACTAACGCCACACCGAGTGGGGCAGGTTCCGGATCTGCCCTCCGCTCTTGCAGTTTGTCCCGCAACCCCCACCCCTGCCAATATAGAAGTGAACCCTTAGATGAACAAATATTACCTCACCACTCCGATTTACTACACCAACGCCGCCCCCCACATCGGCCACGCCTACACCACCATTGCTGCCGATACCATCCGAGCGTTGAAAAACATGCAAGGCTTCCACGCCATCCTGACCACCGGTACCGATGAGCATGGCATCAACGTCGAACGCGCCGCGATCGCCCAAGGCAAAACCCCGCAGGAGTATACCGACACCATCTCCGAGGAGTTCCGCCGGCAGTGGCAGATTCTCGGGCTCCACATCGATCGCTTCGAGCGCACCACCAGCGACCGCCACGCTCTCTGCGTCCAGGATCTGTTCCGCCGCTGCCGCGAGCGCGGCCAGGTTTATAAGGGCACCTATAGCGGCCAATACTGCATCTTCGACAACGCCTACGTGGACGACGCCAAACCCGGCGACCCGTGCCCGGATTGCGGCCGCCCCACCGAAACCGTGACTGAAGAGAATTTCTATTTCCGCCTCTCCGAATATACCGATAAGCTCCTTGCCCTTTATGACGAGCAGCCCGATTTCATCCAACCCGAGTCCCGCCGCAACGAAGTCGTCGCCTTCGTTAAACAAGGCCTCCGGGACCTCTCCATCACCCGGACCGCCGTCAAGTGGGGCATCCCCGTTCCCGACGAGCCGAAGCACGTGTTCTACGTCTGGTTCGACGCGCTCACAACCTACATGAGCGCTGTGCATGGCGAAAAAATCCACGGGGACGACCTCTGGCCCGCCGACCTTCATTTGATCGGCAAGGAAATCGTCCGCTTCCACGCTGTCTATTGGCCCGCCTTCCTGATGGCCGCCGATCTCCCATTGCCCAAACGCATCTTCGCCCACGGCTGGCTTTTGTTCGAGAACGATAAAATGAGCAAATCGCGCGGTAATATCGTCCGCGCCACGCCCATTCACAAGGTGCTCGGCACCGACGCTCTGCGCTATTTCCTGCTGCGTGAAGTCGTCTTCGGCCAGGACGGCAGCTTCAGCTATGACGCTCTGGTCGGCCGCTATAACTCCGACCTCGCCAACGGATTAGGCAACTTAGCCAGCCGCACTCTGTCGATGATCCACCAATACCGCGGCGGCGTAATTCCAGAGTCGGAAGGCGATTCCTATATCGCTGAGCAAGCCTCCGAAGCCACCGCCGCTGCCCTGGAGGCGTTCGAGAAATTTGAATTTTCCAAAGCCTTGGAAACGATCTGGAGCCTGATCGCCGCCGTCGATAAATACATCGTCGAGCAAGCCCCCTGGAAACAGGCGAAGGCCGAAGGCGGCGAGGAAAAGCTGAATAAGACGCTCTACACCGCCGCCGAAGCCCTGCGCATCGTCACCTCGCTGCTGGCTCCGGTCCTGCCGGAATCGGCCGCGAAAATTTATGCTCAGCTAGGATTCGTTGAGCCCATCACCGAAGTCCGCACCAAAGATCTCCACTGGGGCCACTTGCCTTTCGGACAAGCCCTGGGCACCGTCTCCGGAGTCTTTCCCAGAGCCGATCCAAAAATCGTCATCGAAAAAATGAAAGAGCTGGAAATCGAAGAGTACGCAAGACAGCAAGCCGTATTGGGCAAAACGGTGCCGAAGGCGGAAGCCACGCCGGGCATCACCATCGACGATTTCCTCAAGGTCGATCTGCGTGTCGGCGTAATCCTGGACGCCGCTGCTGTGCCGAAATCCGACAAGCTACTGCACCTCCACATCGATATAGGAGAACCGAAACCGCGGAGCATAGTAGCCGGAATCGCGGAAGCGTACAAACCCGAAACTCTGGTAGGCCGCAAAGTAGCGATCGTAGCAAACCTGGCCCCCAGAAAACTGCGAGGCATCGAGTCCCAAGGCATGATAGTAGCCGCCTCGCTGGAAGGCGGAAGCCCGGCGCTGGTCAGCTTCCTGGAAGATGTGCCGGTAGGCGCAAGATTGAAGTAAGATGCGCGAAAAACGGGGACTGACGTCTCTGTCCCAAGGCGCCACGATGTATCAAGAAAACGTGTCATCTCCCTACGCCGCGTGGACAGAGGGGTCTGTCCCCATTTTTCGCCCTCTTCTTAGCGAGCTCAGCGCCTTTGCGTGAAATGCCTTTCCCAATGCTAATCGACTCCCACTGCCACCTCGACAGCGACCAATTCGACCAGGATCGAGAGGAAGTAATCCAACGCGCCCTGGACGCGGGCGTAAGCCGCATGGTCGCTATAGGCACCGGCAACGGCCCGCCCGATCTCGAAGCCGGCATCCGCCTGGCCGACAAATACGAATCCTTCTACGCGACAGTAGGAGTCCACCCCCACGACGCCAGCAAGCACTTCGACGAAGCGCATCTTCGGGATCTGACCCAACACCCCAAAGTAATCGCCATAGGCGAAATCGGACTGGACTACCACTACGACTTCTCCCCGCGCGAAGTGCAGCACGCAGTTTTCATCCGGCAAATGCAAATCGCCCAAGCCGCGAAAAAACCCATAGTGATCCACACGAGAGAAGCCTGGAACGACACCATTCAGCTAATCCGCAATCACTGGGATCCCGCGATCGGGGGCATCATGCACTGCTTCTCCGGCAATCCCGAACAGGCCAAGCAAGCCCTGGACCTAGGCTTCTACCTAAGCTTCGGCGGCATCGTGACATTTCCAAAAGCTCTTGAAATTCAGCAATCCGCACGCGAAGCCCCTATCGACAGAATCCTGGTAGAAACAGATGCCCCGTATCTAGCCCCCGTCCCCAAACGAGGCAAACGCAACGAACCCGCCTTCATGATAGAAACGGTAAAAAAATTAGCCACCTTAAGAGGCGTGTCCGAACAATCCCTGGCAGCGTCGACCACAACAAACTTTCACCGCCTCTGTGCTTTCTCTACGTAGCACCCAAACCTCGGGGACTGACTACCTTTTTCGCCCCTCACTCTGCGGAAAGTCGAGAACCTCGCGGCGACAACTCAGCGCCTGGGTTCTCCAACTTCGGGGACTGACTACCTTTTTCGCCCCATATCCTGGCGGACACCCGAGAACCTCCGCGGCGAAAAAGCCTGTGTGTCCCCTAGCACACCACAGAGCCGTGTCGCAGACAAGTCAGCGCCTGGTTTTAGCGCACCGCAGCACTCCAACTTCGGGGACTGACTACCTTTTTCGCCCATATCCTGGCGGACACTCGAGAACCTACGCGGCGAAAAAGGCTGTCTGTCCCCTAGCACACCACAGAGCCGTGTCGCAGACAAGTCAGCGCCAGGTTTTAGCCACCGCAGCACTCCAACTTCGGGGACTGACTACCTGTTTCGCCCCACATCCTGGCGGACACCCGAGAACCTACGCGGCGAAAAAGGCTGTCTGTCCCCTAGCACACCGCAGAGCCCTAACGCAGACCCGCTCCCCGTCCTCCGCAAGTGCACAAAGCCGCTCATCCTCGACCCGCCCCACTTGCTACACTCAAAATTCCCATGGCATTCGGCAAGCTAGGCCAAACCCTTACCGCGCTGGAAATCTTCGATCTGGTCCGCGAAGACCTCAATAAAGTCGAACAGGAAATCGGACTCGAATCCATCTCCTCCACCGACGCCGTCACCTACATTGGCCAATACCTCCAATCCGGAGGCGGCAAACGCCTGCGCCCCATGCTGGTCCTCTTAAGCGGCAAGCTCTTCGCCGAATCGAGCCCCGCCCTCATCCGCATGGCCGCGGTAGTCGAGATGATCCATACCGCGACCCTGGTCCACGACGATGTAATCGACATCGCCAAAACCCGCCGCGGACGCCCCTCGGTCAACGTTGTGTGGGGCAATCATACTTCGGTTCTAGCCGGCGACTGGCTCTACATGCAAGCGTTCCAGGTAGCCCTGCGCGAACGGAGCTTCCCCGTCCTCGACCTCCTGATTTCGCTGACGCAAATGATGGTCGAAGGCGAGCTCCTCCAACTGGAGCGCATCGGCAAAATCGCCGTCAGCGAAGCCGATTACATGGAACTGATCGACCGCAAAACCGCCAGCCTCTTTTCCGCCTGCGCAAAACTGGGAGCCATCGTCTCCGGCGCCAGCGAGTCCGACGAAGCGCGCCTGGGCGAATACGCCTGGAACCTGGGAATCGCGTTTCAATTGATCGACGACATCTTGGACTTCACGTCGCGCGAAAAAATCCTGGGCAAACCCGTAGGCAACGATCTCCGCGAAGGCAAAGTAACTTTGCCCCTGATCTATGCGCTCGAAACCGCCGACGCCGAAGAACGCAAACTGGTAGAAACCATTCTGGCCGACGGCAACTACGATCAGGTCCCCTTCGGCAAAATTCTCCAAATCCTGAACAAACACCACGGAATCGAGCGAGCGCAGGACCGCGCCCAAGAATACACCGAAAAAGCGAGAAGCATCATCGCCCAATTTCCCGCATCCCCGTACCAGAAGGCGCTAAACGCCGTAACCGACCTGGTAACCGGGAGGGACCACTAATGGTAAGGGTCGTGCCACCTTTCGAAGAGATCGCTCCCTGTGGTCGCGGCTCGGTGGGGTGGTTGATTTTATCCATCGCCGATTCTGAGCCGCGACCACAGGGAGCGATCTCTTCGAAAGTGGCACAGGCTTCAGCTTGTGAAGAGGTGAAATTATGAACCGCAGAACCCTGCTCACCGGCCTAGCCGCCGCCACAGCAATCAGCGCCCAGCAGCGCAAAGAATGGAAGCCCCGTTTAGGAGTCTTAGGCCCATTCTCGGCAGCCAACGTGCAATTCGCCAAAGCCGAAGGCTTCACCAACATGATCCTCGATGCCGGCAGTGTATCCGAGGAAAAAGCCGAAGCCATCCGCAACGCCGGCATGCATTTCTCCGCCCTGCAAGCATCCCAAAACCACATTTCACCCGACCCCGATAAACACCGCCAGGAAACCGAAAACTTCGTCAAGCGAATCGAGCTCGCCGGCAAACTCGGCATCCCCTACATCGGGACCTGCTCCGGCAAAGATGAGGCCAAACGCTTCCCGCAGCAGATCGACGACATCGTCCGCGTGTACAACGAAAAATATTTCAAAGCCTGCGAAGCCTCAAAGGTTCGCATCCTGTGGGAACCCTGGGCCGGAGGACCGAACATCGCCACGGGCCCCGTGGGCTTCGAGGCTCTCTTCAAGGCCTTCGGCGATTCACCCTACGTCGGTTTGCAATACGACCCCTCGCACCTGGTCTGGCAAATGATGGACCCCATTCAGTGCGCGCGCGATTTCATCGACAAAATTTACGACGTGCATTTGAAGGACACGCAGGTGCGCTGGGATGTCCTGAAAAAAACCGGCATTAATCCGCCGAACCGAGCCCAATGGTGGACGTTCCGTTTACCGGGCCTCGGCCAAATGGATTGGGCGGCATTTTTTAGCGTCCTACAGCAAGCCGGATATGAAGGCGCGATGAGCATCGAGCATGAAGATCCATTTTATGGATCGCCCAACCGCCCGGGACCGGATTTCAGCGACGATTTCAAGACCGGCCTGCGGATGGCTCACCGGTACCTGAAGCAGTATATTCCCGACTGATTATGCTCAATTAAGGCTTCGTACTCGAACAGTTGGGTCAACTTATGGTCGTTTAAGACCTCGTTTTTTGCGCCGTCGAAGAAGATAACGCCGTTCTTGAGCGCAATGACCCGCTCGATTTCAGGGATGATGTCCGGCAAATGGTGGGTCACCAGAACGATGCTGACTCCGGATTGCGCCAGCTTCCGGACAGCCTCCCGAACCTCATGCTGAGCGCGGATATCGAGCGAATTCGATGGTTCATCGAGCAGCAGAGCTTTCGGGTCGTGGACCAGCGCCCGGGCGAAGACTGTGCGCCGGACCTCGCCGCTGGACATCTCCGTAAGTGGATGATCCGCAAGGTGATCGACGTCGAAAAACTTCAAAGCTTCACGGGCTTTGCGCTCCATTTCCGCCGTAACGTGGTGATTCGGCCAGACGCCGATCGACCCAAAAAATCCACTCAGCGCGGTTTCGAGCGCCGAATACGGTTTCGTGCATGTTTCCACTAAATCGTTGGTAACAATGCCTAATAGCGCGCGTAGATCAAACAAACCCCAGCGCTCCTCGCCCCAGATCCGCACCAGGCCGGGTTGCCGGCAATAGCATTCGCGGGTAATGACCTTTATTAACGTAGACTTACCGCTTCCATTGGGCCCCAGAATCGCCACGTGCTCCCCGGCCTCCACCGAAAAACTGATCCCGCGCAGCGCCATGGTATTCTCGCGTTGTACGTAAACGTTTGCAAATTCAATGAGTTTAGGCATTATATGGTTGGAACCCGCCTCGAAGACCGCATCACGATTGTAACGATCCAAAGGCCCGAAGTGCGCAACGCCGTCGACCGCGACACCGCCGAAGCGCTGGCCTACGCATTTCGGCAATTTGACGCCGATCCCCATTCGGAGGTGGCGATTTTAGAAGGCGCGGGAGGGAATTTCTGCGCAGGTGCTGATTTAAAGGCGTTTAATAACCATTTGAGCCCCGAAGGCGACGGGCCGATGGGGCCGACGCGAATGCGCTTATCGAAACCGGTCATCGCCGCGGTGGAAGGATTCGCAGTCGCCGGCGGATTGGAGTTGGCGTTGTGGTGCGATTTACGGGTTGCCGCTAAAAACGCGGTTTTTGGGGTGTTTTGCCGGCGTTTTGGAGTACCGCTGATCGATTTGGGAACAATTCGGCTGCCGCGATTGATCGGGCAGAGCCATGCGCTCGACATGATTTTGACGGGACGACCAGTGCCGGGAGAAGAAGCATTACGGATGGGCTTGGCGAATCGCTTGACTGAACCTGGGCTGGCACTCGACGGGGCTTTCGATCTGGCCCAGGAAATCGCGGCGCATCCGCAGCAGTGCCTGCGGTCGGACCGGTTGTCGGTTTACGAGCAGTGGGATCTAAGTTGGGAGGATGCGGCTCGGAATGAGTTCCGGCTGGGGATGCAGGTGATCGAGAGCGGGGAAGCGAAACAGGGTGCATCGCGGTTTGCGGGAGGGCTTGGACGGCATGGAGGTAAAACATAAAAGGCACTGGGTTCGCAAAGGTACACTGATTTGATGCGGATTCTTGGGTTTTTATTTGGGCTGACGCTGGCGGGGCAAACGCTGACGCCGTTGCAACGGAAAATTGTGGCGGCGGTTGATGCCGATGCTCAGGATTCGCTTGCGCTGCTGGAGCGGATTGTCAATATCAATAGCGGCACGTTGAATCCGGAGGGCGTCAAACGCGTGGCGGACGTGCTGCGGCCGCGGTTTGAGGAGTTGGGGTTTGCTTGCCGGTTTATCCCGATGGAGCAGGTGCATCGCGCGGGGCACCTGGTTTGCTCGCGCGCGGGATCGCATGGAAAAAGAGTGTTGCTGATCGGGCACATGGACACGGTGTTTGAACCGAGCAGTCCGTTTCAGAAATTTGAGCGCAAGGGCGATATCGCTGTCGCACCGGGGTCGGAGGATATGAAGGGCGGGCTGGTGATAATTCTTAGCTCGTTGAAAGCACTGAACAGTGTCGGGGTGCTGGATGGGACGAATATTACGGTTTTTCTGACAGGAGACGAGGAGAAGGCTGGGGATCCTTTGTCGATTTCGCGGCGCGATTTAATTGAGGCGGGGAAGCATAGTGACGCGGCTCTGGAATTTGAGGCGGGCGTTCGGCAGGCGGGGCATGAGATGGCGAGCATCGCGCGGCGGAGCTCGTATTCCTGGGTGTTGAAGACTACTGGACAAACGGGGCATTCGGCGGGAGTGTTTGGCGAGGCGGGGTTTGGCGCGATTTATGAACTGGCCCGGATTCTCGACGCGTTCCGGCAGGAGCTGCGGGAGCCGGATTTGACTTACAATGTCGGGCTTATCACGGGAGGAGCGACGGCGTCGTACGACGCGGCTACCGCCAGCGCGTCCGCTACGGGGAAATCGAATATTATTCCGGCGGTCGCCGAGGCGGTGGGGGATATTCGTACGGTCACCGACGAGCAGTACGACCGCGTGCGCAAGAAGATGCAGGAGATTGTCGCAAAGCATTTGAAGGCGACGTCGGCGGAGATTGAGTTCAAGGAAGGGTATCCGTCGATGCCGGCTACCGATGCGAATAAGACTCTGCTGGGCGAGTTGAACAAGGTGAATGGAGAGTTGGGTGTTGGTGTGATGGAGCCTTACGATCCCAGCCGGCGAGGCGCGGGGGATTTGTCGTTTGTCGCGCCGTATGTGGCTAGCATTTCGGGGCTGGGAGCGTACGGGTCCGGAGGGCATGCGCCAGGGGAGACGATTGAGTTGTTGTCGCAGGCACCGCAGGCCCGGAGGGTGGCTTTGTTTATTTACGCTTTGACTCGATAAAGACAAAGCTCGAAAACGTGGCCGGTGCCGCGGGGGGCAGGTCGGGAACCTGCCCCACTATTCATTCAATGCCAGACGGAGGGCGGGTCGGGGACCCACCCTGCTCGGATTCCCAAACACGAATGTCGACGCGGCGCCACACGGTATATGATCGTGGTCATGAAGTTCATTGCAATTGCTACCGTATTGTTTGCCGGACGGGTTTGGGCGGCGGATGAGGGTGCGGATCGGGCGGCGATCGAGAATACGATTCGGGTGTTCAGCATGATGCCGGGGCGGCCGGGATTAGTGACGTCCGATTTCGATCCGGAGGAGCTTGCACGACTCGAGAAAGCTGCTTCGGCAGGAGACGGGGCGATCACCGTCACGGTGGACGGCGCACCCGGGACGGTGGTGATTTCGAAGGAGCCGATGGGGGAGGCGGTCTGGCTTCCTGCGGGAATGCATGCGCCTCTCACGGTGAAGAAGATCCGGTTCGTCACCGAGGATGTGGCGATGGCGGATGCGGTGGGGAAGGCTCCGGTGTTGATCGTTATGAAGAAAGTAGGGATGGATTGGAAGATCGCATCCTTGCGCGTGCTGGCCGAAAAATAAATCCACACTTTTTCGCACGACCGTAACTTGTTTGCTCCGACGGGCGAATACGCCGACGAGGTTTCGTCAAACTCAAAAGGAGAAGCAAATGTTCATTGGGAAAAAGTGTGTTTACGCGGTGCTGGCGTTGAGCGCGGCTGCTTCGGCGGCAACTCGGGCTCCATTATTCTTAACGGCAACAAACGCCACGGCGAATTATCTGGCGATCATTAATACGAATACCAAACAGACGCTTTATGTTCCAACCGGTGGAATGGGGGGTGTGCCGAGCGGCAGCAACGCAGGAGGGGTCGCGGTGAGCGGCGAGATCGCGGCGGTCATTAATTACGGCTCTTCTAACGTTTCGATTTTCGAGCGCAGAGGCGACACGATGCAGCCTACGCAGATGATTAAGACGGTTTCGAAGCCTGTTTCGGTGGCGTTTGGGCTGGGGCACCTGGTGGTGCTGGAACTGACGACCGCCGAATCGTTTCCGGTGTATGGGAGCAGTGTTTCGGCTTCTGCGGACGGGTCAACGGCGCTGCTCGCCAACGACGGAAGCGCGGGACAGATCATTACCTATGATGGCGGCGCGATGTATACGGAGACGAGTGGGACCGTCGCCTGGGTGAATTTATCGACCGACGGCGCGGGGGGATTGTCGGGAACGGGCACGCAGGTGATGCTGCCGCCAGCGCCTAATAACAATACGCCGCTGGGCTTGATCGGGCGGGGTGCGAATGTGTATCTGACCATCGCGCATTCGGATCTGGAGGCGCTGGTGGTGAATGGAAGGATCGTGAGCATGGCGGAAGGTCCGACGCCATTTGTGAATTCGACCGGAGGATTGACGCATGCGCCATGCTGGAACGCGCTTTCCGGACAATTCTTATTTGCGGCGGATAGTCCGGGCAAGCAGTTGCTCCGGTTCCTGGTGAGCGATACGAATGTGTTTCTGGACAAGGCCGCGGTAGCGACGCTGACGGGAAGTCCAACGGACTTGGCGGCCGCTGGAAGCCTGCTGGGAGTGATCGACGGAGGCGACGGTACGACTTCCAACGTGTCTCTGTTCGGCATCGATTCAGAGGGAGAACTCACGTTGCGTTTTGCAGTGAAGATCGCCAATCCGATCAATGGAGCGGCGATCGTCGAATAGAGGTTGGGGAAGAGGGGATGGCTGAAATGTAGGCCATCCCCAGGGATTTTTATACTTTTTCGGGTACGACGTAGGGTTTGCGATACGGATTGCGGGTCAGCATCTTGTTCGCTTCGTCGTCGCCGACGTATTTGCGGGTGTTCTCGTCGAATTTCAGGGTGCGCTTCAGGCGGTAGCTGGTGTTCGCCATGTGGACCAGGTCAGCGGATGCTACTGCGATTTCTACGTCGGCGGTCAGCGATTTGTAGTCGCGGTTCTTTACGGCGGCGAGGAAATTTTCCATGTGCGGGCCGGTGTCGTCGGCGGACGATTTTACTTCGTCCATGACTTTTTCCTGCTTCTCTACCTTGCCATCCATCTTGCCTTTGTAGACCTGGAACCCGGCGCCGTCGACGGCCATCCAACCTTCGGATCCATAGAAGAGGTCGGCCACGGTGTTGCCGCCGCGGATTTGGAGGCCGCCTTCGGGGCCGGTGAGGCCTCCGCGAACTTCGAACATGATTTCGGCATTGCCGTAGTTGAAGGTCGCCATCTGCGTGTTGGGTGTTTCCTGGTCGTCGTTCGCGGGAACGTAATATTTGCCGCCGGTAGAACTGACGCTTTGCGGAAGGCCGCGGTTGAGTCCCCAGCGTGCGATATCCATTTCATGGATGCCCTGGTTGCCGATGTCTCCGTTGCCGGTGTCCCAGAACCAGTGCCAGTTGTAGCGAAAGCGCAGCTCGTTATAGGGACGCATGGGCGCGGGTCCCAGGAATTTGTCCCAATCGAGACCGGCGGGGATGGGCTCATCGTCTTTGTGTCCGATCGAGAGGCGGCGCTTAAAGCAGAGTCCTTTGGCGAGGTAGACCTTGCCGATGACCCCTTCATGAAGCAGGTTCATGGCTTTGATTTTGTGCTCCATGCTGCGGCTTTGGGAGCCGACCTGCACCATGCGGCTATATTTGCGGGCGGCGGCGATCATCTGCTGACCTTCGAAAACATTCCAGCAAGCGGGTTTTTCGATGTAGACATCCTTGCCGGCCTGACAGGCCCAGATGGTGGAGAGGGCGTGCCAGTGATTCGGAACGGGCATGGAAACGGCCTGGACCGATTTATCGTCGAAGACCTCGCGCATATCGGCGTAACCCTTGGGAGTCTTGCCGGTGAGTTTGAGGACGAGGGCCTGGCCGCGTTCGAGAGCCGCCTGATTGACGTCGCAGAGCGCGACGATATTGGCGTCCGGCAGCTTCGAGTAAATATTCATGTGCGACTGGCCGCGTCCGCCGAGGCCGATGACGGCGACATCGACCTTGTCATTAGCGGCAACGGCTTTCCGCCGGGTGGCAGCGACGGCAGCGGCGGTGGCGAAGGAGAAGAAAGTGCGTCGGGAATGGGGTGAGGACATGGCGGTACTCTCCTAAAATGATACATCGGGCATGTATTTCGAAACTATCCGGTAAGCGGGAGCATCTCAGAATTCAGCGGGTCGAAATGTTGTTGGGTTATCCTTTAGGAAGTAAACATGATGATTTTTTGCGGGCGGCCATTGCGGGCGTCGTATGTATTGCCGATGTTGCTGATGGCCGCGCGCGGATTTGCGCAGGATGCTGCGGTCGCGCAGCAGCAATCGGCTCCGCCGGCAACCGATGCGGCAACGGTTCCAACCAAACCGGTCGCTCTCCCGGCCGATAGCGACGCGCAGAAGCCGCCGCAGACCAAGGCCGAGCATGCGCAGGCCGATCAGGAAGCCCCGCCGGATAAACGCGTGCTGGGCGTTTTGCCGAATTACAGAACGGTAAACGAGACCGGCACGTATGAGCCGATCACTACCAAACAGAAGCTGATCATCGCGTGCAAGGATTCGTTCGATTATCCACTGATCCTGCTGTCAGCAGCGTTCGCGGGCATCAGTCAATTGGACAATTCGGACCAGTCCTACCATCAGGGCGTGGAGGGCTACGCGAAACGGCTCGCGGCGAATTACGCGGACCAGGCGATCGGCAATATGATGACCGAGGGATTTTTTCCAGCCATGCTCCACGAGGATCCGCGATATCGCCGTATCGGCCCCTCACGCGGCACCAAGAAGTATCGCACGTGGTACGCGTTTTCGCGTGTTTTTGTCACGCGCACCGATTCCGGGGGGACCCGGTTCAACTATTCAGAATGGCTCGGCAATGCGACTGGCGTGGCGATTTCGAATGCGTATCATCCCGATGAGCGAGATGCGCTGGACAACGTGGAGAAACTGCTGGAACAGGTGGCTACCGACGGGATTTCCCAGATCCTGAAAGAATTCTGGCCTGATATTAAGCACAAGTTTTTCCACAAAAATACTCCTACTTCCGATTAGAGGGTCGTTTGAGAGCGCTGGCGGCGGTACTTGGATTCATTTTTTGCGTGAATGCGGAGGCGACGACGATTGTCGCGATCTGGACTCCGGTAAAGATCGTAATTTCGGGCGACAGCCTGATCAATTCCAATTGGACCGCGCCTAACGGCACGCCGCATCATCAGCTTTCCAACGATTGCAAGATCCGGAAATTCGGGACGAACTACATTTCCGCCGCGGGGAATTATCACATTCAAAAAGCGGGATACGACATTTGGCAGGCGGCGGCGCGCGCCTGCGGATCGCCGATTAGTGTCGGTGCCTGCGCGGCGCGGTTCCAGGAGGAACTGCGAATCGATCTGGGACAGGTAGCGCGCGCGAGAGAGGTTCAGGTAGGCGTTCTGGTAGCGGGACTCGAAAATGGTGTGCCGGCGCTCGACCATATCACCTTGACGGGAGCGCCGCAGATCGGCATTCGTGTGAAATCCGAATCGTTTCGCCGCGGGAGACAGACGTGGGGGCGGGTGATCCTGGGCGACCGCGTCGCCATTGACCGCTACGAGGCGGAGTCGCCCTCGACGATGAGCAGCAGCATTCAGGATCAGGTTTTGAAGTTGGTCCGCGTAGAAGCTGGAGCGCGACCGCAAGAAGTGGGAGCCCCGTTTTCGGTGCTGGCGATCGGGACGGCGGGCGAACACTGGGTCAACCCGGGGTGCTGTCCATCGGCGTGTTCAAAATGATGTAAGCTTTCGGAAAAGGGGTGCCGGATGAAGAGACTGGTCCTTGCCTCGATTTTCTGCCTGGCGTTCGCGGCCGTTTCACGCGCGCAGGATAAAGCTCAACCACCGCAGATAATGCCTCCCGTGAATCTGAAATTGGAGTTCCCACCGAAGACGGCGGCTCCTAGTGTGTCGGGAATCGTGCAGGGTCTGGACCTGCGGGGGAAGTTGCCTCCGAATTCGCTCGATTTGACGTTTAAAGTGAATCCGAGCGGAGTCTGCTCCGTACCCTTGCTCGAAGCGCATGTCACGACGAGCGATCCGGGGATGGCCTTCACACCCGCGAATATCGCGGTTCCGATGCCGCAGGCGCGGGTTCCGGCGCCGGCCTGTCAGAAGTAGACCAAAATCCAAATTAATCACCTCCTGCGGCCGCAGCTCGTCCCGAATCTGTCGTCGATCAGGTTAAATGTGTCAAAAGTACGTTAGCGGTAGCTATACCGATAAACATTGGTATTTTTGTTGACGTAAGCGTTTAACGTATGTATACTTGCTGGGATTGCATTGGGATGACTGCCCTGGTCCGGCAGCATTCTGGGTTCAACCAGGAGGTTGAGAAATGAGATTGCGGATCTTCGCGTTGTTCGTGTTCTTGGTTTCCACCGTGTTGTTGGCCCAGACGCCGACGGCGGTGGTGAACGGGGAAGTGGTGGACAGTTCCGGCGCCAGCGTGCCGGACGCCAAGGTGATGGTGGTCAACCAGGAAACCAACGTGGTCTTCCAGAAAAACACCGCAGCCGACGGCTCCTTCACGATCATCAATCTGCTACCTGGCGACTACGTCCTGACCGTGGAAAAGGGCGGTTTCAAGAAGGTGGCGCTGCCGGTGTTGAAGCTCGACGTGAACCAGACGCTGACGGAGAGGATCGTGCTGGAGGTGGGCTCATCGGCCGAGACAATCACCGTCAGCGCCGAGTCTGTCGGCGTGATGTTGCAAAGAGCGACCACCGAACTAGGGACGACTATCGACGAACAGATGATGCATGAGCTGCCGCTCAACGGCCGCAACTTCACGGAATTGCTGATTCTGCAACCGGGCATGAATTCGGTGAATACGGCGCAAGGCGGGAACGGCATCGGCAGCGCCGACGGCGGGAACATCGGCATTCCGGGAGCCGTTGTTTACAGGCCTTCGGTGAACGGCGCGGGCAACCGGTCGAATGCGTTCTACCTGGACGGGATCATCAATACGGACGACCGCGGAGGCGGCTGGGCGGTGCAGCCGATCGCGGATACGATTCAGGAGTTCAAGGTTCAGTCCCACAACAACGACACGCAATACGGCAATGTGCTGGGCGCGGTGGTGAACGTGGTGACGAAGTCCGGCACCAACAAATTTCATGGTTCGGCCTGGGAATTTGCGCGGAGCCAGATCTTCGACGCGCGCAATCCGTTCACAGGCTTCTGCTCGCCGGCAAGCTGCCAATCCCTGGCCAATTCGCTGACCAGCCAGGTGAACGCGGGCACCATCACGGCGTCGGCTGCGGCGGCAAAACTTTCTGGAACGCCGGTATCGCCACTGGGCTATTCGGAAAACATTTACGGAGGCACGTTCGGCGGGCCGATCATCAAGAACAAGACATTTTTCTATTTCGCCTACGAAGGCTGGAGGTATGCGTCTCCGCAGAACACGTATGCGAACGTCCCGACCGCGCAGGAACTTGCGGGTGATTTCAGCGGCACCGTTTCTCCGGAACTGATCGGGACGGTCAATTCGACCAAGACGGGGATTACTCCCAGCCAGATTTTCAATCCTTTCGCGGAGTCCGGCCCTAATTCGTCGGTGCCGTTTACTTGCGACGGATCGGGGAATCCGATGCCTTTGCAAGGTCCAAGCCTTGCCTTCGGCCAGCCTGGATATGGATTGCAGGCGACCGGAGGGACTCCTTGCAACAAGATCCCGGCCGGTCTGGTCGATCAAAAACTATCGTCGGTGATTTCGGCGTATACGGCGGCGCAATTGAAGAACTGCGCGTTCACGCCGAACTACACTTTTGCGGTGGATAATTGCCTGGACGCCCGCCAGAAGACTGACAATGCGAGCAATTACGACATCCGGATCGATCACCACTTCAGCACCAAGGACACGGTCTTCGGCCGGGCATATTTGATGTGGGACACGGACACGGGCATCGTGGCCGGAACGACGTCTCTGGCGCCGAGTCCGTATCACACATTTAATATCGGCGGCGCCTGGGACCACATTTTCACGCCGAACCTGATCCTGGAAGCCCGCGGCGGCATCAACGCGAGGCCGGTGGTGGTAAACCAGACCAACCCCGCGGGCATCACCCCGGAAACCTCGGCGGGATTCTCGAACCTCAGTGCGACGTCGGGATTCTATTTGACGCCTTCGGGATATCCGAGCGTGATCGGCAACGTAGGGCCGGAACATCGCGCGAATCCGGAAAGCGATTTCAATGCCATGGTGACCTGGATCCATGGGAAGCACAACATCCGGTTCGGTGGCGCGTACCTCTATGAGAATCGTTTGGAGACTAATCAATACGAGCAGTTCAGCTCCAGTACGTCGCAGACGTGCCCGACTAATAGCTCCGGATTGTTTACGTGCGGAAGCAATCAGGGGAATGCGCTGGCGTCGATGCTGCTGGATCTGCCCTCCGCGCTGACCGTGAATGTGCCGCAGTATGAGGAGGTCCACGTGCGGATGGCTCCGTACGGGTTTTTCCTCCAGGACGAATGGCATGTGCGGGCGAACCTGACGATCAACGTTGGCCTGCGGTATGACTACGATCCGGCGGTCCACCTGTTGGTGAGCAATGGGGAAACGGTCAATGCGCTGAACCTGCCCGCCGGCCAGTTCATTATCGGATCGAAAGAAACGTCGGCTTACAGCACGGGATGCGCCTCGCCTCCGGTGCCTCCGTGCGTTCCGGGAGGGTTGAACAGCAGCAATCCGGCATTTCAGGTTACTGTCGGCGGGGTCACGTACAACACCCTCAACAATATTTCGTTTTCGCCGAACCAGCCTGCGTTGAAATCGATTGCCGATAATATCGGCCCGCGCATCGGCCTCGCGTGGGGATTTTTGCCGAAGACGGTTCTGCGGGTCGGCTATGGGCTGTTCTACGATCCGATCAGCTATCGCAGCCAGTATGCGGAGAACACCCTGCAAGGCTCGATTTGGCCGTGGACGCGTGGTGTTTCGGACACGTTGAATACCGCTCCGATGGGGACGGCGCCGACGCCAACCATCGCGCCGATTTGCAATAGCGCGGCCAGTTGCGGACCGTATGGCGGGTACAGCGCCTCGAATATTCCCGCTCTGGCAGGAAGCAATCCGATCGTGGTGGCGCCTACGCCGTGGGGTTCGACATTTGGCGGCTACGCCAACGCGCCAGGCTATTCGGATCCGCGTTCCCAGCAGTGGAACCTCCAAATCGAGCGCCAGTTTGGCGCGACGAACATGATTTCGGTGGGCTACGTCGGCAGTAAAACGCAGAGACTGGAATGGTGTTGCAAAGCGAATTATCCTCAGGGAGGGCCGTTCTGCCAGAGCAATCCCAATGCTGGATTCCTGTGTCCGCAGACGCCTCTGACCGCTGCGCAGATCAATCAGAAAGAATACCTGCCGTTCGCGGCGCAGGGCTGGAATTACTCGCAGTCGACTGGATTTGCGAACTTCAATGCGCTGGAGGCGCAGTATCAGAAACGCTTGTCGCACGGCCTGCAAACATTGGCGGCATTTACGTGGGAGAAGTGTCTGGGTGATTCGAACGGCGATTTTAACGCCGAGAATGGATCCGAGGGCGCTCCTTACGAGTACTTCTTTAACGCCCATTTATCGTATGGTCCCTGTGCGTTCAACATCCCTTTGCTGTTCAACTGGAGCACGGTGTACATGCTTCCGTTCGGACATGGAGAGCGCTGGATGAACCATGGATGGATGGCGCGGGCATTCGGCAATTGGGAGACGAACTACTCCTTCAACGCGCGTTCCGGTCAGAATTTTAATCCGAGCTGGGGCGGCGCGAGCAACATCTGCACCGGGACGGCGACCACGGGTTGCGTGCCGACGTCGATTGCAGGCGTGGCGCCGACCAGCACCGATCCGGCCAATCTTTCGAATGCGGGAGGGTCGATTACTGGTTATAGCCGGCCGAGCATTATTTCAGGCTGTCAGCTGATTCCCTCCAAGCAAACAGTTTCCCTGTGGTTCAACCCGTCGTGCTTCGTGAGTCCTTCGTCGTTGTCGGTGAGTCCGGGGTACGGCTTCGGGGACGCACCGCTCGGCAACATGGAGTCCATGCGGCTGATTAATATGGATGTATCGCTGGTGAAAAATATCGTATTCGGCGAAACCAAACGGCTCCAGTTCCGCGCAGAGGCGTTCAACGTGTTCAATCACATGGTGCTCGCGGTGCCGTCGACGTCGATTGCGCCGTCGTATTCGGGCGGAGCGGTCAGCTATGGGACGGCAGGAGTTGTGAGCGGCATTGCGAATACGCCACGGGAGTTGCAACTGGCGATGAAGTTTTTGTTCTAGGTTCACTTCACGAGGAATGCGAGAATTCTGCGCGCCATCGCGCCATACGGTGGCCGCAAGAGGCTGAGTGGAGTCCATCGGCCCTCAATAAAAACACCCTTCTTTTTCGAAAGAGTTTCGAAGCCGTGGTAGCCATGATAATGGCCCATGCCGCTGGCGCCGATGCCTCCGAAAGGCAATCCGGTTTGGCCGACGTGGAAGATGCAGTCGTTCACCGTGACGCCGCCTGCCGTGGTGCGCGCGAGCACGTCCTTCACGCGGGCGTTGTTCGAATCGAAGTAGTAAAGCGCGAGCGGATGCGGATGCGCATTGATATAATCGATCGCGCCGTCGAGCGTTCCATAGGTCACGATGGGCAGGATGGGACCGAAAATCTCGTCCCGCATCACCGCCATATCGTCGCGAACGTTATGCACCAGCGTCGGCGGGAAGACCTGATTCTCTTCATTGCAGGTTTCGTTCGCCGGATTGATCTGGACCACCGTCGCGCCCTTCTGTGTCGCGTCGGCCAGCAGTTGCTCGAGCAGCCGGTAGTGGGCGCCGTCGATAATCCGCGTGTAATCGGGATTCTCGACGAGCTTGGGGTACATCTTCCAAATGATCAGCGGCGCGATTCGAAGAAATTCGTCCAACCGGCTCTGCGCGATCAACAGGTAATCTGGCGCGACGCAGGTTTGGCCCGCGTTGTAGAGTTTCCCGGTCAGGATGCGCTCGGCCGCCCGTTCGAGAGGATAATCGGAATGCACCAGGGCCGGACTTTTGCCGCCTAATTCGAGCGTCACCGGCGTCAGGTTTTCAGCGGCGGCCTTCATGACCAGCTTTCCGACGCGCGCGGAGCCGGTATAGATAAGGTGATCGAACGGCAGGCGGGAGAAGTCCTCGGCGACGTCGGCTCCGCCGTTAATTGCGCAAATGTAGTCGGCCGGAAACGTTTTTTCGATCATTTGCTGAAGCAATGTTGCCGTGCGCGGAGCGATTTCGGAGGGCTTGATCATCACGCGATTTCCCGCCGCAATAGCTCCCACCGCCGGTCCGATGGTCAGAAACAGAGGATAATTCCAGGCGCCCAAAATCCCAACGACGCCTTTCGGCTGCATCTCGATGCGAGCGCGGGCGGGCTGAAACTGCCAGCCGACCGGTACCGCGCGAGTCTCCATCCAGTTCTTGAGGTGCTTCCGCGCCTCCCGGATCTCGCACAGAGTGGGGACCAATTCGAGCGCTAGCGTCTCCTCGGCCGCGCGGCCTCTGTAATCTTCCGAAATGGAACGGACGATAACGTCTTTATGGTCGAGGAGGGCGCGCTCCAGGGCTTTGAGCGCGGCGATCCGTTCGAGGTACGAAGAAGCGTTGGGGCGAAAAGCGGATCGCTGGGCTTCGAACAACTCGCGAGCATGCATTGTTCCATTCTCGCTACAATGAATGACGGTACGTCCAGCCCACGTTGGCTGAGAGCAGAGGAAGCACTCTTTTGAATCGCACGCATACGGAAGACCCGGCTTATTACCATAAAGTCGTCGATTGCCAGTGGGCCTGCCCTGCCCATACGAATGTTCCTGAATACATCCGCCTGATCGCGCAGGGGCGTTTCACAGACGCCTACATGCTGAATCGCGAATCGAACGTGTTCCCGGCAATTCTGGGGCGCACGTGCGATCGTCCGTGCGAACCGGCGTGCCGACGCGGAAGGCTCGACGGAAAACCCGTCGCGATCTGCCGGTTGAAGCGCGTCGCCGCCGATCATCGCGGGGAAATCGTGGACCTTCTGCCGCCCATTCCGGCGAAGAAGAACGGGAAGCGCATCGGTATTGTCGGCGCGGGTCCGGCGTCGCTTACGGTCGCGAACGATTTAATGCCCCACGGCTATGAGGTCGTGATCTTCGAGCAGAACGAGAAACCCGGCGGGTTGATGCGGACGAATATCCCCGCGTTTCGGTTGCCCGCAAAGGTGCTCGACGAAGAGACGCAGACCATCCTTAATATGGGCGTCGATATTCGCTACAGCACACCCGTGAATAGCATGAAGGCCCTCCTGGCCGAGAAGTTCGATGCGATCTTCATCGGCAGCGGCGCGCCGCGCGGTAAAGAACTGGAGATTCCGGGCCGGCATGAGGCCTTGGTCAATGGGCCACGTATCCATATTGGTATCGATTGGCTGGAGTCGATCGCTTTCGGCCATATCGATTCGGTCGGTGAGAACGTGCTGATCATCGGCGTCGGAAATACGGCGATGGATTGCTGCCGCTCGTCAAAACGGATGGGTGCGAAGTCGGTCAAGGTGATGGCGCGTCGGCCTCGGGCATATTTCAAAGCGTCGCCCTGGGAACTGGACGATGCCGAAGAAGAAGATGTGGAGATCGTCATCAATCACGCGCCGAAGCGTTTCGTAATCGAGAACGGAAAACTGATCGGCATGGAGTTTGAGCGTCTGGAATGGGATGCGAAAGCGAAAAACTCTCGCGTGATTGATACGGTCTTCTTGCCGGCCGACGACGTGATCCTTGCCATCGGGCAGGAGAACGCGTTTCCTTGGTTCGAACGCGACCTCGGCGCAGAGTTCGATAAATGGGATCAACCTGTGGTGGATGAGACGACGATGATGTCCACTTTGCCGGGTGTTTTCTTCGGCGGCGATGCCGCGTTCGGGCCCAAAAATATTATCTGGGCGGTCGAGCATGGCCACCAGGCCGCGATCTCGATCGACAATTACTGCCAGAGCGTTCCGGTTACGGAGCGCCCGCAGGACGGGATGAATCTTATCAGCCAGAAAATGGGGCTGAGCGAGTGGAGCTATCACAACGACTACAATCCAGCGTCGCGGCAGAAGATGTCGCATGTGGACCTCGCGAGCCGGTTCAAGCAGCTCGATATTGAGGTCGAGCTGGGGTTCGATCCGGAGCAGACCGCCCGCGAAGTGCAGCGTTGTTTAAACTGTGACGTCGAGACCGAGTTCACCGCGGCGCGCTGCATCGAATGCGATGCCTGCATCGATATTTGTCCGTTGCAGTGCCTGACCATCACGCGCGATGGCACTGAAGAGGATTTGCGGGGACGATTGTCGGCTCCCGCGGATAATATCACCCAGTCGCTGTTCGCGTCTGAGCCTCTGCCGCAAACTTCGCGGCTCATGATTAAGGATGAAGATCTCTGCGTGCATTGCGGTTTGTGCGCGGAGCGCTGCCCCACGGCAGCTTGGGACATGCAAAAATTCGAACTCGAAATTCCATATGCGGGGAGGGCGGTAGAGTGCACCAGCTCCTACGTACCCGCGTAAACGACTTCGCGGTCAAACTCGCGAATGTGAACGGCACCGGCTCCGCCAGCGCGAACGGTCTGCTGATGCAGGCTATTTTCCGCATGGGCATCCCGGTGTCGGGGAAGAATCTTTTCCCGTCGAACATTCAAGGGCTGCCCACCTGGTATGAGATCCGCGTTAATAAGGATGGCCATACCGCGAGAGCTCTGGATTACGATTTGATCGTCGCCATGAACTCCCAGACCTACGCGCGAGACGTTCGCGAGGTCCGGGAGGGCGGCTACATCTTATACGATTCGTCGTGGCCTCTCGATAAGAGCCTGATCCGCGACGATGTCACCTATCTCGGCGTGCCCCTCGCACAGCTCTGCAACGATCATTTCAAGGACCCGCGCGAACGAATTTTGATGAAGAACATCGCTTACGCGGGTGCGATGATCGCTGCGATTGACGTCGATATGGAGATCGTCACGCAGCTGCTTGATGAGAAATTCTCGAAGAAGAAGGCGCTGCGCGAATCCAATTTAACGGCGCTGAAGCTCGGCTACGACTACGCGAAGCAGAACTTCCAGTGTCCTCTGCCGTTCTATCTCGAAAAAATGGACACCACGGCCGACAAGATTCTGATCGACGGCAATACCGCCACGGCGTTGGGGTGCGTCTATGCGGGCGTCACCGTTGCGGCATGGTATCCGATTACGCCTTCTACGTCGGTGATGGATGCCTTCCGCGCGTTCTGCGATCAGTACCGGCGCGATCCGGAGACGGGCAAAAATAACTGCCTGATCCTTCAGGCTGAAGATGAACTTGCGGCGATTGGCATGGTCATTGGCGCTGCCTGGAATGGAGCACGGTCATTCACATCGACCTCGGGACCCGGAATTTCGCTGATGGGCGAACTCCTCGGCCTTGCTTATTACGCGGAAATTCCCGCAGTCATCATGGATATTCAGCGCGTCGGCCCTTCGACCGGCATGCCGACCCGTACCCAGCAAGGCGATATTATGGCGTGCGCCTACGCATCGCACGGCGACACGAAACATATTCTACTGTTCCCCTCAAATCCCGCGGAGTGCTTCGAGTTTGCGGTCAAATCGTTCGATCTGGCGGAGCGTTTTCAGACGCCCGTGTTCATGCTCTCCGATCTCGATATCGGCATGAACGACTGGGTTGTTCCGCGCCTGACCTGGGACGATGCCTACCGGCCCGATCGCGGACGGGTACTCGACCTCTCCGAGATCGAAAAGCTGTCGAAGTTCCTCCGTTATACCAACGAGGACGAAAATCACATCGCTTCTCGAACGCTTCCCGGCGTCCATTCGAAAGGCGCATTCTTTACGCGCGGTTCCGGCCATAACAAGTTCGGCGCTTATACCGAAATGCCCGATGAATATCAGGACGTGGTCGAGCGTCTGCTACGCAAACATAAGGCCGCTGCGAAGTTTGTCCCTCCTGCGATCATTCAGAAACGCGATGGCGCGCGCGTCGGAATCGTGACCCTCGGCGGCTGCGATCCGGCAGTGCGCGAGGCGATCGAATTGCTCCCGCAGCACGGCATCGACGCGGATTTCATGCGCATTCGCGGATTCCCGTTCGGCGAGGAAGTCGAGGCTTTCTTAAACGCGCACGAAATTAATTTCATCGTCGAACAGAATCGCGACGCGCAGCTTCGCTCGCTCTTGACGCTGGAAACCGGCGTCGCGAAGGAAAAACTGCGCAGCGTGCTCGCATTCGGCGGGTTTCCTCTGAGCGCGAAAAACGTGATCGATGGAATATTCGAGCACGCCGACATCAACCTGGGAGAGTTGACCAATGCCATCCATCGCTAAACCCGTCGCCATTCACCCAAGCCTGCACAAGAACGATCTCGGCCTGACGGTTCGCGATTACGAAGGCACCATGTCGACGCTCTGCGCGGGCTGCGGACACGATTCGGTGACCGCCGCGATCATCCGCGCGCTGTGGGAGCTATCGACGCCTCCGCACATGCTCGCGAAAATGAGCGGGATCGGTTGCTCGTCGAAAACGCCGACCTATTTTGTCAGCGGCGCGCATGGATTTAATTCCGCGCATGGACGCATGGCGCCCATCGCCACCGGCGCGAACGCCGCGAATCGCGAATTGACCTACATCGGCATCTCCGGCGACGGCGATTCACTGTCGATCGGCTTAGGCCACATGTGTCACGCCATCCGGCGCAATGTGAAAATGCTGTACATCATCGAAAATAACGGCGTGTACGGCCTGACGAAGGGGCAATTTTCCGCGTCGGCGGACGTGGGATCGAAGAGCAAGCGCGGCGAGCCCAATCGCATGGCGCCCATCGATTCCGTGTCTTTAGGCCTGAGCCTCGGCGCGACCTTTATCGCCCGCAGTTTCTCCGGCGACAAGGAACAGCTAGTTCCGATTCTCAAGGCGGGTCTGGCGCATCGCGGTTTCGCCATTGTCGACGTCATTTCCCCCTGCGTGACCTTCAACGATCACGTGGGATCGACGAAAAGCTATCTTTACACCCGGCAGCACACGCGAAGAATTACAGAGAGCGATTTCGTTCCTCCCGCCGACGAAATTCTCGCGACCATCGGAAACACCGGCACCACCACGGTGACAATGCACGACGGCAGCGTCGTTCGATTTACTGCTGTGCCCAAGGACTACGACCCTACCAATCGGCAGCGTGTCACGTCGTATCTTCAGGAACACCAGGGTCAGGGCGAAGTGGTCACCGGGCTACTTTACCTCGACGAAAGCGTCCCCGATTTGCATGAAATGAGTAATTCGCCGGATGGCGCGTTGTCGAAAATTCCTTATGAAAAGCTGTGCCCCGGCGCAGCGGAGTTAGCGAAGTTGCAGGAAGAGTACCGGTAACTTGTGTTGGTAGAAAACGTCTAGTTAGAGAAGAGGTTTAGTCCATTTGGCACTCATCGTCGGCGTATTGAAAGAGACTTTCCCAGAGGAGCGCCGCGTTGCCCTGACCCCGAAAGTTTTCGACGTTTTGAAAAAGCTCAACGCGGAAGTGTGGATTGAGCAGGGCGCCGGAGTCGAAGCAGGATTCCCCGACGCCGACTATGCCTCCAAAGGCGCGCATCTCGCGTCCGCGAATGAGGTGCGAGAGCATGCCGGCGTTCTGCTCCATGTTCGCGTCCCGCTGCCGGACGGACTGAACGGCAAAACCTCCATCGGTTTTTGCGATCCTCTGTCAAACCCCGACCTGGCAGCGAAATTCGCTGCCGCGGGTGCGACTTTATTTTCCATGGAATTGATTCCGCGCATCTCGCGGGCGCAGAGCATGGACGCGCTCTCCTCGATGGCGTCGATTGCCGGATACAAAGCGGTGATCCTCGCCGCGAACACTCTGCCACGTCTGTTTCCCATGATGACCACCGCGGCCGGCACCATTCCGCCTGCGCGCGTTTTCATCATGGGCGCGGGGGTCGCGGGACTGCAAGCGATCGCGACCGCGCGGCGCCTCGGTGCGGTCGTCAGCGGCTTCGATGTCCGGGCTGCCGTCCGCGAACAGATCGAGAGCCTCGGCGCAAAGTTCGTCAACATCAACTTGGGCGGAGCGAAAGCAGAAGGGGAAGGCGGTTACGCTAAAGCGCTCGACGAGGACGCTCTTCGTCTCCAGCGTGAGCAGATGTCGACCTTCATGCGCGAACAGGACGTGGTCATCACCACCGCGGCGGTCCCCGGAAAGCGCGCGCCGATCCTAATCACGAAAGAAATGGTCCACGCCATGGCGCCCGGCTCCGTCATCGTCGATCTGGCTGCCGAACGCGGAGGCAACTGCGAGTTAACCAAAGTCGGCGAGACCGTCATCGAGCACGGAGTAACCATTCTCGGCCCTTCGAATCTTCCCGCGACAGTCCCCTATCACGCCAGCCAGATGTACGCGCGCAATCTCGTCACCTTACTGAAGCATCTCGTGAACAAAGAAGGGCAACTGACCATCGACACCAAGGACGAGATCACCCGCGAATCGCTGATCACTTACAACGGCGAGGTCGTCAATCCCAGAATTCAGGCACTGCTCGGAGTGAACGTATGAGTCCCGAAATTGAGATGAGCCTCTACGTGCTGATCCTGGCCGTTCCTCTGGGATTGCAGCTCGTACAGCGGGTCTCGCCGCTGTTGCATACACCTCTGATGTCGCTCACCAACGCCATCTCCGCGATCTCCGTCGTCGGCGCGATCCTGGTCGCCGGCGCCGGCGGAGCGTCCAGGCTGAGTCAGGTCTTGGGCTGCGTTGCCGTCGTTGCGTCGACCATCAACATCGTCAGTGGATTTCTCATCACCGATCGCATGCTGAAGATGTTTCGCAAAAAAGACAAATAATGGAACAAATTTGGCAAATAGCGTACATCGTCGCCGCCCTCTCTATTATTGGATCGATTAAGTGGCTCAGTTCTCCCGCCACCGCCCGCCGCGGAGTGATGGCCGGACAAATCGGCATGCTGTTCGCCGTCGTCGGTACTTTGCTGCGGCATGAAGTCGTCGATTACGAATGGATCCTGATCAGCATTTTCATCGGAGCCGCCATCGGCGCCCCTCTTGCGTACCTGATGCCCATGACCGCGGTTCCACAACTCACCGCGCTCTCGCACGCGTTCGGAGCGCTCGCTGCCGCCCTCGTCGGAACGGCCGAGTATTACAAAAACAATCCCACCGGCTTCACCATGACCGCTCTGGTCATCGAAACCGTGCTGGGCTACCTCACTTTCACCGCGAGCATCATGGCGTTCGGAAAACTGCAAGAGATCGTCCCGACGCGGCCCATCACGTATAAAGGCCAGAACTTCGTCAACATCGCGCTTTTGATTTTCGCGGTTTCGCTCGGTGTATGGATGATCGCGGAACCCGCGCCAGCGTGGGTGTTCCCGACCTTCACTGGCTTGTCACTCCTGTTCGGCGTTCTGCTCATCATTCCGATCGGCGGCGGCGACATGCCGACGGTAATCGCGCTGCTGAACTCCTACGCCGGAGCCGCGTGCGCCGCCATGGGATTCGCACTTTCGAATCGCCTCCTGATCATCGCCGGCGCGCTCAATGCCGCCTCCGGCTTCATCCTGTCGGTCATCATGTGCAAGGCGATGAACCGCTCCTTCCTGAACGTGCTGTTCGGCGCCTTCGGGCAAGTGCAGGAAGGCGGCTCCACCGCGATGTCCACCAAGCCGGTGCATTCCGCCACCGCCGAGGACGCCGCCGCCATCATGAGCGGAGCGCGCAAAATCATCGTCGTTCCGGGCTACGGCATGGCCGTCGCGCAGGCGCAGCATAAGCTGCGCGAACTGACCGATGCCCTCACCAAGCGTGGAGTGGAAGTGCGATTCGCGATCCATCCCGTTGCCGGCCGTATGCCCGGCCACATGAACGTGCTGCTCGCCGAGGCTGATATTCCCTACGACAAAATGCACGAAATGGAAGAAATCAATCCCGATTTCGCGGAAGCCGACGTCGCTCTCGTCATCGGCGCGAATGACGTCGTGAATCCCGCCGCGCGCCACGACACACTGAGCCCCATCTTCGGCATGCCGATTCTCGACGTCGATAAGGCGCAGACCGTGATGGTCATCAAGCGCAGCATGAACCCTGGTTTCGCGGGCATCGATAACGAACTCTATTACATGGATCGCACGCTGATGCTCTTCGGCGACGCCAAGTCGTTTGTGGCCGACATCGTAAAGGAACTTCCGGCGCAGTCATGATCTGGGGTGCAATCGGTGCAGCGCTTATGGCTCTGGGCGTCATGCTCGGAGCGTTCGGCGCCCACGCACTGAAAGAACGGCTCGACGCCTACTCGATGGACGTCTATCAGAAAGCCGTCTTCTATCATTTCATCCACGCGCTAGGAATCCTGATCGTCGCGCGAACCGGCGGATTGACCCAGTCTGCCTGCACCACCATCTGCGCCCTGCTCCTCGCCGGAATCGTTCTGTTCTCCGGCAGCCTCTACCTGCTCGCGATCACCGGCACGAAAGCGCTCGGAGCCATCACCCCGTTCGGCGGATTATCTTTCATCGCCGCCTGGTTATTGCTCGCTTACCATCTTCTGCGGGCGAAATAGGCACCGCGACCACTGCGATTCCGCGCCGCCGCAATCCGTCGTGAAGACTCTGTCGCCTCGCCTGATCTTCCTTCGCCAGATGCGCCGCAATTTCTTCCTCGGTTGCTTTGCGATAGGAATTTGCATGCAGCAACTGCGCCGCCTGCGCCGCGCCCACTTCGGCCAGACGTCCACCCACCATGCCGCGCTTCGCATCCGCCAGGCTCATTAACCAAACGAACCCAGGCAGAGACCGCTCCAACGCGCGGACTTCCTGCCAGTACTGCCTCAGATCCCGCATTATTCCTCTCCCCGCAGGACGCGCGCGATCTCTTTGACCGCGCGGTCCTTCTGTTCGTCGGACATTCCCGGATGGATGTGCTCCATCTGAATCGCATTCTTCTGCCGCCTGTCGCCCACTTCCGCCGCGACCGATCGCCGCAGTTCATCGAGCCCTTCGCGATCCAGGCTCTCTACCAATTCCTTAAACTTGCTCATCGATTCTCCTTAGTGGCACGCGCCGTGTACGCTTTTTCGATCCGGTCGGCATTTTCCGCCTGCTGCACCGCCAGCTTCTTCAATCCGCCCGCATGCGCCAGTAGCGCCCCGGCCACGCCTTTGGACATGTCGATGGGCAGCACCATTTCTTCGCTCACCGCCTCGCGAAGCTGGCCCAAGACTCGCTCCGCTCGCTCCTGCGCGATTTTTTCGATCGCCCGCGCCCGCGTAAGCAATTCGTGTGAATCCGCGCGCAGATGCGCGACTTGCGCCAGCGGGATCAGGTGCTCCACCAACCGCTCCAGGGCGCGTCCCGTGTATCGGATTCGCGCCTCCATCGCCATCAGCTCGCCGAGCTTGGTGACCGCCGGCTTACCTTCCGCAGCCGATTCAATGACGGCGCCCAGAGCCTTGTCCGACAGCGCTGCCATCTCCGTGTTCGATTCGCGGGCGTATTGATGCAGCGCGCTCTCCGCCTTCTTCAGCTGCTGAAGGCGATCCTCGGCGGCGCGTGCCGCTTCCATCGCGGCAATGACTTCTGATTGCCCTTCGGCTTGACCAAGCGACTCTTCCAGACGCGTTTGCAGGTCCTGCGAGAGCTGCTGCTCATCGCTGGTCGCCACAAAATGCAGCGTCGGCGTCTCAGTGATGTGAAAATCCGGGGGTGAATTCATACGCTTCCTCTGCCTGGACGATAACGCACACGTTCTCCGCGCCATGGCGGAGTAAAACGCTAAGTGTCTGAAAATCCTTGGTTATTTCAGCCGCGAAATTTCGCTGATGATGGCCGCGAGGGCGTTGCGAAACTCCAAGGGCGTGGTCACGTTGAAAATCCGCGGAGCCAGCGGCTTCAATGTGCGCGCCAGCGAGTCTTCCGTGGATTGACCGCGACCGTACATCATCGGAGGGGAAGGTCTTACGTTGCGTCCCCCATACCCCGGCGTTGTCATGGTAAGCCCAGGAACCGGCGGAAGGTAGCGAATGTAGAACACCCGCGTCCCGGGCTCCGGCGTAGCTTCGATGGGCGTCAGGTCCTGACCTTTCGGAAAGGCCATCGGCCCGCTCAGCACGATCAGAACCCGCGCCGGTTCCGCCGAGAGGCCCAGAGGAACGTCGCCGTTCGCCTCGGTATTTTCCAGCCGCTTACGAACTTCGGAAACGAAAAACTGCACATTCTGCTCGTGGTTTTCCAGCGCATGTACGTCGATCGTATTCGGGTCGCTTTCGAGCAGCGCCCCGCGCAGCCTCACCCAGTCGAGCTCAGCCGCTCCTTCCTGCGCGAAGGTGACTTTCCGGCGCTCCAGGTCGAGCAGCGTCACGTTGATCGACCCGTTCCGGATATCCATCTCCGAAAGCGCCTTGAGAGCGGGAATCAGGTTGCCCATATTGCGCCTCATCGCCCGTCCCACCCGCCGCGTTGCCTCCGTCGGCGATTCGTTTACCACCACCTCCACCCGTACAGGACGCTCATTCTGAACCGGCAGATAAAGGCGCGAAGAGATGTCCGGAAAATACCACGAGTCCGGCGGCTCGGCGATCGCCACATACTCGACTGGCGGCAAATTGCGCCAGGATTCCGGCAAAGGATCGTGGGGAATTTCAGGCACGCGCAGCTTGGCCTTCTTCACGGAATGCTCCGTCGATCCTGTGTCCAGGACCACGGCGGCTACCTGATAATCGCCAGGCAGAAGGAAAGCATATTGGTCGAAATTCACGCTTGCCAAAGTGCCGGGGTTTTTTAACTCGTCATAATGCAGCGCCCGGTGCGTTCGGAAAACCCGGTCTTCGCGGTCGCGAATCTCCAGGAAAATGACTAATTGCCCTGGGCCGCTCCGCTTCACGAATTCTGCTCCGTCCACGCGAACGGAGACCAGACCGCTCATCCTTTGATGGGCGCTAAATGCAGGCGCTAGAACGGCCATCGTCCACCGAATGTGGGCGTCCCCGCTTTCTTTCAGCCACTGGTCGAAGGGAATCCGGTCGAAAACCGGGTCCGGCAGACCGGTTTGAGCCCACAGAGCGACCGAACACGCGTACGCCAAATAGGGAATCCATGACATGCAGCTAAAGGAATCATAGCGAACCGCAAGAGAGGAAGCGTATCCTATTGGTAATGAGAACGTTGTTGGGGGTGTCTGGACTGCGCGCCCTGCCGAAAGTCAATGATGAATCGGCGAATGCAAAGATCTGTAAAGAATCCGCCGATAACTCTCCATGGATCTTCAACCCGTTCACGCTCTCCCGGGAGTCCCGGTTTCGATGACCGAAGATCGTCCCATCACGCAACTGCTCCAGGCCTTCGCCGGCGGCGATAAGACCGCGCTGAATCACCTGATTCCACTCGTCTATTCCGAACTGCGCAAAATCGCGGATGGGCACCTTCGCAACGAGCGTCCTGGCCACACCCTGCAACCCACCGCGCTGGTTCATGAAGCTTATGCCCGGCTGATTGAGCAGAAACAGCCCGATTATCGTAACCGCGTGCATTTTCTCGCCGTTTCCGCGCAAGTGATGCGCCAGATCCTCATCGACCATGCCCGCAAGAAATTTGCCGCCAAACGCGGCGGTTCCCGGCCTAAATATTCGCTCGACGAAGCCTGCGATGCCGCCATCGAAAAGCCCTCTTTAATGATCGACCTGGACGACGCACTCAAGGCTCTCGAAGCCCACGACGCGCTCAAGGCCCGGCTTATCGAAATGCGTTTTTTCGGTGGCCTGACCGCGGAGGAGTCGGCCGAGGTTCTGGACCTGCCTGTAAACGACGTCCGCCGGGGCCTCCGCATCGCCCAAGCATGGCTCCAGCGCGAACTGGATCGCACCGCAGTCGACGCAGTTTAGAAATTATGCGTTTTCGCGTAAAATTTGTCGCCCGTTTACGCCTTATGAAACAGGAGGCGGCAATTCACGATGAATTTTAAAAAGATTCTCGGAGGATCGCGTTTTGCCGCTACTCCCCAACGCCTCGCAGTTAGGGGATAATCTTGTGGCGATGCCCTCGCATACCTGGGAGCAAATCGAGAACATCTTTTTACAGGCCGCCGACCTGCCTCTCGCGGAGCAGTCGGCCTTTCTCGACCATGCCTGCGGCGATGATGACGAATTGCGCCGCGAAGTCCAGTCGCTGCTCGATTCGGACCGCAAGAGCGGCGAAAAAATCACGCGCGCAGTCGAAGACGAAGCGCAGTCGCTGTTCGGCCTCAGCCCCATCATCGGCTCCCGCCTCGGCTCCTATCGAGTCGTGCGCGAAATCGGACGCGGAGGCATGGGCGCCGTCTACCTCGCCGTCCGCGACGACGATCAGTTTCAAAAGAACGTCGCTATCAAGCTAGTCAAGCGCGGGATGGATACGTCGGAGGTATTGCGCCGCTTCCGCCATGAGCGTCGGATTCTCGCCGGCCTGGACCATGCCTACATCGCCCGCCTCATCGACGGCGGCACCGCGCCCGACGGCCGCCCCTTCTTCGTCATGGATTACGTGGAGGGCCAGCCGATCGATACCTTCTGCCGCGATCACGCGCTGAACCTCCACGACCGCTGCCGCCTGTTTTTAAAAGTTTGCGAAGCCGTTTCGCACGCTCATCGAAATCTGGTCATCCATCGCGATCTGAAACCCGGGAACATTTTCGTCGCGCCCGACGGCACGCCTAAGCTCCTCGATTTCGGCGTGGCGAAGCTACTGGTTCCCGACGAAGATCCGCAGCTCACCGCAACGGGAATGCAGGCGCGCCTTCTGACTCCGCAATACGCCAGCCCCGAACAAGTGATGGGACGTCCCGTCGATACCACAACCGACGTTTACTCGCTTGGCGGCGTGTTCTACGAATTGCTCACCGGGGCCTGTGCCCAGCACCTCAATTCCACCTCGCCCGAAGAGATCGAGCGGGTCATCTGCATCCAGGAAGTTCCGCCGCCCAGCGCCACCAAACCGGCAGTTCCCGCCGACCTCGACAACATTGTCATGATGGCGATGCGTAAGGATCCCTCCCGCCGCTATCAATCGGTCGATCAGTTCGCCGAAGATATCCGCCGCTATCTCTCCGGCCGCCCGATTCTTGCGCGCAAGGATTCGCTGACGTACCGCACCGGGAAATTTATCCGGCGTCACCGTCTGATGATCGCCGCCGCGTCCATCGTGGTAGCCAGCCTGGTCGGTGGAATCGTCATCGCCACTTCGCAGGCCCGCCGCGCGGAGCGCCGCCTCACGCAAATGGTCGCGCTCGCCAACCGCTCCCTGTTCGACGTCCATTCCGCGATTGAGCGTCTGCCCGGCGCCACCGAGGCTCGCCGCGAAATCGTCAAGACCACGCTCGCCTATCTCGAAAATCTCTCCGCCGACGTGGGCCGCGACGACGATGTGCGCCTCTCCCTGGCCACCGCCTACTGGCGTCTCGGCGACGTGCAGGGCTACGTGCACAAGCCCAATCTCGGCGACATGAAAGGCGCGTTGGCAAGCTACAAAAAATCCGCCGAGTTCCTGGAGCCTGTGCGCGTCAAGCGGCCGAATGACCCGGATGTGCTGCGCCAGGTCTGCGATACCTATCAGCACATGGGCTCCGTCCTCGAAGAGATGGGCGATGTTCCCGGCGTCGTCCGCGCTTACGAAACCGCCCTCCCCGCGGCGAAATTGCTCGCCCGCCTCCAGCCCAACGACGTCGAGTCGAACGAGGCCGTCGGCGTCTTCTACAACGACCTTGCCTCCGCCCTCCAATACTCCGATCCAAAGCGCGCCAATGAGTACGCCCGTCTGCACCTGGATCTGGTTCCCGTGAATCTGAAAAAATTTCCCGGCGACGACGATATCGCCGACGAAGCCGCTGCCGCCCATGCCATTATGGCCGCGCTGCTTTCCCGTGGCGGCGATCGCGAAGGGGCCCTCAAAGAAGCGCGGGAGAGCGCCTCGATTCGCGAAGGCGTCGCCGCGCGTCATCCCAACGATGTTTTCCGCCTCCGCCTGCTCATGATCGCCTACGGCCACGTCGGCGATAATCTCGGCTCGCCGTTCATCATTAATGCAATCGATCCCAAGGGCGCCCGCGAATATTTCGACAAGTGCGTCGTCATCGCCCGCCAGATCATTAAAGCCGACCCTCAGGATCGCACCGCCCGCTTCGATCTCGCCAACGCTCTGCTGCGTCAGGGCGCGGCCAAAGTTCCCGGCGGCAACCGCGCCGAAGACCTCGCCGCCCTCCGCGAATCCGCCGCGCTCATGGATTCGCTCGCCAGGGAGGACGCCAACGCCCTGCGCTACCAGCGTCCTCTCACGCTCATCCATCAATACGTCGGCATCTGTCTCCGCGATATGGGCAAGCTCGACGAGGCCGCGGTCGAACTGCGCCGTTCGATCGAGGTCGCCGACGCCATCATGGTCGCCCATCCCGGCGATGCCGCGGCTCTGTCGAGGCTGGTCCGCGATGAACGGGAATTGGCCGCCATCCTCGCCTCTCGCGGCGATTCCGCCGGCGCGTGGGCTCATGCCCAGCGTGGCCTCGCTCTGGCGCAAAAATACCTCGATGGTCCCGAGCCCGGCCTTCGCAAACGCTACCTCGCCGACTCCTACTTCGGTCTCGCCACCATTGCGCGGACCCTCCATAAATGGCCGGAAGCCCACGACAATGCCCAGCAGGCTTTCGTTCACTGGAACGCCTCCGAAGTGAAGGACACGGACCCCACCAATCGCGACCAGGCAACCGCCATTCTGGCCGAATCCGCCGTCCATCTGCCGCGCAAATGATAGAATCGCTCCCATGAAGACTCTCGTCCTGCTCTTCGCACTCACCGCCCTCGCCTTCGCCGCCGACATCTCCGGTAAATGGTCCTTCGATGTCGTCCTCGACGCCGGCAGCGGCAGTCCTTCTTTCGAATTCACCCAATCCGGCGAAACCCTCACCGGCATGTATCACGGCCAATTCGGAGACGCCAAAGTCACTGGCACCGTCAAGGGCGATAAAGTCGAATTCACCTTCGGCAGCGATGCCGGCAGCGCAAAATACTCCGGGACCCTCGATGGCGCGAATAAAATGAAAGGCACCGTCGATTATGGCGAAGTCGGCAAAGGCACCTTCACTGCGACAAAAAAGTAGTTCTTTGCGAACTCAGCGCCTTTGCGTGAAACGTGTTTTGGTCTCAAATCTCAAACCACCATGCCCGCTGAAGACCTGGAAACCACCTGCTGCATTGTGGGCGGCGGCCCCGCGGGCGTGATGCTCGGCTACCTGCTCGCCCGTGAAGGCGTCGCAGTCGCGGTGCTCGAAAAACACAACGACTTCTTCCGCGATTTCCGCGGCGACACCGTCCACCCCAGCACACTTGAGCTGATGCAGGAGCTCGGCCTCCTCACCGATTTCCTGAAAATTCCCCACCAGCAGTTAACCTCCGTCGGAGGCATCTTCGGAGACTTCGCGTTCCAGGCCGCCAATTTCCGCCATGTGCCCGGACCCTGCAAATTCGTCGCCCTGATGCCCCAATGGGACTTTCTAAATTTTCTTTCCGACCGCGCCCGCCGCTTCCCTTCTTTCGACCTGCGCATGCGGCATGAAGCCGTCGCTCTTCTTCGCAATAATGGACGCGTCTTCGGCGTCGAAGCGCGCACTCCCGAGGGCACCGCCCGTATCTATGCCGATCTCGTAATCGGCTGTGACGGCCGCCACTCCATGACGCGTGCCGCCGCGAATCTCGACGTCATCGAATCCGGCGTCCCCATCGACGTTCTCTGGTTCCGCATCAGCCGCAAGTCCACCGATCCCGAACAGCTTCTCGGCAACATCAACTACGGCAAGGCTCTGATTCTCATTAATCGGGGAAGCTATTTTCAATCCGGACTCATCATCCGCAAAGGCTCGTTCGAGGAAATAAAGCGCCGCGGTCTCGATACGTTTCGCAAGAGCATCGTCGAAATCGCCCCGTATCTCATCGATCGCGTCCATGAACTCGCGGATTGGGATCAGGTCAAGCTGCTATCGGTCCAGATCAATCGTCTGCGCCGGTGGTACCGCCCGGGTCTGCTTTGTATCGGCGATGCCGCGCACGCCATGTCGCCCGCGGGTGGTGTTGGAATCAATCTCGCCATCCAGGATGCCGTTGCGGCAGCCCGGATACTCGCGCGCCCTCTGCGCGAAAAACGAGTGACGGAAGCCCTGCTAGCGCGCGTCCAGCAGCGCCGCGAATTTCCCACGCGCGTGACTCAGTTTATGCAGGTCAACGCTCATAAAGGGTTCGAATACATCTTCGCGCACCCGGGCCCTATTGAAGCGCCGTGGCAGCTCAAAGCCGTAGCCCGCATCCCTGGCCTCCAGCACGTCACCGCAAGATTCGTCGGCATCGGTGTTCGCCCGGAACATATTCGCCAATCTTCTATGCTGAAACGCATAGCAGTCGCCGCCGGCATCGCCGCAGCAATCGCCGTCAACATAATCAGAGGCCGTCGAAAGGCTCAGTACTGCTAATTGGCCTGGAGGGCTAAGCGATCGATTTTGCGCATCGCCGATTCCGGGCCGCGACCGCAGGAAGCGATCTGCGCGACTGTTCAGCAAACCGGACTTGCTCCTCTCTAACGCAAACCCGCCGAAACGCAATCGCGCTAGCATGTATCGACAGTGCTAGGAGCAAAATGGGTGGAAGCTTCGGGTTGAAGCCCGCATCGGGGGCAGAGGCAGTTTTTCATATCCTTGTCGTGGATGATGATCGCGTGGGAGCAGAGCTGCTCCGCACGCTGATGAAAAATCTTCGCGGGCGGTATGAATTGCACTTCGTTTGGGACGGCGTCGAGGCGCTCGACTTCCTCCATCGCAGGGAAAAGTACCAGGACATGCCTCGTCCGAACCTCGTCCTGCTGGATCTGAATATGCCTCGCCTCGGCGGCTTGGAAACCTTGTCCGCCATCAAGAGCAATCCCGAATTCTATGTGATCCCCGTCATCGTGCTCTCTACGTCCAGTTCGCCTGACGATGTTCAGGAAAGCTATCAGGCCCGCGCGAACTGTTTCGTGCAGAAGCCCATTGATCTTCAGCGATCCCTCAAGTTGGTCCACGCCATCGAGACTTTCTGGATGGACTTTGTCCTGCTTCCCGCGGGCGCTGAAATGGCTCGAAGATATCGCCGCCAATCTGGCACATCGATTGCTTTAGAACCAGCGGAGGAGAGAAGCCGGGCGATGAATCTCACCAAGACGCCAGCGGAAAAAATAAGAGGTTGTCAAGAACACAACCAGTTGCTCGATGAGTTCGGTGCCGCGGTTCGCGAACTCCTGTCGCTTCACGAGCAGCAGTTCCGGGCGATCGTGGAAGGGGATGAAGAATGTTCTCGCTTTGATATTTTGATCCACATGGCCAATGAGCAAAAACAGGCCAAGAAATACGCTTATCTCAGTCATGTGGGCGCGCACGGCTGCTCGAAAACATAATGTCGCTAAACAAACTGGAACGCGAAGTTATTACGGATAGCATGCTCAAGATTCAGTCGATCGAAGAGTCCTTAAAATATATCGACAGCAGCAAACTTCTTGATATCGATGAAATCAATTCCTGCCTCAAAACCGCGGACAAGAGTTTCCGCTTGGCCTTACGAGCCGCTCCAGATAAAACCAACCCTTGATCGACAAAAAAAGATCGACCCAAAAAAGATCGACCCAAAAAAAAATAGCCGACGCCAAATTTCGGACGTCGGCTCTCCATTTCAAAAACAGCTATTTCTTAACTACGTGCCCGCGCCCGTCGCGCATCTCGTTGCCTTTGAAATGCTCTGCGTCGATATGCTTGGCTGGGTCAGCCTTCTCACCGCGTGCCGGCATCGCTCCCTTGTAGCCGTGCTCCGGATGAAAATGGTTATCCACATGACCCCGGAATGCGGCGTCGCCGTGGAACCACGGACCCGCGCCAATAAAGACGCCTCCCGTAAACCACTCCGGCCCATAGTAACCATAGGGCGCGCAATTATACGGGGCAACATCGTAATAACCGTAAGGACAGTCCGGCGCCACTCCAACCTCGACGCCGACCTGGGCTTGGGCCTTTGGTGCAGTACTAGTCGTGAAGCCGATAGCGGCAACCGACGCTAAAACCAGAAATGCAAATCCGCGCATAAATTCACCTCACCGGTTAGATCGAGGTGTTTGTAAACTGTTTCGCCCGGTGCCGTAGCTGTCTCATTTTGCACACCTTAGTCTCTTCTTCGCCATTCGGCCATGCAGGCTTGGAAACTGTCTTGTGGGGCGGCCAATCTCGGCGGCAGCCGCCTATCCAGCAGGCTTATTGCTGGCGTGTTTTCGAATCATATACGCGCAACCCGCTTCCGCGAAGTAATCACCGCCGTGTTCATCCCCAGCGTATTCAACCCGCCGAAGAAACGCGCATGCTCGATCTTCATGCACCGGTCCATCACCACCAACAGTCCCGCCGCGGCGGCCTTTTCCGCGGCCTCTTCATGAATCACGCCCAACTGCATCCAGACGACCTTCGCGCCGATCGCGATCGCTTCATCGACGATCGCCGGCACTGCCGCCGGTTCGCGAAAGATGTCAACCACTTCCACTCCGCCGGGAATCGCCGTCAGAGTCGGATAACAGACTTGGCCCAAAATCTCTTTCTCGCGCGGATTCACCGGAATTACTTCGTACCCTTCCGCCAACAGATACTTCGCGGCAAAATGGCTGGGACGAAACTCGTTGCTCGATAGCCCCACCATCCCGATCCGCTTGTATTTTTGAAGAATCGATAACCGGTCCGCCGCCGTTGTCGCAAAACGGCCGGTATTTACGGGCGAATTCGCACCTACTCCATCGCCGAATGAAATGGCACAGGTGTTGCTCACGCGATCGCTCCTAATGCCTGATCCAGATCCCACAAAATATCCTCGATCTCCTCAATACCCACGGAAAGCCGGACCAGATCGTCGCCGATGCCTGCTTCCTGCCTCTGCTCGGCCGACAACTGCTGATGCGTCGTCGATGCTGGATGAATCACCAGGCTCTTCGCATCGCCGACATTCGCCACATGGGAAAACATTTTCAGGGCCTCAATGAATTTCTGCCCCGATTCCATCCCGCCTTTGATCCCAAACGTCATCATCCCGCCCGCGCCCAGCGGCAAATACTTCTGAGCAAGCGAATGATATTTGCTCGATTTCAACCCCGGATACTGCACCCACTGCACGCGATCGTGCGCTTCCAAAAACTCTGCAACCCGCTGCGCATTCGAAGAATGCGCTTGCATGCGCAATTTCAAAGTCTCGATCCCCTGCAAAAATAAAAACGAATTGAATGGACTCAACGCCGGCCCGAAATCTCGCAGCCCTTCCACGCGCGCCTTCACGATGTAGGCCAGGTCTCCGAACGTCTCATAAAAACGAATGCCGTGATAGCCCGGGCTAGGCTCCAGTAGCTGCGGAAATTTACCCTCATTCCAAGGGAATTTGCCGCTGTCGACGATCACGCCGCCAATCGATGTTCCGTGTCCGCCGATGTACTTGGTCGCCGAGTGGCAAACGATATCCGCGCCATGTTCGATGGGACGGCATAGGTAGGGGGAAGCAAACGTGTTGTCGATCACCAGCGGCAAGTTATGTTCATGCGCGATCTTTGCCACCGCTTCAATGTCCAGAACGTTCATCCCCGGATTGCCGATGGTCTCTCCGTAAATTGCTTTCGTTTTCGGAGTGATCGCTTTTCGGAAATTTTCAGGATCGTCCGGATCGACGAACGTTGTTTGAATTCCCAGCCGCCGAAAGCTTACATCGAACTGTGTGTAGGTTCCGCCATAGAGCGTTTTCGCTGAGACGATTTCATCGCCCGATTCCAGCAGGCTGGTCAAGGCGATAAACTGCGCCGCCTGTCCGCTCGCTAATGCCAGCGCGCCCACGCCGCGCTCCAGTGCAGCCATCCGCTCTTCAAATACGGCGGTGGTGGGGTTCATGATCCGCGTATAGATATTTCCGAAGCGCTGCAAATTGAAGAGTGCCGCTGCGTGCGCTGTGTCGTCAAATACATAGGACGTCGTTTGATAAATCGGAACAGCTCGTGCCCCGGTGGCTGCATCGGGCTGTTGACCCGCATGGAGCGCGCGCGTGGCAAATCCAAAAATGTGGTCCATGTAGATAGTATGGATCATGCTTCAAGATCTTGACTTGAAACCGGTTTACGACGCCATTGTCATCGGTTCCGGAGCCGCAGGGGGCATGGCTGCCCACGTCCTTACATCCCACGGCATGAAAGTCCTGATGCTGGAGGCCGGCCGCAAACTTCCGATCGAGCAGGAATTGAAGTCGATGGAGTGGCCTTACGATCATCCGCGGCGTGGCGACATGCCTTCGAACGATCATGCGCTGACGCTGAACGAATATACGATTCGAAAACCGCCTTATGCGAAGGGCTCGCGCTTTCAACATGTCTTTTCCTATGTGCAGGGTTGGAGCGGCACCGACTATTCGAAAAACATCGTGGTCGATGAAAAAGATCATCCCTACACGGGGACCAATTATGCGTGGGTTCGCGCCCGTACTTTCGGCGGTAAAACTACGATTTGGGGTCGCTTAGCGCTCCGGCTTTCGGACTACGATTTCAAAGCTGCGTCGCGCGATGGCTATGGCGAGAACTGGCCGATTTCTTATTCCGATATCGAGCCCTACTATGATCGGGTCGACAACTATCTTGGAATCTCCGGTTTGAAAGAAAATCTGCCGCACCTTCCGGACAGTTTATTCCAGAGGCCGAATAAGTTGATGGCCGGCGAGATGATGCTGCGGCAATCGCTGGAAAAAAGAGGGCGATTGATCACTCCGTATCGGGCGGGCGTAACGACCGACGGTTTGAAGCACAACAAGTATCGCAGCAAATGTTTCGGCCGCGGGGCCTGCAACCGCCGCGTGGGCGGCTGCGATATTCACGCTGCCTTCGATTCGCCGACGGGATTGATTTATCCGGCGATGGATACCGGCAACCTTACCATTCGCACGAACGCAACTGTCTATCAAATCAGCGTTGTGGGTGGTAAAGCGAATGGCGTTTCGTTTATCGATACGGAGACGAAGAAAAATTATTCGGCAAAGGCGAAAGTGGTGGTCTTAGGGGCCTCCACACTGGAATCGGCGCGCTTGCTGCTGTTATCGAAAATTGAAAACGCGCATATCGGACACAATTTTTGCGAGCACGTGATGGGGCCGGGCGTGACGGGCCTCGTGAAAGACCTGGTCGGGAAGCCGCGAACGCTCGACGACGGGAGGCCGGGAGGGTTTTATTTGCCACGCTTTAGAAATCTGAGTGAGAAAAGAAAAGACTTCATTCGCGGCTATGGATTCGAGGGCGAAAGTGGGACGACCATGTTTCCGGATCACGCGTACTCGACCCCGGGATTTGGCAAATCGTTTAAAAAGGACGTTCGCGATCACGCCGGCGCCTATATCAGCATGGGAGGGTTCGGCGAAGTCCTGCCTCGGTACGAAAATTATGTCGAGCTAGACAGCCAAGTGAAAGACGCGTGGGGAGTTCCGGTGCTGCGCTTCCATATAAACTTCGGCGACAACGAAAAGAAAATGGTCGCGGATATGAACGCAAGCGCGAAAGAAATGTTCGAAGAGGCGGGCATTCAGATTATCGGGACCGACCGGGAGATGCTGACGCCGGGGTGGTCGATTCACGAACTCGGGACCGCCCGCATGGGGAACGATGCTAAGAAATCTGTTGTCAATCAGTTCCAACAATCACACGACGTCAAAAATTTGTTCGTCGTGGACGGGAGCTCGCACGTCAGCGCTTCCTGCCAGAATCCGACTTGGACGATCATGGCGCTGGCCTGGCGATCCTGCGATTATCTCGCCGAGCAAATGCGTAAAGGAGAGATTTAAAAGTGTTTGACCGCAGGGATCTATTCAAAATCAGCCTGGGCGCGGCGCTCGCGAGCGGGGCGGGGAAGCACAAGTTTTTCACCGACGAAGAATACGCCCTGGTGGACGAGCTGACGGATATTATTATCCCCACCGATGAGAAGTCAGGCGGCGCGAAGGCGGCCAGGGTCGTGGAGTACATTGACCAGAACCTGGCGGAGGCGTTTAACCCTGAACATAGACATGAATGGCGAATTCAGCTCTCCTTAATCGACCTTAAATCGTCAAAAATGCATGGCAGCGGGTTCTTGCAGAGCAATAATTCGCAGCGAATCGCGGTTCTGGCGAGTATGGAGAAAGAGCCTTTTTTTGCCATGTTGAAGGGCGCGACGGTGCGCGGCTACTATTCGTCGAAGATCGGCATTCACGACGATATGGATTATAAGGGCAACACGCTTCAGCAGGGCGAGTATGCTGGTTTCCTTCCACCGCACGTTGCGTTTCCTTCGAGTCCGCGCGAGAGGCTGGCGGTGGCTTCGTGGCCGTTTCGAAAATTGGTCGATCCGAAAAAAGGGACTTTGCCGCTAGTCGATTTTCCGAAGATGGTGGTGGACCGGTTCGGCGTGCATGGAGTGGAGCTGCTGGACGAGCATTTTCTATCTACCGACGCGGCGTATCTCGATAAGGTTCGTGAGGCGCTTGCGAAATGCGGGTCGCGGGTGGTGAATATACCAGTGGGGCGATTGGGCGGGAGTTTTTATGACGCCGATGCGGAGAAGCGCCGCCACGTTGTCGAGACTGCGAAGCATTGGATCGATGTCGCCGCCAGGGTGGGATCTCCTAGCGTACGGATGCATGTTGCAGCGGCGAAGAATCCTCCTAACGTTGATTGGGCGGCCGAGAGTTTGAGGGAAGTTGCATCGTATGGGGAACGTTTGAATGTTGTCGTGCATCTGGAGAATGACGATGCCCGGAGCGAGGAGGCATTCTTTTTGGTGGACGTCATCAAGACTGCGGGGACTCCGTGGCTTCGGGCGCTGCCGGATTTTTGCAATTCGATGCTGCTGGAGAGAGGGCCTGAGTATAACTACGATGCCGTGCGGGCGATGTTTGAGCATGCGTACGGCATTTGCCACGTGAAGGATTCGGAACAGGACGGGAAGAAAATGTTTCATGTGGATTTGGGGCGGACTTTTGAAATTGCTCGAGTGGCGGGATTTCGCGGGTATTTTTCTATGGAATATGATGCCGAGGGGGATCCAGTGCAACCTACTATTGGGTTGATCGGGGCTAGTTTGAGGGCTTTGGGTGAGAAGACGACGGCGGAAGCCGCCGCTCGAAGCTGAAGCTTGCGCCACTAAGGACGGGAGACGGAATTGAATCGATTATTGGCGGTATTGGTATTGGCGGGGATTGCCTCGGGGCAGGAGGTGAATCCGGATAAGCGGCTCTCGAATGCCACGGAGGCGATTCGGGCGTTTTTTTCTTCGGAGAGCACGATTCCTAAAGATCTGGTCGGGAAGGCGCAATGCGTGGTGGTGGTGCCGCGCCTGATGAAGGGCGCGTTTCTTTTTGGAGGCAAATACGGGAGGGGATTTGCTTCGTGCCGCAGGGCGGTGGGGGGATGGAGCGCTCCGGCGGCCATTGCTATTGAGGGCGGGAGTTTTGGACCTCAGCTCGGAGCATCGTCTACAGACTTGATCATGCTGGTGATGAATCAGACAGGCATGAAGCGGCTATTGGGGGACAAGTTTACGCTGGGCGGCGAAGCGGCTATTGCGGCCGGTCCGGTGGGAGGAAGCGCTAGCGCGAATACGGATGTATTGATGACGGCGGAGATGATTTCTTATTCGCGGGTCAAGGGATTATTCGCGGGCTTATCACTGGAGGGGGCAACGCTACGGCCGGACGGGGGGGAAAATAAGAAGCTCTATGGGCGCGAGGTAGGGAACGGAGAGATTCTGATGGGGAAGGCTGCGCCTCCCAGGGGAGCTAAAGCTTTTGTAGCGGTGTTGAATAAGCATGCCCGGAAGGGAAAATAGCGTCGACACTCTCGACAACGCGGCCAGCGCCGCGGAGGGGCAAGTCGGGAACCTGCCCCACGATTCATTTAGCGCCACACGGAGGGCGGGTCGGGGACCCACCCTACTCAAGGTTAGGACGTTAAATTTTCGCTAGTGCCCGTCTTTTTCTTTTTTCTTTTGCCGGTCAGGCTGCGGCGGAGCGTCGTAGGGGCCGGGAATTTTTGGCGCACTCGGATTCAGATCCGGCATCGGGACTCCAGTGCCGAATTGCTGAGGATCTTTTCTTCCGATATTCTGGCGGTCCTCTACTTTTCGAGTATCCTTAGGCATTTTTTTCTCCTTGCAGATTAAATCCAGCCGAGGAGCACCAGGATCAACACAATGATCAATACCGTGCCGAGTCCGCCACTGGGATAATAGCCCCAGCTCCGGCTATATGGCCATGACGGCAGGGCTCCAATTAAAAGCAGGATCAATACAATCAGAAGAACTGTGCTGATCATGAGTGCTACCTCCTGGCGCTTAGGAGAGCAATTGGGATGCCACGGGCGCTGCTGATTCTATGGGTTTTATTCGTCGGTTACGCAGCCCTCGCTTGCGCTTTTTACCAGGCGGATATATTTCGCCAGGGTGCCTCGGTGGGATTTGTAGGGGGGGCAGATCCAGGCTTGGCGGCGTTCGGCTAGCTCGTTGTCGGTTAGATGGACCGTCAAACTGTTCTTCTCGGCGTCGATGGTAATTTTGTCGCCGGTGTGGATTAGAGCGATGGTTCCACCTTCCTGCGCTTCGGGAGTGATGTGCCCGACTAAGAAACCGTGGGAGCCTCCGGAGAAGCGGCCGTCTGTGATCAGAGCTACGTCCTTGCCCAGGCCTGCGCCCATCACGACCGAGGTGCAGGTGAGCATTTCGGGCATGCCGGGGCCACCTTTCGGGCCTTCATAGCGGATGACGATGACATCGCCTTTTCCGATTTGTTGTTTTTCGAAGGCGTGGAGCATGTCTTCTTCGGAATCGTAGACTTTCGCGGGACCGGAGAATTGCAGACCTTCTTTCCCGGTGATTTTCGCTACCGAGCCTTCGGGAGAAAGATTGCCTTTGAGGATCTGAATGTGGCCGGTGGGTTTGATGGGCGACGTCAGGGGCTGGATGATTTGTTGGCCGGCGGTCAAGCCCGGAAGATCCTTCACATTTTCCGCTACAGTTTTTCCGGTGACGGTCATGCAACTGCCGTCGATCATGCCCGCTTCGAGAAGCATTTTGATGACGGCTGGAACGCCTCCAGCGGCTTGCAGATCTTCCATTACGTATTTGCCGCTGGGTTTGAAGTCGGCCAATAACGGGGTCTTATTGCTGACGCGCTGGAAATCGTCGATGGTTACGAAGACGTCGACGGAGCGCGCCATGGCGATGAGGTGAAGGACGGCGTTGGTGGAACCCCCGAGGGCCGTGACAAGAACCATCGCATTTTCGAATGCCTGACGGGTCATGATGTCTCTGGGCTTGAGGTCCAGTTCTAGAAGATTGCGGATGGCGGCACCGGCGCGGACGCATTCGTCGAGTTTGAGAGGATCTTCGGCGGGGGTCGACGAGCTGTAAGGAAGCGACATGCCCAGCATTTCGACGGCCGAGGCCATGGTGTTGGCGGTGTACATACCTCCACAGGCTCCGGCGGAGGGGACGGCGTGCCGGACGATATCGCAGCGCTCGGCTTCATCGATATTCCCGGCGAGAAATTCGCCATAGCTTTGGAAGGCGGAGACGATGTCGAGTTTCTTATGCTTCGCGGTGCAGCCGGCGCGAATGGTGCCTCCGTAGATCATGAGGCCGGGACGATTGAGGCGGCCCATGGCCATGACGCAACCGGGCATGTTCTTATCGCAACCGGGGATGGTGATGGCGGCGTCGTACCACTGGGCGGACATAATGGTCTCGATGGAATCGGCGATTAAGTCGCGCGATTGGAGGGAAAAGCTCATGCCGTCGGTGCCCATAGAGATTCCGTCCGAGACGCCGATGGTGTTGAAGCGCATGCCTACTAATCCGGCGGCAGCGACGCCTTCCTTGGCTTTCGCGGCGAGGTCCAGAAGGTGCATGTTGCAGGGGTTGCCTTCGAACCAGACGCTGGCGATGCCGACTTGGGGCTTTTGGAGATCGGCCTCGGTCATGCCGGTGGCGTAAAGCATCGCTTGAGATGCGCCTTGAGATTTCGGTTGGGTGATGTGGGCGGAGTATTGGTTTAGTTTGGGCATGAAAGTAATAGGCTAGCGGAAAGAGAAACGCATTTCACGCAAAGGCGCGAGGCTCGCTGAGAAAAACACAGCACGCAGAGACGCGGAGGGCGCGGAGAATGCCATATTTAATGGTGCTGGGCGGTGGAGATCGCTTTCTCTGCAAGTGGTTCCATGATGGCGTAGCCGGCTTCGTTGGGGTGGAGGCCATCATAGGTAATTTCTTTTTTTAACATTTTTTGGTCGTCCAGCATGGCCGAGTAATAGTCGAGATAGACCAGCTTGTTTTTCGTTGCGTAGTCCTTGAGCCACTCGTTTAGGGCGATGATTTGGGCGGGGGGACGATGCTCGGTTTGGGGGCGGATATAATCGCAGACGGGCATTACGGAAGACAGGACAACCTTGATATGGTTCGCTTTGGCGAGCTCGACCATAGAGCGGAAATTGTCTTCGATCATGTCGAGCGTCATGGGGCCGGTGTTGCCGGCGATGTCGTTGGTGCCGGCCAGGATCACGACTACTTCGGGTTTGAGGGCGATTACATCCGGGCGGAAGCGGATCAGCATTTGCGGCGTGGTTTGGCCGCTGATGCCACGGTCGATGTGAGGCTTGCCTTCGAAGAATGCGGGGGAGCGTTTGATCCAGGCGTCGGTGATGGAGTCGCCCATAAAGACTACGCGATGCTCTCCGTGGGCAGGCGGGGCGAGTTTGGCGTTGTCGGGGGCGTAGCGCGAGAGAGCGGGCCAGTCCTGGAGGATTTTTTTGTCGCGATCGAGGGCGGATTGAAGTTTTGCCGGGTCGTCGGCGGGCTGGGCGAATGCGGCCGAGCAGAACATGCTCACAAATGACAGAGCTAGGGCGGCGAGTTTCATTCTTACATCGTACATGTCCGCATGCTCACGCATAGCGGTTCCGTACGCGGTAACCCAAATTTGGTGTCGCTAACCGGTTACCACTCAAATGGATAGAGTCTTCAAGCACCATCGTCTCTCCGCATCCCGTTTATCCTGAGTCAGGTGGGGCAGGCAGGCGGCCGGTCCTCTGCCCGCGTTAAAATAACGCGAATCTAACGCGGGAGTTTTGCGGATGGGAGGAAATGATGTGTTTTTAGGGCTCGCGCAGTGGAAGCGCCTTTAGCGCGCGGAGCTATTTAACGCCACGCGTAGCGTTTAGCGTCGCGTTTCCCGCGTTAAATACTGCGTTACGCTGGATGAAAGAAGTACTTCCTTGCGACGAAAACCTGAAATCATGAGTCCGGCCGGATATTGGCCACAACTGCGCGCGGCGATTGAGGCGGGAGCGGATGCGGTGTATTTCGGGCTCCATCATTTTTCGGCGCGGGCGAAGGTGGGCTTTTCGCTGGAGGAGTTGCCGGAGGCGATGCGCACGCTGCACACTCGGGGCGTGCGCGGGTTCGTGACGTTCAATACTTTAGTGTTTGAGCATGAGTTGGCGGAGGCGGCGAAGACGATTGCGGCGATTGCGCGGGCCGGGGCGGATGCGCTGATCGTGCAGGATTACGGGATCGTTAAGCTGGCGCGGGAGATTGCGCCGGATCTGGAATTGCACGCTTCGACGCAGATGAGCATTACGAATGCGGAGGGCGTTAAGCTCGCGCAGAGTTTCGGGATTGAGCGGGTGAATCTGGCGCGGGAATTGTCGCTCGAGGAGATTCGGAAGATTATTTCGGAAACGCAGTGCGAGCTGGAGATGTTCGTGCACGGCGCGTTGTGCGTCGCGTATTCGGGTCAATGCTTTTCGTCCGAGGCGTGGGGAGGGCGCAGCGCGAATCGCGGGCAGTGCGCGCAGGCCTGCCGGCTGCCTTATGAACTATTGGTGGACGGACGAATTGAGCCGCTGGCCGATGCGCGCTATTTATTGTCGCCGGGGGATTTGTATGCGCTGAAACAGGTCCCGGAGATTGTCGAGATGGGCGTCGCGGCACTGAAAATCGAGGGTCGTTATAAGGACGCGGATTATGTGGCGCTGACGACGGCCGCGTATCGGAAGGCGGTCGATGAGGCGTGGGAAGGCCGGGCGCAGAGCGTTACGCGGGCCGATGAGTTGCGGCTGGAGCAGGTTTATTCGCGCGGGTTGGGGCCGTTCTTTCTGACGGGGACGAATCATCAGGCGGTAGTGCAGGGTCGCGCGCCGAGGCATCGGGGCGTGGAGATGGGCCGGGTAGCGCGGGTTCGCGGGGATGGCGTTGACGTGGAGACTGGTGAGGCTCATTCGATCGCTCCGTTGAAGCCGGGGGATGGAGTGGTGTTCGATGCGGCGGATTGGAGGAGTCCGGGCGAGGCGGAGGAGGGCGGCCGGGTTTATCAGGTTTTGCCGGGGCTCGATGGGACGGTCGAGTTGAAATTTGGGAATGGCGCAATTCAGTTCGACCGAATTCGCGCGGGAGATCGGGTGTGGAGGACGGCGGATCCGGATCTGGTCCGGGTGGCGAGGCCGTTTCTGGAGGCGGCGGCTCCGGTTTCGCGGCAAGGCGTCAACGTTCATGTGACGGCGGCGGAGGGTGCGGAGCTGATTGCGGAGTGGGTGGTAGGCGACGCGCGCGTGGTGGTGCGGAGCGCGGCGGTGCTGGAGCATGCGCAGAATCGTGGGGTATCGGTGGAATCGCTGCGGGCGCAATTTTCGCGATTGGGGAATACGGCGTATGAGTTGAGCGAGCTCACGCTGGAGATTCACGGGTCGCCGTTTGCGCCGGTGTCGTTATTGAACCAGGTGCGCCGCGAGGCGGTGGAGCGGTTGCAGGAAATGCAATCGCGAGTGCGGCCTGGGGTTGTGAATCAGTTTCGGTATGCGGCGGTACAGTGCGAGGTGAAAGAAGGGTCGCCCGAGTTGCACTTGCTGGTTCGAAATGCGGAGCAGCTTGGGGCGGCGATTGAAATACGGCCGGCTAGCATCACGCTAGATTATTTGGATCTGTACGGGCTGCGGCCTTCGGTGGAGCGGGTGAAACAGAGCGGGATTGCGGCGAGGGTCGCTAGTCCGCGGGTGGTGAAGCCGGGCGAGGAGCGGATTTTGAATTTTCTGCGGAGCCTGGACTGCGCGATCCTGGTGCGGCCCGCGGGAATGCTGCATGCGCTGAAGGAGCTTTCGCACGCGCCGCTGATTGGGGATTTCAGTTTAAATGCTGCGAATTCGGTGACGGCGGAAATGTATCTCGCGCTGGGGCTCGATCGGCTGACGCCGACGCACGATTTAAACGCGGCGCAGGTGGCGGAGCTGGCGCGGACCGCGGGGGCGGAGCGAATTGAAGTGGTCGCGTATCAGCATCTGCCGGTTTTTCACACGGAGCACTGCGTGTTCTGCCGGTTTTTATCGACAGGGACCAGCTATCGGGATTGCGGGCGTCCTTGCGAGAAGCATCGCGTGGAGTTGCAGGATTCTTCGGGGAGGGCGCATCCCGTACTGGCCGACGTCGGGTGCCGGAACACGGTTTTCGGAGCTGAAGCGCAGGAGGCCAGCCGGCACTTGGAGGAGTGGAAACGGGCGGGTATCCGGCATTTCCGGTTGGAGTTCGTGCATGAATCGGCGCAGGAAGTGAAGGCGGTGGCGAGGGTGTTCGCGGCGGCGCTATCGGGGGAAATCACGGCCCAGCAGCTAACAAGTGAGCTGAAGAAATTCGCGCCGCGGGGAACCACGGAGGGGAGTTTGTTTATTCCCGCCGATTATTTGAAGTTACCGATCTTGCAATGATCGATAAGGTCGGGCTGCTCACGATTCGCGATGGGCGCGTGCTGTTATGCCGGAAGAAGCGTGGGACTTCGCTCCTCATTTTGCCGGGAGGGAAGAGGGAACTTGGGGAGTCGTCACTCGAATGCCTGGCCCGGGAACTGCGGGAGGAACTCGGCGAGGTTACCGCTGTGTCGCCGGAGCTGGTGGGTGTTTATGAGAGTGCAGCCGCGGGGGACCCTGGAAAGATCGTGCGGATCGAGTTGTATCGGGCGGAGTTGACGGGCCAGGCTCGGGCGCAGTCGGAGATCGGTGAATTGGTTTGGTTCGGAGTGGGGGACGATTGGTCGGTATTGGCGCCGAGTTTGAGAGAAGTTATTTTTCCGGATTTGATCGCACGGGAGATTTTGTGGTCCGCATGGTGAAACGTTCAGTTTCGCTAAGCACATCCTTCAGCAACTCGTGGTTGACGTAACCCTTGTAACCGGTATATTTTGCAAGGGATGCTTTCTTCCGATCAGATACGCTCGGCTGTGGATTCCGCGCTGGCCTCGACGCCATTTATTGACGTTCACACCCACCTGTTTATGCCCTCGCTTGGCAGCATGGGATTGTGGGGAATCGATGAACTTATTACTTATCACTACTTGGAGGCGGAGCTTTTTCGTTCGTCCCCGGTGACGCCGGCTGAATATTTCAACCTGTCGAAGGAGCAAAAGGCGGATCTGATCTGGCGCACTTTATTCATCGAAAACGCTCCGGTATCGGAGGCGACGCGCGGGGTGGTGTCGGTGCTGCACGCTTTCGACCTGCCAACGTCGGGTTCCGATCTGAAAAAGGCGCGGGAGTTTTTTGCGGGGCGGGATTATCACGAGCACATCGCGGACGTTTTCAAACTGGCGGGGATCAGTGAGGTGGTGATGACCAACGATCCGCTGGATCCGGAAGAGTCTCCAATGTGGGAGAAGGGCGCGACGGTTCACTCGCAGTTTCACGCGGTGCTGCGGCTTGATCGCATCCTGAACCGGTGGCCGGAGCATTACCAGGTGCTTCAGAGCAAAGGCTACAAGGTGGATGAGAACCTGGGCGGCAACTCGATTTCCGAGGTGCGGCGATTCCTGACCGTGTGGGCTAAATTGATGCGGCCCGTTTACATGGCTTGTTCTTTGCCGGACACATTCGCGTATCCGGAGAATAGCGTGCGCGCGAAGCTTCTTGCGGAGGCCGTGTTACCGGTGTGCGGCGAGTACAATCTGCCGCTCTCGCTGATGATCGGAGTCCGGTACCAGGTGAATCCGGCGTTGAAGCTCGCGGGCGACGGAGTGGGGAAAGCCGACCTGCGCGCGCTCGAACGGCTTTGCTGCGAATTTCCGGAGAACCGGTTTCTCTCGAGCGTGCTGAGCCGCGAGAATCAGCATGAACTGACGGTGTATGCGCGAAAATTCAGCAACCTGATGTTGTTCGGGTGCTGGTGGTTTTTGAACAATCCGTCGATTGTGGAAGAGATGACGCGTGAGCGGTTGGAGATGTTGGGGACAACGTTTATCCCGCAGCATTCCGACGCTCGGGTTCTGGAACAGGTGATCTACAAGTGGCGGAATACGCGGCGCACGATGGGTCCGATACTGGCGAACACGTTCAATTTGCTTTCCGAGGATGGGCGGGCGGTGAACGTCGGCGATATTCAGCAGGACGTGAAACGGCTGTTCCGGACGAATTTTGAGAGGTGGACGAATTTACGATGAACCGGCGCTCCTTCCTGGCCCTCGGTTTAGCGGTTCCGGCGTTCGGAGCGGACGAGCGATCGGAAATTCTCAGCCGGATCAAGCCGCCGCAATTTCCCGATCGCGAGTTCGACATTGCGAAATTCGGGGCGGTAGAGGGAGGAAAGAAGGACTCGACCGAAGCGATCGCGAAGGCTATCGCAGCGTGCTCAGCCGCCGGCGGCGGGCGAGTTTACGTCTCAGAAGGCGTGTATTTGACGGGCGCCATTCATTTGAAGAGCGGCGTCAATTTACACCTGATGAAGGACGCGACTCTGTTGTTCAATCGCGATCCGAAGCTATATCTTCCAGTGGTGTTTACGCGATGGGAAGGCACGGAGTGCATGAACTATTCGCCGTTCATCTACGCCTTCGAGCAGACCAATATCGCGATTTCAGGCGCAGGGACGCTGGACGGGAACGCCAATTGCGATTTCTGGTGGAACTGGTCCGGCAAAGGCGGATGCGGAAAATCGGGTGAGCCGACGCAGGCGCAGGCCCGGAAAGAGCTGGTAGCGGCGGCCGACAAAGACGTGCCCGTGAAGGATCGCGTGTTCGGCGAAGGGCGCTGGCTGAGGCCGCAGTTCGTTCAACCATATCGATGCACCAACGTGCTGATCGAAGGCGTGACGATCCGCAACTCGCCGATGTGGGAGATCAATCCGGTGTTGTGCCGCAACGTAACTGTGCGCGATGTGAAGATCTTCAGCCACGGCCCGAATAACGACGGCTGCGATCCGGAATCGTCGACCGACGTGTTGATCGATAACTGCGAGTTCGACACGGGCGACGATTGCATCGCGATCAAGAGCGGGCGCAACCGGGATGGGCGGAGGGTCGCGGCTCCGAGCCAGAACATTATTGTTACCAATTGTGCGATGAAGGACGGGCACGGCGGCGTCACCATCGGCAGCGAGGCTTCGGGAGACGTCCGGAACGTGTACGTCGATAACTGCAACATGGATAGTCCGAACCTCCTGGTGGCGTTGCGCATCAAGACCAACTCTTACCGCGGCGGGAAGATCGAGAATATTTTCATGCGGAATTGCCAGGTGGGGCAAGTCGCAGGCGCGGTGCTGGATGTCGATCTGTTCTACGAAGAGGGCGAGGGCGGAGCGTTTACGCCGCTGGTGCGGAATGTTGTCATGGAGAACGTCCGGTGCGGGAAGAGCAAGTACGCGGTGTCTCTGAAAGGCTACCAATCGGCGCCGGTGCGGGATGTCAGCCTGTCGCGATGCACCTTCGATCACGTGGAGAAAGAGAATGTAATTCAGAACGTGGCTGGGCTGCGGGTTAGCGATGTTGCGATCAACGGGCGCAAGTGGGTGTTGTAGCACCGCTCCCTGTGGTCACGGCTCGTTATAATGTTGGGACTCATGCGTATTCTGGCGTTGTTGTTCTCTTTCGGCGCGATGTTTGCGGCTGACCTTGCGGATCAGTACAAGCCCGTTGCCGACCGGCTGATCGATGCCGCTATGGCCGATAACGACGGTTACGCGAAGCTGGCGTATTTGTGCGATCGCATCGGCGCGCGACTGAGCGGCATGCCCAGTCTGGACAGGGCGATCCAATGGTCTGAGGAGACCATGAAGAGCGACGGGTTGAGCAATGTCCACGTGATTCCGGTGAAGGTTCCGAAGTGGGTGCGCGGTGCGGAATCGGCTCAGATGATCGCGCCGGAGAATAAACCTCTCCACATGCTGGGGCTCGGGATGAGCGTCGGCACTCCTAGCGGCGGCATCACGGCGGATGCGATGGTGGTGGAGGATTTCGATCAGTTGAAGAAGCTGGGCGCGGACGGCGTGCGCGGCAAGATCGTGGTGTACAACGAACCGTGGGTGAATTATGGATTGACGGGACAGTATCGCCGCGCAGGCCCATCGATTGCGGCGTCGCTCGGCGCGGTGGCCGTTCTGGTCAGGTCGATTACGCCGCTGGCGATGCAGATCCCGCATACGGGGACGCTGGACTACGACGAGGCGCAGCCGAAAATTCCGGCCGCCGCGATCAGCATCGAGGACGCGATGATGCTGGGGCGATTCGCCGCGCAGAAGATTCCGATTAAAATTCATCTCGAAATGGCGGCGCACATGGAGGCGGATGCCGATAGCGGCGACGTGATGGGAGAGATTCCAGGCCGCGAGCATCCGGAAGAAGTTGTGGTGCTCGGCGGGCATGTGGATTCCTGGGACGTGGGTCGAGGCGCGCAGGACGACGGGTCGGGAATTATCGCGAGTTTGCAGGCGGTCGCGCTGATGAAGAAGCTGGGATTGCAGCCGCGGCGGACAATTCGCGTGGTGTTTTGGGTGAATGAAGAAAACGGCGGCCGCGGCGGAGAGGCGTATCGTGCCTGGGTGGGCGATGCGGTGAAGAATCACGTCGCGGCGATCGAGATGGACGGAGGTGCGGAAGCTCCGGTCGGTTTCGGATATGGCGCTGGAGGTTTCGGCGGAGGCGGACGAGGCCGCGGAGGTCGGGGGCGAGGCGGCGCGGCGGCGGCCGCGAATCCAGCGGAGGAAAATTCGATGGCGATGCTGAAGCAGATCGGCAGCCTGTTGAACAGGATCAACGCGGGGGAAATTGCGGGCGGCGGCGGTGGTTCCGATATCGCTCCACTAACGCGCGATGGAGTGCCGGCGCTAGGCGAGAGGTCCGTGGGGTTGCATTACTTCGATTGGCATCATACGGAGACGGACACGTTAGACAAAGTGAATCTGGATGATTTCCGTAAGAGCGTCGCGGCGATGGCGGTGATGAGTTACGTTCTGGCGGATATGCCGGACAAGCTGGCGGGCAGCCGCGAACAATAATTATTTCGCGCGCGGCTCCACCATCTGGCGCACGCGGTCCAGTTCGCGCCGCAGTCTGCTTTCGCGGAGACCGAGCAGGATCACGTAGAGAGTGACAATCAGCCAGGCGGCCATCAATCCGTAGCACAGGTATTCGAAATTAGCGTTCATGAGATTTCCTTAGGCGTGCGCCAAGCGCCGCAGCGAATCGATTTCGTGCGAGATGGATTCCTGCCGGTTGCGGATCATGACTAGAATGACCCCGAGTAACATATAGGCAAGCACCATCCAGTAAAACGGCGTTTCGAGTTGGTGGTCGATCTTTCCGCCGGTACGGAAGCTGAGTACCGGGCCGGGATGTTGCAGCCGGGGGACCCACTCGATTACTTTGTACACGAACCACGCGTTCACGGTGCCGAAGACGCTGATTACGGCGGATAGACGCGCGCGCGTATTCGGTTCCTCCACTGCGCGCCGCATCATCAAGTAGCCGGCGAAAATCAGCCAGCAGACGAGCATGGAGGTCAGCCGCGCATCCCAGGCCCACCAGACTCCCCACTGCTGACGTCCCCAGATCGAACCGGTGACGAGGTTGATGGCGGCCAGCATGAGCGAGACCTCTGTGGTAGAGGCAGCGAGCGTGTCCCAGTACAAATTTTTCGTGGCGAGGTAGATGCCGCTGAACACCATTCCAATGCCGAAGCCGGTTAGACCGACGATGGCGGCGGGCGCGTGGAAGTAGAGAATCCGATAGACGGCGTCCTGGCGGGCTTCATCGGGAAGGCCCAGCAAAATGTTCTTCAGGTTCCAGGCAATGAGCATCGCGAACGCGACGGTCAACAACAGCAAAATGCGATTGCGCATAGATCACCCCACCAATACAGTATCTATTAACGACACGCCGAGCAGCGTGAAGATCACGTCAAAACCCACTAAAACGCGGACCCACAGCATATTGCCGGGTCCGAGGGCGGTGCCGGCGAGAAGGTCCGTGGTCAGGATCATGGCGGCCATCATGGGCGGGACCATCATCGGGTAGACCAGCACCGGAAGCATCACTTCGCGCAGGCGCAGGTTCACAGTGAGCGCGCTGAACACGGTTCCGACTACAGTGAGGGCCCAGGTGCCGAGCGCCATCACCAGCATCAGCGGACCGACGTTCCCCAGCCAGCGCACATTGAACAGAAGGCCGAACTCCACCAGACACAGGAATTCGAGCATCATCAATAAGGCGTAGTTCGCCAGAACTTTTCCCAGGAACAGACCGGAAGGAGGCACCGGGGACGCCAGCAGCGCGTCCAGACAATCGTTCTGCATTTCACGGGCGAAGCTGCGGTTCAGCACCAGGGCGCCGGCGAAGAGGAAGACCAGCCACAGGAGTCCGCCGGAAAACTCCTGCATCATCTCCGGGTTGGGATCGAGGGCGAAGCTGAACAGGATCAGGATCACGGTGGAGAAGGCGAGGGATGCGTTGAGCGCTTCTTTGGTGCGCCATTCGGCGCGCAGGTCTTTTGCGGCGATGGTGAGGCACTGGCGCAGAAAAGAAAAAAACGTTTCACGCAAAGGCGCAGAGCTCGCAAAGAAAACATCTTCATTCTTGGCGAGCTCCGCGCCTTTGCGTGAAATGTCTTGCTTCACGATGCGCTCTCTCCCTCGTACGTACGATATAGCCACGTTGGGTCGTCGAGCATTTCCTGGCGGCGCTCGCCCGCGTAGGCGAGTTGGCCTTTCTTGATCAGGGCGATGTGCGTCGAGAGCTCAATTGCTTCGCGAAGCTGGTGGGTGGACATGACGATCGTCGCGCCCCGCGCCTGCGCTTCGGCGATCAGCGATTGCAGAACGGCGATGGCGCGATCGTCAAGCGACGTAAAGGGCTCGTCGAACAACAGCACTTCCGGGTCGTGAAGGAACGTCCGCGCCACCGCTAATCGCTGGCGCATGCCGCGCGAAAACTCCCGCACCAGGCCGTCGCGGACTCGTTCCAGGCCGGTTCGCTCGAGCCATTGATGGGCGCGCTTTGGAGCATCGTTGAGGCCGTAGAGCTTCCCGAATAAAACAAGATTCTCCGTGGCGGTCAATTCGTCGTAGAGGGAAATTCCATGACCAAGGACACCGATCCTTCGCCTGGTCGGCTCCTCACGCACCTCAGAGCCGTAGATTTTAACGGTTCCTTTCGAGGGTTTCGCGAGGCCAGCGAGGATCCGCAACAGGGTCGTTTTACCTGCGCCGTTCCGGCCGAGCAAAGCGACCACCGATCCGGCATCGACTTTGAATCCGACGTCGCGAAGGGCGGGGAAGTCGCCAAAATACTTCCAGACGCCGTCGATTTCGAGTGCATTCATGCCGCGCTCTTGCGATAGAGGAGCACGCCTCCCAGGCCGAGAATCGCGAAGGCCAGGACCAGCACCCACAGCATCCGGGAATAAACACGCGCGGGCTGTTCCTCGAGTTGCGGTTGGCCAGTGTCCTCGTCGTTGGCGGGTGCGGCGTCCGGGCTTCGCAGCGATCCCGTGCCTGAAATCTTCACCGAGTATTCGGTGTCGCCGGCACCGTAGATGTGCGCCTTAGTCTGCGGCTCCTGCCCCAGCGATTCAATGCCGGTGCCTTCGAGCGTAACCGATGGAGGCGTCACCAGCCGCGTCACTCCTTCGCCGTGCAGAACCTTGCTCGAGAATGTATCGCCGGGCGGCAAGGAGTAACTCACGTCGAAACGGCTCTCCCCAGGCTTCACCGGATACTGGATTTTATAAACATCCTTTTCCTTAGTTTTTTCCGCCGCCCGCTGGATCGGCATTCCGCCCGGAGAATTAATCGTCACGCTCACCTTTCCCTCCGCAGCCGGAGGGAGATAAAACTGAATAGACCCGTTCGCGGAATCCTGAAAAGTTGTGTTCGACTCATTCTCGATCAGGAAAGTTTCGCCGATGTCGAGGGAGTTCGCGCTCGGCTCGATCAAAATCATGTGCTGCGACACTTTCGCAACTCCTGGCTTCGATGTCGCATCGTAGACCTTTACGTGAACTCCCGAAGTTGGGCCGCCGGGAGGCAGCACCAAGGTATACAGCACGCCTTGATAAACCGCCTGCACGAGCGCCGGCCCGGGCGGATACTCTTTGTCGATTTTGAAATTCCCTTCGGCATCGCTCTTTACCGTGGCGATGGTCTGCATGCCTTGCGCGCCCGGCTGCACCAGCGTCACAAGGACCGAAGGCTGGGCTTTGCCGTTGGTCGCGTTCATCACCGTGCCGTCGACCGAAGCCAGTAGGCAGGAACCGGTAGCCAGTAGCCAGAATAAGATTTTCATTGCGCCATGGCCTTTCCGCATTCCCCGCAGAATTTCATCGGCTTCGGGAATTGAGCGTTGCAGTGCGGACAGACATTGGCGGGCGGCCGCTCAGGTACTTCGACCGTCGGCGCCGTTGGAGCCTTTACAGGGCGTGCTCCAAATTTTTCGATTTCTCCCAACACGTCTGCCAGTTCTTTCTGCAACCCAAGCTTGGTCTGCTGATAATCCGCGTCGGAAAGTTTTCCCACACGATACTCGAACTGGAGGTCGCGCAAATTTTCGTAGATTTGCGCCTTGCGATCTTCCAGATATTGCGTTGGTGAAACAGGGTCCGGTGGCGGAAGATCCTTGGTCCTGATCGTCAATGTGAAATAGAGAGTGACGGCTATAACGATCACGACCACGAAGATCAGTATCATCAGTCGAGCTTTGCCATGTCCTTGTTGATGCGCTCCAGAACGTCAGGATCGATCTCAGGAACCGCAGCGTGCGGTTTGCGATAACGCTTGATGACCAGCAGCACGACAATCGCGCCCAGCGACAGCGCAATAAATGGACCGGCGGTTCCGAACAACCCGGGCGTGATCGCCAGGATCTGCTTACCGTTCTCCGCCACAAATTCGTCCAGGATCTGTGAGTCGCTTTTCCCCGCCGTCTGCAAGGCGAAGATTTTCGTCTTGGCGCGTTTACAGATGCCGCAGCCAGGCTCCATCTTGCACGCCATGTCCTGCGCGCAACCGCAGTTGCACAACATTTTCTTGGCGACTCTGTTAACAGGATCCGAATCGAGATCGACCGCGGTTTGCGCCAGGCAGAGCCCCGCCGCAATCGCCAAAAGGAAGCTAAACTTTTGCATGTTTTCCTGCGACGCCCACAATCTCCATTCGCGGATAGATCAGCCGGCTCTTACTGGGGATCAGGCAGATAATCGTGCCGCTCAGCACCACCCAGTAACCGATCCAAATCCAGCTCACCAATGGAAACACATACGCTTGCATCACGGCTTTTGTGCCGTCGTCGGAGAGTCCGGCGAAGTTGATATACAGATCCTCATTCAGACGCCGCCGGATCGCGACGTTGCTGGCCGGTTCCTTTTTCGCCAGATAGAGCCGCTTTTCCGGTTTCAGCGTGCCCACGTGCTCGCCGTTCTTGGTGACGTCGACAACCAGGTTCTGCTGCCGGTAGTTGTCGTTCTGCCCCTCCTGAATATCCACCAGCCGCAGCGTGTACTTGCCGAGCGAAACCACGTCGCCTTTCTCGATCTCCACCGTCTTCTGCAAATCGAACGCCTTGCCGGTGAATCCGATGAACATGATCACCACGCCGACGTGCACCAGGTATCCGCCGTAGCGGCGCGTATTACGATGGGTCAGCTCGATCATCGAAGAGATGAAACTCGACTTATCCTTCGATGCGATGGCGTTCGCGCCCTTCACGAATTCCATCACCACCGTCACCAGGACGAAGCTACAAAGCGCGAACGATACCAGCGCGTAGAAACTACGGACGCCTGCGCCGAACAATCCGGCAGCCACCGCAACCCCGGCGACCGTGGGCCACAGGAACGCCCTCTTCAAGCTGTCGAACGAACTTTTTCGCCACGCGATCAGAGGTCCCACGCCCGTCAGCAGCAGCAGGAACATCGCGATCGGAATATTGATCCGATTGAAAAACGGCGCGTCGACGCTGATCTTCTCGCCGGTGAACTTCTCTGAGATGACGGGAAACAGTGTGCCCCACAAAATCGCGAAACAACTGGCGAGCAAAACCAGGTTATTGAACAGGAAGCTCGACTCACGCGACAGGACGCTCTCCATGGAGGCTTCGCTTTTCAGGAAATCCAGCCGGCTGACAATCAACGTCACCGTCGCCGCAATGCCGATGCTCAGGAACACTACGAAGTACATCCCGATCGGCCCCTGCGAAAATGCATGCACGGAATTGACGATCCCGCTGCGCGTCAGGAATGTTCCGAAAATGCAGAGGAAGAACGTGGCCGACACCAGCACCATGTTCCACACCTTCATCATTCCCTTTTTCTCCTGCATCATGACCGAATGCAGGAACGCCGTCGCCGTGATCCACGGCAGCAGCGACGCGTTTTCCACCGGATCCCAACCCCAATAGCCGCCCCAGCCGAGCACCGAGTACGCCCAACCCGCGCCGAGCAGAACTCCCGTGGTCTGGAACATCCAGGTCACCAGTGTCCAGCGCCTGGTCACGTGGATCCACGCCTCGCCCGGCGCCTTGGTGATCAAGGACGCGACCGCAAACGCGAACGGCACCACAAATCCCACGTAGCCCAGGTACAACATCGGAGGATGAATGATCATCGTCCAGTATTGAAGCAACGCGCTGAGCCCTTGGCCGTCGCCGACGTCGACGATGCGTCTACCGACAGTCAAAACCTTGAACGGACTCTCGATAAATACGATCAGCGTCAGGAAAAATACCTGGGTCGACATCATCACGGCGACCACCCACGGCATCATTTCGCGAAATTTGCGCTGGTTCCGGTAAACGACCACCGCTCCGTAACTCGCCAGCAGCCAGTTCCAGAACAGCAGCGACCCTTCCTGCCCGCCCCACCAAGCCGTGTACTTATAGATGCTCGGCATCGCGCGATTGGTGTAATGCGCGACATACGCCATCCGGTAATCGCCGGTCATCAGCGAATAGATCAGAATGCCCGCCGCTATGGTGACCAGCACCCAGATCGAGTAAACCGCTCTTTCGGCGGACAGGATCAAGAACGGCCGCTTCGTCAACTTCCCGATCACCGATGCGAGAATCGAATAGACCGCGAAACAGAACGCGAGCAGAACCGAGAGCGCGCCGATATTTTCCATAAAGTATTAGCCAGCTATATTCTACAGAGACGCGCGAGGCCCCGCCGCCGGTTGCTGAATTGGTTTCGCCTCATACTTCGATGCGCACTTGGCCTGGATCTTGGTCGCGTGGAAAACGCCGTCCGCGCCGAGTTTTCCGTCGGCCAGCGCCTGCGCACCTGGCTTAAAAGTGTCCGGCAGAGGTTCGATGCCGCTATAAACCACCGGCAGGACCAGCTTATCCTGCGTCAGCGTAAATCGCACTTCACGTCCATGGTGCTGAATAGAATCTGCCACGTCGCCCCCTACCCGGAGCCGGTGATCCTTCGCGCTGTCACCCAGTTGGTTCAATTCGGCGATCGATTTGTAATAGGTCTTCGTGTCGCTGATGCCGCCCATCGCGAGCCACAGCAGCGTTCCCAGAATCACGGCGATCAGGAATCCGAATTTCAGATAGGTTTTCATGCGCAAAACTCCTAGCGGTGCTCTAAGCAATTAGTATACCGCCGACACGCAATGATGAAGTGTGACGAAAATGCAAAAATTGTGGGCGGCGCCGGCGGCCATTTTCTATACGGCAGCGGGTCTCCTCCACTTCCTGAAACCCGCGATGTACATGAAAATAATGCCTCCGTACGTACCTTGGCATCTCGCAATGGTGTACGGGAGCGGCGTCGCGGAGATTCTCGGCGGGATCGGCCTGTTCATTCCGAGGGTGCGCCGCGTCGCGGCCCTGGGTCTTGTCGCGCTGCTGATCGCGGTATTTCCAGCAAATGTCTATATGGCTACTAACTCCCTTGAAAGGTGGCCTTCCAGCCGCGGCACTCTGGGGACGCCTCCTGCCGCTCCCGGCTTTTGTCGGGTTGGTGTTATGGTCGACGAAGTCCCTCGAATACTCAAATCGTAACGGGCACCATTTTTAAGGGTCTAATGGACGAGGCTTCCGTTGGAGTCGCCCACCCTACCAAGAAGCCTTCGCGCCCTGGACTGGTTGAACTTCTTCCTCGCCGACGTCCAGACCGGCGTTGGCCCGTTCCTGGCGGTTTACCTCGCTGCCAATCAGTGGAATCCGCAGCAAGTGGGCTTGGCTTTGACCTGCGGGGGGCTCGCCGGCGTCCTCGCGCAAACGCCCGGAGGAGCGCTGGTTGATGCCACGCGCCGTAAACGCACCCTCCTCTCGATCGGCCTCGCCTTCTTAGTGGCCGCCGCGCTCGCGCTCGCCCTCAAACCTGTTCTTCCCTTCGTAATCTCGGCCCAGGTTATCCTCGGAGCCGTCGGCGCAATCCTAGCCCCCACCGTCGCCGCCATAACCCTCGGACTGGTCATGCCTGGCGATTTCGACCGGCGCTTCGGTCGCAACCAAGCCTTCAATTCTGCTGGAAATGTCGCCGCGGCCTTGCTGATGGGCGGCCTTGGCTTTGCCATTTCGAATCGCGCCATCTTTTTTGCCGTGCCATTCCTGGCGGTCCCGTGCCTGATCGCTCTTTCCGCCATCGACCCGCGCGACATCGACTATGCCCGATCGAGAGGAGCGCGGCACGACCATGGCACAGAGCAGCCCTCCGCCATCCAGGCCCTGCTATCCGACCGGCGCCTACTGGCCTTCGTCTCCTGCTCGGTTCTCTTCCACTTCGCGAATGCCGCCATGCTTCCGCAACTTGGCGAGATGTTGGCCCATGGCCGCGCCAAAGTGTCCGCGCCATTTATGTCGGCCTGCGTTATCGTCACGCAACTGGTGATTTCACTTTCCGCTTCCTGGATCGGCGCCAAGGCTGCCACGTGGGGCCGGAAACCTCTTCTGCTGATCGGATTCGGGGTCCTGCCGATCCGCGGCGTCCTGTATACGCTGACGAAATCCGTTCCGCTCCTTATAGGAATCCAGATTCTCGATGGTGTTGCGAATGCGATCTTCGTCGTCGTTTCGATCCTGGTCGTCGCCGACCTCACCCAAGGCACGGGACGCTTCAACGTGACCCAGGGAGCGCTGGCCGCAGCGGTGGGCATCGGAGCCGGCCTCAGCACTGCCTTCGCCGGTTATCTGGTCCAACACTCCGGTTACGCGTTCAGCTTCCTCGCTCTCGCGGCCATCGCCGTAGTCGCGTGGGTGATGTTGTGGACTCTGGTGCCGGAGACTCTTGGCTCCTTAACCAAGAGACCGGATCGTCCCGAAAAGACTGCTTTTGAGACTGCCGCTCCACAGGATCGATGACCCTGCTTCCGATATTTCGACGAGCCGCGCACTCGCGGAATTGCCGCTAAACTGAGATCGGATTGTCCCCGGACTCTTTCTTTCGTCGACGCCGACTTCCGGTAACCCCGGTCCTCGGTGCCCTTGCTCTGACCGTATTGTCTTTCGCCGGCCCGATTCATGACGCCGCCGCGCAGGGAGACGTGGAGAAAATCAAAGCTCTCCTAAAGGACGATCCGGCCCTGATCTCTAGTCGAAACAACACCGGCGAGACCCCTTTGCATATCGCAGCCTCTAACGGCCGCAAAGAAGCCGCGGAACTTCTATTGGCGAACAAGGCCGACGTCAATAGCATCGACGAACAGGGCGACACGCCTTTGCACCTTGCCGCGGCTGAGGGTCAGAAAGGCGTGGTGGAATTGCTCCTTGCCAACAAGGCCGACGTTAACGCCTGGGAGAAGGGTGGCTGGACCCCTCTGCACTTCGCGGCGAGCAAGGGTCATAAAGAGGTGGTTGAATTGCTGTTGGCCGGCCACGCAGATGTGAACGCCAAAGACAACGCGGGTGGAACGCCATTGCACAGCGTGGCGCGCGGCGGCAGTGACATAGTGGAAGTGCTCCTGGCCAATAAGGCCGACATAAACGTCAAAGCCAAGAACGCCTGGACGCCGTTACACATGGCGGTGATGAGGGGTGACAAGCAAGTAGTGAAAGCGTTGCTGGCTGGCAGGGCCGATGTCAATTCCCGCGATAAAGACGGCTGGACGCCTCTGCACTTCGCCGCGCAGCAGTCTCGTCATGACGTTGCGGAGGTGTTGCTAGCCGGAAAGGCCGACGTGAATGCCAAGGCCAACGACGGCGAAACACCGTTGCACTTCGCTGCGGCCAGAGGCTCCAAGGACATGACGGAATTGCTTGCCGCCATAGCCGACGTGAACGCCAAAGATAACGACGGATGGACGCCTTTGCATCACGCGGCGGATGCGTTCTGGGGCCCGCACAAGGAAGTCGCGGAAATACTCCTGAAGCACCACGCCGACGTCAACGCCAAGTCGAAAGGCGGTTTTACTCCTCTGTACTTTGCCGCGTCGGAAGGCCATCTGGATGTTGCCGAAGTGCTCCTCGCGAATAAAGCCGACGTGAATGCCACGGACGACAAAGGCCAGACGCCCCTTCACTACGCCACGGCGAAGAGCCATGAGGAATTAGCGAAGTTATTGCGCCAGTATGGTGCGCGTTAGGCTCGCCAAGGTTTTTCCTGCGTCTTTGCGTGAAAGAAGCCTTTTGACTGATATCGCTAACTCTATAGCACCGCCGCCAACACTGCCAGCGCCAGCGCCACCGGCATCAGCAGCAACCCATACGTCAGAAATTTCCAGAAGCTGATATCTTCGCCGTCCCTCCTCAACGCGATTAACCACAAAATTGTCGCCAGAGACCCGCTTACCGACAAATTCGGCCCCAAATCGACTCCAATAAGAACCGCGTTTCGGATCGCCATCGACACTCCTGCGTGCAGCGCGTTCCCCGCAATCAGCCCGACGGGAAGATTGTTCGCGATATTCGACGACAAGGCCACGCCGAACGCCGCCGTCAAACTCCCCTCTACCGCACCCAGGGCCTCCGCCTTCCGCAACGCCCCCTGGCTCATCGCGAGCACGCCCGCCTGATCCACGGCCGCGACCATGACAAACAATCCCGCGACCAGAACAATGACGCTCCAGGAAATATGCTTGAAAATCCCCGCCGGCGCATTTCTATCGTGAAAGGCCACCAGCGCCGTAGCCGCTATCGCCGCCAGGAGTGTCGGCAGCCCCAGGTCGATATCGAGCGCCGAAGCGATCATCAGCGCCACCGCCGCTCCGCCGATCCCGTACGCCGCCAACTTCCCGCCCGCCGACAGCGACACACCATCTACCTGGCTCTCTATCGCCCCCTTCAGATCGTTGCGGCAGCTCAGCTCTAGAACCGCGAACGTCACCACGATCGACACCAGCGAAGGCAACCCGAAGGACCGGAACCACACTCCCAACGCCGGCATTTTCGATCCATAAACCACCAGATTCGCAGGATTCGAGATCGGCAGCACGAAGCTAGCCGCATTGGCGATGAACGCGCATATCAGCAAATAAGGGAGCGGCCTCGCTCGAGCCTTCTTCACCGCAGCCAGCACCGCGGGCGTCAACACCACCGCCGTAGCATCGTTCGAAAGGAAAATCGTGACCACCGTCCCCACTGCGTAAACGATCGCGAACAACCTTTTCGGCGAACCCTTCGCCCATTCCACCGCATGCACTGCGACCCAATCGAAAAATCCTTCCCGCCGAGCCAGTTCCGCTAAAACCATCATGCCGGTTAAAAACAGGTACACATCCGTCCCGCGCCGAACCGCCGCCAGCGCATCGCGCGGAGAAATGAGCTTGAACAGCACCAGCAGCCCCGCCCCGCCGCAAGCCCAAACCGCCTCCGGAATTCTCCGAGGCCCCGCCAGAATCAGCAGGATCGTACAGCCGGCAATACCCCAAACCAGCGCATGATTCATCTTTTAGTGGGGCAGGTTCCCGACCTGCCCTTCTCCGCACCGAACATGAATCGCGTCGTAAGCCGCGATGGCCACGAAGACCGAACACATACGCCTATCATAAAGAGATCCCGATGTCCGCCGACGACAGCGCCTTAAAATACCGCGCGCTTCTGCAAATCTCCGAGGCCCTCATCGCCTGCCGCGATCGCGACGCGCTCGTCCACTCGCTGTGGGAAACCTTGCGCCCCCTGATCGCTTTCGATTACCTGGTCATCATGCGCTACGACGCCGCGCGGCAGTTGATCATCTTGAAGGCCATCGCCGGTATGGAACACAACGACCCTGATCGCCCCACCGAGTGGCCGGTCGAGGGCAGCGCCGCCGGAATCATCCTCGAAACCGGGCAACCCCTCTACGTTCCGGACATTTCCCTCGAAACCAGGTTCCGGCCTGAACTGATGGACGTCTACCGCCAGCACAATATCCAAAGCGGCTTCTGGATCGCCCTCACCACCACCCACGGCTTGCACGGCTTCCTCGCGTTTTCCTCCTGCCGTCCGGACGCCTACACGCCGGAGGACCGCGAATTCATGCAGCACATCGGCCGGCAGGTCGCCATCGCGACTGAAAACGCCGCCGCCTTCGAAAAAATCAACAAGCTCCGCCGCCACATCGAAGACGAAAAAGTCTATCTCGAAGAGGAAATCCGCAGCGAATACCGCTTCGATGAAATCGTCGGCTCCGGCCCCGCCCTCCGCGGAGTTCTCCAGCAGATCCAAACCGCTGCGCCCACCGATTCCTCGATTCTTATTCAAGGTGAAACCGGCACCGGCAAGGAACTGGTCGCCCGCGCCATCCATCGCCTGTCGAGCCGCGCCAACGCGACCTTCGTGAAACTCAACTGCGCCGCGATCCCCGCCGGCCTGATCGAAAGCGAACTCCTGGGCCACGAAAAAGGAGCCTTCACGGGAGCCGTCGGCCAGCGCATCGGCCGTTTCGAACTGGCGCATTGCGGGACTCTGTTTCTGGACGAAATCGGTGAGATGCCGCTCGAAATGCAGCCTAAACTGCTTCGCGTCCTTCAAGACGGACAATTCGAACGCCTCGGCGGCTCGCGTACGATTCAATCCGATTTTCGATTAGTCGCTGCCACCAATCGCGATCTCCGGGCCATGGTCGCCGAACAACACTTCCGAGCGGACTTATTTTATCGCGTCAACGTCTTCCCCATCACCATCCCCGCTCTCCGCGAACGCCGCGAGGATATTCCGACCCTGGTCCGCTATTTCGTCCAGGAATTCGCCACCCGGATGCGCAAAAATATCGAGGCAATTCCCACGGAAGTCATGGAAACCCTGGTGAATTACTCCTGGCCCGGTAATATCCGCGAACTCCGCAACATCGTCGAACGATCGGTCATCCTCACCTCCGGGAAACGCCTCATCATTCCCAAGGACGATCTGCACGAACACCACGCGCAGGTCTCCCATCCCGTTGTAACCATGGACGATGCCGAACGCCGCCACATCCTCGACGCCCTCGACGCCTCGAACTGGGTGGTCGGCGGACCCAGCGGCGCTGCGGCCATGCTCGGGATGAAGCGCAGTACCCTCCAATCTCGAATGCAAAAGCTAGGTATCATGCGCCGATATGTCGGCACTCGCTGAAATATCGGTGCCGAAAATTCGGCGGATGCTAGCTTAAACTACTGAAAACAAGATTCGGTTGGTCACCTGCATTGCAAATCACTAGATGATGAGGGCCCAAGTAAATTCCACCGGAAATCGCATCACCTTGATCGTCTCCGGTCGTCTCGCGGAAGGATGGGTCCCCGAACTGGAGACTTGCTGGCGATCCGCGCGGATCGAGCATCCAAGCGGGAAAATTTTAGTGGATCTTAAACACGTAACGTTCATCGATGATACAGGCTGCTCCTTGCTTGAGCGCATGCATCGGGACGGCGCGACGTTCGCCGCCGCCGGCCTGATGACCCGGTCCATCATCGACAAAATCATTCGGAATGAGGCATAAATTTTGACCGTTTTAAGGGCAGTTATGGTGCTCACGGGCACGTTGTTTCCGCTTTTAGCGCAATTTAACGGCAGTACACCAACTGGCGAAGCGTCTCCTGCGCCATTAAATCTGTCTCTCGACGACGCCATCGCCCGCGGCCTGAAAACCAATCTGGGCTTGCTCACGCGCGACAATTCCGCGGTTAGCGCGCGGGTCGACCGCATGCGTCTGCTGGCGGAGTTGCTGCCCACCGTTGACGGCAATGTGTCCATGAGTGAGCAGCAGGTCAGCCTGACGACCTTCGGATTTCGTTTCCCGGGAGTCCCGACCATCATCGGGCCGTTTCACTATCAGGATGCCGGCGCGAAAGCGGATGTTCCGCTCTTTGACGGGCGCACTCTCAACGCCTGGCGGTCGCAGAAGGCCAGCCAGCGCGCGGCCGATCTTTCGGTCAAGGACGCCCGGGATCTGGTGGTGCAAGCCGTCGCTTCGGCGTACCTCCAGATCATTGCGACCTCCGCCCGCGTCGATGCGACCAAGGTGCAGGTGGAGACTGCGCAGGCCCTTTATGAGCGCGCCCGCGATCAGCATCGCGCCGGCACCTCACCCGCGATCGATGAGCTTCGTTCGCAAGTCGAGTTGAAAACCCAGCAGCAACAGCTTCTGGCGTTGCAGAACCAAGTGGCTAAAGATAAGCTCACGCTGGCGCGAGCCATCGGATTACCCTCAGGGCAGGCCTTCGAGATTACCGACAAAGCTCCCTACAAACCGCTCGAGAGTCTCACGCCGGAAGACGCGTTGCAGCGCGCCTATGGTTCGCGAGCCGATTATCAGAGCGCGCAGGCACAGGTACGGGCGGCCGAACTCGCTCACCGCTCTGTCTCCGATGAGTGGCTGCCCACCGCCAGTCTCAGCACGAATTACGACCTGGTTGGACCGACGCTCGACAATTCGCACGGAACCTTCGGCATCACCGGCTCCATAAAGATGAATATTTTCGACGGTGGCAAGCGCCGCGCGGATATGTTGGATGCGTCCACCACCATTAAACAGCGCAGAGAGGAACTGGCGAACATTCAAGGCCAGATCGATCAGGACGTGCGCGCCGCATTGCTCGATTTAAAGTCCGCGGCGGACCAGGTGGCCGTCGCGCAGGATAACGTCTCTCTGGCGGACCAGACACTAACTCAGGCGCGCGACCGCTTCATCGCCGGCGTCACCGACAACATCGAAGTGGTGCAGGCGCAGGATTCGGTCGCGGCCGCCGATCAAAATCTTATCTCGGCGATTTATGCGCATAACCTCGCCAAAGTCGCTCTGGCCAGGGCGATGGGCGCAACGGAAGCGAATTTAAAGATATTTATGGGAGGGAAGTAATCATGGCGGAAGTACAGGCGAATACCAAAAATAATAAAGCGCTGGGTCGAATTTTGATCATCATCGTGGTGCTGGTTCTCATCTCCGGCGGCTATATGTTCTGGCTCCATCTTTCGAAATTCGAGTCGACCGACGACGCCCAGGTGGACGGCCAGATCTACGCCATCAGCTCGCGCGTCAACGGCCATGTAATCGACGTCAAGGTGGACGATGAACAGGAAGTGAAGGCCGGCGATGTTCTGGTCGTGCTCGATCCGAAAGATTTTGAAGTCGCCGTCTCCAAAGCCCGCGCCGATCTGGCCGACGCCGTGGCCAATTATGCCAGCAGCCGCAACGACGTGCCGATCACCTCGACCAATACCAAAAGCACGTTGACTACCGCCAATTCCACGCGCCTCGATGCCAGCGCCGGAGTCTCCGGATCAGAACGCCAGCTCGGTGCCGCACGCGCCCGCTTATCGACGGCGCAAGCCAACGTCCGCGTCGCCCAGGCAAACTACACCAAAGCCGCGCAGGATGTCGAGCGCTATAAACAACTCGTCTCCAAGGATGAAATTTCGAAGCAACAGTACGATCAGGCCGTTGCCGCGATGGACGCCGCCCGCGCGACTCTGGATGCCCAAAACGCCCAGGTGAACGAGGCGACCCAGAACATCTCCGTCGCCGAGAAAAATGTGGAACAGGCTCAAACGCGCGTGCAGCAAGCCGACGCGCAGATTCAAGCCGCGCTGACCGGCCCTCAACAAGTGAAAGTGACGGAAGCAAAAGCCCAGTCCGCCGCCGCCAAAATTGACCAGCAACGAGCGTTGCTCGACCAGGCCGAATTGAACCTGAAATACACCACGATCGTCGCCCCCGTCGATGGAGTTGTCGGCAAGAAAAACGTGGCCATCGGACAGAACACCTCCGCCGGTCAGGAACTGATGGCCGTCGTGCCTTTGGACGGCCTATGGGTCACCGCGAATTTCAAGGAAACCCAGCTTCAGAAAATGCGCGTCGGCCAGACGGTGAAGATTAGAGTGGACGCGTACGATCGCGAGTACACCGGCAAAGTGCAGCGCCTCGCCGGAGCCAGCGGAGCCCGCTTTAGCCTTCTTCCACCCGAAAACGCCACCGGGAACTATGTGAAAGTCGTGCAGCGAATCCCCGTGCGGATCGCCCTCGATCCGGGCCAGAACAACGATCACCTGCTGCGGGAGGGCATGTCCGTGACTCCCACGGTGCAGCTCCAGTAAGGACGATATGCCCGATCAAGTATTAGAGGTCGCACCTCCAGCACCGCAGCAGCCGCAGACACAGGCGCTGCCCTGGAAGCCGAAGCACAACCCGTGGATCATCGCGCTCACCGTCACGCTCGCGACCTTCATGGAAGTGCTGGACACCAGCATCGCGAACGTCGCGCTGCCGCACATCGCCGGGAATCTTTCCGCCGGACTCGATGAGAGCACCTGGGTGCTCAGCTCCTACCTCGTCGCCAATGCTGTGATTCTCCCCATCAGCGCGTGGTTGGCGATCCAGTTAGGCCGCAAGCGATTCTACATGGGCTGCGTCGTGCTGTTCGGAATCAGCAGCCTGCTTTGCGGCCTTGCCCCGAATCTCGGCATGCTGATCTTCTTCCGCGTATTGCAGGGCCTGGGCGGAGGAGGCCTTGCCCCCAGCGAACAAGCGATTCTCGCCGATACTTTTCCACCCGCTAAGCGAGGCATGGCCTTCGCGATTTACGGTATGGCCGTCGTCATGGCGCCTGCCATCGGCCCGACTCTGGGCGGCTACATTACCGATAACTTCGATTGGCGCTGGATCTTCTTCATCAACGTGCCGGTCGCGATCATTTCGCTGATCCTCACCTCGCGTTTGGTCGAAGACCCTCCGTATCTAAAGGCCGCGAAACAAACCACCGGACGCGTCGACTGGCCCGGCCTGGGCCTGCTCGCCGTCGGCATCGGCGCCGCGCAGGTGGTGCTCGATAAAGGCGAGCGCGAAGACTGGTTCTCCTCCAGCTTCATCAACTTCTTCGTAATCACCTCCGTCGTCTGCCTGGTCACTGCCTTCTTCTGGGAGATTACTCACGAAAATCCCGTGATCGATATCCGCCTCTTCCGGAACCGCAACTTCGCCGTCTCCTGCGTGATGATGTTCATGCTCGGCGTGGCCCTTTTCGGAGGAACCGTCCTGATCCCGCAAATGGTCCAAACCCTGATGGGCTACACCGCCCAACAAGCGGGAGAAGTATTATCGCCCGGCGCGATCGTAATCATTCTGCTCCTGCCCTTCATCGGCATGGTGGTCAGCAAAATAGACGCCCGAAAACTAATCGCCCTTGGCTGGACGCTTGCAGCACTAGCCATGTTCTACATGGTCTCGACCATGAACCTGGGGATGAGTTTTCGCGAAGTGATCCTGCTACGCGTCTATCAAATGACCGGCGTGGCGTTCCTCTTCGTGCCGATTCAGACCATGTGCTACGTCGGCATCCCTCCAGGCAAGAATAACAACGTGTCCGGCATGACCAATCTCGCCCGCAACATGGGCGGCAGCATCGGAATCTCGCTGGTAACGACGCTTCTCGCCCGCCGCGGCCAATTCCATCAAAACCGCCTGGCCGCGCACACCAGCAACTACGATCCAGCTTTCGCGTCCGCCGTTTCAAATATGGCGAAAACCTTCCAATCCGCTGGATACGACGCAGTCCACGCCACGCAGATGGCCTACGACCGGGTCTACGGAGCCTTGCAAGCCCAAGCCTCGATGCTCGCCTATCTCGACACCATCTGGATCTTCGCCATCGCCGCCGCGCTGATGGCTCCGCTGGCGTTCTTGATGAGGCGCCCGAAACCCGGCGCCGGCCCCGCAGCCCTTCATTAGCCCTTGCCCCGAAAAAGAAACACCAGTTCAATGATCAAAATGATCACCACTACCATCTCCAGGAAAAACCCCCGGCTCTGGTGAAACTGATCCATCATGAACTCATACAATTCCCCCGCCGTGTGGAGTTTCCCGTCCACCAGCCGCCGGTAATCCTCCACGCCGACCTTTGCCGCCGCCAACCGGTATAGCCGCGCCGAAAACATATCGCTCAGGAACTTGATGGCCGTGTCCACCCGCTCCGTAAGCTCGCGAATGTCCAGCCGAATGGTGTTCAAATGCTCCGCCTGCGAAGCCATGCGCCAGCGCGACCAAAAGTTCCCCTTCTTCTCGAGCGACTTGTATACCCCTTGCAGCAACTGGCTCAAAACCGAGTCGTAATAACGAAACTCCAGCAACTGCGTATTCGCATATTCCAGCAATTGAATCGTCGGAGCCGCATCCTCCGCAGTATCCTGAAGAAACGCCGCCGTCCATCCCACCACCAGCAGATCGTCCGGATAATAAGACAGCCTCGACCCGAGAATCTCCTCCGTCTCCTCCCTCGAAAGCTCCGCCTGCTCCCCGCGTACGATCCTCGCGATCTCGCTTCCGTGCTGCCCGATCAACTCGGCCGCATTGAGCCCGCATTCTTTCACGTGAATGATCGTGTAGTCTTCGCTGAGCCACTCCGCGCGAGGCTTAATGACGGCAGCGCGAACTTTTTCCAGGCAGCGCCGTACGGTATCCGCCGCCTGGGCCTCTACCTCCGGAGCGCTCATCCACCGGTACGAAAGCTCGATCAACTCCGTCCATCCCGTCTCGAACGGCACCTCCAGCTTGAAGCTGACCACCCCGTATTCGTAATAGTTCAGTTCGCCGCCGCCCTCGACCCTCTGCACCACCGGAGGCCGCTCAAACCGCACATATTCCGGAGAAGGATGACGCACATCCGGCTCGCGCCGCGGCTCGATCCCCAGAATCTTGCGCAGCGCCTCCAGGTCGATCTCTTCGCAAACGTCATAGAGCCAGAGAATCCAAACCGACCCTGTAAGCGCAGCACCGGCCATCGCGAGCCGATTATACCTATTTAGACTGTGGACTCCACAATCAGGTGGCGCGACCTTCAGCTTGCAGCGGCGGCTTCACCGTCGTCTTCAAATTACGCCCCCGGCTTCCGCCCCACCACCCCCGTAGCATCCTCAATTGCCGCGCCCACCCGCAAAATCATCTCCTCCGCCCGTGGAGCCCCCAGAATCTGCAACCCGATCGGCAGCCCCGCCTTCGTAAACCCGCAAGGTATAGACAGCGCCGGAATCCCCAAAATATTGATCGCCCGCATCAGCCGCGTAGTCGCCAGCCGCACATCTTCATCGACTGAACCCACCTTCATCGTCATCTGCCCGATCTTCGGAGCCGCCGTCGGCGTGGTCGGCGTAAAAATGCAATCGACCTCGCTCCACAACTTCGAAAACTCCCGGCAATAAATCCGCCGCAGCCTCTGCGCGTCCACATAATCGGACCCGCGAATCAACCGTCCCTGGTCGAGCAGCGTCACTACGTCGGCTCCAATATCCGCGCGCCGCGTCAGCAGATTCTCCCGATGAACCGAAGTAGCCTCCGCCAGTAGCAGCATGCGCCCCACCACGTTCAGGGCGTCGATATCCGGAACTTTTATATCGATAATCCGCGCACCCAAAGCCGCCGCCGTCTGTACCGCCGTACGTACGGATTCTGAAACATCAAGATCCAGCTTGTCGAAATAATAGTTGGTGGGAAGCCCGATCCGCAGTCCGCGAATCGCAGTGCTCTTCAAATCGACCGCGGGCCCGCCCATCGCATGAAACGCCACGGCGCAATCCCGCACGGTCTTCGTGATCGGACCCATATGATCCATCGTCCATCCCAGCGGCATTACTCCCCGCTTGCTGATGAGTCCAAACGTAGGCTTCAGCCCTGTCACGCCGCAAAAGGAAGCCGGGATGCGAATCGACCCGCCCGTGTCCGTGCCCGTGGCAAACGGCAAAATCCCCGCCGCCACCGCCGCCCCCGACCCTCCGCTGGACCCTCCCGGAATGCGCTCCGGATCCCAAGGATTTCGAACCGCGCCAAAATGTGGATTGGTCGAAGTAATCCCATACGCAAACTCGTGCAGATTGGTTTTCCCCACCAGCACCGAACCCGCGCGCTCCAGGCTGATCGCGATATCGGCATCGTGATCCGGCACAAAATCCTTAAATATCTTCGATCCGCCGGTAGTCCGGACGCCCTTGGTATAAACCAGGTCCTTGTGCGAGATCGGTACACCATGCATAGGCCCGCGGTCGATCCCGTGAGACAACTCCGCGTCCATAGCCGAAGCCCGAGCTCGCGCCGCATCTTCGATAACCGTAATAAACGCATTCAGCCGCGAATCTTTGATCTTCTGAAGCGTGTCGTTCGTGAGTTCCAGCGAAGAGACTTTCTTGGTCCGAAGCGCCTCCGCCATTTCAAGAATAGTCATGCCACATCCTCAGGCCCGGTCCACACATCGGACTCTGAAGTCAGCGTCCTTTGCAGCGGCAGAAACGCCTTCTCCAGCGCCTCCATCACCGGCAACAGTTTCTCCACATCAGCCTCGGGAATCGGAGGATTCAGCGCCTCAGCAGTCTTCTTCCAATCAGTCATATTGTTATTTTCCGCACTAATGGTCCCGCTGTCAGTCGTCGGTGATGATCAAGCCTCGGGGACTGACTACCTTTTTCGCTCCTCACGCTACACGCCACCGGAAGCCGCCCCAGCGAAAAAGGCTGTCTGTCCCCTGGTCTTCAAAGATCCGTGTCGCAGCGCCAAGCAATCCTCCGCGCCCGCAAGCGGCCCTCGCGGCGCGTCCGCAGCCCTTGACGGCCCAGCTGCTTCGGACGCCAACCCCCGGCGGAAGACGCCCGAGCCTCGCATCTTTGCCCTCAAGTCTGGGAGCGAGACGCCCCGCCGCAGCTTATCATTCTACAATTGAAGTAATGCAAGCCACCGAGCCTCGCGTTACCCCCGCCCCGCTAACGCAATTGACCGAAGAAGAACGGATGTTCCAATCCACCGTGCGAAAATTCGCTCGCGAGCGCATCGGTCCCCACGTCCGCTCCATGGACGAGGCCGGCGTCTTCCGCAAGGATCTCATCCACGAATGCTTCGACCTCGGCCTCATGGGCATTGATGTCCCTGAACAGTACGGAGGCCAAGGCGGCTACTTCTTCCAGTCCATCGTCGCGATTGAGGAACTCGCGAAAGTCGACCCCTCCGCCGCCGTAATCGTAGACGTCCAGAACACGCTCTTCAACAACGCCATCCTCCGCTGGGCCAATGAAGATCAGAAACGAAAATATCTCCCGCGCCTCACCAAGGACACGCTCGCGAGTTACGCATTATCCGAAGCCGGCTCCGGCTCCGACGCCTTCGCGCTGGCAACCCGCGCGGTAGACGCAGGCGATCATTATCGCCTCACCGGCCGCAAACTCTGGATCACCAACGCCGCCGAAGCCGGCCTCTTTCTGCTGTTCGCAAACCTCAACCCCGAAGCCGGATACAAGGGCATCACCGCATTTCTGATCGAGCGCGAATTCCCCGGTTTCCAGGTCGGCAAGAAAGAAGACAAACTCGGCATCCGCGCCTCCTCCACTTGCGAGCTGATCCTCGACGATTGCCAAGTCCCCAAATCAAACGTAATCGGCGAAATCGGCAAGGGCTACAAAATCGCCATCGAAACATTGAATGAAGGCCGCATCGGAATCGGCGCGCAAATGCTGGGCCTCGCGCAAGGCGCCCTCGACCACGCGCTGGCCTACGCGAAACAGCGAAAACAATTCGGCAAAACTATTTCCGAATTTCAAGGCGTACAATTCGACCTCGCCGAAATGGCCGTAGAAGTGGAAGCCACCCGCCTGATGGTCTACAACGCGGCTCGTCTACGCGACGCCGGTCTGCCGTTTGTGACTGAAGCCGCGATGTGCAAGTATTTCGCCTCGCAGGTTGCCGAACGCACCGCGTCGCGCGCAGTCGAAGTGCTCGGCGGCGTCGGATTCACCAAGGATTATCCGGTCGAAAAACTCTACCGCGATTCAAAAATCGGCCGGATTTACGAAGGCACCAGCAATATGCAGCGGGTGACCATCGCGAAACAATTGCTCGACAAGAAGTAAGGAGTTGTACATGCGTATTTTCGGATTAGTATTGCTAGCCGCCGGTTCGATGCTGGCAGCGGATAACACCGCCGAACCCTCTCAGGCCCAGATCGACGAGATCATCCAGAAATTCGCCGCCCACGAAGCCGAGTTCGCGAAAGCGCGCGAAGCCTACATTTACAAACAGACCGCCCGCATTCAGGAGCTCGACGATTCCGGGAACACCACCGGCCGCTGGGAAACCGTCTCCGACATCATTTTTTCGTCGGACGGTAGACGCACGGAGCACGTCACCCGCTCGCCCGTATCCACGCTGAGCAAACTGATCCTGACTCCCGAAGACATGGAGGACTTGAAAAGCGTACAGCCCTTCGTTCTGACTACAGATCAGTTGTCGAAATATCAGATCCGCTATCTGGGCCGCCAGAAAGTCGATGAAATCGGCTGCTATGTGTTCGCCGTGAAGCCCATAAAGTACGAAGGCAAACAGCGCTATTTCCAGGGCGAAGTCTGGGTCGACGATCGCGATCTGCAAATCGTGAAGAGCTACGGCCGCGGCGTCGGTACCGCCAACAAGGGCGGTAACGGCCAGCAGTTTCCCAAGTTCGAAACCTACCGCGAACAGGTTGACGGCAAGTTCTGGTTCCCCACCTACACCATCGCCAACGACACGCTGCACTTCAAAGATATGGACGTGCGCATGAAGCAGACCGTGAAATACGAAGACTACAAGCGCTTCAAATCCGACACCACGATTACCTTCGGCGACGCTGTCGACGATAAGAATAAACCTCCCGCAAAGAAGCCTTAATGCTCTTGGCCCTCCTGCTCTGCGCGTTCGCTGACGGGGATCCGAATTATGGCGCGCTCCATGAGGGAATACCGACCGAAACGTTACGGACGGAAAACGTCGAATTAAGGCGCGATAAGGGTTCGCTGACGCTCAAAAACGGTCAATTATCGTTCGTTAAGGCCGCCCAAGATCGTCCGGTGATCGCCGTTTTCACTGGCGAAGGCATTTTTCGACTCCAACCATCCCTGCCAATGGAGGCAAGTCATCTGGCGAAGGTGACCGGAAAAGCGGAGGTGGAAGAGGCCTTCGATTCCGCGGTCTTTTACTTCAGCGATAGCACCTATGATGAAGTAAAGAAACAAGCTTCCGGCATGCCGCTGGATCCGAAAGCCGCCCCGACGCTAAAAACTCTCCGCGACAAGCTGAAAACCGGTCCAAACGTCGCCGCAGAGGTGCTGGGAGAAGTCTATAATCCCCAGCGTGGTCAATCGTTTAGAGCGTATCTGCACGGCAAGAAGTATAGTGACCTGCGCTTTTTTGTGGTTCCTTCCGGCGCGGTGCCGGAAATCCAAGCCCCCGAAGAAACCGCTTTGATCAATGTTGATAACGAAAAAAGCGGCATTTGGTATCTTTCGCACCTCGAAACAGAGTGGGAAAAGAAAACCGCCAGCTCCGCCGAAAACAAGCGAGACGTCCTGGCGACCCATTACAAAATAGACACGGATGTCGCTAAAGGCGGAGGACTTACCGGCACCACGGAGATGGAGTTCACTGACGTAATGCCGGGTGCCAGAGTGCTTCGAATCGACCTTTTGCCGACCTTGCGCGTAAAACGCATCACCAACGAAAAAGGCCGCGAAATTTCTTTTATTCAAGGTTTAAACGTGCATGTAATTCTTCCGGAGCCTCTCGAAGCGGGTAAGAAATATAGCCTCCGCTTTGAATATGAAGGCAATAAAGTCATCCGGGATGAAGGCGGAGGAAACTTTTCGGTGCTTGCTCGGGAATCCTGGTATCCCAACGTCAACACCTTTCTCGACCACGCCACTTACGACCTAAAGTTCCATTTTCCAAAGAGATACACGTTGGTTTCCGTGGGCCAACTGGTCCGCGAATCGAAAGATGGCGACACCGCAATTTCCGAATGGAAATCGGACATCCCGATCGCGGTCGCTGGTTTCAATTACGGCGAGTATAAGCGCAATAAAGTATCCGATGAACTCGCGAAGTACGATCTGGAAGTATATACAACCAGAGACGTTCCCAGCGGCCTCGCGCCTTTCGCGGCGCAGATGTCGCTGACTCCATCAGCCATGGCCAAAAATGCGCTGGTCGATGGGCAAAATTCAATACGGGTATTTCAAAAGATGTTCGGCGACGCTCCGTACGGCCGTCTGGCGATCACCCAGCAGCCTGCATTCAGTTTCGGACAATCCTGGCCAACCCTTGTTTATCTTCCAGTTAGCGCGTTTCTGGACAGCACCCAGCGCTGGAGCCTGATGGGCGGTGAGGCGTTCCGGTTCTCCGAATTCATCCTCGAAGTGACGCCGCATGAGATCGCCCACCAGTGGTGGGGCCACATGGTCGGTTGGGCGAGCTATCACGACCAGTGGCTGTCGGAAGGATTTGCGGAATTTTCGGCCGGCTTTTTCCTGGAAGTGACGCAGCCTGGGGAGGTCCAGAAATTCTGGGAGCGCCTCCACACTGAAATCACTGAAAAGAATAACTTTGGCACCTCCGCGAACGACGCTGGTCCAATCTGGTTGGGCCTGCGCCTGGACACTCCTAAGACCCCTGGAGCTTACCGCCGCATGGTTTATCCGAAAGGCGCTTATATTTTACAAATGATCCGGATGATGATGGGCGACCAGGATTTCAGCGATATGATGAAGGATTACGTGAAAACCCATCTTTATCAAAACGCGACTTCGGAGAGTTTCCTAACGGTGGTGGCGAAGCATATGAAGCCAACAATGGACTTAGACGGCACCCACACCATGGATTGGTTCAAGAAGGAGTGGATTTACGGAACAGATCTGCCGAAATACCGGATGGAGTATTCGCTAAAAACCACGGATGGAAAAGTGCGATTAAGCGCAAAAATCACCGAAAGCGACGTTTCGCCGGATTTTATGATGCGCGTACCGATTTACTTGGATTTCGACGGCAAGCTGGTGCGTGCGGGGTCGAGTTTGCTGCGCGGGAATATGACAACCGCAGAGATTTTAATGGATCTTCCAAAAAAGCCCAAGCGCGTTTTGCTATGCGCAAATCATGATGTGCTGGCCGCGGAAATGGTCGTAAAGGAGATTCAATAAACAGCCGATAGACCAAGCGACTGGTGATTGTTCCTTTTAATGGCCGTTCATGCCCAATCGCCGACCGAGGCCGGCAGTGCCTCCGAACTTACCGTAGCAGCGGCGCCGGGTGAACTGGAGCGGCTCAAAGGCACGTTCCTCGCCAGTTTGAATCACGAAATCCGAACGCCCCTGAGCGGCATCCTCGGGATGGCGGATTTGCTGCTTGAAACTCCGCTGGACGACGAGCAGAAAGAGTATGTCAACGCGGCCCGGCTATGCGCGGAGAGCCTGTTCGAAATTCTGAACGCCACGCTGGAGTATTCGGCGCTCGAAGCGGGGCACCTTTCACTCGATGAAAGCGAGTTCAGCCTGCGCGAGCTGATTGAGTCGACGCTGGCGCAGCAGACGCTGAAAGCGGAATCGAAGGGGTTGGACATTCGGGTCACCTACGATTCCAGGCTTCCGGAAACGATGGTGGGGGACGCTCCGCGACTGCGGCAACTGCTGAGCCATTTTCTGGCCAATGCGATTAAATTCACGCACGCGGGCGGCGTGGAATTGCGCGTTCTGCGTGACTCGCGGGCCGACGACATTCTGAGAGTCGAAGTGGAGGATACCGGCATCGGAATCCCCGCGGATCAGATGGACCGGATTTTCGAGTCGTTCCGGCAGGTGGACAGCGGGCTTTCGCGAATGTATCCGGGGCTGGGACTGGGGCTGGCTTTGGCGAGAAAGCTGGCATCGCTGATGCAGGGCGAGATCAGTGTGGCGAGCACGCCTGGCAAAGGATCGACGTTCACGCTGCGGATTCCTTTGCGGGCGGCGGAGACTGAAGCTGGGCGGGCGATGACAGGGGTGCGGGTCGAATCCGGGCCGATCGTGCTGGCGGTGGAAGACAACGCCGTCGGCTTGACGATTCTAAAACGGGCGCTGGAGCGGCGGCAGGTCAAGGTCGACGGGGCGATGTCCGGAGCGGCGGCGCTAACCGCGGCGGCGCAATGCCACTACGACCTGGTGCTGATGGATCTGCAAATGCCGGGGATGAACGGCCTCGAAACCACGCGGGAGATGCGGAAGCTGCCGGGCTACTCGGCCGTGCCGATTCTTGCGCTGACGGCCGATTTTTCCGACGAGCTTCGGGACCGGTGCCTGCGGCAGGGGATGCAGGCGTTTCTCTCGAAGCCGGTGGAAGCGGTGCAGTTGTGGGCGGTGGTGTCGAAGTTTCTGAACGCGGTGCAGTAGGGGAAGGCAGAATATCCGCATCCCCCTGCATGCGCATCCACGCTTGGGGCGTCGACACTCTCGAAAACGTGGCCGGTGCCGCGGTGTGCAGGTCGGGAACCTACCCCACTATTCATTCGACGCCAGACGGAGGGCGGGTCGGGGACCCACCCTACTTGTCGACGCGCGCCACACCTGGTTCAGTTGTCGAAGAGGGTTAGGGGAACGGAGAGGTCGGGGGTTCCGGTGCGAAGAACTCCGTCTTTGGCTTCGAGGAAGCCATCGGAAGTGTAGCGATAACCGCGGCGCAGGCGGGGATCGATTACCCAGACGTTGGCGACGCCCATGGCGAGATAGTCGTCCAGGCGTTCGATGATGGGTGCGTCTGCATGAAGGACGCAGATGTCCGGAATTCGAAACCGGTGAGGCGTTACCTGGACGCGCTGTTCTGTGAGTACCACAGGCCCCACTCTTTGCTGCGAACGAGGAAATACGCCGCGAGAAGACCCTGCGGCTGGCTATGATCGCGTTCACCCAATTTGCGCTCCAGAACCTCGCCATCCACATAGTCGCGGTCGGGGCGATAGGTGGTGTTGAGGTACTCGGGCACGGAGATCTGCGTGGCGGATGCCATGAGTCCAGTCTACTCGTGGCGAAGTGCGACCATGGGATCGATGGATGCGGCACGGCTGGCGGGCAAGCCTGCGGCGATGAAGGCTGCGGTAAGAAAAATTGCCGCGGCCGTGGTCATGACCAGAGGGTCAACCGGCCGGATTCCGAAGAGTAGCGAGCGGACGAACGTTGCCAGCGCGAGCGAGGCCGCGAGGCCGGCTATCAGCCCTCCGGCGATCGTGCCGAACATTTCTTTCAGGACTAAATACACGAGGCTGGGAGGCCGGGCTCCGAGCGCTGCGCGGATGCCGATCTCCTTCGTGCGGCGCACGACCGAATAGTTGAGCAGGCCGAACAATCCGATTGCGGCGAGCAGGAGGCCCAGGAATGCAAAGACTCCGCCGAGGCCTGCGAGGAGTTTTTCGCGCAGCAGGGTTCTGCCGATCAACGTATCGAGCGTGGTGATACTCCAGACTCGCGTGCCGTGACCCATGGCGCGTGCTTCGCGGTTCACCATGGAGACGAGAGAGGCGGGATCGAGAGGCGAGCGGATGTAACAAGCGACAGGATTTGTTCCTTGTAGGACGCCATATACGATCGGCTGGGGGCCTTCCCGAAGCGAACCGTACACGGTGTCGGCAACGACGCCGACAATCTCATGGTGCACTGGTTTGCCGTTGGCCAGCGTATCGAACGTCTTGCCGACAGCGCTTTCCATTCCGAAATATCTGCGGGCGAGGGCTGCGGTCACGATGACCGCGCTTCCTTCTCCGCGGTCTCGCGGTTCGAATTCGCGGCCGGCCAAGAGGGGAATACGCATCGTCGAAAAATAGAGCGGCGAGACGGATATCGAATTCTCCTCGCGATCCGGCAGAGGGTGGTTGGGCAAAATTACTTGTATCGATTCGTGCCTTCCTTCAAATAAGGCGAATCGGGCGATCGCCGCGCTTTGAACGCCGGGCAGGGCGTCGATGCGGCGTTGAAGCTCGGCCACGAAGACGTTGAGCTCGGGTTTCTGGCTGACATCGCTCAACTCCGTGTCGACGTAAAACACAAAGATATTGTGCGGATTGAATCCCGCATCGACGCTGAAGAGGTTTTTAAGGCTGAACAGAAAACTGGATCCGGCGATGACCAGGGTGAAGGCGAAGGCGACCTGAATACCGACGAAAACGCGTCCGAGCCGGAGTTTGCTCGCTTGCGTCCGCATGCCGTGAAGCTCGCGCATTGGTTGGGCGGCCGAGGCTTGCCAGGCGGGAAGGAGCCCGAAGAAAACGGCTGCGAGTGTGGAGACGGCGGCGCAGAAGAGAAGCACTCGAGTATCCATTGAAAGGGCGAAACGCACGGGATCGGTTTCGCTGGAGAGCGCGGCGATCAGGGCTGGGGCGGCTGCGCGCGCGAAGATCCAGCCGAGCGCTCCAGCGACGAGAGAGAGCAGCAGGCTTTCCGTGAGGAGCTGGCGGATCAGCCGCGAACGCGCCGCGCCGAGCGAAAGGCGCATGGCCATCTCCGACGCTCGCGCGGTGGAGCGGGCGAGCAGAAGGCTAGCGAGATTCGCGCAGGCTATCAGAAGAATTCCGGCCGTTACGGCGAGAACAATCCAGAGCGGACGTTCGAAGGCCCTCTGAAAATTCGACGCGCCGGTTTTGCCGGGATGGATCAGGAGCGGCCGTTCGCGATATTGATTCTGGACCGCGACGGGCGTCAAGGGAAAGCCCTTGATCATCTCCGCCTGATCCGCGCGGAAGACCGGCTGAAGACGCGCGAGAAGCTGGGAGCGCGTGACGCCGGGGCTCTGGCGGCCGAAGATTCTGAACCACCCCCATCCGCGATTCGTGAGCGCGCCTTTGTTAGACATGGCGGCGGGCCTCCAAACGTCAGTGAACTTGCCCGGCTCGACGCCGAAAAATCCCTTGCGCGCGACGCCAACAATCGTGAACGACTGAAACTGAGGCGCGATCTGAATATGCTGCCCGAGCACGTGCGGATCGGCCTGGAAGCGGCGCTGCCAATAGTCGTAGCTGATGACGAGATTGGGCTCGGCCACGCGGTCGTCTTCAGCCGAGAAAACGCGTCCCAGGGCTGGAGGGACGCCGAGCAAATCGAACGAATCTCCGGAGACGAATTGACAGATGGCTTTCTCGATGGGGGCATCCTTGTTCGGGATCCGCACGTCCGTTGTATTCGGATTGGAAAAGAGGGCCAGGTGCGCGGCGTCTCCGGCGGCGGCGCGAAATTCCTGGAGCAGAGGATAGCTGAACGAAACGTCCTCCACCGGTCTTTCTCTGCCAGGCTCCTGAATATAAGGAGTGGCGAGGGTGAACAGGCGATCGGGCTCGGGGACCGGCAGGGGGCGCAGCAGCGCGGCGTCGACGATGGAATAGATTGCGGTATTGGCGCCGATCGCGAGGGCCAGCGACAGAATCGCAGTGACGGCGAACGCAGGGCTTTTGCGCATTCCTCGAATGGCATAACGCAGGTCTTGCAGAGTGGTTTCGAGACTTGTCGATAAGCGGAAGTCGCGGCTTTGTTCGCGGAGTTGCGTGAGGTTGCCGAAGCGTCGTGATGCTTCCTGTTCCGCTTCATTCGCGGACATGCCTTTTTCTTGCAGAGCGGCGGCGCGTCGTGCCAGATGGTCTGCCATTTCTGCGCGAAGCTCGTCGTCGAGGGTTCTCGGGCGAATCGCGTTGCGTAGTCTTGATAGAAGGGACATACGTTTACTCGTGGCGGAGGGCGACCATTGGATCGATGCTCGCGGCCCTGCTGGCGGGCAAGCCTCCGGCGATGAAGGCTGCGGCGAAGAAGACTGCGGCGGCGGTGGTGATTACCAATGGGTCGAGCGGGCGGATTCCGAAGAGCAGCGAGCGGACGAAGGTCATCAGGGCAAGTGAAGCGGCGAGGCCGACGATGAGACCTCCGGCGATCATGTTCAGCATGTCTTTGAGAACTAAATAGACGAGGGCCGGAGGTCGGGCGCCCAAGGCCGCGCGGATCCCGATTTCTTTGGTGCGGCGAACGACGGAATAGTTGAGCAGACCGAAGAGTCCGATGGCGGCGAGAAAGAGGCCGAGGAAGGCGAAGACGCCTCCGATGCCGGCTAGAAGTTTTTCGCGGAGGAGAGTGTCGCCGATGAGCGTATCGAGAGTGGTCACGCTCATGATGCGCGTGCGGTACCCGATGGACTCCACGGCACCATCGACCAATTTGACGACGGCGCCGAGTTCGAGCGGCGAGCGCACGTACAACTCGAAGCGATTGGTTCCGCGAATGACGCCATAGGCGATCGGCTGAGGCGCGAGGCGGAGGGAGCCAAATGCCGAGTCTGCCACGAGGCCGATGATCACGCGGTCTACCAGACTCTGCTCATTAGGAACCTGAAATATTTTGCCGATGGGATTCTCGCCGGGGAAGTAAGCTCGGGCGAGCGCTTGATTGACGATCGCTGGTCCGGGGCCCGTCGTGATCAAGCGGTCGCGCTGTTCGAAATCGCGTCCTGCCAGTAGAGGAGTCTTCAGCGCACCGAAGTATCCTGGCGAAACTGAACCGAAAATTTCTTCACGGTCCGGCAGAGGCTTGCCCGGTACGATCACTTGAGCGCCAATTTGGGGCGCGTCGAACAGTTCCCACTGAGCAGTAGCGGCGCTCTCTATTCCGGGAATGGCTGCGACGCGCTTTTGAAACTCGTCGAGAAAAACATTGAGCTGGGGCCGTTGGGTCATGTCGCTGAGGCCGGCGACGCCGATCATGAACATGGAGACGTTATGGGGCGCGAAGCCGAGATTCACGGCGAAGAGGTTTTTGAGGGTGAACAGGAATCCGGCTCCTGCGACGATCAGGCAGAAGGCAAACGCTACCTGGACGCCGACGAAAAACTGTCCCCAACGCAACTTGCCGGAGCGGGCGGGCATGCCGCGGAGCTCCAGCATCGGCTGCGCGCCGGAGGCTTGCCAGGCGGGGAGCAGACCGAAGAATACGGCGGCGACGGTGGAGACCAGGACGCAGAAGAAGAGGACGCGTGTATCCATGGCAAGCGCGAATTTCACAGGGTCGTTTTGCGTGGAGAGCATGGCGATGAGCGCGGGGGCGGTGACGATCGCGAGAATCCAGCCGAGCGCGCCGGCGAGGATCGAGAGCAGCAGACTTTCGGTGAGAAGTTGGCGGATCAGGCGGGAGCGTCCTGCGCCGAGGGAAATGCGCATGGCCATTTCGGAGGCGCGCGCAGTGGAGCGGGCGAGCAGGAGGCTGGCGATATTTGCGCAGGCGATCAGCAGGATACCGGCGGCGACGGCCAACACGATCCATAAGGGACGCGCGAAGGTGTCGCGGAAGGCGGATACTCCGGCGCGGCCGGGGCGGACGCGTAATTGGGCCTCCAGAAACTGGTTCTTGATGGCGGGAGGCATGGTGGGAAAGTGGTTGATCCACTGCTGCGTCCAGTCGCGCAATATAGGTTGGAGGCGCGGCTGCAATTGGGGGGCGGCGACGCCGGGGGCGAATCGTCCGACGATGCGGAACCAATTCCATCCGAGGTCGTCGAACGACGCTTTGCTGTACATCATGGCGGGAAGCCAGATGTCGATGAAGCGGCCGGGTTCGACCCCGAAGAAGCCCTTTTGGGCGACTCCGATGATGGTGAAGGTTCCGCGCGGAGGGATGTACAGGCGCTTGCCGACGATCTGGGGATCCGATTGGAAGCGGCGCGTCCAGTAGTCGTAGCTGACCACGGCGACGGGATGGCCCCAGGGAATGCGGTCTTCTTCGCCGGTAAATACGCGGCCCAAGGCGGGAGGGACTTTCAGGATGTCGAACGCCTCGCCGGAGACGAATTGGCGCGTGGCTTTTTCGATAGGTGCGTTGGCGTCGGGGATCTGGAGTTCCGTCATCTGGTTGCCGACGTTACTGAAGAGGGCGAGGCGCGCGGAGTCTCCGGCAGTGGCGCGGAATTGCTTATAGAGGGGATAGTTGAAGTTTTCGCGCTTGCTGGCAGGCTCCGCGCGGCCGGGTTCCTGCACGCCGGGGGTTGAGAGGGTGAAGAGGCGATCGGGTTCGGGTACGGGGAGGGGACGGAGCAGCGCGGCGTCGACGATGGAATAGATGGCTGTGTTGGCTCCGATCGCGAGGGCAAGCGAAAGAATCGCGGTGATGGCGAAGGCCGGGGTTTTGCGCATTCCGCGCGCGGCATAGCGGACGTCTTGCAGTGTGCTTTCGAGGGTTCCGGATAAGCGGAAGCCGCGGCTTTGTTCGCGGAGCAGCGTCGCGTTGCCGAAGCGCTTGGCTGCCTGGGTGGCGGCTTCGGACGGGCTGAGGCCCTGTTCGCGCAAAGCCGCGGCGCGGCGGTCCAGGTGGTCCTGCATTTCGTCGAGGAGTTCGTGGTCCAGGCGGGTCGGATGAAGCGCGTTTTTCAATCGCGAAAAAAAGGACATGACAGCTCCTTATGCGTGGCGGAGCACGCGGGCGACGCCGACGGAAAAGTTGGTCCAGCGTTCGGTTTCGGAGGCGAGTTGTTTCTTGCCAGCGCGGGTCAATTGATAAATTCGGGCGCGGCGTTTATTCTCCGTGACGGTCCAGGAGGCGGTGATCCAGCCGATTTCCTCCATGCGGTGGAGGGCGGGGTAGAGCGAACCTTCGTCGATGCGGAGCGCTTCGGCGGAGAGATCCTCAATGGAGCTGGCGATGCCGTAGCCGTGCAGAGGTCCGCGGCGGTCGAGGACGGTGAGGACTAGGAGGTCGAGGGCGGTTTGAGCGGAGGCCATATACTTAGTCGGCTAGGGTAGCCAACTAATGAAATCACGATTCTTGTCCGTTGTCAATAAGGGTCCGCATGCTTACGCATGGCGGTTCGGTTACGACTCGAAGATGCTCACTAGGGGGACGGCGATTTCGGAGTTTGCGGCGCGGAGCACGGCATCTTTCGTTTCGAGGAAGCCGTCGGCATTATAGACATAGCCGCGCCTGGTGTTAGGCTCAATGACCCAGATATTGGGAACGCCCATCGCGAGATAGTCGTCCAGGCGCTCCGTTACGGACTTGAAGGTGTCGTCTTTGGAGAGAATTTCGATGCAAATCAGCGGAGGCGCGCTGACGATCTGCTCATCCGGATCGTCCTCGCGAAGCACACAGATATCAGGGATGCGGAAGCGGTGCGGCTTCACCTGTACGCGTTGCTCCGGCAAAACGACAATACGCCATTCCTTTTCCCGCACGCCGAAAAACATGATGAGGCACTTCTGTGGCTTGCTATGATCACGTTCACCCAAGTTGCGCTCCAAAACCTCGCCGTCCACGTAATCGCGGTCGGGGCGATAGCTTGTCTTGAGATACTCGTCCACGGAAATCTGCGTGGAGGTCGCCATGTTTTCAGTATAGTGCGCTAACCTTGAATAGTTTCATGTCAGATAAAAAACTGCAAATCATCCCACTGGGGGGCCTGGGCGAGTTCGGTATGAACTGCATGGCCGTCCGGTACGGCGATGACATTATCGTTCTGGACGCGGGGATGATGTTCCCTGACGCGGAACTAATGGGCGTCGATATCGTCACGCCCGATTTTACGTACCTGGAGGAAAATGCCAAATTCGTGCGCGGGCTGGTGCTCACGCACGGGCATGAGGATCACATCGGCGGCATTCCGTTTCTGCTCGGGCAGTTGAAGATTCCGGTCTACGGCACGGCGTTCACGCTGGCTCTGGTGGAGAGGCGACTCGAAGAGCACGAGATGTTGAAGGAGGCGAAGCTCCACCGGGTCAAGGCTGGGGAGACTCTGGTTCTCGGTCCGTTTTCGATCGAGTTCATCCATGTAACGCACTCGACGGTCAGCTGCGTCGCGCTGGCGATCACGACACCGCTCGGCGTGATCATGCACACGGGCGATTTTAAAGTGGACCCATCGCCAACCGACAACGAGTTGTTCGACCTGCACAAGTTTGCCGAGTACGGCAAACGCGGCGTGCTGCTGCTGATGTCGGATTCGACGAATGTGGACCGGTCGGGTTATACGGAGAGTGAGCGCGCGGTGGCGCCGAGGTTGGCGGATCTGTTTATGCGCGCGCCGCGGCGGATCGTGATTTCCTGTTTCAGTTCATCGATCCATCGACTGCAGCAGATTCTGGATGCGGCCGACGAGTATGGCCGCAAGGTCGCCTTCATCGGGCGCAGCATGAATACGGCGACGGAGATCGCGCATAATCTGGGATTTCTGACGATTCCGAACGGAATTCTGCTGCGGCCACAGGATCTGATGCAGACCGCGCCCAGTAAAGTCTGCGCGATCGTCAGTGGCACGCAGGGCGAGCCGATGTCGGCACTGTCGCGCGTGGCGGTGGATAATCACAAGCATCTCTCGATTGAGACCGGCGACATCGTGGCGCTGAGCGCGCGCATCATTCCGGGCAACGAGAAGGCGATTTACCGGATGATGAACCACATCGCGCGGCGCGGGGCGGATCTGGTTTATGGCACGATGAATCCGCCCATTCACGTTTCGGGCCACGGGAGCGCGGAAGAACTGCGGCTGATCCTGAACCTGGTTCGTCCGAAGTATTTCGTGCCGGTGCACGGCGAGTATCGGCAGATGACCAAGCATGCGCAACTGGCGCAGCATCTGACGCATTACAATCTGGAAGCGACGTTCGTTCTCGAATCGGGCGAGACGCTGGAAATCGACGATAAAGGCGCGCGCAAGGGCGAGCCGGTGACGGTGGGGCGGATTTGCATCGATTCGGGTACGCTCGACGAAGTGGTGGAGGATATGGTGATTCGCGATCGCCGCCACTTATCGGAAGACGGTTTCGTGCTCCCGATCATCGCGATCAACAAGCACACGGGTGTGTGCGAAGGGCTGCCGGAGATCGTGAGCCGCGGGTTCATGTCGCTCGACGAGCGATCCGATGTGATCGAAGAGGCGCGAAAGATCGTGCTGAAGACGCTGAATTCGTCGTCGGCTGAAGAGCGCACCGATTTCGGTGTGATGCAGGAGAAAATTCGCGCGGACTTGAAACGGTATCTCACGAAGGAGACTTCGCGGAGGCCGTTGATTATGCCGGTAATTCTAGAGGTTTAATCCTTTCGAAAGTGGCAGGCGAAACCGCCTGCCCCACCTAGCAGGGTGCTGAAAAAGTCTATCCGAGCGCTTATTTTGGCAGGGCATGGCCCCGCCCCACAGCGACAAGATATGTATCACGTGGCGCGGGGCCATACGCTGCGAGGCGCCTTTTAGTTGTTCGGATCGTCGTTCGCGCCGCGTCGTCCGCCTGCCGGGGGCCTCGGCGAGGCTTCGCGCTCCATTTCGGTCATGTCGATCCGCTGATCCCAGTCTCCTAGCAAGAAGCGGCAGAAGTAGTCGGCGCGGACCCAGAAGAAGTAGGCGGCTTCGGCGGCGTAGCTGTGGCGTTGGCCGGGGAGAATAAACTGGTCGAAGCGTTTATTCGCTTTGATTAAGGCGTCGGCCAGGCGCATGGTGTTCGCCATGTGGACGTTGTCGTCCATGTCTCCCGTGGTCAGCATCAGGTGCCCCTTTAAATTCTTGGCGATTTCGGAGTTCTTCTCGATGTTGTATTCGAACTTGACGGAGCCGTCCTTATCGTTGACGACCTCCTTGATGCCGTGATGTTTCTCGCTCCAGGTCTGGTTGTAAACGTTATTTTCATGGTTACCGGATTCGCTGACCGCCACTTTGAAGAAGTCGGGATACTGGAGCATGGCCGCGGCGGACATGAAGCCTCCGCCGGAGTGGCCGGTAATGCCGACGCGGTCGATGTCGATGAAAGAATCGCGGCGGGCCAGTTGTTCGATCGCGGCTTTCTTGTCGGCCAAGCCGTAGTCGCGGAGATTGCCGTAGCCGAAGGTGTGATACCACTTGGAGCGGTGCGGGTTGCCTCCGCGGTTTCCTACTTCGATGACGATGAAGCCTAACTGAGCCAAGCCGATGTTGGCCGCGCCGGCGCCTCGCGGGGTGAAGGTCTGGGTTACGCTTTCGGTCTGCGGGCCCGGATACACGTAAGCAATGATCGGATACTTTTTGTTGGGATCGAAGTCGAAAGGCTTGTACATGACTCCGTAGAGGTCGGTCAGACCGTCGTCGGCTTTCACGGAGAAGGGCTCGGGCATTTTGAAGCCGCTGTCCATGAGAGCGGAGATGTCGGTAGTTTCCAGATCCACGGTCAATGCTCCGGAGCGATCGTAGAGAATCGAGCGCGGAGCGGTGTTGACTCGCGAAGAATTATCGACGAAATATTTGCCGTCATCGGCGATCGAAATTGCGTGGGAGGTATCGCCCGTATCTAATAGCTTCATGCCGGAGCCATCCAGCTTGATGCTGTAGGCGTGGGTGAAGTAGGGATTCTCGCCCGGCTCGCGGCCTTCGGCGGTGAAGGTGATGACTCTGGCTTTCTCGTCGATGTTATCGATGGCTTCGGTGACGAACTCGCCGGACGTAACCTGGTTCTTCAGCGTTCCTTTGCCATCGTAGAGATACCAGTGTCCCCAGCCATCGCGCTCCGACCAGTAGAGCATTTCCTCGCCGTTGTTGAGCAGACGCAGAGGCTTGGTCTCGATATAGGTGTTCATGCGGTCTTCGATCAGCGTGGTTACTTCGCCCGTTTCGGGGTTGGCGACGCAGATATCGAGCTTGTGCAAGTCCCGGCTCTGCCGTTCGAAGTAGAGTTTGTCGGAGCCATCGGCAAGCCAGGTCTGATCCATGCGCTGACGCTCGCGTTGGCGGGCGGTGACGGGTGAGGTCAGGATCCTCGCGAATTGATCTTTGAAGTGGTCGATCTTCATCTCTTTGCGGGACTTCGCCGCGATGTCGAAGACTTCCATGTGAGGCTGAGGGACATTGAGGTCGCCGGGCATGGCGTACTTATAGGTTTCGAGGGTCGGGCGTGGATTTTCAAGGGTGTGGATGACCCAGAGGTCCGCTACTTTGCGCTCATCACGGCGGACCACCGAAAATTTCTTAGAATCCTTCGACCAGGCGATCATGATGGGTGGGACGCGGCCGGTTTTATCGCGGGTCGCAGTGGTCCCGCCTTCCTGCTGCTGTTGTTCCTGATCGCGCTCGGCTCCATTGATGCGGCGCGCGTAGCCGAAGCTTTCTTCGCCGTCGGTGGTGAGCTGCGTTTCTTTAATGGCCGGATCGTCGGACTTCTTCAACGCCAGCGCGTAATTGGCCGCGTCGATCATGTAGAGGTTGTTTTTGCGGGCGAAGACAATGACTTTCTCGTCGGGGGACATGGAGGCCCAGGCTGGTTTGCGAGGCTCCGGCGTGAATTCGGGAGGCAGGGTCAGTTTGGCGGTGGCTAGCTCGTATTCGAAATAGAGAGTACGCATGCGGGGATTGGGAGCCGCGCCGCCGCGTCCACCCCGGCCTTGTGGGACGGCTTCCTCCTGATTGACGGCCGTCGTAGTCTGGGTCATGTCGCCCTCCTGCTCGCCGCCGATAATGGTCTGCTTGCCGTTGATGTCGGCGTCTTTTTCGACTTGCAGATCGAACTGGATCACGGTGTCGTTCTTGACGAATTTGATGGTGCGAATGGGCAGGTGCTGCGCATCATACGGAGTGCGCGTGATCAGAGTGAGCATCGCCGCCATTTTGGAGACGTCGAAGATAGGGGCCTTCGTCTTCTTGACCGGGTCGACCAACATGAATTGGCGGCCCCGGCTGGTTTCATAGCTGTACCAGAAGCGATCGCCTTCGAGCCAGTGGGGAGTGACCTGGGTATCGAAGACCAGCTTGCCAATTTTGGCGGCGGTCCAGCGTTGGGCTAGCTCGTAGTTCGCTTTCTGAACTTTTACGGGTTCGGTTTTGGTGTCGGCGGCACAGAGGAGTACGGGGATCAGCAGCGAGAGGAAAGAGAACTTCATATTAGGGTTAATAATACACGGTGAGATCGCCGGACGTCGACACGCGTGCTTACTGAGCTGCGCGGCGCTGCGTAAGTGCGGTGAAGGCCAGGAAGCTTACGGTGAAGCCGGCTAGCGCATCCGTGGCGAAGTGGTAGCGGCCGTAGATGGTGGCGATGGCGACGGAAAAGGCGAAGATCGCGACCATCAAGCCGTAGCGTTTGCGGTCCGGCATCGTAATGAGCAGTCCCCAGGCGCACGCAAAGGCCGCGGAGACGTGAGCGCTAGGGAAGACGCTGGAATGGATACCGTATTTGCCCAGAATTAACAGATTGAAGCGGCGGAAGATGGTGACGATGTGCGGAAGATCGGAGCCCGCGAAGACGACGCGTGGGGGGTCGGAAGGGAAATAGGGGAACAGCGCGTAGGAGGCGAGGGTTCCGGCGATAAAGGCGAACCAGAAGGTGTTGAGTTGGTCGCGGCGATGGTTGAACAGCAGAATCAAAGCCGAGATGAGCGCGATAACGTAGACCAGGACGTAGCAGATCTCCAGATAAGAAGGGATCAGAGGGCCGAGGCTTTCGATCGCCGCACGCAGATGCGCCGTGTCGAGGAGCCACCGGTCCCAGCCGATCCAGGAGTTTTCGAGGTGATGATCGCGGACGGCGGGGGTGAACCAGTTCATTTCGCGAAAGGCGGTGAAGGTCAGCACCAGTGGCGCCCAATCGCGCAGTTTTTTGTAATAGCGCGTCAGGCCGAAGAGGATCGCGATGACGATGGCAGCGACCGCGGCTCCGAGCCATCGCGATTCGCCAGTGGGGATCAAAACCGCCGCGACGACCGCGACGTAGGTGAAATAGAAGATGATCAGCCATTCATAGGGTCTGAGCACGTCTTAACAGGATCGCATGCAAAAGCGCCGGGCTTGCAACAGGGGACTATTTTGCCCCGTGCGTTCGGAGCAGTTTGACGATTTCGGTGTTGCCGTCAATTTCGGCCAGGCGCAGGGCGGTATCGCGGCCGCGGGCACCCGCAGCGAGGTTCACGTCGGCTCCGGCGTCGATCAGCGCGCGGACGGAGACCGCCTGATTCTTGTGAACCGCGTGCATGAGAGGGGTCCAGTTGTTGACGCCTCCGCGCTGGTTCACATCGGCGCCGGATTGGATTAGAGCGGCGATGCTGACGGTGTCGCCTTGGCGCGCGGCGGCGATCAAAGGGGAAATCGGCGGCCCGGATTCGCAGGCCGTCAGGATGCAGGCGAGGAGGAGCGACGCAAGCTTCATGGAAGAAGCTTACAGCAAGAACTCTGTTATGTAAAGTACTTTTATTGCGGAGCCATCAGTTCGGGCATCGGCTTCGCCTGAAAAAGTTTGCGGCACGGCTTGGCGATCCAACGTGCCAGGCGGTTTGCCTTCTTTTTACGGGCGCTATCGGTGGAAATGCCGGTTTTGGCGTACATCTGGCGGTAAAGTTTTGAGATGAGGACGAATGCGACCCGTGCTTTCAATGATTTGACGCAATTGGAACGCGTCCAGATGGAGCTGAGGCTGTAGAAGCGGTCCCACACGCCTTGGGTTCGTTCGCGGATCTCGTCGGCGCTCATTAAAGGATGCGGAGTGAACATTTTCGGCCGGTCGGAGGCGGGAATCAGCCAGTAGCGCGTTAGGGGAACGCCGCCGACCATCTCCGGGTCGGCTTCCTGCGCTTTCTCCCAGCGGATAAAGTCGACGGTGCCAGGGAAAGGGGTCATCATGACGAACTGTGCGAAAGTCACGCCGGCTTTTTTGGCAAGCGCGGCGGTGGCGGCGAAGGTGTCCGGTTTATCGGTGGGCAGGCCGAAGATGAACGAGCCAAGCACGTGAACGCCGTGTTCGCGGAAGGTCTGGAGCTGCTTGACCAGGCCGTCGCCGGAGTAATTGAAGTCTTTGAAAACCGACTTCAGGCCCTCGGCGGTAACAGCTTCGACGCCGACTAGCGCGCCACGGATGCGAGCTTTATTCATGGCTTTGAGGAATTCGACGTCCTCGGCGGCCTCCATAGTGATCTGGGTGTAGAAGACCATATCCTTCGGAAGCTCTGCCAGGCGCGACATCAGCACGAATCGCTCAGCCCGAATCGATTCAAGCTCGGCGATGCGTTCGGTGTTGCCCTGCTGGCGGGCGAGGCGCAGATCGGTGATGGTGACGGGATAAAAATTATCGTCGGCCAAGGCGATGAATCGAAACCCTTTGCGGCGAAGCTCGACAATTTCTTGGATGACTCCATCGGAGGCGCGCTGGCGCGGACGCTGGCCGTCGGTCCGCCATACGGAGCAGAACGAGCAGTGCTTGGCGCATCCGCGAATGGTCTGAACGGAGGCCCACATGTAACTGTCGGGAGGCATCAGGTCCCAGCGGGCAGGGAGGAACTGATCGGGCTCGATGCGCCCACCGTCGTAGAATTTGCGGGGCTTTCCGAGGACGCAATCGTTCAGAGCCTCGGACCAGATAACGTCGCCATCGCCTTTGACCACCGCGTGAGCGCCCCCGAGCTCGATCGCCTCTTCGGGGAAGAGGGTAGCGTGGATGCCTCCGAAAATGACCCACGCGCCACGTTCGCGGGCGAGTTTGCCCACTTCGTAGCCGCGCAGAGCGTTTCCGGTGTGGATACCGATTCCCACCACGTCGCCCGCGGTGAGGTTCAGGGGGTTCAGCAGCTCCAGCGTTTCATCGCAAATGACTGCGTCGCCGAACGCCGCGGGGGTCGCCGAGGCCAGGACGTACAGCCATCGAGGTGTGATGACAGCGGTTCCAAACGAGATGTCGCTGGGGTTCACCAGGTGCACGCGCATTCCGCTCGGCACGGCCGCCGGGGCGGAGCGCAAGTTGACGATATTCAATGAGAATCCTTCCGTAGACTGGGAGAAGGCGAGACCGGAAGGGAAGCCGCCGAGAATCGCGAGCTGATAGGACCGGCAGAGGCAATCGCGCTCTCTGCATCGGGGCTATTTTTTCAAGTAACAAAGACTGTTGATTGTAGCAGGTAAACGAATCCATTCCTGATCAATATTGAACGCCGCTAATTTGGGCGTGTTTTTTGCTGGCTAACCGCTGCAAGGTATTGCAGTCTAAAGGGTGAATGGAAGACTCGGACAGCGTCGCCGTCGCCAGGGTAAAGGCCGGGGACGGGGACGCCTACCGCGCGCTGGTGGATCGCCACAGCCGGAGTGTCTTCCGACTGGCATATCGTATGACGGGCAACGAACAGGACGCAGAAGACGTGGTGCAGGAGACTTTCCTGCGCGCCTACCGGCAACTTCACCGGTACGAAGCGCGGGCGAGTTTCGGGACTTGGTTGTACCGGATCGCGTCGAATTACTCGCTCGACTTGGTCCGGTCTAAGAAGAGGCATCCGCAGGCGGCGTTCGACGAATCGCCGGCGCCGGGCGAAGACGCAACGAACGCGATTCATTCGGTGGCGAGCGAGGCTCCCGGGCCGGACCGGCTGCTGTTTGGCGACGAAGTGCAGAGGACGGTGGCGTCGACGCTCGACACATTGAGCCAGCAGGAGCGCACGGCGTTCGTGCTGCGGCATTTCGAGGGGCAATCGATCGAAGAAATCGGGACGTCGCTGGGGTTATCGGGCAACGCGACGAAGCACAGTATTTTCCGCGCGGTTCAGAAATTGCGCCGCGCATTGGAACCTTTGGTTAATTCAGCAGGTGTTTCATGAACCATCCAACAGAAGAACAATTTGTTCTTTACTACTATGGCGACTCAAATCAAGGAGCCGCCGGTATAGAAGATCACATCCACGATTGCGAGCCGTGCAGGGCGTCCTATCAGGCGTTGCAGCGTGTGCTCAATTCGGTGGACAGCTTTCCGGTGCCGGAGCGCGCTCCGGATTATGAGAATCGGGTGTGGGCGGCAATCGAGGGGCGCATCGAAAAGCGGCGGCGCTGGTGGTCCTTCGGTTGGCGTCAGGCTCTGGCCGCGGCGGCGATGGCGGTGCTGCTCGTCGGAGCGTTTCTGGCGGGGCGCGCGTGGCAGAAACCCGCTCCCCGGCAGATGGCTGCGGTGGATGGCGGCGTTCGAGAACGGCTGCTTCTGGTGGCCGTGGGGGATCACCTGGAGCGCAGCGAGATGGTGCTGGTGGAACTTGCCAATGCGGGTGCGCCGGCGGGGGGACGCCTCGACATTTCGTATGAGCAGAAGACGGCAGAGGACCTGCTCGAATCGAACCGGCTTTATCGGCAGACCGCGGCGACCAACGGAGATGTGGCGGCGGCGGCGCTGCTTGAAGAGCTGGAGAGGGTGCTGCTGGAGATCGCGCACAGTCCTTCGGAGGTGTCGGCCAGGCAACTGGAAGAGCTGCGCAAGCAGATTGAGGATCGGGGGATTCTTTTCAAAGTGAAAATTTTCGGATCGCAGGTGGAGCAGTCCGCGGGAAATTCAACAAGTTTGTAACGGGAAAAAAGGGAACAAAGCATGAAACCATTTCGTAGAACTCAAGTAATTACCATCATGGCGGTATGTGCCATTTCGACGGCCTGGGGCCAGCAGGAAGCGGTCGCACCGCCAGCGCCGGCCGCGCCGCAACCTCCGGGGGCGCCGCAGGCATGGTACGTCAGCCCTCAGGCGCTGGATCAGGACATGCGCGACAGGATAGGGGCGTTGCGAGACAGCACCCTGGATGTCGGGGGATGGAGCGTTTTCGCCGACGACGCCGTGCGGGCGGTGGAGAACGGCGTCTGGTCGAATATCGACGCTACGGTCCTTGCCAAAATTGACACGGCGCGGATGAAGATGCTGATGGCGCAGGACATCACGCCCAAGGCTCCCATCGCCCCGATGCCGCCGATGCCTGGGCGGTCTCCCAAAACTTTTTACTTCGATAACGGTTCCTACGAATCGGGAAAATCGGCACTCGACAATCACAATTATGAAAAAGCGGTCGAGGTCTTCGACCGCGTAATCAACGCCAAAAACCCATCCACGCGAGCTGACGGTGCCTATTATTGGAAAGCCTACGCGCTGAACAAGCTGGGTAAGCGGGACGAAGCACTGGCTGCGCTGGCCGAGTTGTCGAGCAAGTTTCCGCAGAGCAGTTGGCTGAACGACGCCAAAGCGCTGCAAGCCGAGGTTCAGCAGGGTAAAGGCCAGCCTATTTCGCCTGAAAATCAGGCGGACGAGGACCTGAAGCTCTATGCAATCAACGCGCTGATTAATTCGGACGCGGATCGCGCGGTGCCTCTGCTCGAAGGGCTGCTGAGCAACCCGAAAATGTCGCCCCGCTTGAAGGAGCGCGCGCTGTTTGTGCTGGCGCAGAGCCGGTCGGACAAAGCACACGATATCGTGGGCCGTTATGCCAAGGGCGGATCGAATCCGGATTTGCAATTGACGGCGGTGCAGTATCTGGGAACGTACCGGTCGCCCGAAAGCCGGCAATTGCTCGCGCAAGTGTACTCCTCGGTCGGCGATGTGAACGTGAAGCGCGCGGTGTTGCGGAGCTTTGAAATGTCACGCGATGTCGACGATCTGACGAAGATCGCCAAAAGCGAGCAGAACGTGGAGCTGCGCCGCGAAGCGATCCGGCAGCTTGGAAATATTCGCGACGAGCAGACCACGGCGAGCCTGGTTGCGATTTATGGAACTGAATCCGACCGCGACATCAAGACCGAGATTCTCAGCTCCTTGCGCAATCAGCAGGCGGCCAAACAGATCATCGAATGCGCCCGCAAGGAAAGCGATCCGGAATTGAAGAAGACCGCGGTCCGCATGCTCAGCGAGATGCGATCGAAGGAAGCCACCGACTTTCTGATGGAGATCCTTAAGTGACGCGGATCCTGCTGCTGGCGGCATTCGCGGTCGCGATGTACGCGCAGCCAAAGACCGAGAATGCCAAACTGCAGACCCGCGCCGTGAACGGGACGCTGGATGCTTCGTTCCGCACGATCGTTTCCTCGCAAGTGGAGCCGGCGTGGATCGGGTATCAGGTGACGCAGGTTTCGGGCGAACGGTCTATGTGCGGCACGGTGAGCCTGGAAGGTGCGAAGGAGTTCGTGGTGCTCTACCGGGTGGCGGCAGGCCAAGTGGAGAAAATCCGAACTTACGCCACGGATTGCACGTTCGACGCGGGCGATCTGCCGTTGTACTGGCTGACGGGAGTCGATGGGTCGCAGAGCGCGTTGCTGCTCGCCTCGTTTATTCCGCCGGCGGATACGAATAAGAAGGGCCTCGAATGGCAGCTCGCCAACAGCGCTCTTTCGGCGATCGCGCGTCATCAGGACGGCGCTCCGGCGCTGATCGACCTGGCCCGCCGCCCGCAGGTTTCCGCGCAGATGCGCCAGGAAGCGGTGCGCTGGCTAGGACGGTCGAAAGACCCGCGCGCAACCAAATTTTTCGAAGAAATCTTAGCAGCGAGGTAATTTTATGAATGAACCAGAACGCCGGCAGATGATCCACCTTGATGACGTCTCGAAAATGTTCGTGACAGACGACATGGAGACCCACGCGCTCCAGGGTATCCACCTCGATATCCGGCAGGGCGAGTACATTTCCATTTCCGGGCCCTCCGGCTGCGGCAAATCGACACTGTTGGCGATTCTGGGGCTGCTCGATTCCCCGAGCGGCGGATCGTACACGCTGAACGGAAAATCCGTCGCGGGACTCAAGCTGAGCGAGCGCGCGCGCATCCGTAATCGCGAAATCGGATTCATCTTCCAGGCCTTCAACCTGATCGGCGATCTCACAGTCTACGAAAATGTCGAGCTGCCGCTTACCTATCGGGGCATGCCTGGATCGGAGCGGAAACAGAAGGTCCATGCGGCCCTCGAACGGGTCGGGATGGGGCACCGGGTGAAGCACTATCCTTCCCAGCTATCGGGCGGCCAGCAGCAGAGGGTCGCGGTGGCGCGTGCGCTCGGCGGAGATCCCGCGATCCTGTTGGCGGACGAGCCCACCGGAAACCTGGATTCCGCGAACGGAGAAGCGGTAATGGACTTACTCCGCGAACTGCATCGAGGCGGAGCGACCATCTGCATGGTGACGCACGATCCCCGCTACGCCCGCTGCGCCGATCGCAGCATTCATCTCTTCGATGGACGAGTGGTGGAAGAGATGACTCAGACCGCGAGCTAAACGCGGCCCAATCTTCGAACCAGCGAAAACGGGAGCATCACGATCGACCACACCAGGGCGAGTGCTCCCTCCACGGCGATTCCGACGATGCGGAAGGGCAGCAACAGCAGCCATACGATCGGATACAGGATCAAAGCCGCGATCGCCAGCGGCCAGCACACTACCAACAACAGGCACCATACCAGGAACGTCATCATGTCGGATTTCTCCGCCTTAGAATACGATATCCGGCGCCAAAAAGTTCATTTGTTGGTGTTGATAAATCTCGGTCCGTAAAGCACCGGCTTCGAGAGGTCGGTGTAGGTTCGGAGCCGCTCGATTTCGCTGGGATAGAGGACCGGAAGCTTGGCGACGATATCGGCCGGCACCTGGTGACGCAAAATATTGAAACAGGAGAGAACCCGCAGATCCACCATTCCATGAACCGCGCCGCCGAGCGTCTTCCACGACGCTGCCGCCGGCCCGTTCCAACAGGCGTCCAGCGCCGTCAGAATCCCGCTGAAACCGGTATCGAAGGCGTTCAAGTCCGCCGCAACCTCGGAGCCTTTCGGATCGAGAGCCAGAATCTTGGTGTAACCGTCCGAAGGCACGGCCAGCGTGTTCACGACCACCGGCCATCCGATGGGCCGGCCTTTGAAAAATTGCGCTTCCGTGTCGGGAGTGAGCTTGATCGGCGGCTTTGGTTCCTCGTACGTGGCGCGATAGTACAGTTCGGCGAATCTGGCGTAATGCGATTCCTCGGATTCGTAGTCCTTGCAGGTCAGCAGGCTCGCTGTGGACGAACCTTCACCTTGATCGAGAATCTCATCGATCGCGGCGTCGAATTGCGGCAGGGGATCGATGCCCGCCTCGCAGTGAACGGTGTTGAAACCGATGTCGTCGCCCACCTGATTCGGCGGGCTGCCCGCCTTCGCCGCCGCTTCAACCGCGGCCCGAACCGCGTCCGCGTTGTCGTGAATCGCCCGGCGAATATCCCTATAGAAGACCGCGATGGTGGGATAGGTTTCCGGCTTGTCCTGCTGCTGGAGCAGGAAATCCGGCATTTCGATGCGCAGAAAGTTCTTGAGCTGCTCTGGCGAAAATCGGGCCAGGCCCACGTGGAGATCGGGCTCGGCGCCGCCCGGGAGCCCCTGGACAGGAAACGCGATTTGAATATTTTTGATTTGCGGCGAAGTGCCGAGCGCCGCCAGTAAATTTGCGGCGATGGCCATGTGGACCATCTCCTCCATCGCCACGCTGCGGACGGCGTTGTAGGCGGTGTAGTTTTGCACCTCCAGCGAGAACATCGCCGAAAGGTAAATCGGCAGCGTCGAATATTCCAGCTCGATGGCATGCTGAAGAGCTTGCCTGATCCACGGAAGATCGTGTTTCACGGGTGTTGGAGTCATAAAGATCCTTATTGATAGAACAGCACGTAGGTTGCGTTGCCAATGCGATAAGGAACGGCCTGCGTCGCCCCTTTGATAGTGGTGGAGGCGTTGAGGCTGGTCCAGCCCTGGCAATCGGCGTGAATGCGGTACACCACGGTGGCTCCGCTGGACGCAATATAGGTCAGCAGGTAGGGCTCTCCATCGTCCCACGGAACCGGCGCGACGATGCTAATCGAGAGCGCGTCCGGCAATTTTTCCTGGAGGTAGGTGCCGATTTCAACCGTTCCCATCGCGGGGTTGTCCTGAATATGGTCGATGTTGACGTTATTAACTTTGCCTTCCACGCGGTTGATCTTGAAAAAAAAGTTGGCGCCACCAAGCTGGAAGAAAGCGAAGCACGTCCAGTTCTTGGCCCAATGGTGGTCCCAGATGTTCAGCGCCAGAAGGGGCGGTACGCCTCCAGCGGAAGAAGAGATTACCGCGACGCTGAAATTTGCGACGTGGCCGGTGTCATGATCGTATCCGAGAACAAATTGCTGGCCGATCGACGAGAATGGGGCGACTTCGGTGAATCCCTTCGACGGCGTGTTCCGCGGCAACACAAACAGGTACGGAGGCGAAACCGAAAGATCGGCGTTCACGCTATAAAAACCGAAGGTGCCGTTGTCGCGGCGGTAGGTCAGTAGATAGCGCTGATTGCCGAGGACGAACGTGCTGAGATTGTCCCAAGGCCCGCCCGAAAGGTCCGGATGCGCGCCGGAGGGCGCAATCCATGGGGCTCCCGAGGAGAGTGTGTAGACGTCCGTCTTATCCGTCGACTTGTTGTAGGCGAAAAGAGCATTATTGACGGGGACGAAATTGGAATAGCCGGAAGCAAGCGCTCCGCCGGTCCAGACCTGGTCTAATGTGACTCCGCCCTTTGCGGGGTCCGGCTTGATCGAGTAGATGGTGCTCATATTGCTCCTTTCATGTTCAGACGACTTGCTCTACAAAAAGGGGTAACGGAGTCGGATCGGCTCCGGCAACCTGAAAATAGCTCAGGCGGGCAGGCTGACCGGCGCCTTGAATTTCCATGATCTGGAATCCATGGTTGTACCAACCTTCGGTTAGCCCGAGCTTCAGATCCGGCTGCTTCAGATTGACCGGATATTTTTGTGCGTACGGCGCTTCGCTCTCCTGCACAGGGATCGCGCTGTGCCCGGCGCACCTTCCTTTGGGCAGCGTCTTGAAAATCTGAGTCGCCTCGGGAGTGTTGGGCCAATCGGCCGGTCGATAATTATCTTCAAAAATTTCGAGGTTGTGCTCGTGTCCCCAAATCCACGCCGCCACATGATCCCCGAAGGTGGGTCCGAACTGACGCCAGAGTCCGGTGTTGATCCAGATTCGATTGAAGTCCGAGGCATCCTTCTGGGCGATCCCACAGACATCGAGAGCGGAATAAAGCTGATGGTGAGATAAAAGGATCGATCGCCCAGCGAAATTCGCAAGTTTGTCCTGATGCCAGACCGCTTCGTCTGGACGCACCGTCACCTGGTCGACGTTCACGGTAGTGTTTTGGGGAGGCGAAAAATACGGGTTGTGGGTTGTAGGCCAATGTGGATCCGCGGCGGTTGCCGTTTCCACCTTGCCGATATGCAGGCGATCGAGCGTTGCCTGCTGAGCCGCTCCGGCAACATTCATATAGTGACCGTAGTATCCGGTGTCGAGCCCCAGGAACTGCCATCCTCCATCGGCGGTGCGCAAACAGAAATAGCTGGCCTGCTGCTGCTGGGTGGGCTCGACCACGAGTTTTCCGGAGTCGAGCGCGCGCAGCATCGACACGCCTCCGGTGAAATATTCGTGATTCCCAGGGACCGTAAAAAATGGCACGCGAGCTCGCTCGCTCTTCAAAACGTCGCGTAGCATCCCCATCAGCCGATGGCTGGTCTCAAACGGCGTCCCGGAGAAATAGACGTCACCCAGGTGCAGGATCGCGTCAGGCCGGAATTTCAACGCGGAGATCAGCACAGCCGCAGCCTCGCAGGTCCCCGTGCCGATGTCGCCGACAATCGCCACGCGCGTTTTCGCCGGCAACTTCCACTGAATCACTCCGTACTGAAGATCGCCGTTCCCGGGGCCGGTCTGCCAGGAACGGTATTGCGGTTGGGCTCCTTTATGGAACGGATACTGCCAGTAATATTTGAAATACTGCACGTACATCTGCTGCCACAGGGGATTGCCGAATTTAAACTCCAGTGTTTGCGCCTCAATCTCCGCTTCGAGCGCCTTATCCTTACCGATGCGCGCATGGGCGCGCTTGTGATGCAGATACGAAAGAAAAGCAAGCACGGCCGCCTCGTCGTTGCTATCCGCGGCTGGCTTGGCCAGAGGAGCGTTTTCGAGCATCGCCTGGCAATAGCGGTCCGTCGCTCGCATCAGCGGATGGTCCAGATCGATGCCGCTCCCATTGGAACGGCTTTGCCCGGCGTCTTTCGCCAACACCTCCGCGACACACGATTTCCACAGGGCCAGGTGTGGAACTTCAAAGTGCTGGATCGCCGTCATTTTGCTCCCGGCTTTCGAGGCGTGGTGCGGGTGCGCGCCGGCCGCGGGAATTGTAGGTTCAGGCAAGTATGCTTGGTAAGATCGAGACCCGGCCACCCGCCCCACAAACCTGCCGGCAGGGTTTTCGAGATAGGAGCAGCCTGAAGCACGGGTACGGTCAGCGCTGCGAGTCCGTCCAGCGCGGAAGCAAGCTTGCGCGTGCCGTGCACCCACGCGACCGCGTAGTCGTTACCGCAGCAGATCAGAGCCGCATCCACGTCGGCCGGTGGCGCGTCGCGAAACGAAGAAGCCCATCCGAATGCCGCGGCTAGGAAAGCCGCCGGAGTAAGATCGGCGCGCCGCGACCCTACCAGATGGAAAACCTTGCCGAACATCCAGTCGACCGGTTGATCCAGTAAATAATAAGGCTGCTCCGCCTGAAGCGATCCCGAAGCGGCGGACAACGCAACGGGCACCTCGGGCAGTTTGCTGCGCGTCATATCATACGCGTCACCGTGCAAGTTCTGGTAAATTCGGACGGCGATAGCCTTCTCGGCCAGATCGTGAGCTTCCGGAGTCGCCCAGAACATCAACGCGGTTTGATCTGGAACCGCCGCGGGTTTGCCAGATTGGGGAACCATGGTCGGCAGGTACGCGCGCAAGCCCACCGATGGCTGAAGCAGCGCGCAGGCCGGGACGAATACTTGGCCGAGAAACTCCACGAAGTCAGCGTAAGTCTTGGCCGGCGACATGTATCCGCGCCATACGTAAACAGAATCGGGCGCGACAGGATACGATCTCGCCGTTTTCATTTCTCCGACTCACGCTTAAATTGCATATTGAAGCTGCTGCCGGCTCTTACATCCATTCCGGCCCATTCGTCCCACAAACCGATGGGCACAAACGTTGGCGCGGGTGCGAAGACTTCGCTCCAGCCCGACAATATCGCCTGCAAGGCGGGAATCCCGCTCGGCGGACTCGGCGTGCCCGGCGCCGCGGACCTCAGTTCCCAATAGACGATGTAATCGTTGCCCGTACACGCAATTGCGCCATCGAGTGAAATCTCCTTCTGGATTTTGCCCAGCGCCCCGGCCATCGCGACCTGAAACGCCGCCGGGTCGATGTTCGCGGGACGCGCCGCTACCAAATGGTTGATCGCGCCATGCATCCAGTCCGCTGGTTTATCGAAAAGAAATACCGGCTGGTCCGCCGTCAACGACCCCGCGAATAGCACCGGCAGATCCGCGCGGCTCTGATTGTTAGCGGTCAGATAAACTCCGCCGTGCGTCAGTGTGTACGTGCGCACTGCGAGCTTCGTAAAACCGTTCCAATAGGTTTCCTGCGACTCCCAGAAGAGAATCGCCGTCTCGTCCGGCACCGTGTCCGGTTTGCCGCTTAAACCCCCCGGGACCGTCGGCGTGTAGGAACAAAGTCCCGCATCCACCTGCATTAAGACCGTGGCCGGCACAAAGACCGTTCCCAGTTTCGAATAAAACTGATCCACTGGAAGCGCCGGTAGCCGATATCCTCGCCATACGCGAACCGCATTCGGAGGCGGCGGAGAATAATTGGGAGGTGTCATTGGTCTCCTCTATTGAGCCGGATCTGGCGGTTTGGCCGGCGGCTCGCCGGTCGTCGCAATTTGCGAGGCCTCTTTTTCAGGTGCGGCCGGATGCGTGGGCGCCTGCTGCTGGGCCGCTCCTACACTTTGCGCGACTGTCTTCGCCGCTTCTTGCGTCTTGCCGGTAGCGACGATCTGTGCGGCGACTTTTTCGAGGTACCCGACCGGCGGCTGCGCCTCCACGGTCTTGCCGTAACGGCACTCGTTCGGAAACTGCCAGTGGCGATTGACGCAAAACCGGCACGATCCTTCATTCCGAGCCAGGTAGCCCGTCCCGTCGCCTTTGTCGTGCCACGAGAGTTCCCCGCGCGAATACATTTGCTGGAGCACCGAAGCCATCATCGGATGCGGATCGTAATACCCGGTCTCCAGAATCTTTGAGGCCGCGGGAAACTGCTGCTGCAACCATGCCCGGGCCGCAGCCGCACTCGGCGGATCGGCCGGAAGGTGGATCACCATGTAATTGTCCGGATACTTCGGATCAGCGGGAACCAGCGTAAAGCCATGGGCGACGGTCATCGCCGCCAGGCAAGTCCCTTCCTTCTCCTGAAGCGTCTTCCAATCGGCCGGGCTGACGCGATACTGCGGCTGGAAGTTGATGTTGTAAGAGAAATGCGGCGTGATCACCAGGCGAGTCTTCAAGTTATAGCGCTCGCCATCGATCGTCACGTCGAATTCGATGGTTGCCGGATGCTCCGGATCGGTCGTTTCTTTGAGCAGCGTAAAATCGTTATCGACTGGTAGCTGGGAAAGAGGCGGGTCGCGATGAACATGCGCTCCGAATGCGCCCCGGAACATATTCCAGCTCTGCTGGCTGACGATATAAAGGATCGCCGGCCGCGTCTGCACCATCTGTTTCATGGCCCAGGCGTTTTTCGTGACGCAGTTGTCCACGATGGTGGTGATGGTGTCGTTCGAACCGCCCAGAAAACCGGCTTTCCAATGCGGCGAAGCGCACGCGACCATGTCCAACTGGCACACGTCCTCGCCGATTCGCACCGCCGCCGTGGGATGGTGATCCCTGCGCACCACCTCCTCGAATTGCTGAAGCACCGGCACGAACTGCATGTAGTAACCCTGTTCTTGTTGTAGGACCTCAGCCTGAATACCTTGAGGAACCGAAATGCGGCCGGCGATGACATCGCCCTTGGCAAACGCATTATTGGGTGGATAAATATCGAACAGCAAAACGTACGGAGCATCGCCGGTCTTGCCCGGGAGCGAGAGCGTCGAATCTTCCGAATCGCCGTCAAAACGAACCGTGACCGTCCAGATGGAATTATCGTCGGGACGATCCGCTGAAACCACATTGCCGCTGCGCTCGGCGATTACTTGCCCCTCCGGCAAAATGAACTTCTTCACGAAATCCAGCGTGAACCGCTCCTGATAAACAGACCGGTAGCGGTAATACCACGCGTATTTCGCCCAGGCGTTCGTATCGTTGTCCGACGAAAAATTGGGGTAGCACCAAGCCGCCCCCGTCTGCCCCGGAAGAAACGCGGTGAGATTCGGATTGATGCCAATCGTCATGATCGGAGCTTTGCGGCATCCATCGATCACCTCGCCGTTCGGAAACGACGGAGGCCGCGTGCGGCCTGTAACCCAACGCGAAGGACCCGCTCCGGAGCCCGCGACGGCCGGATACGGCACATTCACGTCGAAATCGAAAGCCGTATAGGGTCCATACGGCTGCTGTTGTTTTTTCTCCGGCCAGAAAAACGAACAGGTCCCGCAGGAGCGAACCTCGAACGCAAGTTTCACTTCCAGAGGGTCGTCCTGCTCCGGATCCTTAACCTCGCGGGGCGGATTGTAAACGCCCAAACCCTCGCCCGCGATGGTGGCCCAGGTCGCCAGCGCGCCGTTGTAACTGGTTTGCGTTCCGAAGGCGTTGTAAATTAAACCCGACCAATCCGCGCGAATCGCGTCCGAAATCGGTTTACCCGCTTTCGTTCTCTTGGGGACCACCGGATCGGAAATATTCCGCAGGCACGCGAACCGCACGCCCAGCCGATTGGCCTCGCGCCCGATAATCGCGTCATCCATTTCCAGAAACGCGTAGGCATCTGCGCTGTCGCCGCCCGCGATGTAGTAAAAGTCGGTCGTCAGCAAAGGCGTGTCTTTCAAAGGCCAGACCTTCGGCGCGCCCAGCGACACCGGAAGAATCGAATCGTTCACCAAATCAGCCACGGTCAGTTCCAGATCGTCCGGATGTTTCGCTTGCAACTGCGCGAAGATGCCGTTCAAGGATTCATCCGTCACGATCCGGTTCATCGGGTACAGCAGAGTGCGCTCCACGTCGCTGAGCAGCGCTGTGGCCGGAAACCATGTCGGGCAGCGATACTGATTGCCGTTATCGAGATCCCCGGTATTCTGCGGTCTCTGCAAGCTGAGCATCGCGGAATTGGTCAGCACCGAATCGCCCAGCCTCTGCCCCAATCGCGACCCTCCCGCGGTTCCGATGGTGAAAATGCGATCCGGCTTGGTGTCTTCTAAAATGCACCGCAGCATCGCCGTCAGACCCTCGATCCACGGCGGGTGTGCCAAATGCGCGTTGGACTTGAACAACAGCACGCGCCAAGGCCGGCCGGACTGGTCCGTGATCCGCACCAGTTGGAACAATCCCCACAGCTTGCCCGACCCCGGGTCCGCCGTATAGTCGTGGGAGCCGCGGCTATACGGCAGCCAGGCCGCTTTCCATGCCTGGTCCGTGATATCCCCCACCGCGTCGCTGCCCAAAAAGACGTGGCCCAAGGCGAACCACTCCGCGCTGGTCCATGTCAGGACCACGATATCGGCTTCCGGCAGCGGATCGTCCGGCCGTCGCGCGCCGATCGGAAGCCGGGCCGGCGCGACTTGGCCCATGGCCGCCCAATCGACCGGCGGCAGCAGCGCTGCCGGCGAAGGAACAACATTCGCCTGCGTGTCCGTGCTCCGCGTCAGGTTACTGCTGATTTTTTGAGAAGGGGAAGCTGGATTCATGGTTGCGCCTTTTTTGGATTCTCGGTAATATCCCGCATGGCGTAAGGGGTCCTGAGTGGCGGGCCTCTGGATGATGTTAAGCCCGGCACGCCGCACCGTCAAGAATAATTTGGCTTTTGTTGCGGCTTTCGTTCGATATTGCGAACATTCGGAAAATTCGTTATATACTGTTCCGGATCTGAAACGAAATCCCGGTCAATCTCACAACAAATGAAATTAGTATGAGCAAACGTTCCGTCCGTCCCCGAAGCGCCCGTACCGTGGTGTCCCCGCAGGTCGCCCCGGTAGCGACGCCCCCCAATCCCCCGAAAACCTTCCGAAAGCCGATTCCGCGACCCTTCTTTCGCACCCTGCGCGCGTTCGCATTCGATCCGAGTAGCGGCAGGAATTATGGCAATTACATGACACTCCAGGTGCCATTTGAAGATTCTTTACAGCCGGGCCCTGTGGGAAATTATGTAGCCGTCGTCGATTATGACGCCGCCAATAAATGTTATTACGAGCCGGTCGATCTGAACGACCCGCGGATTCTCGGCACCAATGGACTCGATCCCAGCGAATCCGATCCCCGCTTTCATCAGCAGATGGTATACGCGGTAGTCAGCGAAACCATTAAGCGATTTAAGTTCGCCTTGGGCCGCGACATTCATTGGCGCCGCTCCGGCCCTCCGGATTCGCCTCTCCATGGAAAACTGGCGCTGCTGCCCCACGGTATCCAGGAAGCGAATGCATACTACGACCCGGAACTTCACGCCATCTTGTTCGGCTATTTCACCGTCTCCGAAACCGACCCCGGCAACAACATGCCCGGCCAGACCATCTTCACCTGTCTCTCGCACGATATCGTCGCGCACGAAACCACCCACGCCATCGTCGACCGGATCCGGCCCTACTATATGGAAGCGACCAACCAGGACGTCGCGGCATTCCACGAAGCCTTCGCCGACATCGTTGCTCTGTTCCAGCACTTCAGCATGAAAGACGCGGTGGTAGCCGCGCTCCGCAGCACCGGCGGCACGCTGTTCCGGCCCAAGTTGGACGCGGAAGTCAAGGCCGGCGAGGACGGCACAATTGCTCTAGTAACGCAAGAGAAACGCGACAATCCCATCATCGGCTTGGCGGGCCAGTTCGGCGACGGAATCGGACTCCACGGGCCTTTGCGCAGCGCCATCGGCACGCCCCCGAACTCGAAAGCGCTGGATAATACTACCGAGCCGCATCAGCGCGGATCGATCCTGGTGGCGGCCATCTTCGACGCGTTTTTCAGCGTATATCTGCGCCGCACGGAAGATCTCTTCCGAATCGCCGGCCTCTCGCGCGACGAAGTCAAGGACATTCAATTGTATCCGGAGCTTCTCGCGCGGCTCGCGGACAACGCCAGCAAAATA